>NZ_CP168083.1:0-1966006 GCF_049478495.1 Mycoplasma sp. P36-A1 | reverse complement strand
AAGTGTTCCCCCTTTATATATATTATTAATTTTTATCCACAATTATCGACAATAAAAGCAAAATCTTATAAATAAATAAGATTTTACTGTAAAATTATGGATAACTTTAGAAAAAATAATCTTTATATTTTATATTTTATTGTAAAATAATATTAAAAACTATAATAAATTATTTATAGGTACAATAAAAACGATCTCTTAAGTTAGTAAAAGCCCTTAAAAGACGCATATTAAGGGAATTTTAAAATTTTTAAAAGAGACATAAGCTAATCTAAGACAGATAGCTTTAACAACTACTATTATATACAAAAATGTTTAAAAAAGCGAATGGAAAATTGTTGATAACTCACTTTTCAACAGACTTATCCACAAGATATATAGGTATTATTACCATAGTTATCAATAGTTTATAACTTTATCCACAACTAAAAAAAAAGTTTGCCACATATGTTAATTGAGTTATCCACTTTTCCACAGTGTAGTGGGGATAAGTTTTTATATCCACATAATATAAACAGTTTTATCAACAAATAAAAAACGATAAAATAAGTGCTTAATATATTTATCCACACTTATCCACATATGTTGAAAAGTACTTATTAACAAAATAAACTTATCAACAACTATAATGTAATATTAAAGTAAAATATAAGTTTTTAATTATTAATTTTTTTTGTTTTTTTTAATGTGATATAATATTTTAAGGTGATAAAATGAATTTAATAGAAAAGATTCCATTTGTTGATATTTATGATAAAAGAGGTATATGTGAATTAGATACTTTTGAAGAAGCAATATTAATAATTAAGAATTTTAAAAAATATAAGAAAAATATGGTTATTGTAAAAAATAACCTTTTTAGTGCTACAAAACTTTATGAAGAACTTTTAATTAATATTGATGAGGAAGATATACATCTTTTTGGATTTGATGAATCATTAGTTGTTGAAACACTAGCAAGTTCTCCTGAACTTGCAATGCAAAGACTAGATACTATTAAATCAAGTCAAAATAATAATCCTATGATAATTATTACTCACTCTATGGGAATTATAAAACCAATAATATCTAAAGAAGAATATTTAAATAATATAAGAAATTTAAAAATAGATGATGAAATTGATTTTAAAGAAATTGGTGAATATTTAATAAGTGTAGGATTTAATAAAGTATCAAAAGTTACATTACCTTTTGAATTTTCTATAAGAGGTAACGTACTAGATATATATGGTATTTCTAATTCTCAACCAGTTAGAATTGATACATTTGATACAATAATAGAAAGCTTTAAATTATTTGATGTTAATACTCAAAGATCAAGAATAAAATTAGATGAATATCAAATTTATCCAGTATCTGTATATAATCAAAAAATGGATACATACATATATGAAAAAATAACTTTAGAAAATAAAAATGAAAATTTAGCAGATGAATTATTAGCATCAATGACTATTAATAAAGAACTCTTTTTATCTAGATATTATAATCTAGTAGAAAATAAAAATTCTATTCTAGATTATATAGATGATCCAATTTTAATTACATCATCTATGACTTCTATTAAAGCAAATATTGAAAATATTCATTTAGAAAGTTATTCTTATTTAAAAGAACAGTGTTTAGAGAATAAAGCATATTGTGATTTTGAAATATTTTTAGATTATCAAATACTTTTATTACATAGTATTGATATAAAAGAATATAGAACTAAATTAGTAGAACAATCATTAGATTTATATCCAATAATAAAGATTAATGATAATTCACAATTTATAGAAATGTTAAAAGAAAACTTAAAAGAAAATTTAAAAATATTTATATCCTTAGAAAAACATCATGATTTAAATAATGTTATATCATTATTAGATGATAATGAATTAGAGTATAATCAAAATATTTATGAAGATGGAAATATAAACATATTAAGAGAAGAGTTTACAAGAGGATTTAAAAATGAAGAATATGGAATAGTACTATACACAGAAAAAGAGATTTTTGCTAAAAAGGTAAAGAGATCAAAGTTTTTTAATAAATTTAGTAATGCAGTAGACATAGTAAACTTAGAAGAGTTGAAAGAAAATGATTATGTAGTACATAATCATCATGGTATTGGACAATATTTAGGATTAGTACAACTAAAAGTTGATAATATTGAAAAAGACTTCTTGCATATTGCCTATCGAAATAATGAAAAACTATATATTCCAATTGATCAGTTTAATCTAATAAAGAAATATTCTACTAGTGATAGTATACCTCCAAAAATATCAGCTCTAGGTGGAAGTGACTGGAAAAAAACTAAACTTAAAGTTGCTAAAAAAATAGAAGATATGATGGACGAATTATTAGAATTGTATGCAACAAGACAGCAACCTATTGGTTTTTCGTTTGCACCAGATACGCCTTTACAAAAAGAATTTGAAGATGACTTTGAATATCAATTGACTCCTGATCAACAAAAAGCTATTGAAGAAGTAAAAAAAGATATGGAATCAGATAAAGCAATGGATCGACTTATTTGTGGTGATGTAGGTTATGGAAAAACAGAAGTTGCAATAAGAGCTATTATGAAAGCTGTTTTAAATAATAAACAAGTATCATTTTTATGTCCAACAACTATTTTAGCAAGACAACATTATTTAACGTTATTAGAAAAATTTAAAAACTATCCAATTAATATCGTTTTACTAACTAGAAATACAACAACAAAAGTAGTGAAAAGTGTTATTACTGATTTAAAGGATAAAAAAATAGATATTGTTGTTGGTACTCATAAGTTATTAGGTAAAAGTATTGAATACAATGATTTAGGTCTTTTAGTAGTCGATGAAGAACAAAGATTTGGAGTTAAGGATAAAGAAAAGATTAAACAACTTAAAACTAATATTGATGTATTAACATTATCTGCAACACCAATACCAAGAACATTACAAATGTCATTATCAGGATTAAGACCAATGTCATTACTTCAAACACCTCCATTAAACAGAGTTCCAGTACAAACATATGTTGTAGAAAAAAATAAGTATCTAATAAAAGAAGCTATAGAAAGAGAATTACTAAGAAATGGACAGGTCTTTTATTTATATAATAAAACAAAAGACATTGATTTAGTTGCTTTAGGAATAGAAGATTTATTTAAAGAACATAATGTTAAAGTAGGAGTTATACATGGAAAAATGCCAAAGGCAGAAATAGAAAGAACTATGGAAATGTTTGATCAAAATGAATATAATATTTTAGTAACAACAACCATAATTGAAACAGGAATAGATATTCCTAATGCAAATACAATAATAATAGAAGATGCAAATAATTTTGGTTTATCACAACTTTATCAAATAAAAGGTAGAGTTGGAAGAAGTGATAGAGTTGCATATGCTTATATGTTATACAAAAAAAATAAAATACTAACTCCAGAAGCAACTAAAAGACTACAAGCTATTAAAGAATTAACTAAATTAGGTAGTGGGTATAAAATAGCTTTAAGAGATCTAGCAATTAGAGGTGCTGGAGATATATTAGGAAAAACACAAGCAGGTAATATTGAAAGTGTAGGTTATGATTTGTATATTGAAATGTTACAAGAAGCAGTTAATAAAAAACAAAATAAAGTTGTTAAAAATACTGAAAACATTGAAAATATAAATATAAAAAATACAGGTTATATACCTGATACCTATCAAATGGATGATAATAATAAGATAAGATTATATCAAAAAATATATAAAGTAAAAGAAATAGAACAATTTAAAGAAGTAGAAGAAGAAATAAGAGATCAATATGGAAAATTACCATCTAGTATAATAGATATTATAGATAAAAGAAAATTTGAAATTATTATTAGTAGAAACAAAGCTATTAAAGTAATAGATGATCTTAATAAACTTACTTTACAACTTCAAATAAATATTAAAGATAAGGAATTAATAAAAAAAATAATGAATTTAGCTGATGAGTATTCAGGTTTAATTCAAATAGAAGTAAAATATCAAAAGATGCATCTTAGCATAAATAAAGTCTCTGCATATTTAAGAACAGTAAATATATTATTACAAGATTTAGAGAAATTGGTAGGAAGACAATATGGAAATTAAAGATATACTATTTATAAATTATGAAATATGTCAAAGTAAATCAGCAACTAATAATGCTCTTTTTGTATTAACAAAAGACTGTATAGAAGCATACTATAAATTACTGATAAAATTTAATAAAGAAAAAACCTTAACAGAAAAAGAAATTGCAATTAGATCAATATTTAATCATCAATTTAATTTAATGTATGAATTACTAGTAAATATAAGATATGAATTATTTAATTCAGGTTATCGACTTAGTAGAAGTATATTAGAAAATAAAGTTTTAATGGAATTTATCTATATTGGAAGTGATCAACAATCATATTGGTATAACAAATGGCACTATATAAAAAAAATAACTAATAATGATGATACTGAAATAGCTAATAAACAAGAAAATGATAAAATGACAAAATATTTATATAATTCATTTTGTGCAACACATGAAAAAATATATGGAAGTGATTATGGTTTTGCCCAAGAAACATTAGGAAATCAATATATAAGCATGAAAGATATAATGTATTATATTGACAATACTAGTGTAACTTATTCATACTATAAATTATTTAGTGATTTATCACATGGTAGTAATGAAAGAAGTAATAAATACGATTACCTTTTAAGAAATAATTTAGATTTTAATGAAAATACTGAAACAGGTATCTATTTAATCTGGTATTTATCACTAAAAAAAATAATTGGTATATATAAAAGTGTTGAAGAACAATCAATAGAATATCAAAACTTAAAGAAAGCCATTACAACTGTACAAGAATATATAGTAGAGAATAACATATATAAAAACGATGATTTCAAAAACTTTATAAATAGCTTAGATGTACCAATTGTAGAATAAATATAACTAAAAATGAGCAAATAATTCAGACTTGAATTATTTGCTCATTTTTAATATTTGAATAATCCTATTTATATATAGTATTAAGTATTTCTTGTTTTCTAACTTTAATAAAATTAATAACTTCATCTATATAAATAGGAAAATACCTTTCATATTCATTACTATTTCTAGGATAACATGACATTTTCTTGTGTGTTTTTTTAATATTATCAATAGAATACAAATCTAAACAAGTATTGTTTAAATATTGACTAGAAAAGAAATTAAGCCACCTAGATTTTTGTTGTGAATTAAAAGTTCTTTGTATTTGATTATAATAAAGATCAAACAAAATTAGTTCTGGACGATCATTATACTTCTCTTTTTCTTTTGCTAAATCATATTTTAATAAACAAGGCATGTAATTAGGTAAAGTATGAACAATACTAGCAAGCTCATTAAATTTTCTAAATACTACCTTATCTTCACTAAAAGAATCTTGATAAATAAAATCTAAATTTTCTAAAATCCAAAAATATTTATATAATTTACATGATCTAATATACTTTCCAGTAAGACCATTTTTATGATTCATTAAATAAATATTATCGTAATCATTAGAATATTTACTTAGTACTTTCTTTAAAAAAAGACCAAAATGATTATGTACAGTATGTATACAGTCTAAGTGACGATGATCCCAATTATCTAAAGATAAATACTTATTATCAATTAAGTAACATAAAACTCTATCAGCATTATAATGTCTAATATTAATTTCATTAAGTAACTCAACAACAACAAGATATTTAAAATACTCTTTTAAGTGATGTAAATCATTTTTAGAATTCTTTAAAAATGAAAAGTCACTAACACCATATCCTTCTTTATTAAAGATATATTTGTTATATTCATCTAGTTGAACACTTAAGGCATACTTTGATAATAATTTATTTAAATCAATTGTTAAAAAGTTTTTAAAATCAACTTCTGAGAAATATCTAATATTACAAGTATCAACTTTATCATTAAGAAAATAAAAGTCAATCTTCTTACTATCTATAAATTTATATTTTACTTTCATAAAAACACCCCATCTAAAAATAATTATATCAAAAATGAAAACTTAACTTCTTAAGAAAATCATACAATTATTATATATAATATTACAATTATGTAATATTATAATGAATCTACAAGTTAATACTCCCATTTTTTGAGTCCTACTTGCATCTTATTTATATCTACAGCTAAGTCCATAGCTACCTTTATTAAAGTTAAATATTGTTTAAGTTATACTTGCTAAGAATGTTAGTATACTGAATATAGTTAGATAAATAATAATAAAGCTATTCTATAAATAGTTAAATAAGAATATCCAAAAGTATGCATATAACTTTCTCCAGTTATGCATAGGGGTATTCTTTTTTTTGTTACAATCAGTTTGAGGTGATTATAATGACAAATATAGTATTACAAAGTATAGAATTAGTAGAAGATGTATTTGTTAATATAAAAGCGCTCCAATATTCAACTAAATATCAGTTGAAAATGAGGCCACTATTTTATTATATATTTTCACATTAAGTTACAATGATGTTAACTTAATATGGGAGGTTGAAAGGAATGATTACTATATTTGATAAAGCAGAGATCATCAAGTTAAAAGAAAGAAATATCTCAGATAGAGAAGTTCTAGAATTACTGGATTTATCGTAAAACAGTGGCTAGAGTTTATAATAAACATCTTGCTTTAAAACTAGAGATAGAACAGACAAATGACAAAATTGAAATAAGAAAAATACAAGAAGAGATAATTGCTCATCTAAATATATAGCTAGGATTAAAGTAACAAGAAAATTTAATAAAGCAATGGAAGAAATTATTGATCAATTATTAGAAGATGAAAATAGAAAAACACTCGTATTGGGTAACACACATAAACAATGTATTAGTAATCTTCAAATTCATCAAGTATTAATTGAAAAAGGTTTTGATATTGGGGTTACAACTGTTACAAACGTAGTTAGAGAAGAAAGAATTAAAATTATTTATAAAACAGGTGAAATCCAAAGAGTAAATGTCGCAACTTAAACAATTAAATTTTTTACTAGCTAGAATTGATATGACAAAACAATTGCGATTTACTAAAACTAACTATAAAATATAGTACTTATTATCTTTGATAATTGACGCTTAAACTCAACATAATATTTTAAGGTATTCAAGTGATAAAAGTGTTATTTATAAGTGATTGTTTTCACGATATGTTTACAATAAAAGTATAGAATGATATTATAGTCATATAATTTTAATATAAGGGAGAATTAAAATGAAAAAAATTATTGTATTATTAACAGTATTAACTAACTTATTAATAATGAGTAATTCTAAAGCTAGTGAAATACACTCTTTTGGGCAAAGAGAAGTAGATTACAGTTCTCAAGAGAAAGATCAAGATTTTGAAAGGTATTTCTTTAGCAACCTAGCAGAAGGTAAAAGTTTTATTGAATCTGCATGTGATAATTCAAACAGAGTAAATGTCATTAAAAATTCAAGTGGTAATAAAGTAACTAATGTCGGAATGTTTAACAATACAGGTGTTGCTTGGTTAAATAATACCATTTACTATAACTATAATAATAACAGTATCCAAGTATATCGTACATATAATGGGCAAACTAGTAATAATACATTATCTAAAGATTTAATAGATTTAAATAAAAATAATAAGCTAAAAAAATTAATATTATGAAAATAGATGTTAGAAAAATATTATTTAATATTTTTAATTTTATAATTTTCTTCATTATTCTTTCCTTTTTTTACTCAATTCCCTATATTCTAAACATAAAAGGTAATAAATTTTTACATTTTATTTTTATTAGGTTATTTATTTATAGAGTTTATTAATAATCCATATTTAGAAAGACTAGATAAAGACTACAAGTTTAATTTAGTTTTGTACTCTGGACTTACTATTAGTTTTATTAGAGAAGTAATTCTAAGTTAACATCTGATAAATTTATGAAATATCTAACAAAACTAGTTTTTAAAATCATTGTATTATCCATAATATTATTTCTATTATTAGTTATTTATCGAAGTGTAGTAACAAACAGATCAATAATATTAGATCTTATGTTTATGGTACTATTATATTTATTTTTCACATCTAATATAGTCCCATATTATTCTACTTATAAAAAAGATTACAGAACTAAAATGTTTTTATAACTTGTATAATACTAGGATTAATCAATGATTTTATATATAAACTTTAAAAAAAACAACTAATAATTAATCAATTCATTTATTACTATAAATAAATATCAATATATAGAAAATAGCTAATGTGAGGGAAATAATAAAAAATATATCAGGTTTAATACAATTGTACTTACTATAACATTACTTATATTAATTAGTAATGTTTATATTTTAGGTGATGCCTTAGATTATTATCAAAATATTGAATACTTACTTCATAATACTGAGTTTGTAATATTTGAAGTACTATCTATATTAATAATATTTCTTTTAATAATACTAAATTACATCATTCTAATAAAAAACAGAAAATTATAATCATAAAATTTAACAAAAAATAATAATAGATCAAGATTATTTAATCATTACTAAAGGGTACTATGTTACCCTTTTTAAGTTTAATTACTTACCTAAAAAAATTATAAACACAATTTAAGCTTGACTTTAGTATGGTACCGAACTATAATAATTATATCAATTTGATAAGGTACCGAACAAAAAATAGAAAGAGGTAATAAAATGAATAATCTAACAGATAATTTAATGAAACAATTAAGATATGTAAGTGAAGCAAGTAATAGATTAATGTTTAAAAAGAAACAAAGATTAACAGGACAACAAAGAGTATTAGCTATATTAAAAATGGAAGATGGAATAGATCAAAGTCATCTTGCAGAAGTTTTAGATATTAGAAAAAGCTCTTTAGCTGAACTATTAAAAAAATTAGAGTTAAGTGAAGATATTACTAGAGTAGAAGATGAACAAGATAAAAGAAGTAAATTAGTATATTTAACAGAAAAAGGTTTAAATACAGCAAAAGAAATTACTAGTAAAAAAAGTAGTAGTTATAGTGAAAGCTTTTTTAAAGGATTAAATGAAGTCGAACTTCAACAGTTTTCTATCACTTTAGATAAAATAGTAGATGGTTGGGATGAGGAATTTAAAAATGAAGCTAAACAATTTATTGATCCTATTGATCGTTTAAAAGCTATGCAACAAATGCGTGAAAATTATATGAAAGAATATGATGAAAATTATGAAAATATGAGTGCTAGTGAAAAAAGAGAATTTAGAAAAAAGATGAAAAAAGTTATGAGAGAAAATCACCCTCACCATTCTCATCCTCATCCACATCCACATCATAATAATCACTCTTTTAATAATCAACATGAGTTTTCAAGAACTATGAATCAAGATTTTATGAAAGATATGTTTAAAAAAGATGACAAAAAAGAAGATAAAGAATAATTAATTAAGGATAACTAGTTTTAACTAGTAAAGAAGGAGTTTTATTATGTCAAATCATTCAGATTTTACAGATGATTTACCAAGAGCATCATCTAATTTTAAATTTAAGGATTTTTTAAAGCTAATTAACAGTGTTAATCCTAAAAAATCACTATTTATGTTGGGAATTTTGTTTAGTTTAGTAACTAGTGGGGCTAGTTTAATAGTCCCTCAGTTAACTAAGAATTTAGTTGATTCAACAGGTTTACCACATTTTAGCAATAGCATGATTGTAGTACTAGTGCTTGCTTTTGTAGCTCAGTTAGCTTTTGGTACTTTAGGAGGATTTATCTTAAGATATGTTGGTGAAAGTGCCGTTAAAACTTTACGTGAGCGATTATGGAATCATCTATTAAAATTGCCTGTAAGCTATTTTGATGATCGAAAATCAGGGGAGAGCAGTTCAAGGTTAGTAAATGATACTATAATAGTAAAAGATTTAGTAACATCACATTTTCCTAGCTTTATTACAGGAGCTATTCAATTAGTAGGTTCTTTAATAATACTATTTTATATGGATTGGAAAATGGCTGCTTTATTGTTCAGCATTATTCCCATTATTGTATTAATAATGTTACCACTTGGTAAGATTATGGCAAAAATTGGAAAGCAAGTTCAAACAGCAACAGCTAATTTTAATGCTGAAGTTAGTGAAAAATTAGCCGAAGTTAGACTTATAAAATCAAGTAATGGTGAAGCTTTTGAAATGGAAAATGGTGCTAGTTTTATAAATAAGATATTTAAATTAGGAATTAAAGATGCTAAAATTGAAGCATTACTTCAGCCTATTATGATGACTAGTATGTTAGGTATATTTGTTGGAATTTTAGGATATGGTTCTGTAAGAGTTCAAAATGGAACATTAACAAGTGGTGCTTTAGTTGCTTTTCTACTTTATCTATTTAATATTATTTCTCCAGTTGCGACATTTGCTATGTTCTTTTCTCAAGTTCAAAAAGCTATGGGTTCTACTGAAAGAATACAAGAAATTCTTAATACTGAAGTTGAACAAGTAGGTACTATAAACAATATTAATATTGATGGATTAAGTATAGAAGCAAATAATGTGAGTTTTGCTTATGTAAATGATCAGGATATATTAAAAAATGTTTCTTTTGAAGCTAAACCAAATACAGTTGTAGCATTTGCTGGTCCAAGTGGTGGTGGAAAATCTACCGTCTTTGCCCTACTTGAAAGATTTTATATTCCTAATAGTGGTAGTATTAAAATTGGAAATGAAAATATTCAAAATATCCAATTAAAGCAATGGCGTAGTCAAATAGGATATGTATCTCAAGATAGTTCAGTCTTTGCGGGATCAATTAAAGATAATCTACAATATGGTCTTGAACAAGAATTAACTGAAGAACAGTTATGGGATGGATTAAGCCTAGCATATGCAAAAGATTTCGTAGAGAATTTTAAAGATAAGTTAGATACAGAAATTGGTGAAAGAGGAGTTAAACTTTCAGGTGGACAAAAGCAAAGAATTGCAATTGCTCGTGCCTTTTTAAGAAATCCTAAAATATTAATGTTAGATGAAGCTACAGCAAGCCTTGATTCACAATCAGAAGAAATGGTTCAAAAAGCTTTAGATAAATTAATGATAGGAAGAACTACTTTAGTAATTGCACATCGTTTATCAACTATAGTAAATGCTGATAATATTTATTTCATTGAAAAAGGTTCAATAACTGGTAGTGGTACACATTCAACTTTATTGAAAGAACACACATTATATTCAAAGTATGTTAATGAACAAATGATTAATTAAAATTGAATTATTTAGATATATAACTTCAATAATTTAAACTAATATGAAAGTAAGATCTAATTCTTCTTGTAATTAAACAAGATGATTTAGATCTTTTTCTTTTTTTTAATAATTGGATCCAACTGTATAAGAATTTTATTAAAATAAATCTTATGCCACTCTATAATTTATAAAACCTTAATAAGTTAAATAAGTATTTTTAATTATAGATATTGCTTATATTGTTTAATGCTAATAACTTTACTTGCTTTAGCTTATGAGTTACTATTTTTTTTATAAAAGATTTTTTTAGCATTTATAGTAGTGAAGGGAGAAGTATGTATTATTATATACATACAATAGTTATATGGTAGCAAAGCAACAATCAAAAACAAAAAAAGTTTCACTTCAGTTTAGATTAATCGATTTTTTGAAGCTTATTAATAGTGCTAGTCCTAAAAAATCTTTATTTTTACTTGGGATATTTTTAAGTGTCATTACAAGTGCTGCAAGTTTAGTCGTACCACAGTTAAGTAAAAATTTAGTTGATACAAATACAATAATGAATTTGGATAGTAATGTAATAATATTAATAGCACTAGCTTTAATAGTACAACTTGTTTTTGGTACTCTAGGTGGTTTTATTTTAAGATATGTAGGTGAAAATGCAGTTCAAAACTTAAGGATAAGATTATGGAATCATTTACTATTACTTCCAGTTAATTACTTTGATGATCGAAAAGCAGGAGCAAGTAGCTCTCGTTTAGTAAATGATACTGCAGTTTTAAAGGATTTAGTTACATCACAGTTTCCAGGATTTTTAACAGGTAGTATTCAATTAATTGGCTCAATGATTATACTATTTATTATGGACTATAAAATGGCTGCCCTACTATTTAGTGTTATCCCAGTAATTGTAGCTATTATCTTACCATTAGGTAAATTAATTGCTAAAATCGGGAAACAAGTACAAAGTGCAACGGCTGATTTTAATGGTGATGCTAGTGAAAAACTAACAGAGATTAGATTAATAAAATCTAGTAATGGAGAAAACTTTGAAAAAAGTAATGGTGCTTCACTAATTGGTAAAATATTTCAATTAGGAATTAAAGATGCTAAAATTGAGGCTATTTTACAACCTATTTTATTAACTGTATTATTTGCAGCAATTGTAGGAATACTAGGTTATGGTTTTGTCAGAGTATCAAATAATACATTAACTTTAGGAACTTTAGTAGCCTTCTTACTTTATATTTTCAATATAATAACTCCAGTTGCAACATTTGCAACATTCTTCTCTCAAGTTCAAAAAGCTATGGGTTCAACAGAACGTATACAACAAATACTTTTATTTGATAAAGAAAGTGTTGGTAGTATAAAAGATGTAGATATAAGTGGATTAGATCTTGTATCAACTAATGTAAACTTTGGTTATAATGAAAATCAAATGATCTTAAATGATTTCAATTTTGAAGCTAAATCCAATAGTGTTGTAGCATTTGTTGGTCCTAGTGGTAGTGGTAAATCAACAGTATTAGCTTTAATCGAAAGATTTTATAAACCTAATAGTGGTTATATTAAAATAGGAAATTACGATATACAAGATATAAATATTAATGAATGGCGTAGTCAAATAGGCTATGTTTCACAAGATAGTGCAGTCTTTGCAGGTTCTATAAAATTTAATTTAACCTATGGTTTATATGATAATGTATCTGATGAAAAGTTATGGGAAGCTTTAGAGTTAGCTTATGCTAAAGATTTTGTAGAGAATTTTAAAGATAAGTTAGATACAGAAATTGGAGAACGAGGTTTAAAATTATCGGGTGGACAAAAACAAAGGATTGCAATTGCAAGAGCCTTTTTAAGAAACCCCAAAATACTTATGTTAGATGAAGCTACAGCAAGTCTTGATTCACAATCAGAATATATGGTACAAAAAGCATTGGATAAATTAATGGTAAATAGAACTACAATTGTTATTGCACATAGACTTTCAACTATAGTTAATGCAGATAATATATATTTTATTGAAAATGGACATGTCACGGGAAGTGGAAATCATTCAGAATTGTTAAAGACTCATAAACTATATGCTAAATATGTGAAAGAACAAATGATATAATTCAAAAGTACAAAATAAATCCAAAACTATATAATATCTAATATTTTTTGGTATTATTTGATGTTTTAAATGTGAAAATTTCTAACAGTAAGTCTTTAGCTATCGCTTAATCAAAGGTAAAGTTTTTTTCTATACAAATGAATATATTATATAATTTAAAGTTATAAATTTGTAACAATTACAATAATATACACTTATTAATGATAAAAATGTAATTTTCATATTGTAACAAAAATAAAGATGTGATAAGATTAAATCGTAAAGAAAATTGAATATTATTATTTATCGTATATGTCTAACAATATGGGTTAGACGTCTCTACCAATCGACCGTAAATTGATGGACTATGATAAAAGTTTTTTGCTTTTGTGCGTGCACAAAGGGATACTTTTATCGTTGTTTTTCTTAGGAGGAACCTACATGTACAAAGTAACATTAAACAATTCAATAATTCAAAAAAATGATAAATAATAACAGTGCGCTTTGGTGCACTGTTTTTTTGACTTTAATGTTACTAAAATAGAAAGGAAACGAAAAAATGAACACTAGAATTTATGTTGAGAAAAAAACACAATTTCAAACTACGCAAACAAACTTATTTAATCAATTAAAGAAGGATTTAAAAATCACATCTTTAAATAATTTAAGAATGATTCAAGTATATGATGTACTAAATGTTGATGAAACATCACTAGCAAAAGCTGAAAAAACATTATTTATGGAGATAGCAACTGATAATTTATTTCATGATTTAGATTTATCAAATTTAAATTACTTTGCTATAGAAGCTTTAGCAGGACAATTTGATCAACGAGCTTCTTCTGCAAGATCAGGACTTTTATTATTAGGAGCAAATAATGAAGTAGATGTTAAAAGTTCAATTATTTATATTCTAAATAATGAAGTAAGTATTGAAGAAAAACAAAATATTATAAAATTTTTAGTTAATCCTTTAGAAAATCAAGTAAAAGATTTAAGTCTACCTTTAGACAATAATATAGATATTAATATAAAACCTGTTGAAACAGTAGATGGTTTTATTTCTATGAATGTAAAAGATTTAGAATTATTTTTAAATGAACAAAATTTAGCAATGAACATTGAAGATTTAAAATTTATTCAAAATTATTTTAAAATAAAAAATCGTGATCCTAGAATTACAGAAGTATTAATTTTAGATACATATTGGTCAGATCACTGTCGTCATACTACTTTTGAAACAGAGCTTAAAAATATAGATTACTCTCAAAGTAGTATAAATGATGAAATAGATAGTGCTTATAAAACATATATTAAAATGAAAACAGAATTAAACAGAAGTGATAAGCCAATGACATTAATGGAAATGGCTAGTATTGAAGCTAGATATGAAAGAGCTAATGGAATGTTGTTAGATATGGAAGTTAGTGATGAAGTTAATGCTTGTAGTATTGAAATAGATGTTGATGTTGATGGAACAGATGAAAAATACTTATTAATGTATAAAAATGAAACACATAACCACCCTACTGAAATCGAACCATTTGGTGGAGCAGCAACATGTGTTGGTGGTGCTATAAGAGATCCACTTTCTGGTAGATCTTATGTATTCCAAGGTATGAGGGTAACAGGAGCTGGTAATGTTTTAGCTCCAATTGAACAAACATTGCCTGGGAAATTATCTCAAAGAGCCATTACACAAAATGCTGCAAAAGGATATAGCTCTTATGGTAATCAAATAGGACTATGTACAACCTTTATTAAAGAATTATATCATCCAGGTTATTTAGCTAAAAGAATGGAGTTAGGAGCAGTTGTTGGAGCAGCACCTAAATCAATGGTTGTAAGAAAACAACCTGAAGTTGGTGATATTGTTGTTCTTCTTGGTGGTGCAACAGGTAGAGATGGTGTTGGAGGAGCTACAGGATCTTCAAAAGTACAACATAAAGAAACTTTAGTTGAAGCTAAAAGTGAAGTGCAAAAAGGAAATGCTCCTGAAGAAAGAAAACTACAAAGATTATTTAGAAATGAAGAAGTATCTAAAATGATTAAGAAAGCTAATGATTTTGGTGCTGGTGGAGTTTCTGTTGCAATTGGAGAAATTGCTGATGGTGTAGATATTAATTTAGATGTATTACCAACTAAATATGATGGTTTAAATGGAACAGATTTAGCTTTATCAGAATCTCAAGAAAGAATGGCAGTAGTTATAGAAGCTAAAGATTTTGATAGATTTAAACAACTAGCAAATGAAGAAAATACTGTTGCAGTTAATGTTGCTACAGTTACTGCAGCTAAAAAAATGATAATGCGTTGGCAAAATAATATAATTGTTGATATTGATCGAGAATTTCTTGATACTAATGGAATCAGACAATCAATCAATCCAACAATATTAGATACTAATGTTGATACAGTATTTAAAAGTGAATTTGTAACTTCTAAACTAGAAACTAGTTTAAAAACTATGTTACAAGATTTAAGATATGCATCTACTAAATCACTATCATCAATTTTTGATAATAATGTTGGTAGATCAACAGTCTTAGCAGCATATGGAGGTAAATATCAATTAAGTCCTGCAGAAGTATCAGCTCAAAAAATCCCAGTTGAAAAAGGATTTACAAATACAGTGTCAGTTCTTGCTTATGGAGGAAATCCAGAAATTGGTGAATATCAACCATTTTATGTTGGTTCATATGCCATTATAGAATCAGTTGCTAGAATAGTTGCATCAGGAGGTAAATGGAATAATGTAAGACTATCATTACAAGAATACTTTGAAAGAGTAAGTAATGATGGTGAAAGATTTGGAAAACCTGTTGCTGCATTATTAGGTGCACTACAAACACAAAGAAAATTAAACTTACCTGCATTAGGTGGTAAAGATAGTATGTCAGGAACTTATAATGAAATAGATGTACCACCTACTGTAATTTCATTTGCAATTACAACTGCTAAAGCTAAAGATATATTATCAGTAGAGTTTAAAGAGACTAATCAATATGTTTATGCTTTAAAAACTACTAGATCTGAAAAGATAGATTATGAAATATTAAAAGAAAACTTTAATTTAATGAATCAGTTACAAACTGATAATAAAATAACAAGTGCTATATCAATTAAAAATGGTGGGATGTTAAAAGCAATATATGATAGTTCAATTGGAAATAATATAGGTATTAAATTAGAAAAAATAAGTATTGATGAATTATTATATCCTTATTATGGAGGATTTGTCTTTGCATCAAATACTAAATTAGATAATGATCAACTAATTTATCTAGGTACTACAATACAAGATAGTATTGAATATCAAAATGAAGTTATTGATTTAAAAGAATTAGTTACTATAAATGAAGAAGTTCTTGCAGATATATACCCTACAACATATGCACATAAATTAAGTAATGAACCTAAAGAAATTGAAAACTATAAATTAGGAAAATTAAATAAATTAGAATATAGTGCAACAGCAATTGAAAATCCAATAGCTTACATACCAGTATTTTATGGAACAAACTCAGAATATGATGTAGCTAAGGGTTTAACAAAAGCAGGTTGTAAAATTAATATGTTACCATTTGTAGATTTGAATGAAGAACAAATTAATAAAAGTATTGATAAAATGGTAGAAGCATTAGACAATTCAAATATATTTGCAATTAGTGGTGGATTCTCTGCCGGTGATGAACCAGATGGTAGTGGTAAATATATTGTTAATATACTATTGAATGAAAAAGTAAGTGCTGCTATTGAAAGATTTATTGCAAGAGAAGGATTAATAATTGGTATTTGTAATGGATTCCAAGCACTTATAAAAAGTGGTTTATTACCATATGGAAAAATAGGACAACTAAGTGAGAATATGCCCACTCTTTTCTTAAATGAAAGAGGAAATCACATTAGTAGCTTTATAAAAACAAAATCTCATAATAATAATTCTCCATGGTTAAGTAAAATAAAAGAAGATGATATAAATACCATTGCAATTTCTCATGGTGAAGGACGCTTTATGGCAGATGATATTACTATAAAAGAATTATTTGAAAATGGACAAGTTATTACTCAATATGTAGATTTAGAAAATAAACCTTCTATGGATTATCGTTTTAATCCAAATGGTTCATTTGCAGCTATTGAAGGAATAACATCATTAGATGGTAGAATACTTGGGAAAATGGGTCATACTGAAAGATATGAAGATGGATTATATCAAAATATTATAGGTGAAAAAGAACAACAATTATTCGAAGGTGCGGTAGCTTACTTTAGAAAAATAAAATAAAAGGAGAAAAATAAATGATTGACATTAAAGGACTAAATGAAGAATGTGGAGTATTTGCAGTTTCAAACAACATAGATGCAGTACCATTTACTTACTATGGTTTACATAGTTTACAACACAGAGGTCAACAAGCTGCCGGTATAGCTTGTATTACAGATGATAATACTTTAAAAGTAGTTAAAAATAATGGTTTAGTAAATGATGTTTTCAAGAATGTTGACCTAGAAGAAATCAAGAGTAAAAATTGTATAGGTCATGTAAGATATGCAACTGCTGGTGGTTTAGGTGTAGCCAATGTTCAACCATTTGCTTTTCACTTTTATGATGAATACTTAGCTGTAGCTCATAATGGTCATATAGGAAATGCGAAACTTCTTAAAGAAAATTTAGAACGTAATGGAAGTGTCTTTGCATCAACATCAGATAGTGAAATCATTATTCATTTAATAAGAAATCAATCAGGTGAATTTATTGAAAGATTAGTAAACTCATTAATTCAAGTAGATGGTTCATTTGCCTATGTAATGTTACATGATACTGGTATTTATGGAATAAGAGATCGTCATGGTTTAAGACCACTTTCAATTGGTCAATTAGATGATGAAAGTTATGTTTTATCATCAGAAACATGTGCATTTAATATTATAGGAGCTAAATATGTAAGAGATGTACAACCTGGTGAAATAGTACATATTGTAGATGGTAAACTTGAATCAATAATGTATGCTAATGAAACATCACATAATGTTTGTCTTATGGAATATGTATATTTTTCAAGACCAGATAGCACTATCGATGGTATTAATGTACATGCTGCTAGAAAAGAAAGTGGTAGAGCTCTTGCTAGACATAATATAGTAGATGCTGATATTGTAGTTGGTGTACCTGATTCAAGTATATCAGCTGCTATTGGTTACTCAGAAGAAGCTAAAATTCCATATGAAATGGGATTAGTAAAAAATAGATATGTAGGTAGAACTTTCATACAACCAACACAAGCAATGAGAGAACGTGGAGTAAAAATGAAGCTTTCAGCTGTTTCAGAAATAGTTGGTGGAAAAAGAATTGTCTTAATAGATGATTCTATTGTTCGAGGAACTACAATGAAAAGAATTGTAAAAATGCTTAAAGATGCAAATGCTAAAGAAGTTCATGTTAGAATTGCTTCACCTGCAATAAAATTTCCATGTTATTATGGTGTTGATATTTCAAGTTTTGATGAATTAATATCAAATAAAATGAATGTAACAGAACTAAGAGATTTTATAAATGCCGATTCATTAGAATTTTTAGAACTAGAAAATCTTGAAAAAGCACTAAACATTACTAGTAATGATCACAAAACATGTAAAAGAGCATGTACTGCTTGTTTTAATGGTAAATATGTAACAAGTTTATATGATGCATTAGAAGACTTTAATAAAAAAGGATGCTGTTAATATGAAAGATATAGTAGTTGCTATAATAATGGGATCAAATAGTGATTATCCTGTGATGAAAGAAGCCGAAATAATTTTAGATAAGTTTAATATAAAATATGAAAGTAAAGTTGTATCAGCACATCGTACACCACAAAAAATGTATGAATTTGCTTTAAGTGCTAAAGAAAAATATAGTGTAATAATTGCTGCAGCTGGTGGTGCAGCTCACTTACCTGGAATGGTAGCCTCAATGTGCACCTTACCAGTAATTGGAGTACCAATCAAATCAAAATCTTTAGATGGTTTGGATTCATTACTTTCAATTGCACAAATGCCACCTGGAATTCCAGTTGCAACAATGGGAATTAATCAAGCAGCAAATGCTGCAATAATGGCAACTTCAATAATTTCAACTTTTAATAAAGATGCCCAAATAGCATTAGAAAACTACAAATTAGAGCTAATAAAAAAAGTTGAAAAAATGGAGTTAAAATAATGAAACAAACTATTGGAATTATTGGTGGTGGACAACTTGGAATGTATTTATCATTAGCTGCCTGTCAACTTGGATATAAAACAGTAGTCTATGATCAAAGCAAAGAAGTATCAGCTGCAAATTTATGTGATATCTTTGTAGAAGGAAGCTTTAATGATAAAAATAAACTTGAAGAATTTTGTAAATTATGTGATGTAATCACTTATGAATTTGAAAATATTAATTCAAATATAGTAGAAGAATTAAGTCAGAAATATAATATAGTTCAAAAAGCTAAACCTTTAATATTATCATCATCAAGATTGAATGAAAAAGAATTAGCTAAAAAACTAGATATAAAAACAATTAACTGGCAATACATTGAAAGTAAAGAACAAGAAATCATCTTAAATTATCCTTACATTATGAAAAGTGTCTCACTTGGATATGATGGTAAAGGACAATATAAAATATATAAAAAAGAAGATTTAGTTAAAGTTGATTTTACTAATACAACTTATATGTGTGAAGAATTACTAGACTTTGATTATGAAATAAGTGTTATTGCAATAAAGAGTATAAATGATGAATTAAAGTTTTATGAACCATTTAGTAATTTACATGTAAATGGCATATTACATATGACTACTTTAGAAAAACAAAGTAATTCAATAATAAAACAAGCAAATGAAATAGTTAAAAAAATAATTGATGAAAATAATATTTATGGCATATTATGTGTTGAGTTTTTTGTTAAAGATGGAATAGTGTACTTTAATGAAATAGCAGCAAGACCACACAATAGTGGACATATTACAATGGATACACATATTACATCACAATATCATAATCATATAAAAGCAATTACAGGTGAAAAACTTGGAAGTACTGCTATTAAGTGTAATGCTGTAATGGTAAATATATTAGGACAAGATTTAGATAAATTAAAATTAATTCTAAATCAATATGGTGATAGTATTAATTATTACGATTATCGTAAAACACCTAAACATAATCGAAAAATAGGTCATTTAGTAGATTATAATTTAGAAAATATACAATATTATAAAAACAATTTTAGATAGGAGATTTACAATGGAAAACAAAGAAATGATATATGAAGGTAAAGCAAAAATAGTTTATCAAGCAGATAATGAAAATGAAGTAATAATTTATTTTAAAGATGATGCAACAGCATTTAATGGAGTTAAAAAAGCTAGTATTCAAAATAAAGGAATTTTAAATAACAAAATTACAACAATTATTTTTAACTATTTAGAAAGTAATGGAGTTGATACTCATTATATTAAAACACTTAATGATAGAGAACAACTTACAGATAAAATAAAAATAATACCATTAGAATTTATTTGTCGAAATATAGTTGCAGGATCAATGGCTAAAAGACTTGGAATGGAAGAAGGACAAATTTTAGAAGAACCTATCTTAGAAATATGTTATAAAAAAGATGAACTAAATGATCCACTATTAAACGATTATCATGCTTATGCATTAGGTTTAGTAACAAAAGAACAATTACATGAATGTTATGATAAGGTACTAAAAGTTAATGAATTACTACAAAAATTATTTTTGGAAATAGGAATAATCTTAGTAGACTTTAAAGTAGAATTTGGTTTCAATAAAGAAGGTAAAATAGTATTAGCAGATGAGTTTAGTCCAGATAATGCTAGACTATGGGATGAAGTTACAAAGAAAAAATTAGATAAAGATGTATTTAGAAGAGACTTAGGTAATATAGTTGATACTTATCAATATATTTTAGAAAAATTAGAAGATTTAAATCTTTAATAAAGGAGTAACTTATGAATACAGAAAATAAATATAAAGAAGCCGGCGTAGATGTACATGCTGGTTATGAAAGTGTTGAATTAATAAAAAAACATGTAGCTAAAACTAAAAATCTTGGAATGGTTGAAAATATAGGTGGTTTTGGTGCAGTGTTTGATCTATCAGCATATAATTATAAAAAACCACTATTAGTATCTGGAACAGATGGTGTAGGTACAAAGCTAGAAATTGCTAGAGAATTGAAAAAATTAGATACTATAGGAATTGACTTAGTTGGTATGTGTGTAAATGACATTATTACTTGTGGTGCCAAACCCCTATTCTTTCTTGATTATATTGCAGTTGCAAAAAATAATCCAAAAGAAATAGAACAATTAGTAAAAGGAATTTGTGATGGATTAATTCAATGTGATGTTGCTTTGATTGGTGGTGAAACTGCTGAAATGCCAGGTGTATATCAAGAAGGTGGTTTTGATTTAGCTGGTTATGTAACAGGAGCAGTAGAAAAAGATGAAATCTTAAAACCAGATCAAGTCAAACCTAATCAAGTATTAATATCACTACCATCTAGTGGTATACATTCTAATGGTTATAGTCTAGTTCGAAAAATAGTAAAAGATGCGAATCTAGATTACAATGAAATATACCAAGAATTAGATAAAGAAAAAACTTTAGGAGAAGTTCTTCTACAACCAACTAAAATATATGTAAATGAAATATTAAACTTATTAAAACAAGTTGATGTTAAAGGTTTAACTCATGTAACAGGTGGTGGTTTTTATGAAAATATCAAAAGAACTACAAAGCAATATGGTGCTAAAATTGATGAAAATAATTTAAATATACTACCAATATTTAAGTTTTTAGAAGAAAAAGGTAAACTTTTAAGACAAGAAATGTATGGTTACTTTAATATGGGCAGTGGAATGATAGTAATCGTTGAAGAAAAAGATGTTAATAAAACCTTAGAACTATTAAGTGATGCAACAGTAATTGGAAAAGTTGTAGCTGATGGAAACATAAGTGTATGCTAAAAAATGTTGCTGTATTTGCTAGTGGTAATGGAAGTAATTTTCAAGCTATAGCAGATGAAGCTATTAGTAATAATCTAAAGATAAATATAAAAATACTAGTATGCGATAAAAAAGATGCTTATGCTATAACAAGAGCAAAAAAATTAAACATAGAGGTATTATTAGTTGATTATAAAGAAGGAAAAAAAGAAGTTGAGCATAAAATAATAACAGAACTTTCAAAACTAAAGATAGATCTTATTATATTAGCAGGCTTTTTAAGAATATTAAGTAAAGACTTTATAATTAAATATAAAAATAGAATTATCAACATACACCCTTCTGCCCTACCAAAATACAAAGGCTTACATGCAATAGAACAGGCTTTAGAAAATAAAGATAAAAGTCTTGGAGTTACAGTTCATTATGTAGATGAAGAATTAGATAATGGACCAATTATACTACAAGAAATATTCTCAATAGAAAATTTAGATAATCAAAATATTTATAAAAAAGTACATCAAATAGAACATCAAGTATATATTAAAGCTATAAAAAAAGTAACGGAGGAATAATATGCAAAAATATGCCTTAATAAGTATAAGCGATAAAAAAAATCTAGAGATATTAGTTTCAGGATTAATAAGAAATAATATTAAAATAATTGCAACAACATCAACTCATAATGCTATAAAAGATTTAGGTTTTGAAAGTATTAAAGTAGAAGATGTTGCAAGTTTTCCTGAAATGTTAGATGGAAGAGTTAAAACATTACAACCACAAATTCATGGAGGAATACTAGCTGATTTATCAAAAGATAATCATTTAGAAGATTTAAAAAAATATAATATTAATCCTATTTCTATTGTAGTATGTAATTTGTATCCATTTGAAAATGTTCTTTCAAACTATCAAGAAAAACTAAACGATAAATCATTATCAGAAAAAGAATTAAGTAATATTCATGCAGATTTAATTGAAAATATTGATATTGGTGGAGTAACATTAATTAGAGCTGCATCAAAAAATAATAAATTTGTCTCAATATTATGTGATCCTAATGATTATGAAGGTTATGTACAAGCTTTAGATAATCAAACATTAAATATAGACTATAATAAAAAACTTGCATGTAAAGGATTTATTACAACAGCAAATTATGATAGTGCAATAGCTAACTACTTCATGGCATATGAAGAAATAAAAGAGCAATTACTAATCTCTCAACCTTTAAAAGAAAAATTACGTTATGGTGAAAATCCCTTTCAAGAGGCAGCATTTTATGAAAATAAAAATAAAACATCATATAGCCTTAATACATCTACTGTTTTACAAGGTAAACAATTATCATATAACAATGTCTTAGATATAGATTCAGCATATCAAGCAATTTATGAATTTGAAGAACCTACATGTATAGCATTAAAACATAATACACCTTGTGGAATTGGATTTGCAAATGATAGCTTAAATGCATACTTAGATGCTTACAATACAGATCCAATATCAATATTTGGAGGAGTAATTATTTTTAATACTGAAGTTGATGAAAAAACAGCAACTAAATTAGCAGAAATATTCTTAGAAATAATAATAGCTCCAGCTTATACAGAAGAAGCATTAAAAGTACTAAGTAAAAAGAAAAATTTAAGAGTAATATTAGGAAACTTTAATAAAGAAAATATAGACTTTACACAAATAAGAAGTGTAAGTGGCGGATATCTTAAACAAGCCAAACTAGATCAAGAAGTAGGCATTAATGTGGTAACTTCAAATAGTATTGGGTATAATGAAACAAAGATGCTTAAACGTCTTTATCAAAGCGTAAGACATGTGAAGTCAAATGCAATAGTAATAGGACAACAAAATCTAATACTTGGAATATGTGGTGGAATGGTTTCAAGAGTAGATTCAGTAGATGTCGCTTTGAAAAAGGCTCAAAATCATATAAATTACAATAAAGAAATTCCTCTTATGTTAGCAAGTGATGGCTTTTTCCCATTTAATGATATAGTAGATTACTGTATACAGTATAATATTAAATATATCATTCAACCAGGTGGAAGTATAAATGATGAAAAACTAATAAAAGCTTGTAATGAAAATGGAATAAATATGATTTTTACAGGTGTCAGATATTTCAAACACTAAAGGAGAATTAATTATGAAGGTATTAGTTATAGGTAAAGGTGGCCGTGAACACGCCATTGTAGATAAAGTAAGCGAATCACAAATAGTAAGTAAAATATATGCATTACCAGGTAATGTAGGAATGTCTAAACTAGCAGAATTAGTAAACATAGATGTTTACAATAATCAGTTAATAGTTGATTTTGTAATTGAAAATAACATAGAATTAGTAATTATTGGTCCTGAAATTTCACTAAAAAGTGGATTATCAGACATTTTAGAAGAAGCAGGAATACTAGTTTTAGGAGCATCTACAAAAGCTGCACAACTAGAAACAAGTAAAAACTTTGCGAAAAAATTCATGAAAAAATATCGTATTCAAACTGCAGATTATGAATTTTTCACAAAATATGATGAAGCAATACAATATGTAAAAGCTAAAAGCTTACCAATTGTAATAAAATTTGATGGACTAGCAGCAGGTAAAGGAGTTCATATAATTGAAGATCAATCACAAGCAGTAGAAGTATTACAATCATTACTAGTAGAGAAATCAATGGGAGACATTGGAGTAGTTATTGAAGACTTTATTCAAGGTGATGAATTTACATTAATGGCATTAGTTAATGGTTCAAATGTATACCCATTCCAAACATCAAGAGACTTCAAAAGAATTTATGATAATGATGAAGGACCAAATACTGGAGGAATGGGTTCAATTACACCATACAATTCAGTAGATAAAGAAACATATGATCAAGCAGTAGAAGTATTACAAAGAACTGCAGAATGTATGATCGATGAAGGTATACCATATAAAGGAGTACTATATGGTGGATTCATGGTAAACGAAGATGGATTATATGTAATAGAATACAATGCTAGATTTGGAGATCCAGAAACTGAAACAGCTTTGAATAATATCGAAAGTGACTTTGTACAAAATATTTTAGATTTACTAAGCAATGAAGAAGTAAATTTCAAATTCAAAAACCAAGTAAGTGCAGGTCTAGTTCTAAGTTCACCTGGATATCCACGTACACAAGAAGACAATATAGATCTAGTAGAATATTTTAAATTACCGTTTAAAGTATTTGTAATGGGAGCAAAAAAAGATGGAGAAAGAATAGTATCTAGTGGTGGTAGAGTACTATTTATTTTAAATCAAGCAGATACTAGTGTAGAAGCATATAATGAAATGTATGCAGAACTTGCAAAAGTAAAAGATAATTGCTTACACTATCGAAAAGATTTAACAAATTATTAAAACAAAGGCAATAAGTCAATCATTAGGGGTAACAATAGTTACTCCTTTTTTTGTTTAACTACCTTTTTATCTCTATAAAAAAAACATTTCATTATCCTCACAGAGTTAGCTCAACTATAAATAAATGTATATATTGACTTAGTTTCATACAATCACCCTTTCTAATAATGAAAAAGTGAAGTAAATTAATTATATTATGTATTATGTAAAACTTAATTCAAATAAAAAAGCACTATAGTATTATATTTAAGGTAAATGACCCTAATTAATAATATAGTGCTCCAAAACTTATTAAGTTTTAGAATTATTTAAAAATATATCTATGCTTAAATTGTTAGTATAAAGAAAATGATAAATATATGTATTATACCTAAATTAAATTACAATAGTATTTATATTATTGGTTCTACTTGAACAGTTACAGTATCTCCGATATCTTTACTAATCTGTTTTCGAATATCTTTTTTAATACCAATAATATAACATACATTACCTGACTCATCTTTTATTCCCATATTAACAACACTTCCAGTATAATCAACACCATCAAACTTAACATTAACCTTTAAGCGTCCTTTATTAAAGAGCGCTTTTATATTATAAGGAAATAAAACATAAGCCCCACCCTTACCTACTTCTGAACTATAAATTATTGATTCATATTTAAATATCTCTTCCAAAATAATCACCTCTTTATAAATTATAGCACAATATAAATTGATATTATAATTATAATCGTTATTAAAAATATTGACTTCTCGAATAAATATCTATACATTTAGTTGCCTAAAAAAACTATCTAATAAATACACTTAAGTAAAGTAAAAGCAATACACTTAACTATTTGTAAAATATATCTATATAAATAATCTATAAATAATATCGTGTAATATCTAAACTAATAACTAATTAATATTATTTTCAAGTAATTATTTAAAGGCATAGCTAAAAGAATAGAAATAAATAATTACGCTAGGTATAGTAAAAATCAATATAAATCATTGCTTAATAATAACCAAAATAAATAATTAATGATTAAATACATATATAATTATGTATTAAATTGCAAAATAAATAACCAAAAAATAGTTGAATTAATATTGAGTTAATTTATAGATAAAACAATTGTGTTAATAAATTGAATATAAAGACTATTTGTTAAAATATAGTAATAATTAATTGAAAAGTTAACTATATATTAAAAAATAACATTCGTTATCTTAGATAAAAGAAATTAAATTAGTTATTATAATGTATATATTATGTATTTGATGAATTTAAAATAAATGGAGGAAATAAAATGAGGGAACAATTTTTAAAAATTGCAATGAGTGCAATGTTATTCTTTAGTTTTGGGACACTAATGAATAATGACATGGATGTAGAAAGGCATTCATATCTAAGCGTAAGCAATTCAGAAAGTAAAAAAGAAGAATTTAAGAATGAAGTAAGAGATGGAAATAAAACATCTCAAGAATCTGTAGAAAAAGAACAATCAGAGCAATTAACTGATAAGAAAGAAAAAGAAGAAAAAACTAATTTAAAAGATTTAGTTGACCAGACTAAAGTAGTAGAAGAAGCAAGAAAAGCCTTATTTACTAATGTTGAACTAAAGGATACTACTAAGACTCTTAAAATAGAGGATAGCTTAGATTTTATCTTTGACTTTAAACTAGATCATAAAATGTATGTTGATGATAGTGGGATAGAAAACTTTGAATATGATATGTTAATTCCCAATTCATTAAAACTAGATACATCAAATCTAAAAGATCAATTATTAACTACAAAAGAGTTAGTATTTGCAAATATAAAGTATGATGAAAAAACTAGCATTCTTACTTTAGTAATTGATAAAGAAAACATAGACAGCTTAAATAAAGGTAAAGTAGAACTATCATTTACTTTTAATACTTCTAAGGTAAAAGAAGGAGATAAAATAAATTACTCTTTCTTTGACAGTACTGATATAAAAGATATCGAAGTAGATATTGCCTTAGCTGAAATTATAGAGGAAGATAAAGAATCTACTGAAAAAGAATCTGAAAAAGATAATTCATCAGAAGAAAATAAAACTGATGAAAATAAAGAAGAAAATAATAAAGAAAATAAAGAAGAAACAACTAGTAAGAAAGAAGATAGTAATAAAGTTGATGCACTATCTAGTGGTTCTATACCTAATAATAGAAATAACTTAGTTTGTTTATTTAGTAAAGAAGCAGATTGTGGCGGTATAAGTACAGAATTTGATAACGTTGATAGTTTCTTTAACAGTATAAATGTAACTTTTGCTAATGGAAGTGATACTGGTAGTATTGTAGACATTATAAATGTAGAAGTAGATTTCACAATACCAAAATTTGTAATTAATGAAAAATGGACAGATGGATCACACGTTTTTAAAGACGGAATGTTTATACAAACATTGTTACCAAATGAATTAAGTGTACCTGATGAAAAATTTGAAGGAATTATCAAATTTTCAGATAGTGATGAAATTGCTGGAACATTTGTAATTACAAAAGATGATGACAAAAATACATGTAATGAAAATAATGTATGTGAGAAATATTTAACAATATATTTTAATGAAAATGCTGAAAAATATGCACGTGAAAATTCAATGAACGATCTAGAGGGATCAGTATACTTTACAATAAATTTAAATAAGTCAGAAGTTACTAAACCAGGAGAATTAGTATTTAGTATCCCTGGAAATAAAGAAGTTACGGGTTCTACAATATACATACTAAGTAGTGCTAAATCTATGGTAACTAAAACAGAAAATTCATACTTTTCTGAGTACTATGACAAGGATAAACATTTAAATAATAAAGATAAAATAGATTGGGAGATTATTGTAAATGCTCCTAATATGGAAATAAGTTCAAAGTTTAATGTTAAAGACTCTATTAATACTAATAATTTTACAATAGATAGTTATGAAGTATATCAAGTTGAAATAGGATTAGACGGGAAAGTTCTTGAAGATAGTGAAAAATTATTATTACAAGGAACTTTAACTGAAGATAATAAAGTTGTCAAAGGAGAATTTGCCTTTGATAAAACAACTAATACTTTCTTCTTTGATGTAGATAGTTCAGATAATAAAATGACAACAAATGCCTATATGATAAAAATAGCTTCTACACCTATAAGAACTGATTATGATGAAGACAACAATGGAAAACAGTATTTTGAAAATGAAGTATTTTTTAACTATGAAATTATGAATAATGAAGTTCTAAAACCTGAAAGTGATGATGCAAAAGCATCACTATCAATATGGTTTAATAAAGATGTTGATAAAACAGCAACTCCATCAACTCCTTCATACACAGCTGAAGCAAATTCAAGAGAAATAAATTATACATTAGATCTAAATAGATCAGAGGAAAAGCTAAAAGAATTTGATTATAAAGATACATTAACATTTTTAAACTATACTGGTAATTATAAAATAGAAGTATTATCTATGGATTTTGGGTACTACGGGCAATATGGTGGTTTTGAAGTAAAAAATAGCATAGAT
Organism: Mycoplasma sp. P36-A1; assembly: GCF_049478495.1. Classification (NCBI taxonomy): domain Bacteria; kingdom Bacillati; phylum Mycoplasmatota; class Mollicutes; order Mycoplasmatales; family Mycoplasmataceae; genus Mycoplasma; species Mycoplasma sp. P36-A1. The sequence continues at coordinate 1,936,728 of NZ_CP168083.1, read as the reverse complement.
AAAGATGAATTAAGCAAATTTTATACTATTGAAGATATAACAAAACCAGAAAATACTTATGGTAAAACAATTAGTATTAAAATAGAAGAAGAGGATTTAAAAGAACTTTGCAAACTAGCTAAAAATATAGATGAATATTATTGCGTTAATACTTTAAAAGTAAATTACAAAGTGGTATTTGAAGATGATTATCTAGATGATATATTAATAAGTAACACAATAAGTGGAAAAGATGCGGTAAATGTAAAGAAAGAATCATCTAGTGGCTTAATTGAAAAAACAATTTTCGAAGATGGTTATGGAGGTGTAAATACTTCAAAAGGAATTAACTATAATGATAAAAGAATTCAGTGGAGAATAAATATTAATGGTTATCGTCATGATATGGGAGATAGTCCAAGTATAGTTGATAGTTTACCAACTGGCACTGAATATATAGATAAATCAATGCATATCCAAGCGCATAACATCGAAGTATCATATGGTAGTAAAAATAAAGATAAAATTACTGGTATACTATGTGACTCTAATATAGCAGGTGATGGTCCATATGATAAACAAGTTAAAAATTGTGTTAATAATAGTTTATATTTGAGTGAAAGTGCAGATACTAATTATCAAAATATTATTATTGCACCTTATACCCTAAGCTATAATAAAACTTCTAATCAAATCACAGTTAAATTTAACTTTGCTGATAATAAAGAAGAAAGCAGTGCTACTAATGGTATAAAAATATATCAATATAATCCTAGTAGTAAAGCTATTAGTGAATATAAAGGTTATTCTGATGTAAGTGTCAATAATAAATCTTTAAGTAAAGCTGCTATAAATATGTTTTTCCAAACTACTTATGATCCTGTACACATCACAAAACAGTGTTTAATAGATAATGCAAATCAAAATAGTTGTAGAACATTAACTAATAAAGCTACTTTGAATATTGGTGAAAAGAAATATAAGGCTGATAATAATGTAAGACTTAATAATGAAACTAAGAATAATGGAAGTAAGAGTGGAGAGTATACTGAAAGTACTAAAAATTTTAACTGGAATGTTTACTTTGACTATAATGATATAGGCGTTAATAATGGCTTAAATAATGAGAAAGCAGTATTAGTAGATGAATTAACAGGATATCATGAAATTTATACTGATGATCTGACTTTTAAAAACTTTACACTAACTAATTCTGGTGATATAAATAATTATGGTGAAGGTATTACTTTAAAAGATATTGCAACGAATATAGGAGTAGATATTAGTACTTTATTTGAAATTGAATATCTTGATAGTAAATATAAGATTGTAGCTAGTTTAGATAATCCAGCAATTATAGAACATACTAGATTAACATTAAACTTAGATGTTATTTTAAAATCAGATTGGTACCAGGATGGAAAAACTAAATTCACTTTTGATAGAATGGCTATAGAATTTAGTACTGAAATAGCTGATGGAGTATATCGTAGTAAAGATTATTCTAATAAAGCAACTTTAACTACATATATTAATGGTACAGATACGTCTAAAGAATATAGTACTACAGTAAATGGATCAACTTCAGTACCTAATGGTGGTCAATTTATTAATAAAACTGGAGTGCAATCTCAAAATGGAGAAGTAACTTGGAATGTAGTAGCTAATAAGAGTTTATCAAGAATAGGTAATATTAAAATAACTGATACAATTTCAAGTAATCAAGTACTAAAAAATGACTCTGTTAAGGTTTATTATGCTAATGATAAATTTGAAGCTACAGATGAATTAAAAATAGAGCATTTTAATATTAATAATAAAGAACACTTTGATGTAGTGCTTAATGAAGATGGTACCACAACTCTTAATTTTAATTTTAGCAATGATTTAAAATTAGAAGGAGATGCATTAGTTATAGTATTTAAGACTAACTATGTTTATCTTGGATTTGTTGATCAGTCAGAAAAATTAACTAATAATGCAACTATAGATTATAATACAGAAGGTTATGAAAAAGGTGAAACAAAGGAAGATGTAGTAGTAAAATATCGTAGTGGTAATGGAGTTATCTATGCAACATCACATGATAGTGTAAAATTAAAGATATTTAAAACTACTGAAGACAAAAAGACTCCTTTAGAAGGTGTTAAGTTTGTTGTTGAATTAGTTGATGAAAATACTAAACCTACAGGTTTTGAATTCGAAGGAGAAACTGATAGCAATGGAGAAATAAATTTTGATCAAAGGTTTGTAAGAGGTCAAAACGTTATAATCAAAGAAATTGCGGCACCAGATGGTTATGTAATAGATAAAGAATTATATGATGGTAAAACTATACAACTTGATTCAGAGAATAATAATATGATTTATCTCTTTAGTGTTAGTAATGATAAAGTAAATGAATTAGAGCTAGATAAAAGAATTCATAATTTATATGTTAATGAAAACACTAGTGATGAAATTAAAAGAGCAAAAGAATTAGAAATTATAGAAAATCTAAAATTTGATTTATTTATTTTAGATAGTAATAATAATACTTGTGAATTTGAGCAAAAACCAAATAATGGTAATCCTTATACAGTAAATAGTAATGGTAAAATAAATCTAGGAAGACTAGCAGTTGCAAACTATAAGCTAGTAGAAAGAGAAAACAGTTCTACGGTAATAGATGAAAACCCATACTACTTTGCAGTTGAAAAAGATATATATGGACAATTACATATAGTATCTTATACAGGAGATTATGATTATTCTACTGATAATAATTGTGATTTTACTATTGATCTTAATAGAGAAGATAAAGTTAAAGATATACTAAACTACTTAGGTAAAGTTACTCTTACTAAAAAAGACACTGATGGTAATTTATTAAAAGGTGCAATTTTTGAATTATTTAAAGAAAATGATCAAAATAGTGCAAATAGTATAGGGGTTTATGAATTTAAAGATAATAGTTCAATAACTGTTAATAATCTAAAGCCTGGTAATTATTATTTTAAAGAAATTAAAGCACCAGAACTACACCAAATAAGTGATGAAAAAATTGAATTTATAATTAGTAATACAATGACAACTGGTTCTAGTAGTACATATATAATAAATAGAGATGTTATAAATAAAAAAATGGATCCAGTACATATTGATAAAAAAGTAGTTGGTATTGAAAATTTTGATAATAATACAAAGTTTGAAATTCTTGAAGGAGCTAAATTTAACTTAACTAAATTAATTAGTGATAATTGTGATAATGATGTGTTAAATATAGTATCTAGTAATAGTTTAGGTCAAATAGAATTGGGAGTTTTAAGTGTTGGGAAATATTGTATAACTGAAATAGAATCAACAAATTCAGTTATTGATACTAAGCCACTAAGATTTGAAATTATCTATGATCAAGGCACTAAAAATAATAAGGTAAAATTAAATAATGAATATAATGCACCTGTATTTCTTAATTATTTAGGTAGAGTTGAGCTTACAAAAATTGATGAAAAATCTAATGAACAACTAATGGATGGAACATTTGAATTATATAAGCAAAAAAATGATGTTGCTGGTTTAGATGATGAATTAAAAGGTACTTATACTTTATCAAAAGATATAACTACTATAATAGTTAATAACTTAGTACCTGGAAAATATTATTTTAAAGAAACAGTAGCTCCAGATGGTTATAAGTTACCAAAACAAAATTTTCCATTTGAAATTATAAAAGAATTAGATTCAGGTACAAAAGAATTTGGAAATAAAATAGATATCAAACTTAATGTTGAAAATACTCAATTTGAAGAAGTAGGTATTAATAAATATGGAATAAATAATAAAAATAGTTCTAAACAGCCGTTAGGTGCAGGATATGAGTTTAATTTATATAAACTTAACTCTAATCAAAATACTTGCGATGTATTGAATAGTAATCAATTAGTAACTAAAGATAATGTAGCTAAAGTATTTATAAGTGATGCTAGTGGATATATAAACTTAGGTAATATTGATGTTTCTAAATACTGTTTAAAAGAAATAAAGGTACCACATGATAGTAAATATGCTATTAATCCAGAAGCACTATTACTTGAAGTGCAAATAAAAGAAAACCAAGATAATATTCAGGAAAAATACATAGTTAATGTAGATACAGTATACTTTGAAAATTACTTAGGAAAAGTTGAACTTACTAAAACGTCAGAAAATGGTAAGTTGAACAAAAAGTATGCTAAAAATGCTAGATTTAATTTATACAAACAAGTTAGTGATTCAATTGATCTTACTAATGATACTCTTATTGAAAAAGATTTATCTTTAAATAGTTCTAATAAGATAATAGTTAATAATCTTGCAGTAGGTAAATACTATTTTATAGAAACTAAAGCACCATTATTGCATATATTAGATTCTACACCTTTAGCATTTGAAATAGTAGAAAGTCCAGAAAAATTAAAGCAATTAAATGTTACTACTACCTTGGATAATAAACTGATGTTAGATTTAGAAATAACAAAAAAAGGTTATGTAGATGGAACAAATGATGTAACTATAAAAGGAGCTAACTTTGACTTATATAAAGCTACAAATAATACGTGTGATACTTTAGGTAATAAAGAGAATACTGAGATTTTAGTAAGTGATGATAATGGTAAAGTTAACCTTGGACTATTAGAGGTTGGTAGTTATTGTCTACAAGAAACAGGATTTAGTGAAAACAGTAATAATGATGGTTATTTACTAAATACAGCACCACTATTGTTTGAAGTAATTTATAATAATGAACAAGGAAGTTCACATGTAATTAAAAATGATGAAAATACTAATGAACAACCAATATTTTATAACTATAAGAAACAAGCTAAGTTATTTAAGATAGATAATGAATTAGTAAATTTAGTTGGAGCACAATTCCAAGTATATAAATATACTGGAGAAAAAGGAAATATTAATGAAGATGAATTAGTTGATACAATTGATTGTGATGGAACTGGTATTTTCCATTCAAAAATGTTATCAACTGGTAAGTACTATTTCTATGAATCAAAATCTCCTGCAAATTATCTAAAATCAGATGAATTATATTATTTTGAAATTAAAGAAGAGATGTCAGCAACTTCAGTTGAAGATATCTTTGAAGCTGAGTTTAGAGCTATAAACTTAAGAGTTGGTGGACTTGTAATAAGAAAAGTTGATGAAAATGGACAGCCTCTTGCCAATGCACAGTTTAAAGTATCTAAAGAAAATAATGAAGTTGTAATTTCTAATGTAATGTCTGATGAGAATGGTTGGATAGCTTTAGGAAATCTAGAAACTGGAGATTACATTATAGAAGAATTAAAAACATCAAGTTCTGATTATATGTTAAATACAGAAAAACTATCTTTCAAAGTAGTGTTTGATGTTGAATCAAATATGGATGTAATTGAAGACTTTGATAATACTAAATTTGTAAATTATCAAGGGAAACAAAGACTAGTTAAAGTTGATGGAAATAATAAAGAATTAAAAGGTGCTACTTTTGGCCTTTATGATAACAATAATGTCTTAATTAAAAATATTGATATGAAGGAATTGTCAATTGTTATAATAGATCAATTAGCTCCAGGTAATTATAAGTTAAAAGAACTTGAATCACCAGATGGATATCAATTAAATGAAAAAGAGTTTATGTTTTATATTCCTTCTAAAAATGAAGGTGATATGGACAATGATTATTTAAATAAGAATCAAATAATAGTAGAAAATATTGTAAGTGAAGATAAAGAAACTGAAGAATCAGATGTTGTAGATTATGATAGCACTGAAGATTCAACTACAGAAGATTCTAGTACTGATAATGATGATAATCAAAGTAATTTACCATCATCAGGTAGTATGTTACTTGCAATTGCTATTGTGTTTATGGGAAGCACAATAATAATATATTATATTGATAAAAAAGTAAGCTAACAAGCGCTCAAAAACGGGGATTATCAAATTCCCCGTTTTTTTGTTTTATTAAAATATAAGTAATTATTCATTTATTAAAGTTACAGTATATTAATATACATTATTTACTTCTAAGACTCATTAATTGTGAGTGAGAGATAATTGTTAATGTTATCAGGATATTTAAAATAAGAGTGTATTTATTAAGTAAAAAGCATTAAACACAGTTAACTGGGTTTAATGCTTTTTACTCTTAAAATGTTCTATATTGTTTTGTAATATCATCTTCATTATATGATAATCCAAACTCTGCTGCTATGTTATTAAAAAATACAATGATATTTTCTTTATCTTCTTTTAAAATAAAACCATGACGAATAAGTTTAGTATTTAAATCATTTATTTTTTCAATTGTTTCTTTAGTATAATTTATTATAGACTGGTCTTTTTCTATTGTATTTAAATCAGTTGTAGTTTCTAAGTTATTTACATAAGTTTCTAGTATCTTTTGTAAGTGATAAACATCATCAGCACTAAAGCTTGCTTTATTATCAACTATTACTTCATACATTGGATTAACTACTTCATAAATTAAATCATCATAAATATTATTCATATTTCTCCTCATTTCCATCACTAATTATAGTTAGTGACATATTATACTCTTTTAATTGGTTGTTAAAGTAATTTAACATGTCTTGTGCTGCTTGATTAGGATAGTAAGTAAACTCTATCACTACATCATGAACTTCTTTTCCTAGTGCCTCTTCTAGTTGTGCTTGAGGTAACTTCCCTACTTCTATTAATTCTAATAATTCATTTATTTTATCTTGTAGTAATGCAAGATGATTAAGTTGTTCTTCTTGCGATGCCTCCCATGGCATACTATCTGTTGCATATATTGCTGGCTTTTCACTTATAAAATCATAAGTTAAAATAAATTCAGATATTTCATTCATATTTAGTTTTCTCCATTTAATATTCCCGTGATTAAATTTTCTAAACAAACTCTAAAGTTATTATTATCTTCAGTAGTTCTTTTCTTGATTTTAGGCAATCTTATTTTTGCCTGGGATGCTTTTTTATTTAAATATCGTGTTTGCATTAAGGTATCTATGTTACTCATATTTATTTCAAAACCATTAGGATGAATAATATACACCCTTTTAGATAATAGCAAACTTGCTAATTCATAATCTTGTGTTATAGCTATATCATACTTATTTGCAATTGATAATATTTTAAAATCAGCACTATCTGCGCCCTTGTCTACTATTATAACACTTCCATACTCAACAGTGAGCAAATGTGAACTATCATGTACATAGATAAGTTCTAGATTATATCTTTTAGCAATATCCATTACAATATCATTAGTTGGATTAGCATCAGCATCTACAATTATTTTCATACACGATTCTCCTTTTTTATAAATCTTCTATTGTGGTTACTTTAATATTATAATATTCTGATTCAATATATTTTGGCTTAATATTTCCATAGGTAACAGCTACCATGACATCATCTGTAATATTATCATAATTATTAGTATCATACATTTTTTGATAGCATTGCTTAATATCTTTGGTTAAAAAGCCTTGTGGAGTCTGAGCATTCACTAAACAATTTCTATTTAAAGTGGTGTTTACATTATTGTCTTTATCTATTAAATGAATTGTATCTTTACTTAAAACACCTAAAAAAGCAGCTTTGTATTTAATAGTAGCTTTTGCTATTCTTTCAATTAAATCTAAGGTAATGAAACATCTTGCTCCATCATGGATTAAGACATATTCTGATTTTGCCTTTTTTAACCCATTATAAATGCTAGCATATCTTTCATTAGCACCCTTAACTATTGTTACATTGTAATTAGATAATATTGTCTCCATTAATGTTATTTCATCAGCATTAGCAACTACTATTATATTATCTATGTACTTAGATTTAGAAAATATATTTACTGTTTTTTCAATTATTGTTTCATCACCAATTTTATAAAACATTTTATTATACCCTAGCTTCATTCTAGATCCAGATCCTGCAGCACTAATTATTACACTAATCATCTTTTCACCTACTTTTTAGTTCTTTGATTTAAAAGTTTATTAATAACTTTATACCTAATTTTAGGATTCTTTACATTATAAGAAAGCAACTCATTTCCTACTTTTTCAATGAACTCTCCTTTAAATTTAGGATAGTTACTAGAACTTTCAAATTTTGTAATAAAAGATTTCAATTGTTTTATTGATATTAAATTAATTGGATTATCTTTTGATATAATATGAGTATCTATATTATAAACAACAATAGGTATAATTCTGTTGGCATCTATGTTTAAATATCTATTTAAAACATGTTTTTTAACATCTAATTCATAATAGGGATTTGTTATAGTAATTTTCTTATCTTTATTATTAATCAAGTACCATTCATTTAAGTTATCAGCATATAATTTAGAAGAGTGGTTTTTCATTTCTATGATATAAATATATTTATCAGCAAGAACAATAGCATCAAAATAAATATAGTTTTCTTTGTTCATTGGTAAAATTATTTCTTTAATATATGGATAGTCATATTCTTTATATATTATCTTTAATCTTCTAAATAAGTTGGTTTCAGAGAAATTTCCATAGAATTTTTTCTTTAATTTAAATAAAAGTATTATTATTGTAATAATTGCGATAATATATAGTATGTAAGTAACTATTGTGTTATTATACAAAAAGTCTAACATATTCATTATTGTAAACCTCCTTTATACATATTTTATTATATCATTAAAAATAAAAAATAATATAGTAATTGTATTGTAATAAGCGAGTTGTTTTTGTTAGAATAAAAATAGAATATAATATTTATCTATAAAAAGGAGAGAAATGTATGAAAATTAAATTAATAGTTGACTTTATGAATCCTAAATCAAAAGATATTGTAGATTACCTATTTGAGTACCGTAAAACAAATGATTTAGATCTTGAGATTGTATCTTATGATGAGTTTCATTTAGAGAATAAAATTAATAATGCCTATTATGGACTTTACTATGCTAATCGCATGGGTAATAGTTTAGATTATGTAAAATGTGTTTTAGATAGAAAATATGTTGATGGTAAGGATATTGCTGATATTACTGAATTAGCAGATTGTTATTCTACTATTGGCTATGATAAAAATGATTTCATTGATGCTTTACATGAAGGAGATTATCCTGAAATGCATGCAGTATTCCAAGAAATGTATAAAAATAAAGGAATATGTGAAGGTGCAGTATGTATAGCTTATCCAGATAATGTTGAAGAAATCTATGATTTAGGTCAATTAAAAGCTGCATTAGATGCTGCAAGAGATTAATTATAAATAGCACATAAACAAAAAAGAAATTTCTTAGTTGAAATTTCTTTTTTAATGCTTTTAATAACATAAAAAGTATCTTAATTTTTATAAAACTAGTGTTATACTTAAATAAAAAACAAAGTTTAGGAGTATATTATGAATAATCTAAATAAGAGAATTAAGTTAACAAAGTATGTATATATGTTTATAACTACTTTAATAGTTGTTGTTGGAGTATTTTTTAGTTATTTAATTGCAGAATTAAATGATGCACCTGGGGTAATTATATTAGGAACCACCCTTTCCTTAGGATTTGCAGCAGCAGTGTATGGTATTGGTGAAATATTATTGATTCAGTTGCAACATATTAATAAAAAATAGTGTACAAAAAAAAGCTATTGTTATTCAAATTGAATAAACAACAGCTTTTTTGTATATTAGACTATTCGACCCAACGGTATCCTAATCCTCTTACAGATTTAATTGATTGTAAGTTATCTAGTTTATGTCTAACCTTTTTTACAAATGAATCTACCTTACGAGAATTAATTGCATTAATTTCTTCAGATGGTTGATTCCAAATCTTTTCAATAATATCTGATCGTTTCAGTAATGTATTTTTGTTTTGTAAGAAATATACAAGTAAATCAAACTCTAATTGAGTTACATGTACTGCTTTACCATTATGGTATAAAGTATTTTGTGTTAGGTTTATTTGGATATTCTCTTTTTCACTTACTAGTACTTCATCATTAGTATTGTTATTTGAAATACTAACCTTATGACCTAGTAATGATTGTAATCTTCTATCTGTCAGTCTTAGATCAGCTCTTTTACAAATGAATTCTGCAATTCCAGCATCAATAAATGAGTCTAAATCATTATCTCCAAAACATTCTCCTAAAGATGTAACAATAACATTAGGTTTAATTCTATCAATAATTTTCTTGATTTGAACAACACTAATACTTCCAAATTTAACATCGCAAAGCACAATGTTAATATTTTTTGTTCGTACTATCTCCTCTAAAGAATCAATTGAACTAGTAAAGTAAAGTTGGGTTTCTGTATTTTTGTAATAATTGTAAGCTAATTCCTTAAAGTCTAAGTCTTTAGAAATTAATAATAAATTTGTCATAGTATCTTCCTATCTTTAATAAAAATTTTGTTTGAATTATACCCTTGATAATGTAAGTATTCAACATATATAATCAAATTTTAACATATAAATAGACAAAAGTTAATAACAATTTATTTTAAAATGCACAATAGCCACAAAACGTGCAAGATAGACCATTTATTGACAAGTGTATTTATATAGATAATCATTGTCTTTAACTTCATGGTTATTTTTGCGTTTATTTTTGCATATTTTGCAGATTTTAAAAGATTCCTTTTCCTTATATATAATATATAGCAATTTTTCTTAATTAAAATATGCATAATATTTGCATCAAAAAAGACCATTAATCAAACAAGTTGACTATAAATAAAAAAACTTTATAAATTGTCCAAAAAAGCTTGATTAAGTTTTATATAATTGGTATACTTATCTAGTGACTAGCGTTGAAGTGCGAGGTTGCTGACACACCGAAAGGGGTTGTCATGGAAATTCGCGTGGAGCAAGTTAATTCAAGAAATTAACGAAGGAGGTTGCAAATATGGCGCAACAGAAAATTAGAATTAAATTAAAAGCATATGATCATAGAATTTTAGATGCATCAGTGCAAAAAATTGTAGACGCTGCTAAAAGCTCAGGAGCTAAAGTAGTTGGACCAATTCCACTACCTACTGAAAAGCAAATCTACACAGTCATTAGAGCGGTTCACAAGTATAAAGATTCTCGTGAACAATTCGAAATGAGAACTCACAAAAGATTAATTGACATTGTTAACCCAACAGCTAAAACTACTGAAGTTTTAACTAGACTTGATTTACCAAGTGGTGTTGACATTGAAATTAAACTTTAATATTTAGGAGGATAAAGTATGAAAGGAATCTTAGGTCGTAAATTAGGGATGACTCAAGTCTTTACTACTGAAGGAGTATTGGTTCCAGTAACAGTTGTTGAATGTGAACCAAACATCATTACTCAACAAAAAACTGTTGAAACTGATGGATATACTGCAACACAAGTAGGATTTGAAGATAAAAAAGCTAGAAACCCTAAATACGGAAATGGTTTTAACAAACCAGAAAAAGGTCATTTTGACAAAGCAAATACCACACCTAAGCGCTTCGTTAGAGAATTTAAGTCTGAAGAGATGTCAGCTCTACAAGTAGGAAGTGCTATAAAGGTTGATATCTTTGAAGCTGGAGATATCGTTGATGCTGTAGGAACTAGTAAAGGTAAAGGGTTCCAAGGAGCTATCAAAAGACATGGTCAATCTAGAGGGCCTATGGCTCACGGTTCTAGATACCATAGACGTCCTGGATCAATGGGAGCTGTAGCAGCTAACCGTGTATTCAAAGGTAAGAAATTACCAGGACATATGGGTGTTAAAAGAACAACAGTTCAAAACTTAGAAATTGTAACTGTTGATGTTGAAAACAACTTATTATTAATTAAAGGAAACGTGCCTGGACCTAAAAAAGGTTTAGTAATGGTAAAAGAAGGAATTAAAGCCTTCAATAAAACTAAGAACGCAGTTGAATTAATTAACTATGCACCTGTACAAGAAACTGAAGAAGTAGTTGTTGAAACTACTACAGAAGCATAATAGGAGGAATAAGCAATGGCAAAAGTAGATTTATTTAACCAAGCTGGTTCAACAGTTGGACAAATCGAATTAAATGATGCTGTATTTGGAATTGAACCAAACACACAAACAATGTTCGATGCAGTTCTAACTTACAGAGCTTCTCTAAGACAGGGTACGCATCAAACAAAAAATCGTTCAGCTGTACGCGGTGGAGGAAGAAAACCATGGCGTCAAAAAGGAACAGGTCGTGCTCGTCAAGGATCAATTAGATCACCACAATGGCGTGGTGGTGGAGTAGTATTTGGACCTACTACAGAAAGAAACTATAAATTAAAAATGAACAAAAAAGCAGCAAGATTAGCTTTACGTTCAGCTTATAGTGTAGTTGTTAAAGATAAACAACTATTAGCATTAGATAGCATTTCATTCGATGCACCTAAAACTAAGGTATTCACTGAATTCTTAGCTGCATTCGAAGCTACAGAAAAGAAAACATTAGTAATTGTTGCTCCAGATAGCGATTCAGATAATTTATTTTTATCAGGACGTAACATTCAAAATGTTAAAATTGCTGAAGCAAACAGAATAGCTGTTGAAGATTTATTACACTTTGATGTTGTAATGATGACTCAAGATGCTATTAAAATGGTTGAGGAGGTACTTGCATAATGGCAGAGCAAATCAAACATTTCGAAACAATTAAAAGACCTATTATTACTGAACAGTCTATTAAACAATATCAAGAAGAAAACAAAGTTGTTGTAGAAGTTGATGTTAAGTCTAACAGAACAGAAGTAAAAAGAGCATTTGAAACTGCTTTTCCTGGATCTAAGGTTGAAAAAGTAAATATTATTCTTAGTAACCCTAGAACTAAAAGAAGAGGACGTTTCATGTCTAAGATTGGTAGAAAGAAAAAAGCAATTATTAAACTAAGCAAAGATTCTAAAGTTGATATCTACGGAATTGACTTTGAGTAATATACTGAATTAAACAAGGAGGTCTAGCGAAAATGGCAATTAAAAAATATAAGTCTACGACAAACGGTCGTCGTGGAATGTCAGTTCTAGTATTTGATGAAATCACTACTAGTCAGCCAGAAAAATCGCTTTTGGCTCCACTAAACAAGAACGGTGGACGTAATAACTCAGGTAAAATTACTGTTCGTCATCGTGGTGGAGGACATAAAAGAAAATACCGTATCATTGATTTTAAAAGAAATAAAGATGCTGTTATCGGACGCGTTGCAACAATTGAATACGATCCAAACAGATCTGCAAATATCGCTTTAATTAATTACTTAGATGGTGAAAAAAGATATATTATCGCACCTAAAGGATTAAAAGTTGGTATGGAAATTCAATCAGGAGATGTTGTTGACATTAAAGTAGGAAATGCATTAATGCTTAAAAACATCCCATCTGGAACAGTAGTTCACAATGTTGAATTACAACCAGGAAAAGGTGGTCAGCTTGCTCGTTCAGCTGGAACATCTGTTCAAGTATTAGGTAATGATGATGACAGATATACAACTGTAAGATTGAGTTCTGGAGAAGTTAGAAAAGTTCTTAACGACTGTAGAGCAACAATTGGAGAAGTTGGAAATGCCGATCATACATTAGTAAACATTGGTAAAGCCGGTCGTACAAGATGGCTAGGTGTTAAACCAACAGTTCGTGGATCTGTAATGAACCCTAACGATCACCCTCACGGTGGTGGGGAAGGTAGAACTCCAATTGGACGTAAAGCACCAGTTACTCCTTGGGGTAAACCAGCTCTTGGACTTAAAACAAGAAACAAAAAGAAAGCTTCAAGCAAATTAATCGTAAGAAGCAGAAAACAAAAATAATGCTTAATTAAAGGAGGAAATGTAATGGCTCGTAGTATTAAAAAGGGACCTTTCTGTGACGGATACTTATTCAAAAAAGTAGAAGAAGTAGAAAAAAGTGGTAAAAAGTCTGTAATCAAGACTTGGTCAAGAAGATCAACAATCTTCCCTGAATTTATTGAACATACATTTGCTGTATATAATGGTAGAGTACATGTTCCTGTATATGTAACTGAAGACATGGTAGGACACAAATTAGGAGAATTTGCTCCTACTAGAACGTACAAAGGACATGACTATGACGAAAAGAAAGCTAAAAGAAAATAAGCTAGAAGGAGGACAATTCAATGGAAGCAAAAGCTATTGCTAAAACTGTACGTATCGCTCCTCGAAAAGCTCGTCTAGTAGCTGACTTGGTTAGAGGAAAAAGTGTTATAGATGCAATCGTTGTATTAGCAAATACGAATAAGGCAGCAAGCCCGATTATTGATAAAGTAATCAAATCAGCTGTCGCAAACGCAGTAAACAATCATTCTATGAATGAAGAAACATTATATGTAAAAGAAATCTTAGTAAATGAAGGGGCAACGCTTAAAAGGTTCAGACCTAGAGCAAAAGGTAGTGCTAGCCCTATCATGAAAAGAACAAGCCACATCAGTGTTGTAATCGCTGAAAAGCAATAAGACTACAAAGGAGGTAGACGTATGGGACAAAAAGTTAATCCAGTAGGATTACGTGTTGGTGTCATCCGTGATTGGGATTCAAGATGGTACGCAGATAAAGAATATGGTACATTCCTAATCGAAGACGTTAAGATTCGTGAATTCTTAGCTAAAGAACTTAAAGATGGTTCAGTTTCTAAAGTAGAAATCGAACGTACTAAAGATAAGATAGATTTATTTATTCATACTTCAAAACCAGGTATCATTATTGGTAAAGGTGGAGAAGGAATTGAAGGGCTAAAAACAAAATTAGCTAGAAAATTCAAAGGGAAAAAATTTCAAATTAATGTAGTTGAAGTTAAAAACCCAGATGCAGATGCTCAATTATTAGCATATTCAATTGCTGAACAATTAGAAAATCGTGCATCATTTAGAACAGTTCAAAAAAGAGCTATTCAAAGAGCAATGAGAGCCGGAGCTAAAGGAGTTAAAACTTTAGTATCAGGTCGTTTAGGTGGAGCAGATATGGCTCGTTCTGAAGGTTATTCAGAAGGAAACGTACCTCTTCATACAATTAGAGCTGACATTGACTATGCAACTGCAGAAGCAATGACAACTTACGGACTTCTAGGAATTAAAGTATGGATCTATAAAGGAGAAATCCTTGGAAAAAGAACTGTAGATTTAGATGCTAGAGAAAAAGAAAGAACTAACAGACGTCAAGGTAAGAAAAACGACAACAGAAGAGATAATAACAGACGTACTAATAACGAGGAGGCTAAGTAATTATGTTGATGCCAAAAAGAACTAAATATAGAAGACCTCATCGTATTAGCTATGAAGGAAAAGCTAAAGGTGGAACTACAATTGCCTTTGGTGAGTACGGATTAAAATCTCAATCTGGAGCTTGGATTACTAACCGTCAAATTGAAGCGGCTCGTATTGCTATGACTCGTTACATGAAACGTTATGGTAAAGTTTGGATTAGAATTTTCCCACATTTAGCAAAAACTGCTAAACCTATGGAAGTACGTATGGGATCTGGTAAAGGGGCACCTGATGGATGGGTTGCTGTAGTAAAAGAAGGAAAAATCATGTTTGAAATCGCTGGAGTACCTGAAGAAGTTGCTCGTGAAGCGTTAAGACTTGCTTCTCACAAATTACCAGTAAAAACTAAATTTGTAGTTAAAGGAGAGGAAAACTAATGAGAATAGATGAAATCAGAAATTTATCTGTTGCTGAACTAAACGCAAAAGTTCTTGAATTAAAAAAAGAATTATTCGAATTAAGATTCCAACAAGCTACAGGTCAATTAGAAAAACCAAAACAAATGAGAGATGTTAAAAAAACAATCGCTCGTATTAAAACTGTAATTACAGAAAAACAAATGACAGAATAAGGAGGATTTGAAAATGGAAAGAAATAACCGTAAAGTATTAACTGGTAAAGTTGTATCTGATAAAATGGATAAAACTATTACAGTAGTAGTTGAAACATATAAAATACATCCTCTATATTCTAAACGTGTAAGATATTCTAAAAAATATAAAGCTCATGATGAAAATAACATTGCTAACATTGGAGATACAGTTACAATAATGGAAACTAGACCATTATCTGCAACAAAAAGATTCCGTTTAGTAGAGGTTACACAAAAAGCTGTTATTATCTAATAATAACTTATAATAAATGTAATTATAATCATATAATTAACTCTGGAAGGAGGAGCACAGAATGGTTCAAAACGAATCTAGATTGAAAGTTGCTGACAATACAGGAGCAAAAGAAGTTCTTGTAATCAGAAACTTAGGTGGATCAGTAAAAAAATATTCTAACATTGGTGACGTATTTGTTTGTACAGTAAAACAAGCATCTCCAGGTGGAATGGTTAAAAAAGGTGAAGTTGTTAAAGCGGTAGTAGTTAGATCTAAGACTGGTATCAGACGTAACGATGGATCATATATAAAATTTGATGAAAATGCTGCAGTAATCTTAAAAGATGATAATACACCAAGAGGTACTCGTATCTTTGGTCCAGTAGCAAGAGAGTTAAGAGAAAAAGATTTCATGAAAATCGTTTCACTAGCTCCAGAAGTACTGTAGTAATACCAGTGATATAGGAGGTGTTCTAATGCACGTTAAAACAGGAGATCTTGTTCAAGTAATCGCAGGTAAGGACAAGGGAAAACAAGGTAAAATCTTAAAAGTAATAACTAAAGAAAACCGTGTTATAGTTGAAGGTGTTAATATAATTACTAAACATTTAAAACCTAGTAATGTTAACCCTGATGGTGGCGTGGTTAAAACTGAAGGGAAAATTCATGCATCTAATGTAATGATTCTTGACCCTAAAACTAACGAACCAACAAGATTTAATAAAGAAATTAAAGACGGTAAAAAAGTACGTATTTCTAAAAAAACAGGAAACGTAATTGATACTGATAAATAGTTAAAGCGAAAGGAGGTCACAAGATATGAATCGTTTAAGAGAACGTTATGAAAATGAAATCAAAAAAAGTTTATTCGAAAAATTTGGTTATAGTAGTACAATGCAAGTACCACTTGTTGAAAAAATTGTAATCAACATTGGTGTTGGTGATGCAGTACATAATTCAAAATTACTTGATGAATCAGTTGCAGAACTAGAAATGATCAGTGGTCAAAAGCCAGTTATCACTAGAGCTAAAAAAGCAATCGCTGGATTCAAGCTTCGTGAAGGAGTACCTATTGGAACTAAGGTAACACTTAGAGGAGAAAAAATGTACGACTTTTTAGACAAATTAGTTTCTATTTCATTACCTCGTGTACGTGATTTCAGAGGAGTATCGGCTGACTCATTTGATGGAAGAGGAAACTACACATTAGGTGTTAAGGAACAATTAATCTTCCCAGAAATTAACTTTGATAAAGTTAACAAAACAAGAGGGATGGATATCGTAATCGTAACAACAGCAAATACTGATGAAGAAGCAAGAGAATTGCTTACTCAATTAGGTATGCCATTCAAAAAATAAAGGAGGGCAATACATTATGGCTAAAACGTCATTAATCGTGAAACAACAAAGACCACAAAAATTCAAAGTTAGAGAATATACTAGATGCGAAAGATGTGGTAGACCACACAGTGTACTGAAAAAATTTAAATTGTGCCGTATTTGTTTCCGTGAATTAGCATATAAAGGACAAATCCCAGGTGTTAAAAAAGCAAGCTGGTAATATACATTAAACGCTTTGAAAGGAGGACAACTCAATGGTAATGACAGATCCAATTGCAGATATGTTCACTAGAATTCGTAACGCTAACCAAATGCGTCATGAAAAAGTAATACTTCCAAGTTCAAAAATGAAGGTAGAAATCGCCAAAGTTCTTGAAGCGGAAGGTTTCATTAATGCTTATAGTGTTAGTGAAGGAGTAAAAAAAGAATTAACTATCGAATTAAGATATGGAAAATCAAACGAAAGAGTAATCACTGGAATTAAGAGAGTATCTAAACCAGGACTACGTGTTTACGCTAAAAGTGATGAACTTCCTAAGGTGTTAAACGGTTTAGGACTTGCTATCATTTCAACTCCAAAAGGACTTATGGGTGAAAAACAAGCTCGTAAAGAAAATATTGGTGGAGAAGTAGTAGGTTACGTTTGGTAGTATTAATATAGAAATAACGGAGGTGTAATAAATGTCTCGTATAGGATATAAAGTAATCGATTTACCTGAAAAAGTAGAAGTAACTGTTGATGAAAATAATCATGTAACAGTAAAAGGACCTAAAGGTGAATTATCATATACATTCAATCCTGAACTTACAATTAAAGTTGAAGAAAATCAGGTTTCAGTTGAAAGACCAAATGAGCTTAAGAAATTTAAGCAACTTCACGGTACAACTAGAGCAATTATTGCTAACATGGTTGTTGGTGTAAGTGAAGGTTATAAAATTGATTTAGAAATCGTCGGACTAGGTTACCGTGCACAATTGCAAGGAAACAAATTAGTACTAAACATCGGATACTCTCACTTAGTAGAGTTCGAAGTGATCGACGGAATCACTGTTGAAGTTCCAAGTAATACACAAATTTCAATCAGTGGTATTGACAAACAAGTAGTAGGAGAATTCGCTGCTGTTGTCAGAGCAACTAGAAAACCAGAACCATATAAAGGTAAAGGTATTCGCTACAAAGGTGAACAAGTTGTTCGTAAAGAAGGTAAAAAAGCCGGTAAATAATTGGCTTAAGAACATTAAGAAAGGAAGTTCAATATTATGGCAAACAAACTTTCACGTAATGAAAATCGTCAAAAGCGTCACGGAAGAGTTCGTGCAAAAATATCTGGAACTGCTGAGTGTCCACGTCTAAATGTTTTCCGTTCTAATAAAAACATCACTGCACAACTTGTAGATGATGTTTCTGGAACAACTATTGCTAGCGCTTCAACTGCTGAACTTAAAATAGAAAACGGTGGAAATATTGAAGCCGCTCAAAAAGTAGGTAAAGAAGTAGCTGAAAGAGCAAAAGCAAAAGATGTGACTAAAGTAGTATTCGACCGTGGTGGATATATCTATCATGGTAGAGTAAAAGCATTAGCTGATGCAGCAAGAGAAGCTGGATTAGAATTCTAAAAGGAGGTAACAAGATGGATCGCAAACCTAGAAGAAAAGAAAAAACAGATAACTTCGAAGAGCGCGTTGTTACGATTAACCGTGTAACTAAAGTAGTTAAAGGTGGACGTCGTTTCAGATTCGCTGCCTTAGTTGTCGTTGGAGATAAAAACGGTCAAGTTGGATTTGGTACAGGTAAAGCAAATGAAGTACCAGATGCAATCAAAAAAGCTATTGAAGCTGCAAAAAATAATTTAATTACTGTTCCAATTATAAATAAATCAACTGTACCACATGAAATTACTGGTAGATTCGGAGCTGGAAAAGTATTCCTTAAACCAGCTGCACCAGGTACTGGAGTTATTGCCGGAGGACCTGTCCGTGCTGTACTTGAGCTTGCTGGTATAACTGATATTCTTTCAAAATCTATCGGATCAAGTACTCCAATCAATATGGTTAGAGCAACTGTTTCAGGATTAGAAGAATTAAAAACTGCTGAAAATTATGCAGCCTTAAGAGGTAAAACAGTAGAGGAAATAAGAGGTTACTAATATGTTAGAAATTACATTAAAAAGAAGCCTTATTAAATCTAAGAAAAAGCAAATTGCAACTGCAAAAGCTCTTGGATTAACAAAAATTGGACAAACAGTAACAAAACAAAACAATGCTGCAACTAAAGGTATGATAACTGTAGTTGCTCACTTAGTAGAAGTAAAAGAAGTTTAATAGGAGGTGTACACATGAAGTTACATGAATTAACTTATACACCAGGTGCTCGTCACGCGAAAAAACGTGTTGGTCGTGGAACTGGTTCAGGAACTGGGAAGACTGCTGGTAGAGGTACTAAAGGTCAAAATTCTAGATCTGGTGGTGGAGTTAGACCTGGATTTGAAGGTGGACAAACTCCTTTATTCCAACGTTTACCAAAACGTGGATTTACTAACAGAAATAGAAAAGAATATACAACAATTAACTTAGACGTACTTAATAAATTTGAAAATGGTACTGAAATCACTCCTGAATTCTTAAAGGATAATGGAGTAGTTAAACAAGTAAAAACTGGGATTAAAATTTTGGGGAATGGGCAATTAGATAAAAAACTTACTATATCTGCTCATAAGTTTTCGAACACAGCTAAAGAAGCAATTGAAGCTGCAGGTGGAAGCGTAATAGAACTATAAGATGAAGTTCAAAAGACTTAAAGCTTTATTTACAAATCCAGAAATTCGCAAGAAAGCTTTCTTCACATTAGGAATTCTACTAGTATTTAGAATAGGGGTCCACATAAGTATCCCAGGTGTGGATATAGATAGCATAAAGCAGGCAACAGTTGGGTCTGGTGCCGGGATTTTTGAAATAATGAATATGCTTGGTGGTAATGCATTATCTAACTACTCAATCTTTGGGTTGGGAGTTGGGCCTTACATTACAGCATCAATCATAATACAATTACTAGCGATGGACATAGTTCCATACCTATCTGACTTGCAAAACAGTGGGGAAGCTGGTAGAAAGAAACTATCACAAATCACAAGATGGATTTCAATAGTTCTTTCTCTTGCACAAGGGTATATGTTAACAATTGCATTTAACACACAATATGCCTCAGTATTAAATCCTACTTTTATGGGATTTACAACCATTGCATTTATTATGATGGCAGGAGCAATGTTTATACTTTGGCTTGCTGATCAAATAACTGTAAAAGGTTTAGGAAACGGAACAAGTATGATTATATTTGCCGGAATTGTAGACAAAGTGCCTATTTCATTCTGGAACATTATGAAAAGCTTTTTCCAAAACACATCTAATTCAGATGTAATGGCAACATTAATGTCTGTAGGTGTTATTGTATTGTTTGTTGTACTTATTGTCTTTACAGTATTTACACAGCAAGCAACAAGAAAGATTCCTATACAATATGCAAGTAATACAACAAAAGCTGGTGAGACAACATACTTACCATTTAAAATTAATGTCGCTGGAGTAATACCTGTTATCTTTGCATCTGCAATTTTAATGGCACCAGCAACAATAATGCAATTTGTTGCTCCAAATGCAACAGATGGCGTTGCAGGATTCTTTACACAATTGTTTGATTATTCAACACCACAAGGTTTAGTATTATACATTGGATTAATATTTGCCTTCACATATTTCTATGCTCACCTACAAGTTGATGCAAAAAAACTTGCAGAGAACTTAGGAAGATCTGGTGGTTATATCATCGGTGTTAGACCAGGTGAAGAAACTAGACAATTTGTAATAAAAACTGTTAATAAGTTAAATTTCTTAGGAGCAGCATCGCTAGCTATCATTGCAGCAGTACCAATAATATTGCCAATGATTAGTGGTATTGACCGTGGACAAGCCTATGGATTAGGTGGAACAGGATTAATAATTATGGTCGGTGTCGCACTTGAAATGGTTACTAAAATTGATAGTATGAATTCTACAACTACTAAAAGAAGCTTTATCAAATAAGGAGGTTTTCAATTATGAATATTATATTTATGGGCCCTCCAGGTGCAGGTAAAGGTACTCAGGCTGAACAGATTGTAGCTAAATACAATATCCCTCATATTTCAACAGGTGATATGTTTAGAGCTGCAATCAGCAACCAAACTAAACTTGGCCTAGAAGCAAAGGGTTTTATGGATGCTGGTAAACTGGTACCAGATGAATTAACAATCGGAATTGTAAACGAAAGATTACATGAAGATGATGTAGCTAATGGTTTCTTGCTTGATGGTTTTCCAAGAACAATAAATCAAGCAGTAGCATTAAATGAAATTTTAGATAAAATGGATAAAAAGTTGGATGTTGCAATCAATATCGATGCTCCATTTGATATTTTATTAAAAAGACTAGTTTCTAGACGTATGTGTCGTTCATGCGGTACTTCATACCATTTAGAATTTAAACCACCTGTAACTCAGGATGTTTGTGATAAATGTGGTGGAGAATTATATCAAAGATCAGACGATAATGAAGAAGCTGCTACAGTAAGATTAGAAACATATACTAATGAAACTGCTCCACTTATTAATTTCTATAAAGAACAAGGTATCTTAAAAGAAATTGATGGTGTGCAATCAGTTGAAAAAGTATTTAATGATATTAGTGCGTATCTTGAGGATTTAGCGTAATGATTACTATTAAATCAAAACGTGAAATTGAGCTAATGGCTCATGCTGGACACATTGTAGCTCTTGTTCACCAAAAGATGAATGATATAATTAAACCCGGTATGACTACTAGAGAATTAGATACTATAGCACGAAATATTATCTTAGAAAATGATGCTAAGCCATCTTTTCTAGGATATGGTGGATTTCCTGCAAGTGTATGTGCATCAGTAAACCAAGTCTTAGTACATGGATTTCCTGATGATAAACCTTTAGTTGAAGGTGATATTGTTACTATTGATGTTGGTGCCGAATATAAAGGTTATCATGGAGATAGTGCATGGACATATGCAGTTGGTGAAGTAAGCCAAGAAGACCGTCAATTGATGGATGTTACTAAAGAATCACTTTTTCAAGCTTTATCAATAGTAAAACCTGGAATTCATTTATCAGATATATCTAATACTGTTCAAACATATGTTGAAAGTTTTGGATTTTCAGTACCAATTGAATATACAGGTCATGGAATTGGAACTCATTTACATGAAGATCCAGCTATTCCAAACTATGGAAAAGCAGGGCGCGGTCCTATCTTAAAAGAAGGAATGGCTCTTGCAATTGAACCAATGGTCAATGCTGGAAAAAGAAATACAAAAACTTTAAGAGATGGATGGACTGTTGAAACTGTAGATCACAAAAAGACAGCCCATTATGAACATACCATCATCGTCACAGCTGATGGTTATGAAATATTAACCAAGTTGTAGAGGAGGACAGTATGGCTAAAGAAGATGTTATTGAAGTAGATGGAGTGGTTCTTGAATCACTACCTAACACAATGTTTAAGGTGAAATTAGAAAACGGACATGTACTTAATGCTCACGTTTCTGGTAAAATCCGTATGCACTACATCCGCATTTTACCAGGTGATAAAGTTACATTGGAAATTTCTCCTTATGATTTAACACGTGGGCGAATTACTTTTCGACACAAGTAGTTAAGGAGGTATATAACTATGAAAGTAAGAGCATCAGTAAAACCAATGTGCGACAAATGTCGTATCATCAAGAGAAAAGGTCGCGTTATGGTTATTTGCCCTATCGCGAAACATAAACAAAGACAAGGATAATCAGGAGGTGCAGCTATGGCTCGTATAGCAGGTGTAGATATTCCTAACGATAAGAGAGCAGTTATTTCTCTAACTTATATATTTGGAATTGGTAAAACAACAGCTCAAAAGATTCTTGCAGAATCTGGTGTGAGCGAAGACACTAGAATTAAAGATTTAACTGAAGATGAATTAACAAAAATCAGAACAGTTATTGATGGATACAAAGTAGAAGGTGACTTACGTCGTGATGTTCAATTAAACATCAAACGTCTTATGGAAATCGGTTCATACCGTGGAATGAGACATCGTCGTGGATTACCTGTCAGAGGACAAAAAACAAAAACAAATGCACGTACACGTAAAGGACCACGTCGTGCAGTTGCTGGTAAGAAAAAATAATCAAAGGAGGTTTTTGATATGGCAAAAAGACCTGTTCGTGGAAAACGTAAAGTCAAAAAAAATATACCAACTGGTATAGCACATATTCATTCGACATTTAATAATACAATCGTTACTATTTCAGATGATCATGGAAATGTAATCGCTTGGTCAAGTGCTGGAGCATTAGGAATCAAAGGTTCAAGAAAATCTACTCCTTATGCAGCACAAATGGTTGGTGAAGCAGCAGCTAAAGCTGCTATGGATAATGGTATGCAAAAAGTTGAAGTAAGCGTAAAAGGGCCTGGACCTGGACGTGAAGCAGCAGTTAGATCACTTCAAATTGCTGGGTTAGAAATCAACTCAATCAAGGATGTTACACCAATTCCTCATAATGGGTGTCGTCCTCCAAAAAGACCAAGAGGATAGTTTATATCGATTAGAAAGGGGATTGCTGGATGAAACAATTTGAAAGACCAAATTTCTCAATTGAAGAGCATGATAGCGAAAGTAATTATGCTAAGTTTGTAATTGAACCCTTAGAAAGAGGATTCGGTACAACAATAGGTAATGCACTAAGAAGAGTACTTTTATCTTCTCTTCCTGGAGCTAGCACTTTTGCAGTCAATATTGAAGGTGTACATCATGAATTTAGCGCGATTGATGGAGTAGTTGAAGATGTTACTTCAATTATTCTAAATCTTAAAGATTTAGTTCTTTCAATCGATAGCGATGAAGATGTAGTACTTACTATTGATAAAAAAGGTGAAGGGCCAGTTTTTGCAAGAGATATTCTTGTTCCAGCTGGTGTTGAAATAATCAACGGCGATTTAGTAGTTGCTAACCTTGCAGAAAATGGACATTTAGAAATGGATATTCACGCAAGAAATGGTAGAGGTTATGTTACTTCTGATATCAACAAAAAGGAATTAAAACATATTGGTATGATTCCTACAGATTCAAACTACTCTCCTGTTGAAAGAGTATCATACAGCGTTGAACCTACTCGTGTCGGTGAAAACGAAAAATATGATAGTCTAATAATGGATATTAAAACAAATGGTTCAAAGACTGGTCAAGAAGTACTTTCTTTATCAGCTAAAATTCTTATGGAACACTTAGGATTATTTGTTGAACTTAATGAATTAGCATTAAGTACTAAAGTTATGGCTGAAGATGAAGAAGAAAACAGCTTTAAAGTACTAGATATGCCAATTGAAGATCTTGACTTATCTGTTCGTTCTTACAATTGTTTAAAACGTGCTAATATCCAAACAGTACAAGAACTTGTAGACAGAACTGAAGAAGATATGAATAAGATTAGAAACTTAGGTAAAAAATCACTTAAGGAAATCAAGGAAAAAGTAATTGAACTTGGTTTAAGTTATCGTGAGGATGACAACTAGAACTTGAAGGGAGGCTTTCTTGAATGGCTCAAAGAAAATTAGGTAGAACATCTAACAAACGTAGAGCAATGCTAAGAGCTTTAGCAACAGATTTAATCATTTATGGTCGTATTGAAACAACTGAAATGAGAGCTAAAGAAGTTAAACGTATTGCAGACAAAATGGTAACATTAGGTAAAAAGAATGATCTTGCATCTAGACGTAGAGCAGCATCTTTCCTTATTAATAAAGTTGCAAAAACTGAAGAAAAAGAAGTTAGTGTTAACATCAGAGAAAATGGTCAAGTAACAGGAACTGAAACTAAAACTATGTTAGTTGAACAAACTGCTGTACAAAGATTATTTGAAGAGGTTGCACCTAAATATGCAGACAGAAACGGTGGATACACAAGAGTAATTAAAATGGCACCACGTCGTGGTGACAATGCTCCAATGGCAATCATTGAATTTGTTTAATATTAAATTATAAGGCTACTTGAAAAAGTAGTCTTTTTTTTATCTACAAATAGAAAATCATAGACTTTCTCAAATTCATTAAGAATAATCAGTGTTAAATGTTACTGGTAGTGTAAAAAGATGTAAAAATTTTATAAACATTATATTAATTAAATACTTAAGTTGGTATAATATAATTGAGGTGGTTCAATGAATAACAAACCAAAAAACAATATAGACTTAGATAATTTACCTTTTGATAATCAACCTTCATTAAAAGATAGATTTAGTGATACATATACTTATTCAGATTTTAAATTTGATAAAAAGAAAGTAAAAAAGAATAGTAACAATAATATATTTGATGTAGAAAAAAATCATAATAATAAACAACGTTCATCTTTAAATGAATTTGAACTTAGAAATCGCTTAAAGCAACAACAACAAGCTACACAGCCACAAACTAGAATAAGTGAACAACAACTAGCACAAGCTGAAAGTGAAAGAAAAGCAAGATTAGACCAAATAATGCAACAAGGTCAAAGTAGACCTTCTGCAAAACAACAAAGACTAACTAAAGATCAAATAGAACAAGCAATTGATTTAAAAAATAGAAATGCTAGTCATGATCCTGCAATTATTTCTGGAAAAAGAAAACCACTTAAGCCAGAATACAATGGTGACTTTGGAACAAGTGGATCAGGAAGTGGTGGAAATAATAAACCACCTAGAAAATTAAGCTTGAATTCCGGTAGTAAAAAGAATAAACCTACAAAAAATAAAAAAACAAGAAATAGAAAAATAAGAAGAATTGTTTCAATTATATTATTAATATTCTTAACTTTAATAGCATTACTTTTAAGCTTTTTATTTTATATTAAAAGTACTGCAGCACCACTACATTTAACAGTAATTGGTGTAGATCAAAGAGCTGGTCAATCAGACAAAGAAATCCGTGCAGATGCTATCATGAATTTAAATGTAGGTACTAAGGATAATAAAATATTAATGGCAAGTATACCAAGAGATACCTATACATATGTACCTTGTGAAGAACAAAAAGATAAAATTACTCACTCATTTATCTATGGTGCATTAAATTGGGAAAACAAAGGTGGAGGTATAGCCTGTACAGTAGACTCAGTAGAACAACTAATAGGAGTACATGATAACAATAAATATGTTAAAGTAAACTTTGAGAATATGGTTGGAATCATTGATGCAATAGGTGGAATAGACCATAAACCAACAGCTACATTTTGTGAACAAAGTTCTACTGGCAAGAAAAACGCCTACTGTTTTAAAAAAGGTAAAAAGACACATATGGATGGTGAAATGGCACTAGCTTATTCTCGACATAGAAAATCAGATAGCGATGTTGCTAGAGGATTAAGACAACAAGAAATTATGAAAGCAATGGCTGCAAAAGTTAAAAATGCCAATGTATTCGAATGGCCATCTATTTATACAAAAGTTAGAAAAATGGTAGATACAAATTTATCAACAAAAGAATTACTACAAATTGCATTAGTATATGCTACTAAAGGAAATATCGAATCATATGAATTTGATTGGAGTGGCGTTTACTATGGAGGAGTTTCATATGTTGAACTATCAGAAAATAGTGTTAGTGAATATGGAAATAAAATTAAAGCATTAAGATAAAAAAAGAGACAAGATTTGTATTGTGAACTGACACCCGTCAAGTAGACAGTGTAAATAATTAAATTCTTAACATTGCAATATAGCTTAAACACAAGTTGTTTGAGTTATATTGTTTTTTCTATCTATATTTTCCCAGTATTTAACCACTTTAGGATTTGGAACGATTGGATAAGTTACAACCACTAAATTATTTTTAATCTGATCTAAAGCTTCATTTCTAACTTCTATTGGTGTTTTATAGTTAAATCTAGGTTGTAATCTTATATTATTATAGAAGTATATGTGTTCAATAATATAATCTTTTAACTCAGATATACTATTTGCTTTATTGTAATCTACCATTTCAGTTTTTAGTATTGCCCAGAATTTCTCGATTGGACCATTATCTATACACCTTCCAACTCGTGACATACTTTGTACCATGTTTTGATCTTCCAACATTCTTTTAAATGCTTTTGATGTGAACTGATAACCTCTATCGCTATGAAACATAGCTTTAGAATTAGGGTTATTATTTATTGCTTCTCTATATGCATCGAATACTAATATATTATCGTTTCTTTCGGATATTTGATATCCAACTATTGTATTATCAAACAAATCTATAATAGCTGCCAAATATAGTTTTAATCCTGTTGATGATATTTTAAACTCAGTAACATCACAACACCATTTTTCATTTGGTAAATTAGTGCTAAAATCTCTGTTCATAATATTTTGTGCAACTACTTCAGGAGTACTTCTAATATATTTTGGTTTAGAGCTCTTTCTAATTTTTGCCTGAAGGTTTGATATTTTCATAATACGATATATTCTTTTAGGATTATAATTTGCGCAAAATTCTCTATTAACCATTGCACACATTATTCTATAACCAAATATATATTTATATTCCTCTTGTTTTTGCTTAATAAACTTATAGATTTCTATATTTTCTATATCTTGCTTTGATTCTGATCTTTTTAACCATTTGTAATAACTACTTCTATTTAGTTTTAATATTTTACAAGTAAATTTAATACTAATTCCTTCACTATAAAATGCCTTTACTAATTCATATTCTATTTCATTTTTCGGCGTGAAAGTAACACGCTCCTTTCTTTCTCTTCTAGCTTTTTTAGAATTTTATTCTCTAGTTCTTTCAATTCCAATTCTCTTTTTAGTCTTGAATTATCACGCTGAAGTAGTTCAATTTCATCTAATTCACTATCATCTTTCTTGCGACCACGATTATCTTTTAAACCATCAACTCCATCCTTTAAATATTTTCTAGTCCAATTGTAAACGTTAGAATAACTAGTTTTATACTTACTAGCAGTATCGATATAATTTAAGCTATTTTCAATACAATATTTTGCAATAGCTAACTTTTGATCATAAGTATATTTATTATTGTCTTTCATATAGACACCATTACTTTCTAAAGGCTTATGAGCCTTTGTTTCTATATGATTATTATACTTATTAATCCAAGATTGTAAAATACTGATTGAGCTTATATTATATTTACCGATGATATCATTTAAAGAACCTAATCCATTAATATAATCATTAATTGCATAATTTTTCAAATCAGTTGAATAAGACTTATTAAATTTATTGGTTATCAATGCTTGTTCACCATTGCTTATATATTTATTTAACCATCTTCTTATAGTGGATTCATTTACAGTTAATCTATACGCAGCATTACTAACTGATTCGACCCCACCAACTATGTCTAATACAGTTTTCATCTTTATCTCAAAACTGAATTTAGCTTTTCTTCCCATAATAAAACACCTCCAAAATATTTAGTGTAATTTGTTTTTTTACACTGTCCACTTTAGAGGTATCATATCATTGAAATCTTGTCTTTTTTTAGACTTAGAAAGTGAAAAAATTAACATGCTATGTAATTCTATTAACTCAACTTTTAGTTTGTTATAAACATATATAACAACAAATTATTGTATATGTTTAAAATATTAAAATATATATAATTATTATCTATATTAAAGCAAGAAATTTCATTGTTATATATAATAAAACTAGGCCTTAATTATAAAGCCTAGTATATAAAGTATCTAATTATTTTTAGGATTTACCAACGATTAATTGGTTTATTTACATCTTTAATCACAACATCGTATGCTAAGAAATGATTAATGATATATTCTTCAAAAAACTTTAATGCTGGAGTTTTCAACTTATTAGAATTAGAAGCTAAAACTACATCCCAATCCGAATTACTGTTTGATAATTTCTTCACAGTAACATTATCTAAACTTTTTTGAGCTATAACTGATTCAGGAACGATAGTATAACTACGACTTCGATTAACAATATCTAAAATAAGCTCTAATTGAGAAGATTTAAATGTAATATTTGGATGTAAAAGTTTAGCTTTAAATTGCTGAGCAATAGAATCATATAAAGCAAAGTCTTCAGAAAAAGTTACTAAGTTTAAATGCTCTAATTCATCTAAGGCAACATAGTTATCAGCGCGAGTTACTAAACTTTTATTTAAAACAACGACAAGTTCAGAATTAAATAAAGTAGTAGTCTTAATATTTTCAAGATCTACAGGGCCATTTAAAATTGCCATATCTAAATCGCCATTATGAAGTCTTTTTTTAAGATCTATTGATCCTTCTTCAACAAGCGTTAAATTAATATCAGGATAATCATTCATAAAATCAACAATAGCACTACGACATAATATAGAACTTATAAAAGGTGGAATACCAACTTTTATACTTCCAATAAAGCCACGCTTAATTTCTTCTAAAGAATAAAGAAATTCATTGTGCATCTTTAATAATTGAATAGAGTGATTATATATATACTCTCCCTCTTTTGTTAAACTAGTATAACGACCTTTATTTTTATTAAAAAGTTTTATACCATATTGCTTTTCCCAACTACCAACTAACATACTAAGAGAGGGTTGAGTTATATGCAACTTTCCAGCAGCTTTGCTAAGATTAAAATTAGAATCAACTATTTCTCTAAAGTAATCTAGGTGTTTAATATCCATCTATATAACCTCCTAGTCATAATAATACTATTATTACATAATTGATATTTATAAACAACAAAAAAATAGTGTACTATTTGTTATATAAACTTACACTATTCTATAAAATTTAATAATTAAGTAGCTTTATTGTACATATTTATACAATTTCGCAATGAAAACTTAATGATGTTTACAATTAGTAAAGTGGTAGTATCAATTAAATTGATACTTAGTATAAAATAATTGTAACGCTATTTGCCTTGTTTATATTGTCGTAAGTATAATTTATATATATAATTAAGTTAAGAAAGAATGGAGTGAATAATCATGTCTTATACAATTGATATGCTAGAACTAGGAATGAATGCTAGTTTCACAAAAACAATCACAGAAAGTGATGTTTATACTTTCGCTGGTGTATGTGGAGATTTAAACCCTGCACATATCAACGATGAATATGCAAAAAACTCAATGTTTAAAGCAAGAATTGCCCACGGTATGTTATGTGGATCTTTAATTTCAACAGTGTTCGGTATGCAAATGCCTGGACCTGGTACTATTTTCATGGAAAATAATATGAAATTTAAAAGACCAGTATATTTTAACGATACAATTACTGCAACAGTAGAAGTAAGTGAAATGCTTACTGAAAAAAATATCGTTAAATTTACAACAAAATGTACTAATCAAGATGGAGTTGTAGTGATCGAGGGGACTGCTACACTTATGCCACCAAAGAAAGGATAGAAATAATGGACTTTACTTTAACTAAAAAACAAGAACTGTTTTTAGAACTATTTGAAAAATTTGCGCAGGAAGAAGTAGAACCAATTGCTGCAGCAATCGATGAAGAAGAAAGATTTCCAACTGAAACAGTTGAATTATTAAAAAAATACGGATTTATGGGGATTCCATTCCCAAAAGAATATGGAGGAGCAGGAGCAACAGATTTAGAATATGCAATGTGTGTTGAAACATTATCAAAATATTGTGGAACAACAGGAGTAATCGTCTCAGCTCATACTTCACTATGTGCAAGTCCAATTTATATGTTTGGAACAGAAGAACAAAAGCAAAAATATTTAGTACCATTAGCAAATGGTAGTAAATTAGGAGCATTTGGATTAACAGAACCAAACGCAGGAACAGATGCATCAGGACAACAAACAACAGCAGTACTTGAAGGAGACGAATACGTATTAAACGGATCAAAAATCTTCATAACTAATGGTGGAGTTGCCGATATATATATCATCATAGCAATGACAGACAAATCAATTGGAACAAGAGGGATTTCAGCATTTATAGTTGAAGCAACAACTCCAGGATTCTCAATTGGTAAAAAAGAAGAAAAACTAGGAATAAGAGCATCAGCAACAACAGAATTAATAATGAAAGATTGCAGAATACCAAAAGAAAACTTACTAGGAAAAGTAGGAAAAGGATTTGGAATTGCAATGAAAACACTAGATGGTGGACGTATAGGAATAGCAGCACAAGCACTAGGAATAGCGCAAGGAGCACTAGATGAAACTGTAAAATATACAAAAGAAAGAAAACAGTTCAAAAGAGCAATATCAGCATTCCAAAATACACAATTCCAATTAGCAGATATGAACACAAAAATAGAAGCATCAAGACTGTTAGTATATAAAGCAGCAACTGCAAAAAGTATGAAATTACCATACACAACAGAAGCAGCAATGGCAAAATTATTTGCGGCAGAAACAGCAATGGAAGTAACAACAAAAGCTGTCCAATTATTCGGAGGATATGGATATACAAGAGAATATCCAGTAGAAAGAATGATGAGAGATGCAAAAATAACAGAAATCTATGAAGGAACTTCTGAGGTACAAAGAATGGTAATCTCAGCAGCTTTATTAAAATAACAGGAGGTAGACTTGATGAATATCGTAGTATTATTAAAACAAGTACCTGATACAACAGAAATTAAAATTAATTATGAAACAGGTACACTAATAAGAGATGGTGTAAAAAGTATAATGAATCCAGATGATAGAGCTGGATTAGAAGAAGCACTAAAAATAAAAGATCAAAACGGAGCATGTGTAACAGTCTTAACAATGGGACCACCCCAAGCAGATATCATGTTAAGAGAAGCCCTAGCAATGGGAGCAGACATGGCAATATTAGTATCAGATGGAAAGTTTGCAGGAGCGGATACATGGGCAACATCATCAACATTAGCAGGAGCATTAGCAAAATTAGATTACGATTTAATAATAGCTGGTAGACAAGCAATAGATGGAGATACAGCACAAGTAGGACCACAATCAGCAGAGAAATTACACATACCTCACGTAACATACGTAGAAAAAGTAGAAGCAATAAGCGACACAGATATCACAGTACATAGACAATTTGAAGATGGATATCAAGTAGTAAAAGTGCAACTACCATGTTTAATAACAGCATTACAAGAAATGAACAAACCAAGATATATGCATACAGCAGGAATAGTTGATGCATATGAAGCCGAAATAGTAAAATGGACTTTAGCAGATATCGAAGTAGATTTAGCAAATATCGGGTTAAAAGGATCACCAACAAAAGTAAGAAAAACATTTACAAAAGAAGCAAGTGCTAAAGCGCAACCATTTGAAGGAACAGCTACAGAAGCAGCAGCCCTAATCAAAGCTGAGCTTGCAGAAAGACACTTTATTTAGGAGGATTGCTTGATGTACGATATAGAATTAGCAAAAGACTATTATGTCTTTATAGAACAAAAAGAAGGAAAAATCGCTGATGTATCATTAGAATTAATCAGTGAAGCAACAAAACTAGTAAAAAGAACAGACGGATATAAAGTAGTGGGAATATTACTAGGAAACAAAGTAAAAGAATTAGCAACAGAAGTAATAGCATATGGAGCAGACAAAGTAATAGTAGTAGATGATGAAACATTAGATATCTTTGTACCAGAACCATATACAAAAGCAATGGCAGCAATAATAAAAGAATATAAGCCAGATGGATTATTCATAGGAGCAACTACACTAGGAAGAGATTTAGGACCAAGAGTAGCAGCAAGAATACAAACAGGATTAACAGCAGATGCAACAATAATCGAAGTAGATCCAGAAGATGAAGGAAACAAATTACTATGGATAACAAGACCAGCATTTGGAGGGAACTTATTTGGAACAATAATATGTCCAGATCATAGACCACAAATGGCAACAGTAAGACCAGGAGTAATGAATAAAAACGAACCAGATTACAATAAAGCTGGAGAAATAATCGAATTTGATGCGAAACTAACAAAAGCAGACATCAATGAAGAAGTATTAGAATTTGTAGCAAGAGTACATGAAGGAGTAGATATTTCAAAAGCAGAAATAATCATCTCAGGAGGGCGTGGAGTAGGAAGCGCAGAAGGATTCAATGTACTACAAGAAGTAGCAGATAAAATAGGTGGAGTGGTAGCAGGATCAAGAGCAGCAGTAGATGCAGGCTGGATAAGCAAACCAAACCAAGTAGGACAAACAGGGAAAACAGTAAGACCACAAGTATACATAGCATGTGGAATCTCAGGAGCGGTACAACATACAGCAGGAATGGACAAAGCAGACTTTATCATAGCAATAAACAAAGATAAATATGCACCAATCTTTGATGTAGCACATGTTGCAATCGTAGGAGACTTATTTGCAATTTTACCAGCACTTGCTGAACAAATAGTTGCAAAAAAATAAAAATAGCAGATAGAGGATGCGTTTAGTTTTGTAGAATCAGAGTGAGTGTATCAAACTTATTAATCTGATTTGAAGTAACCGACGCCGAAGACACCATTTATTGATACATTTGGTGATCTGGAGTAGAAAAACAACTTTCCTACTCTCTCAAAAATATAAATTGAGGAGCTATCAAAAATATTATATATATTTTTGATTGCTCTTTTTTTAATCAAGAAAATAGGAGGAAATAATCAATGAAAAAAATTGAATCAACAATCAGATTAAGAATGTCAAGTCATGATGCACATTATGGTGGAAACCTAGTTGATGGTGCAAGAATGCTTGGTTTATTCGGAGATGTAGCAACAGAATTACTAATCAAACGCGATGGTGATGAAGGTCTATTTGTAGCATATGATCAAGTAGAGTTTACAGCACCAGTATACGCAGGTGATTATATTGAAGCTTATGGTTATATCGAAAAAGAAGGTAACACTTCAAGAAAAATGAAATTTGAAGCAAGAAAGGTCATTGCTCCTAGACCAGATATTAATGATAGTGCTGCAGATTTCTTAACTGATCCAGTAATAGTATGTAAAGCTTCTGGAACATGTTTAGTAACTAAGGATAAAAAAAGAAATGACTAAGTTAATATTAACAGCAGCAATCTCTGGAGCAGAAGTAACTAAAGAGCATAATGC
The DNA here is from genome assembly GCF_049478495.1 of Mycoplasma sp. P36-A1. Classification (NCBI taxonomy): domain Bacteria; kingdom Bacillati; phylum Mycoplasmatota; class Mollicutes; order Mycoplasmatales; family Mycoplasmataceae; genus Mycoplasma; species Mycoplasma sp. P36-A1. Next base: position 1,902,188 of record NZ_CP168083.1, on the reverse strand, counting down.
AGCTGTACCATACACTACAGAAGAATTTGTAAGAGAGTCAAAAAGTGCATACGATGCTGGAGCATCAATAATCCACCTTCATGTTAGAGAAGAAGATGGAACACCTACACAAAGTTATGACCGTTACAAAGAAGTAATGGAAGCAATTAAAAAAGAATTGCCAGAAGTTATTGTACAACCATCAACAGGTGGAGCTGTAGGAATGAGTTCAGAAGAAAGATTACAACCAGTAAGATTGAACCCAGAAATGGCAACTTTAGATTGCGGTACAACAAACTTTGGTGGAGATGAAGTATTTGAAAACACTGAAAATATGATTATTGAATTTGCAGCAATGATGAAAGAACACAATGTAAAACCTGAATGTGAAGTATTTGATAAAGGTATGATAGATATGGCACTAAGATTAAAGAAAAAAGGCCTTATATATGATGAAAACCTACATTTTAACTTTGTAATGGGTGTAAATGGTGGAATTTCAGCAACAGCTAGAGATTTAGTATTTATGCAAGGTTCAATTCCAGAAAATAGTACATGGACTGTAGCTGGAATTGGTAGACATGAATTCCCACTTGCAGCTATAGCAATAGCTATGGGTGGACATGTAAGAGTTGGATTTGAAGATAATGTATACATCGAAAAAGGTGTACCGGCAAAATCAAATGGTGAATTAGTTGCTAAAGTAGCTAGAATAGCAAAAGAACTTGGTAGAGAAATAGCAACACCAGATGAAGCAAGAAAAATATTGGGGTTGAAATAAATGTTAAATAAACAAATAACTAAAGAACAGATTAAAGATCATTTACATAATGGTATGACAATCTTAGTTGGTGGATTTATGGCAGTAGGTACACCATCAACTATTATAGATGCAATTGTAGAAAGCAAAGTTAAAGACTTAATTTTAGTTTGTAATGATGCTGGATACGAAGATAAAGGTATAGGCTTAATTATAAAAAATGGTCAATGTAAAAAATTAATTACAAGCCATATTGGTCTTAATCCACAAGCACAAGACATGATGAAAGATGGTTCAATGGAAATTGAATTAACACCTCAAGGAACTCTAGCAGAAAAAATTAGAGCTGGTGGTAGTGGTTTAGGAGGAGTATTAACTCCAACAGGACTAGGAACACTAGTAGAACAAGGTAAAGAAGTAATAAGTGTAGATGGTAAATTATACTTACTTGAAAAACCAATCAAAGGTGATTTAGCAATAATAAAAGCTAACATATGTGATACAAAAGGAAATTCTACATTACTTGGAACAACAATTAACTTTAACCCTGTTATGTCTTTAGCAGCAGAAAATGTAATTGTTGAATCAGATGAAATTGTTGAACATGTAAATCCAAACCATGTTACAATTCCACATGTTGTAGTTAACCATATAATTCAAGGAGGTAACATCTAATGAACGCTAAAGAAAAAATTGCAAGAAGAGTTGCTCTTGAATTAAAAGATGGACAATTAATAAATTTAGGAATTGGACTTCCAACACTAGTTGCAAATTATTTGCCGGAAGGTGTTGAAGTAACATTCCAATCTGAAAATGGGATGGTTGGATTAATTGGACTTGATGAAAATCAAGATGTAAATCCAACTATAACAAATGCAGGAGGAGCACCAGTAGGAATAAACTCTTATGGAGCATTCTTTGATAGCAGCTATTCATTTGCACTAATAAGAGGTGGACATGTTGATGCAACAGTACTAGGAACACTAGAAGTTGACCAACAAGGAAACATTGCTAATTACATGATACCAGGAAAATTAGTTCCAGGTATGGGTGGAGCAATGGACTTAGTAACAGGTGCAAAAAAAGTAATAGTATCAATGGTGCATACATCTAAAGGAAAACCAAAAATTCTTAAAGAATGTACATTACCATTAACTGGAACAAAATGTGTAGACATGATTGTAACAGAAATAGCAGTATTTGAAGTTAAAGACAACTACTTACTACTTACAGAAGTTGCAGAAGAAAGTAGTGTTGAAGAAATAATTAGTCTAACTGAAGCTGAAGTAAAAGTTGCAGAGACATTAAAGACATTTTAAAATAAGGAAAGAGGAATAACATGAAACACGGAGAAAAATACGGAACACACAGAGTAATTGAACCAAAAGGGGTATTACCACAACCAGCTACAAAAATTGATAACGATATGAATATTTATGACAATGAAATCTTAATTGATGTTATAGCATTAAATGTTGACTCAGCTTCATTTACACAAATTGCAAATGAACAAGGTCATGATCCAGAAAAAATCGGAAACAGAATTATGCAAATTGTTGAAGAAAAAGGAAAACAACAAAATCCAGTAACAGGTTCTGGAGGGATGTTAATCGGAACTGTTAAAGAAATAGGACCAGCTTTAGAAGGTAAAACTGAACTTAAAGTTGGAGATAAAATTGCTACATTAGTTTCATTATCTCTAACACCATTAAAAATCAACAAAATCAAAAATATCGAAATGGATATTGACAGAGTTGAAATTGATGGAGAAGCAATCTTATTTGAATCAGGTATCTATGCAGTATTACCAAGCGACATGTCAGAAACATTAGCATTAGCTGCTTTAGACGTTGCAGGAGCACCAGCTCAAGCACAAAAATTAGCAAATCCAGGTGAAAAAGTAGTAGTATTAGGTGCTGCAGGTAAATCAGGAATTATGTGCTGTTATGAAGCTAAAAAATCAGTAGGAAAAACTGGACAAGTAATCGGTATTATTAATTTAGAAGAAGACAGAGCTTTACTAGAAAGCACAGGATTCTGTGATAATGTAATCGTTGCAGATGCTACAAATGCAATCGAAGTTCTAGACAAAGTTAAAGAAGTTACAAACAATGAAGAAGTTGATGTATGTATCAACTGTGTAAACGTACAAAACACTGAAATGGCTTCAATTTTACCAGTAAAAGATGGTGGAATCGTATACTTCTTCTCAATGGCAACAAGCTTTACAAAAGCAGCATTAGGTGCTGAAGGTGTTGGTAAAGATGTAATGATGATTATTGGTAATGGTTATACAAAAGATCATGCTAAAATCACTTTAGATGCATTAAGAGAATCACCAACATTAAGAAAAATCTTTGAAGAAAAATATTTATAAGATTATTTAAAATCATCCCCCCAAAAAATAAGAATATTAGATAACAAACTACAAGAGAGAAAAAACAAAGGAGAAAAACAAATGAACACATTTAGCTTAAGACACAAATTATTTCCAGAAGTAACTGATGAACAATGGAATGACTGGAAATGGCAATTACAAAACCGTATTGAAACTATTGAAGACCTACAAAAATATGTAGACTTAACAGAATCAGAATTAGAAGGAGCTTCTAAAACATTAGGAACATTAAGAATGTCAATCACTCCTTACTATATTTCAATTATTAATCCAGATGATCCACATGATCCAGTTCGTAAACAAGCTGTACCATTAGAAGCTGAACTTCACAAAGCTGCTGCAGACTTAGATGATCCACTACATGAAGATGTTGACAGTCCAGTTCCTGGATTAACTCATAGATATCCAGATAGAGTATTATTATTAGTTACTGATCAATGTTCAATGTACTGTAGACACTGTACAAGAAGACGTTTTGCAGGTCAAAATGATAGTGCATTACCAGTAGAACAAATCGATAATGCAATTAAATATATTGCAGCACACCCAGAAGTACGTGATGTTGTAATTTCAGGTGGAGATGCATTAGCAATCTCAGATTCTTCATTAGAACACATCTTAAAATCATTAAGTGAAATTGATCATGTTCAAATGGTACGTCTTGGAACAAGAACTCCAGTTGTTATGCCACAAAGAATTACAAAAGAATTATGTGAAATGATTAAAAAATATCATCCAGTATGGGTTAACACTCACTTTAATCACCCTAATGAAATTACTCCAGAAACTAAAAAAGCATGTGAAATGTTAGCAGATGCAGGTTGTCCAATCGGTAACCAATCAGTATTACTTGCAGGAGTAAATGATAGTGTATTTGTAATGAAAGATTTAGTAAATGAATTAACTGCAATCAGAGTTAGACCTTACTACATTTACCAATGTGATTTAAGTAATGGATTAGAACACTTCAGAACTCCAGTATCAAAAGGTATTGAAATTATTGAAGGTTTAAGAGGACATACTTCAGGACTATGTGTTCCTACATTTGTAGTTGATGCACCTGGTGGTGGAGGTAAAATTCCAGTAATGCCTCAATATGTAATCTCTCAAGCTCCAGGAAAAGTTGTATTAAGAAACTTTGAAGGTGTTATCACAACATATACAGAACCAACTCATTATGAACAAGTACCATTAAGTGGTGAAGTTGCAACTCATAAAGTTGGTGTTGCTGGACTTCTTGAAGGTGAAGAAAGCACATTAGAACCAATCGGATTAGAAAGAAATGAGCGTAGTGCTGAATAATTTTTTAACTGAAATTAAAGAATTAAATAGTATAGCAATAATAGGTTTATCAAAAAATGCAGGTAAAACTACAACAATGAATGCCATACTAAAATTACTAAATTATGAAAAAGTAGCTTTAACATCAATTGGCTATGATGGAGAAGACAACGACTTAGTCTTTAACACTCATAAACCTAATATATTTATAAAAAAAGGAATGTTAATTGCAACAGCTAAAAAATGTGTATTAGAATCGACAATTCAGTTCAAAATACTTGAAACAACAGGTTTTAATACACCACTTGGTGAAATAATTATAGTAGAAGCATTAGAAGATGGACTAGTTAAATTAGCTGGTCCATCATATAATGCTCAATTAAAAGAAGTTATAAAATTACTAAAATCATTTAAAGATAGTTTGGTTATAGTTGATGGAGCTTTAAATAGAAAAACATTTAGTGATCCAAGTGTTTGTGATGGAACAATATTATGTAGTGGAATGAATATAGCTAATAATATTAATGAAGTAGTAGCAATAACTAGCTATACATTAAAAAACTTACAAACAAAAAAATTAGAAGCTAACAATGAAATATTTGATTTAAAATCAAAACCTCTAGTTATTTTTGATAAAGAATTAAATCAAAATGAGCTAAAAGTAAAAACTACAATTAATGCAGATGCTCTTTTATTAAAACAATTAAATAAATCAGCAAAATATCTTTTTGTAAATGGACCACTAACAGATAAATTAGCTCAAGCAATCATTAGACATAGAAATAATTTGGATAATATTACAATAGTTTTAAACAATGCAACTAACAATTTTATTAAAGAAAAAAGTGCTGAGCAATTAGCATTAGCTAAGATAAAAGTAAGAGTACTACATGAAATAAATGTAGTAGCAGTTGCAATGAATCCAAATAGTTTACATATGCAGTATGATTCAAAAGAATTATGCACTAAGATGCGAAAAGAAACTAATGTATTTGTTTATGATTTTGTAAAAGGAGAATAGAAATGAAACAATATTTAGACACTAAACAAAAAAATGAAATAGGTTATAAATATGTAATGGATCTATTGAATATTAATAGTATTTATGGACAAGATCTACTAAATACATTAAAACCTTATACAAATGAAGCCGAATTAGAAGAAGAGTTTAATAAAATACAAATTGTTCAAGAATTACTAAATAATAATAAAAAAGTTTTTAAAGAAACTGAAGTCTTACTTGCACGATTTAAAGATATTAAAAATATAGTAGATAATTTAGAAATTATGATTTTAGATGAAATAGAAATATTTGAAATAAAAAAAATGATTTATAATGTAAAAAAATTAGTTGTTTTATTTACTCCAATTGAAACAAAGCTTCAAGAATTTAATTTCTTTGATTATACACCATTGTTTGAATATCTAGATAAAGATAATTCAAAGATGCCATTTTTTCATTTATATGATGAATATTCTGAAAAACTAAAACAGAATAGACGTTTATTAAAAGAAAATAAAGATGATGAATCAATTAAAGAAATTATAAAAGATGAAGAATTAAAAGTAAAAGTTGAAATAAGTAAAACAATTGCTAATTATCAAGATTCATTAATTGCTACAATAAAACAAATATCTAAATTAGATTTGCTAATAGCTAAAGCTAAAGTTGCAAATAATTATAATTTAAACAAACCTAGTTTTAGTAAAAACATTGTCTTAAATCAAGCATATAATCCAATGATAAAAGAAATAGTCTGCCAAAATGGATATAATTATACTTGTTTAGATATTGACATAGAAGAAAATATTTCATTAATTACAGGATCTAATATGTCGGGAAAAAGTGTTACTTTAAAAAATATTTTACTAAATACATTACTGTTTCAAAATGGTTTTTACCCATTTGCCGATCAAGCATCAATGCCAATACTTTCATACATACTTTTTGTTTCTGATGAGTTACAAGATGTAGAAAATAGTTTAAGTTCATTTGGTATGGAAGTATATGTCTTAAATCAAGCATTAGAAATAATTAATAACAATGATAATGGTCTAATAATACTTGATGAATTTGCAAGAGGAACAAATCCAGTAGAAGCTAAGAAAATTGTAACAGGATTAATAAGATATTTGAAAAATAAAAATGTGTATGCAGTCTTATCAACACACTTAGACTTAGATCCAGATGTTAAGCATGTACATTATCAAGTAAAAGGTTTAGATGATTGTGATATTATATGTAGTACAAGTGATGATATCCAAAGAGTAATGGATTACACTTTAGTAAAAGTTGATAAAGAAAAAACAGTTCCATATGATGCTTTTAAAGTAATGAACTTTTTAAACATGGATAAAGAACTAAAAAAATATATAGAAACAGAATACAAGAAAGGGGAATAAGAATGAGCAAATTAAACATAGATTGGAATCAAGTTGATAAAGCCAGAGAGATATCTAAAACTATAGCAGATGATGTACAAGAATTTGTGGATTTACATACTACTGTAGCAACTGAAAGAACAATCGCTCGTCTATTCGGAATTGATAATGTTGATGAAATGGGAGTACCATACCCAAATTTAATCGTTGACCATTTAGTAGAAAACAACAAACTAGGAGATGGAATTTGTTTATATTTAGGTAATGCTATGATTCAAACAAATTTAAGCGCTCAAGAAATTGCTGAAAAAGTTGGAGCAAAAGAACTAAATATAACTGAACTTGCTATGGCTAGTATTGAAGAAATTAAAAATACAGTGGATAAAGTAGCAAAAGAATCTGTAACAAAAATAGCAGGTAATCGTCAACAACGTAACAATTATTTAGCAGACTATGGAGATAAAACAGGTCCATTGTTATATGTAATTGTTGCAACAGGAAATATATATGAAGATATCACACAAGCAAAAGCAGCAGCTAGACAAGGTGCAGATGTTATTGCTGTAATTAGAACAACTGGTCAATCATTATTAGATTATGTTCCATTTGGTCCAACTACAGAAGGTTTTGGTGGTACATATGCAACTCAAGAAAACTTCAGAATCATGCGTAAAGCGCTTGATGAAGTAGGAGAAGAACAAAAAAGATATATTAGATTATGTAACTACTGTTCAGGACTATGTATGCCTGAAATCGCAGCTATGGGAGCTTTAGAAAGATTAGATGTAATGCTAAATGATGCACTTTATGGAATTCTATTTAGAGATATCAATATGAAAAGAACATTAGTTGATCAATACTTCTCAAGAATAATTAATGGATTTGCTGGGGTTATTATAAATACAGGAGAAGATAACTACTTAACTACTGCAGATGCTTATGATCAAGCACATACAGTTGTAGCTTCTCAATTCATCAATGAACAATTCGCACTTAATGCAGGTATGCCTGAAGAACAAATGGGATTAGGACATGCTTTTGAAATTGATCCAGATACAAAAGATAGTTTTGTTTATGAATATGCACAAGCGCAAATGGTAAGAGAAATCTTCCCAAAAGCACCTCTAAAATATATGCCACCAACTAAATATATGACTGGTAATATCTTTAAAGGACAAGTACAAGATGCATTATTTAATATGGTAACTATTTTAACAGGTCAAAGATTACATTTATTAGGAATGATGACTGAAGCAATTCACACACCATTTATTTCTGATAGATATGTTTCAATAGAAAATGCACAATACATCTTTGATTCAATGGCTTCACTAAGTGATGAAATTGAATTTAAAAAAGGTGGAATAATGGAAAATAGAGCAAAAGTAGTTTTAGATAATGCTGTTGATCTATTAGCAGAAATTAATGATTATGGACTTTTCAATGCATTAGAAAAAGGAATTTTTGCAGATGTAAAAAGACCAATTGATGGTGGTAAAGGTCTAGAAGGTGTAGTAGCTAAAGAAGACGTATACTATAATCCATTTATTGATTTAATGAAAGGAGTGGATCCAAGTGTCTAGTACATTAGATATGAAAAATGTTCTTCCTTATGGAGATACTATGAATGATGGTAAAGTACAACTTTCATTTACTTTACCTGTGAATAATGATCAAAAAGGAATAGAAGCAGCTAAAATAACAGCAAAAAATATGGGATTAGAAAATCCTTTAGTACCTTATGCTCATAAATTAGATGATGGATTCACTTTCTATGTTGTTTATGGTCAATTAACTAAAGGATTAGACTATGATGATATTAAAGTAGTTGAAGTAGAAACTGAAGTAATGGATATGCATGAAACAGATGATTATATCAAAGAAAACATTGGACGTAAAATAATAGTAGTTGGAGCTTCAACTGGTACAGATGCGCACACTGTTGGTATTGATGCAATCATGAACATGAAAGGTTTTGCTGGACATTATGGTTTAGAACGATACGATATGATAGATGCATATAACTTAGGTAGTCAAGTAGAAAATGAAGTATTAATTCAAAAAGCTATCGATTTAAATGCAGATATTTTATTAGTGTCTCAAACAGTAACACAAAAAGATGTTCATATTGAAAATATGACAAACTTAGTAGAATTATTAGAAGCTAGTAATTTAAGAGATAAAGTTATCTTAATTGGTGGTGGACCAAGAATTTCACATGAACTAGCTAAAGAGCTAGGTTATGATGCTGGATTTGGACCTGGAAAATTTGCTGATGATGTTGCAAGTTTTGCAGTTCAAGAGATGGTAGAAAGAAATATTAAATAGATAATTTATACAAATAAAAAAATGCTAGATGTTAAAAATCTAGCTTTTTTTTGTAAAAAATACGTAAAGTAAAGGAATAATCTATAACTTTAAAAACAATGATTAATATTATACTAATACATAAGTAATGCTTATGAGTTACATAAAAAAACAATATTAGCGAATAGTATGATAAACTTGTGATAAGGAATTATGATGTTTATAATAAAATTAGGTAAAGAAAAATTAATAAAATCACTTGAGTAAAAAGTCACATGTCAGGTGTTAGATAAATGACTAATTTAGTATTATAATTATAAATGAAGAAAGTAATAGAAAAGAAAGTGTTATTTTCTAACTCATAATAAATTTATTATATAATAGAATAATCTACTAAAAATTGAGAAGTGATGTAAATAAAAATTGATTTACCTTATTCAGAAAAATCAGAAAAAATATAAAAAAAATAACCTAAAGGAGGATATACATATGAATGTATACATTATTGATTCTAAAAGAACAGCAATTGGTTCTTTAGACAAATCATTATCAAAAGTACCAGTAAGTGAATTAGGAGCTACAGTTGTAAAGACTCTTGTTGAAGACAACAAAATTGATTCTAACGATATTAACGAAGTAATTACAGGTAATGTATTACCAGCACTAGCAGGACAAGGTGTTGGTAGACAAGTAGCTATTAAAGCTGGTTTAGATCAAAAAATTCCAGGATACTCAGTAAACATGGTTTGTGGTTCAGGAATTAAAAGTATAGCAAATGCTTATACTGCAATCAAAGCTGAAGAAGCTGAAATGATTATTGCAGGTGGTAGTGAAAATATGTCAATGTCACCATATGCTATTCCAAATGCTAGACAAGGATTAAGACTTGGAGATGCAGTTGCAAAGGATACACTAGTATTTGATGCATTAACTGATGCATATAGTGGAGTTCACATGGGAGTAACTGCAGAAAACATTGCAAGATTACACTCTATTTCAAGAGAAGCACAAGATGAATTTTCTTACAATTCAACTTTAAAAGCAATAAATGCAATAGACAATGGATACTTTAAAGAAGAAATAGTTCCAGTAACTATTAAAAACCGTAAAGGTGATATTGTTTTTGATACAGATGAACATCCTAACCGTACAAGTGATTTAGCAAAACTTGGAAAATTACGTGCTGTATTTGAAAAAGATGGAACTGTAACTGCAGGTAATGCAAGTGGTATTAATGATGGTGCAGCTTATTCAATTATCGCAAGTGAAAAAATGGTAGAAAAATATGGTTTCAAACCAATGGCAAAAATTCTTGCAGTAGGACAAGCAGCAATCGATCCTCAATACATGGGACTTGGACCAGTACATGCAATTGAAAACTTATTAACAAAAACAGATATTAAATTTGAAGATATAGAAATATTTGAATTAAACGAAGCATTTGCAGCTCAATCATTAGGAGTTGTAACAGAATTAGTTGAAAAATACAATACACCAAAAGAAGAACTATTAGCAAAAATTAATGTGTGTGGTGGAGCAATAGCTTTAGGACACCCAGTTGGAGCAAGTGGTGCTCGTATTGTAACTACACTATTACACCAAATGAAAAGATTAAACAAAAAATATGGTTTAGCTTCATTATGCATTGGTGGAGGAATGGGAATTGCAATATTAGTCGAAAATATTGATTAATAAATAAAAACAAATAAAGGGGTAAGTAAAATGAGATTAGAAAACAAAGTAGCAGTAGTAACTGGTGGAGCAAAAGGAATCGGTATGGAAACTGCAATTAGATTAGCTGAAGAAGGAGCTAAAGTTATCGCAACTGATATGTCAGAATTATCTTATACACATGAAAATGTAGAAGGAATGATTCTTAATGTAACAGATGTTGAAGGATGTAAAGCAACTTTTGATGCAATTATTGCAAAATATGGAAAAATTGATATCTTAGTAAATAATGCTGGTATCACAAAAGATACATTAACTGCAAAAATGACAGATGATCAATGGAATGCAGTAATTGATGTAAACCTTAAAGGTGTATTCAATATGACAAGATTAATTGGACCACACATGGTTTCAAACAAAGTAGGTTCAATTATTAACATTTCATCTGTAGTTGGAGAATTTGGTAATATTGGTCAAGCTAACTATGCAGCAACAAAAGCTGGAGTTATTGGTCTAACAAAAACTTGGGCAAAAGAATTTGCTCGTAAAGGTGAACAAGTTAGAGTTAACGCTGTAGCTCCTGGTTATGTAATGACAGATATCTTAAAAACTGTACCAGAAGATTTATTAGAAAAATTTGCAAAAATGACTATGTTACAAAGACTTGGTCAACCAGAAGAAATTGCAAATGCAATTTTATTCTTAGCAAGTGATGAAGCATCATATGTTACTGGACATGTATTAAGTGTTAATGGTGGAATGAGACTTTAGTACTCACACTACAAACAAAATAAATTAAAAGAGCTCAACTGAGCTCTTTTTTATATGTATTTAGATATTAATGATATTAGTATATTAGGCAAAGAATCTAAATCACTAATGTTTAGAAAATTACTAGCTCCATAAATATTCTTGATTTTTTCTTTATCATCACCAATTGCAGCAGCAATAAAGATAATACCATTAGAAATAGCTTGTCGAGTAATATCTTGTAAATCATCAATAGCAACTTGATTAGAATAATTTGGCGCAGCTTTTGGAAGCCCATCACTAATATTAATAATAATTTTAGTTCTAGCTTCTACATTTTCTAATTTACTTAAAATTACTTTTAAAACAGCACCATCACGGTTGTTTTGCTTAGGTTTAATAGCTTCTAAAGAATAGATACCTCTATCATAGTCATCTTCAAACTCCTTATATGAATAAATAGAAGTTTTCTCACGCTCGCTTATATCAGCAGTATCACCATAGATTAGTAAAGGTAGATCTAAATATTTAGCAAACAAGCTAATAGCTAAGGCAGAAACTTTTGCACTATTAATCCTATTACCTTTAGACATAGATAGTGATTCATCAATTCTCAAGGCAATAGCTATTGGTGGTCTAGTATCTTCATTAGAATACTTAGTAAAATAACGAAAATCCTTATTAACAATTTTAGAAGCATTAAACTTTTGACCAATAAAAGAATTGTTATTTATAGATACATCACTATCCTGATCAATTAAAGCAAGTGTTTTTTTAACTAATGATATTACTACAGGTTGTATTTTTAAAATATCATCATTAATCAACTCAATATATTCTTGTTTAATCTTAGGTCTATGAATAATTAAACCAGACTTACTGTGAATAGTTTTATTCAAAATGGCTCGAGCATCTTTATTCAAAAGCTTTCTATCAACACCACTTTTACTAATATCAGCTAAAGAATGAACTGATACTATATCTTTATTTTCTTGTAACTTACTATCTTTATCACTAGAGCTTTTTAAACTTTCATTATAATTACTACTTTCTATCGATTCATTAACTTCTTCTTTTTTACTATCATTAACATCAAATTTATCTTTATTTTCCAATTCTTTATTAACAAGTAAAGACAATTCATCAGAATTAATATCTTCAACAGTAAAAGTAGATAGATCAACTTGCTTTAAAGATAACTGATCATTAGAAGTTTGCTTTAATTTATTTAATAAATCATCTTTATTTAAAACATCAAGCAGTATTTGAATTTCGGTAGAATCAGTAGTAATCTTATATAAGACTTTATTGTAAAATGAATCAATAATATCATGATTATTTTTCAAATCATTAACCCAGTATAAAAATGATCTCATACCAGAGACACCTTTTATGTTATTAGCTTTTGCAGTTTCATCTAATAATTTAATAATAAGGGCCATCGAATTAAGTAAATTCCTGTTATTAAAATTAGTTTTAGCAATGGCTCTATCAATCATAATATCAATGCTAGGTAAATTCATCTTAATACTAATATGCATTCTATCTCTTAAAGACTCATTTAAAGGTCTATTACCTTGATAAGAACGATTAGTAGTTAAAACTACTATAGTATCATTATGTCTTTTTATAGACTTGAATGGGGTATTTAAAATACCATCTTGTTCTAAAACAGAGTTTAAAGCAACTAGCACAGAAGCATCCCGAATAACAGTAGGCTCTTGAATTTCAAGTAAGTAACCATGCTCAAAAGCATTTACAATTTCAGAAGGATAATATTTGTAACTAACCTCTTTAGGCTTAATTTCATTAACTAAGTTATTTAAGTAACTAGATACACTATCTTTATCAATAAATAGCTCACTGCTTATTTTATTGACTACCTCATCATAAATACTATATTTTTCTAAAATTTCTACAATAGCTTTATACTTAGTATCATCACTATCTATAACAGGCAATAAAGCCCCAAATACATCAGATTTATCCATATCTGCAAAACAAGTAACTTTAACATATGGTAGGTTTAAATGATATGAAAGAGCTTTTGCTAACTCAGTTTTTCCAGAACCAGCATCACCTTCTAAAAGGATATTATTAATTCTTAAATCACTTTCATAAAATGTTTCAAAAATATTACTAGCAATTTCTAACTCTAAATTACTAATTTTATGATTCATTGGCATATCCCATATTTTAGATAATTCATCACTACTAAAAATTCTATTATTAGTAATATTATATGGCTTCATAGTTTAATAACCTAATTCTTTAAGTAATCTAGCAATAATTTTGTATCTTTCACCTAATATTTCACCATTTTGTTGGAGTGTATTATAGAAAGAATTTAAATCTCTTTCAATATTTGGATTATCTAAATCAATATCAAAAGTTAGTCTTCCACCTTGAACACCAATTAATCCAGCTGTTGGGTTATCCTTGTCATACAAACTCTTAAATTTATAGGCATCTTGAAAGTATAATGATGTTTGTAATAAAGTAATTGCTGAATCTAGAGCTTGTGTTGCAGTTAATATTTTAGATTCGTTATCTTGAAATTCGACTGCAATGTCACCATCTAATAGACCATTTCTTTCAACATAGCCAATACTTAATGATTCAATATCAGAATCTAAATAGTCTTTACCATCTATTTTATTATAATTTTTATTTTTTATTATATAATTTATGTCTTTTTTCACGTAAAACAACTCCTTTTTGTTATTATAATTATTATACTGATAAATTTTTAACTTGTATAAGACAACACTAGTTTTTAACTAAACTTTAAATAATCTAGAATTTTGATACACTATTAGTGTTAATAAAAAAATAAAATTATAATGTGTTTTGTATATAATTGAATGTAGTGTTCTAAAATGGTAAAATATAATAGAATGAATTTAAGAAATGGGGATGAATCATGGCAAAAATAATGGCAGTTACCAATCAAAAGGGTGGTGTTGGTAAAACAACCACTAGTGTAAATTTAGCATCTGCATTAGGACATATGGAATACAAAGTATTACTTGTAGATTTAGATCCTCAAGGTAATAGTACTAGCGCATTAGGGATAGATAAACCAACAGTAGAAAAGTCAGTATATGATGTAATAATGCATCAATGCGAAGCTGAGGAAGCCTTAGTACAAACCAAGTTTGTAAATTTAATTATAATGCCTGCAAGCATTGACCTTGCTGGTGTTGATTTACAACTTGCAAGTGTTACAAATGGAAGAGAGAAAATGCTTCAAACCCAACTTGAAAAACTAAGACCCTTTTTCGATTTTATAATAATTGATTGTCCACCTTCTTTAGGAGTTTTAAATACTAATGCTTTAACTGCAGCAGACTCAGTTATGATTCCAGTTCAAAGTGAATTTTTTGCATTAGAAGGATTAACTCAATTATTAATGACTATAAGATTAGTACAAAAAAACTTCAATCATAATTTGAAAATTGAAGGAGTTCTTTTAACTATGTATGATAAAAGAAATAATCTAAGCATGGAAGTTGCAAAAGAAGTAAGAAAATACTTTAAAAATAAAGTATATGAAACTGTGGTAAATAGAAATGTAAAGCTGAGTGAAGCACCTGGAAGTGGAATGCCTATAAGTGAATATGCGCCAAATTCTCCAGGTAGCAGAGACTATGAAAGTTTAGCTAAAGAGGTGAGTGAAGCTAATGGCAAAAAGTAATAAAAAACTTGGTAAAGGTTTAGAAGCCTTATTAGGTGGCGATGTAAATGAATTCATTGATGAGTTAGAACAAAATTATAATAAAGATGAAGTAGTTAGTTTAAAATTGAGTGATATCACTCCTAATCCTTTTCAACCACGTAAAGTTTTTGATGATGAGAAAATAGAAGAACTAGCACAATCTATTTCAGAGCACGGTGTTTTTACTCCAATTATAGTAAAAAAAGCTGCCATTGGTTATAATATTGTCGCAGGTGAAAGAAGATATCGTGCTGCAATTAAAGTAGCACTAGAAACTTTGCCAGCTATTATTGTTGATATTGATGATAAAAGTATGATGGAAATAGCTTTGTTGGAAAATGTTCAAAGAGAAAATTTAAATCCAATTGAAGAAGCTGAAGCTTTAAAACAAATTATGGATTATTCTAACTACACTCAAGAAGAATTAGCTAAGAAGATGGGTAAATCACGCTCTCACATAGCTAATACACTTAGATTGTTATCTTTAAATGAAAGAATAAAAGAGTTAATATTAAATCAAAAAATTAGCATGGGACATGCTAAAGTATTGATTGGCTTAGACAATGATATTTTAGAGATAGTTGTAAATGAAATTTTAGGAAAAAATCTAAGTGTAAGAGAGACAGAAAAACTAGTACAAGATCTCAAAACAGAACATAAACCTAAAAAGAAAATCAAACAAGTAAATGCTGAGTATTTAGAAGTTGAGTCAAACTTAAGAGAAAGACTTGGCACAAAAGTTAAAGTAGATAATAAATCAATTAATATCTACTTTGAAAATGAAGATGATTTAAACAGATTAATGGAATTGCTTAATGTGAATATTGATTAATTATATTATTAAGCTAATTTTAACTGATATACAATAAAAAATTTATAAATTTACAATTCGTTGATAATACGGGTTGTTTTTTTTTGAACTTATTAAAAGCCTATACCTAAGGTAGTTATTTAACTTATTGATACTCGCATATATTGTTAATGAATGATTAAACTAGTAAAGAAACTCTGTTAGTGTGGAAAAAATATGAACAAATGTTTGACTTTTATGTGTACGTTCGTTATACTAAATGCGTAATCATATAGTTGTATAGACTATCTTTATAAGGAGGAAAAAACATGAATAAAAAGATCACGTTTACTGAAGCCCTTCTTACTGCCGTAGGTATGGTAATCGGTTCAGGAATTTATTTCCGTGCCGATAACATCCTAGCGATGACGCACGCAAATGTCGGAGTTGCTATCTTAGCATGGCTAGTATTAGGTTTCACATTAATTTTCGCAGGAATTGGTATGTCAGTTCTTGCAGCACGATCTACTAAAGAAGGTGGAATCGTAGGTTATATGGAAGAATGCTATGGAAATAAAGCAGCTTTCATTACTGGATGGTTTACAACATTTGTATATATTCCTACATTAATGGGAATTTTATCAATTGTAGCTTCTGGGTTCTTACTAGACCTAGTTAGCGTTGTAAATCCAAGTGCTATCTTAGTTCAAGGAGTAGCTTTATGTTTATTACTTCTTTGCTATGCTTGGAACTATTTCAGTACTAAGTTTTCAGCATTATTCTCATCAGCTGCTACTATCATCAAATTATTCCCAATTGTTATTGTTGGTGTAATGGGAATGGCTAAGTTTGATATGGGAGTTGTATCTTCAGGAATTGGTAATTTTGAAATGGCTTTATTTACTGCTCCACTTCTTTCAATGGCATTTGCTTTTGATGGATGGACATCAGTTGCTACACTGTCTAGAGACATGGAAAATCCACAAAAAGATATCGCAAAAGTTCTTGCAATTAACGCTATTATCGTAACTGCAGCTTATGTTTTATACTTTACAGGAATGACAATGTTATTCAAAGATAACCCACAGAGAATCGTAGACTTAGGTGATGGACACGTTGCAGAAGCTGCTACAATGTTACTAGGTAATATGGGTGGTAAATTAATTATCTTCTGTGTTGTTATCTCAGTAATGGGAACTTTAAATGGTAACCTTATGGCTGCATTTAGATATCCACATGCATTAGCTGTTAACAATGACTTACCAAATTCTAAATTCTTTGCACAAGAAACTAAATATGGAACTACTGGTAATGCTTCATATTTAACTTTAGCTGCTGCTTTAGTTTGGTTTGTACTTTATTCAATTCAAGCAATCGCTGCTGAAGGTGCTGCAGATGGTGCAAGCTATATGTTCAGTACAATTGCATTTGATGACATTCCAATCATGGCAATGGCAATATTAATCATTATCTTGTTACTAGCTTCTATTAAGTATGGTACTAGAGAAGGTGCAGGAATTCTAAAATCAGTAATTGCTCCAGTGATTGGTATTATTGGACAAGGTTATATTGTATATTCATTCATTTCAACAAATGAAGCTTGGGCTTTATACTCTGGAATTGTAATTTTAATTCTAGTAGTAGGATACTTTATTAATAATTCAGTTAAGAAAAGTAATGGGGAAGGTCCTATAGCAGAATAAGCAATTATTATAATATTAAAGAGGGTGTTTAATCACTCTCTTTTTTTTATCAAGTAATAAATAATAGTTTATTGACAAGATGTGAAATAGGTTGCTAGTAGAGCATAAATTAAGTATAATTAATATAGTTTAGAGGTGAAAGAAATTGAATTTAGATTATAAATTAAAATATAAATGTAAGCAAAGCAATGCAAGACTTGGTTCAATTACTACAAAACATGGAACATTTGAAACACCAATGTTCATGCCAGTAGGAACACAAGCAACAGTAAAAACATTATCTCCAGAAGAAGTAAAAGCAACTGGAGCTGGAGTAATACTAGCTAATACTTATCACTTATGGTTACGACCAGGTGCTGATTTAGTCGAAAAAGCTGGTGGTGTTCATAAATTTATGAACTATGATCAAGCTATGTTGACAGATAGTGGAGGATACCAAGTATTTTCTTTAAGTAATTTAAGAAATATTACCGAAGAAGGAGTTACTTTTAAATCTCATATTGATGGAAAGAAATTATTCATGTCTCCTGAAATAAGTATTGGTGTACAAAATAAAATCGGTGCTGATATTATTATGAGTTTTGATGAATGTATTCCATTTCCTGCAGATTATAAATATGCAAGAGAAAGTACAGAAAGAACTTTACGCTGGGCAAAACGTGGAAAAGAAGCACATGCTAGAAGTGATGATCAAGCCCTTTTTGGAATTGTACAAGGTGGAAACTATCCTGAATTAAGAAAATCATGTGCAGAAGAATTAGTGAAAATGGATTTTGATGGATATGCTATTGGTGGTACAAGTGTAGGAGAACCTAAAGATATTTATAAAAATATGATAGATATGGCTATTAAATATTTACCAGAAGATAAACCAAGATATTTAATGGGAGTTGGTTCACCGGTTTCAGTATTAGAAGCAATAGAACGTGGAATTGATATCTTTGATTGTGTGTTACCAACTAGAATTGCAAGACATGGTAGTGCAATGACATCAAAAGGAAGAGTTGTCATAAAAAATGCTAAGTACAAAGAATCATTTGAACCATTAGATGATGAATGTGATTGTTATTGTTGCCAAAATTATACTAGAGCATACTTAAGACATTTATTTTCAGCAAATGAGCCATTTGGTCAAAGATTAGTAAGTATACATAACACAAGATTTATTATTAATCTTGTAGAACAAGCAAGAGAAGCAATAAAAAATGATCGATTTATTGATTTTAAAAACGATTTTTATAAAAAATACGGAATAGATCCAGAATCAAATAAAGGATTTTAGGGAGTTGAAATAATGAGAGTTTTTTCATTTAGTAAAGTAATATATGATGGATATTTATCAATAGATTTAATGTTCTTCATAATTAAATTAAAACCAAGAAGATTGTTTTCATTTTTGACTTTGATACCAGATTTAATAAAGTATCTACTTAAAATGATCAATTCAACTAAATTAGCAAATCATTTTTATGAAGTACTATTAAGTAATTTAACAGTTAGTGATTTAAACTTATTTAAAGTGAGTAACATTCATAAATTAGATTTAGGTGGATTTGGTGTAGGGAAAGAAGATTTAATTATAACTGGTGAGCCAGCATTTCTATTAGAATTATTTATAAATAGGAATCAATATAATTGTTTATGCACAGAATATGATTTGCGTAACAGAGAAATAATTGGTGGTCTTAACATGGGTAACAATAAAATCTTAAACCTTAAGAAATATAAAATTAACCATATAAATCAATTATTTATTTACAATTTTAGAGATAAAGCATTAATGAAGATGGCAGATTATATATTAGTTTATAGAGATCATGAAGTAATTGATTATGATCAATACGAAATGAGACTTAAGGATATGATACTTTACAATAGTACAAATAAAAAGTGGTTATCATTTTTAATACTCTCATTAGCAACAATGGTATTAGCCGTAGTAAGTGCTGAAATATTAACTATATTTCTTCCTTTATTAGAAGCCTTTCTTATTGGATTCTTTTTATGGATATGTGTAACATATTACTTAACAACAACATTCATTAATGAACAACCATTTAATTTTGATAATATAGTTGGCTATATTATAGGGATTATTCCTAACTTTCTAACAGCTTTATTAATCGTATTATCACTTGGAGTATTCATAGGCTTTAATGTAGGAATAGTAATGCTATTGGCAGGAATTATTTCATTTCCAATGCTTATATTTGTTTTAAGATTTTACAAATTTGACTAACAAGGTGCAATATAATTTGCACTTTTTTCTTTAAAGATATAAATAAAATCCAAATTAATAAAATATTGTTAAAGGACACTTTAATAATGTATAATAATATAAGGTGATAAAAATGAAACAAGGATTGTTTATAACATTCGAAGGTCCAGATGGAAGTGGTAAAACCACAATACTAGAGAAAATTACACAATACTTTAAGACTGAAGGTATTGATTTTATAAAGACAAGAGAACCAGGTGGTTCAGCAATAGCACAGCAAATTAGGGGTGTTGTTTTAGATGAGAATAATAAAAACTTATCTGCAACAACTGAAGCTTTACTATTTGCTGCAAGTAGGGCACAACACTTTGATGAAATAATAGTGCCTACACTAAAAGAAAATAAAGTTTTGTTATGCGATAGATTTATAGATAGTTCATTAGTCTATCAAGGTATTGCAAGAGGATTAGGTGTTGAGCAAGTATTAAGTATTAATAACTTTGCAATACAAGGTAAAATGCCTGATCTAACAATATTTTTTGATGTGAAACCGCATATAGGACTAGCTAGAATTGCTTCAAATAATAATAGAGAAGTAAATAGATTAGACTTAGAAGATATCGAGTTTCATCAAAAAGTTTATGATGGGTACTTAATGATTAGAGATATGTATAAGTCAAGGTTTAGAACAGTAGATGCTTCACAAGACATCGATACCGTATTTGAACAAGTAAAAAATATAATAAAGGAGAACTTAAATGGATAATTTTATAAAATCACAAAGCAAATTTGTGAAAATGATAGATAATTGTTTAGCCTTTGAAAAACTACCACATGCAATGATGATTGAAGGTAATTCTACGTTTCTATTAGATAAAGCAGTAGATTATTTATGTACTAGAATCATAAGTGATAATAAAGAATTTGATCCACTAGTATATAAAAGAGTTGTCGAAAAAAAATTAGTTGATATTATAGAGTTTGATTTAAGTAATCAGACCCTAAAAAAAGAAAATGTTTTAGAAATACAAAAAAGATTTTCAAAAACAGCTTTAGAAGCAACAAACTCACAAATATATATAATTAAATATATCGAAAATGCCAGCAGTATTGCTTTAAATGCCTTATTAAAATTTGTTGAGGAACCAAATGAATCAGTATATGCTATCTTCACAACACAAAATAGCGAAAAAGTATTAGATACTATTGTGTCTAGATCACTAATGTATCGTTTAGCAAATAATAATATTGAACAAATAAAATCATTTTTAATAGATAATTATGATTCAACAGACATAGATCTAGTTTCATTAATAACACACGATGAAGTAATTATGCAAAATATTTTAGATAGTGATGTATTTCAATACTATAAAGAAACTGCCAAAAAAATGTTTTCTAATATATCACATGGAAACTTTTATTTAGTTAGTTATGAAACTCTTTCATCATTAGATAAAGATCAATTAAAAATATACTTTGAATTATTCTATGCAACTCTAACTAACTCTGTATTTTTAACTACTCTAGGAGTAGACAAAGAAATTACAAAAGAGTTAATAAAACCAGGAGTATATGAAATGTTATTAGATGCAAACTTAAGTGCTAGATTACAATTAGAATCTAATATGAACAAAGACTTATTAGTAGATGCATTTGCAATAAAGATTGAGGGTGTTATAGAATGAGAGTAGCATCAATAACTTTTAAAGAAAATAAAAAAGAGTACTATTTTAAAAGTGATGATAAACTTAAAGTTAAAATTGATGACTTAGTTGTTGTAGATACAGTACGCGGACCAGAACTAGCAAAAATATGTAATCCAGATGTTAAAAATTCAAATATTCCAGCAAAAGATTTGATGCCAATTTTAAGAAAAGCATCTAAAAAAGATCAAGAGCAGTTTGAAAAAAATCTTGAAATGGCACAAATAGCACACGATAAATTTGTGGAAATATTAAAAGAATTTCCAGGTTTAGAAATGTCTCTAGTAGAAACAGAATATAACTTAGATCAAAGTAAATTATTGTTCATGTATGTAAGTGATGATAGAGTCGATTTTAGAGAACTACTTAAAGTGCTTGCTTCTAATTTTAAAACAAGAATAGAGCTTAAACAAATTGGTGCAAGAGATAAAGCTAAATTAGTCGGTGGACTAGGACCATGTGGAATGGTTATATGTTGTACTAGATTTTTAAAAGAATTTGATAATATTTCAATTAATATGGCTAAAAACCAAATGCTTTCATTAAATCCAGTTAAGATATCAGGATTATGCGGACGTTTACTATGTTGTCTTAAGTATGAAAATGATCAATATTCAACAGAGAAAAAGAGTTTTCCAAAACTAGGTACTCATGTACAATATGAAGGTTCTAATTTCAAAGTAACTGGATTAAATATACTATTAGATCAAGTTAAGATAGAAGGTTGCGGTATAGTTAAGTTTATAGATAAGAAGGAAATAAAATGGTAGAAGTAGAAAATTACTTACTAGAAAATAAAAAATTAAAAATAATCCAAAGAAAAGATATGTTTAACTTTTCTTTGGATAGTGTTTTGTTAAGCCACTTTGTTTTTATTTCAAAAAAAAATAAGACCATAGTAGATTTTGGAACTAATAATGCAGCAATACCTCTAATGCTTTCAACAATGACTAATCAGAAAATAATAGCTGTTGAGATACAAAAGGAAGCTGTAGACTTAGCTAATAAGAATATAGTTTTAAACAACTTAGAAGAACAAGTAGAAGTAGTTCATTCAGATATAAAAGACTTTGTGAAAAATTTAAATATAAAAGTAGGTACAGTAGTTTGTAATCCTCCATTTTTCAAAGTGAAAGAATGTAGCAATGTTAATGAAAATGAATTTTTACAAATTGCAAGACATGAAATAAAAATAACATTAGAACAAATAATTGCTAGTGCTGCTAAAATATTAGAAAATAATGGTCGTTTTGCAATGATACATCGACCAGATAGAATGATTGAGATAATTGAATTGATGAAAAAATACAAAATAGAACCAAAAAGAATTCAATTCATCTATCCAAGAATTAATCAACAAGCTAATATGATATTAATTGAAGGTAGATTTCAAGGAAATGCAGGAGGTTTAATAATTGAGAAACCTATATATGCTCATAATGAAGATGGTAGTTATACAGAACAAGTAAAAGAAATGTTTTTAGGTGATAAAAATGAAAAAATTTAAGTATAATGATAATGAGTTTCCTACAATTTATGTAGTAGCAACACCAATTGGTAATTTAAGTGAAATATCGCAAAGAGCATTAGATATGTTAAATAAAGTAGAAACAATTTATTGTGAAGATACTAGAGTAAGTTCTAAATTATTATCACATTTTAATATTAAAGATAAGAAGCTTGAGAGTTTTTACTTACATAATGAGTATGATAAAAGCATTCAAGTTATTGAAACAGTTAAAAAATTACAGGAAGTCGTTTTAATAAGCGATGCTGGATATCCTGTTATAAGTGATCCAGGACAACATTTAGTAAGTCTAGCAATAGAAAACGATGTTAATGTAGTGGTTATTAATGGACCTAATGCCTTACTTCCGGCCTTAATAAATTCAGGATTTAAGACAATTCCATTTACTTTTATTGGTTTTCTACCACATAAAAGTAATGATGCTACAAATATGTTAGAGCAATATGTTGATTATAGACATACTTTAATAATGTATGAATCAGTTCACAGGTATAAAAAAACATTAAATATTATTCAGCAAGTATTAGGGAATGTCAATGTTTGTATTAGTAGAGAGCTTACTAAAATAAATGAGGAACATATTTATGGTACTGTAAGTGAATTATTATATGCGGATTTAGAATTAAGAGGCGAATTAGTAATAAGTATAGATAATAATACAGAAATAGAAGAAGCAGAAATTGATGATACTTTTATTATAAATGAGGTTAATATTCTTATTGAACAAAATGTATCAAGAAAAAATGCAATAAAAGATATAGCAAAAAAATATGGCTTAGAAAAGAATTATGTGTATGATTTAGTACATAGAAAGTAAGAATATGTATATATATCTTGTGTTATAATAAAAAATGAGGTGAAAAAAAGTGTTTTGCAAATATAGTTTAGAATTAAAAGAAGAAATAGAAAAACATGTATCACGTTTAAATTATAAAGATCATAATTTATCATTTACAAATATGTTTTTATGGAAGGATAAATTCAAATTAAAAGTATATCTAAGCGATGAGTTTATAATAGTATTTAGTAATTTTAATAATCATCTATTCTCCCTAAATCCCATTTGTGTACTTGAAAATGTCGATCAAGCAATTGAGTTTTTAATAAAATATTTTGAAAAAGAAAAACTACCTTTTACAATTCATAATTGTGTAAGAAAAGTAAAAGAACAAATAGAAAGTGTTTATGGAGATTACTTTAACTATGAATTAGATAGAGATTCTTTTGATTACTTATATTCAATTGAAAAAATATTAACATATAGTGGTAAAAAATTACAGAAAAAAAGAAATCATGTTAATAATTTCAAAAAACAGTATGAAGGACGTTATACTTTTAAAGAGATAGATGGTAACAAAGACGTTGCTCAAGACTGCATTGACTTTACATTGTGGTGGGCATCACAAAAAGTAGTACATGATGAATATATGCAACCTGAAGTTGATGGTACTATTGATGTATTAAACAACTTTGAAAAATTAAGTTGTGAAGGTTTAGCTTGCTATATAGATGGTAAAATTGCAGCATTTGGTATAGGAACACAACTAAATGATAAAACTGCAGTTTTAAATGTTGAAAAAGCCGATGGTGATATTATAGGATTGTATCCATTTATGAGACAAAACTTAGTTAAAACATTCTTTGATGATTTAACTTACTTAAATACTGAAGATGATGTAGGAGATGTAGGTCTAAGAAAATCAAAATTATCATATCAACCAGAATATTTAGTAGATAAATTTACAATAACAAGAGCAGATGAAAAATGATAAGAAAAGCAACTAGAGAAGATTATTCTACATTAAAAGATATTTGGTATGAATGCTTTTTAGAACATGATACAAAACAAAGTATTGACTATTACTTTGATAATGCCTTTGATTTTGACCATACTTTAGTTTTAGAAATTGCATCTGAAATAGTTTGTACATTACAATTAAATCAACATTTATTATGCATAGATAATGAAATGATAAATACAAGTTTTATTGTAGGAGTTGCAACACCAATAAAACATAGAAAAAAAGGTTACATGAAACAGTTAATGCAATATGCTATTAATTATGCTAAGAATGATCTAAATCAAAAAATCATGATATTACAAGCATATAATTGGGATTTGTATAAGCCTTTTGGTTTTAAAGAAGAATACTATAAAAGTAAGCTTACTCTAGATAAGAATTTCTTCTCAGACTTTGAACAAATATCTATAATTGAAAATGATCCAAGTAGTTTACTTGAAATTTACCAAAACTACACTTTAGATTTAAATGGATATAAAATTAGAGATGAAAAATATTACCATAAAATGATTTCAATGAATCAAATAGATAATATACACTATGCAATGTCAAAACAAGCATATATAGTTTATTCAGTAGAGGAAAAACAAATAGTAGTTAATGAAGCTGTCTTTTCGACTCATTATGAATTGTTCTCTTTAATTAAATCAATACTTATAAAATACGATTGCAACGTAGTAGAATTACATTCTGATATTTTTAATTTTAATTATTACAAATATGAAAAAGAGTTATTTATGATGATTAAAGTTTTAGATCAAAGCTTTGAATTTAAAAATAATAGACTTTTTATAAGTGAGTGGATATAAACAATTAGTTAATTCTAATTGTTTTTTTTATGCAAATACTGGCATGTATATAATTAAATACTATAATTAAATGCATTAGGATACAAATAAATAAAAAATTATGATTTAATGATAATATCATGTACAATTTATGTCTATAACTTATATAAATATTATAACAACTTGTAAATTAAATAGAATGTTTTACTGTATAGTTAATTGTTCTAACCTAAACATAATAATAGAAATTATATAATAACAATATTAACTTCATTTTATTATAAAAAAAGTTGTATAAATAAACTATTTTTTATATAATTGTAAAAAAAGATAACAGTGTTAATCATTAGATGTTGTAAATATTACAATCTAGGAAGTTAATAGTTGTAATATTTACAATAATTGATACATTAGTTAGCAAAAAATCATTAAATTTAAAGGAGAAATAATTATGAAAATTTTTGAAATTTTTATCAGTGAAACTGTTGCAGCAATAGATGCATTTAATTCAGGACTTGCAAGTGGCTCATTAAATGGATTCATTGAAGGTTTAGCAGCTTTGATATGGTCTCCGGTTACAGCACTGTTATGTTTATTTGCAGGTTTATATTTTTCATTTAGAATGCGCTTTGTTCAGTTAAGAAAAATTCCTACAATGGCAAAATTGTTGTTTTCCGGTTCCGGATCAGATGAAGGAATTTCTTCATTCCAAGCATTTGCACTTGCAGTTGCAGGTAGAGTTGGAACTGGTAATATAGTTGGAGTTGCTACAGCAATAGCTTATGGTGGTCCTGGAGCATTATTCTGGATGTGGGCAGTTGCCTTCTTTGGAGCTGGTTCTGCTTATATCGAATCAACATTAGCTCAGCTATATAAAACTGAAATAGATGGTGAATATAGAGGAGGACCTGCATACTACTTTAGAAAAAGAGGTCTTAAACCTTTAGGATATATTTTTATGTTTTGTTGTTTAATTGCTACAGGAATCCTTTTACCAGGTGTTCAATCTAATGCAATAGTAACGGCAGTATATAATGGTTTTGGAATAAGCCAAACAGTAATGATGATAATTGTACTAGTACTTATAGGAATTATAATAGTCGGTGGTACTAAATCATTATCAAGAGCAGCAGAAATAATTGTTCCATTTATGTCTGGTATATATATAATAGTAGCTATTATTATTCTTATTGTTAATATAGGACAAGTTCCAGCTACATTTAGTTTAATATTTAGATCAGCATTTGGAGCGGATGCTATACTTGGTGCTTCTTTAGGGCAAGCAATACTTTGGGGAGTTAAAAGAGGAGTGTTTTCTAATGAGGCAGGACAAGGTACAGCACCTCATGCAGCAGCAGCAGCTGAAGTTAGTCACCCAGCTAAACAAGGTTTAGTTCAAGCCTTCTCAGTATACTTTGATACAATCTTTGTATGTAGTGCAACAGGTCTTTCAATAATTATTACAGGAGCTTATAGTATATTTATACCAGGTACTCAACAAAATGGAATTTTCCAAACATATGCAGAGCATAGTACAATGGGTGGAAGCCCAGATAAGATAGCTGAATATACTCCAACAGCTATGAGTTCACTAATTGGAGGTTTTGGGCATGGATTTATTGCAATAGCATTATTCTTCTTTGCCTTTACTACACTTATGGCCTACTATTATTATGCAGAATCTAACCTTGAATTATTAATGCGAAACAAATTTAGTGATAAACAAAGAAAAATTGCTATTTGGATGCTTAAGGGAATATTCTTAGCAGCAACATACTTCTTTGGTATAAGATCAAATGCAGCAGCTTGGGCAGCAGCAGATATTGGTGTTGGATTAATGGCAATTATAAATATCATTGGAATTCTAATAATATGTAAACCAGCAATAATATGCCTAAAAGACTTTGAAAAGAAACAAGCAGAAGGAAAAGAAGACCAACCATTTGTTTTAGAAGATTTATCTATAGAAGAACAAAAATCCTTTAAGGGAGTTGACTTTTGGACTAGAGAAAATATTTCAAAAAAGAAATTTTAAAATATTAAAAAAAATCACTGTTAGTAATAACGGTGATTTTCTTCGTATTTATGCATTTTTCAACTGTTTTCTATAATAAAATTATATATCTCTATATTAATTTTAAAAAAAGCAAAAAAAAAGCAAAAAAGCGTTGACCTATAGTGTTTAAATTGTTATTATATATGGGCGTTGAAAAACGAAAGTAATAAAACGCAACGATCTTTGAAAACTAAACAGAACTGTCAATTCAATTCAGTCAGGAAATCAAAACAAATGGATAACACAATTATCCTGTCAATAAATTAATATGAAGAGTTTGATCCTGGCTCAGGATGAACGCTGGCGGCATGCCTAATACATGCAAGTCGAACGAAGAAAACCAAGAATAAAGTGCTTGCATTTTAAACTTGGATCATTTTCTTAGTGGCGAACGGGTGAGTAACACGTAGGTAACCTACCCTTTAGATTGGGACAACAGTTGGAAACGACTGCTAATACCAGATAATATCAACCATCGCATGGTGGAAGATTAAAAGAAGCTTTCAAGCTTCACTAAAGGATGGACCTGCGGTGCATTAGCTAGTTGGTGAGATAAAAGCTCACCAAGGCGACGATGCATAGCCGACCTGAGAGGGTGAACGGCCACACTGGGACTGAGACACGGCCCAGACTCCTACGGGAGGCAGCAGTAGGGAATTTTCCACAATGGGGGCAACCCTGATGGAGCAATGCCGCGTGAGAGAAGAAGGCCTTCGGGTTGTAAATCTCTGTTATAAGGGAGGAAAACTGCAAAGAGGAAATGCTTTGCACTTGACATTACCTTATCAGAAAGCCACGGCTAACTACGTGCCAGCAGCCGCGGTAATACGTAGGTGGCGAGCGTTATCCGGAATTATTGGGCGTAAAGGGTGCGCAGGTGGTTATGAAAGATTGTGGTTAAAGAATGGGGCTCAACTCCATAATGCCATGATAACTGCATAACTAGAGTACAGAAGAGGAAAGCGGAATTCCATGTGTAGCGGTGGAATGCGTAGATATATGGAGGAACACCAGTGGCGAAGGCGGCTTTCTGGTCTGTAACTGACACTGAGGCACGAAAGCGTGGGGAGCAAATAGGATTAGATACCCTAGTAGTCCACGCCGTAAACGATGAGTACTAAGTGTTGGGGCAACCCAGTGCTGAAGCAAACGCATTAAGTACTCCGCCTGGGGAGTATGCTCGCAAGAGTGAAACTCAAAGGAATTGACGGGGGCCCGCACAAGCGGTGGAGCATGTGGTTTAATTCGAAGCAACGCGAAGAACCTTACCAGATCTTGACATCTAGTGCGAAGCTATGGAAGCATAGTGGAGGTTAACACTAAGACAGGTGGTGCATGGTTGTCGTCAGCTCGTGTCGTGAGATGTTGGGTTAAGTCCCGCAACGAGCGCAACCCCTATTGTTAGTTGCCAGCATATAAGGTGGGGACTCTAACAAGACAGCTAGTGACAAGCTAGAGGAAGGTGGGGATGACGTCAAATCATCATGCCCCTTACGATCTGGGCTACACACGTGCTACAATGGTCAGTACAAAGAGAAGCAAACTCGCAAGGGCAAGCAAATCTCAAAAAGCTGATCTCAGTTCGGATTGTAGTCTGCAACTCGACTACATGAAGCTGGAATCGCTAGTAATCGCGGATCAGAATGCCGCGGTGAATACGTTCCCGGGCCTTGTACACACCGCCCGTCACACCACGAGAGTTGATAACACCCAAAGTCGATGACCTAACAGCAATGAAGGAGTCGCCTAAGGTGGGATTGATGATTGGGGTGAAGTCGTAACAAGGTATCCCTACCGGAAGGTGGGGATGGATCACCTCCTTTCTAAGGAGAAAGAAGGCTGGATTGAAAAAGGCAGTACTGTTTAGTTTTGAGAGGTCGAAAAGACTTCTTAAGTAGTAAAGATCTTTGACAACTGAATAATATTAGAAAACAAACAAGATAGATAAGTAAGACAAACAAAAATAAATGGAAGGAATTTCTGTTTATTGGAGTGGGTAATACTAAAGATTTTACAAAAAACAAGCAAAAGAAAGAGCGAAACTTTCAAAAAAACGCAAGAATAAACTTGAAAAAAAAGTAAGGTTAAGGAAGAAAGAGCGTATGGTGAATGCCTAGACACTTGGAGCCGAAGAAGGACGCGGTAATCTGCGAAAAGCCCTGATAAGAGGATAACACTCGTAGTCAGGGGTATCCGAATGGGAGAACCCATAGTTAGAGATAACTAAATGCATGCATAAATACATAGTGCATGACAAGGCAGACCTAGGGAACTGAAACATCTTAGTACCTAGAGGAAAAGAAAACAAAAGTGATTCCCCTAGTAGCGGCGAGCGAACGGGGAGAAGCCCAAACCGCAGCGATGCGGGGTTGTAGGACCACAATAGAGTGAGCGAGTGATAGCCGAATTACCTGGGAAGGTAAGTCAAAGAGAGTGAAAGCCTCGTAGGCGAAATTACTTCAACACAAAGTGGAATCCTGAGTACAACGGGACACGAGAAATCCTGTTGGAATCCGCCAGGACCATCTGGCAAGGCTAAATACTACCAAGTGATCGATAGTGAACCAGTACCGTGAGGGAAAGGTGAAAAGAACCCCGGAAGGGGCAGTGAAAGAGAACCTGAAACCATATGCTTACAAAAAGTTAGAGCCCGTTAAAGGGTGATAGCGTGCCTTTTGTAGAATGAACCGGCGAGTTATGATTGCATGCGAGGTTAAATAGAAGATATGGAGCCGAAGCGAAAGCGAGTCTTAATAGGGCGCAAAGTATGTAGTCATAGACCCGAAACCAGGTGATCTAGCCATGGCCAGGTTGAAGTTTAGGTAACACTAAATGGAGGACCGAACCTACGCACGTTGAAAAGTGCGAGGATGAGCTGTGGTTAGGGGTGAAATTCCAATCGAACCTGGAGATAGCTGGTTCTCTCCGAAATAGCTTTAGGGCTAGCCTTGATAAGAGTCTTCTGGAGGTAGAGCACTGAATGTATGATGGCCCCAGCATGGGGTACTGAGTATAATCAAACTCCGAATGCCAGAAAGATATGATCAGGAGTCAGACTATGGGTGATAAGGTCCGTAGTCGAAAGGGAAACAGCCCAGATCTCCAGCTAAGGTCCCAAAGTATATGCTAAGTGGAAAAGGATGTAAAGTTGCACAGACAGCTAGGAGGTTGGCTTAGAAGCAGCCATCCTTCAAAGAGTGCGTAACAGCTCACTAGTCGAGTGACTTTGCGCCGAAAATTTACCGGGGCTAAGCATAACACCGAAGCTGAGGACAGAAATGTGGTAGGAGAGCGTTCTAATTGAGAAGAAGCCATACCGTGAGGAGTGAGTGGATTGATTAGAAGTGAGAATGCCGGTGTGAGTAGCGAATAAGGGTGAGAATCCCTTACACCGATTGACTAAGGATTCCTGGGGAAGGCTCGTCCGCCCAGGGTAAGTCGGGACCTAAGGCGAGGCTGAAAAGCGTAGTCGATGGACAGCAGGTAGAGATTCCTGCACCGTTGTTACAACAGAAGGAGTGACAAAGAAGGCTAGGGTGAGCTAGCGAGATGGATGTTAGTAGGCTAGTAGAAGGAGTACTATAGGCAAATCCGTAGTACATAATCTAAAGACTAGACAAGATTGAGCAATCAAGAACACCCGATGCCAGCTTTCAAGAAAAGCTTCTATGGCTAATTGTAACAATGCCCGTACCGAGAACGAACACACGTGGTCAGGAAGAGAATTCCGAGGTGAGCAAGAGAACTATTGTTAAGGAACTCGGCAAAATGACTCCGTAACTTAGGGAGAAGGAGTGCTTATAGAAATATAAGCCGCAGTGAATAGGCCCAAGCGACTGTTTACCAAAAACACAGCTCTCTGCAAAGTCGTAAGACGAAGTATAGGGGGTGACGCCTGCCCGGTGCTGGAAGGTTAAGGGGAAGTGTTAGCAGCAATGCAAAGCACAGAACCGAAGCCCCAGTAAACGGCGGCCGTAACTATAACGGTCCTAAGGTAGCGAAATTCCTTGTCGGGTAAGTTCCGACCCGCACGAAAGGCGTAACGATTTGGGCACTGTCTCAACAATAGACTTGGTGAAATCTTAGTACCTGTGAAGATGCAGGTTACCCGCGACAAGACGGAAAGACCCCATGGAGCTTTACTGTAGCTTGATATTGGGATTTAGTATATTATGTACAGGATAGGTGGGAGCAAAAGAGATACATGCGCAAGTGTGTATTGATGCGATGTTGGGATACCACCCTTGATATATTGAATCTCTAACTAGAACCCCTAAACGGGGTATAGGACAGTGTCTGGTGGGCAGTTTGACTGGGGCGGTCGCCTCCTAAAAGGTAACGGAGGCGCCCAAAGGTACCCTCAGCATGGATGGAAATCATGCAAAGAGTGCAATGGCAAAAGGGTGCTTGACTGCGAGAGCAACAACTCGAGCAGGGACGAAAGTCGGGCATAGTGATCCGGCGGTGCAGAATGGAATGGCCGTCGCTCAACGGATAAAAGCTACCCTGGGGATAACAGGCTGATCTTGCCCAAGAGTTCACATCGACGGCAAGGTTTGGCACCTCGATGTCGGCTCATCGCATCCTGGGGCTGAATTCGGTCCCAAGGGTTGGGCTGTTCGCCCATTAAAGCGGTACGCGAGCTGGGTTCAGAACGTCGTGAGACAGTTCGGTCCCTATCTGTCGTGGGCGTAGGATATTTGAGAAGGGCTGTCCTTAGTACGAGAGGACCGGGATGGACCTACCTCTGGTGCACCAGTTGTCACGCCAGTGGCATGGCTGGAAAGCTAAGTAGGGAAAGGATAACCGCTGAAGGCATCTAAGCGGGAAGCCTACTTCAAGATGAGATATCCCAATAAGTAAGACCCCTTGAAGACTACAAGGTAGATAGGACACATGTGTAAGTACAGCGATGTATTAAGCTGAGTGTTACTAATAGGTCGAGGACTTAACCTTGAAAAAGACTAATATTATTCAGCAAAGACTTTACAAAGTCTGGTGTTGATGGCAAGATGGACACACCTGTACCCATACCGAACACAGAAGTTAAGCATCTTAGCGCCGAATGTAGTACGAAAGTGCGAGAATAGGACATCGCCAGGCAAAGTAAGAGCCCCCTTAAAAGGGCTTTTTTTATTAACAGCTCTTAGGGCTGTTTTTTTATATTCTTTATTAAAAAAAGTGATCGTTCTACTTAGCTTATAAATAATAAGTTATATCAATGGTAACTTATTACCAGAAAATAAAATAAAATACTCATCCCATTTTTAAATGATAACAAATCAAGCAGTAGAGCCCTTTTTCTATTAACATAGCTCTTTAGTAATATAATCTTAAACATAGTGCTAGAGTTATTAAATTATCTATTTAAAGATATTACAATAGTAGCAATCATTACTAAAGTGTCACATCGATTAATTTATAGAGATCATAATATAAATAGTTTTAAAGTAAAAGAAACAGTAGAATGTTTAAATAAAACAGCGTTATTGTAAGTGTCATTTAGATAATAATATACATGTTTAGTACTTTTACTTATAAGTGTAACTATAGATAAAGATAGATGATAAAAAATTTACATATAGTATTTAAAGGTTTTAAGTGTTGTATACTTACGTTTTTATTAAAAACAGGTTAATTTTATTTTAATATAGTAAAAAGAAACAATTAATATTGCTTATGTAAGGGAAAAAATGGTATTATATAAACAAGCCAAATAGGCGATAAAAAATAGTAATAACAAATTAATTATAAAAAAGATATGAAAAGCATTGACAAAACAGTAGTAAATTTGTTATTATATATAAGCGTTGAAAAAGCGCAAAACACATCGAAAGATGTACGATCTTTGAAAACTAAACAGAACTGTCAATTCAATTCAGTCAGGAAATCAAAACAAATGGATAACACAATTATCCTGTCAATAAATTAATATGAAGAGTTTGATCCTGGCTCAGGATGAACGCTGGCGGCATGCCTAATACATGCAAGTCGAACGAAGAAAACCAAGAATAAAGTGCTTGCATTTTAAACTTGGATCATTTTCTTAGTGGCGAACGGGTGAGTAACACGTAGGTAACCTACCCTTTAGATTGGGACAACAGTTGGAAACGACTGCTAATACCAGATAATATCAACCATCGCATGGTGGAAGATTAAAAGAAGCTTTCAAGCTTCACTAAAGGATGGACCTGCGGTGCATTAGCTAGTTGGTGAGATAAAAGCTCACCAAGGCGACGATGCATAGCCGACCTGAGAGGGTGAACGGCCACACTGGGACTGAGACACGGCCCAGACTCCTACGGGAGGCAGCAGTAGGGAATTTTCCACAATGGGGGCAACCCTGATGGAGCAATGCCGCGTGAGAGAAGAAGGCCTTCGGGTTGTAAATCTCTGTTATAAGGGAGGAAAACTGCAAAGAGGAAATGCTTTGCACTTGACATTACCTTATCAGAAAGCCACGGCTAACTACGTGCCAGCAGCCGCGGTAATACGTAGGTGGCGAGCGTTATCCGGAATTATTGGGCGTAAAGGGTGCGCAGGTGGTTATGAAAGATTGTGGTTAAAGAATGGGGCTCAACTCCATAATGCCATGATAACTGCATAACTAGAGTACAGAAGAGGAAAGCGGAATTCCATGTGTAGCGGTGGAATGCGTAGATATATGGAGGAACACCAGTGGCGAAGGCGGCTTTCTGGTCTGTAACTGACACTGAGGCACGAAAGCGTGGGGAGCAAATAGGATTAGATACCCTAGTAGTCCACGCCGTAAACGATGAGTACTAAGTGTTGGGGCAACCCAGTGCTGAAGCAAACGCATTAAGTACTCCGCCTGGGGAGTATGCTCGCAAGAGTGAAACTCAAAGGAATTGACGGGGGCCCGCACAAGCGGTGGAGCATGTGGTTTAATTCGAAGCAACGCGAAGAACCTTACCAGATCTTGACATCTAGTGCGAAGCTATGGAAGCATAGTGGAGGTTAACACTAAGACAGGTGGTGCATGGTTGTCGTCAGCTCGTGTCGTGAGATGTTGGGTTAAGTCCCGCAACGAGCGCAACCCCTATTGTTAGTTGCCAGCATATAAGGTGGGGACTCTAACAAGACAGCTAGTGACAAGCTAGAGGAAGGTGGGGATGACGTCAAATCATCATGCCCCTTACGATCTGGGCTACACACGTGCTACAATGGTCAGTACAAAGAGAAGCAAACTCGCAAGGGCAAGCAAATCTCAAAAAGCTGATCTCAGTTCGGATTGTAGTCTGCAACTCGACTACATGAAGCTGGAATCGCTAGTAATCGCGGATCAGAATGCCGCGGTGAATACGTTCCCGGGCCTTGTACACACCGCCCGTCACACCACGAGAGTTGATAACACCCAAAGTCGATGACCTAACAGCAATGAAGGAGTCGCCTAAGGTGGGATTGATGATTGGGGTGAAGTCGTAACAAGGTATCCCTACCGGAAGGTGGGGATGGATCACCTCCTTTCTAAGGAGAAAGAAGGCTGGATTGAAAAAGGCAGTACTGTTTAGTTTTGAGAGGTCGAAAAGACTTCTTAAGTAGTAAAGATCTTTGACAACTGAATAATATTAGAAAACAAACAAGATAGATAAGTAAGACAAACAAAAATAAATGGAAGGAATTTCTGTTTATTGGAGTGGGTAATACTAAAGATTTTACAAAAAACAAGCAAAAGAAAGAGCGAAACTTTCAAAAAAACGCAAGAATAAACTTGAAAAAAAAGTAAGGTTAAGGAAGAAAGAGCGTATGGTGAATGCCTAGACACTTGGAGCCGAAGAAGGACGCGGTAATCTGCGAAAAGCCCTGATAAGAGGATAACACTCGTAGTCAGGGGTATCCGAATGGGAGAACCCATAGTTAGAGATAACTAAATGCATGCATAAATACATAGTGCATGACAAGGCAGACCTAGGGAACTGAAACATCTTAGTACCTAGAGGAAAAGAAAACAAAAGTGATTCCCCTAGTAGCGGCGAGCGAACGGGGAGAAGCCCAAACCGCAGCGATGCGGGGTTGTAGGACCACAATAGAGTGAGCGAGTGATAGCCGAATTACCTGGGAAGGTAAGTCAAAGAGAGTGAAAGCCTCGTAGGCGAAATTACTTCAACACAAAGTGGAATCCTGAGTACAACGGGACACGAGAAATCCTGTTGGAATCCGCCAGGACCATCTGGCAAGGCTAAATACTACCAAGTGATCGATAGTGAACCAGTACCGTGAGGGAAAGGTGAAAAGAACCCCGGAAGGGGCAGTGAAAGAGAACCTGAAACCATATGCTTACAAAAAGTTAGAGCCCGTTAAAGGGTGATAGCGTGCCTTTTGTAGAATGAACCGGCGAGTTATGATTGCATGCGAGGTTAAATAGAAGATATGGAGCCGAAGCGAAAGCGAGTCTTAATAGGGCGCAAAGTATGTAGTCATAGACCCGAAACCAGGTGATCTAGCCATGGCCAGGTTGAAGTTTAGGTAACACTAAATGGAGGACCGAACCTACGCACGTTGAAAAGTGCGAGGATGAGCTGTGGTTAGGGGTGAAATTCCAATCGAACCTGGAGATAGCTGGTTCTCTCCGAAATAGCTTTAGGGCTAGCCTTGATAAGAGTCTTCTGGAGGTAGAGCACTGAATGTATGATGGCCCCAGCATGGGGTACTGAGTATAATCAAACTCCGAATGCCAGAAAGATATGATCAGGAGTCAGACTATGGGTGATAAGGTCCGTAGTCGAAAGGGAAACAGCCCAGATCTCCAGCTAAGGTCCCAAAGTATATGCTAAGTGGAAAAGGATGTAAAGTTGCACAGACAGCTAGGAGGTTGGCTTAGAAGCAGCCATCCTTCAAAGAGTGCGTAACAGCTCACTAGTCGAGTGACTTTGCGCCGAAAATTTACCGGGGCTAAGCATAACACCGAAGCTGAGGACAGAAATGTGGTAGGAGAGCGTTCTAATTGAGAAGAAGCCATACCGTGAGGAGTGAGTGGATTGATTAGAAGTGAGAATGCCGGTGTGAGTAGCGAATAAGGGTGAGAATCCCTTACACCGATTGACTAAGGATTCCTGGGGAAGGCTCGTCCGCCCAGGGTAAGTCGGGACCTAAGGCGAGGCTGAAAAGCGTAGTCGATGGACAGCAGGTAGAGATTCCTGCACCGTTGTTACAACAGAAGGAGTGACAAAGAAGGCTAGGGTGAGCTAGCGAGATGGATGTTAGTAGGCTAGTAGAAGGAGTACTATAGGCAAATCCGTAGTACATAATCTAAAGACTAGACAAGATTGAGCAATCAAGAACACCCGATGCCAGCTTTCAAGAAAAGCTTCTATGGCTAATTGTAACAATGCCCGTACCGAGAACGAACACACGTGGTCAGGAAGAGAATTCCGAGGTGAGCAAGAGAACTATTGTTAAGGAACTCGGCAAAATGACTCCGTAACTTAGGGAGAAGGAGTGCTTATAGAAATATAAGCCGCAGTGAATAGGCCCAAGCGACTGTTTACCAAAAACACAGCTCTCTGCAAAGTCGTAAGACGAAGTATAGGGGGTGACGCCTGCCCGGTGCTGGAAGGTTAAGGGGAAGTGTTAGCAGCAATGCAAAGCACAGAACCGAAGCCCCAGTAAACGGCGGCCGTAACTATAACGGTCCTAAGGTAGCGAAATTCCTTGTCGGGTAAGTTCCGACCCGCACGAAAGGCGTAACGATTTGGGCACTGTCTCAACAATAGACTTGGTGAAATCTTAGTACCTGTGAAGATGCAGGTTACCCGCGACAAGACGGAAAGACCCCATGGAGCTTTACTGTAGCTTGATATTGGGATTTAGTATATTATGTACAGGATAGGTGGGAGCAAAAGAGATACATGCGCAAGTGTGTATTGATGCGATGTTGGGATACCACCCTTGATATATTGAATCTCTAACTAGAACCCCTAAACGGGGTATAGGACAGTGTCTGGTGGGCAGTTTGACTGGGGCGGTCGCCTCCTAAAAGGTAACGGAGGCGCCCAAAGGTACCCTCAGCATGGATGGAAATCATGCAAAGAGTGCAATGGCAAAAGGGTGCTTGACTGCGAGAGCAACAACTCGAGCAGGGACGAAAGTCGGGCATAGTGATCCGGCGGTGCAGAATGGAATGGCCGTCGCTCAACGGATAAAAGCTACCCTGGGGATAACAGGCTGATCTTGCCCAAGAGTTCACATCGACGGCAAGGTTTGGCACCTCGATGTCGGCTCATCGCATCCTGGGGCTGA
Organism: Mycoplasma sp. P36-A1; assembly: GCF_049478495.1. Classification (NCBI taxonomy): domain Bacteria; kingdom Bacillati; phylum Mycoplasmatota; class Mollicutes; order Mycoplasmatales; family Mycoplasmataceae; genus Mycoplasma; species Mycoplasma sp. P36-A1. Next base: position 1,864,091 of record NZ_CP168083.1, on the reverse strand, counting down.
ATTCGGTCCCAAGGGTTGGGCTGTTCGCCCATTAAAGCGGTACGCGAGCTGGGTTCAGAACGTCGTGAGACAGTTCGGTCCCTATCTGTCGTGGGCGTAGGATATTTGAGAAGGGCTGTCCTTAGTACGAGAGGACCGGGATGGACCTACCTCTGGTGCACCAGTTGTCACGCCAGTGGCATGGCTGGAAAGCTAAGTAGGGAAAGGATAACCGCTGAAGGCATCTAAGCGGGAAGCCTACTTCAAGATGAGATATCCCAATAAGTAAGACCCCTTGAAGACTACAAGGTAGATAGGACACATGTGTAAGTACAGCGATGTATTAAGCTGAGTGTTACTAATAGGTCGAGGACTTAACCTTGAAAAAGACTAATATTATTCAGCAAAGACTTTACAAAGTCTGGTGTTGATGGCAAGATGGACACACCTGTACCCATACCGAACACAGAAGTTAAGCATCTTAGCGCCGAATGTAGTACGAAAGTGCGAGAATAGGACATCGCCAGGCAAAGTAAGAGCCCCCTTAAAAGGGCTTTTTTTTATGTCTCTTTGATCAAAAGGGATGTAATTATACAATTTGATACATGATTTAATACAAGATAAAACAGCTTTTTGGGCTGTTTTTTTAATTAATTATATTATTGCCTAGATCTAAGATGTTAAAAATAGAAGTGTTTCTTAAAAGAGTTGATTTATAATATTAATTAAAAAAGAGCTGCTTATATTATTAATAAATGATAAAGTTATATTGGTATTAATTTGATAACTACTTAAGTAGTTAAGCTAAATAAAAAGTATTGAATCTAGTAGTGATGTAAAAAGTATTATAAAGATATTTTTTACACTAACTATTTAACAACTACTGTATTATTATTACTTGAAGCTATTATTTCCATTCAATAAATTATAGAATTAAAACATAATTAATAAAACTGGATAGTAATGATTATGAGTAAAAGCAGCCTTTATTTAGTGGTCTTTTAAAAAAACAGCTAGTTATTAATTAAGATAGAGCTTCTTATAGTAAAATAAAGAGCAAAATAACTTGATACAAGCTTAAATAAGCAAGTATAAGCTTAAATAGATAAACAATGATATAAAGTATCATCTATAGTACTAATAGCTATAATTGTGGCAACTATCTTAATTTTAGATTAGTATCTAAAACTAAAAGCAGTTAATAAATTACTTGTTAAGAAAGTTTACTAAGAAGTATTCGTTTAGTATTATTGTAGATAACTTTTAATATAGCTAGCTAAATAGTCAAAAAAAGATTAAAAATACTAGAATAAGGACAAAAAATTAAATTATTATAAGATTATATTCTAATGCTAGTATTTATAAGTGTTGATAAAATTAGCTTAAAACTATTAAAAATAGAATAATCAACTAAACTTATCCCCAAAACACTAAAAAAAGAAGGTAAAACATAAAATAAAGAAGAAATAAATAAAGTCTAAAAACAACTGTGGATAAAAGTAAAAGCATAAAAGTTTGTGAAATTATTAACAAATAGTGCAAATGAAAAAATATTATCAATTGAAAAAAATAAAAAAGAAATGAAAAGAATTAGAAATGGTTAACTAGAAAAGAAAAAAGAAGAAAAGCAAGAAAAAACAAGCAGAAAAATGATAAAAAAAAGGCAAAATACATTAAAGAAAACTATAGAATTATAAAAGAAAAGAAAATAAGTAAAAAAAGCAAAAAAAAAGCAAAAAAGCGTTGACCTATAGTGTTTAAATTGTTATTATATATGGGCGTTGAAAAACGAAAGTAATAAAACGCAACGATCTTTGAAAACTAAACAGAACTGTCAATTCAATTCAGTCAGGAAATCAAAACAAATGGATAACACAATTATCCTGTCAATAAATTAATATGAAGAGTTTGATCCTGGCTCAGGATGAACGCTGGCGGCATGCCTAATACATGCAAGTCGAACGAAGAAAACCAAGAATAAAGTGCTTGCATTTTAAACTTGGATCATTTTCTTAGTGGCGAACGGGTGAGTAACACGTAGGTAACCTACCCTTTAGATTGGGACAACAGTTGGAAACGACTGCTAATACCAGATAATATCAACCATCGCATGGTGGAAGATTAAAAGAAGCTTTCAAGCTTCACTAAAGGATGGACCTGCGGTGCATTAGCTAGTTGGTGAGATAAAAGCTCACCAAGGCGACGATGCATAGCCGACCTGAGAGGGTGAACGGCCACACTGGGACTGAGACACGGCCCAGACTCCTACGGGAGGCAGCAGTAGGGAATTTTCCACAATGGGGGCAACCCTGATGGAGCAATGCCGCGTGAGAGAAGAAGGCCTTCGGGTTGTAAATCTCTGTTATAAGGGAGGAAAACTGCAAAGAGGAAATGCTTTGCACTTGACATTACCTTATCAGAAAGCCACGGCTAACTACGTGCCAGCAGCCGCGGTAATACGTAGGTGGCGAGCGTTATCCGGAATTATTGGGCGTAAAGGGTGCGCAGGTGGTTATGAAAGATTGTGGTTAAAGAATGGGGCTCAACTCCATAATGCCATGATAACTGCATAACTAGAGTACAGAAGAGGAAAGCGGAATTCCATGTGTAGCGGTGGAATGCGTAGATATATGGAGGAACACCAGTGGCGAAGGCGGCTTTCTGGTCTGTAACTGACACTGAGGCACGAAAGCGTGGGGAGCAAATAGGATTAGATACCCTAGTAGTCCACGCCGTAAACGATGAGTACTAAGTGTTGGGGCAACCCAGTGCTGAAGCAAACGCATTAAGTACTCCGCCTGGGGAGTATGCTCGCAAGAGTGAAACTCAAAGGAATTGACGGGGGCCCGCACAAGCGGTGGAGCATGTGGTTTAATTCGAAGCAACGCGAAGAACCTTACCAGATCTTGACATCTAGTGCGAAGCTATGGAAGCATAGTGGAGGTTAACACTAAGACAGGTGGTGCATGGTTGTCGTCAGCTCGTGTCGTGAGATGTTGGGTTAAGTCCCGCAACGAGCGCAACCCCTATTGTTAGTTGCCAGCATATAAGGTGGGGACTCTAACAAGACAGCTAGTGACAAGCTAGAGGAAGGTGGGGATGACGTCAAATCATCATGCCCCTTACGATCTGGGCTACACACGTGCTACAATGGTCAGTACAAAGAGAAGCAAACTCGCAAGGGCAAGCAAATCTCAAAAAGCTGATCTCAGTTCGGATTGTAGTCTGCAACTCGACTACATGAAGCTGGAATCGCTAGTAATCGCGGATCAGAATGCCGCGGTGAATACGTTCCCGGGCCTTGTACACACCGCCCGTCACACCACGAGAGTTGATAACACCCAAAGTCGATGACCTAACAGCAATGAAGGAGTCGCCTAAGGTGGGATTGATGATTGGGGTGAAGTCGTAACAAGGTATCCCTACCGGAAGGTGGGGATGGATCACCTCCTTTCTAAGGAGAAAGAAGGCTGGATTGAAAAAGGCAGTACTGTTTAGTTTTGAGAGGTCGAAAAGACTTCTTAAGTAGTAAAGATCTTTGACAACTGAATAATATTAGAAAACAAACAAGATAGATAAGTAAGACAAACAAAAATAAATGGAAGGAATTTCTGTTTATTGGAGTGGGTAATACTAAAGATTTTACAAAAAACAAGCAAAAGAAAGAGCGAAACTTTCAAAAAAACGCAAGAATAAACTTGAAAAAAAAGTAAGGTTAAGGAAGAAAGAGCGTATGGTGAATGCCTAGACACTTGGAGCCGAAGAAGGACGCGGTAATCTGCGAAAAGCCCTGATAAGAGGATAACACTCGTAGTCAGGGGTATCCGAATGGGAGAACCCATAGTTAGAGATAACTAAATGCATGCATAAATACATAGTGCATGACAAGGCAGACCTAGGGAACTGAAACATCTTAGTACCTAGAGGAAAAGAAAACAAAAGTGATTCCCCTAGTAGCGGCGAGCGAACGGGGAGAAGCCCAAACCGCAGCGATGCGGGGTTGTAGGACCACAATAGAGTGAGCGAGTGATAGCCGAATTACCTGGGAAGGTAAGTCAAAGAGAGTGAAAGCCTCGTAGGCGAAATTACTTCAACACAAAGTGGAATCCTGAGTACAACGGGACACGAGAAATCCTGTTGGAATCCGCCAGGACCATCTGGCAAGGCTAAATACTACCAAGTGATCGATAGTGAACCAGTACCGTGAGGGAAAGGTGAAAAGAACCCCGGAAGGGGCAGTGAAAGAGAACCTGAAACCATATGCTTACAAAAAGTTAGAGCCCGTTAAAGGGTGATAGCGTGCCTTTTGTAGAATGAACCGGCGAGTTATGATTGCATGCGAGGTTAAATAGAAGATATGGAGCCGAAGCGAAAGCGAGTCTTAATAGGGCGCAAAGTATGTAGTCATAGACCCGAAACCAGGTGATCTAGCCATGGCCAGGTTGAAGTTTAGGTAACACTAAATGGAGGACCGAACCTACGCACGTTGAAAAGTGCGAGGATGAGCTGTGGTTAGGGGTGAAATTCCAATCGAACCTGGAGATAGCTGGTTCTCTCCGAAATAGCTTTAGGGCTAGCCTTGATAAGAGTCTTCTGGAGGTAGAGCACTGAATGTATGATGGCCCCAGCATGGGGTACTGAGTATAATCAAACTCCGAATGCCAGAAAGATATGATCAGGAGTCAGACTATGGGTGATAAGGTCCGTAGTCGAAAGGGAAACAGCCCAGATCTCCAGCTAAGGTCCCAAAGTATATGCTAAGTGGAAAAGGATGTAAAGTTGCACAGACAGCTAGGAGGTTGGCTTAGAAGCAGCCATCCTTCAAAGAGTGCGTAACAGCTCACTAGTCGAGTGACTTTGCGCCGAAAATTTACCGGGGCTAAGCATAACACCGAAGCTGAGGACAGAAATGTGGTAGGAGAGCGTTCTAATTGAGAAGAAGCCATACCGTGAGGAGTGAGTGGATTGATTAGAAGTGAGAATGCCGGTGTGAGTAGCGAATAAGGGTGAGAATCCCTTACACCGATTGACTAAGGATTCCTGGGGAAGGCTCGTCCGCCCAGGGTAAGTCGGGACCTAAGGCGAGGCTGAAAAGCGTAGTCGATGGACAGCAGGTAGAGATTCCTGCACCGTTGTTACAACAGAAGGAGTGACAAAGAAGGCTAGGGTGAGCTAGCGAGATGGATGTTAGTAGGCTAGTAGAAGGAGTACTATAGGCAAATCCGTAGTACATAATCTAAAGACTAGACAAGATTGAGCAATCAAGAACACCCGATGCCAGCTTTCAAGAAAAGCTTCTATGGCTAATTGTAACAATGCCCGTACCGAGAACGAACACACGTGGTCAGGAAGAGAATTCCGAGGTGAGCAAGAGAACTATTGTTAAGGAACTCGGCAAAATGACTCCGTAACTTAGGGAGAAGGAGTGCTTATAGAAATATAAGCCGCAGTGAATAGGCCCAAGCGACTGTTTACCAAAAACACAGCTCTCTGCAAAGTCGTAAGACGAAGTATAGGGGGTGACGCCTGCCCGGTGCTGGAAGGTTAAGGGGAAGTGTTAGCAGCAATGCAAAGCACAGAACCGAAGCCCCAGTAAACGGCGGCCGTAACTATAACGGTCCTAAGGTAGCGAAATTCCTTGTCGGGTAAGTTCCGACCCGCACGAAAGGCGTAACGATTTGGGCACTGTCTCAACAATAGACTTGGTGAAATCTTAGTACCTGTGAAGATGCAGGTTACCCGCGACAAGACGGAAAGACCCCATGGAGCTTTACTGTAGCTTGATATTGGGATTTAGTATATTATGTACAGGATAGGTGGGAGCAAAAGAGATACATGCGCAAGTGTGTATTGATGCGATGTTGGGATACCACCCTTGATATATTGAATCTCTAACTAGAACCCCTAAACGGGGTATAGGACAGTGTCTGGTGGGCAGTTTGACTGGGGCGGTCGCCTCCTAAAAGGTAACGGAGGCGCCCAAAGGTACCCTCAGCATGGATGGAAATCATGCAAAGAGTGCAATGGCAAAAGGGTGCTTGACTGCGAGAGCAACAACTCGAGCAGGGACGAAAGTCGGGCATAGTGATCCGGCGGTGCAGAATGGAATGGCCGTCGCTCAACGGATAAAAGCTACCCTGGGGATAACAGGCTGATCTTGCCCAAGAGTTCACATCGACGGCAAGGTTTGGCACCTCGATGTCGGCTCATCGCATCCTGGGGCTGAATTCGGTCCCAAGGGTTGGGCTGTTCGCCCATTAAAGCGGTACGCGAGCTGGGTTCAGAACGTCGTGAGACAGTTCGGTCCCTATCTGTCGTGGGCGTAGGATATTTGAGAAGGGCTGTCCTTAGTACGAGAGGACCGGGATGGACCTACCTCTGGTGCACCAGTTGTCACGCCAGTGGCATGGCTGGAAAGCTAAGTAGGGAAAGGATAACCGCTGAAGGCATCTAAGCGGGAAGCCTACTTCAAGATGAGATATCCCAATAAGTAAGACCCCTTGAAGACTACAAGGTAGATAGGACACATGTGTAAGTACAGCGATGTATTAAGCTGAGTGTTACTAATAGGTCGAGGACTTAACCTTGAAAAAGACTAATATTATTCAGCAAAGACTTTACAAAGTCTGGTGTTGATGGCAAGATGGACACACCTGTACCCATACCGAACACAGAAGTTAAGCATCTTAGCGCCGAATGTAGTACGAAAGTGCGAGAATAGGACATCGCCAGGCAAACAGACAGCCATTAGGTTGTCTTTTTTTGTGTATAAAAATATATTTTGTATCTTCACAATTATTTTATGTTTTAATATAAAATATAATGTATAATTAAATAAAAGGATGTGAATTTTTTAATGTACGATATAATAGTTATAGGAGCTGGTCATGCTGGAATTGAGGCATGTTTAGCTACTTCAAGAATGAATCATAATACACTATTAATTACTACTCATATAAAGTCAATTGGTCACCTACCATGTAATCCTAGCATAGGTGGTCCCGCAAAAGGAATAGTAGTTAGAGAAATAGATGCACTTGGTGGTCAAATGGGTATTACCACAGATGCTACATATATACAGCTTAAAATGCTGAATACTACAAAAGGTCCTGCTGTTCAATCACTTAGAGCACAGGTTGATAAAATTAAATATCCAGCATTTATGAAAGATGTTGTATTGAACCAAAGTAATTTAGAAGTTCTAGAAGATAGTGTTATAAGTTTAATAGTGGATAATAAAAAGAATATTACCGGGGTAATAACTAAAAATGGAAAAGAAATTCATGCGGAAAAAGTTATTATAACATCTGGTACATATTTAGAGAGTTGTCAACTTATAAGTGATGAAGTTACTAGTAAAGGACCAGATGAATATGATAGTGTAATTGGACTATCTGCTCGTTTAAAAGAATTAGGTTTTAAATTACAACGACTTAAAACAGGAACACCTGCAAGAGTCGCTCTTGATACTGTAGATTTTTCAAAAACAAGTGTAGAGTACGGTACAAATGAAAAACTCGCTTTTTCAGACATGACAAAAGAATATGTTCCATACGACTTACAGGTACCTTGTTATCTTACTTATACAAATTTAGAAACTCATAAAATTATCAATGATAATTTAAGTAGATCAAGTATGTATTCAGGAGTAGTCACAGGAATTGGACCAAGATATTGTCCATCTATTGAAGATAAGTTAGTTAGATTTAGTGATAAAGATCGACATCAATTATTTTTAGAACCAGAATCAAGAGAGATGAACTCAATCTATGTACAGGGATTTTCTACTTCTATGCCTAGAGATGTTCAAGAAAAAATGATTCACAGTATTGCAGGTCTTGAGAACGCTAAAATATTAAAATATGGTTATGCTATAGAATATGATGCTATAGATTCTACCCAACTCTATGCAAGTTTAGAGTCTAAATTAGTAAATGGATTATATTTTGCTGGTCAAATCAATGGTACAAGTGGATATGAAGAAGCAGCAGGACAAGGAATTATGGCTGGTATTAATGCAGGATTATCATTAATGCAAAAAGAGCCCCTTATCTTGAAAAGAGATGAAGCCTATATAGGTGTTATGATTGATGATCTTGTAACTAAAGGTACTGCTGAACCATACAGATTATTAACAAGTAGAGCTGAATATCGTTTATTATTAAGAACAGATAATGCTTCACAACGTTTAACTATTAAAGGATATGAAGCTGGATTAGTATCACAAGAAAGATATAATGCATTATTGAATATAGATGAACAAACACAACAGTTAAAAAATTTACTTAATACAAGCAGATTTACACCAAAGAGTGAAATAAACAAAAGGTTTAAAGAGATTGATTCAAGTCCACTATACGAAGGCGTAAGCGCTCTTGAATTGTTAAAAAGACCAGAAATAACAGTGAAATTCTTACTAGAAAACATTAATCAAAGCATTGTATTTGATGATAAAGCAATCAAAGCAGTAGAAGTAGATGTTAAGTATGAAGGTTACATTAAAAAAGCTGTTAATCAAGCAAAAAAATATCGTGAACTAGAAGATAAAATAATACCTTCTAAAATAAATTATGAAATGGTTTCTAATTTAGCACTAGAGGCTAGACAAAAACTATCTAATATTAGACCTCAATCTATAGGTCAAGCATCACGAATTTCAGGTATTAATCCAAGTGATATACAAAATTTACTTCTGTATATCAAAACAGGAGGTTTAAATGACTAAACAACAATTTACTAAGGCTTTATTAGAAATTAATATTAATATTAGCGAAGAACAATTAAATAAGTTTGATATTTATTATAAGACATTAGTTGAATGGAATGAGAAAATGAATTTAACTGCAATAACTAAGGAAGATGAAGTTTATGAAAAACATTTTTATGATTGCTTGTTAGCTTCAACTATGATAGATTTTTCAGATCAGAGTATTGTAGACATAGGAGCAGGTGCCGGATTTCCAAGTATTCCTCTTAAAATTATTTTCCCTAATCTTAAAATTACAATAGTAGATAGTTTAAATAAAAGGATTATTTTCTTAAAAGAATTAATTAACAGACTTCAAATTGAAAATGTTACAGCTATTTCAGGAAGAGCAGAAGAATTTGCACTTAATAATAGAGAAAAATATGACATTGCAACTGGTAGAGCCGTTGCAAGATTAAATATATTAGATGAACTATGCTTGCCATTAGTTAAAAAGAATGGATATTTTTTAGCATTAAAGGGTAAACAAGGATTAGAAGAGGCAGAAGAAGCCAAAAAAGGAATAGATATACTTGGTGGAAAAGAACTAAACATAAAAAAATATGAACTATCTAGTGAACATAGTACAAGATATTTGTTATTATATAAGAAGGTAAATAAAACACCAATAAAATACCCAAGAAGTTTTGGGCAAATAAAGAAAAAGCCGCTATGAGGGGGGAAAAGTAGTGGAGAAAGATATCAAAGAGATTACAGTTGATTCAATAATGTTGAATCCACATCAACCAAGACTAAATTTTAGTGAACAACATATAATAGAACTAGCAGACTCAATAAATGAGAACGGATTAATACAACCTATAGTTGTAAGACAAACAAGAGATGGTTATGAATTAGTTGCTGGAGAACGAAGATTAAGAGCTACAATGCATCTAAAACAACCTAAAATACAAGCAATTGTTACAAACTATAATGATAAAGAATCTGCTAAGATTGCTATAATAGAAAACATTCAAAGAGAAAATTTAAGCTCGGTTGAAGAAGCAATTGCATTTGAAAAATTAATAAAAGAACATGACTATACACAATCACAATTAGCTAATTCATTAGGAAAATCACAGTCAACAATTGCTAATAAACTTAGATTATTAGGTCTAAGTGAAAAAGTTAAAGAGCATATTGTAAACAAAGATATAAATGAAAGACACGGAAGAGCACTATTAAAATTTAGCTCAATAGCTGATCAGGAAGAAATAGTAAACACAATTATTGAAAAAAAGCTTAATGTAGCACAAACAGAAGCATTAATAGATAAAAAGATTGCTAAAATAAAGAAACCACTTAAAAAAAGAATTGTAGTAAAAAATGATTATAGATTAGAAGTAAATACCATAAAACAATCAATTAATATGATAAAAAAAACAGGAGTTAACGTTACTTTTGATAATTATGAAACAGAAGAAGGAATGAAAATAGAAATATTATTGAAAAAGTAGGTGGTGCTCATTCAAAAAGTATTAACAACAATACTTTTAATATTATGTAGTATATTGATAATAGTAGATGGAAATAAAGCAAAAGTATTATTAGAACTACAAACAAAAGAAGATGAAAAAGAAATAAAAAAGATAGTAAATTTAGAATCTAATAATAATATATTATCAATACCTAAAATATCATTAGAAAAACCAGTTTATAACACAGAATATTCAAAATCACAAAATATAATAGATAACAATAATCTAGTATCATTATATGAATATTCAGAAAAAGGTTATACAATATATGGTCATTATACAGATACATATAACTTGGTTTTTAATAGAATACCTGAACTAGTAAAATCAGATAGCTTATATTTGAAAATTAATAATAAACAAATAGCATTTGAAGTATTAGAAACAGGAATAATTGAAAGAAATAAAAGCCTTTCATTAGAAAAAAGAAATACTATAACAATAATAACCTGTACAAAAAATTATGATAAAGAATTATATTACTATGTACAAGGAGTTTTAAAGGAGAAATAAAGATGAAATTTACAAGAGTTATAACATATGGTACATACGACTTGTTACATTGGGGTCATATACGTCTATTAAAACGTGCAAAGGAAGAAGGAGACTACTTAATAGTTGCATTATCAACAGATGAGTTCAATGAAAAAAAAGGTAAGAAAGCTTATCACTCATATGAAGAAAGAAAAATGATGTTAGACTCAATTAGATATGTAGATTTAGTTATCCCAGAAGAAAATTGGGATCAAAAGAGTAGTGACGTTGTTAAATACGAAGCAGATAAGTTTGTAATAGGTGATGACTGGAAAGGTGAATTTGACTTCTTAAAAGATTATACTGAAGTTATCTATTTACCAAGAACAGAAGGAATATCTACTACAAAGATTAAAAGAGATTTAGAAAAAAGTTTAAAAAAATAGCTAAACTAGCACTTAATTGAGTGCTTTTTTTGTATATATAGTAATATAAAACGTATTATGACAACTGTGAAAGTTAAAATTTAGTTAAAATTGAAGTTACACAAAAAAGTTCATATGTCAACAAATAATAAACATATAAAAAAATATATAAGAAAAGGCTTACATATTGAGTATAAAAGTACTTTTGAACCGCTTTAAAATACATAAACATTCAATTATTCATTGTTAAGATTATTAAAATGTTTAAAATCGAAGTTACAATGTTAATTCAAACGTTGTTAGAATAAAATGGTTGTGCTATAATAACAGTAGAAATGAAGTTATCACATGCACAGTAGGATTAATTCTAGTATTTGTAAGTAATAGTATGATTTATAATAATGGCTGGGAAGAACCGTTTCTAAATAAACGAAAGGAACTGAAATTTATGAACGGGAAAGTTTTATGGTTTAACGCTACTAAAGGTTACGGATTCATTGAAGCTGAAAATGGACAAAAAGTATTTGCTCACTTCAGCCAAATCAAAGAAGACGGATACAAAACTTTAGAAGAAAACGAAGACGTAACATTTGAAATTGTTGAAACTGACAAAGGTTTACAAGCAAATGATATCAGAAAAAAATAGGCTACGCCTATTTTTTTTGTTTTAAAATTCACAATGATTTTTAAGAAAGTTTTACGTAAAGTAAAAAGTATCAACAAAAGTTATAGTTGTGTCACAAAAGGTATAAATATTCGCTAATCAATAATAAAAATGTTTAATAATAGTATAAATGTATTATATTTGTCAATCGTTATTTACATATAGGCAAATTTGATAACACACTATGATTGCACTTATAGGTGTTGACAAATACAAAAACGAAAATAACTCAATAATTGTATTGATTTTTAGGTGGTTAGTAGTATAATAACAATAAATATCATAGAGATAATTGTGTTCAAAAAGGATGTTTATATGTTAACAAAAATACTAAAATCAAACAAAACAAAAGACTTAAAAGAAATAGTAGAAAATGATGGAGTCATTGCATTTCCAACCGAGACAGTATTTGGAATTGGAATTAGAAGCGACTCTTTTTTAGCGTATAACAAATTATTTGACGCTAAAAAACGTCCTCAAAGTAAACAGTTAACTCTCATGTTACATAATGTAAATGATATTAAAAAGTATGCACAAATCAATGAAACTGCAGCAAAGGTAATTGAAAAATTTATGCCAGGGCCAATTACAATAGTTTTACCTAAATTAGCAAATGTTAATTTAGTTGGTTTAGATGAGACTGTGGGAATTAGGGTACCTGATGATGATGAGATTAGAACGATGTTAGAAAATATACAAATACCAATGTATGTTACAAGTGCTAATATTTCAGGCCAACCTGCTTTAGAGGATTTTGATGAAGTGTATAAACAATTCAATGGGCACATTGAAGCTATCGTAAAAGGTGACTCAGGTCATCAAATGCCAAGTACAGTAGTTAATGTAAGCGATCAAGGATTTGTAATTCTTAGAGAAGGTACAATAACACTAAATGATTTAAAGGGAGTGAGTGATTAGTTATGAAAAAATTAGTTATAGGTAGCGATCATGGAGGTTTTGAATACAAAGAAGTATTGAAGCAATACCTTTTAGAACATGGTTATGAAGTTATGGATGTTGGCACACATACCAGTGAAAGTGTAGACTATCCAGATATTGCAAAGGCAGCTGCAGATGTAGTATTACTTGAGGGTATCCCAGGTATCTTAATTTGCGGTACAGGTATTGGAATTAGTATTGCGGCTAATAAAGTAAAAGGAATTAGAGCTGCATTATGTCATGATACATTTAGTGCAAAAATGTCAAGAAGACATAACAATGCTAATATGATAGCATTTGGGCAACGTGTAATTGGGCAAGGTTTAATGATTGAAATCATCAATGCTTGGTTAAACGAAACATTTGAAGGCGATCGTCATGAAAGACGCGTTAATAAAATGATGAATTTGGAGGAAAAATAATATGAAAAAATACAAAGTTCTTGATCATCCACTTATAAAGCATAAGTTGACAATCATGCGTAAAAAAGATACATCTACAAAAGATTTTAGACAAAATCTAGATGAGATTGCAGGATTAATGGCTTATGAGATTACAAGAGATGTTAAAACAAAAGAAATTGAAATAGATACACCTATAGTTTCAACAACAGGTGTTACATTAGCAGAAGATATAATATTAGTGCCAATTTTAAGAGCAGGTTTAGGAATGGTTGATGGAATTAGAAGTTTAGTTCCAACTGCTAAAATAGGTCATGTAGGAGTATATCGTGATGAAGAAACATTTGAAGCTGTAGAATACTTTAAAAAATTACCAGTTGGTATAGAAGATGCATATGTAATGGTTTTAGATCCAATGCTAGCAACAGGTGTTAGTGCTACATCAGTCTTAGATATAATTAAAGCAGCAGGTGCTAAAAAAATTAAACTAGTTTGTTTAGTTGGTGTTATGGAAGGTATTAATGCAGTTCATGAAAAACACCCAGATGTAGAAATAGTCTTAGCTTCATTAGATGAAAAATTAAATGAAAATAATTATATAATTCCTGGTCTAGGTGATGCAGGGGATCGTTTGTTTGGAACGAAGTAATAAAGGTAATCACAACTCACAAACTAACCGTCAAATTGTTTCAACTTTAAGTTCACTAGGTGGATATATGGCTGCTTCTGTTTTGATTGGGATGTATTTAGATGACAAATTTTTTAACAATAATGGAATAGCTGTAATAGTAACAGTCTTATTAGGAATATTGTTTGTAATTTTAGGTTTAATTAGGTTGGTGGTGATTAGTCGTGATAATTAAAGAATTTAGAAAAATTGGTTTAATAATCGCATTGTTATTCATAGTTGGAATAATGATTGCTACAAAAAAATATGAATATGCAATTTGTTATATTCTAGGGGTTTTAGTAAGCAATATTAATTTAACATTAAATGATAAGTTTTTTGATATTAGTGGAAGCAAATCAGGGATAACTAGAAATCTGAGTAATTACCTGTTAAGAATAGTGTTATATGCATTTGTAATGATTCTTTCAATTAAATGGATGAATGTTGAAGGATTAATATGCACTTTCTTAGGTTGTATGAATATCAGAATAGCGATATTAATATATGGAATTAAAGGAGGTATAAAGGATGAATATAGTAAATAGCTTCTTAGAACTACAGTCTCAACAAACAATTACCTATATTGGAGTAGTAATATTCTTATGTATAGTGTTTGTAATTGCTGGAAACTACATTAATAAACAAGATCCATTCAAAAAAAATGGCAAGTTTATGACAATCATAGAAATATATTATGATATGATGAGTGGTTTAGTTGATCAAATGTTCAAAGGACGCGCAGGTATACTTAAACCTTATTGTACAATGCTAATATTATTGTTGTTAACATGTAACTGGCTACCATTATTGTTACCATTAGATGCACCGACAACAGACTATAATATACCACTTGCATTAGTGCTAATAACGTTTGCATTTAAATACGTTTATGAGTTTAAGTTTAATGGAGCAAAAAGCATGGTTAAAGGTTACTTTGAACCAGTACCTGTTATGCTACCTCTAAACTTAATGGACATAGTTGCCAAACCATTAAGTATGTCAATGCGTATTTTTGGTAACTTATTATCGGGAACATTAATTATGATGGTGTTTATGACCGCAACAGCGTGGTTACAAAATCAAATATTTGTATTTGGACCACTTGATGCCGATGGATTACCGTTGTTGAATATAATAGGTGGTGTAGTTTCTCCACCATTACATTTCTATTTTGATGTATTTGCCGGAGCAATTCAAGCATTTGTATTTACATTGCTAACACTTGTATTTACTAGCTTAGAATTAGATTTTGATGCAATGAATCAAAAGAGTGGGGGTAAATAAATATGGACATAAATAACGGATTAATCGCAATAGGTGCAGGACTAGCTGTACTTACAGGTTGTGGAACTGGAGCAGGACAAGGGGTATCAGCATCAGGAGCTGCACAAGCAGTAGGACGTAACCCAGAAGCAGAAGGAAAAATAAGAACAATGATGATCATTGGTCAAGCAGTAGCTGAATCATCAGCACTTTATGGACTATTGATTGCATTAATTCTAATCTTTACAAAAATGTCTTAATGAAAGGATAAAAATACTATGGATATAAATAATGGATTAATCGCAATAGGTGCAGGACTAGCTGTACTTACAGGTTGTGGAACTGGAGCAGGACAAGGGGTATCAGCATCAGGAGCTGCACAAGCAGTAGGACGTAACCCAGAAGCAGAAGGAAAAATAAGAACAATGATGATCATTGGTCAAGCAGTAGCTGAATCATCAGCACTTTATGGACTATTGATTGCATTAATTTTAATCTTTACAAAAATGTCTTAATGAAAGGATAAAAATACTATGGATATAAATAATGGATTAATCGCAATAGGTGCAGGACTAGCTGTACTTACAGGTTGTGGAACTGGAGCAGGACAAGGGGTATCAGCATCAGGAGCTGCACAAGCAGTAGGACGTAACCCAGAAGCAGAAGGAAAAATAAGAACAATGATGATCATTGGTCAAGCAGTAGCTGAATCATCAGCACTTTATGGACTATTGATTGCATTAATTTTAATCTTTACAAAAATGTCTTAATGAAAGGATAAAAATACTATGGATATAAATAATGGATTAATCGCAATAGGTGCAGGACTAGCTGTACTTACAGGTTGTGGAACTGGAGCAGGACAAGGGGTATCAGCATCAGGAGCTGCACAAGCAGTAGGACGTAACCCAGAAGCAGAAGGAAAAATAAGAACAATGATGATCATTGGTCAAGCAGTAGCTGAATCATCAGCACTTTATGGACTATTGATTGCATTAATTCTAATCTTTACAAAAATGTCTTAATGAAAGGAGAAAAATAATATGAGTAATGTAGAAATAAATTTGTTTCCTACACTTGCAAAATTAATAACTGTTTGGATAGGTACAGGAATATTATTCTTCTTCTTCAAGAAATTCTTTTGGAATTCACTTATGGACTTCTTACAAAGAAGAGAAGAGTATATTTTGAATCAAGTTGAATCAGCATCAACTTCAAACAAAAAAGCAGTAGAGTTTGAACAACAAGCAAACGAAGCACTTAAACAAGCTCGCATTGATTCAAAATCAATTTTAGATAAATCTAAAGATGAAGCGATAAAAATTAAAGAAGATATACTTAATAAGGCACAAAATGAAGCAACAGATAAAATGGAAAAAGCACGTATTGAAATAGAAAGAGAAAAAGCTTCAGCACAAAAAGAAGTAGAAGGTCAAGTTGTTGATATAGCAATGGATGTTGCACGTAAAATTGTTAAAGGAAATATTGATGAACAAAAATCTGAAAATATTGTTCAAGACTTCATTAAGGAGTTAAACGAATAATGGAAGCAGTTAGTGTAGCTTACGCAAATGCAATGTTTGATTTAGCGCTAGAAGACAATAAACAAGATATAGTTTTAGAACAAATGTCTAGCATTAATGAAATCATTTCTTCAAATAAAGATTTAGTTAAAATACTAGAAAGTAAAAATTTATCTAAGATAAACAAAAAAGAAATGATAGAAAATATTTTTTCAAATATCTTAGACAAAGATGTACTAAACTTTTTAAAGTTACTAGTTGATAAATCAAGAGTAAGATACATTGTTGATATTACAAAAGCATATAAAAATGCTTACCTTAAACACTATAAAATACATGAAGCAATAATTTACTCAACTAAAGAGTTAAATCAAACTCAATTAGAAGAAATAAAAGATGCCTTAGAAAATAAATATAATCAAAAATATGTTGCTATTAATAGAATCGACGAAACACTACTTGCTGGAATAAAAGTAGTAATAAATGATTTAGTAATAGATGGAAGTATCGCAAATAAATTAGATCGTATGAAAACAACGATCTTAAAAAAATAATAGATAAGAAGGTGATTGTGTGAGTTCAATTAGACCAGAAGAAATTAGTCAAATAATTAAAGAACAAATTAAACGATATGACGATAAAATCGAAACGTCTGAAGTTGGTACAGTTATCACAGTTGGTGATGGTATCTCTTTAGTATATGGTTTAGATAATGCAATGTCAGGAGAATTACTACAGTTTGGTGATGTTTATGGAATGGCACTAAACTTAGAAGAAGAACATGTCGGAGCCGTATTAATGGGTGATGATACAAATATCAAAGAAGGTGACACTGTAAAAAGAACAGGTCATGTTATCGAAGTTCCAGTTGGTGATGGAATGTTAGGTAGAGTTGTAAATGCTCTAGGACAAGCAATTGATGGTTTAGGTGAAATAGCATCAACAAAAACAAGACCGATTGAAAGAGTTGCACCTGGAGTAATGACTAGACAAAGTGTTGATAAACCATTACAAACAGGAATAAAAGCAATAGATTCTATGATTCCAATTGGAAGAGGGCAACGTGAGCTTATCATTGGTGACCGTCAAACTGGTAAAACAGCAATCGCTTTAGATACAATCTTAAACCAAAAAGGTTTAGGTGTTAAATGTATCTATGTTGCTATAGGACAAAAAAATTCAACAGTTGCACAAATTGCAGAAGTTTTAAGACAAAATGGTGCAATGGAATATACAACAGTAGTATCAGCAACTGCATCAGAAATGGCACCACTTCAATATATTGCACCATATTCAGGAGTAACAATTGGAGAAGAGTGGATGGAAAATGGTGATGATGTGTTAATCGTCTTCGATGATTTAAGCAAGCATGCTGTAGCATACCGTACATTATCATTATTATTACGTAGACCACCAGGTCGTGAAGCATATCCAGGAGATGTATTCTATCTTCATTCACGTTTACTAGAACGTGCTGCATGTTTAAATGCAAATTATGGAGGAGGATCAATTACAGCTCTTCCAATTATCGAAACACTTGCAGGGGATATTTCAGCATATATCCCAACAAATGTAATATCAATTACAGATGGACAAATTTTCTTACAGACAGATTTATTTAATCAAGGTCAAAGACCAGCTGTAGATTCAGGACTATCTGTATCAAGAGTAGGATCATCTGCACAAATAAAAGCAATGAAACAAGTATCAGGTTCACTTAAACTAGAACTAGCACAATATCAAGAACTAGAAGCATTTTCTCAATTTGGAAGTGACTTAGATGATAGCACTAAAAAAATTCTTGATCATGGTGCAAGAGTTTTAGAAGTTTTAAAACAAAATCAATATTCACCAATGGCAGTATATGATCAAGTTGTAGTGTTATTTGCACTTAAAAACCATTACTTTGATGGAGTACCAGTACAAGAAGTAAAACGTTTTGAAGCCGAATTACTAGCAACAATTAAGTCTGAATATAGTTTACTAATGAGTCAATTAGAAGATAAAAAGGAAATTACATCTGGAATCGAAAGTGAGTTAAAAGCAGCACTAGATGTATGCAAAACAAACTTTATGAAAAGTGTAGAAGTTGAGAAGGCAGAATAATGGCTAACCTACAAAACACTAAACGTCGAATTAAATCAGTAGATTCGACTAAAAAAATCACTAAAGCTATGGAGCTTGTAGCGAGTGCTAAACTTAGAAAAGCAAAAAAAGAATACACTCAAAGTGAAAGTGTTAGAAAATTTGTAACTGACAATATGTCAGCAGTGATATATGAAGTTGCAAAGCAAAATGGAAAAAAAGAATACATCGAATCAAAAAATGATAAAACACTTTATGTAGTTATTGGTGGTAATATGGGACTTACAGGTGGATACAATATAAATGTATCAAAAGAAGCCTTCCTAGATTCTAAACCAGGAGATGCATTTCTGTGTTATGGTCGTAAACCAGTGTCATATTTAAAAAGTAAAGATGCACAAATCATTTATCTAGAAGATGTATTAAGAGAAATGTTACATAATGATAAAGAAGTTTTTGTTGTTGATGAAATACATAAATTCTCAGAAGTTTATGTACTTACTAAACCAATTTTACATTTGTTCAATACAGGACAATATGGAAAAGTTAAACTAGTATACACAAAATTTGTAAACTCAGTAACATTTTCACCAAAAGTTACTCAACTAATTCCAGTAGAAAACACTTTTACAGAATTACTAGCACCATTTGATGTTTTAGGTGATTCAGATAATTTAATTGATGACTTATTAAAAGATTACTTAGCAACAAATACATATACAGCAATTCTTGAAGGTAAAGCATGTGAATATGCTTCATCAAGATTAGCAATGGAAACTGCAACAGATAATGCAGAAGAACTTAAAGAACAATTACAATTAGAATACAATAGAGTTCGTCAAGCCAACATTACACAAGAATTAACAGAAATAGTTGGTGGAGCAAACGCAATATAGGAAGGAGTATTTATTAATGCAAGAAAATATTGGAAAAATTACGCAAATAACTGGACCAGTTTTAGATGTTAGATTCAGTGAAGCAACTCTTCCTAAGATCAACAACGCGTTAGTTGTTAAAGCTAATGGAAATGAAGTTGTAATAGAAGTAGCACAACAAATCGGAGATGATATTGTTAGATGTATTTCTATGGATGCAACTGAAGGATTAGTTAGAGGTATGGATGTACTAGATACACAAGCAGCAATTAGTGTACCTGTAGGAGACAAAACATTAGGTAGAATGTTTAACGTACTTGGAAAAGCAATTGATGAAAAACCAGAAGTTACAGAAACAAAGAAAATGCCAATACATAGAGAAGCACCAAGCTATGATGAGCAACAAACAAGAGCAGAAATGTTTGAAACAGGAATAAAAGTAGTAGATTTAATTTGCCCTTATTCAAAAGGTGGTAAAACTGGACTATTTGGTGGAGCAGGAGTAGGTAAAACAGTACTTATTCAAGAATTAATAAATAACATTGCCTCAGAACACGGTGGAATTTCAGTATTTGCTGGAGTTGGAGAACGTACAAGAGAAGGAAATGACCTTTATTATGAAATGAAAGAATCAGGAGTACTTTCTAAAACAGCACTAGTATTTGGACAAATGAATGAACCACCTGGTGCAAGAATGAGGGTAGCACTTACAGGATTAACTATGGCAGAATACTTCCGTGATCAAGAAGGACAAGATGTATTACTATTTATAGATAATATTTTCAGATTTACACAAGCAGGTTCAGAAGTTTCTGCCCTACTTGGACGTATGCCATCAGCAGTTGGATACCAACCAACACTTGCAACAGAAATGGGACAACTACAAGAAAGAATTACATCAACTAAAAAAGGATCAATTACATCAATTCAAGCAGTATATGTTCCAGCTGATGATTTAACTGACCCAGCACCAGCAACAACATTTGCTCACCTAGATGCATCAACAGCACTAGATAGAAGTATTGCTGCACTTGGAATTTATCCAGCAGTAGATCCACTTGAATCTAATTCAAGAATACTAGATCCAAAAATTGTTGGAGATGAACATTACAATACAGCACGTGGTGTACAAGAAATTCTACAAAGATTTAAAGAATTACAAGATATTATTGCAATTCTAGGTATGGATGAACTTAGTGAAGAAGATAAACTTATTGTAGCAAGAGCTAGAAAAGTTAGAAACTTCCTATCTCAACCATTCCATGTTGCAGAACAATTTTCTGGATATAAAGGACAATATGTACCAATTGAAAAAACAATTCAAGGGTTTAAGCAAATACTTGAAGGAGCACATGATGACCTTCCAGAACAAGCATTCCTATACTGTGGAGCAATTGAAGATGCAGTAGCTAAAGCAGAAGCAATGAAAAGCGAATAGGAGTTGATATAATGTTTACATTAGTAATCTCTGAAGCTGAAAGAAAACAATTTGAAGGTAGAGCTAAAATAGTAAATGTACCAACATCAAATGGTATGGTAGGAATATTAACAAACCATGCACCAATGGTAGATAAGATTAATGATGGTATATTAACTTATGAAGATGAAAATGGAGAAAGATTTGAAATGACAGTAAGTAGTGGATACTTATTTGTATGGAATAATTTAGTAACTATTTTTGTAAACTCAGCCGAAAATATTTCAGATATTGATTTAGAAAGAGTATTAGCAGAAATAGAAGCAAGTAAAAAAACAATAGAAACAGCAAGCACTAGTTTTGAAATAAAACAAGCTGAAGTAAAATTAGGAAAAAATCTAAATAGAAAAAATGCTTACGAACAATTTAGAAATTAAAAAAAATAAAATGTTGATAGTACTTATCAGCATTTTTTTGGCTCTTTGTCAAATAGGGTGGAATTTTACAATTTGATATATGAGTTAGTACAGGATATAACAGAAATGTTGTATCCTTTTTTTTATGCTTTTTCTATACAATTAATAATTCTTGTATCATTATTCTAGTTTTTAATCTTTCAAATCTTCTAAACCCGCAAGATATTGTTTTTAACTTCTTGAATTTAGATATTGTACCTTCTATTATTCCATTATTATACTCAACATCGAAACTATCTTTAATATATTCAAAATACTTAATAAAGGTAGATATACAAGTTTTAATTTTATCTGAAGCTAATTTATTAGGCTGATCAATTGTTTTCTTAAACATTTCCATATTATTGTATTTTAAAGAAAATAGTAAATCTTGATATATTTCATAATTATTTTTAAAGTCCTCATTATTTTCGATTAAATAATTTAGAATTGCTTTATTGTTTGTGAACTTATAATTAAAGGTTGCATGCTTAAACATCACTTCTGAAAGATTCTCTTTTAACTGTAATATAGGTTTCCAAAAATTTTTGAACTTATTTCTGTTTTTTTCATCTGCATTCATAATTGCAACTCTAGTTTTATTAAAGGCTCTAGTTAAATTCTGATAAATATGAAATCTATCTAATATTATTTTAGCATTAGTAAAGACATTTTTAATGATTTCAATATAAGGTGTATACATATCAATTACAATATATTCAACATTATCAATAGCTTCTTTTGTATAGTAGCTAAAATAGTTCTCTAAGTAAGCTTTTTGTCTGTTTTCTACGATATCTAGTAGCTTTCTTTTTTCACCATCCATAATAACAAAGGACATATTGCCATCAGCATCTTTAGTAGATTTAAACTCATCAAAATGAAGTACTTTTGGTAAATAGGATTTAATAGTAGTAGATTTAGCAGCCTCTGCATAAGTATCTAATACTCTAAAAACAGAATGTGTAGATACATTATGATCTTTAGCAATATAAGTACAAGTAAGCATATCAGTTAATTTAAGAGCAATAAGATATTTAACTTTATTAGAAATAAAACATCCAGGATTAGTTAGGGTATTAGCAGGAATAAAAGTTTTATTACATTCCATACATTTATAACGAGTTTTAGTAAGTTTTAAATAAGCATCAAAACCAGAAACCATAGGTAATTTAATAAGAGATACTTTTTTATTATGTACATAAAATTTATTATGAACTTTATTACATTTAGGGCAAACATTATCATTAAAAAATAGAATTCCATAAAATACTTTAGAAATATTATCTTTAATTTTTTCATCTTGAAATTTATATATATTAATATTGGAATCATTAATTCCAATAATTTCTTTTAATTCTTTATTGTTTTTATTAATTATGTTATTATTAATCATGACATTTATCTCCTTAATTTATTTTAGTCGCTTAAATTATAACAAAGATAAATGTCTTTTTCTTTATATTAACAATTTAAGGGTGGATAACATTTCAAGTAATACTTGAATTTGTTATTCCACCCTATAAATTATAGAACCATTTTTTTTTGCTTAAAAATTATAGAAACTTAACTAATAAGTAAAATAAGCTAATATTTACATAACATATACTTATTCAATTGAAAAAAAATTTACATTGTTCTATAATATACTTAAGGTGGTGGTACTATGAAAAATAGTGTTGAAAACAACGAACAAATTATTAAGAAAGTTGTAAAAGAAGTGATTTGCAGTGATTGTAATGTAGAATTCCGTTTAATGGGCGGAATGTCTAATTATACTTATGTAATTACAATTGATAATAAAAAATATACATTCAGAGTTCCAGGTAAAGGAGCAGAACATTTTACCGATAGAGAAAAGGAATTTGAAATTATAGGAGAAATAAAACCTTATGATTTCCAACCTGCACCAATTTATTTTGATGTAGAAACTGGTTATAAAATTGCTCCATTTGTCGAAGGAGAACCAGTAAGTGAACTAAGTAATAAACCAACAGAAGCTGTTGCACAGTTACTTAAGAAACTACACTCAATTCCAAAGTTCAAATATGACTATAATCCATTAGAAAGATTAGAAAAATATGAAAGTATTACTGAAACAAAAGATCCAGTGTACTTAGCATTGAAAGACAAATGGTTAGACATCTATGAAATAGTACTAAAGGATGCACCATTAGTAGCAGCTCATGGTGATTCACAAACAAGTAACTTTGTAGTAGGTAACGATAGATTATATTTACTAGATTGGGAGTTTGCAGGAAATAATGATCCAATATATGACATTGCATGTTATGGTAACGCTAATTTTGATCATGCAAAAGATTTAATGGAAGTATACTTTGAAAACCCAGGTAGAGAAGAATACCAAAGACTATATGCATGGAGAATGTTTCAATGCTTGCAATGGCATAATGTTGCAAAATATAAACATCAAATAGGACTATCAGAAGAATTAGCAGTAGACTTTAGCTTTTTTGCAAGTGCCTATCTAGATAAAGCAAAAGGATTTTTCCAAGATTATTTAGATTTAGTTGAGGCAAAATAATATGAATAAAAGAGTAAAACAAATATCTAGAGTAGTTCTACTTACATTCATGGCATTTATGGTATTAAATATAAGTAGCGATTTATTTTCAACCGTTCAATTAAAACATGCTTTAAGTAAAGCAAATACAGAAAATGAGCAATTAAAAACAGAGACTGATACATTAAACAATGAAGTAACTAAATTAAAAGATGATGAATATATACAATCTTATGTAAGTGGAACAATGTTCTCAACTGAAAAAGGAACAACAGTATATATTTTACCTGATGATGAAAGTGAGAGTGCACCAGAGTAAGTCTGGTGCATTATTATCTATAATGAAAAAAATAATAATAGCCCTAAGTGGCGGAATAGATTCAATGGTACTACTAGATATAATGTATAAAAAAGACTTTGAAATAGTCGCAGCTCATGTTAATTATCAAAAAAGAATAGATTCATATATCGATTTAGAAGTAATTAAAGAATACATAAAAAATAAAAATATTATATTAGAAACAAAAACAGTAAAAAAAGAAGAATATACACATGAAAATTTCCAGGCTCAAGCAAGAGATATAAGATATGATTTCTTTATGGAAGTAGCAAAAAAGTATGATACTAATATACTATATGTTGCTCATCATAAAGATGATTACTTAGAAACCTACTTATTCCAAAAAAATCGTGGTGGAATTTATAGTTATTATGGAATAGCATCAATAACTCAGCATAAAAGCTTACTAGTAATTAGACCGTTGCTAGATTGGTATAAAAGCGATATTAATAATTATAGTAAAATAAATAATGTACCTTTTCACCAAGATTCATCTAACTTGACACTAGACTATACAAGAAATGTTAATAGACATGAATTAAGTAAACTTACAGTAGCAGAAAAAAATATAATTCATCAAGAAGTACTAGAAAAGAATGAGAGATTATTTAAAGAAATAAGATTTTTACAAAAAAATAATAAACCATTTTATAAAGTCTCAGAATTTAAAAAATGGAACCAAAATATTAAACGACGTTGGTTATATTCAATTATGAAAAATTACAGTGTAACAACCAAAAATTTAGATGAAATAATACGTCAAATAGAGACTGCATCAGCATTACAAAAAACCTTTTTAGACACAACTGTAATTGTTAGTTATGGTATTATTTATACGTTGTATCCAAATGTGAAAAAATATAAATTTGAAGTAACAAATGATACAGATTACATAAAGATTAAACAATATTTCAAGGATAATTTTAACTTTAATCTTAAACAAATCACAACTGATTATCCATACATAATCAGAGCTATAACAGACAAAGAATTGTCTAATATGGGGAAAAATACGAAGAAACATTTACAAAAAATCAAAAAAAGAAAAATTGCAAAATTTCTTCAAGACAGTCTACCAGTAGTTGTAAAAAATGATACTGTAATAGATTGGGCTTTTAATTACTAGCGGAGGTGGCATTCATGCACAAGAATGTAAAGAAAATATTATTTAGTGAAGACCAAATAATCAAAAGAATTAAAGAATTAGCAGATCAAATTAATGAAGACTATAAAGGTGAAAGAATTACATTAGTAGGACTACTTAGTGGTTCAGTACCATTTCTTGCAGAACTAATGAAACACATAAAAATTGATTGTGAAATTGATTTTATGGATGTTAGTAGTTACCGTGGTACTATGAGCACTGGAGAAGTAAGAATATTAAAAGACTTAACTAGAACAATAGGTCAAGCCAATGTATTAATTGTTGAAGATATAGTTGATACTGGAAAAACATTAAAAACAATAATGGGAATATTAACTAATCGTTCACCTAAGACTTTAAAAGTAGCAACTTTACTAGATAAGCCTGATGGAAGAGTAGTTGAAATGGAAGCTGACTATGTAGGTTACATAGTGCCAAATGAATTCGTAATTGGATTCGGACTTGATTATGATGAGTTATATCGCAACTTACCATATATTGGAGTTTTAAAAGAAGAATGTTACATGTAGAGGTGGTAGGGATAAATGAAAAATAAAAAAAATTCATATAGTTTCTTGTTATTAGTCTCAATGATACTATTATTTGTTGCATACCTAGCATTCACTTCATCAGGAAGAGTAACAAATCTTAGTTATACACAGTTAATTAAAACAATTGAAACAAAAGAAGTAAGTAAATTAGAGGTAACAACACAAAGTGGTGTAATGAGTGTTCAAGGTAGAATAACTACTAAAGGTAGTGATAACGCCACTAGTGAACAAATATTTGAAGGAAATGCACCTTTAACAAGCGAACAATATCAAGAATTAATTGATGTTGCAGGTGATAAAGGAATTGATGTCAAATTTAATGGACAACAAAGTAATGTATGGTACCAGCTTGCTGGAACAATAATACCATTAGTAATACTTGGAGGATTCTTAGTCTTTATGATGAGATCTCAAGGTGGAGCTAAAGGAATGGAATATGGAAAAAGCCGTGCAAAACTTGATAAAGGTAATAATAAAGTAACATTTAAAGATGTTGCAGGTGTTAAAGAAGAAAAAGAAGAATTAATAGAATTAGTAGATTATCTGAAACGACCAAAAAAATACTTAGAAATGGGTGCTAGAATACCTAAAGGTGTATTATTAGTAGGTCCTCCAGGTACAGGTAAAACATTACTTGCCAAAGCTGTTGCAGGTGAAGCAGGAGTTCCATTCTATACAATTTCAGGATCTGACTTTGTAGAGTTATTTGTTGGAGTTGGAGCAAGTAGAGTAAGAGATATGTTTAAAGAAGCTAAATTAAATGCTCCTTGTATAATCTTTATTGATGAAATAGATGCAGTAGGACGTCAACGTGGTGCCGGTGTTGGTGGTGGAAATGATGAAAGAGAACAAACATTAAATCAATTATTAGTTGAAATGGATGGATTTAATGAAAACTCAGGAATTATTATGATTGCTGCCACAAATAGACCAGACGTACTAGACCCAGCTATTTTAAGACCAGGACGATTTGATAGACAAATAGAAATAAATAGACCAGATAGAGAAGGTAGAGTAGAAATACTAAAAGTCCATGCTAGAAATAAAAAGTTAGCTCCAGAAGTAAAACTAGATTATTTAGCTGAAAGAACACCTGGATTTACTGGTGCAGACTTAGAAAATATTCTAAATGAAGCAGCTTTATTAGCTGTAAGATCAGGAAGAAACGTTATTGATATGAATGATCTTGATGAAGCAATAGATAGAGTAATAGGTGGACCAGCTAAGAAAAGCAAGAAATTAAACAAACATGATATTGAAGTAGTTGCTTATCACGAATCTGGACATGCTGTTACTGGTCTGATTTTAGAAGATGCAGAAGTAGTACAAAAAGTAACAATTATACCAAGAGGTAATGCAGGAGGATATGTTCTAATGACTCCTAAAGATGATGGTTTCCTAATGACTAAAAAGCAATTAGAAGCAAGAATCGTAGGATTATTATCAGGACGTGTAGCAGAAGAAATTAAATTCCAAGATATTTCTACAGGTGCTTCAAATGATATTGAAAAAGCAACAGAAATTGCACGTAACATGGTTACACAATATGGTATGTCAGCATTAGGAACAGTTCAATATGGACAAGCTGAAGGTTCAGTTTTCTTAGGTAGAGATTACAACTCTAAAAAGAACTTCTCTGATAATGTAGCATATGAAATAGATAAAGAAATAAGAAAAATAATTGATGGATGTTATGAAAAATCAAAAGAAATTTTATTAGAAAATTCAGAATTACATACATTAATAGCAAAAACATTGTTAGAAAAAGAAACTCTAACAAAAGAAGAAATATATTCATTATTTACAACTGGAAAATTACCAGTACCAGTTGCTAAAGAAGTAGAAGATGATAATGATCAAACTATAGATAAAGATGAAAATATTTCTAAAGATCCAGTCGCTTTAAACCAAAAATTAGAGTCAATTGACGATCCAAAAGAACTTTAAAATACGAGAAATCGTATTTTTTTGTTTTTAGTTAAAAAACTATTAGATTGTTAAGATTGAACATATTTTGAACTAAACATTGCCATATTTTAAACATTGTTGTATAATAGATATGAGGTGGAGACTGATGAATATAATTTGGTTCATACTAAGTGCCACGCTACTATTCTTAGTAACATGGATTAACTTTAACAACATGACAAAAATAAAAATAGTAAGCAAATAAAAATCTCTATGATTACTAGCTTTTTTAACTAGTTTTCATAAAGATTTTTTTTCTTATTTTTTTGTAATTTCCTTTACCTTTTTGATTGCACTTCCAGCTCCTGCTATCATTTCATCTTCAAAAATATAAGTAGGAACAGTATCAACATCATAATCATCATGCATTTGTAGATATTTGTCATATTGCTCTTGATAAGCTAAGTCGTCATAATGTATCTTATAATCATCTACATTTAAACCAAAATCTTTAACTATCAAAGCAAGATTTTCAAGTATACCAAAATTAAAGTCAGACTCCCAGAATCTTCTTGTAACTTCATGATAAAATTGAAGACCTAGATTAAATTCTCTTAAATAATAATAAGATAAAAAAACAAGCTTAGATGTTAAGACATTTTCATATTTATAAGGTTTAGAATTAAATAAATTCTTTTTCTCTAAATAAGGCAACGCATGTTTTTTATAAGCACTAATAGCACTATTATATAAAATTTCATCATAATCAACTAAATCAGGTGTTAATAAGTGTGGAATAATTGTAATGTCATTATCATCAAGAGTAGGAATTTCCTGCTCTAAAATTCTATCATTTGCATAACAATAGGGACAAAATGGACTAACTGCTAAATAAATCATAAAAAAACCTCCTTTTATAGATTATAGCATGTAAAAAGATTAATTAATTATAATAAGCAATATAACATATAAAGAAAAGAGGGAACAATAATGGACTTTGCAGCAGTATACACAATAGTAATAAATCTAGGATTACTAGTAATGGCAGGACAATTAATGACAAGATTTAAAGACTTTTCATACTGGCTAACTAAAGAAAAATTAGCTAAAAATGACATTATTCCTTTAGCGTTAATCTTCTCAATACTAGGAATATGTGCAACAATATTTGGTACACAGAGAATGGAAGGAATAGTAAATACAAGATCTGTAGTTGTATTTTCAGGTGGACTACTATTTGGCCCATGGGTTGGAATAGCCTCAGGTCTTGCAGCTGGAATACATCGATATTTTTATTCTCCAGCAGATCTAACCGCAATAGCGTGTTCAATATCAACACTAGTAGTTGGAATTATTGGTAGTTTTTGTTATAAAAGAGACTTTTTTCCCTACCGTTCAAAAAAAGTTGCAATAGCAATGGCTATTGCGGGTGTTATCGAAGGATTGCTTATACTATTGATAGCCCGTCCATTTGATCAAGCAGTATCATTTATAGTAAATAGTTTATCAATGATGTTTATTTTAAATTGTATGGGTGCAGTTTTACTATTAAGCGTATTTGAACAAAGCATACTTCATGTAGAGCTATATTCTTCAAAAAAAGCTAGTCATGCACTTAGACTTGCAGGAAGAATGATGCCATTTTTAAGAAAAGGTATCAATGATCCTGTAAATATAAGTAAAGCATTATCAATAATAGAAGAAGATAGTGACATAAAACATACAATGATATATAGTGAAAAAAAGACATTAATAGCTAGTGCGCATAAAAGATACAATGTAAATTATGATATTGTAGATGAATTATTAGCCAAAGATACCAAAAGAAGAAATAAAAAGCCATTCAATTTACTACATAATGAAGATAATTATGTGGCAGCAACTCTATACCAAGACAAAGAAAAGATAGGCTACTTAGTTTTAATACTTAAAAATAAAAGTCTAACAGAAGAATCAAATAATGAATTTATTAGAGGATTAGCAAGCATAGTGTCAACGCAACTAGAATTAGCAGAAATAGACATCAATAAAGAAAAAGTAAAAGAAGCAGAATATGCTATGCTACAGGCACAAATAAATCCACACTTTCTTTTTAATATTTTAAATACAATAATATCTATATCAAGAACTGATTCTGATAAATCAAGAAAATTACTTGTAGATTTAAGTAATTACTTCAGAGGAGTGCTAAAAAAGCCAGATCAATTAATACCTTTAGAAGAAGAATTAGAAAATATCGAAGTCTATTTTACACTTGAAAAAGCAAGATTTGGTGAAAGCATTAAATTAATAATAAATAATAAACAAGATCTAAATCCAAAACTACCTAGATTTAGTATACAACCAATAGTTGAAAATGCTATTAAACATGGTTTACGAGGTCTAGAATCAGGGAAAATAGAAGTAATAATCAATAAAAATATAAACGATTATATTATAATAATTAAAGATAATGGAAAAGGAATGTCAAAAGAAAAATTAGAAGAAATAACATCAAATTCAAGAAATACCAACAGTATAGGAATATCAAATGTAAGTGAAAGACTTACAAATTTATATGGTAAAAAATACGGCTTACAAGTTCAATCAAAAGTTAATGAATATACAATAGTTACAATGTTTATACCGATAAAGGAGGATTAATATAATATGTTATTTGCAATAATAGATGATGAAAAAGCAGCTAGAGATGAATTAAGATATCTTTTAAATGAAAACTTTAAAGAAATAAATATAATAGAATTTATCAATGGACAACAAATGCTAGACTATTCTCAAATAGAAGAAATTGATGTAGCTTTTGTCGATATGAACTTAGGAGATTATGATGGTCTAACAATTGGGAAAAAGCTAAAAGAAATAAATCAAGAAATAAATATTATATTTGCAACAGCATATGATCAATATGCATTAGATAGCTTTGAAATAGGAACCTTTGACTATATTACAAAACCATTAGATCCAAAAAGATTTAACATCTTAGTCAATCGATTAAAAAATCATTTTAAAACAATAGAATATGCATATGATCATGAACTAGAAAAACTCAGTATTTCATATAATAAAAAAACAAAGTTTATAGACATAAATAAAATAGTATATATTGAAAGTGCTAATAGAAAAACATACATATATACGATAGATAAAGAAGAAATACCCACTACAGAAAAAATGCAAGACTTAGAAGATAAGCTAAGCCATGATAAATTTTTTAGAATACATAAGAGTTATATAATTAACCTAGATCATATTTCTAGCTTAGAGTACTATGGGCATAATTCATATGACATAAGAATGAAGCACTACACATCAATAAGAATACCAATTTCAAGAAATAAAATAAGAGATTTCAAAACTAAAATAGAAATATAAAACTAATATTAATTTATATATATCTATGAAATTCACTAGTAATTATCGTTAAAAATTATAGTAAAAGTAAGAAAGCACCTAAATTATTTAAGATATATAAAAGCTAATAAAGCATTGCCAAAACACTTAAATTAGTAAAAACAAGTTGTAAGAACACTAATAATAATTACTGAATTAATGAACAAAATATGTATTATCTATAATATTTTATTATTGAAAATCTATATTGATTAAAAGTAATACATTAAAAATATAAGAGTAAGTAAAATATATATTCAAATAAATTATGACATTTTCAAAAAATCAATAACAACAAAGTCGATATTTAAAGTTAAAATAGCGTTAAATAAGTTGTCTACAATAATAAAAACTTAAATATTCATATACTAAAAAAACTATAAATATAAAATGTTAATATCATAGCAGTATCTAACTTATAATATTTTATTATAGTATAAATATGTACACAAACCGTTCATGTACATATTTGTACATGTTGTACGCAGTTGGAACAAATTTTAGTAAACAACCTTTTTTATTTGAAAAACCTATGCTATCATAAAGTCACGTTATAAAAAATATACTTGAAAAGGATGGATTAAAATGATTACATTTTTATTTTCAATCGTAGCATTGATCGTAGGTTATTTTACTTATGGAAAATTTGTAGAAAAAGTATTCGGAGCAGATCCTAACAGAGAAACTCCAGTAAAATCAATGGCTGATGGTATCGACTTTGTAGAACTACCAAAAGCTAAAGCATTTCTTATACAATTTTTAAACATTGCAGGAACAGGACCAATCTTTGGTGCAATTGCTGGTGCAATGTGGGGACCTGCAGCCTTTATGTGGATTGTATTTGGTTGTATTTTTGCAGGAGCAACACATGACTACTTAGTAGGAATGATGTCACTTAGAGATAAAGGTAAATCAGTTTCAGAGGTTATTGGAGATAACTTAGGAAATGGCGTTAAGCAATTTATGAGAGGTTTCTCAATAATATTACTAATATTAGTTGGAACAGTCTTTATTGCATCACCAGCAGATATTTTAAAAGACCTAACTGGAATTGATCGTGGAATACTTATTGCAATCATTATCGTTTATTATGTTGCAGCAACAGTATTACCAGTTGATAAAATTATCGGAAAAATATACCCATTATTTGGAGCAGCATTATTAATAATGGCTGCAGGAATAATGTATGGTTTATTATTTGAAGGATATCACATTCCTGAATTAACTTTTGCAAATGTTCACCCAGCTGGTAAATCAATATTCCCTTACCTATTTGTATCAATAGCTTGTGGAGCCATTTCAGGATTCCATGCGACACAATCACCAATGGTTGCTAGAACATTAGGTAATGAAAGAGAAGGAAGATCAGTATTCTATGGAGCAATGATTACTGAAGGAATAGTAGCATTAATCTGGGCAGCAGCAGCAATGTCATTCTTTGGTGGATTAAATGGACTTGCAGAAGTAGTATCAGCACCAGCAAGTGTAGTTAACCAAATATCAAGTACAATGATGGGAAAAGTTGGTGGAGTACTAGCAGTACTTGGAGTAGTAGCAGCACCAATAAGCTCTGGAGATACAGCATTTAGAAGCGCTAGATTAAACCTAGCTGACATATTTAATATCAAACAAGGTCCAATCAAAAATAGATTTATGCTTGCAATACCACTATTTGCTTGTGGTATAGCATTAACATTTATTGATTTTACAATTATTTGGAGATACTTTGCATGGGCAAACCAAACATTAGCAACAATAGCTTTATGGGCGGGAGCAGCATACTTACTTCAAAGAAATAAAAACTACTTTATTGCTTTAATACCAGCATTATTTATGACAGTAGTAGTAGTAACTTACATTTTAGTAGCACCTGAAGGATTAGGTGGATTTCTACCATTTGCAGATGTAGCAACTAAAGAGATGTTTGGTATAATAATAGGAATAATAGTATCATTAAGTTTAGGTGGTCTATTCTTTGCTAAATCTAAAAAATATAAAGGTATTATCACAGAAGAACCAATTACTGACTAAATAAATAGTTTTACATCCAATAAAAAACTATAATATAAGATATCATATCTTTATTAGACTCTTTGTCAAATGGGTTTGATTTACTATTTGATATATGAGTTAGTACTGGATATAACAGAAATGTTATATCCTTTTTTTATTATCTCTATATATTTAGTAATTCCTATATTATTATAAAGTTATTAATCTTTCAAATCTTAAAAGTCTCAAGCTGTTGTTTTAGCTTCTAAAATTTAGATACAAAGTTTTCTATTATTACACTATAATTGTTTAATTTGATATTTTTAATGTCTATTATATTTTTTTACAAAATATAAACTGCATTATTTATAAATTAAAAAATCATAAATTCTATGTTTTTCTAATACAATTCAACTTTTTTTTATTGAAAAGTCTAGTTTGTTGTTCACTTATAAATAATGTTGTTGAATAATATAAAGTTTACAATAAATATATAAAATGATATTATAGTTATATAATTTTAATATAAAGGAGAATTAAAATGAAAAAAATTATTGTATTATTAACAGTATTAACTAACTTATTAATAATAAGTAATGCTAAAGCTAATGAAATACAATCTATTGGGCAAAGAGAATTAGATTACAGTTCTCAAGAGAAAGATCAAGATTTTGAAAGGTATTTCTTTAGCAACCTAGCAGTTGTTAAAAGCTTTATTGAATCTGCATGTGATAATTCAAGTGGAATAACTACCAGGCAGGACTTTTATTGGAAGAAGAACAAAGATAAGATTATAACAACAGGGCACTTTTATAATCATTTCAATAAAGACTATCGTAGTAATGGAACAATAGATTGGAAACCATCAGATACAGCAACAATAAATAATTATAAAGAAAAATATATTAAAACAACTAGTGGGTACATAGCAGATATTGCTAGTACAACTATATCTTGGTAAGCATTATGTCTAAAAATATAGTACATATAATATATTCACTTAATTTAGTATTTGTTTTCTATTTTTTAAAACAAAAACTAATAATTTACATTGATAATGTTTACATAGTAACAGTTATAGCACTAGTATATTATACTATTACATACATTATATATAGATTCATACTAAAAAAAATGAACTAGTTTTTTGAAAAAACTAAATAAGAATTTTTTGAATCTTTATTATGACAAATCAATTCTTTTTAATAGTTCTACAAAGTAGTGTGTTACATCTTCAGTTGGGTTAATAATTTAAACTTCTAGTGATAATATTAACATTAAAGTTTTAAAAGTACATTTATACTAAAAAACGAAGAGTGTTTTCTCTATAGAGAGTAAACATTCTTCGTTTTTATGATATGTCTGTAACCACTTATGCATTACAGACACTTATGATAAAGTTCAATACAAATCAAAGTCATATAGACAATTAATAAATAAAATAATTATCCAATATTTTTAATATCTTCTTCAACAGTTGTAATACCACTAATACCAAAGTTTTCAACTAAAACATTAGTTATAGTTTCAGTTGCAAAAGCAGGTAATGTTGGTCCAACCTTAATATTTTTAAATCCTAAGTGAAGTAAAGCTAGTAAAACAATAACAGCTTTTTGTTCATACCAAGCAATATTAAATTCTAAAGGTAAATCACTAAATGATTCAGCACCAAAAGTTTCTTTAAGTTTCATAGCTATTAATGCTAGTGAATAAGAATCATTACATTGACCAGCATCTAATACACGAGGAATACCATTAATATCACCTAAGTTTAATTTATTATAACGATATTTAGCACATCCAGCTGTTAAAATAATTGTATCATCAGCTAAACTTTCAGCAAATTCTTTATAGTAATCTCTTTCTTTGAAGCGACCATCGCATCCACCCATAACAATGAATTTTCTAATAGATCCATTTTTAATGTTATCAACAACAGTATCTAATAAAGCAAATACTTGATCATGTGCAAATCCACCAGTAATAGTACCTTCTTCAATAGCAATAGGAGCAGCACATTTTTTAGCATGTTCTATAATAGCACTAAAGTCTTTATTACCATTTTCATCTTCTTCAACATGAATAAATCCAGGATAACCAGCATCACCAGTAGTATAGACTTTATCTGCGTAATTAGCATTTTTAGTAGGAGGAACAATACAGTTAGTAGTAAATAAAATTGGTCCATTAAAAGTAGTAAACTCAGTCGTTTGTTGCCACCATGCATTACCATAATTACCATATAAATGATCATATTTCTTCAATTCTGGATAATAGTGAGTAGGTAACATTTCAGAGTGAGTATAAATATCAATACCAGCATCTTTAGATTGTTCTAATAATTGTTTCATATCATGTAAATCATGACCACTTACTAATATACCAGGTCTATTGTTAACACCTAATTTAACTTCAGTAATTTCAGGACTACCATAAGATTTTGTATTAGCAGTATCTAAAATAGCCATAGCACTAACACCACAAGCACCAACTTGATCAATAACTTCTAATAACTCAGATACATCATTCATATCTTTTAATCTAGCTAAAATATCAACACAAAAATCATGAATTTTTTCATCTTCATAACCTAAATTAATAGCATGAGCATGATAAGCAGCAACACCCATTAATCCAGTAATAATAAACTCTTTTAGTCCACGAATATCTTCATTAGATTCAGCAAGAGTTCCCACTTTTTTCCAAGAATCATCTTCAATTTTAAACTCATAATTAGTATTAGTTAATTCAGAATAATACTTGCTGGCTTGAGCAATTTCTTTTTCAAAAACTTCTTGATCAAAGTTAGCATTAGTAATTACTTTAAATAAACCATGCATAATAAATCTTTTAACTTCTTTATTATCAGTACCATTTACAACTTTTGATAATTCCTTTAATGCATCTTTAAAAACATCCATTTTATTTGATAATTCAGGTTTTTTACCACAAGCACCAGCAAAAGAACAACCTTGACAATTTATAGCCTCTTCACACTGGTAACAAAACATTTTTTCTTCCATATATATCTCCTTAAATTTAATTTATTTTTTAATAATTAATAACTTCTTTAGTTAACAGATAGTATAATACCACCAATAAAAAATAAAAAACGTGATAAATATCACGTTTAGCTTAATTATTAAAAATTTCTTCATTTAAATAATAATGTTTAGAGTCATATCTAAAGATTCCAGCATCTTTCATCTTAGTCATTTCACGACTTAAAGCACTTCTATTAACAAATAAGAATTCAGCAAGTTGACTCTTATTAAATGGAAGAACAATATCAAATGAATCCTGAATAATTGAATAATATCTTAAAACTTCAAATACTTTCTCCTGAATATTCTTCTTACTTAAACACTCTAATTTAAAAGTCATAAAAGCATTTTTATTAGCAAGAACCTCAATCATATTATTAAATAACTGTTGATTATTCTTAGCTAAAGTTAAAAATGTCTTTTTAGATATATAAGCAATTTTAGAATCCTCTAATACCATAGAATTATATGGTGTTATATTATTTGAAGACAAAGATATAGATTCTCCAAAAACATCATACTTTCCTAATATAGTAATAATACTTTTGGTACCATCAAGATCATGCTTATTAACCTCAACTTTACCAGTAACAATTATATATATAAACTCAATATGATCTTTTTGATAAAACACAGTACTATTTTTATTATAAACTCTTTGACTAAAGTGTGTCATTATTTGTTCTAGATCATTATCATTAATATCTTTAAATAAATTATTTTTTTTAAGCAGACTTAAATTATACATATTAATTTCCTTTTCTTGTTACAATTGCAACATATTTATCGTACAATTACTATTATAATATGAATCAACAACAAACAAAAGGAGAAAGATAAAATGAATTCACAATTAAAACAATGGCCATGCCAAATTAAACTAATAGATCCTGCTCATGCAGCTTTTGATAATAATAAACTACTAATTGCAGCTGACTGTGCTGCATATGCATATGCAGACTTCCATAAAGACTTTATGCAAGATAATGTAACAGTAATAGGATGTCCTAAACTAGATGATGTTAACTATGCTATCAAACTAAAAGAAATAATTGAAAGAAATAATATAACTGAAATAACTGTAGTAAGAATGGAAGTTCCATGTTGTGGAGGTATTTCATACGCAGTAGAAACAGCATTAAAAGAAATAGATAAAGATATACCATTAAGTACACACGTAATAAGTGTTGGAGGTGAACTGCTTGAATAGAGATGGTAAAATTGTTGAAATAATAGAAGAACATCCAATAGTTGGAGAATTCCTTTTATATAACGATGTCGATTGTGTTAACTGCACTATAAAAACATGTCTATTAAAAGATATTTTAGATATCCATAATTTTTCAAAAGAAGACCAAGTAGAAATGTATATATATATGGAAAAACTAATAAATAATGAAGTAAAAGAAATGAAAAAGTTTATACCAGAAAAGTATACAAATGACTATCATGAAATAATAAATATGTTAATAGATGAACATACCTATGTAAAAGAATTATTATATACTGCAGAATTCATAGTTAGTAAACCAAACTTTTTAGATAAATACAAAAGTGATTTAGATCAAGTAATTGCTTATCTTAAATCATATGCAGATGATTATCATCATGGAAAAGAAGAACAATACTTATTTAACCTATATCCAGAAAATGAAGCAGTAAAAGTAATGTTAGAAGAACATGAGCAAGGAAGAGCATATCGTAAAATATTACTTAATAGTAATAATGAACAAGAAATAAAAGAGACTGTTATAGCATATGCAGAAATGCTAAAAGAACATATTCATAAAGAAGATGATATTTTATTTCCTTACTTAGATAGAATATTGAAAGAAAAAGATATTAAAGAAATTAATGAAAAACTAAAAAGTAATGATCCAGAAATAAAAGAAGAAGTAAAAAGATTTATATCAGATTTTAATAATAAACAATTTACTCGTTAAAACTAAAAAATACAAGGTTTATATCATAATGATATGAGCTTTTTTTTATGAACATTACACTTTTGTAATTTAGATATAACAAAAAATGAAAGTAGCATATTTAGATATATTATATAATAGACATGAAAGGTCATAGTAAAAATCACTTCTATAATTACCAATAAAAAGACTAGAAAATGATTTATACAGTAGATAGCAATCAAAAAATGGAGGTAAAACATGAGTGAATATATTATTGAAACAAAAGATATTACAAAAATGTTTGGTAAAAAGACAGCGGTTAATAATATTAATATGCATGTTAAGAAAAAAGAAATATATGGTTTTATAGGTAGAAATGGTGCAGGGAAAACAACATTTCTAAAAATAATAGCCAACCTTATATCTCAATCAAGTGGAGAAATTAAATTATTTGGACAAACTAATTTAAAAGATGCACATAAAAAAATAGGAATCCTAATTGAAAATCCTGGACTTCATACAACATTAACTGCTTATGAAAATATGTATATGAAATGTCAGCTATTAGGAATTGAAAATCCAAAGCAAAAAATAAAAGAATTATTAACACTTGTAGGATTAGAAAAAGCAAAAAATAAAACCAAAACTTTTTCATTAGGAATGAAACAACGTTTAGGAATAGCAATGGCTTTAGTAAATGATCCAGAATTATTATTATTAGATGAACCAATTAATGGATTAGACCCACAAGGTATTGTAGAAATAAGAGAAATACTATTAAAGTTACAAAATCAAGGGATAACTATCATCATATCATCACATATTTTAGAAGAACTAGGAAAGATATGTAATCGTTATGGTGTAATATCATCAGGAACATTAATTAAAGAATTAACAAGAGAAGAAGTAGAAGAAATTTCAAATAAATATATACAAATAGAAACAAATAATATAAAAGAAACATATCGTTTACTAGAAACATATGGTATTAAACAAATGAGTTTAGAAAAAGATATTATTAAGATATATGATGAAAATATCGAGTCAGCACTAATAAATGAAATGCTAGTAAAAAATGGAATACTAGTTAGCACTATATATGTAAACAGTGAAAGTGTAGAAGAGGTCTTTATATCAATGATGGGAGAAGCTGACTATGAGTAATTTAATTAAAATGAATTTATATAGATTAATAAGAACTAAAAGTTATTATATAATATTAGGAATATTAGGAATGTTTGCAGTAATGGTTACCTATAGTATGGGAGTATATCCAGAAGAGTATATGTCAAAAGAAATTGCGATAATACCAAATGTTATAGTAGCATTTTTTAGAGGTTCATTAATACCAATGGTAATAACAATAGGAGTAGGAATATTTGTTTGCTCTGATTACACTAGTGGTTATATGAAAAATATTGCTTCAAGTGTTAAATCAAGAGGAAATATCGCAATAGCTTACATAATTACTTGGGCAATAGGAGTAGCAATATATTATCTAGTAATCACAGCATTACTATGTCTATCTTCTAAGATATTTATGAGTGAAGCATCTATTAACAACATTAGTCAACTTTTACAATATTTAGCACTGAACTACTTTTTAAATGTCGTAATGGTTGCACTTGCAGTATTAGTGTCAGTAATTAGTAAAAGATCAAGTGGAACAATTATCTTTATGGTTACAGCAACTAACTTCTTACCACTTATCTATATGTTATTAGATTCAAAACTTAAAGTTAATTTAATACCATATTCTCCAATAAGTAATTTATCTAGTATAGATTTTACTAACATGAATACCTATGGAACAGTATTTATTTCAGGAGCAATATTGTTAGTATTATATTCAGCTATCTCATATTATGTGTGTGCAAAAAAAGATATAGCATAATAGTATAACAAATTATAATCAGGTAAAGTGTAAAACTTAATTCTACACTTAGGCTATAGATGGTTCATGTAATACTAAATTCTATATCTAACGATTAAAAGGTGTTTTTTTAGTGATGTTTACTTTCAATACTTATCTATAGTGGTATACTTATATTCAAAGTAAGACTAATTTCTACACACTGAAAATCATAGTAGTTTTGTAATTTTGTAATGTTGTAACACTAACTTCTACTATGTATGTATTCATTCATTCGATAGAATTTCGCTTATTTTGATATTAATTCGTTACGGTTTATTTCT
Source organism: Mycoplasma sp. P36-A1 (assembly GCF_049478495.1). Taxonomy (NCBI): domain Bacteria; kingdom Bacillati; phylum Mycoplasmatota; class Mollicutes; order Mycoplasmatales; family Mycoplasmataceae; genus Mycoplasma; species Mycoplasma sp. P36-A1. Next base: position 1,823,704 of record NZ_CP168083.1, on the reverse strand, counting down.
TTATAAGTTTTGGCTTAAGTATTATACTTGAAGGTTCTATTTCACTAATTTTTAGTAATTGTAATATTTCATTGGTGTTATCAATAAAATATTTCATATAATTAATTGGTGATTTACCATTACAAGTTTCAACTGGATATGAATTAATATGTGAAAAGATTAGATCTAAATCTTCTTGTGATTTTAAGCCAAGATTATTTAGATCTTTTTCTTTTGGCAATATATATCGCAATGTTACATGGCCTCTTTCAACATTTGCTTTTTGATATGAAGCCATTGGATCACAATAAAATAATTTACTACCTAATTCTTCAATTTTATCAGTTGCATAAAATTCACTACCTCTATCTGTTAAAATCACCTGAAATATATTTTTATATAAGTCATCTCCAAGTAAAGACTTTAAATATTTTAGACCATTTACCATTGCTTCCATAGATTTTTCATTTTGATAGACCCCAATCATAATTTTGAATTTTCTAATATAAAAAGTCTGAATAAATGGACCAGTTGATATATTATTATATACTGTATCCATTTCTACTACAGAGGATGAAGCATGTTCCAATAAATATTTTTCAAAGTCATTAAACTTTCTGTTGGTTAAATAAGCTCTATTATTTCTTGGCTTTGATTTAATTTTTTTTACTTTTCTTGATACTTTACATCTTAAATCGAGATCTATTAAACCATCTTTAGAAAAGACTCCATTAGAAATATAATTATAGAGTGTCTTTTCACAAATATTTAAATTATCATTAGATTTAATAATCGCATATGGAGAATGTCCATTATTTATTAAAGGTTTGATAATAGAACCGATAATTGAAGCTTGAGAAGTAGTAAGGTTTACACCTATACGTGAATCTACAAGTGAATACTCATATTCATTTTGAGCTCTTTTCGCATCATATCTATACCTAGTATATCTACAGCTAACTATATCAACACATCCATTACAAACACCGATTATTTTATCTCTATGCTTACAAGGTATCATTGAATAATCAGAGCAAGTATTATTACATTTATTAACTTTACATTCTTGCATATGAATACAATCAAATACAAGACTTCTATCTCTTGAATAAGACTTAATATATAAGTATCGATGATTTTTAATTTCTTTGCTTATTGTAGATTTACTTTTACCTAAATCTTTAGCGATTGAAGTTTTAGTAGCAAGTTCTTTAAGTTTACTTTCAATGTATTCTCTTTCTACTAAAGTTAAATGTTTACCTTTGTTTGTTTCCATACTAATCACTCTTTCATAAAAATATAAAAAGCGAAATCTATTAATACTATTGTATACCTGTGTAAGACTAACTTCTACTGATATTTTAATGATAATCGATGTAAGACTTAATTCTACGAATTAAGTGGAAGTGTAGAAGTTAACTTTACACTTTACACAAATTATAATCACTATAAATTATTATAGATATTTCAGACTAGTCTTTAATGTAAAGAATACTTGTGTTATAATAGTTTCATATAACTCATAGGGGTGATTAAATGAATATTTATACAAAAGTTATAAACCAAAAAGTAAAAGTAGCGTATACTTTTGCTAAAGTATTTTTTGTTTTAGCTATAGCAAGTGCTATAATAAACGGTTTAGTTCACTTTCAAATAATTAGAACTTTCCAACCATATAAAACATTTGATATTTACATTACAATCGTATTACTAGTATTAGCAATTTTAACATTAGTAATTGCCAAAGCAACAGATAAAAGAGATAATATTTTATATGATGGAACAAATATAAAATTTAGAACAAATAAGAAAATAAATGAAGAGTATAAATTAAAAGATATAGAACAAATGGTTCCAATAAGAAAAGATCTAGGTATTGCATATGGAATGTGTAATGCTTTAGCATTTAGAATGAGTAAAGATTCAAATTGGATACTTATAACTAGTGAATATTATAGAAAAGGTCGCAAGATAAAAGATGCCAAAACAAGCATTGAACTTATTAAAACTATCTTAAGTGACTATTCAACAATAAAAACACAAAGAGCTATTAAAGAGATTGATGATCAAAAAGGTGTTATCTTTAGTTATTTAATAATAAAGGACAAATCAATGAATGATATAGATGTAAGAAATGCATATCTTAAAAAATTTGAAGCTCAAATACTTAATTCTAACCCACATTCAGATAATACAAAATATGGGGACTTCTTACCAAATAAATTAGTATTAACTAAGGATAGTTTATATATAAATAAAACTTTAGTTGCAACAATCAAAGAAAGCGATTATGTAGAAATAAGAACAAAGTTTAAAAGAGCTAGTGAAGACTATTATACATATGATATTATTGATTTCTATGATAAAAACTCACGATTAATAATTAGTATTGATTTAGCATTAGTAATTAATAGCGAATTCTTTAAATCAATGGTAAAATCAATTTTTTATATTGATAATAAAGCATCACTTTAAGCAAAAAAGTAACATATTTCTTATGAAGTAAGTTACTTTTTTTATATGTAGATGTAATAATAGTATTTTCAAATAATAGAACGCTATTACAAATTAATAGTATAAATGATATAATTAGAAAAAAGAATAGGAGTAAACAATGGATAAAAAAATAAAATATTATACACAAGAAGAATTAAAACAATTAATAATAAAAAAACTAATGTTAGCAAAAGTAAATGAAAAACAAGCACAAGAAGTTGCCAATCATTTAGTATATGCTGATGCTAGAGGAATACATTCACATGGTAGTAATAGAGTTAAATCATATATACTAAGAATTAAAAGAGGATTTTGTAATTTAAACCCAAATATCAAATATGTCAGTACTGCAACAAGCACTGGATATGTCGATGGTGATAATAGCTTAGGAGTACCAGTTGCGAAATTAGCAATGGAAAAAGCAATTGAAATAGCTAAAAATCATGGAGTTGCTATAATAGGGGCTAAAGATTTAAACCATTCAGGAACAATGGCATACTATTTAGAAATGGCAGCAAAAGAAAATCTAGTTGCTTTAGCAGTTGCAACAGCACCACCTCAAGTTGCCCCTTATGGTGGAAGCCAAGCTTACTTTGGAACAAACCCTCTAGGTTTTGTAGCACCAGTTAAAGATTCTAGACCAATAATAGTTGATATGGCTACCAGTGTTAAAGCATTTGGGTATGTTATGGAAGCAAGAAATAAAGGTGAAGAAATACCATTAGGTTGGGCAATAGATGATCAAGGTAATCCTACAACTGATCCAAACAAAGCAGCATTAATGTTGCCATTTGCAGAAGCTAAAGGTTATAGCATAATGTTAATGATAAATATCTTAGCAGGTATAATGTTAAATATTCCAGCAGGAGATAACATACCAAGCACCTTTAATAATCCAGACAGTAAACTTACAATAGGACAACTATTTATAGTAATAAACCCAGCTAATTTTATGCCAATAGATAAATTTTTAGATGACATGAAACAAATGAGTGAAGAAATAAAAAGTAATAAACCAGCAAATGGATTTGAAAAGGTAATGCTTCCAGGTGAAATCGCTGATAATACATACCAAGAATATTTAAAAACAGGAATTCCAATTTCTAAAGTAGTGGCAGATTATTTAGAAGATGAAACTAAATTATAATAAGGAATGATATAAATGATAATAAGCTTAAAAGATATATATGTAGAATATAATGATAAAATAATATTAAATCATATAGACTTTAATATAAATGATAAAGACAAAATAGGTATAATAGGAGTTAATGGTGTAGGTAAAAGTACACTATTAAAAATTATTAAGAATTTTAGTGATTTAGAAGAAAGCCATGTAATGGCAAAAAAAAATCTAAAGATTGCTTATTTAGATCAAGATACAAATGATTTTCCAACAGAAGATTTGATAAAATATGTAAGCGATAATTCAGTAGATGAACAAGTAATTGCAATGGCAAAAAAAATACTAAACCAACTAGGATTAACAAATCATGAAATAGCTGCTAGTAAACTTTCAGGGGGTCAAAAGAAAAGACTAGCACTTGCTAAAACACTAGTAATGCCATCAGACTTAATCATACTTGATGAACCAACAAACCATTTAGATGCACTAATGATAAAATGGCTTGAAGAATATTTAGAAAAAACAAATAAAGCAGTACTAATGATAACTCACGATCGTTACTTCTTAGAAAAAGTAGTTAATAAAATTGTCGAATTAGAAAACGGTACCATATATGAATATGATGGTAACTATCAAACATATTTAGAAGTAAAAGCAACAAGGTTAGTAGATCAAGAATCACAAAATAGAAAACATATAGCATTATTAAAACAAGAAAAAGCCTGGATCTTACAAGGACCAAAAGCAAGAAGTACAAAAAGTAAAGACCGAATAGAAAGATATGAAAAGTTACAAGAAAAAGATATAAATACAAGTGAAGATAATTTAATATTAGATTCAATGCAAACAAGACTAGGGAAAAAAATACTCGAAATAACAGACTTAAAAGTAGGTTTTAAAGATAAAACACTAATTGATAAATTTACATATACATTCAAACAAAATGAAAGAATAGGCTTAGTAGGACTAAATGGAAGTGGAAAAACAACTTTATTAAATACTTTAGCAAAACAAATAAAGCCATTAAGTGGAGAGTTAGACTATGGAAGTACCGTAAATATTGGATACTTCTCACAACATAGTGATGATCTTAAAGAATCAGAAAGAGTAATTGATTATATAAAAGACAAAGCAGAATTTATCCAAACAAACGAAGGTGAAATCTCAGCAAGTGCAATGTTAGAAAAATTTCTATTTACTCCTGAAGCACAATACAGTTTAATAAGTAAATTATCTGGTGGAGAAAAAAGAAGACTCTTACTACTAGGTGTTTTAATGAAAGCTCCTAATTTTTTAATACTAGATGAACCAACAAATGATTTAGATATAACAACATTAACAATATTAGAAGATTATCTAACAAATTTTAAAGGAATCGTGTTAGTTGTAAGCCACGATAGATATTTTATGGATAAGATAGTAGACTCATTATGGATAATAACTAACCATCATATAACAATAACTAACGATGATTACTCAATATATTTAAATAGTAATAATACCGAAAAAAATGTCATAAAACCTAAAAAGAATGATTATACAAAACAAAAGAAATTAAGATTTACATATCAAGAACAAAAGGAATTTGAGACAATAGATAGCGATATAGAACAATTAGAAGCTAAAATTGCACAATTATCAGAAGAATTGAGCAAAGAAGCTACTAACTTTGATCAAGTCCAAAAAATCTCAGATGAACTAGAAAAAGCTAACATAGAATTTGAAAATAAGACAAATAGATGGTTAGAACTAAATGATAAATACGAAAAAATTAATAATCAGTAAGGATAATTCATATATCTGAAGATATGAACATCAATTTTACACAAACCCCTTTAAATAGGGGTTTTCTTATTAACAAAAAACCTTTATTATGATATTTTAATTAAGCAATATTATACTTTTGTTAACAAATAGAGTAAAAATAGTAAACAATCTTTCACAACTTAATTAGAAGTGATATAATTTTAAAAAAGGAGGGGCATCTATATGAAAAAACTATTTTTAACTATTATGTTAACCTTAAGTCTAACTTTTATAACAAAAGATTTACCATTAAACAATACAATAAGTGCAAACTCTTATTCAAATATAGAAGAACAAAATATACCATCAGCAATAATTAAAACCGATGATACAAAAATAACAACAGCAGATATCTTAGAGCAAGATGTGTCCTTTGAACACTATGAGTTACTTGCAATCCCATTTAGTGCGATGGCATTTCTATTAAGCGTATTGTATTTAAAAAGAATGCAAAAAAACAGTAAAGAAGAAAACAAATAAGTTTACAAAGATATAAATAATATGATAATATAACACAAAGGAGTGATGGACATGAAACTAAATAAACGTATGATGATGGACATGTGCACACATATTAATAACCATCACCTAATGTCAAATAAATAAAACTGACAACTCGTGATGGGATCATCACGGGCTAATAGACAAAGTAAAACTTTCTACTAACCTAGAAAGTTTTTTTATTTAGAAAGGAAAAGGTACATATAATTAGCTACTAAATAGCTCAATTCTAATATGCCAGGAAACAAAAAATGAGTAAAATAGACTATATCTTTGATGGAGCTATGGGTACATACTTTAATCAACTACAAAATACATATAAAAGTAGCGAGTTAAGTAATATTTCAGATGCTAAAATAATCCAAGAGATACATAAACAGTATCTTAAAGCAGGAGCGACAGCAATAAAAACAAATACATTTGGATTGAATAGCAATTTAATAGAAGAAACAAAAAGAGACATATTAATAAATGCAGCAATAGACAATGCTTTAGCAGTTGTAAGTGATGAAATAACAATATTTGCAGATATTGGTCCAATAAATACAATACATAATCATAATGAATACATAGACATCGTAAAAGTATTTGAAAAAAGAGGTATCAAAAACTTCTTATTTGAAACACTTTTAGAATATGAAAGTGTTTCAACAGCAATTAAATATATAAAAGAAAACATTCAAAATGCAATAGTAATAACATCTTTTGCAGTAGATCAAGATGGATATACTCAAACAGGTAATTACTATAAAACATTATTAAAAGTAGCATCACAATATACAGATTATGTTGGTTTAAATTGTATAATAGGTCCAAATAACATGCTTAAATTAATTCAAAATATAGAAAGTGATTATCAACTATCAATTATGCCAAATGCTGGATATGTTAGTGATTATCATGATGAGTTTTTACTAAAACAAAACATATCATATTTCTCAGATGTAATGGTAAAACTAAAAACATCAAATGTAAAAATACTTGGAGGATGTTGTTACACAACTCCAAAACATATTAAAGCACTATCAGAAAAGATAAATATGTATGTAGAACCTACCAGTAAGCAGCACCATGAAATATTTCATAATTACAATACCAAATCAAAAATAAAAGAACTATTTCATTCAAATAAAAAAATAATTTGTGCTGAGTTAGAACCACCTAATAATATAGATACTACTTATTTAGAAAATGCTATAAAAAAGTTTGAAGCAGTTAAAGTAGATGCTATAAGCTTAGTAGATTCACCATTAGCAAGAACAAGAGCAGATTCAATGTTACTTGCAGCCAAACTATCAAGTGAACAAATAACAGTAATTCCACATTTAACATGTCGAGATAAAAATCAGATAGCCTTAAAAGCATCACTGTTAGGAGCTAATCTATTTGGAGTAAATAATGTTTTAGCATTAAGTGGAGATGGTATAGCAAAAATAGATCGAGACTATACAAAAGGAGTATTTGATTTTAATTCCTACAACTTAATAAACTTTATTAAAGAATTGAACAACGATATATTTAGTAATAACCAATACTACATAGCAGCAGCACTAAATATAAATAGTCATAACTTTGATATAGAACTTATACGAGCAAAAATAAAAATAGAAAAAGGTGTAGATTATTTTATAACTCAATCAATATTTACTAATCAAGCAATTGAGAATGTTAAAAGAGCTAAAAAAGAACTTAATATACCAATCATTGTTAGTATCTATCCAGTAGCTTCCTACAAAAATGCATTGTTTTTACATAATGAAGTAAAAGGAATAGAAATACCTGATAAACTTTTAAATAAGTTAGAAGATGCTGATAAAAATGAGTATCAAAAAATAAGTGTCGCATTTTGTAAAAAAATAATTGATAAACTATATGAGTATGTTGATGGTTTCACCATATCAACACCACTAAGAAAAATAGATTATACAATTGAATTAATTAAACATCTTAAAGAACGAAGTGATAACTAATGAAATTAAATATCGCAAATATAAAAAGGTATTTAAACTATCCTAATAAAGATTTAGATCAAACAACACAAGATAATATAAATAAAGCCATTAAAATAATACAAGATAATGTTCAACCAATATTTACTATTACTAAAATAAGTATAAAAACAGAAATGGATAAAGTAATTATTAATAATAAAGTAACAATAAAAAGCAAAGATTTAGTAAAATATTTTAATACAACAACACAAGCATACCTAATAAGTGCAACACTAGGTAAAGAAATAGATTTACAAATAAAACGAAATCTAGTAATTGACATAGGTGTAGCCTATAGCTTAAATGCAGTTGCAACAGAATACATAGAACAATATATTGATGAACAACTAAGCAAATATACAACAAACTACAAGCAAAGATTTTCAATTGGTTATGGAGATAGTCCATTAATTAAACAAACAGAACTACTTCCATTAATAAAAGATAAGTCAAACATAAGTGTATTAGAAAATGGAATATTAGTACCATCAAAATCAGTAACAGCATTTGTAAAAATAGATAATACAGAAATCTACAACAAGTGTAATACATGCATTATAAAAAATAACTGTCAATAAGAATGTGAGGAACAAAAAAATGAATATTAAACAGTATATAAAAAATAACTTCTTATTATTTGATGGAGCAATGGGATCATTGCTTCAACAAAGTAATATAGAAATACCAGCAATTCCAGAAGAGTTAAATATTACAAATCCAGAAAATATCGTTGATATACACCAAAAATATTTAGAGAGTGGCAGTAATATTATACTAACAAATACATTTGGACTAAATCCATTTAAATTTGAGAACAGTAAATACAAATTAAAAGATGTCGCAATACAAGCCGTAAAAAATGCTCAAATTGCTTCAAGTAGAGTAGAAAAACAATCATTTATTGCCTTTGATATTGGTCCACTAGGAATCTTGTTACAACCAAATGGAACTTTAAGCTTTGAAAAAGCCTACAATGCCTACAAAGGAATAGTACTATCTGTTGCAGATGAAAATTTTGATGTATTTGTAGTAGAAACACAATCAGATTTATATGAAGTAAAAGCAGCAGTTCTAGCAATAAAAGAAAATAGTAGTAAACCAGTCTTTGTAACAATGACCTTTGATAATGAAAAAACAACCTTACTAGGAAATGATGTTTTAAGCATCGTAACAACCCTTGAAGGTTTAAGAGTAGATGCATTAGGATTAAACTGTAGTTTTGGTCCTAAACAGATGTTGCCACTAGTAAAACAGTTTGTTAAAGCAAGTTCAACTCCAATAATGGTCCAACCAAATGCAGGAATGCCAAATCTAGATTCAGAAAAATTAGAATATGACATAGATGCAGATGAATTTAAAACATATATGAAAGATATCATAGAAGCAGGGGTTCAAATAGTAGGAGGATGTTGTGGAACAGACTATTCACATATTGAAAAAGTTAGTCAATTAATAGAAATATTACCACATAAAAATATCTCTGAAAAAAATTATACTAGAGTAGCAAGTGCAACAAAGACCGTTACTTTTGATAAAGAATTTATCAAAGTAGGAGAAAGAATAAATCCAACGGGAAAAAGATTTTTAAGAGAAGCAATTACTAGTCAAAACCATAACCTTGTAATAAAAGAAGCTATATTACAAGAGGATGAACATGCAGACATCATAGATATCAATATGGGTATTCCAAAACAAGATGAAGCAGCTTTATTATTATATTATACAAAGCTAATTCAATCATATGTAAAAACACCACTTCAATTAGATAGTGCCAACCCTTATGCAATAGAAGCAGCCTTAAGAGAATATAATGGTAAACCAATAATTAATTCAGTGAATGCAAAAAAAGAAAGTATGGATGCGATATTTCCAATAATAAAAAAATATGGGGCAGCAGTTATAGGTCTTTTGATTGATGAAAAGGGATTAGCATATACAAAAGAAGAAAAAATAGAAATGGCAGAAACAATAGTAAAAGAAGCAGCAAAATATCAAATAAAACCACAAGATATAATAATAGACTGTCTTACACTAACAGCATCAGCACAACAAAAGGATGTAATAGCTAGTATTGATGCTATTAAAGAAATAAAAAAACTAGGAGTAAAAACCATCCTAGGAATATCTAATGTTTCATTTGGACTACCTAATAGAGATGCATTAAATGCTGCTTTTTTAACAATGGCAATCTATCAAGGTTTAGATTCAGGAATAGTAAATCCAGCAAGTATTAAGATTAATGAAGCTATTGATGCTTCACAAGTATTGATAAATCATGATCTTGATAGTAAAAATTATATACAAAATAATAGTAAAGAAACTAAAACAGAAAGTGAAATTGTAGCCATTGAAAATACATTGCAACAAGCAATAAAAAAAGGACTACAAGAAGAAGTAGCAACAATAACTAAAAAAGAATTACAAACAAGAGAACCACTTGATATAATAGAAAATGAAATAGTAGTGGCTTTAAATGAAGTAGGAAATCTTTTTGAACAACAAAAACTGTATTTACCACAATTAATACAAAGTGCACAAGCAGTTGCGACAGCTTTTGAAATAATAAAAACAAAATTACCAGCAACAGACAAAAAAGAAAATAAGAAAGTTATCGTAGCTACTGTAAAAGGTGATGTTCATGATATAGGTAAAAATATTGTTAGAGTATTATTTGAAAATTATGGTTATCAAGTAATAGATTTAGGAAAAGATGTAAGCAAAGAGGATATATTAGCATCACTAGAAGCTAATGATGTCAAAGTAGTTGGATTAAGTGCTTTAATGACAACTACAGTATCAAGTATGGAAGAAATTATAACTTATTTGAAAAAAATACACCCTGAAATAACAATAATAGTTGGAGGTGCTGTTTTAACACAAGAATATGCCGATAAAATTAATGCAGATTTCTATGCAAAAGATGCACTTGAAGGTGTAGATATCCTAAATAGAATTTTCACTAAATAGGTTAGTTTAAGAACTATATAAATGAATTGTAAATTATGTTTAATCTACAATTCATTTTTTTATATTTAAAATAATAGTAGAAGATATTCAAGTTTTTTACTAGATATATAATATATATGTTAAATGTGATACAATAAAAATAAACAAAAATATAAAAAAAGGATGATGCCAATTGAAAAAAAGAAAAATAATTCCAATTGTAATACTATTACTTTTAATAAGTTTTACAGCCTTTAAATACTTTATGCCAAATAAGGTAACAGAGGTTAATAATAATCAAAATATAGAAAAAGACATATCATTTGATTACTCAACATTAAAAACAAGTAATAAAGCTAGTTTGTTAATGAATTTAGATACTAATCAGGTTATATTTAATCATAATATGCAACAATCTATTCCAGTTTACTCAGTAAGTAAAACAATGTTTTTAGCTACAGTGTCTAAACAACTAGCCACAGTTAATAAAACACTAGATACTAATGTAAAAGTAAGTAAACTAATTGATGATGTAAACAATCATTCTAACTTTTCAAGTGCAGGATTAAAATCAGGACAACAGTTTACAATAAAAGAACTATATGAAGCAGTAATGATGCCTTCAGGAAATGATGCATCGATTTTATTAGCAGAAGAAATATTTGGTTCTCAAGCTGCTGCAGTAAATGCAATGAATGCAAATGCAAAAGAGTGGAAAATGACAAATTCAAGTTTTGTTTCAACTTCAGGTTTAGATGGAAAATATATTAAAAAAGTCGGTTTAGAAGCAGCTGATGGAAAAAATTTAATGTCACCATATGATTTAGTATTACTAGTTAAACAAATACAAAAAAACTATCCTGAAATAATAGAAGCAGGAAATCATTTAGAAACTACAATAGGAACAAGTAACAATAATCCAATAACATTACATAATGTAAATGGAATAATGGATGGAAATAGTAGTGGAATAAAAAATGTATTCGGTTTAAAAACAGGATCAAATATAGAAGAATACTCAAATGCAATTGTTGCCTTAAAAAAAGATGAAAACAATAACACATTGTTAGCTATATCTCTTGCATCAAAATCAAGAGTTTCATTATATTCAGATATTGCTAGCATGTACTCATATGCTAATAATTTAGAAACAGTTAATATGCAAGATAAAATACAAATAAATTCAAAAGCTGGATTTACTACTAATGAAGTAACATTTACATTAGACAAACCATATTATTTATATCTAGAAAAAGGACAAGACTTTAAGTTTAGTATAGAAGAATTACAACACTATAACAAACATCTAAACAAGTTCTATGTAAATAAAAAAGGTGAAGAAATTGGAGTTATGAGTATCAATGATACAACCCAATTCTTTGATAATACACCAATTAATAATACAAAGGTAGTAGTAGCTAATGAAGTACAAAACAAAGGAATATTTGCAAAAGCAATCGAATTTATAAGTGATATCTACAAAAAATAAAAAGGACATTAGTCCTTTTTATTATAAATTAACAATACCTAAAGCAATTAAAATTAATAATATAATCCATATTACAATAAATAATCGAATGGCAAGCTTATTATCAGAATTACTATTAAAAGCATATTTATACCCAAGAGCTAAAGATGGAACAATTAATAATAAAGCAGTATACTTACTTAAATGAGCGTGAACAGAATTAGGTAAAATAAACAAAGTTAAAGCAATCAAAATAACATAGATAATCATTAAAATACTAGAAAAAAATATTTTCATATAATACCCCCTTGCGAATATGAGTATTATACCATATTTACTTAATGTTAAAAATCAAAATTTATCTTTAATACAAATGTTATCTAAACATCACAAAATAATAAAAGATAAATGATAAAAAATAGCTATAAACACATATTTTATTCTAGTAAGATAATTTTCATTAATATAGATACTACGTTAAAAAAAAGTGAAAATCATTCTAAAGAACATTAATTAGTTGTCACAATAAGGATAACTGTGGTATTTTTTATAAAACAAATAAACTAAAAGAAAGACAAAGGTAAGAAAAAGAATGACATTAATAAAAGACCATTTATTTAAAATATTAAATGGAATGAGTATTGGAGTAGTAATAGCATTAATGCCAGATGCTGTATTTGGACAAATAGCCAAACTATTAGAACTAAATTATATAAGTCCATATTTAAGTTTAGCTAATTCTTTAATGGGAGTTAGTATAGGAGCATGTATAGCCTATAACTATAAACTAGATATAATAAGTGGCGCATCACTAATAGCATCAACATTTATGGCAGGTGGTGTATTAAAAGGTATTAATGAAGAAGGAATGTTCTTAATAAAAGGAACAGGAGATATCATAAATATGGCAATAGGAGCCATCATTGCATTAATAATAATCACTTACATAGGACCTAAGCTTAAAGCATATAAACTAATATTATTACCAGCAATAACAGTATTTGTAACAAGTTTAATCTGTTACTACACGGCAGCACCTATTGGACTAATATCACAAGCTATAGGTACTTCAATACAATATTTTATGCAATTACAACCTTATATTATGGCAGTGCTCATAGCAGTTAGTTTTGGAATTATAATCGTATCACCTATATCATCTGTAGCAATAGCCCTACTAATTTCAATTACAGGAAATGCAAGTGGAATTGCAACACTAGGAATCGCAACAATGGCAATAACACTAGCAACACTAAGCTATAAACAAAATGGGCTAGGAACATCTATTGCTATAATATTAGGATCACCAAAACTACTAATGGCAAACTTTATAAAAAATCCTAAAATGATAATACCTGGTGCACTTGCATCAGCTATAACATCAACATTAGGAGTATATTTAAACATTCAAGGAACTTCATTATCAGCAGGGTTTGGTACTTGTGGTTTAATAGGACCAATTACACATTTAAGTATAGTTGGATATAACCTAAATAACATTGTAACAACAATTATGGCATTTGCAGTTGCACCATTTATAGTAGCCTTAATACTAAATTATCTATTTAAATACAAATTAAAGCTAGTAACTAATCTAGACTATAAAGTAAATCTTTAATATTATAAAAAACTTAAATGTAAAGTCTATTATAATTTAACACAATATTGTATAATAAATATAAGAAGTACAAACAGGGAGGTAATTTATGTATACAGGAGTAGAAATTGATTTCATAGTAAAAGATAGTTTACAAGCCATCAAAATATATCAAAGCATTTTTGATGTAGAACTATTAGAGAAAACAAACTTAGAAGTAGGCTTAAACGAAGTAGTATTCAAAATATTTAACACAAGATTTCATATGTTAGACGAAAATGAAGAATACCATTTACATGCACCAAAACCAGATATTTATATGCCAATATGGTTTAATGTAGTCGTTTTAAATATAGAAGAAGTTCATAAAAAAGCACTAAGACTTGGATGTATTGAAATACAACCAATAAAAGAGATGAAAGAATATAAAGTAACTAACTCAATGTTTAAAGATGAATTTGGCTATTTATGGATGTTACATCAGATAAAAGAATAAAGATAATATCAAGACGCTTTAAAAAGCGTTTTTTTTATTACCTAGAGTGATATTAAAAATAATAAATCTAAATATTTTATGATAATTGTTACTAAAAAGTAAGAGTAACTTAAGAAAAAAATAAGGACTTTTAATTAATGAATTTGCTACTATATTATTAAGAAAAAGAAAGGAGATATAATAAGTAAAATTGATAAAAAGGAGAAATAAAATGAAATTTAAAAAAATATTTGCAATAGTATGCATATGCATTATCGCAACAGCATGTGGGCAAAAAAAAGCCGAAAAAAAAGCAGATACTAAAACAGAAACCAAAGCAGATGCAAAGGCTACAAGTCAAGAAGTAGCTTTTGATTCAGACAAAAACAAAAGTGATAACATTTTTAAAAGTAGTACATATTATGATGCTGTAATAAAAGAATTTAAAAAATTACCTGAAGAAAAAAAGGGATATTTTAGTGGAGAAAAAAATAAAATAGAAATAACAATAGGAAAGTATAAAGATAATATAGGATTAACATCAGTAGATTACATCGCTCCTAAAAAAGAAACAGCAGCCCTTTTAAAAGAAGTAAATACACTGCTTAAATCACAGACAATTAAAGAACTAACAGCAAAAGACATGGATAAAATAATTGCTGCAACAGGTAAAGAAACAATAATAAATGGTGTAACATTTACAACAGTTGCAAGCAAGAAAGCAGATACAGTACACATAAATGTATCAGCATTTAAAGAGTCTAAAAAATAAAATTCCTTATACTAATATTTACAAAGGCATATTCTAATGGTAAACTAATAATATATATAAAATGAATGCAGGGGAACGATTAATCGTTGAGAAGGTAAAACCTGACCCTTAGAACCTGATAGTTAACACTAGCGAAGGAAGCAGTAAATTAAAATTTAAGCTCCTTTTTGGAGCTTTTTATATTTAAAACAAAATAATTATGTTTGCAGGGGAACGATTGATCGTTGAGAAAGTTAAACTTGACCCTTTGAACCTGTTAGTTAACACTAGTGTAGGAAGCAAACCATTGAAAATATGATGGTGCTTTATACAGGGCATCATTTTTTATTTATATAGAAAGAAGGCATATTAATGAAACCAATATTAAGTATTGCAGGATCAGATTGCAGTGGCGGTGCTGGAATTCAGGCTGATATCAAAACCTTTTCAGCACATGAATTATTTGGAATGTCAGTGGTTTGTTCAGTAGTTGCAGAAAATACCCAGACAGTTTTGGATTATCAAGATATAAATATCGATATAATTAATAAACAAATAGAAGCGATATTTGAAGACTTAAGACCAGAAGCAGTCAAAATAGGAATGTTATCAAGTAAAGAAATTATGAATACAGTAGCTATAAAGTTAAAAGAATATCAGGCAAAAAATATAGTTGTTGATCCAGTAATGTTTGCTAAGAACGGAAGTGCTTTAATGGCAAGAGACAGTATAGAAACACTGAAAGCAGTAATACTGCCGATAGCTGATTTAATAACACCTAATATCCCCGAAGCAGAAGAAATTGCTCAAATGAAAATAGAAAATCATAAAGATATGGAAAAGGCAGCTAAAATAATAATAAATATGAAGGCAAAAGCAGTGTTAATAAAAGGTGGACACAGTAAAGAAGATGCTACAGATATCTTATATGATGGAAAAAATTTTTATTACTATAAAGCAGAAAGAATAAATACAAAAAATACGCATGGAACAGGATGTACTTATTCTTCAGCAATTGCATCTAATTTAGCAAAAGGATTATCTTTAAATGAAGCAGTTGCACAAGCAAAAAAATATGTAACAACTGCAATTAAACATTCACTTAATATTGGAAGTGGTCATGGACCAACAAACCACTTTTATAATTTATATCAAAATCAAAAGAAAGAAGACTAGAAAAATGAACCAATATACAAATAATTTAAAAAATGTAAAAGATATAAAACCATTAGTACACCATATTACAAACTATGTAAGTGTTAATGATTGTGCCAATATAACATTAAGCATAGGTGCTTCACCACTAATGGCAGATGATATAAAAGAAGTAGCACAAATAGTTAGCATTAGTTCAGTTTTAGTATTGAATATAGGTACACTTAACCAAAGAACAATCTTAGCAATGATAAAAGCAGGTGAAAGAGCTAATCAATTAGATATTCCTGTAGTACTAGATCCAGTAGGAGTAGGAGCATCAGAATTAAGAGATGAAGCAATATCTAGAATATTAAACAGAGTCAAAATAACAGTATTAAGAGGGAATATATCAGAAATAAGCTTTATTGCAGGATTAAATTCTAAAACAAAAGGTGTAGATGCATCAGAACAAGATATTAAAAGAAATGATAACAAAGTAGAGATAGCTAGAAACCTAGCAAAAAAATTAGACTGTATTGTAGCTATAACAGGAGAAATTGATGTAATAAGCAATAGTGAAAAAAGCATCGAAATACATAATGGAGTAGAACAACTAGCTAAAGTAACTGGAACAGGATGTATGTTAACATCTCTTATAGCAGCTTGCTTAGCAGCAAATAAAGATGACTATTTAAGTGCTTGTGCAACAGCAATTTCAGTAATGGGTATTGCAGGAGAAATTTCCTTAGAAAGAAACATAGATGCAGGATTAGGTAGCTTTCACATCGGAATAATAGATGCAGTCAGTAAAATTGATGAAGTAATATTTAATGAAAAGTGTAAGATAAATGAAATCAAACATTAATTATAGTTTATATTTAGTGACAGATTCAAAAATAATGAGTGTAACAAAACTAGAAGATGCAGTAGAACAAGCAATTCAAGGTGGTTGTAGCATAATACAATTAAGAGAAAAAAACCTAGATAGTCTAGAATTTTATAACCAGGCAATGAAAATAAAAAAAGTATGTCTAAAGTATCAAATTCCATTAATAATTAATGATCGAGTAGATATTGCTTTAGCAATAGATGCCGATGGTATACATGTAGGACAAAAAGATTTAAATGCTAAGATAGTTAGAAAATTAATTGGAAAAAATAAAATATTAGGAATATCTGTTAGTAACCTTAAAGAAGCTAAACAAGCAGAAATTGATAAAGCTGATTATGTAGGAGTAGGTGCAGTATTTACTACTAAAACAAAAGATGATGCTAGCAATGTTTCAATTGAAACACTAATAAATATTAAAAAAAATCTAAAAATACCAGTAGTAGCTATTGGTGGTATAAATGAGCAAACAATAGATAAACTTAGAAATACTAATATAGATGGAGTAGCTATTGTTTCAGCAATCATAGGCAAGAAAAATATAAAACAAGCAGCAAAAAACATCAAAGAATTAACAAAAATAATATAAAGGATGATAACAATGTCATTTTCAAGACAACTAAAGGATAAAGCCATGGAAGTATGGGAAAAAGGGTATAACCATCCATTTGTACAAGAAATTGGAAAAGGAACTTTAGAAAAAGAAAAATTCAAATTTTACCTTCTACAAGATTACCAATATTTAATACAGTATGCTAAAGTATACGCATTAGCAGTAGTAAAAGCTGATGATATTGACATATTAAGCAAACTGACTAATGTCCAACATAACATTCTAGCAAATGAGATGCAAACACACATATATTATATGAAAAAATTTAACATAAATAATGATCAAATTCAAAACACAAAAGCATCTTTATATAATAGAACCTACACAGCTAACATGTTAGCTGTAGGACAAACTAAAGAATTAGTGCATATACTTGCAACAATCTTTCCCTGTGCTTGGGTTTATAGTGACTATGCAAGAAGACTGAAACAGCAATATCAAGACAAGTATGAAAATAATTATTATAAAACATGGATAGATAGTTATTCAAGTAATAACTTTGAAGAATCATTTGAATGGTTTTATGATGTAATAGATGAAATAGTAGCAACAAAAACTAATGAACAAAAAAAAGAAATAGAAGAAATATTTATCTCAAGTGTAGAGTTTGAATACTTATTTTGGGATATGGCATATAAACAAGAAATGTCATATTTACTATAAAGAATACAAAAAGGCTGAATTTATCCAATTATAGGTAAATTCAGTCTTTTTTAATAGTAGTATTAAATACTAAGTATCAATTTATAAAATCATTAGTATACTAGTACTAATAATATTTATTAAGATAATAATTTGAAATATATAAACTAATATGCAGCTACTAAATCATTAGAATTATAAGTATTAATATCAAAATATATATCATATGTTTCATCTTTTAATAATGATTTTGCCGATTTATATCTAATAATTAAAATAAGAGTTGAACCTAACCAAGCTAAAGGACTAGCTAGACAAGCACCAGCAAAACCAATATATTGAACTAGCACAATAGCTGCAAAAGAACGCATAACTAACTCAGCAATTCCTGCTGCCGTAGTAGTTATACCATAGCCTAGACCTTGAAGTGTATTTCTTAATACAAAAAGAGTTGCTAGAATAAAATAACCACTTTCAGTAATTAAAAAATAAGTTTGAGTAAGTTCAATAACAGCAGTTTCTTCAGGTGATACAAAACCTAGAATAATTATTTTACCTAAAAATATAATTAGTAAACCAGCAAATATACCAAAAGTAATAGAAGCAATGAGTGTCTGTTTTACACCAACAATAATTCTTTGATATAACTTTGCACCATAGTTTTGAGCAGTAAAGGTAGCCATAGCAATTCCTATAGAATTCAATGGTTGTATTGCAAGTTGATCAACTTTATTAGCAATAGATTGTGCAGCTACTACATCAGTTCCTAATGAGTTTAAAGTAGTTTGTAGAACAATAACGCCAATACCAATAATAGACATTTGAAACCCCATAGGCAAGGCCATTTTTAAATGATTAGAAAAATCACTCAAAATAATATTTTCAAAAGAATCCTTATTAATAACTAACATTGGCATATTCTTTTTGATTAGATATATACATTGTATTACAGGAATAATATAAGCAATAAAAGTAGCTAAGCCAGCTCCAAATATTCCCATGTTAAAAATACAAATAAAAATTAAAGCTAAAACTACATTAGCAATACAAGAAATTGCTAGAAAGAATAAAGGCGTTTTAGAATCACCTAAGGCTCTAATAACATTAGAGAACAAGTTAAATAACAATATAAAAGGAAGACCAGCAAAAATAGTAGACAAATAGATTTTTGCACTTTGTTCAATTTCAACAGGAGTATTCATCCATTTCATCATGTCATCTAAAAAAGTAAACGATAGAGCCATTAAGAGTACAGAAGCTATAAAACTAATTATAATACTAGCAGCAAAACTAGTTTTAACACGATCATATTGCTTAGCTCCATAAAATTTTGCAATTAACAAAGACATACCAATAGTAAGACCTTGAGCAAAACCAATTATTAAAAAGGAGATAGATCCAGTAAATCCAACAGCTGCTAAGGCATCAACGCCAAGAGTTTTACCAACAATTATAGTATCGGACAAACTATATATTTGTTGAAAAATATTTCCAATTAATAAAGGAATACTAAATAATAAAATTGTTTTAAAAGGGTGGTTTTTTGTTAAATCTATCATGAAATCTATCTCCTAACTTTATTACTAAAATAACAAAAGTTAGTCCGAAAACTAACTTAAATATTCTATTTGCAAACTATATATTTGAATACCAAAATTATATTACAAAAGTGAAATCTTTTAAAGACTTTTTATGTAAACAATCAGTTAGATTTAGTTATAATATTGTTATATATATAATACTCACAATATATAGATACATTCTATGCATATTTTATTCAAGAAAGATACTTAATTTGCATGTAGAAATATAAAAGCTAAATAATTACTTTTTAAATCATAATGTAGTAGAGTAATTATATAAATACATTAGAGTACATATATGTGAAATGTATATAAATCTAATATATGGTTATACAACTTTTCTATAACTATTGTTTATTGATTGATGATGGGTTATCATAATAGACGTGTTTACTTATAGATAAAAAGTAAAATTGAACAAATGAAATAATGAAATGAGGTTATAATTATGAGTATAAGAGGAGTATATACTCCAGTAACTGAACTAAGACGTAAAGTTTTTACCGAAGTAGCTAGATTAGCATATGAAGGTGGAGACTATACTAGATTAGATGAGTTACCTTATAAAATATTGCCAGGAGAAGTTGCAACTTATAGAGACAGTATCTTCTTAGAAAGAGCAATAATTGGAGAAAGATTAAGATTAAGTATAGGACTACCATTAAGAGATACAACAGAACATGCCCCAATCTCAAGAGGTATCATTGATAGTGCCATAGCAGAAAAGTATTATGATCCACCTCTTGTAAATATAATTAAATTTGCTTGTAATAAGTGTCCTGACAATGTAGTTAAAGTTTCTGATGCATGTCGTGGTTGCTTAGCTCACCCATGTACAATTGTTTGTCCAGTAGATGCTTGTCATATAGTAAATGGTCGCTCATTAATAGACCAAGATAAATGTATTAAATGCGGTAAGTGTATTACAGCTTGTCCATATGATGCTATTATGAGATCAGTTAGACCATGCGCTAATGCATGTGGTGTAGATGCTATATCTTCAGATGAGTTAGGAAGAGCAGATATAGATCAAGATAAATGTGTATCTTGTGGTATGTGTTTAGTAAACTGTCCATTTGGAGCCATTTCAGACAAAGGTCAAATATTCCAAACTATAATTGCTTTAAAAGATGAAAAAGTACCAGTATATGCTTGTGTAGCTCCATCATTTGTAGGACAATTTGGCCCAAAAGTAACACCTAATAGACTTAAATCAGCAATGATTAAATTAGGTTTTGAAGATGTTATTGAAGTTGCAATAGGTGCAGATTTATGCACAGTTGAAGAAGCAGAAGACTTTGTAAAAGAAGTTCCAGATAAATTAAAATGGATGGGTACATCATGTTGTCCATCTTGGTCAGTAATGGCTAAAAATTTATTCCCTGATTTTAAAGATAATATATCAATGGCCTTAACTCCAATGGTACTAACAGGAAGACTAATTAAAAAAGAACATCCAGAATGTAAAGTAGTATTTGTTGGTCCATGTTCAGCTAAAAAGCTTGAAGCAAGTAGAACAACAGTGAGATCAGATATTGACTTTGTATTAACTTATGAAGAATTAATGGGATTATTTGAAGCTAGAGATATAGACTTTGAAAATCTTAATGATGATGAAATGGTCTTTGAATCTACAGCCGATGGTCGTGGATTTGCCAATGGTGGTGGTGTTGCAGCAGCAGTTGCCAATGTAATAAAAAATAAATACCCAGGAATAGAAGTAAAAACAATGAGTGCTGATGGTTTAGCAGAATGCCGTAAAATGTTAATGGTTGCAAAATCAGGAAAATATGATGGTTACTTATTAGAAGGAATGGGTTGTCCTGGTGGATGTGTTGCAGGAGCAGGAACATTACAACCAATAATTAAATCAACAAATGAAGTTAAGAAATATAAAAATGATGCGAAACTAAAAGTTGCAGACGAAACAAAATATCGCGAATATTTAGAACTATTAGAATAATATAATAATTAGCATAGTACTAATGAAAAAGGAATAATGAAAGTTATTCCTTTTTTTATGCTTCAATAAGTGATTATTTCTAATAATAGTTAGAGTTTGACTACTAAAAAATAACAACATATAAATAATACTGATTAATAATACAGGAAAAATAATTAAAAACCTATATCAATTACAACAAATTGCATAGTAATGTTTTATAATTAATCATTAAAAGCAATTAGACCACATAATAGAAAAAAATTTCATAATTATATAAAGATTTAGGCTAGTACACAAAAGAAACACTTGAATAATTTTTATAATTTAATATTATAGAAATTTCAAGATTGTGAAAAAAACATCAAATTATACTATTGCATATAAATTAAAACTACAGTTTTTAATTTAAACTATAAATTCGATTTATTTATTAAATGCAAAAATAATTTAAGAAAAAGTTAAAAATGTTAGCACTTTCATTAATAATATTAAGGTAAGACATTAGCAATATTACTATGACATAAGACAAGTTCAACAACAATATAGACACACGATAAGTAAATATTATAGGGTTATCATTGCTCAATATCACTACCTATTGTCACGTATTGTAAAAATTGATATTATTTATTTAATACAAACAACAGGTGCATTTAGATGCAAGAAAGTTAGGAGTGAAGTTTTGTGGAAGAAACACATAAATTAGAAAGAGGATTATCTAATAGGCACATTCAATTGATGGCTATTGGAGGTGCAATTGGTACAGGATTATTTCTAGGTTCAGGGCAATCAATAGCCTTAGCTGGACCATCTATACTATTTGCTTATATGATTACAGGAGGAGTATTGTTTTTAGTAATGAGAGCTTTAGGTGAAATACTATTATCTAACCTAAATTTCCACTCTTTTGTAGATTTTACTAAAGAATACTTAGGAGAAAGAATGGCCTTTTTAGTTGGATGGACATATTGGTTATGTTGGGTATGTGCTGCAATGGCTGATTTAACAGCAGTTGGATTATATACACAGTATTGGATACCAGCAATGCCTGGATGGCTACCAGGATTAATAGCTCTAGCTATACTAGTAGGATTAAATTCATTATCAGTAAAACTATTTGGTGAAATAGAGTTCTGGTTTGCGATAATTAAAATAGTAGCAATTATTGCATTAATATTAGTAGGTGCATATTTAATATTTACAGGACTACAATACACTTCAAGCAATGGTGAAGTAATACACGCATCATTTAGTAATATCATTTCAAGACATGGATTATTTCCTAAAGGTATAAAAGGATTCTTGATTTCATTTCAAATGGTTTGTTTTGCCTTTGCTGGAATAGAAATGATAGGTTTAACTGCTGGAGAAACTGCCGATCCAGAAAAAAGTTTACCAAAAGCAGTAAATAGTATTCCAATAAGAATAATATTATTTTATGTTGGTGCTTTAGCAATCATCATGTCAATATATCCTTGGGATATAGTAGACCCAACACAGTCTCCATTTGTAAAAGTGTTTATGGCAGCAGGTATAGCTTCGGCTGCAACAGCCATTAATTTTGTCGTATTAACTTCGGCAATGTCAGCTTGTAACAGTGCAGTTTTCTCAACATCAAGAATGGTCTTTTCATTAGCAAAAGGAAATTCTGCACCACAGATGTTTAAAAAAGTATCTAAGCATAAAGTACCTTTAAATTCATTACTATTTTCAGGGAGTGTCATAGGTGGAGCAATCTTAATAAATTACTTTGTTCCAAACGCTTCACAAGCATTTGTACTTATATCAGGAGTTACAACAACATGCTTTGTCTTCATTTGGGGAAGCATTACTCTATCACATTATCGCTATCGTAAAACAAGACCAGAACTGGCAAAAACATCAAAATTTAAAATGCCATTATTCCCAATATCAAGTTATGTGATCTTTGGATTCTTAGCATTTATAATAGTAGTATTAGGAGTAAATGATGCAACAAGACTACCATTATTATGTACTCCTATCTGGTTTATCATATTATTAATAGCATATCATGGAATTTTAAAAAACAGAGAGCGAAAAATCATTAAAAATAACAATCTAGTTATAAATAAATAAGAAATTTAAATAATTTATAACATTTTCTATACTTAAACTTAATCAGGTAAATAGATAATTCATATACATATGCTATACTTCATGATAAAGTCGTGATACTTATTTGTACATCTACAAATTACAGGCTTTATTATTTGAATTGCGTATATTAATGTGGTTATATTAAGGTAGAGCAATAAGTTAGATAGATATAATTGCAAAAAAAATGAAATGAGGAAAAGAATATGGATATGAGCAAATTTAAAGGTCTAGAATCAGAAAAAGTATTTGAGTTTTTTAAAGAAATAAACCAAATTCCAAGAACTTCTAAAAATGAAAAAGCAATAAGTGATCATTTAAAAAAATGGGCTGAAGATCGTAATTTAGAAGTAATTCAAGATGAAGAAAATAATATTATTATTAAAAAAGCAGGACAAGGTAAACTTGCTACTGCACAACCAGTTATATTACAAGGTCACATTGACATGGTTGGAGAAGCAGGGAAAAACTCTAAACATGATTTCATGAAAGATCCAATTGAAATGATAATTAAAGGTGATGACATCTATGCTAATGATACTACTTTAGGTGCAGATGATGGAATCGGTGTGGCTTACTCAATGGCATTATTAGATGATTTAAAATCAGATTTACCTCCATTAGAAGTAATTATTACAACTGATGAAGAAACAGGAATGACTGGTGCACACCACATTGATGTTTCATCATTAAAAAGTAAAATTTTCATTAATATTGACTGTGAAGAAGAAGGTGTATTCTACATGTCATGTGCTGGTGGTAATAATACAAATATTAATATCCCAGTTGTATACGAAGATGTTGAAGGACTATGTGTTGAAGTTGAAGTAACAGGTGGACTTGGTGGTCACTCTGGACTTGAAATTCACAAAGATAGAGCTAACTCAAATAAAGTTATGGGAAGATTCTTAAACTTACTTGCAGAAGCTAAAATTGCATTCCAAATTATTGAAGCTAACGGTGGATCAAAAGTAAACGCCATTACAAGAGATACTTTAGCTAAAATAGTTATTGCAAATGAAGATTTAGAAAAAATCACAAAAATTTGTACTAAATTAAATGAAGAATTAAAAGAAGAATATACACCACAAGATAGTGATGTTCATGTAGTATTCTTAAATACTGCAAAAGGTAGCTTCAAAGCTATGACTAGAGAAGATTCATTAAGAGTAGTATACGCCCTAGTATTAACTCCAAATGGACCTCAAACTTATTCTAAATATATTGAAAACTTAGTTCAAACTTCAACTAACCCAGGAGTTTTAGAAACTAAAGAAAACATTGTAACAATTGGATCAGCATGTAGATCATCAGTTGTTTCTCAAAAACAAGCATTAGTAGAAGAATTTAATGTTATTGGTAAAGTAGTAGGAGCTGAAGTTGTTTCAGGATCATTCTACCCAGCTTGGCCATTCAATCCAAATTCAAAAATCAAAGATCTATTTGTAAAAAAATATGAAGGACTTTTTGATAAAGAACCAGTAGTAAGTGCAATTCATGCTGGACTTGAATGTGGACTATTTAAAGAAAAAATGGCTGCCGATGTAGAATTCATCAGCTTTGGCCCAACTATTAATGGTGCACACACTGCTCAAGAACACATGAACATTGCTTCAGCAGACAATAACTACCGTTTACTTAAAGCAGTATTACAAGATATTGCAGAGTACTAAAAACAAGTAGAATAATACAAGATAAAAAAAGTAATTACAATTTGTAATTACTTTTTTTTATCTATTAGAAATTTTCTAAGTTTTCTCCATCTAATCTAAATCTAATCCATTCTTTTAGGGCGTTTGCTCCAATTTTTTCTTCATAGAAGTCAATTGAGTTTTGATTCCAATCTAAACATACCCACTCTACTCTTGTATAATCTCTTTCCTTAGCAATTGCAGAAAGTTTTTTGAAGACCATTGTTCCAATACCTTTATTACGGTATTCTTCATCGACAAATAGATCTTCTAAATATAAAGTACCTTTGCAAGTAAAAGTAGAAAAACCAGTAAAGAAGACAGCAAAAGCAACAGGTTTATTATTATCTTCAATAAGTAAAACCTCAGCACATTTGTTCTCAAATAAATTCTTTTCAATTAAACTAACATCCCCAGTAACTGCTTCAAGCATCTCTTCATAGATTGCTAGTTTAGTAATAAAATTAAAAATGGTGCTTGCATCTTCACGTTTAGCAAGTCTCATAGTATACTCATTCATATTAACACTCCTTATTATTGTATAATTATGTTATACCTAAAATATCACAATTATGCAATATAAACACAAAAAAAAGTTATAGCATAAGCTATAACTTAAATAATTATTTTACTAATTTTGCATTTTCAAACAATGTCATATATTGTTCAATAACCATTGTAGCACCAGTAATATTATTAGCAGCACCTTCTTCAGTTAATTGTACATTTTTAAGACCTTCATTTTGAGTCATATATAAACTAACAGCTAAAGCTTGTTCGTTAAATGGAGCTTCATTTTCACCCATGTCAACTTTTCCTTCTTCTTTAGAATCAGTTGATTTCCAAGTTGTAGTTTCACCTTCAGTTTTGAAAGCATCAATATTAGCAGCGATAATTTTACCATTTAATACATAGTAACCTAATGTAGGAATATATCCTTGAGCATCAGCAGTAGTACCTTTAGCATAATAAACACCATCAGTTAAGTCACCTTTTTCAACAACACCATGTTTCTTAGCATCATCAATTAATTGAGGAAGCTCAGAGAACGTAATAGTTGCACCAGCAACAGCATCAGTTTTGTTATCATCATTAAATTTAATTCCTGTTAAACCATCATGTTCATTAATATAATCAGCAATTACACCATATTGAACATCCATCTCACCAGCATTACCAGGTGATAATACATATTTACCCTCTTTAGATAATTCAGCTTTAGTCTTAGCAGTACCTGACTGTAAGTTTACAGAATCAATCTTAGTATTAGTAATTTTTCCATCAGCAACATCAAATGTTAAAACTGTTTGCCATCCATTAGATGGATTATTGTCTGCAGCAGCATAGCTTCCATCTGCAGTTGCTCCACCACATGCAGTTAATATAACCGCTAATACTAATGCACTAAATACACTTAGAAATTTTTTCATAATATTTTCTCCTTAATAATTATTAGAATTGTTCTACTTAAATTATATCAATAACATGAATTGTAAGCAATACATTTTTAACAGTGTACTAATGAAATCTTTCACAAACAATAACTTTTGTCACGCTATTTTTATTATATATCTATAGAAATTAACTATAAGTAAAAGTGCTCTAATATATATTAGGAAAAACACTATTTGTATATATTAATTTATTACTATATTTATGAAATCCATTTATTTATGTTATAATCAAAACATAAGGGAGGAATAAACAGTGATAGAGTTTAAAAATGTTAAAAAGAATTATGGTAAGCACACTGTTATCGAAGATATGAATCTAGTAATCAATGCTGGTGAACTAGTGACGCTTATCGGCCCTAGTGGTTGTGGTAAAACTACCACATTAAAAATGATTAATAGACTAAATGATGCTACTAGTGGAGATATCTTGATAGATGGTAAAAGTATATATGATCATGATCCTATTAAATTAAGAAGATCAATGGGGTATGTAATACAGCAAACTGGATTATTTCCAAATATGACAATAGAACAAAACATCGGTGTTATACCTCAAGCTGAGGGTCTATCGGCAGAGGAAATCTTAAAAAGAACCAAATCATTATTAGAGATGGTTGGTTTAGATTATGATACATATGCAAAAAGATTTCCAGATGATTTATCTGGTGGACAACAACAAAGAGTAGGAATAGCAAGAGCATTTGCTAACCATGCTGATATTATTTTAATGGATGAACCATTTAGTGCACTTGATCCAATAACTAAAGCACAACTACAAGATGAACTAAATAAAATTCAAAAGAAATTTAAAAAGACTATTGTCTTTGTTACTCACGATATGAATGAAGCAATAAAAATTTCAAATCGTATTTGTATAATGCATGAAGGTAAAATAGTACAATACGATACACCAGAAAAGATAATGAGAGATCCTAAAAATGATTTTGTATCATCATTTATTGGAGAAAATAGATTATGGGATAGTCCAGAACTATTAAAAGCAGAAGATATAATGAATAATAATCCAATAACAGTAAATAAAGAACTATCATTATTTTATGCTATATCTTTATTTAGAGAGAAAAAAGTAGACCACTTAATAGTTGTTGATGATGAAAATGTTTATCAGGGAACTATAAGTGCTGCTAATCTTCGAAAAGAAATAGAAGAAGGTGCTAAAGTAATGGATTATGTACAAAACACAATATTTACATGTGATGTTAATGAACCAATATTAAATTTATTTAAACATATACCAGAGCATGAAGTGTCAATGATACCAGTACTTAAAGATGGAAAATTACAAGGTATTATAACTAAAACAAGTATTTTAGTTACCTTTGTTAACCATACATTAAATGCAGGAGGTGAAGAATAATGTCATCAATTATTTCATATTTTGTAGACAACATGGGCACTATTCTTAACTTAACTGGAGAACACTTAGTAATAACAGCAATAACAGTTGGAATTGCAATACTTATAGGTGTACCATTAGGGATTTCAGTTTATTACTTTAAAAGAACAAGTAAATTAGTGTTAGGAATTGCCAACATTATTCAAGCTATTCCATCACTAGCACTATTAGGATTTATGATTCCATTGCTAGGTATAGGTAAATTACCAGCAATAGTAGTTGTTACATTGTACTCACTACTACCAATCATAAAAAATACTTACATAGGAATTAACAATATAAATCCTAATACTATAGAAGCGGCTGTTGGTATGGGATTAACAAAAAAACAAATCCTAACAAAAATTCAATTGCCAATAGCATTGCCAGTAATCATGACAGGTGTTAGAATTGCTGCAGTAACTGCTGTAGGAGTTGTAACAGTAGCTGCCTTTATTGGTGGAGGAGGATTAGGTTTCTTAATCTTCTCAGGTATTAGAACAGTAAATAATGAACAAATAATAGCCGGAGCAGTTCCTGCTTGTATTTTAGCTCTAATAGTTGATGGTGTCTTTGGTAAAATAGAAGAAAAACTATCATATAAAAGAGTTTCAGGACCTTCAAATAAAAAAGTAATGTATGGTATTTTTGCCGCTTTAGCTATAGCAGTAGTAGGTGGGCTTGGATATAATACATACCAAAACAGTCAATATGATATGGTAGTAGGTGGAAAAGACTTCACTGAACAATCAATTATTGCTAGTATAGCTGCAGAAGTTATTGAAGATCAAACAGATTTAAAAGTAAAAAGAGAATTAAATCTAGGTGGAAGCTCAATTGCTTATGAAGCAATGGTCAATGGTAACATTGATATGTATTTAGATTATACAGGTACAATGTATGTATCAATATTAAAACAAGATCCAATATCAGATACTAATAAAGTGTTTGATTATGTAAAAAAAGAGTTTGACAAAGTAGGACTATATGTATCAAATTCAATTGGATTTAATAATACATATACAATATCAGTATTACCAGAGTTTGCTAAAAAACACGATTTAAAAACATTATCAGACTTGAAAAAAGTTGCTAGTGATAGTGTAGTAGCAGCAACATTAGAATTTGTAAATAGACAAGATGGACTACCAGGTCTAGAAAAATTATATGGTTTTAAATTCAAAAGTGTTACACCAGTAGATGGATCACTAAGATTTAGTGCTCTAGAAAATGGAAGTGCACAAGCTATAGATGCTTTCTCAACAGATGGACTAATTTCTAAGTTTAACTTAACAATATTAGAGGATGATAAACATTATTTCCCTCCATATTATGCAGTACCAGTAATAAGAAATGAAACATTAGAAAAATTTCCAGAGTTAAAAGATGTCTTAAAAACTTTAGAAAACATTATAGATGAAGAAGAAATGCAAAAATTAAACTATAAAGTAGATGAAGAACAACAAGATCCTGAACAAGTAGCAAAAGAATGGTTAGTTGAAAAAGGAATAATAACAGAATAGTTTAAAAACAAAACACCTCTAAACAAAAATGAATAGAGGTGTTTTTCTTTTTACTAAGTGAACACCTTAAATTTACAATGAGTTATCAACTTATGTATATTATGTGATATAAATATAATGAATAAGATATTTATAAATATTTATAGACATAACATATGTAAAAATATTATAATGGTTACAATAAGGGGGAGTTAATATGATAAAAAATAGATATGATAGAATTATAAATTCCATGAAAGAAAATAATATTAACCAAATAGTTGTAACGGATGAATGGTCAATTTACTATATGACTAATGTTCAATTCCATACAGGACATCGTATGATAGCATTAATCTTGTCACAGGACAAAGCGCCAATACTATACATACATGAGATGTTTCCAACAGAAAAATTAAGTGAAGATATAATAGTAAAGAAATGGAAAGATACAGATAATTATATTCAGGCTTTGTATGATGATTTAGAAACAGATAAAGTAATAGGTGTTGATAAATTTATGGAAGCAAGATATTTAATACCATTACAAGATAGAGGATTAGCACATCCATTTGTAGTAGGATCATTTGTAATTGATCGAATAAGAGCATTAAAAGATGAAAAAGAAATAAAACTAATGGAAAATGCTAGTAGAATTAATGATGAAACAATGATAAAAATACAAGAGTTTATACATACATACAAGGGTGATATAACTGAAGAACTAGTTAAAGATAAAATTGCAGAATACTATGCTGAGCAAACTGATGAAGGATTCTCTTTTTCACCAATAGTAGGATTTGGAAAAAATGCAGCAGATCCACATCATAAAATTGATAATACTAAACTACAACCAAAAGACTGTGTAGTATTAGATATAGGTTGTTACAAAGATAAATACGCTTCAGATATGACAAGAACAATCTTTTACAAAGAAGTTTCAGATTTACATAGAGAAATATATGAAATAGTAAAAGAAGCAAATTTAAGAGCTCATGCAGCTGTAAAGCCAGGTGTTAAAGCTAGCACAATAGATAAAATAGCAAGAGACTATATAACTGAAATGGGATATGGGAAATACTTTACACATAGACTAGGACACTTTATCGGAATGGAAGTACATGAAGCAGGTGATATATCAGCTTCAAATGATCAAATTCTTGAAGTAGATAATATCTTTACAATAGAACCAGGAATATATATATATGATAAAAATATCGGAGTAAGATTAGAAAATATAGTAATAGTAGAAAAAGAAGGAGCACGCTCATTAAATAAAATTAGTTTAGATTTAAAAGTGCTTTAAAATAAGAAATTAATAGTATATTTATATTAAGCTAGTATATCAACTATTGATATGCTAGCTTTTTTTCTTATCCAATCTATTTTATACATTATAATTTCTTTTAGCTAAACTACTTTAATTTAATATATATAATCAATAATAGTAAAAAGATAAAAAAGTAATAAACAATAAAAGATAATGTAGTTTGTCTATGAACTAAGTTAAAAATAACTAAATGTAGGCACCTTAATAGCATAAAAATCCTTTTTTTGACATAATTAAATCAAAAGAGGAGGAGTTAAATTGAAAACTAGAAACATAGAAGAAGTTGAAGATAAAAAAGTAAGTTGGATTGAGTTGTTTAATGATTTAATCTTTGTAGTAGCTATTGCAAGTGCTGATCATTGGTTTCTTGAAATAGAAGAAGGACATAATCAAATATTAAACATTATCATAAAATACCTATTAATGATAATTCCAATGTGGTGGGCTTGGAGTGGTCAAACTATGCTAATGAATCGTTTTGGAGATTTGATAAAAAATATAAGGTACTACATGTTTGTACAAATGGGATTTATAATCCTAATGACAGCAAGTTTTAATTTAGATTTTGATAAAACATACTTAACCTTTATATTAGGATATGCAGGAATAAGACTTGTAACCATAATACAATATCTAGTAGTCTACAAAACATCAAAAGATGTAGAAATAAAAAATGTTGCTTTAACTTTAGGTAGAGGAATGAGTATCTCTTTAGCGATAGCGTTAATATCATTATTATTTCCAAGCCCATATCGTTACTATATAATGTATGTAGGAATGTTCATAGATATAGTAAAACCATTGACTAAGAAAGCTCATTTGAACAAAGTACCAGTTAATTTAGGACATTTATTAGAAAGAGTAGGCTTATTAGTAATGATAGCTTTTGGAGAGGCAATAGTATCAATTGTAACTCTATTAAGTGAACATACAAGCGAAGTTAACTATTTAATCTATAGTTTAGTAGCATTTCTAATGCTGGTAGTTTTATGGTCAGGATATTTCATGAAAGCAGATGTTATAACAGATAAAAGAATACAAAGTGATGGGCAAGTAATAGTATATGGAAATCTAATATTAGTCGTATCAATAATGATAATTGCAGCAGCAATAGACATGGGTTCACTAACAGTCTTAGAAGAAGGCACTTTAGAACTTCTATCATTTTTATTAGGCTTATCATTTATAACCTTTATAACAGTAAAGCATTTCATCTTTAAAGCCTATTTACACGAAGACTATACCTTTTCTAATAAAGCATACTATATAGTTTTATGTTCTATTATACTTATAACAGCACTAATGTATATAACCTCAACCAATATGGTAATTAACATGTTCTTATTAACAATTATTGCATATGCAGATAACAGATTAAGTTATAAAGTAACAAAATAAATAGATATGTTTATCATGCTTACATAATAAAACTACATCATTGAATAAATATTATAAATAAATAATCTTCTCAATTACTACATTCCTCAAAATAGAAATAGCTATTTAAATTTAAACCTCTAAATATACCAAAGAACAAAGTTAAATAATATTAATACTTTGTTCTTTTTAGTTTTAAGAAACTTTATTTACTAATTACAAAAAAAAGGATAACTTTCGTTATCCTTAATGATTAACTTAACATCAATTTAAAAAGTATTATTAATCAATACTTTTTTTATAAGAAATATATTGAAATCCTTTTACTATTTCAACGATTATTAATGGTAGTATTGTTAAACCAATAGCTAAATATAATGGAAAACCTACTAATGCAGTTAAATTAAAGAAAGTATTTAAAGGAGAATACACTAAAGCAACATTCAATAATAAACCTAAAATAACACAATACATTAATGGCATGTTTTCCCATGGTTTAGAAAAAATTACTGGTTTATGTTGTGATCTAATTGCTAAAACATATAACATTGGAGCAGTAGCCATAATCGCAAAAGAAACAGTAGAAGCTTCTAAATAATTATATCCTCTAGCATTCATAATTAAATAAGCTGCTAGAACACATCCACCTACAGCTAAGGCAATTGTAATCATATTAGTCCACATACCATGGAAAATAGTCTCACTTTTTGCTCTAGGTTTCTCTTTCATAACATCAGGATCATTTGAGTCCATACCAATAGGAATGGCTATTAATGATTCAACAATTAAGTTAACCCATAAAACATGAATAGCTCCAAGAGGTTGTCTTAATCCCATTAAAACAGCAATTAAGATTGCAAAGACAGCTCCAGCATTAGTAGCTAAAACAAACTGTACACTTTTCTTAATCTTATTATAGATATTACGACCTTCTTCAACAGCATAGACAATAGTTGCAAAATTATCATCCATTAAAATCATAGAAGAAGCTTGCTTAGCAACATCAGTACCAGTTATACCCATAGCAACACCAATATTAGCAGTTTGTAAAGAAGGAGCATCATTAACACCATCACCAGTCATTGAAACAATGTTTCCTTGTGATTGTAGCGCTTTTACAATACGTACTTTATGTTCAGGACTAACACGAGAATAAACACAGAAATTATTAGCAATTTTTGCTAGTTCTTCATCGCTAGTGTGATCTAATTGTTTACCAGTCATAACTTGAGAACGATCATGAACCATTTCTAGTTTACGAGCAATAGCAAATGCTGTATTAGGATGATCACCTGTAATCATAATAGTTTTAATACCAGCTCTTTTTGCTTTAGCAATAGCTGCTTTAGCCTCTTTACGTTCAGGATCAATCATTCCAACAGCACCAACAAAAGTAAGACCATGTTCTAATTTATCATCAGCAACACTTTCAGCATCACGATAAGCAAAAGCTAGTACACGTAAAGCTCTATCAGACATATTTAAAGAATGACTTGCAATAGTTTTTTTATCTTCTTCAGTAATATCTCTAACAACAACACCATTATCTGTATACTCTTCAATTGAAACACAACGAGATAAAATATTATCGATAGCTCCCTTTACAAAGGCAATAGTACGTCCATCAAATTGATTAACAGTAGTCATTAATTTACGCTCTGAATCAAAAGGAATTTCATTAATACGAGGATGCTCATCACGGTATTCTAGTTCTTTAATACCATACCCATTACCAAAATAAGTTAAAGCTAATTCAGTAGGATCACCAATAGGATTTTTCTTAGCATCAGTAAAAGAATCATTATTTAAAACCATACTTTGAAGTAGAGTATCATCTAAAGTTAAAGGAGTTGCATCAATATCATAAGCACCAATGAAATACTCTTCAACAGTCATTTTATTGATTGTTAATGTACCAGTTTTATCAGTACAAATAATATTTACAGTACCTAAACTCTCAACAGCAGGTAATTTTTTAATAATTGCATTCTTTGTTGCCATCTTTGAAACAGATAGCGCTAAAGTAATTGAAACAATAACTGGTAAAGATTCAGGAATAACAGCAACAGCTAAAGTAATAGCTGAAATAAATGAATCTGCGATATTAATACCATTAAAGAAATAACTAATTCCCATAATAATAGCAGCAATAATAAAAGCAAATATAGAAACATAAGTACTCAATTGCGCTAATCTTTCTTGTAATGGAGTTTTTAGTTTAGGAGCTTCATTAATCATCGAAGCAATCTTACCAATTTCAGTAGTTTGACCTACTTCAACAACAATACCTTTAGCACGACCATTAGTAATAAAAGTTGAACCAAATAACATATTTTTACGATCACCTAAAGAAGTTTCAGGATCACTAATAACATCAGCATGTTTTTCAACAACAGTACTTTCACCAGTTAAAGACGCTTCATCTACAAATAGGCGAGCAACTTCAATTAATCTAATATCAACAGGAACAAAATTTCCAGCTTCTAGTAAAATAATATCACCAACAACTAACTCACTTGATTCTAATTCTAAAGTCTTACCACTTCTAATAACAGTAGACTTAGGATTAGTCATTTGTTCTAAGGCATTCAATGCATTTTGTGATTTCTTTTCTTGAACAGTAGAAATAACAATATTAATAAGAATAATTGCCGTAATAATAATAACTTCTTTCCACTCACCAATAGCTGCACAAATAATAATTACACCTAATAATACTAAAGTTAAAGGTTCCTTAATATTATTCCAAATAATCTGAATAGTATTCTCCTCTTCTTTAGTAGCTAATTCATTTTTACCATACTTAATTCGATTAAGTTCAATCTGCTTCTCATTCAAACCAGCAGGTGAACCTTCAACATCACTAATAATTTGTTCAATTTTTTTATTGTACCAATTCATATGCATTCTCCTTTTCATTTAATAATACAAAACAAAAGACTTATGAATAGTCTTTTGTGCTATCCATAAGTCTCACTTTTTAATGCAAAACCAGATTATCTAAAATAATCGGCTGTTGGCTTTTGCACCAGTTAATTCTAACCGCTAGTTACTCCCTTATTACAGTGTATTATAAAGTAGACCTTAATAAAAGTCAACTTATTAATATAGATAAGCCACTATTAAGTTTATAATAACTATTTTAACCTAGATATAATAGTTATTAAATGAAACAGCACTATTAATTTTAAATTAGCACTTAATGTGGACAAGTGCCAAAACATATTGAAATTTAAGAAAACAAATATTATAATCTAGTAAGAGGAGTGATAAAAATGAAAAAAGAATTTAAAGCCGAATCAAAACAATTACTAGAATTGATGATTCATTCAATTTATTCAAACAAGGAGATATTTTTAAGAGAAATAATATCTAATGCAAGTGATGCACTAGATAAAAGACACTTTATTTCATTGCAAGATAAAAACTATGAAGAAAGTGATTTAAAAATAGAAATTAAAATAGATAAAGAAAACAGAACAATCAGTTTTATCGATAATGGAATAGGAATGTCTCAAGAAGAACTAGAAAAAAATCTTGGTACAATAGCCCATTCAGGATCAAAAGAATTTATCAACCAACTAGAAGAAAACAAATTAAAAGATATAGATGTAATAGGACAATTTGGAGTAGGTTTCTACTCAAGTTTTATAGTCGCTAATAAAGTAGAAGTTATCTCAAAACAAATAGATAATCAAGCTTTTAAATGGACAAGTGATGGAATAGATAGCTATGAAATTGAACCAGCAGAATTAGAACAATATGGAACAACTATCACACTTTATTTAAAAGAAGAAGAAGAGTTCAATAAATATTTAGAAGAAGAAACAATCGAAGAATTAGTAAAAAAATATTCAGACTTTGTGAAATATCCAATATTAATGGAAAAAGAAGTCAAAGATTATGAAGTAGATGAAGATGGTAATCCACAATATGATAAATATACTTTAAGAAAAGAAATAGTAACACTAAATTCAATGAAAGCAATTTGGAAAAAAGATAAAGGACAAGTAAGTGATGAAGAGTATGAAAATTTCTACATGTCTAAATTTTATGATTGGCAAAAGCCATTAAAAACAATCCATAAAAAAGTAGAAGGAAATTTAAATTACTCAATGCTTTTATATATACCAGCACATAAAGGAATGGACTTTTATGCACCAACATATAAAAAGCAAATAGATCTATATTCAAAAAGTATTCTAATAGAATCTGATGTTGATTACTTAGTAAGTGATGCATTTAAATTTGTTAAAGGAATAATTGATAGTGATGATATTAACTTAAATATATCAAGAGAAATGTTACAACATGATCAAGTAGTATCTAAACTAGCAAAAGCAATTGATAAAAAAATAAAAAATGAATTATTAATAATGCAAAGTAAAGAAAGAGATTTATACAATCAATTTTATGCAGAATTTGATCAACAACTAGTCTTTGGAATGTATGACAACTTTGGAGCAAATAAAGACATGATGAAAGACTTAGTGATGTATAAAACAACTAAAAGCGATCAATATGTAACTTTAAAAGAATATGTTGAAAGAATGCCAGAAGAACAAAAAGAAATATATTATGTAGCAGGAAGTTCAATAGAACAAATTAATAAATTACCAATAATGGAAGATTTATTAGATGATGAAAGAGAAATATTATACTTTACACATGAAGTAGATGAATTTGCAATCAATATCTTAAATGAATATGAAGGTAAAAAATTCTTATCAGTGCAAAGTGCAGACTTTTATAAAGATGATAAACAAAAAGAAGAAGTAGAAGAAAAAACAAAAGAAAATAAAGGATTAATAGAAGCATTACAAGAAAGCTTGAAAGATAATGTAAGTGAAGTAATAGTAAGCTCACGCTTAAAAAGTAATCCAGTAGCTTTAACTTCTAAAGACAACATTTCAATAGAAATGGAAAAAACACTAGCAGCAATGCCAGATAATCAAAATGTTAAAGCTTCAAAAGTATTAGAAATAAATGTAGATCATGAACTACTACAATCAATAGATAAATTATATAAAGAAGATACTTCAAATATCAATGATTTTGCTAAATTGTTATATAACCAAGCATTATTAATAGAAGGTCTTAAAATAGAAGATCCAATAGAATATTCAAACATACTTACAAGAGTAATGTTAAAAGCTTCAAAAAACTAAAATAAATATTTTAATCAAAGCCCAATGTTGAAAGAAATTTAGTAACATTGGGCTTTAATATATAATAAAATTTATGATACAATAAATAAAAAAACAGGAGTAATAGCAATGAAAAACATATACAATAATACAGAATATATAGATAACAACAAATATTTAGACTTTATCCAAGAAAATTACTTAGAAATATATACTGACAAAGTTTTTAAGGCAAGACATCAACTAATAGAAAAAGGTTATTTCAATGATCTAATAGATGAGTTATTAAAAATATTTCAAGAATATAAAATTAAAGATAAAATCATCTTAGA
The DNA here is from genome assembly GCF_049478495.1 of Mycoplasma sp. P36-A1. Classification (NCBI taxonomy): domain Bacteria; kingdom Bacillati; phylum Mycoplasmatota; class Mollicutes; order Mycoplasmatales; family Mycoplasmataceae; genus Mycoplasma; species Mycoplasma sp. P36-A1. The sequence goes on along the minus strand of NZ_CP168083.1, from coordinate 1,785,415 downwards.
CTCAGGTTGTGGAGAAGGAAGCATACTAAATAAACTAACTAATAACAACATTGTGTATGGAATAGATTTAAGCAAAAATGCCATAGAACAAGCATCCTTATTATATTCAGAAATAAACTTTGCAATTGCTGATATAAATAATCTACCTTTTAATAGTGAGAGTATTGATGTAATAATAAATATTTTATCTCCAAATAACTATGACCAATTTCACAAAGTACTAAAAAATGAAGGATTACTAATAAAAGTAATTCCAAATGAAATGATTAGTGCTGCAGCTAATACTTATAAAAGTAATGCAAAAGAACGATTTTATAATGAATTAACAACAAAATTTGAAATACTAAGTCAAAAAGAAATAAAAAAAGATATCCTAGTAGCAAGAGAAGATCAACAAGCATTAACTGACATTAACCCTCCACTGTGGGAAAGTGATGAAAACATATTAGAAACAAACCTAAATCTAGATTTAACAATAATAGTTTGTAAAAAGAAATAACACATAAAAAATACTGAAGATTTTCTGAATTTTAAAGTACTTTATTAAATACATTGTTATAATAGATGTATAAATAAATATTAATCCTAACTAAATAATAAAAAAATAAATAGTAAGGAGAAAAAGCATGAACAAGAAAATCAAAATATTAGACGATGCATTAGAAGTAATTGTAAGAGTACCAATACTTGAAGATTCAGTATACCTAAGTGTAGAAGAAATTGCACTCCTATTTCAAGTGAAAGAAAGATATGTTCTTGATGAAATTTATAAAATATTTAAATCAAAAGAATTAAAGAAAACCATAGTTGTGAAAAAAGCACTCAAAACCATTAAGAACCAATACTTATACTATGAAGAATTTTATAACCTTGAAGTAGTTATTGCTTTATCTTTTAAATTAAACTCTAAAAAAGCTAAAGTTTTTAGAAAGTATGTTATTAACAAAATGAATGCAGTATTTTTAACAAATTAAACTCAAAAAAAAAGAGATTTCTATAAATATTGAACTGACACCCGTCAAGTAGACAGTGTAAATAATTAAATTCTTAACATTGCAATATAGCTTAAACACAAGTTGTTTGAGTTATATTGTTTTTTCTATCTATATTTTCCCAGTATTTAACCACTTTAGGATTTGGAACGATTGGATAAGTTACAACCACTAAATTATTTTTAATCTGATCTAAAGCTTCATTTCTAACTTCTATTGGTGTTTTATAGTTAAATCTAGGTTGTAATCTTATATTATTATAGAAGTATATGTGTTCAATAATATAATCTTTTAACTCAGATATACTATTTGCTTTATTGTAATCTACCATTTCAGTTTTTAGTATTGCCCAGAATTTCTCGATTGGACCATTATCTATACACCTTCCAACTCGTGACATACTTTGTACCATGTTTTGATCTTCCAACATTCTTTTAAATGCTTTTGATGTGAACTGATAACCTCTATCGCTATGAAACATAGCTTTAGAATTAGGGTTATTATTTATTGCTTCTCTATATGCATCGAATACTAATATATTATCGTTTCTTTCGGATATTTGATATCCAACTATTGTATTATCAAACAAATCTATAATAGCTGCCAAATATAGTTTTAATCCTGTTGATGATATTTTAAACTCAGTAACATCACAACACCATTTTTCATTTGGTAAATTAGTGCTAAAATCTCTGTTCATAATATTTTGTGCAACTACTTCAGGAGTACTTCTAATATATTTTGGTTTAGAGCTCTTTCTAATTTTTGCCTGAAGGTTTGATATTTTCATAATACGATATATTCTTTTAGGATTATAATTTGCGCAAAATTCTCTATTAACCATTGCACACATTATTCTATAACCAAATATATATTTATATTCCTCTTGTTTTTGCTTAATAAACTTATAGATTTCTATATTTTCTATATCTTGCTTTGATTCTGATCTTTTTAACCATTTGTAATAACTACTTCTATTTAGTTTTAATATTTTACAAGTAAATTTAATACTAATTCCTTCACTATAAAATGCCTTTACTAATTCATATTCTATTTCATTTTTCGGCGTGAAAGTAACACGCTCCTTTCTTTCTCTTCTAGCTTTTTTAGAATTTTATTCTCTAGTTCTTTCAATTCCAATTCTCTTTTTAGTCTTGAATTATCACGCTGAAGTAGTTCAATTTCATCTAATTCACTATCATCTTTCTTGCGACCACGATTATCTTTTAAACCATCAACTCCATCCTTTAAATATTTTCTAGTCCAATTGTAAACGTTAGAATAACTAGTTTTATACTTACTAGCAGTATCGATATAATTTAAGCTATTTTCAATACAATATTTTGCAATAGCTAACTTTTGATCATAAGTATATTTATTATTGTCTTTCATATAGACACCATTACTTTCTAAAGGCTTATGAGCCTTTGTTTCTATATGATTATTATACTTATTAATCCAAGATTGTAAAATACTGATTGAGCTTATATTATATTTACCGATGATATCATTTAAAGAACCTAATCCATTAATATAATCATTAATTGCATAATTTTTCAAATCAGTTGAATAAGACTTATTAAATTTATTGGTTATCAATGCTTGTTCACCATTGCTTATATATTTATTTAACCATCTTCTTATAGTGGATTCATTTACAGTTAATCTATACGCAGCATTACTAACTGATTCGACCCCACCAACTATGTCTAATACAGTTTTCATCTTTATCTCAAAACTGAATTTAGCTTTTCTTCCCATAATAAAACACCTCCAAAATATTTAGTGTAATTTGTTTTTTTACACTGTCCACTTTAGAGGTATCATATCATATTAAATAGAAGTCTTTTTTTAACCTCTAAATAATAAATATTTTAAAGATCAGTTAACAAATTATTCAATACAAGAACATAATCAGATATAAATATAAACAATAGATTATTATGAAAAGGCACAAAGACACATAACACAATAATCACATTAAAATAACTCATAATTGTGAAGTTAAAGTTTAACTATAATTAATATATCTAGATATTGTATAGTGCTAATATCTTATCGGTAAAAGTTTCTTTAAAAAAATTAGTGAAAAATCTTTTATATTGCTTTAAATGTTACTATGTAAGCATATATAAACTAAGAGACGAGGGAATAAAAATGAAGAAGAAATATAATAAATTTAAACCGATATACCTATTAATATTTGTACTAACTTTGGTATTTGGTTACAGTAACAGCTTTATTGTTAATGCAACACAAGTTAATAGTAATATTGAAAAAACAAGAACTAAGGAAGATGTACAAGATTTAAATGTAGAAGAGTATAAGATTACATACAACAGCAATAATGAAATTATAGATACTAAAACAGTAGAAAAAGATACTATGTATTCTATAAATTTAGTACCAAAATTAAATGATAGTCAAACATCATTTCTAGGGTGGTATTTAGATAGTGAATTTAAACAAAAAGCAGATGCTAAGATAAAAGTTGTGCAAGACATAACTTTATATGCTAGATTTTCAACAACAATAAATATAAACTATCTTATAAAAAATGAAGATAATACTTATATAGTAAAAACATTAACAATAGAAAAAAATTCTAGCTTAGACAAGGTTAAAAACTATTTGCCAAGTGAAACAGAACTAGATTTAAATGAAGGTAGTAGTTTAAACTATTGGTATGATGAAAATGATAAAGATAAAAAAGAGTTTGATTTTTCAACATCAATAACAACAGATACCAATTTAATAGCTGATATTAATAAAGTTCACTATGTGAAATTAAATATGAATGGTGGTACTTTTAGTGGACCAACTTACATTAATGTCTTGGATAATAAAACAATAGATATTAAAAATATTCCAACTAAAAAAGGATATACATTTAAAAATTGGTCTTTAGATTCAAAAGGTAGTACTAGTTTTGATTTTAAAACGCCAATAATAGAAAATACTAATTTATATGCAATCTATGATATTGATAAAACAACATATAACATCGCTTTTTGGTTAGAAAAAAGTGATAACACAATTGCAGATATAAAAGAAGATACTCAATATTATGATTTAATAAAAAATGTGGGTAATCTAGAAACTGTTACTGGAAATACAGTTACTGTAGATAAAAATACTGCTGATACTTACTTAAAAGATTTACAATTACAAGGACTTAATGTTCTTAGATATAGTGATTACTATTTAAGTCAAAGCAAAGAAGTAGATGGTGAAGGTAATACTACAATAAATGTCTTTTATAAACGAAAACTATTTACACTGTATTTTAATATCGATGATTTTAGAATGATATTAGGTAGCATGGATGTTAATGGCAAAACATATAAAAAAGATGGTGGAAAATATAGCTTTCAAGCCAAATACATGCAAAATATTAAAGAGTTATTTCCAAAAGATAATGATATAAAATATCCAATAATATATAAAATGTATGGGTGGAATTATTCAAATGTCGGTGGTGAAGGTGTCGATAGCACTTTAAATAGAAGTCATAATCCTGAATTTTTAGATAAATTAATAGTAGAAAGATCAGATGTTAATAATGTTACAACTTTCTATTTGAATATTACAGAGATAAAAATAATAAATGAAAATCATGACAGAAATTATTATACTGAACCTATAGATACTGATGTTGCCGATGATCAAATAAATACAACTAATTACATACTTAATAACACCATAAAATATTCTGAACCTAAATTAATGCATAAATATTATATTCCAGATGAAATTAAAGGATTTACATGTGTCTTGAACTGTGAAAAAACAACAGAAGAAAACTCTAATCACTTCTTCAAACGTAATAGATATGATGTAGTATTTGATCTGAATGGTGGTTTAATAAATGATGATTTTAAATTGGTTTATTCTCAACTAAAATATGAAAGCATTGTAGATAAACCATCAACACCAGATAAAGATGGATATACATTCAAGGGTTGGTTCTATGATGAACAATTAACTCAAGAAGTAGATTTTACTTCATTAAAAATGCCAGCAAATAGTTTAAATGTATATGCAAAATGGCAAGCTAATCCAGTAGTAATTAATTATTTAGATACTCTAAGTGATAAAACACTAGCAGATAAAGTAGAAATAGCTAAAGATAGTAAAGTAGTATTTCCAACAAATTTTATAGAAAATACTACAACAAATGAAAATAATGATGTATTCATTGGATGGTTTATAAAAAATGATAATACTTATTTCAAGGTTAAAAATGATATGATAGTAAATTCTGATTTAAACCTGTATGCGAAATGGCAAAAACAAACATATACAGTAAAATATGATATAAGTGATGGTATTGGTGATGATGTAAAAGATACTCACAAATACAATTATAAAACAAGTGCTATAATTAAAGATTTTAAAGGTAGTGCTAAAGACAAAGAAGAAATATTCATAGGATGGCAAAAAGATAATGATACCAATACTATTTATTATCCAAATAATATATTGTTAATAGAAGATAATGTATCATTTAAAGCTATATTTGCTAAAAAAGATACTATTCATACAATTACCTATAAAGCTAATTATGGCGTAAATGAAACAAGTCCTATAATCCAAAAAATAGAAAAAGATACACCATATAAAATGTTTGGTGAGATATTTACAGATAAAAAGAATGAAATGGAATTAATTGGTTGGACTACATTAGAAAATGGTGAAGTCGAGTATGCTTTAAATCAAGAAATCACAAAATCTTTAGTAGAAGACAAAACTTTCTATGGAGTTTGGAAACACTTTGATATTACATTAACATTTGAAGCAAAAGAAAATGGACATTTAGAATTTAAGGATGAAAATAAAAGTATTAGTTTAGCATACAATCATAAAATAAATAATGATGACATTGCAAAATTACCAATACCAATTGCAGATGAAAATTATATATTTGATGCATGGGATGTACAACTACCAATACTAGATGATGTTATGACTAAATCACAAAACTATATTGCAACATTTAAGAAAAAAGATCAAGCTAGTCTTACATTCAAATATGTAGATGAAAAAAATGTTTCTTTAGCCAAAGATAAAGTAGTATATACAAATTACCTTGGAAATGATTATGATCTTAGAGATAGTAAAGATATAATAGATATAGAAGGATATAAGTTTGATAATAGTTCACAACCACTACTAGGAAAACTTACTAATAAAGAAAATATTATTACACTAACATATGTTCGTAGTAAACTTAAAGTAAATATAAACTATATTGATCAAAATACTAATAAAGTTTTAAAAGAAAACAAAAGCTTTTTTGCTAACTTTAATAATGATTATAACTATAAAAATATGGCAGTGAAAATAACAGGGTATAAATTTGTAAAAGCAGATCAAGAATTAACAGGTAAGTTTACTGAAAATGATTTTACAATAAACTTATATTATGAAGAAAACCAAAATATAATAGATGAAACAAGTAATAAAAATAGTGATAAAACAAATAATAATGGTGTAACAGAAGCAGAAGGTAAATCTAAACTACCACAAACTGGACAAACCCTAATTATTACTTCAGCTGTAATTTTAACAATAGCAATAATAGCTGCAGGTGTTAAATACAAATACAAAAAATAATAAAAATTAAGCCTTGCAAGAAATCTTGTAAGGTTTTAATATTTATTATGAATAAAAATTAGAAAACACAAAATACTAAACAATAATTAATACAAATTTATAGTTTATTCACAATTATAGAATAATATCTAAAATAATTTCTGATTAAAATAAACAAATAGTTAAAACTTTTAACTATACACTACAAGCATGTGTATAAAAAAGTTAAAATAAGCTATATAGATACTAAAAATCACTAATGAAGTTTAGCTTTGGAACAATTGTAAAATTAAGTTAATTATACTGTATGCAACATTAGTATTATTTGATAGAATTACTATCGGGGATAACAATAATTATCCGTTTATAGATAGTTATCTAGAATTAGACAATAATAAAAGAAGTAGTAAAGTACTAAAACAAAATACTAGTATACTAGTAATAAAAAAATCTAATTTATATTTTTTAACCACCATGAAAAATATCTTAATAAAGTAAATAAAAAAGGAAAATAATTGGGCAATTATATGAAAGTTATTTGTAAAATATCCCCAAATTTTTACAAATAACTAAGTGATCTTAATTGTAAACTAAACTCTGTAAGTCTGCGAAATTTATACTAGTTTACATTAAACCCTGAATTTATACTTATCAATATTCTATATATTATAATACACATCAATAATAATATTATGATATAAAAATACCAATAACTTAAATCACTTACCATATAATAATTACTAATAACAATAGATAGACTGCTTATTAGAAAATACATTAAAAACACATACATTTTTAATATACTCTTTTGAAAACTTAACTATTAGTTCAATCATTCATTTTAAGGATCCACCTTACTGTAGATAATGTAGATGTATGCATTATCAATTTAACAATTCTATGATTGAACAATAAAATTCACACTCAGATTTTTGCATTATTACTAAAATAATTTAGTACAATTTAAGTGAATGACTTAAAGTTGTTATCCTGAAAGTCAAACTCACTTATTTCAACAAGTTAACTTGTTATAAATATTCATGTTATAATAAATAATTAAAAAGACATCAACCAAAGTAGCATTGGAAGATGTCTTTTTAATATGTTTTTTAAGTTATTAAATACCAATTTGATAGGGGAATTTTATTGTCCCAACTGCAATGTTAACACCACTTATAATATCAATATTAAGTCTGGTTTCATTTTCAATAACAATTGCATCTAATTTTTTAAGAATATGATTGCTACTATCTACAACAACTGTAGTATCTTCTAAAGCAATTACAATAATAAAGTCATCATTATAAGTTAGAAACCCATTTACAATTTCAAAACTGCTTTCTTTAATGTCTTCTTTAACCATTAAATTTAAGTCTTGTCCTACTGAATAAGAAATAACATCATCTTCTGATTGAAATTTCACAACCTCATGGCTACCTTCTTCAACTGTCTTAGAATTGATACTTAAATTAAGCGGTGCATCTAGCATAGCAATATATCTTGTATATCCTATGAAATTTGTAAACTTAGCCATACCTTCAGTGATTGTAGCGCTACTTACTCTAAATAAAAAATCTTTATCACTATACTTTGCAGTAGTAGGATAAATAAAATACTCGTATGTTAATCCCTTTGACCATTCACTTGGAACAAGAGAATTAAACTTTAAACTTACAATGTTCATACTTTACTCCCTTTCTTATCTTTTCTTTTATGATAACATATAATGGCGATTAATTAACGAAATAAAATAATAAAGAAAAGTAAAATAATATATATTATAAAGTAAGCTAAAAAAGTTTACATAAAATAGTAGTATTTGATATAATAAGAATTACCTGAAGAAAGTTGGTATATATAAAATGGAACAAATTATTAAAATAGAAGGAAAACATAAGTTAAATGGTGTTGTCCATATTAATGGAGCAAAAAACGCAACTGTAGCACTAATCCCAGCATTAGTTTTAGCTGATGAGCCAGTGACACTTCAAGGAGTACCTGAAATAAGTGATGTTAATGCCTTAGCAGAAATACTTTCACACTTAGGTGTAAAAGTTACAATAAAAGATGATGAATTTACAATAGACCCTACAAATATGAAAAATAAAGAAGTACCAGCTGATCTTGCAAGCAAATTAAGAGCTTCATACTATTTTATGGGATCACTATTAGGAAAATATAAAGAAGTAAAAATGAAAATGCCTGGAGGTTGTTATTTAGGTCCAAGACCAATAAACCTTCACATAAAAGGATTTGAAAAACTAGGAGCAGTAGACCATAAAGACTATGATGGTTATCATATGGTAGCTGAAAACTTAGCAGGAAATACAATCTATCTAGACTTTGCAAGCGTAGGAGCAACTATAAATATTATACTTGCTGCAACTAAAGCAACCGGTACAACAGTAATCGAAAATGCAGCTAAAGAACCTGAAATAATTGATGTATGTAACTTATTAAATAAAATGGGAGCAAGCATAAAAGGAGCAGGTACTGATGAAATTACGATTGTAGGAGTAGACTACTTACACTCTTGTGTACACGAAATAATTCCAGATAGAATAGAAGCTGGAACATATCTAATCATAGCAGCAGCAGCTGGAGAAAAAGTAACTGTTGAAAATATTATTCCTCAACACTTAGACTCATTAATTTCAAAACTTAAAGAAGCTGGCGTTAATCTAGATATTGGAGAAGATTATATTACTGTTTATGAATCAAAAGAATTAAAAGCAGTAGATGTATCAACTCAAATATATCCAGGGTTTGCAACAGACTTACAACAGCCATTTACAACTCTTTTAACACAAGCAGAAGGTGTTTCAAGAATAACTGATAATATATACCCAGAAAGATTTAAACATTGTACAGAGCTTAATAAGATGGGTGGTAAGTTAAGTACAGGAATAGGTATGGCAATAGTAGAAGCACCAACACCTTTAAGAGGAAGCACAGTCTCAGCAACAGATCTAAGATGTGGAGCAGCTTTAATAGTAGCAGGACTAATTGCAGATGGAATAACAGAGATAGATAATATTTATCACATTGATCGTGGTTATGCTAACATCGATGATAACCTAAAAAAACTAGGTGCTAGAATTTGGCGAGAAAAGAAATTTTAAAAAATAAAGAATCATTAAAAATACAAGATGGCTTTAGTCATCTTTTTTATTGCCTGTGAAAATTATAATATTTACGTAAAAATATAAAATCTTAACATTTTATAAAGGGTTGATTTATGGTATAATTATTTAGATAATGGGAAAGGAGTGTATACATTGATTAATAGAAAATTAGAAGAGACAAGTGTTATTAGAGATTGTATTCATGGAAACATAATAATTGAATATAAAATAATACAAGATTTAATCAATACAGATGTCTTTCAAAGACTAAGAAGAATACACCAACTTGGAGGAACCTTTATGGTTTATCCAACAGCAGAACATTCACGTTTTACCCACTCATTAGGAGTATATGCCGTTGTAAATAAAATAATAAAAGAAGTAGAAGATGTAAATGCAAACCTAAGTGAACATCAAAAAATAGTAGTGTTATGTGCAGGCTTATTACACGATATTGGTCATGGACCTTTTTCACATGCATTTGAAGAAGTGTTCTCAACTAATCATGAACAAATGGGAATTGATATGATTAAAAGTGACACAAGTGTCTATAGCGTATTAGAAAGCTATGAAAAAGGACTAGCATCTCAAGTAGCTTCGGTAATCGAAAAAACTCATCCTAATACATTAATGATTCAATTAATATCTTCACAAGTAGATGCAGATAGAATGGATTATTTATTAAGAGATGCTTATAATTGTGGCGTTAGTTATGGAAATTTTGATATTGGAAGATTGTTACGGTCAATGGTAGTTGTAGATAATAAAATAGCCTTTAAAGAAAGTGGCGTTCATGCAATAGAAGATTATATCTTTGCAAGATACCATATGTATTGGCAAGTATATCTACATCCAACAGCAACATCATATGAAATAATCTTTTCTAAAATAATGAAAAGATATATTCAATTATACAAAGATGGTTATGAATTTAATATAAATACAAAATTGTTAGAACCCTTTGTAAAACACAAAGTAACAAGTCAAGATTATCTAAATCTAGATGAGAGTAGCATTAATTATTATATTTCACAATTCCAATTTGAAAAAGATGAGATATTAGCAAATTTAAGCCAATGTTTTATTAAAAGAGGCTTGTTTAAATATAAAGATATTCTGAATGTAGAACAAGGAATAGAATTAATAAAAGAAGCAGAAAAAGATTTAGAAAAACAAAAATATTACTTTGAAATAAGAAAAGTAAAAGGAAGCTTTTATGATTATTATGGAGCTTTAAATACCCAAAGTATTATCATACAAGCAAAAGATAAATCTTTAACTGAATTATATAATGCCAGTCCATTAGTTAATGCAATAGTGGAATCAGCTAAGTTAAAAAAAGCAATAAAATTATATTTTCATCATGATTACATGAATGAAATAAAAGAAGGGTACTAAAAATGGAGAATGTTAAAGTAAACTTTTATAGTTCATTTGCTCAAGATGGACTGAATGAAGAGATTAAATATAATGTAGATGGATTATTAGATAAAACAAATTATTGTAATATCCTTCATTATGATGAATATAATGCTGAAGATAAAAGTAATACAAAAGTAGTAGTCAAATTTAATAAAGAAGAAGTAATTATTTGTCGAGATGGTAACATTTTTCAAGAATTAAATTTTTGTAGAACTAAACAATCTTATGGTACTTATGAAATATCAGGATTTAATATAAAATTATCAATCTTATTAAAAGAATTTGAAGTAAGTAATAATCATATCAAACTAAGTTATGATTTATTTGTAGAAACACATCCAAGTGGAAGTTTTAATATTGACATAAAGTTAGGAGAAAGTATTTAATGAATAAAGTAGAAATAAATTTAAAAGAAGCCTTTATTAAAGCAATAAATGTTATTGATGAAACTGTAGAAGTTACAGTAGAACAAATAGTAATAGAAATACCTAAAGATACTAAAAATGGAGATTATGCAACTAATGCAGCGATGAGACTTGCAAAAGTATTAAAAGATAGTCCAATTAACATTGCCAATAAAATAAAAGAAAATTTTGATATGGAATATGCAAATGTTGAAGCAATAGATATAGCTGGTCCAGGATTTATAAATATTACAATGAATAAAGCAAGCATTGCAAACACCTTGAAAAGTATAATATTACAAGGTAGTGAATATGGACAATGGCCAGAGATCAGCAATGATTTAATAAATGTTGAATATGTAAGTGCTAATCCAACAGGAGATTTACATTTAGGACATGCTAGACAAGCCTCATTAGGAGACTCAATTAGTAGAATATATAAAAAAGCTGGTTACAATGTTGTTAGAGAATATTATATTAATGATGCAGGTAACCAAATAAATAACTTAGCTAAAAGTGTTATTGTAAGATATCATGAATTATTTGATATTGAAATGCCAATGCCTGAAGATGGTTATTTTGGTCAAGATATTAAAAATGTTGCCGAGTTGATAAAAAATCTAAAAGGTGACCAATTTATAAATGATGATAGTGAAGAAACATTTCAATATATTAAAAAAACAGCTCTAACATATGAACTAGATAAAATAAAAAGAGATTTACAAGAGTTTAGAGTAGAATTTGATATTTGGACAAGTGAACAAAAATTATATGATAGTGGTAGAGTAGAGAAAGCTTTAGAACTATTAGAATCTAAAAATGCAACCTATGAAAAAGATGGAGCTTTATGGTTAGAAACAACTAGATTAGGTGATGATAAAGATAGAGTACTTAAAAAATCAGATGGTAGTTATACATATTTAACACCCGATATTGCTAACCATATCCAAAAATTAGACGCTGGTTCTGATTATATGGTAGATTTATGGGGAGCAGACCACCATGGATATATTAAAAGAATGAAAGCTGCTATTGAATTTTGTACAGGACAATCAGATAAGTTTGATGTTGATATAGTACAACTAGTAAGATTAATTGAAGATGGAAAAGAAGTAAAAATGTCAAAACGTTCTGGAAATGCTATAGGTATGATAGAATTATCTCAAGAGGTAGGAATAGATGCAGTAAGATATTTCTTTGCACAAAGAGCAGGAAGTTCACATTTTGACTTTGACCTAGGTTTAGCAAAATCAAAATCAAATGAAAATCCTGTGTTTTATGTACAATATGCACATGCTAGAATCTGTTCAATATTAAAAGCATCTTTAGAATTAAATTTAGCAAAAGAAGCTAATTTAGCATTGCTAGATAAAGAAAAAGAAATAAGTATAATAAAACATTTAAATGAATTTCCTGCAACAATAGCAGATTCAGCTAAAACAAGAGCACCACATAAGATAGTAAATTATGTATCAAAACTTGCTAGTCTTTTCCACTCATATTACAATGAGTACAAAGTAATAGATCAAGAAGATTTAGAAACAACAAATGCAAGAATAGTATTATTAGAAGCAACAAAAATAACATTGGCAAACTCACTAGAATTAATTGGTGTTAGTGCGCCAGAAAAAATGTAGGAGGACAAAAAATGTCAAGATCAAATACAGATGTCGCATATGGTATCGTAAAAGAATATAATGGTGGAGTAAGCTTTTCAGTGCTTTGGGATAAAGTAACAGTAATTAATGAATTAACTCCAGAACAAAAAATAGAAAACATCTCATCATTTTATACTGATTTAATGCTAGATGGAAGATTTATCACTTTAGGAGAAAATGTTTGGGATTTAAGAGAAACAAATGCCTTTGAAAAAGTTCATATTGATATGAATGATATTTATTCAAGTGAAGATGATGACATTATCGAAGTAGAAGAAGGAATTATTGTAAAAGAAGATACAGATGAATCATTATTTGAAGAAGAGGAAGTAACAGCAAAAAAAGTCCAAGAGGAAGAATAAAATGAAAAAAAATACTGTTAGGGGATTAGTAGCTTTAGTCTTAGTAATGATGGTTTCATTACTAAGTGTAAATGCTATTAAAATGGAAAAGGAATATACCGACTATCGAACAAGAGCAATAGTAAAACACAAAACAACTACCAATATTAACAATAGAACAATAACAGTTAAACCCAAAAGTTCATATAATCTTGATGTTATTATTGGAAGAAGTGTTACAAAAGCTAAGTTCAAAACAAGTAATAAACATATTGCAACAGTAAATGCTAATTCAGGATTAGTTAAATTTACAAAGAAAACAGGAATAGTAACAATAACAGCAGTAAGCAGTGAAAACAAAACATATAAGGTAAAGTTTAGAGTTGGAGAAACTTATGCAAAAATAAATATCTCTAAACAAAGTGCCTATTTATATGTAAATGGTAAACTAGCAAGAACTGCCAAAGTAGTTACTGGTACCAAAAACAAACATGATACGCCAAAAGGTACATGGTATGTTGCATACAAAACTAGAAATACTTATCTTGATGGTGCAAGTGTAGGATACGATTATTATTTACCAGTAAAATATTGGATTCCATTAGCAAACACTGGAGGAGTAGGGCTACATGATGCAAGATGGAGAAGTAATAGTGCTTTTGGAAAGAGCTATTATAAAACAGAAGGTTCTCATGGCTGTATAAATATGAGAAACAAGGATGTAGCCTATTTTTATAAATATTTAAAAGCAGGTTCTAGAGTAGTTATAGTATAGTAAAAACGCACAAATATGGCACTAAGTCAATCATTAGGGGGTAACGAGAGTTACCCCCTAATGATTGACTTAGTGCCTGTTTTCTCTACATTGAGTAAACATTCTTCCTTTTATTGTATAGGACTATATACGCTAATGCATTACAGCCCCTTTTTTTTATGCTTTTTCTATACAATTAATAATTCTTGTATCATTATTCTAGTTTTTAATCTTTCAAATCTTCTAAACCCGCAAGATATTGTTTTTAACTTCTTGAATTTAGATATTGTACCTTCTATTATTCCATTATTATACTTAACACTGAAACTATCTTTAATATATTCATAATACTTAATAAAGGTAGATATACAAGTTTTAATTTTATCTGAAGCTAATTTATTAGGCTGATCAATTGTTTTCTTAAACATTTCCATATTATTGTATTTTAAAGAAAATAGTAAATCTTGATATATTTCATAATTATTTTTAAAGTCCACATTATTCTCGATTAAATAATTTAGAATTGCTTTATTATTTGTAAACTTGTAATTAAAGGTTGCATGCTTAAACATCACTTCTGAAAGATTCTCTTTTAACTGTAATATAGGTTTCCAAAAATTTTTGAACTTATTTCTGTTTTTCTCATCTGCATTCATAATTGCAAGTCTAGTTTTATTAAAGGCTCTAGTTAAATTCTGATAAATATGAAATCTATCTAATATTATTTTAGCATTAGTAAAGACATTTTTAATGATTTCAATATAAGGTGTATACATATCAATTACAATATATTCAACATTATCAATAGCTTCTTTTGTGTAGTGGATTTAATTGAATTTGCATAAGTATCTATTACTCTAAAAACAGAGTGAGTAGATACATTATGATTTTTAGCAATATAAGTACAAGTAAGCATATTAGTTAATTTAAGAGCAATAAGATATTTAACTTTATTAGAAATAAAACATCCAGGGTTAGTTAGGGTATTAGCAGGAATAAAAGTTTTATTACATTCCATACATTTGTAACGAGTTTTAGTAAGTTTTAAATAAGCATCAAAACCAGAAACCATAGGTAATTTAATAAGAGATACTTTTTTATTATGTACATAAAATTTATTATGAACTTTATTACATTTAGGGCAAACATTATCATTAAAAAATAGAATTCCATAAAATACTTTAGAAATATTATCTTTAATTTTTTCATCTTGAAATTTATATATATTAATATTGGAGTCATTAATTCCAATAATTTCTTTTAATTCTTTATTATTTTTATAAATTATGTTATTAATAATCATGACATTTATCTCCATAATTTAGATTAGTCGCTTAAATTATAGAACCTAAATATAAATTAAAATAGTATAATAAATCCTATTCATCTTTACGATTCTTTTTATCAAAGAAAAGATCCTTTATTGAATAATTATCATTATACATTTTTGAATTATTGATACCATCTTTTACTGCTAACATTATAGTAATATATAATATTAATACAATAAAAAACAATAATATCAATCCTGGTAATATTGAAAAAATCATAGTTTATGCTCCTTTTTATTAAGATCTAGTTCTGCCATATTGTGCTATTCTCATTTCATTACTTCTCCATTGAATAATTTCAACTAAACTTAACATCTTAGCCGTTTTAGTTACACCTATACCAATATTAGGTAATCCAATATTAGAAGTTACTTCAATAGTTAAATCTATGTTTTCGCCAACATTATCAGCTTTTTTATCTTGCGAAATAACGCGATGTGACATTGTGAAAAAGCCATTTTTTCCAGTAAAGTCGTAATATCTAAATAAAAGTCCTTTGTTCGGATTGATTGTATAGTGTTGAGCTAATGATATCTTCCCTGCTCCATTATATATAGAATATGTAAACATTCTAGAACCATTATTTTTCCAATATAAATTTAGACTATCTATACATTTTTTTTGGAGTCTTTCTTTTTCAGAACATCTATTATACAATTTATTTATATTGTATTTTTTTAGATTTGTTTTAAGGTTACTGTAAGAGTATCCGTTTAAGTTAAAATCATTGCTCAAAGTGCTTATAGATTTACTCTCAGTATTATCCTTAACATCTTGCATTATAATTAATGTCGGAGTGTTATCAAAGGAAATAAACTGATAACTCCTAACTGCATTATTAATATTTGTTGTTTCATTGTAAGAGTTATAGTCAAGTGATGTTGACATTTTATTAGCGAAAGAGTTGCAAGAAATTTGATTAATTTCATTTAACTTATTTGCATAATATTCTTCTCTAACATTTAAGGGATAATCTAATAGAATATTTTCGATATCATCTTGCATATTGTTAATTTTGGATATTGATAAATTAGATTTAACATGCAAACCATGATTTGATTTGCTGTACTTTGTTATTTCTTGAAGTAAACAAGTGTAATCTTTAACTTTTTCTGCTTTAATTGTTTGTTGAATATAACATGATATAAAACAAAACATAACGATTCCTAAAACACTTATAATTTTTTTTATAAAATTCTTCTTTCATAGTTAAGTATAATTATATTATATATAATTATCATTTCATTACTATATATTATAGTAATATATAATTAAAATTTACTATAATTTAAGCTAAATCTAAATTTTATTAACTTTTAATATTATTCTTAACTTTATGCTTAGTAATTTATTACATTAGATTTATATGAATATCTATAAATTAAAAAGTTAAATATTTTAAGTTTATGACAATGAATACATAATAAAAAAACACGACAATAATTTAAATAGTAATAATTACTAAATAAAGAATTGTAGTGCTTAACTAATAATAACTTATACTAGTGATGATTGTGACTATGATCATGATCATGATCGCAAACGTCTTGATTGTTAGATTTTAAAGAACCATCAGCATACATTTGTGCAACAGTAGCAGTATCTAAATCAATACCTCTAATAATATCAAGTCCTTCTTTTTCAATTGAATCAATAGCTCCTTGACCTAAATGTCCAACAACAATAGTACTAACACCATTTTGTTTTAAGACATTTGCAATTGATTGTTCTGGTTTTAAATCTAAAGTTATAACTTCTTCAGCTAAAACTTTACCTTCTTCTATAGTATAAATGATAACTTGTTTACTTTTTCCATAGTGTTGAAAAATCTTACCATCTTCATAAGGCATTGCAATTTTCATAATATCATTCCTTTCTTATAAATGATAACATAACTTATCAAAAAAAGCATGAATGTTGATACTAAAGACATTATCCAATGATATTAAAAGAAAAATATTTTAAAAATCTATAAATAACAATGTTTGTATGATTTGTTATAAAAATGGTATAATGAAACAATAATTAACAATTAAGGGTGGTAGAATATATGTATAAGAGAGAAAAAATAGAATTTGAAATTATAAATCAATTACACGCATTTGATCTAGGTATAACAAGTTTTCTAACTAAAACATTAGAACCATTTAACATAACGCCACAACATTATTACATAATGGAAATTACAGGTAGTTATGGACAAATAGGACAAGATGTTATAATTTCAAACATGTCAGTAAATAAGTCGAATGTTACTAAATTCTTAAATGCCTTAGAAGATGAAGGTATAATAGAACGAAAAGCAAATATAATTGATAAACGAAGCCGCTTAGTTAGCTTAACTGAAAAAGGTGATGCTATGCTAAATGAAATACAATCAGAAGTAGAATGCTTCTATTTTGATGTTTTAGGTGTACTTGGAGAATATGATAAGTTATCATTAATTACAATGTTGAAAAATCTTAATGGTACACTACATAAGAAATTTCCAAAATGATTAGATAATGCAACTAATGATACACTTATGTTCAATAATTCTTTATTAATAGTTAACTTCTAAGAATATTAAAAAATAATAGTAGCTTAATAACAATTAATAGAATATTAATTAAATAATAATATACATAAATGAATGTTTTAGACTTATAATAAAGGTGTCAATAAAATTACTGGGAATAATTATACTTGATATCTACAACTTTTAAAACTATAGTATGGGCAAGTGAAGATAAGTCTGTAAACTAGCTAAAATTAATAATAAAAAGACTAAACTGCACATAATGTGGTTTAGTCTTTTTCTGTAATTATTTAAAGTCTTGAACTAATTGTAGGAATAAAGCAGTAGCACTTGTCATTCCGCGATCATCAGGTGCAAAAGCACTGTTATATAAAGGTTGGTTTAAGACGCGATGATCTTCTACTCCAAATAAGATAATAGCACCTTTATAGTGTTCTAAATATTCAGAAAAGCTAGTTGCAAACATTGAAGGATTAGAATACTCAAATGATAATTTATTACTTAAACGATGCAAAGACTGTAAGGCGAAATTACCAGCTTCAATATTATTGGTAAAAGGTGCGATAACATTATCAATAGTAATAGATGTTTCTACTTTAAAAGATGTCTTTACCATATCAATAAGTCTATTAATCATTTCATGAATGATTTTCTTAGTTTCAAAACTATCAAACCGAACATTAATAGCTAGTTCAGAATAATCAGCAGTCATATTGTGGAAAAAACCACCATTACTTTTAGTACAAGTAATAGAATATATCTTATCTGGTGACATATGATTTGCAATCATTGATCTTAGTTGTGTAATAAAAGTTGATGATGCTAAAATAGTATCTTCAGAATTATGAGCATATCCAGCAGCAGTACTATAACCATACCATTTGATTGTTAAAAATTCAGTACCAATAAATGATTGATCTGGAGTAATATCAACAGTGTTTATTTTAGTGTTTGCCGAAGGAAATAATGAGTAAATATATTTAATCTTATTTAACTTATCGTTATCTAAAATTCTTTTAGACTGCGAATAACGATAACTATCCGATTCAAATATTACAACAACGTTTCTTTTGAACTGTGTATCATGTTCTTTTAAAACCTTTAAGATACCTAAAGCACTAGCCATTAATAAATCATTACCAGTAGCATGCATGATATTATTATAACTAGATTTATATTCTAAATTAGTTCTTTCTTGTATAGGTAAAGCATCCATAACACATCTTAAAGCAATGGCTGGTTCCTTACTATGGTGAGTTAAATATGCAATAACAGAATGATCTATTATTTCATACTCAATACCTAATTTTTTTAGCTCTCCTATTATTTTCAACTGTGTAACAGCTTCAACACCACCTAGTTCAGGATATTTATGAAAATACTGTCTTAAGTTTCTTTGATAGTTATAGACACTTTGTGCATAGTTATACATTAAATTCATTAGTGCAATTCCCCCTTTAGTAATTTATCAATATCTAAATCATATTGATAGTATTTATTCTTTTCATAAAATTTATTATATTTTATGTAATTTAATTGTGAATTATTTATATCATAACATAATTTACTAAGAGATATGTGATAATCATTTGGTAAATCATTATTTATATTTATATAAAAGCCACGTAATTCATCTTTATAATTACTCAAATCAGGCATATAAAAGTATATAGGTCTTTTAAGCAAGGCATAATCAAAATAAACACTAGAATAATCAGTGATTAAAATATCTGCAATTGGATATAGTTGAGCTATATCCTGATAATTACTAACATCAATAATGTTAGAATATTTAGATAAATCAACATTATTCTTTATTAAATAATGAGGTTTATACAATACAACAAATTCTTTGTTTAATAACTTAGAAAACTTATCTAAATCTATTAAACCATTATTACTATAACCAGCTATCAAGCTTTTATTATTATCACGATATGTAGGTGCATATAAGATAATCTTTTTAGCTTCAGCAATATTATGCATTTTCTTAAAATTAATAATATCTTCGACATCAAAGTTAAGAATATCTAAGTTACGTGGATACATTGTTTTAATTATTTTGTTTTCATTTAATTTAAAAGCACTTACTAAATGCTTAGTAGCATAATCACTAGGACTAATAAAATAATCACATTTAGCCCCTTCATCAATGTAGCTATCAATCATTTGTTGATAAGTTTGCAAAGAACGATAGAAATAATTATTTGTTTTTTCAATATCACAGCCTAGTTTTTTAAGTGGTATTCCATGCCAAGTTTGTAAAAAATAAGTCTGTTTAGCTTTTTTAAAATAAGAAGGACTCTTATAATTAAATACCCAAAGTTTAGCTTGTTTTAACATTTTAAAATGCTTAAAACTATGTGATTTTACAACAAGACAATTAGGATATAGTCTTTGAAAGTTTTCAATGTCATCATTATTTTTTAAGGCAAAGACTAAATTATATTTATTAGATTTAGTTAACTCTTTAAAAATAGCATAGGGATTGTCATTATAATATTTTCCAGCATATGATTCAAAAAGAATAGTATTACTATCTGTTTTTGTAAGTAGATATGCAATAAAACATTTAATTTTATAGTAGTTGTTTTTTAAAAAAACAATAGTTCTTATTAGTAGCCTTTTCATAGTTTTTATCACCCGATACAATTATATCATAAATTACTTTTACTTGTGTTATAATTATATTGGTGATTAAAATGAAAAAAAACAAACATATAATTGGCTTTTTAGTATTACACTTATTAGTTTATTCAATATATAATTTAGGACATCCTGTAACTCCACAATACATAAAAGATATAAATGCCCCAGTTTACATGACTGGAGTTCTTTTAGGTGTTATGGCATTAGCACAATTTATATTTGCACCTTTATGGGGACAAATATCTGATGATTTTTCCAGGAAAATAGCCTTTTTAGGGCCAGGAGGATATGCCTTTGGTCAACTAGGTTTCATATTCTTGAGCGATCCAGGACAGTTAGCTATTTTCAGGTTTATTTCAGGAGGCTTTGCAGTTATAACAACAACAGTCCATTATGCTTATATATCAGATAAGGCACATGATCTTGATGAAAAAGCTAAGTATTTAGGAATAGCAGCATTACTACTTCCAATTGGCGTCTTTTTTGGATATGCAGTAGGTGGCTATATAGGTGATCTCTTGAATCCAAGAATGGTTTTTGTTGTTCAAGCAATAGCAAGTTTAATAAGTGCTATTATATTATACTTTTATGTAGATAGTCCTGTTAATAAAAAAGCCTCAATAAAAGATATAAAATTTAATGTCTTTAAAGAAAATGGCAAATTATTAACAAGATATTCTGATACAGCATTAAAATATATTTTACTAATA
Source organism: Mycoplasma sp. P36-A1 (assembly GCF_049478495.1). Lineage (NCBI taxonomy): Bacteria > Bacillati > Mycoplasmatota > Mollicutes > Mycoplasmatales > Mycoplasmataceae > Mycoplasma > Mycoplasma sp. P36-A1. The sequence continues at coordinate 1,763,916 of NZ_CP168083.1, read as the reverse complement.
ACTTTATTTAATATAGTTTCATATCAACTAACCTTTGCACAATCATCAGTAATCTTAAATAGTGGTTTTAATAAAACAAGTGGTTTTATTGGATTGTTTGTGGCAACCTTTAATTTAAGTGCTGGACTTGCAAGTTTTATAGTTCAACCTAAATTATTTAAAAGTAAGAGAAAGAATTATGATTATTTACCAATGTTATCACTAGCTTCAATAGGTTGTAGTTTATTAGCTTTTATGGCTGCCTTTACTTCACCATTATTAATGTGGATAGGCTTAATGTTATCAACAATATTAAATACTACATTTATAGCCTTAATACAAGATATTATCACAAAAGTTGATAAAGGAAATGAAAAAGGTGCCCTGATTGGAATAAATCAGGCAGTGCAATCTTTAGGTACATTTGTTGGAACTACAGGTGGGGGTCTAATACTTTCTCATTATGTATTTGGACCATTAATTGCCGGGGCAATAATGTTCTTATTGACATTTATTTTAAATCAATTTGTTGTTAATAAGCAATTACATGCGACCTTAGCTAATAAGTAATAATGATAACTGTGATTATAAAGTATTTTGTAAAATACAAGCTATCCTTTAATTGTTAACAATAACACTGAACATTATAAAACTGATAATAATTTTATAACTTTAAGACATAATAGGGTACTATCTATCTACTATACTTAAAAGTTTATTCACACATGTTTCTATATTAATCATACTTTCTAAAAAAATAAAGATAGTTAATTATTATAAATTAGTAGTGCATGAATGCAAGAGTTAATTATGGAAATAATCTAATAATGAGTAATTTAACTTAGTACTTTATAGAATATAAAAAAAATGTGTAATAATAAGTGTATTGTTGAAATGAGAAAAAGATAATGTTATAATATATTTGCTAGCAATAGAAGACTTCGAACCAGGTCAGGACTGGAAAGTAGCAGCCTTAAGGAGTATCTTCTGTGTGCTAGCTTTTTTTTAAAGGGAGAAAAGCTATGAATGATCTTTATTATATGAATGAAGCTTTAAAAGAAGCTAAAATCGCATTTGAAAAAGATGAGGTTCCTGTAGGAGCTGTTATAGTTTATAACAATAAAATAATTGCAAGAGCACATAACACTAATTTTAGTAGTAAAAATTCTTTAAATCATGCTGAAATTAATGCTATTGATCAAGCTTGCAAATATTTAAATACCAGTGATTTATCTGCATGCAGTATTTATGTAAGTTTAGAACCTTGCATGATGTGTCATGGAGCTTTAATAAATGCAAAAATTAAACGTGTCTATTTTGGAGCGTTTGACTTAAAAAAAGGAAGTATTATTTCAAACCAGTTTTTCAAGGATGACAAAAAAATCCATTGGACACCTGGTCTTTTACAAGAAGAGGCAAAATCATTGCTGAAAGAATACTTTACCAACAAAAGGAGGGACTAGTTGTGTATCAATCAATTTATCGAAAATATAGACCACAAACCTTTGAACAAGTATATGGACAAGATGCGATATCAACAACTTTAAAAAATGCAATAATTTATGATCGAGTTGCACATGCCTATTTATTTTCAGGACCAAGAGGAACTGGAAAAACAACGACTGCAAAACTATTAGCAAAAGCCTTAAACTGTACTAATATGCATGATGGAAAAATTTGTGATGAGTGTGAAGACTGTCAATTAATTAAAGAGGGAGCACATCCTGATGTTATTGAAATAGATGCAGCATCTAATAATGGAGTAGATGAAGTTAGAGACTTAATTGAAAGAGTTAAGTATGCACCAATTAAGGGTAAGAAAAAAGTCTATATTATAGATGAGGTTCATATGATGTCTCAAGGTGCTTTTAATGCCTTGTTAAAGACTTTAGAAGAACCACCAGATCATGTTTGCTTTATCTTAGCAACAACTGAACTACATAAAGTATTACCAACAATAAAATCTAGATGCCAAAAATTTAATTTTAAGAAAATTCAAGAGACTGAAATTATTAAATGTATGGAAGAGATTCTAAATAAGGAAGAAGCAACATATGAATTAGATGCACTAAAAGTAATTGCCTCACTAAGTGATGGTGGTATGCGTGATGCTTTATCAATCTTAGAACAAGTAATGATATACACAAATAACAATATTAACTTAGCAGACACTTATGAAGCTTTAGATTTAGTTGGTAAAGATGAAATAAAAAAATTATATGATTTAATCATAAATAAAGAACTAAATCCAGCCTTAAACTTTGTAAATGAACAAAGTAAAAATGCAGTTGATTTTAAACAAGTTATAAATGAATTAATAGCAATGGCAATGGATGATTTAGTTAATAATAATAACGATAAAAAGTTTTCACTAAACATGGTTGAAAAATTAGATGAATCATTAGAAAAACTAAAATATGATAATTCAAAAAAATTATATTTAGAGCTTGCTATTATTAAAAGTGTTAACTTTAACAAAATTGAAATGAATACTATAAATAGTATTCAACCAGTAGAAGAATTAGTAGCACAAAAATTATCAAGCAATAATCATGAAGTGAATAAAGAAGAAAAAACAAATAACTTTAAACAAAATTATGAACGTATCAAAAGTAGTATACCTCTAAATAAGGAAGAAGAAATACCAAAAGCTGATGTAGAAAGTATACTTTCACAAGAAGAATTAATGAATGTATTAGTTTGTGCTAATAAAGATATCTTAAAAGAAGTTAAAAACAAATGGATGTTAGTTAATGATTTGTTATATAGAGAGGATACAAAACTAAGTGCTTCTTACTTAGAAGGAAGTATACCAGTTGCAGCCTGCAATGATGCTATAATAGTAGTAGCAGAAGACATGCCTTCTGCAATGTTAATTAACAATGCTATTAATGCTTCTGATATACTAAATGTAACTGCAAAAATATATGAAAATAAGCGCTTCATCTTTGCACTTGTAAAACAAGAATGGGATAGCTTAAGAGCAACATATATTAAAGCCTTAAAAGACAATACCCTTCCTACACCAAGAGAAGTATTGCCAAATTTTGTAGAAGTAAGCAATGAAGAAGTAAGTAAAGTAGAAGATGAAGATGAACTTTTAGTATTTGGAAAAAGAGTTTTTCAAGATAAATTAGTCGTAAAAAATTAAACAATAGGAGAAATAAAATGAATATTAACCAAATGATGAAACAAGCTCAACAGATGCAAGCTAAAGTAGCTAAAGCACAAGCAGAACTAGAAGAAAAAGAATTTGAAAAAGAAGTTAATCAAGCTGTAAAAGTTAAAGTTAATGGGAAAAAACAAGTATTAAAAGTTGAAATAGATGAAGATTTATTAGAAGCAGATAATAAAGAAATACTTGAAGATATGATTGTAGTAGCATTGAATGATGTCTTTAAAGAAGTAGATACATTAACTGATGAATTAATGACTAAAGCAACAGGGAATATGAAAATCCCTGGATTTTAGGAGTGATTAAGATGGAGTATCCTTCTTATTTAAACAACCTAATTGAATCATTAAAAGTTTTTCCTGGAATAGGAAGTAAAAGTGCTACAAGAATGGCATTTCAAATGTTAGAGATGGATGAAGAATCTATTGATCAAATTGCTAAATCTTTTACAAGCTTAACTAGTTCAATTAATTATTGTAAAGTTTGTCATAGCATTAGTGACAATGATATATGTTCAATATGTAATGATGAAACAAGAGATCATAATCAAATATGTGTAGTATCAAATTATAAAGATATATTTGCCATTGAAAAAATGAATAATTACAATGGAGTATATCATGTCTTAAATGGCGATATAGCAATTAATAAAGGTATAACACCAGATAAATTAAATATTGATACATTAGTTTCAAAACTAAACAAAGATATAAAAGAAATAATCTTAGCTACTAATCCGACAATACAAGGAGAAACAACAGCTCTTTATTTAAGCAAGGTGCTAGCTGATTATGATGTCAATGTAACAAGAATAGCTAATGGTATGCCAATAGGTGCTAATATTGATTATATTGATGAATTAACAATGTTAAAAGCATTTGAAAATAGAAGAACCTTTAATAAATAGTAAACCTGAGTGAATAATAAGTAAAAATTGATACTTTTGTTCACTTTTTTTGCTATTATAATACTATAAATAAATTAGAAAGAGGGATATTATGAGTTTAAGTTTATCAAAGCATATTACTGCATTAAAACCATCACCTACATTAGCGATGGTTTCAGCAATAGCCCAAAGAAAATTAGAAGGAAAAGAAACAATAGCTTTTAATATAGGTGAACCAGATTTTGATACTCCAAAATTTATTAATGAAGCTATAAAAAATGCAATCGATAATGGTTATACAAGATATGTAGAAGTAAAAGGAATAAAACCACTAAGAATAGAAATTTCAAAAAAATTAAAAGAAGAAAACAACCTAGACTATAATGAAGATCAAATAGTAGTAACAACAGGTGCTAAACAAGCCTTGTTTAATGTTGTGATGACTTTAATAAATAAAGGAGATGAAATAATAATACCAAAACCATGTTGGGTAAGCTATGAAGAAATGGTTACAAGTGTTGGTGGAAAATGTATATTTTTAGAAACAGATGAGTATTTCATGCCTGATTTAAAACAATTAGAAGAAATGATAACACCAAAAACAAAAGCAATTATATTAAATACTCCTAATAATCCAACTGGAGCAGTATATGATAGAAAGACATTAGAAAAAATTGCCCAACTAGCAGTTGAACATCAATTTTATGTGATTTCAGATGAAATATATGAAAAGCTAATCTATACAAATAAAGAACTAGTATCAATTGGTTCACTAAACAAAGAAATATTAGAACAAACTATTACCATAAATGGCTTTGCAAAAGCCTTTGCAATGACAGGTTATCGTATAGGCTATCTTGCAGCCCCAAATCATATTGCCAAAGCAATAGCCAATTTACAAGGACATATGACATCAAATTCAACAACTCCAGTTCAATATGGAGCAGTTGTTGCCTTACAAGAAGGTAAAGAAAGTATTGAATTTATGGTAAAAGAATTCAGTAAAAGAAGAGAACTATGTTTTAAACTACTAGATGATATAGAAGGAATAACTTATTCAAAAGTAGAGGGTGCCTTTTATATAATGTTAAATGTAAAAAACTATTTTAATAAGAAATATCAAAATTATACAATAAATAATGCAGATGATTTATCACTATATTTATTAGATAATGCTAGTATTGCATTAGTATCAGGAAAAGCCTTTCAAGCACCAGAGTATTTAAGATTTTCATATTCTAATAGTATTGAAAATATTACTAAAGGACTATTAGCATTAAAAGAAGCCTTATCTTTATTGAAGTAATACACAAAGAAGACTTACTTTACTAATTGCATATATGTTATTAATGAGTTAAAATATTAACAATGCAATTAAGAAAACAATAAACATTGTTAGATAGATAAAGCGCTAAAAGTAATATTTTTTAAACGTAGAAAAGAAGACATCTTAGGATGTCTTTTTTTCTTGTATAACAACTGAACAAACTATAAATACCATAGATATTATAGTAAAATTATTATGAGGTGAATATTATGATAGAATACATAGAAGCAAAATCAATACTACAAAAAAGTAAAAATGGATCAGGTTGGTTTGGAATTGATTATACAATTAATATGTATCGTGGATGTAACTATGGTTGTATATACTGTGATAGTAGAAGTGAAATTTATAATATTACAAACTTTGATAAGGTAAAAGTTAAAAAAGATGCTTTAATAATATTAGAAAAAGAACTTAAAAGTAAAAGAAATAAAGGAATAGTTTCTCTTGGAGCAATGTCAGATTCATATAATAAATTAGAAGAAAGTTTATTACTAAGTCAGAATACAATAAAGTTATTGACAAAATATGGCTTTGGATTAAACTTAGAAACAAAAAGTTCTTTAATATTACGAGATATAGATTTAATAGCAAAGATGAATGAAACTAATGATGTTATAATTAAAGTAACCATAACAACTGCAAATGATCAAAAGGCTAAACTAATAGAACCTAATGTTAGCAGTAGTAGTGAAAGATTTGAAATAATAAAACAATTAAGTGCTAAAAATATTTATTGTGGAATTTTAATGATGCCACTTATTCCAGGCTTTAATGATACATTTGAAAATATAAAAGAAATCGTAGAAAAAGCTGCAGCTAGTAATGCGAAATTTATTTATCCAGCATTTGCAGTTACGATTAGAAAAGGACAAGTAGAATATTTTGATCAACAACTTAAAATAATAGATCCAAGACTTCATCAAGAACTAGGATTATTAAATAAAAGACAATATGTTATACCTTCAAAACAAGCAAAACAACTATATAAATATTTTGAAAAACTATGTATAGAATATAATATAAAATACAAAATGAAAGATATTATTAAAGAATATATTAAACCTAAAAATGAACAGCTTTCATTTAACTTTACAGAAAATTATTTTTAAACTTGATATAGTGATTAAACTTACAATAATTAGATTACTATTTATAAAATCAAAAAATAATATATCATAATATAAAAATAGTTTTATACCTAAAGTAGATGTTGTTAATGAAAAAATTCAAAAATGATTTACACATTATCATGAATAATTGACTTAAAGTACTTGCAAGACTATAATATAAGAGTACCTATACTTATACAATTACATGTATAAACTGAATTCGATTATTTGAATAACAATATAATATATTGTCATAGGGAGGATCATAAATGAATATTTTTATTTATGGATTGAATCATGAACAAGCAGATATAAGCTTAAGAGAAAAAGTTGCTTTTACTAACTCAAGAAAAGAAGACTTCTACCAATACTTCTTAGATGAACACATAAGTGATTTAGTAATACTATCAACTTGTAATCGAAGCGAATTAATATTTGTTTCAGATAATCTAGAACATGCATTAAATAAAATTAAACTATATTACAAAAATAATATGAAAGTCACAAACTTTGAAAATTTTAATCTTTTAGAAAATAAAAGAGCTTTACAATACATATTTGAAACTGTATGTGGATTACACTCATTAGTAATAGGAGAGGATCAGATACAAGGACAAATAAAAGATGCCTACACTTATGCAACAGATGTATATGAATGTAGCACTGTATTTAATAAATTATTTCAAAGTGTTTTGTCGTGTGGAAAAAAAGTAAGAAGTGAGCATAAACTTAGTGAAATACCATTGTCAATTAGCTATATTGCTATCAATTTATTAAAAGAAAAGCATAATAATTTAAAAGATAAAGCTGTTTTAGTAGTTGGAGTTGGAAAGATGAATAAACTTGCTATTCAATACTTACTAGATTTAGAAGTTTCTAAAATTACTTTAGCAAATAGAACTTTAGAAAAGAGTATCGAATTATCGGCTAAAAACAATAAAATTGATTATATCCCTTTTACAAGAAGATATGATGTAATAGAACAATATGATGTAATAATAAGTGCTACATCAGCACCACATTATGTCTTTGAAAAACATAAGTTATCTAAAATAGATAAACAATTAATCTTTTTAGATATGGCATTACCAAGAGATGTTGAAGCTAATAATCAACATATAATTTATGATGTAGACTCATTAAAAAAAGTAAAACAAGCTAATACAAATCAAAGAAATAAACTTGCTTTAAAAGCACAAGAGACAATAGATGATCAAATAGATAAATTCAATAGTTGGCATGATAATTTAAGTGTTAGCTTATTAAATAAACAATTATATACTTTACAAAAAGAAATAATCCAACAAACGCTTGATTTTCTTGATAAAAAAATAGAACTAAACTTAAACGATCGAAAAATTCTTAATAATACAATGAATAAGATGAATGATCGATTACTTATTAAACCAATGTCTAACTTAAGAAAAATGGATAAAAACCAAAAACAACAATATCAAGATATGTTGGAGAAACTATATCAAATAGGAGAATAAAAATGAAAACAAATAAAAATATGTATCAAAATGCTTGTGAATATATGGCTGGAGGAGTAAATAGTCCAGTTAGAGCTTTTAATTCTGTAGAAACAAGTCCTATAATAGTAAAAGAGGCTAAAAATGCTTATATAATGGATGTTGAAGATAATGTCTATATCGATTATATTATGTCATGGGGACCATTAATGCTAGGACATGCACCACAAGTATTATTAGATGAACTAAACTATGCAGCTGCTAAAGGTTTTAGCTATGGAGTTACAAGTGAAATAGAAATAGATATGGCTAAAATGATAGTAGAAGCATACCCAGGATTAGAACAAATAAGAATGGTTAATTCAGGAACAGAAGCAACAATGTCAGCTTTAAGATTAGCTAAAGGATATACAAATAGAACTAAGATTATAAAATTTGAAGGTGGTTATCATGGACATAGTGATCAACTACTTGTACAATCTGGTTCAGGTGCATTAACATATAATACTCCAACAAGTTTAGGAGTATCTAAAGCAGCAGTAAGTGAAACATTAGTTGCAAAATATAATAATATTGAAAGTGTTAAAGCATTATTTGAAGCTAACATCGATGAAATTGCAGCATTGATAATTGAACCAATTGCAGGTAACATGGGTTTAATACCAGCAAAAGAACAATTTTTAATGGAAATAAGAGAACTATGTACAAAATATAAAACAGTTTTAATATTTGATGAAGTAATATCAGGTTTTAGAGCAACATATCAAGGAGCAACAGGTATTTACAATGTAGTTCCCGATATGGTTTGTTTTGGAAAAATAATAGGAGCAGGTATGCCAGTAGGTGCATATGGAGCAAGTAAAGAAATAATGTCACTATTAGCACCAGAGGGACATGTCTATCAAGCAGGAACACTATCAGGTAATCCATTAGCCATGCATGTAGGTCTTAAAAACTTGCAAATACTTAAAGATAATCCAAGTATTTATGAAAAATTAGATATGAATGCTAAAATGTTAGCTGATGGATTCAGAAGTAATATTGAAAAGTTGAATCTTCCATATAAAGTAGTACAACTTGGTTCATTAATTACATTATTCTTTACAAATAAAGTGCCAACGACTTTTGAGGATGTAGCAGATGCAGACTTGAAAGCTTACAGTAAATATCACAAACTAATGGCAGATCAAGGAATACTACTTCCACCATCACAATACGAAGCAATGTTTTTATCAGATGCTCATACTACACATGACATAGTAAGAACTATTTCAGCAAACTACAAAGCTTTAGCACAATTATAATTAAATAAGTGCACTAAAATACCCAATATTATGAAAAGGTAGCTTTACACCTAGACATTTTATTGGGTATTTTTTAATTCAGAAAAAATATTAAGTGTTCTTTAATAAACTTAAATTTATTATTTGAAAGTGTTGCCTTAATGTTTTTAATAACATCTCATCATGAGTAACTAAAATAATAGTTTTACCTTTTTTATTTAAAAGGAGTAACATATTAATAATATAATCTCTATTAGTAACATCTAAAGAAGCTGTTGGTTCATCAGCTAGAATAAAGTCACGATTAGATAATAGTAGTCTAGCAATTGCTAGTCTTTGTTGTTCTCCACCAGATAAAGTGTATACATATTGCATTAAATCACTAGTAAGTTTTACTGTTTCTAACAGTTTTAAATACTCTGAATCAGTGACTTTTTTAACTATATGCAAATTATATTTGATAGTTTCTGATTCAACTAAGCCATAATTTTGAAATAAAAAGTCGAATTTTTTAATTCTGTCTTTCGTTTTTGTTTTTTCCTTATTTATATAAATAGAGCCACTTGATTCAGAATCTAAACCACCGATAATATTTAATAGTGTCGATTTACCAGTACCACTAACACCAGTAATAACAATAAATGAGCCACTTTCTAAGTTTAAATTAATGCTTTGAAATAAAATTCTATCTTCAATACTCTTACTAATATTCTTGATTTCTAACATAGCTATCCTCCATTTAACCATCTATTTATTTTATTTAGTTCTATATACTTTGAATAAAATATTATTACACCAATACTTAACAAATAACAGAGAAATATCAATTCAAAAGATACTTCATAAAAAGAGTTAAATTGACCTATTAGACTAGTTATAATATAAGTTATTGTAACAATAACAAACAAACTTTTATATCTATTATAGATTGATTTATTGTAAACTCTTTTTAGACCAATTTTTTTCTTTTCTATTTCTAGATATGTCTTAATAAATAAATAAGTAGAGAATATAAAAATAGTAAAAAAGAAAATGAAATTAAAAATAGCTTGCATCAACATTGAAGTAATCATTATAAGTTGCCTGTCTTGTATATCATATAGCACTGAAAAAATACCAGCAATCACATCGGCATTACCACTTTCATAAATCATAGTATCAATTGCTTTCTTATTTTTTAAATAATCAAATGTTAAATCAATACTTCCGGTTAAATATGTTTCTGAAAAGGTATTTTGATGTAAAGTTTTAGTTGTAACTACTTTTTGAGAGTAATAATCATAAAAAGTAAATTCATCCTTTAAAGAAATAATCTTCTTTTTATTTTCAGGGACAATTAGTTTATTATTTGAATCGAATAGTTTATTATGAATAAAAAAATTAGAATTAACATAGGCAATCGCTTCTGCATCATCAGAAGAAAAAAGAACTTGAGCTTCAAAGTTTTCTTGTAGTAACATTGCTACCTCATTAATCTTTACATTGTATTCAGTAGCAACATTATTATCAAACAGACTAAAGTACCGATTTGTTATAGCAACATGATACTGATTTACTCTATTATCTATTTTACTAATATCTTGTGTTTGTATATGATCAGCATTTATCAGCTGTACATTTGAAAGAATTCTTTCCATAAAAGCAGCAGAGAATAATAATGAGAATATAATTACAATGTTTAGTCCTTTAAATATAGCTTGATTAGGTATTAAACCTTTAATAGAGTCTTTAAGGTTTATTTTATTAAAGCAATACCATAAAATTATTGGTTCAGTTAATACTAAAACTAGTAGGCAAAGCAATGATACATAAATATAAAAATTAAATGCAATATCAAAACGTGACAATTGATTAAACATGTACAAGGATACTGTTAGTATTATAAGTATTAAGATTAAAGCACTTAAATAAGTTATTATACTTCTTACAATATACCGCTGATATATTGTAATTTTTTTTGAATAAATTATCCGTAATGATATATCTTTAGAATCATTTTGATATTTAATAAACATTATAATTAACAATGTTAATAAAATAATCAAGATCGCAATATAATACTCACTTTTGAAATCATATTCTAAATGACTACTATTTACATCAATATATTCATAATCAATACCATTTGATTTTAGATCACTAATAAATTTTTGAGAATCATTATCACTACCAATAATCCAGAAATCACTAACATCTTGATATTTAAGTAAACTAATATCATATAAATTAGTAGATCTACTCTTAATAAAAGTATCATATACTCCACTATTTGCACCATCTAAATAAAAAGGAGAACTCTTTAAAGCTAGATTACTGTAAATATTAGATACTACACTAATATTAGAATCATGAGACATTATATTCTTAGTGTATATCATAATATTATTTTGAGTTGCAGTTTTACTTAATTTTTCACGATCATTACCTAGGTTTCTTACAAATATCTGTGATTTTGATATCCATAAAGATTCATCATGATAAAAAGCAGCTAGGACAGAAACTACTGCAATAATGAAAAATAAAAAGATTACTGTTATTTTATATAAATATTTCATATTACACATCCTTTTGTAGATTAATTTAAATTTGATGTTAGTATCCACTAAATTTATTTTTTTTAATCAAATCGTATTATAAATAGCTTTTTAATTTTTATTTATTTTTAAGATTAAACTTAAAATATTTAGCTATTTTTATAGAATGTAATTGTAAAATATAGTAAGTGTATACAGTTATAAGCATTTTACATGTTTTATTATTACTTGTAAATAAAACATAAAATGTTAACAATATATACTAAGAAAACTTACAATGTTTTAAAATAAGCTATTATTTCTAAGTTATAGTTATATTCTTTATAATTAGTTTGCTTTAATATGTTTTCTAAAATTAGTAAATCATTATGAAATAATATAATCATTAACGAAATAGTAATTATCAATAATTATTTTGACTTAATTTTATGAAAAAAATTATATATTATTGTATTTTTCTTTTTTAACAATATTTTTTTGAATTAAAATAGAACTAAATTTATATATATAAGTTATATTAATAAAATATTATTATATGAAAATAGTTACTAGAACTAGATCTACATTTTTGTTTAGAAGTTGTTAAAATAAAAGACAAACCCTTTTTGAAGGTTTGTCTTTAACAAAATATTATTTAGGAGTACATATATTATCATTTAAGAATTTCATTGATAATTCTTCTTTTAATCCTAGAAGATTAGTAGTGTTTCTTTGTTTAGCAATTTTATAGTATTCACATTTATACTCGATAAGTTCTAATGCCTTTTCTAATTGTTGAATTAGCTTTATTGTTTCTTCTTTCTGTTTTAAAAATAGATTTAGTTTTTTTTTATTGTACTGTCACCTTGTTGACACCATTCAAAAAAAGTCTTAATATCTTTTAGTTTCATTCCAGTAGTTTTTAAACACTCAATCATATTTAAACATTCTAAATCAGAATCATCAAATAATCTATTATTACTAGAAGACCTATCTAGTAATGGTAATAATCCTTCTTTATCATAATATCTTAAAGTAGAGATTGAAATATTAACTTTTTTAGATATTTCATTTATAGTATATGTCATTTTAACTCCTCATTTCTTAATAGTTATTGTTAACTCAATGTTTAGTATTATGTCGCATTATCTAAATAATGTAAGTTTATCTTAAGTTATATATATTTCTCTATTTATATTATACATAAATAGTACTTAATAATTGAAGTTATTATATTGAACTAAAGTTAGCTTTAGAGTGTAACATTAGTTTTGGTAAGTAAGATAATGAGATTTTACTTAGATTATTAAATGAGGAGTAGTTTAAATGAATACTTTAAAAGAATTAAAAGTAAAATGGTTTTTTATATTGGTGATGATAATGTTACTTTTGAGCCTAGATGTCGTAATAATTGGCATATTTATCATAATGGTGGTTAAATATTACTTTGTACAGCAGGACAAGGATATTATCAAGAGTGGAATAAGGATGTAAAAAAACTTTATCCAAATGATGTTGTGGTAATAGCATCTAGAGTTAAACATTGGCATGGAGCAACAAGTAATAACTGGTTTTCACATATTGCTATTGAATTTCCAGCAATTGATTCATCTAATGAATGGTTAGAAGCTGTTACAGATGAAGAATACAATAGAATTGAAGTAGAATAAAAAATAAATGTACACATGTACAGGAAAGGAGCAATTATGAATATTGATTTTACATATGGTAAAAACGCTATAAAAAAGAATGGTGTATATGATCAGGTAATAAAAATACTACAAAAGAACAATAAGAAGATTATTGAGCTATCAAATGTTATGGCAAATTCAACTTATGATAAAGTGCTAGAAGGTTCTAAATTAGTAAAAGAGTATAATGTTGCCTTTAATTGCTAAATCAGCAATTAAAGATGTCGAGTATAAAGTACTAACAGAAAAAGAAATTTTAGCAATATTTAATACTGCCTATAATGCATAATTTAATTATATTTTTAATAGAAACATAAAAATATAAAACTACTAACTAAATATCAAAATAATATATACAAATAGTTAACAAAAATGTACAATGTAATTATATGAGATAAATATATATTATTATACATTTAAAGGAGTTTTCTTATGAAGAAGAAAGAGTTGTTATTATTTACAGTATATTTTATAATAAGTTACTTTATAATATTTGTTTTAAAAGAAATGCTGTTTTCTAAAGAATTAAGTGATTCATGGATATCATTTTTAGCATCATTTATTCCACCATTATGCGCTATACTTAGCAGTATAGGCGCAAAAGATAAATCATTACCAATAGATTTTACTAGAATGATAATAATTTCAGTAGTATTAATAATAGCTAGTATAGTCTTTATATTTGTTTTTAATACTAATACCATTGATTTAGTAGGTGTAGTGCTTATTATAATCTACTTGTTATTCTATTATACTATTTTGAAATTGAAGAAAAATCATCAATTAGCAGATGTTGGATTAGCAAATTTTAGTAATATAAATTTAAAGTCATTTCTGTTAGTATCTTTATTAACAGTGGCGTTAAATATTATCTTTAATTCTATTTTTATTACTGGTAACAATCCCTTTATTATAAAAGAACTAAGCAATATTCCAACATTGCTTATGCAGTTTATTGTATCAATACCTATTTTATTTTTAAATATATTTTTACTTGAATTTGCCTTTAGATTTTATTTGCAAAAAAAGGTGTTAAACAACTTTTCAGTTATTAGCAGTATCATAATTATTACTTTTATGAGTATTTTTTGGCAGATGTTTAATATTTCAAGCATTGATTTTAAAGAAGAAATTGTATTGTTATTAATTAGTATTCCATTTTATTTTACTATTACTAGCTTAGCATATTATGTCTACAAGAAATATAATAACTTACTTTATCCAATTATAATCCAATTCTCTAGTCTTTTATACTTCATTCTTTTTGAAAGTATTAATAAAAGTATAGATACTATGAGTATTGTTGGTCTTATTGGTTCGACAATTTTGTATGCAATAATTTCTATTAATTTACTTCAAAAAATTAAAAAATTAAATAATCATTAGAATATAAATAGCAAAAGAGCTTTGTTTCCTTTTCAAAAAACAAAACTCTTTTTTATATTAATTATTATAAATTTGTGATAGTAGGAAAAAATAGTCACTTAATCGATTCAAATAGCTTAAAGTAATTTGATTTACACTTTCATGTTCAGCTAACAACACTACTTTACGTTCTACTCTTCTTGTGACTGTTCTTGTATGATTAATATGTAAATAAGGTATATTTCCAATCACTCTTTGAAATAGTTTAATATTTTGACAATTTTCTTTTAATATATCATTAGTATTTTCAAGTTCTTCTAAGTTTTTTTGTTCTAACAAACACAAACTTGTAGTGTTTGCTAACTCCTTAATGATAATTCTTAAATTGTCCATAATGATATTAAGTTGATCTTTATATTCTTCATCAACATAAAAATGTACAAAGCCAATTAATGATAATAATTCATCAATACTACCATAGGCATCAACCCTAATGCTAGCTTTAGAAATACGTCCGCCTTTTACTGCTGTAGTAGTAAAATCACCAGTTTTAGTGCTTATTTTCATATAAATACTCCTTTATATCATTTTTTAATTGTTTAGAGGCTGAAACACTACTATTATCATTAACACCAACAGTAATATTATCAAACTCAAAGCTAGCAATCATCTTAAAATCCATATTACTTTGACTAGTACTATTATTACTTAAAATATTTATTTTTGTAGCATCATTAATAATAAGATCATTTAAAGCTGCATTATCTGTAGCAGCAAATACAATATCAATATTATCTAAATATTTTTTATCATAAGCATCCTTAATTAATGTTATTTTTAATTCATTAAATGAATCTAAAAAATCTAAAGCTAGAACTGTTATATTAACATTATATGATAATAGTTTTTTAGTTTTTCTTAAAGATATCTTTCCACCACCAACAATTAAAATATTTTTGTTAGTCAAGTTTAGACCAACCATCATAAAATTATTCTTCATCTAAATATTTAGCAACATCTAAAGCAAAATAAGTAATAATCATACTTGCGCCCGCTCTTTTAAAAGCATACATTGTCTCCATGACAATACCTTTTTTATCAATTAATCCTGCACTAGCTGCTGTTTCAACCATGGCATATTCACCTGAAACATTATAAACACAAACAGGTATATTTACACTACTTTTTATTTTAGCAACGATATCTAAGTATACTAAAGCTGGCTTAACAATAACAATATCAGCACCTTCATCAATATCATTTAAAGCTTCATCTACTCCTAAATGGGTATTTCGATAATCCATTTGATAATATTTACGATCACCAAAAGAAGGAGCAGAACCAGCAGCATCTCTAAAAGGACCATAATAACTAGATGCATATTTAGCACTATAAGACATAATAGGGATATATTTATAGCCATGTTCATCTAGATTATTTCTAATAGCTTGAACTCTTCCATCGGCCATATCACTTGGAGCTATCATATCGCTTCCAGCTTCTACATGAGATAATGCAATTTTAGCTAGAACTTCAATAGTTTTATCATTATCAATAACATTATGATCATCTAAAATACCACAATGACCATGATCAGTATATTCACACATACAAACATCAGTAATAATGAAAAGATTAGGGTTTAACTCTTTAAGTTTTCTAGTACCTTTTTGAATAATACCATTATTATCATAGGCACTTGTACCTATACCATCTTTATGATTAGGAATTCCAAAAAGTAAAACCTTATCTACTTTAGCATCTTTTAACTTATCAACAATAATATGTAATTTATCAATACTGTAGTGGTATTGATTAGGCATACTAGCTATTTCAGCATATACATTTTCTTCTTCGGTAATAAATATAGGATAGATTAAGTCTTTCTTACTTAAATATACATCACTAACTAAATCTCTTACTTGTTGATTAACTCTATTTCTTTTAAATCTTCTAAACATTATAATACTCCTTTATCTTATGAATTAAACCTTCTTGTGTAGAAACATCTGCTTCAATATCAACCACTATACCATAATCTTGTAAAGCTTTAGTAGTAAATGGTCCAATAGAAGCGATTTTTTTAGAATCTAAAATCTCACTGTGGTAGTTAATATTATTTAAAAATGATTGAACTCCACTTGCTGAGAAAAATGTTATAACATTACTATGTTGAATTTGATTTTTTAAAACGGTCTCATTTGATTTAACACTAATAGTATCGTAAGTAATTAATTGTTCAATAATATTATCACAACGACGTTGCCACTTATTAATATCAAATTTAGATGCATTAGAATTAATAACTAAAATAGATTTGTCTGCATACTTTTCAATAACTTTTTCAAGCAACATATCCATATTAAATACCTTAGGCATAATATCAACCTTAATATCAAGTTCTTCAAGTAATTCTTTTGTTTTAGATCCAACAGCTCCAATTAAGACATTCTCAATACAGTTACTACCATATTGCTTAATAAAATACTTAACACCATTAGCTGAATTAAATAAAACAATATCATACTTATTTACATCTTTAACAGCATCTTTGATTTCAATAACATTAATCATAGGAGCACTTAAAGCATTAAAACCATATTCTTTAGCAGTTGTTTCAAAACTTGAGAAATGTATTTGTTCTCTTGTACAAAGCAAAGTAAGCTTTTGTTCGGTATTAAACCAAGTTGCTTTTTCATATAAAGAGACAACATCACCCATTACAATAATAGCAGGTGCTTTAATTCTAGTAGTAATATTTGTATGTAATATTTGTTCAAAATTAGAAATAATAACACGTTGATCATTAGTAGTAGCATTTTCAATAAAAGCAATTGGATCTTCATGGCTTCTACCATTTTCAATTAAGTTTTCAACAATATCTTTAATACTTTTTATAGACATAAAAAATATCAAAGTACCTTCTAGTTTTGCAATAGTTGCAAAATCTAAGTCAGCTTCTTGTCTTTTAGAATGTCCTGAAAAGACATGAATAGAACTAGAATTATTTCGATCTGTAAGAGGTATACCACTATATGCACTAGCACCAATAAAGCTAGATATTCCAGGAACAATTTCAAAATTAATATTATATTGACTTATAGCTTGAATCTCTTCATAACCTCTACCAAAGATAAAAGGATCACCACTTTTTAAACGAACTACAATTTTATGATCAAAGGCAGCATTAGCAATTTGCTCATTAATTAATGCTTGAGATAAACCACCTTCATGACTTTCTTTACCAACATAGACAAGCTTTGCAGAATCTTTAACTAGGCTTAAAACTTGTTCACTAACAAGACGATCATATAATACACAATCAGCTTGTTCTAAAACTTCTCTTGCCTTAATTGTTAGTAAACTAGGATCACCAGGACCAGAACCAACTAAATAAACCTTACCAGGATTTTTGATATACTGTTTTTTAATTTGATTAGACAATCGATATGAAATAGCTGCATTTTCATAAGTGTAACCTTCAACATAACCATCATATCTAATATTATCTCTATAATACATACCTTTAAAAGTAATACGATCACCATCAATTGTAGCATTACATCCCATAGGAGTAGTACAGCCACCATCAAAAATTCGTGAGAAAGTACGCTCTACTATCGCTTTTAATCTAGTATTAGGATCAATCATAGGTTTAATCAACTCTTTTATATAAAAGTCATCTCTTCTAGTTTGAACACACAAAATACCCTGACCTGAAGCAGATAACATTTCATCCTCATTAAAACACTGCTTCATGTATTTAGTATTATTAGTTCTGATTAAGCCAGCAGCAGCTAAAATAATAGCATCATATTCACCACTCAACATTTTATTTAAACGTGTTTCAACATTACCTCTAATTACTTTACAAGTAACATCAGGTCTCATTTGAAGAATTTGTAATTCACGTCTAATAGCACTAGTACCAACAACAGCACCAATAGGTAAATCCATAATACTATTATATTTATCACTTACAAAGGCATCCCTTTCATCACATTGATTTAAATAAGCAGCAATTTCTAAGCGCTTATCAAAATCAGTAGGCATATCTTTTAATGAGTGAACAGCAATATCTATTTCATTTTCCAATAAAGCTTTTTCTAACTCTGTTGTAAATAATCCCTTTAGTGATTCATTAGAAGTTTTCCAGTTAATATCTAGTCTTTGATCACCTTTAGTAGTCATAGAAACAATATCAACTGAAATATTGGGATTAAAGGCTAGAAGCTCGTCCTTAATAATGTTAGCTTGAATCATAGCTAGGTTGCTGGCTCTAGCGCCAATAACAATAGTTTTCATTTAGTTATTTCCTTCTTTCTTTAAATTGAAACATAACAAAAAAGTCACAAAAAAGACTAGTATGTACTAGATCAATAACTTTGTAACTTTCACTCACTAATAGTATAACTAATAAAACAACTAAATTCAACAAAAAAATAATTCATACAATATTTATAGGTACTTCTAATGTGGAAATGTCTTTATTTACATACAATAACTTTTAATTAATAATAAAGAAAGCTTTTTAAGAAAAGAAGAATAAGCTAGAACACAAAACAAATGCAAATAATAATAATAAAGTCTTGACCTAGAGTATACTCTAGGTGATTTAATATATACAAGGAGAAGATAAACATGAAAACAATTACATTAAATAATGGTATAAAATTACCACAACTAGGATTTGGAGTATATCAAATACCTAAAGAAGATACAGCAAATGCAGTTTATGAAGCAATTAAAGAAGGATATCGTTTAATAGATACAGCAATTTCTTATGGAAATGAAAATGAAACTGGAGAAGGTATAAATAAAGCTATAAAAGATAATATAGTAACTAGAGAAGAAGTTTTTATTACAACAAAACTATTTATTCAAAATGCTAGTGAAGAAAAGGCAAAAATTGCTATAGAACAATCACTGGCTAATCTAAATCTTAAATATATTGATCTATACCTAATACATCAACCATATGGCGATATATATGGTGCCTACAGAGCATTATATGATGCACAGCAAAAAGGAATAATTAAAGCAATAGGAGTTTCAAATTTTGATAGTGCTAAACTAATATAGTTTGTAAAAATGAATGATCTAGAAACACCACAAATAAATCAAATAGAAGTAAATGTTTGGAATCAAAGAAAAGAAGATATTCAATATCATCAAAAATACAATGTAGTAGTAGAAGCATGGGCACCATTTGCAGAAGGAAGACATAATTTATTCAGCAATAAACAACTACAACAAATAGCTAACAAACATCATAAAAGTATTTCTCAAATAGTTCTTAGATGGTTAGTACAACAAGATTTTATTATACTAGCTAAAACAACTAAAACAGAAAGAATGAAAGAAAACCTAGATGTTTATGACTTTGAGTTAGATAGTGATGATTTAACTATAATAAGCAGTTTAGATATGGAAGAATCAGCTTTTTTTGACCACAGAGATCCAAAAATGGTAGAATGGTTTATGAGTAGATTATAGAAAGAAGATGCATTTAATGAAAAAAGAAAAATTTGGAATGATATTACCAATTACACTACTAGCATATTTTTTAATTATAATGGATAATTCCATCATATTTACTAGTTCTGTAGAAATTCAAGAAAGTCTAAATATCTCAGCAACAGACCTATCATGGATTTCAAATGCTTATACTTTAACATTTGGAGGGTTTTTACTACTAAGTGGTAGACTATCTGATTTAATAGGGAGAAAGAAAATATTTATTATAGGACTTATAATATTTATGCTAAGTTCACTATTGATAGGTGTTGCAGTAAACGCACAATTTATGGTGGTAATGAGAGCTTTTCAAGGAATAGGAAGTTCGATATTAGCACCTACAACATTAGCTTTAATGATGGATAACTATCAAGGAGAACAAAGAGAAAAAGCTATATCATACTATGGAGCAACAGCTGGAATTGGATCAAGTATAGGTTTACTGCTTGGAGGAGGACTAACAAGTCTTATATCTTGGAGAGCTGGATTTCTTATAAATGTTCCATTTACTTTAATATTACTATTCTTAACATTTAAATATGTCAAAGAAACACCACCTATAAAAACTAAAATAGATTATATAGGAAGTTTATTATCAGTAATAGCACTAACAATATTAATATTTGGCTTAATTAATAATCAAATTAAATTAATCATTGTAGGTATACTAATTTTATTAGTATTTATTTATCGCCAATCGAAAATAACATATCCTATACTACCCCTAGAACTATTTAGTAATAATATAAGAACTAAAGCTTATTTAGTTAGAATGCTATTTATGATGGCAATGTTACCATATTGGTTTATACTACCGCAAATAATGCAAAACCAATATCATTTTAGTGCATTACAAGCAGGAATGGGCTTTTTACCATTAACAGTAGTAAACTTTATTGTTGCAATGAAATTACCGGCTTTAGCTAATAAATATAAGCAAACACAAATATTATTAGTAGGATCAGCCTTAATATTTATTGGATTAGTCTGGACATCACAAGCAAGTATATCACTAGGTTATTTTAAATCTTTAGCTTTGCCAATGATTTTAATTGGTGCAGGACAAGGATTAGTACTAGCACCTATAACTTCTGCAGGAGTATACAAAGCAGATGATAGCCTTGCTGGAGTTGCAAGTGGTTTAACAAATACTATGCATCAAATTGGAGGACCAATTGGTTTGAGTATAATAGTAGCAACAACAACAAACTTCAAAACAGAATTTTTAATAATGAGTGTTTTCATGTTTATATCATTTGTAATAATTTTTACTATGAAAGGTAAAGGAATGAACAATGAATATTAAGCAAGTATCTTTAATAACTAACTTAAGCAATGATACAATTAGATACTATGAAAAAGAAGGTATCATCATGCCTGTAGAAAGAAATAGCAATGGTATTAGAAATTTTAATCAAAGAAATATAAATCAACTAAACTTTGCAAAAATAATGCGTAAAGCAGGAATGAAAATAGAAAATTTAAAAGAATATGTAGCATTGGTATATGAAAATGATAGCAAAACAGTGGAACAAAGAAAAATAATTTTAAAGAAGCAAGCTAAAATCATTAATGAAAATATAGAAGAACTTCAACAAACATATAATTATCTAATGTATAAAATAGATAACTATGATACTCATATGAAAGATGCAGTAGATAATCTAAATAAATAAGAAATAAAAAAGAAGAAAACACCTTAACTAAAGTGTTATTCTTCTTTTTTGTATCTAGTTAGAAAATATTTATTACAGTAAATTAATATTAAAAACAATTATAATTCATATATATAATTGATAGAAATAAGTTTTAATTTAAAATATAATAAGTGCACAAAATTAAAAAATATAAAAAGAAAGTATTGCAATAAGTTAAAATCTAGAATAGAATAGAGTTGTAATCAAATTGAATACTTAAACAATAAGGGTCCAGGAAGTTTAGTTAAAATCTAACACTGTCTCGCAACTGTAATAGCATAGCACTAATGCAAAAAGCCACTGATTAATTTTGGGAAGGCGCATTAAATGTGTGTTTTAAAGCTTAAGTCAGGATACTGTCTTTAATGTTAATAGTACGACTTACGATAGATAGGCGTATTGTTTTTTAATATTTTAGAACATATTAAATAAAAACAACTTTTCTACACCGTCGTATACGGTGTTTTTTTATTTTAAAAATAAAACGTCTAGGATTACTAATATAAACATAACAAATAACTTACTTTCACTCAAATTGTAAATTGTTTAGTATGTAAAAAGGTTGGAGCTATATGGATAATAAACTTAGAAAAGGATACACAACAGGTACGTGCGCTATGGTAGGAGCACAAGTAGCTACAAGATATTTATTGAGAAATTTAAAAATAGATCATCTTAAATTTGAGAATAATAATGATCAATTTATAATAAATGTGTATGATTTAATTAAAGAAAACAACCAAACATCTTGTTATGTAGTAAAAGATGGTGGTGATGATATTGATGCAACAGACAAAGCAAAAATATATGTCAGTGTTAGTAAAATAAAAGAAGGAATTGAAGTAACTGGTGGTAAAGGTGTAGGTACAATTACCAGAAAAGGTTTAAAAAGAGAAATCGGATGCAGTGCCATTAATCCAGTTCCTTTAGAAAGAATTACTAACAAAGTAAAAGAAGAAATAAAGAGTGCACAGTATCAAGGAGGCATAAAAGTAGTAATAAGTGTTGAAAATGGAGAAGAGATAGCCAAAAAAACCTTTAATCCACAATTAGGAATTATAGGTGGAATTTCAATACTTGGTACTACTGGAGTAGTAAATCCAATGTCAACTAAATCCCTAATAGCAACAATAAATTTAGAACTATCACATCATAAAGCAAATTATGATAACAAGATTTTAGTTCTATGTCCAGGAAACTATGGAAAAGACTTTGCTTTAAATAATTTAAATTTAAAAGAAGCAAACATTGTAACATATTCAAACTTTTTAAAGGAAACAATAGAATACTGTATTAATTTAAAAATAGAAAAAATATTATTAATCAGCCATGTTGGAAAAATAGTAAAAGTTGCAAGTGGAATGATGAATACCCATTCAATGTATGGTGATAGTCGTAGTTTTGTCTTTGCAACCTGTGCTGCACTTGCCCATGTAGATTATGAGACAATAAAAAAAATAGCAAGTGCAAATACAACAGATGAAATGATAGAACTAGTTAATAAAACTGATAAAAAAGAAATGGTCTATCAAGAAATAGTAAAAGCAATAAATAAAATTCTAAAAATACATGCTAAAGAACAAATACAAATTGAATATGTAGCATTTAATACAGTTCAAGGTAAAGTATTTGAGTCTGAACATGCTAATGAATATATCAAAGAATTGGAGAATAGATATGAAAGGTAAACTTTATGGAGTCGGAATAGGCCCTGGAGATGCGAAATTATTAACCTTAAAAGCAGTTGAAGTTTTAAAAGAAGTAGATGTTGTAGTAATACCACAAAGTAAAAATGAACAATCAACTGCCTATAATATTGTTAAAGAACATATACCAACTACAACAGAAATAGTAGGTGTGCACACAGCAATGTCTAAAACACATGATCGAAATAAAATGTATGAAAAAGCAGCAAATACAATAGATGAATTACTAGCAAGCAATAAAAATGTAGCCTTTATTACACTAGGAGATCCAACAGTATATTCAACATACATGTATATCCATAAAATAATCCAAGAAAAAGGATACAATGTTGAAATTATACCAGGAATAACATCATTTACAGCCGCAGCCGCAGCCCTAAATACTTCATTATGTGAACATAATGAACAACTTCATATAATTCCATCTACATATGGAGGGTATGAACAACATCTACAACTAGATGGTAATAAAGTACTAATGAAAAATGGAAAAGAATTAGAAAAAGTAATTGAATACTTAAAAACAAATAATGATAAATACAAAACAAGCATTGTTGAAAAAGTCAGCATGAAAGATGAAAAAATTTATGAAGATATTATGGATGCTAAAGATATAGATAGTTATTTTACATTATTAATAGTAAAAGAAAGGAACTAAAAAAATGTTATATTTTATAGGAGCAGGCCCAGGAGACCCAGAACTAATTACAGTAAAAGGAAAAAAATTATTAGAACAAGCAGATGTAATAATATATGCAGGATCACTAGTAAATCCTAAATTACTAGAATATGCTAAAAAAGAAGTTCAAATACATAATAGTGCCTATTTAAATTTAGATGAAGTGATAAAAATAATAGAAGATAATCATGCAGAAGACAAAATAATAGTTAGATTACATACTGGAGATCCAAGCATTTATGGAGCAATAAAAGAACAAATGGATCGTTTAGATATAATAAATATACCTTACAAAGTAGTACCTGGAGTAAGTTCATTCTTTGGTGCTGCTGCAGCCTTAAACTTAGAATTTACACTACCCAATGTCTCTCAGACTATAATACTAACAAGAGCACCAGGTAGAACACCAGTTCCAGAAAAAGAAAGTATTAAATCATTAGCAAAACACCAAGCCACAATGGTAATGTTCTTGTCATTATCATTGATTAAACAACTATGCTTAGACTTACAAGAAGGTGGCTATGCCAAAGATACACCAGCTGCCATAGTATATAAAGCAACTTGGCCAGAAGAAAAGGTCTTTAGAACAACAGTTGAAAATCTTGAAAAGACAGCAATAGATAACAACATAACTAAAACAGCCTTAATAATAGTAGGTAATACATTAGATAGTGATTATGAACTATCTAAATTATATGATAAAAACTTTACAACAGAATTTAGAAAAGGTCTCAATGAAAACTAATGCATATATAATTAGTTTTACTAATGAAGGACAACAAATTAGCCAAGAAATAATACAAAAGAGTGATTTTTTAACAACTAACTATGATAAAACAACCAACTTAGATAACTTCATAAAAAAAGGTTTTGAACAAGCAAATCTAATAATATTTATAAGTGCTACAGGAATAGCAATTAGAAAAGTAGCTAAATATTTAAATGGTAAAGCTAATGATCCTGCAATAATAGTAATAGATAATAATAAACAATTTGTAATCTCATTACTATCAGGACATATAGGCCAAGCAAACCAATATACAAAACAATTAGCAACAATCCTAAAGGCTACGCCAGTAATAACAACAGCAACAGATACACAAAATATCTTTGCAATAGATAACTTTGCAGTTTTTAACCATTTATATATAAAAGATAAATCTAAGATAAAAAAAATATCATCAACATTATTAAACAAAGAAAAAATTAATATTATAAGTGAAATACCAATAAATAATTTAGACAATACAATAATTGATGCTGAATCAGCAGTAAAAATAATCATTACAAAAAATCAAAATCTAAGTGCAAAAGAAAATGAATGTATTCTTATACCTAAAGAATACATTATTGGAATAGGTGTTAGAAAAGATAAGCCATTTTTTGAAATAGAAAAATACTTTTTAAAAACACTTAAAGAAAACAATATTAATATTAATCAAATTAAAGCTTTAACAACAATAGATTTAAAAGATAAAGAAGAAGGCTTATGGCAACTAATAAGAAAGTACAACTTATTATTTGAAACCTATTCAGCACAAACTCTAAATAAAGTAAAAGGAGACTTTCCATCATCAGATTTTGTGAAAAAAATAACCGCAACCGACAATGTTTGCGAAAGATCAATTAAAGCATTTGATAATAATGCTTCAATATTATTACATAAACAAAAACATGATGGAATGACTATAGCAATAGGAAAAAGTGAAATAAAAATATTAGAAATGTAGGAGAAAAGATATGTTACATGTAGTAGGGTTAGGACCAGGAAACCACGATTTAATAGCTCCTAGAGTATTAAAAGTAATCCAAGAAGCAGAAGTAGTTAGTGGTTATACCGTATATTTAGATTTAATAAAAGATTTAATAAAAGATAAAGAAATAATCCAAAGTCCAATGAAACAAGAAGTATTAAGAACACAGTTAGCATTAGATGCTGCAGAATCTGGTAAAAAAACAGTAATGGTCTGTTCAGGAGATCCTGGAATATATGGAATGGCAGGACTTTGTTATGAATTAAAAGAAAAGAAACAAATGAAAGTTGAGATAAATGTAATCCCTGGAATTAGTGCAGCAAACTCAGCAGCTGCAGTACTAGGAGCACCTTTAATACACGATTTTGCAGTAATCTCATTAAGTGATTTACTAACACCACTAGATGAAATTATGCAAAGAGTCAAAAGTGCTATAGATAGTGGTTTTGTGATTGTGCTTTATAATCCAACAAGTAAAAAAAGATTTGGCTATTTACAAAAAGTAATAGATATTGCCTTAAATTCACAAGCTGATTTAGCATGTGGTTATGTAAAAAATATTGAAAGAGAAAATCAAATTGCTAAAGTAATGATGCTTTCAAAGTTAGATGAAAAAGATATTGATATGTTTACAACAGTAATAATAGGAAATAAAAATACTAGAATAATTGATAATAACCTAGTAACACCAAGAGGCTATAATTACTAATGAAAATTCTAGTGTTTGGTGGTACAAGTGATGCTAGAGAACTAGTATTAAAGTTAAAACCACTAAATATGGATATAACAGTATCAGTAGCTACAAGTCATGGGGTTGAAATGCTAGAAGAAATAAAACATGATATCACAATAATTCATGGTCAAAAAAGTAAAGAAGAACTAAATATATTAGTTCAACAATACGATTTGATTATTGATGCAACTCATCCTTATGCAACAATCATTACTAAATTATTAAAAGAAGTAGTAGAACACAATCAAGTAGAATATATTAGATTAAAAAGAGACTATTTAGAAATAGATAAGGCCATAGTATTTGCTGACTTTGATAAATTAGTACAATATTTAAATAAAAATGAAGGTAAAGCCTTAGTAACAACAGGTTCAAAAGTAATAGAACCATATTTAAAAGTAAAAGACTATAAACATCGTTTAGTTTTTAGAGTATTGCCAATGGAAAACAGTTTAAAAACACTATATCAGGCTAATATACCAATAAATAATATAATTGCTATGCAAGGACCATTTACAACCAAACTAAACACAGCCATGCTTGAAAATATAAATGCTAAATATATGATAAGTAAAGATAGTGGCAAAGTTGGTGGAATGAAACAAAAAATAGATAGTTGTAATGAATTAAATATACAATTATTAATAGTTGATAATTTTGATAAGAATGGCTTAAACATAGATGGAATTTATGAAAGATTAAAGGGAATTTAAAAATGAAGATAATTAAAAGAATAACAGTAATAGTATTACTAGTATTGCTATCTGCATGTAGCAATCAAGGTAATACTAATAATCCAAATGACTTAACAATAAGTAATTATGACAGCAACAAAAACAAACAAGATCAAACATTTACTAAAGTGCCAGAAAAAGTACTTGTAGTTTATCAAAATTCAATAGAAACAATGTTAGCATTAGGACTTGAAGATCATATAGTTGCAGCTGCAGGATTAGATCATAAAGTAAAAGATGAATATGCAACAGCCTTTAAAAAAGTAAATTATTTACAAGATTTTACACCAGATGAAGAAAGTGTCATTGCTTTAAAACCAGATATGATAATAAGTTGGTCATCATATTTCAATGAAAAAACATTAGGTGATGTTAATAAATGGCATGAAAAAGGAATTAACACCTTTATTGCAAGCAATACAGCTCAAAGTAAAAGAACTTTAGAAAATGAATATAGTGATATCTTAAATATTGGGAAAATATTTAAAGTAGAAGAAAAAGCTCAAAAAATAGTAGATGAAATGAAAAATAAAGTAACAGAAGTAAAAGAAAAAACTAAGAATAGTCCTAAAAAGAAAGTATTAGTCATAGAATATATAAATAATGAAGCAACAGTGTATGGTAAAGATTCATTAGTTGGTGACATGGTTACAAATTTGAATGGTGAAATAATTGATGCTAATGGAAAAAGCATTGATGCTGAAGCAATCTTAACCTTAAATCCAGATGTAATATTTACAGTATATATGGATCGTGATAATCAAGATATGTCAAAACAATCAATCAAAACAATCACAGCTAATAAGCAATTAGCAAAACTTGATGCAGTAAAAAATAACAAGGTGTTTGCAATTGCCTTAGGAGAAAGCTATTGTAGTGGAATTAGAAATATAGATGGTCTTAATATTTTAAATAAAGGAATGCATGAATAAAGATAAATACTACAAACAAAAATTAATAATAGGAAGTATGCTTGTAGTATTATTAATGTTTATTGCTACAAGTATAGGTACAAGTAAACTTCCTATAGCAAATATTATGCAAATGTTACAAGATCTCTTAAATAATAATTTAAGTGAACAATCATTAATTGTAAGAGATATCGTATTTAGTATTAGATTACCTAAAGTATTGTTAGCAATTGTAATAGGAGCAGCCTTAAGTTGTAGTGGACTTACAATGCAAGCAGTAGTTAAAAATCCTTTAGCAGACCCATATATATTAGGTATAAGCTCAGGAGCTGCATTAGGAGCAACACTAGCTATAATGCTAGGGTTTGTGCAAATATTAGGTTCAGCAGCCATTGGTATTAGCGCTTTTGTCTTTGCACTGTTAACAGCCTTTATAATAATTGTAATAGCTAATAAAAGTAAAAATAATGATACAGCATTAATATTAGTAGGGGTTGCAATAGCTTCCTTAAGCTCAGCAATATCAAATTTTATTATCTTTATATCAAATGATTCAAATGCAACACAACAACTAGTATTTTGGACAATGGGTTCACTTAACAATGCTAGCTATTCCTTAGTATTAATAATATTTTTAATAACAACAGCACTAATAATATTTTTACAACTACATTCAAGAGTACTAGATTTAATGCTAATACCAGATTCAAGTGCCCAAATATTAGGATTTGATCTAGGTAAATATCGTATTTTATTTATAGCCATAGTATCATTGCTAACAGGATTAGTAGTTTATGCTTGTGGAATAATACCATTTGTAGGTCTGATAGTCCCACATATAGCAAGATCTATTTGTAGCAACATTCATAAAAAATTAATACCACTATGTGCAATAATGGGTGCAGGATTTGTACTACTTGCAGATATATTTTCAAGAAGTTTAATAACCTATACTCAAATACCAATAGGAATATTAATTTCATGTGTAGGAGCCCCAATATTTATAATATCTATAGTGAAAAAACAACAAAGTAGGTGATGAAATGGCAATAAAAGTAAAAAACCTTAAGGTATTTTTTGATAAAAAACAAATAATTAATATTAAAGATTTTGATTCAAGCAAAGGTAACTTTATTGGCATAATAGGACCTAATGGTTGTGGAAAATCAACCTTTTTAAAAGTATTATATAAAGAAAATAAAGACTATCATGGAATAGTTGAAGTTGATAATAAAGATATAAAACAATACGATAATAAATCATATTCAACCAAAATAAGTGCTCTTTGCCAACACAATCATTTTGATTTTTCCTTAAGTATAAATCAAATAGTATCAATGGCAAGATATTCAAGAAAAAAAGTCTTTCAATCACTAGATAGTAAAGATATAAATATAATCAAAAAATCAATAGAATTAGTAAATTTAAAAGACTATGAAGATAAAGATTTTAATAATTTATCAGGTGGGCAACAACAAAGAGCAATATTAGCAAGAGCAATAGCACAAGATAGCACCTATTTATTATTAGATGAACCTACAAATCATTTAGATATATACTATCAATTAGAAATAATGGAAATGTTAAAAAAACAAAATAAGCCAATCATAAGCATCATACATGATGTAAATATAGCATTGACATATTGTGATTATATTTATGTTATGAATGAAGGAAGTTTTATAAGCCAAGGAAGACCAGAAGAAGTGATAAATCATAAAATAATTAAAGATATATTTAAAGTAAACTCACAAGAAGAAATAAATATTAATAAAAATAAAAAGCAATTATTACTATATATATAGGAGGATTTAAAATGAAAGGTATATTAATATTAGCACATGGAAGTAGAAGGAATAAGACAGTAGAATCAATGAATGATATGATGAATATGATTAAAGAAAGAAATAAAGATGTTGCAATAGAAAATGCATTTATGGAACTTGCAAGTCCACTACTAGCAGAAGGCTTAAACAACTTAGTAGCTAAAGGAATTAATGATATTGTGATAGTACCTTATTTCTTGTTTGAAGGAGTTCATATTAAAAGTGATATTCCACAAGAAATAGCAGAATATATAAAACAAAATCCTACTGTAAATGTAACATTAGGCTCAACATTAGGAACAGATCCAAGATTAGCAGATATAATAACAGAAAGAATTAAAGCAGTTTTATAATGAAATATTTATACATCATAGGAGCAAGTGATGGAAGTATCAACCAATTAAGCAATCAAGCATTAACAATACTAAAAAAAGATTTAAATATATATGCTTTTAATAGAATAGCTAAAGAAAATGAAAACTATTTTCCAGTAATAAATATTAAATCATTAAAAAATTTAAATGAAATATTAGATAATTATCATGATAATAAAGATATTGTAATACTAGTTTCTGGAGATGTTAATTTTTATAGTATAGCGAAAACAATTAACAATAAATACAACAAAAAATATAATATTTCATTTATACCTGGAATAAATATCATGGTTAATCTATGTGCTCATTTTAAGTTGAACTATCAAGAAATGGCTAATGTATCACTTCATGGACAAAACAAAAGTTATTTAGGTGTAATTGCCAATAATGAATATACATGCATACTATTAGATAATATTAATACTGTAAATACAGTCTTAAAATCTCTAGAAGAATATGATGATTTATATTATTATATAGGAGAAAATCTAGGTCTAGATACACAAGAATTTATACAAGGAAATAATCTTCAATTAAATCAAAGAAACTATGAATGTTTAGCAGCAATGATAGTACATAATCTTAATCCTAGACATAGTAGTCAATGCTATTATGATGAAGATTTTATTAGAAATAAAACACCAATGACTAAACAAGAAACTAGATGGTTACTTACAAGCTTATTAGACCTTAAAGAAACAGATATTGTATTTGATATAGGTGCAGGAAGTGGCTCAACAGCTATTGAAATATCAAATAAAGTATATAAAGGGATGGTTTATGCTTTTGAATACAAAGATACAGCAATTGATTTAATAAAAAGAAATGCGATAAAAAATAGAGCGATGAACATCAATTTAATTCAAGGGAAAATAAGTCAAGTAATCGATTTTGGAATAAAACCAGATAAAGTTTATATAGGTGGAAGTGAGGGTGAGTTAGAAAATGTTATACAGTGGCTAGTAAACAAGGAATACAAACCATTAATATTATTAACTGCAAACTCAATAGAATCATTAAGTGATTGTGTAAGAGTATATAAAAAATATAATATTCAATATAATATTACAAGTATAAGTGTAGCTAGAGGTAAAAAGATTAATCAGCACACATTAATGTTTGCCAATAATCCAATCTTTATAATAAAAGGAGAATTCAATCATGAACAATAAAAATAGAATCATGATAGCCGGTACACATAGTGGTGCTGGAAAAACAACAACAGTTTGTGCCTTAATAAAGTTATTACAAGATAAAAATATTAAAGTAAACTCATTTAAATGCGGACCAGATTATGTCGATCCTATGTTTCATAATGTCGTTCTTAAAAATGAGTGTACTAACTTAGACTTATTTTTAATGAAGAAAAAAGGTGTTATTCAATTATTGAATGAACATACAGCTAATAATGAATTAGCATTAATAGAAGGTGTAATGGGCTATTATGATGGAATGGGTGGCACAAGTAGTGAAGGATCAGCCTGTGATGTATCTTTGCAAACTAAAACACCTACTATTCTAGTTGTAAATGGTAGTGGAATTTCAGTGTCATTATTAGCAATGATAGAAGGCTATAAAAAATATGCTAAAAATATGATAGTTGGTGTTATAATAAATAATGTATCAGATTCTTTTTATCCAATAATAAAAGAACAAATAGAAGATAAACTAAAGTTAAAAGTATTTGGCTATTTAAGAACAGATCAAAGAATTAGCATATCACATCGTTATCTTGGATTGTTACAACCACATGAATTAGAAAATATTAATGAAAGAATGGATTATTTATGTGATAGTGCTAAAGAAACAATTGATCTTGATGCAATTATAAAAGCAAGTCAACAAGCAGAAGAATTAATAAATGAACCATTTGAATATCCTCAAGAAAGATATAATGTCACAATAGGAGTAGTTAAAGATAAAGCATTTAATTTTATTTATAAAGATAATATTTTACTACTAGAAAGATTTGGAGCTAAAATAAAATATATATCATTATTAGAAGATAAACAATTACCAAATGACATAGATGGCTTAATAATACCAGGAGGATATCCAGAATTATTTTTAGAACAACTAACAAGTAATAAAAGCATAAAAGCAAGTATTAAACAAAGAGTAGCCAATAAAATGCCACTGATTGCTGAAAGTGGTGGATTTGTATATTTAGGTAGCAGCTATGAAGTAGAAGGTATTCAGTATGAAATGGCTAATGTAATACCAATGAAAAGTGTTTTAAATAAAACATTACAACCTTTTGGCTATGTAGAAAATACTTCATTAATAGACAATATATATGCAAAGAAAGGAACAGTAATAAATGCTCATGAATTTCATTATGCATCAAGTGATATTGAATATAATGCAATGAAAGCACAAAAACCAAATAGAAAAAGAAATTGGCTAACAAATTATACTAAAGATAATATCTTTGCAGGTTATTCACAATTTCATTACTATGCAGATTTAAATATGGCACTAAACTTTGTCAAAGTTTGTGCTAAATATTCAACTGAAAAGGAGTAAAATAATGATAGAAAAATTACTACCGATGGAAATCGAAAATAAAAGTTTTCAAATAATAAAAGATGAATTAACACTACCAATTGATGAAAGCTTAGCACCAATAATATACCGTTGTATTCATACAAGTGCTGACTTTGATTATGCTAAAAATTTAGAGTTTTCAAAAGATTTGATGAATCAAGCAATAAAAGCAATAACAGATAATGCAATTATTGTTACCGATACAAATATGGCAAAAGCCGGGATTAACAAAAAACACTTAGAAAAATTAGGTGGAAAAGTATTAAATTATATAAGTGATGAAGATGTTGCAAAGGCAGCAAAAGAAAACAAAACAACAAGATCAGCAATGGCAATGAAAAAAGCAGCACAAGAAAACAAAGATTTAATCTTTGTAGTAGGAAATGCACCAACAGCCTTAATAGAAATACATAATATGGTAGTAAATGAAGGTTTAAAACCAAAATTAGTAATAGCAGTACCAGTAGGATTTGTAAATGTAATAGAATCAAAACAATTAATAAAAGAACTAGACATACCTTATGTCATAGCATCAGGTAGAAAAGGTGGCTCTAACATTGCAGCAGCAATAGTTAATGCTATAATGTATAGTGCTTTAGAAAGAGAATAATGACTACAACAATAATTACCTTTATTATCATAAACTTATTAGCTATTAATGTTGCCTTTATCTTAGATTACTTTTTTAAAGATCCAAGCTTTCGATTACATCCAATAATACTAGTTGGAAATCTAGCTAAAACATTAGAAAAAAAATTATATAAAGACAATAAAGCAAGAGGTTTATTAGTATGGAGTTTAGTTTGTTTGATAAGTATTGGATTAAGTATTGTAATCTTATACTTATCATACAAAATTCACATGATACTATTTATATTTATTTACATACTACTATCATGGTTAATGCAAGCAGCTGGCTCATTAAAACAGGCAGCACTACAAGTGTATATACCATTAAAACAAAATAACTTAACTAAAGCTAGAGAGAAA
This sequence comes from Mycoplasma sp. P36-A1, assembly GCF_049478495.1. Lineage (NCBI taxonomy): Bacteria > Bacillati > Mycoplasmatota > Mollicutes > Mycoplasmatales > Mycoplasmataceae > Mycoplasma > Mycoplasma sp. P36-A1. Next base: position 1,729,642 of record NZ_CP168083.1, on the reverse strand, counting down.
TTAGGGTGGATAGTTGCTCGAGAAACAAAACAGTTAGAAAAAGAAAAAGTAATAAATGCATGCATCGAAACAGTTAGTGAAAATACAAGCGATGGAGAGTGTGCAGTACTGTTTTATCAAGCAATCGGTGGGCTACCTCTAGCACTATTGTATAAATGCATAAATACAATGGATTCAATGTTTGGGTACAAAAATGAAAAATATAATAACTTTGGCTACTTCAGCGCAAAAATAGATGACATAGCAAATCTATTACCTGCAAGATTGAGTAGCATTTTAATGTTATTATCAACAAAAATATTAAAGTATAACTTTAAAAATGCTCTTAAAATATATAAAAGAGATCGCTACAATCATACAAGTCCTAATGCAGGATTTTTAGAATCAGTAACAGCAGGAGCATTAGAAATACAACTAGGTGGTCCAAATATTTACTTTAATAAAATAGTAAATAAGCCATTTATTGGAGATAAAATAAAAGAAGTAGACTATCAAGATATCAATAAAACAATACAATTAATGTATACAACATCACTATTGTTAATAGTGATGATAAATATAATATATCTAATAGTCTTAAACTTTATAGGATAGGAGAAAAATATGCAATATAATTATAGTCATGGTGCAGATACATTTAAATACGAAAATGCCTCAAAAATAATCGACTTTTCAAGTAATATAAATCCCTTAGGTATAAAAGAAAAATGGATTCAAATAGATTTAAAAAAACTAAGTGAATACCCAGATAACTTTGCAACTAAACTAAGAGAAAAACTAGCTACAATACATAAACTAGATAAAGATAACTATATTATAGGAAATGGAGCAAGCGATATACTATTCAGATATATCTATGCAACTAAGCCAAAAAAAGTATTGTTATGTGCACCATCATTTTCAGAATATGTAAAGGCATTGAACAGTATAAACTCTTCAATAACATATTATAATTTAAAAGAAGAAAAAGACTTTGTTTTAGATGAAGAATACCTAGAAATACTAAAACAAAATGACTATGATTTAATAATTTTAACACATCCTAATAATCCAAATGGATCATTAATACCAAAAGAAATAGCAAAAAAGCTACTAGAATATACAAAAAAGAAGCAAATAAATACTTTTATAGATGAGTGTTTTATAGACTTAGTATATGATAAAAATAAGTATAGTTTAAAACAATATTTAAACAATAATAAACAACTATTTATATTAGATGCATTTACCAAAAGTTATGCACTAGCTGGATTAAGAATAGGATATGGAATATCAGCAAATATAAAATTAATACAATCACTCTATTTATATGGACCAGATTGGCCAGTTAATCAAATAGCATTACAAACAGCATTAAATGCATTAAATGAAGAATACTATTTAGAAAATAGCATTGATTATTTAAAAAAAGAATATCAAAAGTTAAAAGCAGCTTTACTAGAATTAAACTATCAAGTAATAAATACTACAACAAACTTCATCTTAATAAAAGGCCAAAATAGACAATTAAAAGAAGACCTATTAAAGTATGATATCCTAATAAGAGATTGCTCTAATTACCAGAACTTAGCCACAGGTTGGTATCGAATTGCTATAAAGGATGAACAAGCAAATAATAAACTAATAAATACACTAAAAAGGATTGATAATAATGACTAAATACATCATGATACAAGGTACAAGCTCAAATGTAGGTAAAACAACCCTGTGCGCAGGACTATGTAGATTATTGAGTAATGAAGGCTACAAAGTAGCGCCATTTAAAGCATCAAATATGGGATTAAATGCCTATATAGATGATGATGGCGGTGAAATGGGTTATGGTCAAGCATTACAAGCAATTGCTTGTAGAATAAAACCAAAAGCTATGATGAATCCACTATTATTAAAGCCAAAAGGTGATGCAATGGTAGATATTATTTTAAATGGTAAATTGCATAAAACAATTGGTGGTCAAAATCATCAAACAAATAAAGAAGAATATTTAGATATATTACATAATTATTTACTAGAAGTATCAAAAGGTAAAGATATAGTTGTAATTGAAGGTGGAGGAGCCCCTTCAGAAATTAATATTCCTAAACCAGATCTAGCAAATATGGGAATAGCACAAACAGTTAAAGCACCAGTATTGCTAGTTGGAAACATCGAATTAGGTGGAGTATTTGCAGCATTATATGGAACTTATGCACTTTTTGATAAACAAGAAAAAGAATTAGTAAAAGGATTTATCATAAATAAACTACACGGTCATGCTACATCATTAAAATCAGGTTGCCAACAACTAGAAGAACTAATGAATTGCAAGTCAATAGGAGTAGTGCCAAATGTAGATATTGAACTACAAGATGAAGATTTACCAAGTGTTTGTAGTAATAAAATAGATGCTAAAATAAATGTTGGAGTATTAAAAAGCCCATTAGCAATAAATTTAAATGCATACAAATCATTTAGTGATTACAGCATAGTAAATACATCAATAATAGATGATAATTTTGAACACTATGACATAATATTAATTCCATCAAGTAATGCTTATAAAATAGACTATTCTAAGTTTAAAAACATGAAAACAAATCATAAAATCATAACTTTTAATCATGGTAAAGAAGCTTTGAACCATTTAGACATAAAAGAAAATGCTCAAATTAAAAGCTATAAGGAAGAATATCCAACAAATCAAATAATAGCCGAAATAATAAAAGAAGAATGCTCAAATAAAAATTACAATTTTGAAGAAATAGAAATAAAAGATATAGATAACACAGATAAAGAACTAGACAAACTAGCTGATATGTTAAATGAAACACTAGATATAGAAAGCATAAAAGAAATAATTGGCATCTAAAAAAATAGTTGTTGTCTTAGATGGAGTCAGCGAAAACATTTATCCAACAACACTACAATTAGCTAAGACACCAAACTTAGATTATTTAGTTTCAAAATCAGAGTGTTATAAAACAGAATTTGTCTACAAAACACAAAGCGTAGCAAGTGATGTAGCAAACATGAATATACTTGGTTATGATTCATTGAAGTATTATCATGGTAGAGCAGGAATAGAAGCATGGACAATAAAAAAACCAATAAATGATAAAAATATTTATCGAATGAATTTTGTAACAGTAGAAAATGATATACTAAAAGATTTTTCATCAGAAATAATAAACGATGAACAAGGACAAGTGATATTTGATATTATTCAAGATAAGATAAAAAATATCGATATTGCTTTTATTGAAAAATATCATCATTTATTGTTTGATACAAATAAAGAAATACTCAAACTAGAACCACCACACGAAATAATGAATCAAAATATAAAAAATATATTTGAAATAGAACATCCCTTAATAGACCTTATGAAAGAATCAAAAGAATTATTGAAAGATCAACAATCAAATATGATATATATCTGGGGAGCCTCAATTAAAAATAGCTTGCCAGACTTTTTAGAAACCAATAAATTAAAAGGCGCAATGATAAGTGCAACCCCTTTAGTTAAAGGTTTAGGTTTAATGTGTAATTTAGATATCCTTGATGTTGTTAATATTAATGGAACACACAAAAGTAATTTTCATGGTAAAATAGAAACGACATTAAAAGCTTTAAATAAATATGACTACGTTTTTTTACATATAGAAGCATTAGATTATGTATCACATTTAGGTGATAAAGAACTTAAAATAGCAACCTTAGAAATTATAGATAACAGCTTAAAGCCACTTTTAGCATTAGAAAATGTTGATATATTAGTGACAAGTGATCATCATGCATTAACACAAACAAAAGCACACGAGCGTGGCAATGTACCAGCCTTTATTTATAATTCAACTAATAAAGTAAATAATGACATTAGCTTTGATGAAAAACAATTTTCAAAGCTACCATTCACAACCGCTAAACAACTAATAAAAAAATTTTTAAAGAGGTAAAAATATGAATACATTAATAACAGGTGGAGCAAGAAGTGGAAAAAGCGCTTTTGCAGAAAGTCTACTAGCAAACAACAATGATGTGACATACATTTCAAGTTATGTAATTGATGAAAATGATGAAGAAATGATAGATCGTATCAAAAGACATAAACAACAACGAAATAGTAATTGGGGTTTAATAGAATCAAATACTACTTTAGATGCTATCAATACCAAAGACATTCTTTTTGATTGCCTAGCAATTTTTACATCTAATGTATTATATAAATATTCAAAAGATTTAGAAAAGATAGATGGACAACTATTTGATACAATGTTAAACCATCTAAAAAAAGAAATAGATAAACTTCTTGATAACAATGAAAACATAATAATAGTTACCAATGAAGTTGGCTTAAGTACAACTCCATTTAATCATGTAGAAAGAATCTATCGAGATTTACTTGGAAAAATAAATGTCTATACTGCAAGCAGAGTAGACAATGTCTACTTTGTAGTATGCGGAATACCACAAAAAATAAAATAAGTAGGAGCATTAAAATGAAAACAAGAGATATAACCATAGTGGGACTACTAATAGCAATTTCCTTCATATTAGCAAATATAAAAATAATGGGAAGTATTGCTTTAGACAGTGCGCCTGCAATGCTAGCAGTCTTTTTATATAAAGACTATAAAGGAGCCATCATTGCAATGTTTGGCCATATCCTTTCAGCAGCACTAGCTGGGTTTCCACTAACACTACCAGTACATATAGTAATAATGTTAAGCATGGGACTAATGATGGCCTTTTCAAGCTTGATTTATAAAAAAACAAATAGTATTATAATAACAGTAATATTTATGTTTATTTTTAATACATTTATATCACCAGCAGCAATGTTTATAGTAGTACCATTTGATCCTGCAGTATATACAGTATTGTTAATACCTTTAGGACAAGCTACAATAGCAAACATTGCAATAGCATTACTAGTATTAAAACCAATTAAGAAAGCGATGATAATAAATGTTTAAAAAAATAATAAACAATATTTTATTTACAACTACAACTTTTTCAAGGATTCCAGTAAAAAAAGTTCCCTATTCAAAAGAGAATACAGAATATTTATACTTAGTACTTCCATTAGTAGGATTAATATATGGAATAATCCTTTTTGCAAGTGCTTATGGAATAACAAAGTTTGTAAACAACAATGTAATTAGCTCATTAATGATAATAGGAATAAGTCTATTCGTATCTGGAGGAATTCATGTAGATGGTTTTCTAGATACAACAGATGCCTTTAAAAGCTATCGAGAAAGAGCACAAAAAGCCGAAATATTAAAAGACTCACTATTAGGTGCCTTTGCCCTAATACACTTTACAATCTTAATAATAATGATGATATGTGTTTACTACTTCATCTTTCAGTTTAATGCAATATATCTATTCTTAGTATTTCCAATACTATCAAGAACATTAGCATTAATACTAATCGTAAAAAATGAAATACTACCTGGAGATATGTTAAGAGATATGCTTAGTGATATAGCTAAAAAGTATGGAATAATTGCTTCAGTAATATACATGATACTAGTAGCATTGATTAGTTATTACTTTGCAAGTACTACAGGATTAATAATAACAATAATTATGATAATTACAGGATTAATTTATCTTAAATATTTTACATGGCAATACAAAATACACCTAGACTATTTAAGTGGAGATTTATGTGGACATACAATTTGTATGTTAGAAGCCTTACTACCTGCAAGTGCCATAATCTTTATGTTAATGAACAACATGTAATTACAAATAGAATTGATAATTATATAGTATTTAAAACACTAAAATTAAATACTTTAAAATTTGTCAACTTTATACAATATTCTAATCTTTATCATTTTATAGTAATTTAATTATTGTTTATAACTAAATAATATAGTATTATAAAGAAGTAATAGCTATAAAGTTTAATGTATTATTCATATAAAAAAGAGCACCCCCGTGCTCTTTTTTAACTATTACCTCTTGTTTGATTATGCTTTTTATAAGTTATTGTTACTTTCTTAATTTTCTATATAAATCAATAAATAACTTAGATAAATATGAAGTTAAGAAAATAATAGTAATAGTTGCTATAAATTGTAATATATCATCCATAATAAACCTTTTAATCTAAAAATAAAGAGATAATACTTATAGTTTGTTTTAAAAGTAAAAATTCCATAATTATTAGTAAATAACATATAAAAAGTTTCTTTGAAAATAAAAAACTTTAAAATTTGTCAACTTTGTATAATATTTAGCTATTTATCATTTTTGATTAGTTTAATTATTGTTTTCTACTAAATATAATAGTATTATAAAGAAGTAATAGCTATAAAGTTTAATGTATTATTCATATAAAAAAGAGCACCCCCGTGCTCTTTTTTAACTATTACCTCTTGTTTGATTATGCTTTTTATAAGTTATTGTTACTTTCTTAATTTTCTATATAAATCAATAATTAACTTTGATAAATATGAAGTTAAGAAACTAATAGTAATAGTTGCTATAAATTGTAATATATCATCCATAATAAACCTTTTAATCTAAAAATAAAGAGATAATACTTATAGTTTGTTTTAAAAGTAAAAATTCCATAATTATTAGTAAATAACATATAAAAAGCTTTCCTTGAAAATAAAAAACTTTAAAATTTGTCAACTTTGTATAATATTTAGCAATTTAGCATTTTATAGTAATTTAATTATTGTTTATAACTAAATAATATAGTATTATAAAGTAGTAATAGCTATAAAGTTTAATGTATTATTCATATAAAAAAGAGCACTTGGGGTGCTCTTTTTTAACTATTACCTCTTGTTTGATTATGCTTTTTATAAGTTATTGTTACTTTCTTAATTTTTTATATAAATCAATAATTAACTTTGATAAATATGAAGTTAAGAAACTAATAGTAATAGTTGCTATAAATTGTAATATATCATCCATAATAAACCTCCTAATCTAAAAATAAAGAGATAATACTTATAGTTTGTTTTAAAAGTAAAAATTCCATATTATTATTTAAAATCTTAGATAATAGTTATTTCTAAGTATAAAGCTTTTTCTTAGCGTAATATTATATTGCATATTTAAATAATTCTCGTTTCTAGTTGGTAGTATTTATATTCTTAAATGAGGACGACATGATTTAAAAAATACCTTATATAAAAGAAACTGAAATGATAATATTAATTATTTGATAAAATAATAGGTAGAATTCTAGTGTATATATTAATGAAAGTGATTGATAATCAAGTATATTTATTTAGATAAATGTAGTGATTTCAATGAGTTAAATTATAGCTTTAAGTGTGTTACTAATCATTGTTTATAGACTTTATATAGCTAATTTCTAATTGACAATATTATAAAAAACATGTAAAATGTAAAAGGATACGAATTTTTAAGGTCGTAGAGAGATAATACATTATAAAAAGGAGGCTAAATAATGAAACGTACATTTCAGCCAAATAACAGAAAACGTAAAAAAGTACATGGATTCAAAGCTAGAATGTCATCTGTAGGAGGACGTAGAGTAATAGCTAGAAGAAGAAAAAAAGGACGCAAGGTTTTAACAGCGTAATAAATGACCTCCATTATACTAATGGAGGTTTTTTCACTTTTATAACGAAAGTTGAATTATATGAAAAAGAAATTTGTACTAAAGAAAAATGAAGACTTTAAAAGACTAATTGACCATAAGGTCTTTTTTGTAAATAAAAGCTTTTCAATTTATGTCGCACCTAATGAGTTAGGCTATTCGCGTTTTGGAATCAGTGTAGGTAAGAAACATGGAAATGCAGTAAGAAGAAATCAAATTAAAAGACAAATAAGAATGATGATTGATCAAGAATTCCCATTTTCTGTATCTAATGACTATTTAATTATGGTCCGCAAGGATTATCATAAACTAAAATTTAATGAAAATTTTGCAGCAATACAAAAACTGCATCAAAAAATAAAGGCAAGAGGAGTTATGAAGAAATGAAATATTTAAAGAATATCCTTGTTGTTTTCTTAGTCGCAATGTTATTAACATCGTGTGCAGGTTCACAACAATATACTATTCCCGTCGATGCTCAGTTAACTGGTGGATTCCAATATGGTATCTTCCAAGGATTCATTGTTTATCCAATAGGAATTTTAATAAATAAATTAACAATTTTACTTGGTAGTGCTGGACTAGCAATGATTATAACAACAATCATTGTAAGAACAATTACTTTACCAGTAACAATGAAAGCTCAAATGGCAACTAAAGGTATGTCTGAATTACAACCAAAAATGGCAGCAATTGAAGAAAAATACCGTGGTCGTGAAGATGAACATTCAAAACAAAGAAAAGCACAAGATATGCAAAAATTATATAGTGATATGGATGTAAATCCACTTACTAGTATGATGTATCCATTCTTATCAATGCCAATCTTTATGGGAGTTTGGAGAGCTACAAACCAAACTGAAGCAATTACAACAGGAACAAATACATTCTTAGGATATATTTTAGGTGCAACTCCAGCTGAACAAATAGGACAAGGAAATTATACATATATAATTATAATGCTACTAGTTGGTATAACTCAATTTGTACAGTTTAAGTTATCTAATCACTTAACATCACAAAGAAATAAATCAAAAAAATCTTACAAAACAAACCCAAAAGCAGATGCAATGCAAAAACAAATGGGAATGATGACTTACATATTTACTGCAATGATGGTATTTATGTCTTATACACTTGCAACAGCAATGTCATTCTATTTAATTATTTCTGCAGTCATTTCGATATTCCAAGCCTTCTACATCGACAAAAAAATGAAAGAGGACTAAAAGCATGAAAACATATACAGGAAAAAGTGTTGAATCGATTTTAGAAAAAATTGCAGCAGAGCAGAATGTAGATGTTAATGAAATTACTTATAAAGTAATAAGTCAATCAGGATTTTCATTCTTTGCTAAAGCTGAAATAGAAGCTTACACTAATAATGATATAATTGATTCGATTAAAAAATATATTAATGATTCTTTAACTGCAATGGGATTTGAAGTAAAAGAAATAATAATTGAATTTGATGAAAAAGATTATAAAGTTAGTTTAGATACAGATAATAATGGACTTGTAATTGGTATAAACGGTAAAAATTTATATGCATTAGAAACATTAACAAGACAAGTAATGTCTAATATTTATAAAAAGAAATTTTTTATAACATTAGATGTAAATCATTATTTTGATGAAAAAGAAGAAAAGTTAAAAAGATTTGCTTATAAAATTGCAGCTGAAGTAGGTAGAACAAAAATAGATGCTAAATTAGATCCAATGCCAAACTATGATAGAAAAGTTATTCATAAAGTTCTTAAAACAGTCCATTATGTTAATACTAAATCTTATGGTGAAGGTAAAAATAGACATTTAATAGTTCATTATGATAGAGAAAACGATATCAAATTTAACGAAGCTAAAAACAATAAATAATATTAAGAAAAAGTTACATTTTTAAAGTGTAACTTTTTTATTTTACTTCAAATATTTTGAGATTATTAAAAAATTATTTAACTATCTTACAAAAGAATGTAGTATTTAAGAAAATAAAAAAACTATCTATAAGAAGTTATCAAATAGATAGTCAACATACTATAAAACTATAAATTTTTTATTATATAAAGAATAAATCATATTCTTGATAGGCTTAGTAGTAGTAATAGATAGGACATTTTTATAAGTATTTAATTGATCAGAATAATTAACTACTAGCTCTTTTTCGCTTAAACGATCAGTTTTATAATCAACTATATATATAGTATCTAAAGTTTCAACATACAAATCAATGATACCATTCATAGACTTATCATTTTTAAAGTAAATAAAACTATATTCTTTAATGTAATTACTATTCCTAATAATATTAAAAAAATCATCATTTACAAAAGAATTAATTCCATTAATCATATTTTGATTAACTTTATATAAATTAGTTAAATATAAAATATCATCATTTATTTCAGTACTATTAAAATTAAGCTCCTCTAATAATAAGTGAGTCATATTTCCCATCATAAAAGGATCATAATCACCTATATTAGAAAAATCTAAAGCTTGTTGTCCATGATCAGAAGGTCTAATAGTATCATACTTTGATATTTTCTTGTCAGATTTATTTACTACTAAATAAGGATAAGTATTTAATTTATTTTCAAAAACAGTAGTTTCATCATTTTCAAAATTAATAAGTTGTACATCAAACAAATGAGTATCGTATAAATAAATATCATCATTAGAAGAGGCAGCAATACTATCTCTAATATTTAAGCCATCTTTATGTCTAGAAATACTTGCTATAATATAATCACTTAAACTACCATAATCTCTTAAAGTTGTTATAGGAATAGACCAATCAATATTCTGATTAGCAGAAGAAGCTATTTTGTGTAAATCATCATTATCAACTGTTCTAATAATAATAAGCTGAAGCTTAGCTCTAGTCAAAGCAACATATAAAATTCTAAGCTCCTCAGAAATAATTTCATTCTCATCATAAAAATCAATTAAAGGTTTAATAGGATTTAAACTCTTATTTTTATCATTTGCAAGAACAGTTCTAGTTGCGATATTAAAAGGTGCTAATACCAGCTTATTATCTAAAACAGATATGTTATTGCGATCGACTTTAGTCTTTTTATTAATTTTAGCCTCATCTAACATAATTACATACTTAAATTCTAAACCTTTAGATTTATGAATAGTCATAATGTTTACAACATTATCTTGACTAGATAACACAGCAACAGAATCTTCATCCTTGCTAGAGCTTAAAGTATCATTTATACCAATTAATAGTTTTTCTAAACTATTATAGTAATCCATATTTGCTTCTATAATATTTTTGAAACGAGAAATAGACATTAAAAAACTTTCATAATTATTGTGTGAAAATATTCTTTCATGATATAAAGAATTATCATAAATATAATCAATTAAATTAGTAGGAGCTAAACTATAAGAGTTTAAAAGTATATCCTCTAAAAAATTAAAGACTTCATTATATTTTGAAACTCTCAATTTACTATATAAAGAAGCATACTTGTTTTCAGGAATACAAATTGTCGAAATTTCTAAAATTTCAGCTTCATTTAAATTACAAAAATAAGAATGTAAAACACCTAATAAAGCAACATCATTATCTTTATTAACAACAAATTCTAAGATATTAAGTAAATCTCTTATTTCATATGTTTCAAAAAAGCCAACTAATCCATGTGCCATATAATCAATATTATTATCTTTTAAAGCCGTCTCTATTGCATCCCATCCAGCTCTATTTCTAGTCAAAATTGCAAAATCAGAATACTTGATTCTTTGATTTAGATCATTATTAGCTGAATCATCAACCATTTTTCTAATCTGTTGAGCAGCAATTAATGCTGATGCTTGCCATTTTTTTGAAACAGTAAGTTTTTTTCCATTTGATTCAGCATTGGTATTAATAATTATCTTAGAATTATATTGCCCGGGGAATTTTTCAAGTAAATTCTTATTTCCAAAATTTAGTTGATTACTTGCATCATAGTTAATTCCTCCTAGAGATTTAGAAAAAATATTCTTAAATATAAAATTAGTACTTTCCAAAACACCAGGTAGTGATCTAAAGTTATAAGATAATTCAATTAGATCTCCAAGTTTACCATCTTGATATTTCTCATATTTATCAGCAAACAATGCAGATGTTGCATTTCTAAAACGATAAATAGACTGTTTAATATCCCCAACCATAAAGATATTTTTACCATTACTAATAGCTTTAGTAATAGCCTCTTGAATACTACTAGTATCTTGATACTCATCAATCATAATCTCATTAAACTTTGGTTTTAAACTGATTGCGATATCACTAAAACTACCATCATTATTATATAAGATATTTAATAAATAGTTTTCTAAATCATCAAACTCTAAATAACCACTTTTATATTTGTATTCTTCTAAATAAAACTTGTATATTTCAACATACTTTAATAAGATATTTACATTATAATCATTATCTTTAATGACATGTAAAATATTATTTTCATTAGTTAAAACTATCTTTTTAAGCTTTTCAAAGCATTCTTTAATATCACTATCAAGAATTTGATATTCTAAATTAGTTTTCAAAGCATTAGAGCTACCCTTACGCGGTTTAGCTACTTGAGTTAGATTATAAAGAGTATCGTAATTTACTCTATTATTAAAATCACTTAATGCTTTTTCAACGATATTTAAAAATTGAGTATGAGTATCAATGTTATTTTTAGTGAACCCATCAGTATTAAGTGCTTCTTGAACATTATTTAAAAGTCTATTTAATAAAGGATCAATTGCATCAATTAAAATAGCTGCATAAGGTTCTATTTCATAGATATTATCAGAATTAAGTTCAACTTTATTTTTAAATTGAGATATACCACCTTTAGAATTACAAGTAGTTAAAGTTTTATCAATAATATTAAACAATGTAGATTCATCACTTACACTATTAAAGAAATCATCAAGTTGTAATAGTTCTTTATCATTTATATATTCATTCATCAATTTATTGAATGCTTTCATCTTTAAATCTCTAATAGTTCTTGAATCGGCAATGTTAATAGGTTTTTCAAACTTAAATTCAGCCATGTTTTCTTTTAATAGTCTTAAACAAAGTGAATGGAAAGTAGAGATATAACTATCATTTAAAATAGCTAATTGATGAATTAAGAAATTATTAACATCTTGGTCTAAGTCTTTTTTTAATGTAATATTTAATTCTTCTTCTAAACGTTGTTTTAGTTCTGAAGCAGCAGCTTCAGTAAAAGTAACAACAACTAATTGATTAATACTAACTCTATCATTAACTATTTTTCTAATAATTCGTTGAACCATTAAAGTAGTTTTTCCACAGCCTGCTGCTGCAGAAACTAAGATATTATTACCTTCTTTGAAAATAGCATTTTTTTGTTCTTCAGTAAAATATGGTTCAGGTACATAAACATTATTATTCATGAATATTATCTCCATTCTTTGAATCTGGTTCTATAAATGCTAAGTAGGCAGCCTCAGCTTCATCCTTTCTACTAGGCATATTTTTATTAATATGACATATTGCTTTATAATTACAATAATCACAACTAGTATGTTCATATGGTTTAATTTCAAATAATCCACTACTTATTGTAGTAATCATATTACTTAAGTGCCATTCTAATATTTTATGTTGCTCTAATAATTCTAAGGTATTAATACTATTTTTAGTAGATTTTTTGTTAGACTTAGAAAACTCATTAATAATTTCAATGTCAGATATTATACTTTTATTAGATTTATTAAAAGCCTTATCAAATGAAATATTTAAAGCATTATCACCATCATTTACAAATAAGCCATTAAGGGCTGAAGTTTTAAAATGATTTTCAACAATCATCTCAGTATCATCAAAGTTACTAGTTTTAGCATACTCGTCTTTTAAAGTTTTATAAAAAGCCCCAGTAATATGTTTACTATTATTTTTTGCTAATAAGTAAGTATATGATATTAACTGCGTTTGTATTCCATGGTGAAAGTTTTTTAAATCAAAAATATTTTTACTACTTTTATAATCAAGAACAAAGCTATAATCTTTATATTTAAATACACTATCAACTTTACCACTAAAAGATATTTCATTAAAGACAGAACTTGCAATAGAAGTAGTTAAGGCAAGTTCAGCATGATTTAAATCGTATGAAGAGTTTTCATTAAAAAATCTAAAATATTTTATGACTTTTACTAAAGTACTTTTCATTACAATAGATAGTTTAGTAAATTTGTAGTCTTCTAAATTATAGATACTGTTATTAGATAATGCGTTACTTAAGTGATAGTCAATTTGTTTATCAATTAAATCTTCTAAATTAGCAATATTAGTATCGTGAATAGGTAGATCATTAGTAATTAAATAATTATTAATATATTCAAGAACTTCATGATAAATTGTACCGATATTTCTGTTATCAAAAACTTTTTGTTGATTAGGATTTAAAACATATGTGACAAAATAATTATACTGACACTTATAAAAAGTATCTAATTTACTAGGTGATAGTTTCAATTTATTATTAAAGACATTAAGAATGTTTTCAATGTTTATTTTAGTTAAAGGAAGTAATTCATTACTATCTAAATATGGCTCACTAGTAAATATATGCTTGAAAAGAGGTTTAATAGGTTTGTATTCAATATTTTGTTTTTCTATTTCTCTTTTCTGTCTTTCAAATTCTTGAGTAATGAAAAAAGCAGGCTCCTTTGATTTATTATCTAAATCAATTAAAGCACTATTAAAATATATATTTTGAGCACAATTCAATAATCTAGTTTGAGCTAGTTTATATACTCTACCATATTCAACAACTGAAAGTAATTTATTACTAATAGCACTACGCTGATCAGTATCTAAAAGATAAGAAGCTTTGGTTTGTACAAAAGAAGGAAGGCTACTATCAACAACAAAAACATTTTCAAAGTCGATAGAAGAATAAGTACAATCTGCAATAAGTATCGCATCTTTTATACCAATCTTAGTCTGTTTTAATTTATTAGACAAGCTCTTAAGCAATAACTGATTTATTAAAGATTTACTACTAGTAGTATCTAATTTGTATATTGCTACAAAAAGATTATTAATTTCACCATATTCAAATAATTTACAAGTAGTTATAATAGTATATACAAACTCAATATATTGTTTATAGTTTAAATTACAGGCCTTAATAATATCATCAACTAAAAAAGTTGTCTCATACTTTTTAAGTAAAGAGTTAATACTCTTTACATCAAAGCGATCATAATCATTATCTAATAATCTAAATAAACTATTAAGTTTATAAGTATTTGGATGAATATCATTACTAACATCATCATAGGCTACACCAATTTTAGTTAGTTGTGATTTAAGATAATCTTTACTAACATTACTATCGCAAATAATTAAAGAGTTATCATATTTATCAAGTTTACTAATTTCATAAATGATGTAATCAAGCATTTTTATAGTATTATCATGATTAATAAAAAAAGGTTTACTACTCTTTTGTTTAAGTGTAAAGTAATTACTTACTTTACAGCCATTGTTTGCTAGAACGGTTATTAATTCTTGATGAACAGGTTGAATGTCTTCATCAGATAATAATATTAAATGTTTAATATTACTTTTAATATTAGTTAAATCTAAAGAATCATATTTAATTGGATACTCAAAGGTATCAGGAGTTGAAATATTAGAGTTAATAAATTCATTTTGCAATTTAAAAAGTTCATTTATATAATTAATATTATTAGCATATTTATGATTTAGCATAATTAAATCATTATTAATTTTTAATTTAGAGATAATACCTAGTTCATCATCAAAAGTAAATAAATTTTCGTTTAAAATATTTTTAAAGAGATTTTCAATGGATAATATTTGAAAGTTCATTAAAGTAGCCTGTTTTGTTAATAATCTTTCAATTAATTTCTTGTGATACTTACTTGGTGCTACTAAGATTGTTTTTTCATTAGAATCTATTAAATCTAGTAATTTTTTAATCATAATATAACCTCCTATTGTTATAAATATTATAACATTTTTAATAATTAGTATATATGATTGTCTTAATTATTTAAAAAATCTTACATGAACAATGACATATTAAAATACCCCTTAAAAATTAGCGTTTACAGTCTAATTTTAGGGGTATTTAAAGATATAATATTATTGTTTTTTGTTTTCTAAATAGTTAAATGCAGCTTTAATTCCTTTGTTAAAGTAAATATTTAAAAAGTCTGTTTGATCATCAGGTCTTATTGAACAAGTTGATAGTCTTTTTTGCGTAGCTAATTGTTCTTGAATATTTCTTTTATTATATTGAATAGTACTATTAATTAAGTTGAATAATTTAAGACCTTTAGTATTATTAACAAAAAGAGAAGATACTCCTAAAGGATCATATAAACTTGTATCGAAATCTTCAATTCCCCAATAATCAGCAATAGTAATATCAGATACTCTATTTAAACTTGTGAATTGGCAGTTAAAGCAACTATCTCTAACTGCATAAGGTGCAAGTGTGAATATTTTAAAGAATCTTCCATCTTCATATGTTTTATTATTAATAGTATATAAAAATCCTTTATTTGAATTTGTTCTTAACCATGGATATTTTTTAGATCTAAATTGTAAGTGTTGTATTTTACCACTATGTTCATCTTCTATCAATTTTTTATAATCCTTAAAAAACTTAGGGGAAGGTATACTATGACATATTACATCAACAATATATAAATTACTATATTTTGGATGAATAGAAAAATATGATTTTATACCTGCACATTGGCATGGTGTTCCAGTGAATAAGACTAATTTATCATTGTTTAGATCTTCTTTGATAGCAGGATATATTTTATCTAAATCAGTTTGAACATACTTAGAAAAACGCATTTTATCTCGTTGTTGTTTAGTAGTAGCACGAGCATGGATAACATTATAATTATCATCAAAAATAACACCATATACAACATTATTAGTATTAATAAAATAATCTGATAGTGATGTAAACATACCTCCAGATGTTGATTGCTTTAAAACATCATTACTATTACTTTTGCAAGCATATAATTCATTAGTAGTATCATTATATATTTTTATATTGCTTAAATGCATATCTTTAACTAAAGGACATACTTTTTTGCATAATAAGCAATCAATACACTTGTCTTGATCAATAATAGGATAATTAAACTCTAGATTATCCTTAGTTACATTAATAGCCTTTACTGGACATATATTTTTACATGCTAGACATCCACTACAATCTTCTTTGATATTATCATATACAGAAATCATACAATCACTCCTTATAAATATGCTAACAAATAATTAACTTCTATGCAATTAAATTCATGTAATAATTTAGTATAAAAAAAGACCATAATGGTCTAAATTAGTATTAGTAAATATAAAAATGTTCTGATTCATAATTTTTAATAAATCTATTTCGATGTCTAATACGATATGAATGAATTAAACTAGCACTTTGAGTTATTCTAACATCTATACCTGTTCTAAAGCAAAACTTGTTAAGTCGATAGTTTAGTGTATTTCGATGTAGAAATAAATCTTTGGAAGTTTTTTGACCATTAAGATTATTATCTAAATAAGTATAAATAGATTCTAATAGTTCATCATCTAGTTTAGAAAAATAAGAATAAAATTCTTCAATAATATCATCATATTGATTTGTAACAAAACAATAATAGATTAGTGATGAAGCATCATAAACATTACAATATGTATTATCTAAAAATGTTTTTGCAAATTTTTCAATATGTTCAAAGATACCATCATTCACTATTAAGAAAGATAAATCAGTTCTAATATCATTAGCAAATTGCTTAAATATTGGTTTATAATCAAATAGCTGTTCATATTTAGTAACATCTTCTTGAATTAAAACCAGTTCATTTTCTAAATGCTCAATATTACTTATATACTTGTTGTTTTTCTTTAAAAAAGAAATAAGCTTAGTTATTTTCTCTTCATTATCCGTTGAAATGTATACATTTCTAATCATTTTTTATCACCTAAGCATATTTTATCACTAATATTTAAAAAAATCATAAATTATTGTGCATATGCACAATTTGTAGATAAGTTGTTATTTTATATCATGAATAGAAGCTTATAAAGGGTTTTAAATTAACTATAATTAAATATTGACATGAAATTTTTAGCATGATAGCATATCAATATACTATAAATGAAATGTAGAAAGAATTGTATAAAGCTAACAAAAATCATGAAAATATTTATTAGTATTTTAAAAATGTAGAAATATAAAATAACAATTATCTTATATATTTAGAAAGAAGGAAGAAAATGAAAAAGATTGCATTTGTTTGTATTCATAATTCATGTCGATCGCAAATGGCAGAAGCTATTGCTAAAGAATACTTAAAAGAAAAAGATGTTGAAATATACTCTGCAGGAACGCAAGAGTATCCTGAAATAAAACCTATGGTAATAGAAACATTAGAAAAAGTTAATATTAAAGTGAATAATCAATATCCTAAGTTATTAGCAGATATCCCTAAAGATATAGATATTTTGATAACTATGGGGTGTGGAGTTGAATGTCCATATGTTCCAGCTAAAAGTATAGAAGACTGGGGTCTAGATGATCCAAGTGGTAAAGGTATCGAAGCATTTGATATTACACGAGATTTAATAATAAAAAAAGTGAAACATCTTAAAACAAAAATATAATTTAAGTAGATTTAGTTAGGTAATTACTAACTTTTTTCTTTGAAAACTACTAAGTATCTATTTGATTTTCTTTAACCCAATATATTAATTATCTTATATTTCATATTTTTTCATTTATATACTGTTTTCTAATTTTGAAATATTTAAAAATATTAAAAGATTTAATAATAAAGTTGGAAGAAATTTTAGTAAATCAAAAGTGTATAATAGTAAGAATAGCATATTTAAATGGTACTTTAATAAGTTTTTTTAAAAATATTTTAGTATTAGTATTAAATAATAATAACTATTAGATATAATAGTTAATTTCAAACCTATTATTTTAAATTATTGATAGCTATCAATTATATTACAAATTATTGCACAGTAGCTACTATAAAGTTTAAGATAAAATATACTATGTTAAATAAGCAAAAAATTCATTATTATTTAAAAAAATAGCAAACACCTGTTGACACTTAGTTAAACCACATGTTAGAATAGTCACATCAAAACAACAAAGATAGAACACAGTGAAAAGGAAAGTATCTATATCAAAGTTTCAAAGAGAGGTCATGGATGGTGAGAGTGACTAAACAATGAGTTAGAGAAAATGGCCTTGGAGTGGAGTACCGAACATTTATATGTAAGGCTACTACGGATGCACCCGTTATAGTGCTAGAGTATAACCTGCAACATTTATGCAGAGTACTTGATGAGGTAGTTATTGTGAAGTAGCTACGAATTATAGGTGGTACCGCGAAAGTCTTTCGTCCTTTATTATAAGGATGAAAGACTTTTTTTAATGGAGTGATATAAATGATAGAACTAAAAAATATAAGTAAACAATACCAAAGCAAAAATAAAATATTTAAAGCAGTAGATAATGTTAGCCTAAGAATAAATGATGGTGATGTATTTGGAATAATAGGTTATAGTGGAGCAGGTAAAAGTAGTTTAGTAAGAATAATAAATCAACTAACTAAACAAACTTCTGGTGATGTTGTTATTGATAATGTAATCCTTAATCAATTAAATAAACAAGAATTAAGATTAAAGCAAAGAGAAATAGGAATGGTCTTTCAGCACTTTAATCTGTTAGCTAATGCAACAGTTTATGAAAATGTGAGATTACCTTTAGAAATTAATAAGTATCCAAAAGAACAAAGAAAGGCAAAAGTAGATAAGATATTAGAGTTAGTAGGATTGAAAGATAAAGCCAACTCATATCCTTCACAACTTAGTGGAGGTCAAAAACAAAGAGTAGGAATTGCAAGAGCATTAGTTAATGATCCAAAAATTCTATTGTGTGATGAGGCTACATCAGCTTTAGATCCACAAACAACTAAAGAGATATTACAATTATTAGCAGAATTAAATACAAAACTTAAATTGACAATGGTTGTGATATCACATGAATTAGATGTTATTAGAAGAATTTGTAATAAAGTAGCTATTATGCAAGAAGGTAGAATAATAGAACAAAATAGTGTAGAAGAAATCTTTAGTAATCCTCAACAAGAATTAACAAGAAATTTTGTTAAAGATCAAGATGATTTTGAAGATTTGGATAAAATAGAAAGTGAATTAAAAAATAATAACCCTAATGGAACAATTATTAAATTAACATTTGTAGGTAATTCTCATAAACCAATAGTTAGTTCATTAGCAATACAATACAATTTAAATGTCAGTATCTTATATGGAAATATAGAACAGGTTAATCAATTTACCATAGGTAAGTTAATTATATATATCGATAAAGAAAAACAAGAATTAAATGATGTCTTTAAATTTATAGAACATCAACAAGTAAAATGGGAGGTGATTTAAGATGTGGGGTATAGATTTTAATGAATTATTTGAAGCAACATATGACACTATATATATGTCACTAATTTCAACTGTATTTGTAGCAGTATTTGGTTTATTGATTGGTATATTATTATATTGTACAAGTGAACAAGGGATAACACCTAATAAATTAGTTTACTCAATTACAAGTGCAATAGTAAATGTCTTAAGATCAATTCCATTTGTGATTTTAATTATCTTGTTACTACCATTTACTAAATTTTTAGTAGGAACAATCATAGGGTCTAAAGCCTTCTTACCAGGTTTGATCATAGCAAGTAGTCCCTTCTATGCAAGGATGGTTGAAACATCCTTAAAAGAAGTAGACAAAGGAGTAATCGAAGCTGCTTATTCATTAGGTGCTTCAAACTTTACAATTATCAAAAAAGTCTTATTAAAAGAGGCATTACCATCATTAATAAGTGGTATAACGATAACTTGTATTGCAATAGTCGGTTATTCTGCAATGGCAGGAATAATTGGCGGTGGTGGTCTAGGAGAACTAGCTCGTCGTTATGGGTATGTAAAAAACAACCCAGCAGTAACATTGGCTGCAACAATAGCAGCTTTATTAATAGTCTTAGTAGTACAGTTTACTGGAGACAAAATAGCAAAAAAATACAATAAAAGAGAGGTAGAATAATTATGAAAAAAATATTAGGAGCTGTTTTAGCATTATTCCTATTAGTAGGATGTTCAAACAGTACAAGTGAAAAAAGTAAAGAGGCAAAAACATTAAGTGTTAGTGCAACATCAGTACCACATGCTGAAATATTAGAACAAATAAAGCCTACATTAAAAGAGAAGTATAATATTGATTTAGATATTCAAGTAACAGATGATTACTTTATTCCAAATAAAGCAGTTGATAGTGGAGATGTAGATGCGAACTTCTTTCAACATATACCATTTTTAGAACAACAAATTGCAGAACATGGATACAAATTAGTTAATGCAGGTAATATTCATATTGAACCTATTGGAATATATTCAAAAAAATATAAAAGTACTGATGAAATAAAAGATGGATCAACAATTATTATTTCTAATTCTGTAGCTGATCATGGAAGAATTCTTTCAGTGTTAGAAACAGCTGGCTTAATTAAATTAAAAGATGGTGTAGATAAAGTAAATGCAACACTTAAAGATATAGTAGAAAATCCTAAGAAATTAGAATTTAAAGCAGATATTGCACCTGAAATGTTATCAAAAGCATATGAAAATAATGAAGCTGATTTAGTAGCAATTAATTCAAACTATGCATTAGATGCTGGTTTAAGTCCTACAAAAGATGCTATTATCATAGAATCAACTAAAGATAATCCATATGTTAATATCGTAGCAGTAAAAGAAGGTAATGAAAATGATGAAAGAATAAAAGCACTTATAAGTGAACTAAAATCTGATTCTACAAAGAAATTTATTGAAGATAAATATAAAGGTTCTGTGATAGTTGCAGAATAATAATAAAAGAGATTTATAGTATTTAATATAAATCTCTTTTGGCTTAAAAAAGTGCATTATTTCTATTCAAAAATAAGCGTTTTAAAGTAATAATTAATAAAGTTTAATAACGAATATGTGTATTAAGATAAAGAAATGTTAAATAATCAAAATAACACAAAATGTTCTAGCATTACTATAAACTTTGTATTATAATAGTGCTTGTTACAAAGAACTATAATAAAAATAATTAGTTTTTTACATGAAATGTATGTATATTTTTATAGAAAGAGGAAATGTGCAAATGAATATTTTAATAACTAGTGGTGCTACTACTGAAAAAATAGACCAACTAAGACAGATTGTAAATATATCTGCAGGAGCTCTAGGCAGTATTATAGCAGAGTATTTTAAAACCAAAGTACCAACAGTTAATATTGACTATGTTGCTACTAAAGATGCAAGAATACCAAATGGAGTAACTTCACATATAGTTAATGACATTAAATCATTAAAAAATGAATTAGAAAACCTATTAGATATCAAACAATATGATATAATCATCCATGCTATGACTGTAGGAGACTTTCAATTAGAAAGAGTATATGATCAACAAGAAGTAACAAGATTTATTGTTGATTACATGAACAATCATAAAGATATTGAAATAAATGCAGAAATGGTTTCAAAAGCTTTAGAAAAAATGCCATTTATTAATAATAGAAAGAAAATATCTTCAGATCATGAAAACATAGTTATATCTATGAAAAGATCTGATAAAATTATTGCCGATTTAAGAGAAAATCAACCTAATGCAATTATTGTTGGGTTTAAACTACTAGATCATGTAGCTAAAAACGAGTTAATTGATGCTTCTATCCAACAAGTAGATCGTTATAATACAAATTATTGTATTGCAAATGATTTATGCAGAAGTGATGATGGAAATCATGATTCATTAATTATCAACAGTAATGGACGAGTTATTGCTCAAACTGGAACTAAAAGTCAATTAGCACAAGTGATCTATGATCATGTAACTAAAGACTTTAAAAAGAAACAAGATCAATTAAATAACTTAGTTTAAAAGATGGATTTTTTCCATCTTTTTTAATTGCTATACAACTTAAACCTTTTAAAAATGTAAGATTAAATTATAACTAGCTTAATATTAGTAATATTTAAAAATGTTACAATTAACTTAGGTAATAAAACACCTAAATAAACTAAGGAGTTAAAAAAATGTCAAAAAAAATTTTAGCTTGTATGCTAGTATTAGTTGTATCAGTATTAGGAATAAAAAAATATGAAAAGAACAGATATAAAAGAATAAAATATTAAAAGAAATAGATAGATATAATAGATTGTAGTAGCTATGCAAGTGTGTTGAAAAAAGGTGGTTGTTCACCTTTTTTTAGTGTGTAATTTTTATTGATTGTAAAAGTATATAAATAAAAAAAGAGTTAAAACATAAATGATACTATATCTTATACTCTTAACTATTAGGTTTATTTAATTTCTGATTTAATAATC
This sequence comes from Mycoplasma sp. P36-A1, assembly GCF_049478495.1. NCBI lineage: Bacteria > Bacillati > Mycoplasmatota > Mollicutes > Mycoplasmatales > Mycoplasmataceae > Mycoplasma > Mycoplasma sp. P36-A1. The sequence continues at coordinate 1,706,564 of NZ_CP168083.1, read as the reverse complement.
TCTGCGATATCATCAATTTTTTCTTCATTATCTATTGTGTAATTAACATTGTAATTATCGATAAATTTTTTAGCTTCAGCTGAGATAGTTTCAGGATCTTTTTTCTTTGAGTTTTTATAAATTACACTTAAAATTAATTTATCTTTGAACTGTAATTTAGAAAATTTAATTCCACTACTCAAGTGAAAAGAAGTTATATTGTTTAATAAATCTTCTGGAATATTATGTGCTAATATTTCATTTCTTTGAATTATAATTTGAGGATTATCTACATTAGACATTCCAACTGTAATCATGAATACTTTTTTATCTTTTGCTTTTTCTAGAATAGGAACAACTTTTTTTAATAAATATAAATTACCACCATAAATAGGACAAACAAAAATAATATTTTCATAGTTATCAATATTAGTTTTAAATTTACCAATTTTAACATCTAAAATACTAGCTAAGTAGTTAGCATATTCAGCACTATGTCCGTATTTAGACTGGTTTATTACTATAGTATTTTCAATCATTATAATACCTCCAATTTTTATAATTATATCATAAATTTATAATATTATATAAGCAATAAAAGATAAACTATTATTTTAGCTATTTTTTAACAAAAACTAAAATTATTTATTAACTATATGTTGTGGCTATTTTTGGGGAAAATATGACAACTAACAAATAATACTGTATAATATATATTTGAGAAAACATAGAAGCGAGAGTGTAAAAATGGACAAATTAATTGAAAGATTGAAAGTAATTGAAAAAAGATATAATGAAGTAAATAAAGAACTTATGAGTCCTGAAATTGGGTCTGACATTAAAAAAATGACAGAGTTAAATAAGGAAATGTCACAGCTTGAACCTCAAGTGAAAGCATATATAAGATTAAAAGAAGTTTTAGAAGGTATTGAAGAAGCTAAACTTTTATTAGAAGAAGATGATGAAGAAATAAAAGAAATGGCAGAATTAGAACTTGTAACATTAAATGAAGAAAAACCAAAATTATTAGAAGATATTGAAATATTATTAATTCCTAAAGATCCTAATGATGAAAGAAATGTTATCGTTGAAATTCGTGGTGCAGCTGGTGGGGATGAAGCTAATATCTTTGCAGGCGACTTGTATAGAATGTATATTAAATATGCTGAGGCACATGGATGGAAAATTGAAACTTTAGAAGCTCATGAAGCAGAATCTGGAGGATTTTCTTTAATTTCATTTATGTTAAAGGGTGAATTAGTATACTCTAAAATGAAGTTTGAATCAGGAGCTCACCGAGTTCAAAGAGTACCTAAAACTGAATCGCAAGGTCGAATTCATACATCAACTGCAACTGTAATAGTAATGCCTGAAGCTGATGAAGTAGATGTTGCAATTAATGCTAATGATTTAAAAATAGATACATATAGATCTAGTGGTGCTGGTGGACAATCAGTTAATACAACTGACTCTGCAGTTAGAATTACACACATTCCAACACAAACTGTTGTAACATGTCAAGATGGACGTTCTCAACATGAAAACAAAGATCAAGCTATGAAAATTATTAGAGCTAAAGTGTATGAAACAATAATGGCTCAAGCAATGGAAAAAGAAGATGCTGCTAGAAGAGATTTAGTTGGTTCTGGACAAAGAAGTGAAAAAATAAGAACTTATAATTATCCACAAAACAGATTAACAGATCACAGAATTAACTTTACATTACAATATCTTGATAGAGTAATGGATGGTAGATTAGATGAAGTTTTTGAAGCTTTAATTGCTCATGAGCAAAAACTAAAATTAGAAGGTAAATAAGATGACTATTAGAGAGTTATTAAATCATGGAAGTAAGCTTGCAATAGATAATAATAAAGAAGAACGTGCAGCTTATGAGCTATTAAAAGTACTTACAAATCTAGAGTCATATGAACTATATGCAAAGCTAGATGAACAAGTTGCTAATACAATAGAAGTTAAATTTGAAACAATGTTAAAAGAATATATATATGGAACACCATTACAACATATATTAGGTTATGAAACTTTCTTTGGGAGAGATTTAATTGTTAATGAAGATGTTTTAATACCTAGATATGAAACAGAAGAATTAGTTGAAAATATCCTATACCATATAGATGATTATTTTGAAGACTATGAAACTATAAAAATAGGAGATGTTGGTAGTGGTAGTGGTGCAATAGCTATTACATTAGATTTAGAGGAAGCTAAAGCAAAAGTGTATGGTAGTGATATAAGTGCAAAAGCTTTAGTTGTTGCACAAGCAAACAATGATAAGTTTGAAGCTGATGTTACATTTATGCAAGGAGATTTACTTCAACCTTTTATAGATAATAATTTAAAATTAGATTTCTTTGTATCTAATCCACCATACATTCCAAACCAACAAGAAATACAAGCAACAGTAAAGGACTTTGAACCTAATGTTGCATTATTTGGTGGTAATGATGGTTTAGATTTCTACCGTCGTATTTTTGAAGATGTAGATAAGATTACAGAAGAAAAAGCTATCATGGCATTTGAGTTTGGTTATGATCAAAAAGAAATAATGGAAGAAGCTATCAAACATTATTTTCCAAATTATGAATATGAAATAATTAAAGATATTAATGGTAAAGACAGAATGTTATTTATTTATAAAAATATCAAAAAATAAATAGTCTAAAATAAGGAGGGAATTTATGTTTAATAGTAAAGAAAACAAAGAGCTAATTGGGGATAAAAAAAGCTTTAAAAAAGAAATAATTGAAACAATAGTTATAGTTGCAGTAATCTTTTTGATCTTTCAATATCTATTGATGTCAGTAAGAGTACAAGGTACTTCAATGGAGCCAACTTATGTAGATGGTGAACGTGGAGTAATGGTAAGAGCTAGCTTTTTAAACAAGGCCGATTATCATGATGTTGTAGTTGTTGATTATTTTGATGAAGATAAACAACAATCAGAACTTATTGTTAAAAGAGTATTTGGAATGCCAAATGATACAGTACAAATTAAAGATAATGTAGTGTTAGTTAATGGAGTTGCTGCAAGAGATGATACAAAATCGCCAGACACAGTAATGGAAGATATGGATGCAGTTACACTAAGCTCAGATGAATACTTTATACTAGGTGACAATAGAAATGTTTCTTTAGATTCTCGAATTATTGGACCGATAAAAAAAGAACAAATAAAAGCAATAAATGGTATTTCATATTGGCCTGTTGATAAGATAGGACTTATAAATTAGATTGTTCCTTATTTTATAAAATACAAGTAACAATAAATATAAACATTAAAAAGCGAAGTGAATTCGCTTTTTTTATGTATGTAAAACAAAGAAATAAAAAACTATAAAAAGCATATAGAAATACACTTTGAATATATAAAATAGAATTGCTTAAGCAAAGATATAATAGTAATATTTATCTATAAATATTTGAAAGGAACAGGCTAGCTAGCAATCTGCCTAAATAACAATGAAAAAATTTTTAATATACACTCTATTTTATATACTATCTTTAACATCAATAATAATAAGCAGTTTAATAAGTTATTTTTTAAGCTGTACAATTACTTTCATAATAACATCATACTTAGAAATACAAATTTCAGAAACAATTAGTGTAATACTAATATTAGTAACATTTTTCCCCTTTTTTGTAGCAATCTTTCAAATGATGCAAGATCTTAACTATGCAATAATTCATAAGTTAGGTTATTGGGCTAGAAGCTATACAAAATATAGTTATAGAAGTTTTAGCTTTCCTCAATTTTATGAAAAAATATATAATACACCAGAAATGAGTTTAGCAATAAGTAAATCTAAGTATACTTATCGAATCTTTGGAGTTGTTCAATGGGTTATTTGTTGTATAGTGGTAGAAGTAGGAATAGGTGGTTCATTATTAGTAACAGAATACTTGCATTTAAATTATAATTTTATAGTCAAAATTATCTTATTTTTAGTTTTTATGGCAAGTGTAATACTAGTATTAGATCTATGGTCTAAACTACAAAAAAAATTAAATTTAGAAATTGCATACATTGAAAATGAAAGAGAATTCTATTGTAAAAAGAGTAATGATTTAATGTAATACTAGATGAGTGTTCTAAATAATATGTAAAAATGGTATAATAAGACTTACTTAGAAAGTTTTGTTATATCTTTTTAAGTTAAAAATATATAATAAATCAATAACCACTTAATACTTAGTAATAGCATTTAAGTATTAAGAATAAAGGAGTTAATAATATGGCAACAATACACTGGTTTCCTGGTCATATGGCCAAAGCTAGAAGACTAATAGAAGAAAAAATAAAATTAATAGATATTGTAATAGAAATAGTAGATGCAAGAATTCCTTATTCAAGTAAAAATCCTATGATGGATAAGTTAGTTCATAATAAACAAAAAGTAATGTTACTATCTAAAACAGATCTTGCTGATCCAACTTATACAAAAGAGTGGGTTAAGTATTATGAAGAAAAAGGATATGAAGTTATTGCAACTAATCTTTTAGATTTTAAGGAAATGAATCGTTTAGTAAATAAGGCAAAAGTAGTACTAAAACCTAAATTTGAAAAAGATGCTAAAAGAGGTTTAAAACCAAGAGCAATTAGAGCTTTAATTGTTGGAATTCCTAATGTGGGTAAATCTACACTTATTAATAAAATGGCTAAAAGAAAATCTGCAAAAACAGGTGATAAAGCTGGTGTAACTAAAGCATTACAGTGGATAAAGGTAAATAAGGAGTTTGAATTATTGGATAGTCCTGGGATACTTTGGCCTAAGTTTGAAGATAAGCAAGTTGCTATCAATCTAGCACTGACTGGTGCAATAAAAGAAGAAATCTTACCCAAAGATGAATTATGTATTTACTGTATGAAGTTTTTAAATACTTACTATAAAGAACATTTTTATAAACGTTACTCATTGACTGAGATGGATAATGATAATTTAGATTCAATAATTGCTGCCATGGATCATATTGCCAATGTAAGAAAAGCAATTTTACCAGGTAATCAAGTAGACTATGACAAAGTATATGATATAGTATTAAGAGAGTCGCGTAATGGAACAATTGCGCCAATTACATTTGATGTCAAATTTACTGAGTAACTATGATTTAGATCTATTAAAAAAATATGACTATATCATTGGTATAGATGAAGTAGGACGAGGTTGTTTAGCTGGACCATTAGTAGTCTGTGGTGCCATAATGTCTTATGAAAATTTAATAGATGAAGTAAATGATAGTAAAAAATTAAGTGAGAAAAAAAGAGAAAAAATACTACCTCTAATAAAAGATAATGTATTAGATTATTTTGTTTTAGAAGTTAACAATGATATAGTAGATGAAATAAATATCTACCAAGCAACAAAACAAGCTATGCAGCATGTTGCTAAAAAACTAAATAGAAATAATACGCTAATTTTAACTGATGCAATGCCTTTAAATATGGATAATAACATCGATATTATAAAAGGAGATGCTACTAGTTATGCAATAGCTTGTGCATCAATTATTGCCAAAGTATATCGTGATCATATCATGGTTGAATTAGACCAAGTATATCCAGAATATGGCTTTGCTAAACATAAAGGATATGGTACTAAACAACACAAAGAAGCATTAATACAATATGGTTATTTAGATAAAATACATCGTAAAAGTTATGAACCAATAAAATCAATGATTTCTAAACAAATGAAATTATTTTAAAAAAGGACCATTAGGTCCTTTTAATAATATATATTTACTTTTAAAATGATAATATAATCAATAAAAACGATAGATAATTAATATTATATTTTTTAATATCTTTAATAAATTATATAAATTGTGTAATAACAAAGTTTAAAGTATAAGCACTAACTTAAATTATTATTACATAAGTGGAAAAATTCACAGATAGTAGTGCAAAAAGTTATAAATAGAAGTATAATAAATATAAATAGAATTTTGGAGCTGATTACATGAAATATGAAGATAGAATAAAAGGAATGTTATATGGATTAATAGTTGGTGATGCCTTGGGAGCACAAGTAGAAAATGCTGTTAGAGGTACTTTTTATGTTAGTGATATGATAGGTAGGGGAGACTTTGATTATCCAGCAGGAACATGGTCTGATGTTAGTTCAATGAGTCTTTGTTTAGTAGAAAATATTATAGATGAAGGTGATGCATCAGATTTGATGGATAAGTTTTTATCATTTTATGAAGAAGGGCATTTAACACCATTTGATAAGAGTTTCGATGTTGGTCCTAAATTAATAGATGCATTTATGAGATATAAACTAGAAGGAGTAGCTGCTTCAGAAGCTGGTGGAAATAGCTACTATGAAAATGGAAATGGTGCCTTAATGAGAATATCACCACTAGTTCCAGAATTTATAAAATTAGAATATGATTTTGATACAAGATTTAGTAAGATGCAAGAAATTACTCATTTAACCCATCGCAATCCAATATCTGATTTAGGCTGTATAATCTATTTAGAAATAATAAGAAATATATATTTAGGTTATAATAAAGATGATTCTTTAGAAAATACACGTAATACTATTATAGAACATCTAAGTTATTCGCCATATTTAGAAAACTTTGACTCATTTAATTACCTATTTACAGCTGCTTATGAGTTTGAATCAATTAATAATATTAAAGCCTCAGGTTATATAGTAGAATCTTTAGAAGCAGTAATCTTCTGTTTCTATAACTTTAACAACTATACAGATTGTATCTTAAATGCAATTAATTTAGGCTTAGATACAAGTACTACAGGATCAGTAACAGGTGCATTAGCGGGTAGTTACTATGGTATAGAAGATGTACCATTAAAATGGCAGTATAAATTAATTAGACATACATTGATAGATCGTTTAATAATCAAATACATTGAAAAGACTATTTAAACTAGTCTTTTTTTTTATAAATCATTTGTTGAAATAATAAAAAATAGATATACTATAATTAAGAGGTGATCAAATGTTTAAACATATTAAAAAAATATTATTATTTATTAGCAGTGCAATGGCAGGATATTACTTAGTAGTAGAATTTATACCAAGAATATTCCTGCAATTTATATCATTAACATTTTTTAGAGTGCCTAATGATCATCGAAAGCATAATTATAAAATAAAAAATGTTAAAGTAAAAAGAGATGTTAGCTACGAATCAAAATATAAAAGAAATAATTACGACTTATACTTAAGTGAACAGCAAGTAGATAAGACACCTACACTAATTTGGATACATGGTGGAGGATTTATGGGTGGAGATAAAGTAAGCATGTCATCTTTTGCTTCAAAAGTAGCTCAAAATGGTTATAATGTTGTAGTATTAAACTATGATTTAATACCAAATGTAGTTTATCCAGAACCACTAGTACAAATATCAGAATTTTTTGAGTATTTTAAAACTCATAATAAATATAATATAAATATGGATAACATGTTTATAGCAGGAGACTCTGCTGGAGCACATTATGCTAGTCAATTCATAGCAATTCAAAACAATATTGAATATGCTAGAATGCTAAACATAGCACCAGTAATAAATAGTGATAATGTTAGAGGCTTATTACTTTATTGTGGCTTTTATGATTTCATAGAAGTGAGTAATGTTCATGAATCTAATTTTATTAGATATGGTTTTGAGCAATTAGGATGGATGTACTATGGAGAAAGAGATTGGCAAAATGCAACAATTGCTAAAACATCATCTATTGCAGAATATATAAAAAATAAATATCCTGCAACCTTTTTAACAGATGGTAATTTTAAATCATTTGAAGAAGATACTAAAAGATTTGCCCAAAAATTACAAGAAAATGGTGTAGAAGTTCATGAACTATATTTTGATGAAAATAAATATATCACACCGCATGAATACTTTAGATTAATGCATACTAAACCAGCAAAGATTTGCTTTAAAGAAACAATTAGTTTTTTAGATAAATACAAATTATAAATAATAACGGGGCTGTAATGCATTAGCATATATAGTCCTATACAATAAAAGGAAGAATGTTTACTCAATGTAGAGAAAACATTCTTCCTTTTTAGTATAATTGATATATGAATACCGAATTACTCAATAACAATTATGCTTTTAATTATAAACCAGTTCAGCTTATTTTACCACTAGAAGTAGAAGTAATTTCACCAGCTGATGATGTAGTACATTCATTTGTAGAACTAATGAAAGGATTTAATTTATCAAAATACATAACTCGATCATACCATAGAGGTAATCAAGGGTATGATCCTACAATGATGTTACTAGTTATTTTATTTGCATATACTAACCAAATTTATTCTTTAAGAAAAATAGAACAAGCATGTAAAACAGACATACGATTTATGAGTCTTTGTAATATGAAGACTCCATCTCACAATGCTTTCGCAACATTTATAAATGAAAATTTAGTTGATAAAAATATAGAAAATATATTTTATGATATAAATAAATATATTATCTCTTGTGATGATTCAATTGATACTTCAAAACTTTATATAGATGGTACTAAATTTGAAGCCAATGCTAAAAAGACTAGTTTTGTATGGCGTAAAGCTGTTGAAAAATTTCAACAAAAACTATTTACTAATGTTTCAACTTTCATAGTAGAATATAATAAATGTTATGATCAATATTTTCCAGTTAAAAATAAATATAAATCAACATACTTAAAAACAATAGTAGAAGATATTGAAATAAATATAAAAAAACAAAAAATTGAGTTTGTTTATGGAAAAGGATCTAGAAAACACGATTTACAAAGAAAACATGAAAAAATAAATGATTATTATTCAAGATTAGCTAAATATGAAGAACATTTTAAAATATTTGAAAATAGAAACAGTTACTCTAAAACTGATCATGATGCCACTTTCATGCACATGAAATATGATTATTATAACAATACTGGAGTTTTTAAACCAGGGTATAATATCCAAGTAGGAGTTTCAAGTGAATATATAATGGTTGCAGATATATTTCAGTGTGCCAATGATTTGAGAACATTCATTCCATTAATGGATTTGTATAAATCTAAATATAAAAGTTATCCACAGTATCCAGTAGGTGATGCTGGATATGGTAGTTTTGAAAACTATAAATATTGTAAAGAACACAATATGGAATTAACTTTAAAATACCCATTATTCAATAAAGTTAATTTTGATAAAACTTTTGTTAAGAAGAAAAAATATCAAGCTATTAACTTTAAAACATCAGAAAATGGATTCAAAATTTGTCCTGAAAATCAAGAGTTTAATGTTTTAATAAGTGAAAATATAATAGATGTAAATGGCTACGGAAAAAAACAATATAAATATGAATGCACTAAATGTAATGACTGTCCAGTCAAATCAGAATGCACTAAAGCTGCAGGAAATAGAATGATAACAGTTACACCTGAGCTTGAAGAAATGTACAAAAAAGTAAATGAAAACCTTACAGGAGATTTTGGTAGTAACTTAAGAAAACAAAGAAGTATCCAAGCAGAAGGAACATTTGGAATAATTAAACAAGATTATCAATACACTAGAATACATAGAAAAAAGATAGAGAATGTCAAAACTGAGCTTTTACTAATATGTATAGGATATAACATAAAAAAATATCATAATAAAAAAAGCAGAATTAAGCTTAATTGATATATTTAAACTGAATATCGTGATAGGCTTTTTAATAATGCCTTTTTTTATGAAATATACTAATAACTGAACAAATTCTGTATTAAAACTAAAAAAGCTATAATGCATGATTATTAAATCAATGCATTACAGCCTCTTCTTATAAAAAAAAGACCCGAAGGTCCATTAAACAATAATTAATGATATAGTTTTCTAGCAATCCCTTTTACTATTGAAACTATAGCAATTAAAACCAAAATAAGTTTAAGATAGAAGGCTATGTTATTTCCAGTTGTAGGTAACATAACAGCTTTTTTAATTGCTGTTTTTTTACTAACAACCTTTTTACTACTAGGTTTATTAGTATTACTAGTATTCAAATTAACAGTAGCAAGTTTAGTATACTTAGCAGTTAAAACTAAATTACTATTTATTTTTGTATTGCTTATATCAAACAAGACATTAGCAGAATTAAACCAACCATCAAAACGATAATTATTCACCTTATATGTTTTAAGATTAGTTATAATCTTATTTTCATCAACTTGAATAGTATACTGTTTATTATTTTTGTTAAATTTATTAATAATAGTTACAGTATATTGTTTAGGTTTAGAAGTAGTAATATTATTGTTAATACTATTTCTAAATTGAGCTAGTTTAGCTTTTAACTGTGAGTATGCATCATTAATAGTATTTACATTATTCAAAGATAAACTATCAATCTTAACCTTAAAATCATTAAGTTTAGCTTCTAATGATTTTATTTGATCAATAGAAGTAGGTGTAAGCTTATCAATATCTGCTTTAAAATCACTAAGTTGTTTTAACATATCAGTGATGTTATCACTAGTTTGATTAGTGTTTAAAGCTGGAATCTTTGCAATTTCTAATTCAAAAGCTTTAAGCTTATCTAATAACAAATTCAAATCAGTAGAATTAGTAGTGTTAGTAGTTGAAAGCTTATCAACTTCCTTTTTAAAATCAGCAAGTTTAACTTTTAAATCACTTAGAAAATTTGTAGATACATTATTATTATTTTTTAACTCATTGACCTTATCAACAAGTGGCTGTAATTTTAAAATTAGATCAGCCAGTAAATTAGTAGTAGTACTTTGATTACTATTTGCAGCGTTTGCAGCTTTCAGTTTAAGAATAATAGGATCATTAACAAATGCCTCTAGTTTTGTTAAAAAATCATCAGTCTTAATAGTAAAACCTGCAGTAGATGTAGTAGTTGTAGTAGTTGTAATTTGAGTTGCCTTTGTAGTATAAGAACAGTTAAAAAATAAAATACTAGTAAATACCATGACAAGCATATTTCTTGTCCATTTTTGATTAATCATAAATTCTCCTTTCATGATTATCCCCATTAGTGTTCTCATATATATTATGTATATTTTAAAGGCATAATTAAAGAGCATTATTTAATATTTTACAAATGTAATTATTATTAATAAATAGTTAATACAATTTGTAATTATAGTAAGTATAAACAACCTTATATATCACGATAATTGAAGATCATTATAATTCTAAAAATAATATTAAATGAGATATATTGATTAAATACCAAGTTCATAATATAGTGTAAATATCTATAATATTATTACTTTTAACAGTATTATAATAAATAATAATTACATAAAAAAAATATAGTCTTAAATTTAAAAAAGAGTTATTAAGTATATCTATAATCCTTAAATCAGTAGCGTAAAGCAATTATATTAATAGATTATCATAACTAATATTCTAAATAAATAGAGTATAAATGTACAATAGTATATTATTTATAATATTAGTAAATATCAATATTTAGAAACTTGACAATAATATATTTTAAACTATTAAATTTTATACTATTAAAATAATGTGAAACAAATACACGTATTATCGATATTAAGACTAGCTAAATCTTAATATAATGCTACTATTAACTAAAAATAATATGTTGTTTTTAATAATCAGTAAAAAAAATTACTGAGAGATAAGATTATTTTCACTTAATCGAAAATAAAATATATTACAATATTTTCAAAGAGGTGATAATATGGGTGTTAATACAATAGCTGGAAATAAGTGTATAGTTGAAGTTGTTAAAGATAGCTCTGTTTATCAATTGTTGAGTAATATTAATTTTCCATATATATTACCAATAATTGAAATAAATGATTATAATATTGTTTATGAGTATAAAGATTATAAAAGTTTAAAAAAATATTTGAATGGTGGATTAAGTATTGATGAACAAATAGTTATTTCATTACGATTAATAAATGCTTTTAAACAGCTTGCTGATAATAACATTTATATATCACATATAAGTCTAGATAACATATTATATGATCAAGAAGATAAATATTTATATATGACTTTATTTGATTCAGCATCAACATTTATCACAATGGTATCTTTATATGATATATTAAGTAAGTTCAATCTTCCTGAAGAATTTAATCCTTATATGAAAAAGTTACTATCTAGAAATGTAAATGAAAACTTTCATAATTATTCACAAGCATTTAAAGAATTTTATAGTCTAAGTCAAACATACTATAATAAACAACGTTTAAATGGAGTAACAAGTAATTATTCATTAGATGATTTTAAAGCCCAAGTATTTGTCGATCATCGAAAAGATTTAATTAAAGAACAAGCCGAAATTGAAGAAGATGGAGCAACTAAACTTAATGCTAACTATGAACTAGCAATAGGTTACAAGTACAGTAAATTAATGCAAGTAGTAAGTAAATTACTAATAATATTATTTGTTTTTAAAACTTCTTATGATATTATCTATATTCATAATAAAGATATTTTTATAGTCTTAGCAACTAACTTCTTAATATACTTTGCAGTAGTACCACTAACTATCAATTTAATTAGAGTAAGTATATCTTTATTAAGAAAACAATATAGTATATATAGTGAGAATAAAAAAAGATTTTATCAAACAAGTATTTCTTACTTAGTTGTCTTAGCATTACTAATATATGCTTTTAACTATTAAACAACAAAACCATAACTATAAGTAAATAGCTTATAATTATGGTTTTATTTATCTAAAATAAATAAAGATAGAGGTTTAAGTTGATATTGAATAAGTAATTTATTTAAATCATCTAAAGAGAAAGAATACTTAATAGCATATAATATTAAAGCATCTTTTAATAATTTAGAGTATAAAATATTCATTTCAAATATATTAAGCATAAAGTTAATCAATTTAAGATCAGCTTTTAAATAAATTAAAATAACTAATAAATTATCTCTAGATAAAACTAAGAAGTTATTATCAAGAGATAATTGAACTAAACAATCATCTTTAAATAACTTGTAACTTAAAGAAGCAATATTAGTATACAAACAGATATAATTAAATAAAATGCTTAAGGCAGATATATCATTACAATAAGACAAATTAAAATTATTATTTTTATTTAAATCTTCACCTACGATTATCATTTCATCAAAAAGAATTTTTTCATTGCCCATTAATATCACCAATTTCATTATAACAAAATGCTTATTAAAAGAAGTAACTTAGCAAGACACTTTTAATAAAGATGTTTTTATTAAAGATACCTTTATTAATATTTTACTAAATGGTAAAATATAAGTATAAAATATGTTTCTTTTATAAATAATTATTGTAATTATATACAGAAAGGTGTGGCATAATGGAAAGTATTATGTTTAATAATGTAAAGGCTAAAAAAAAGATAGTTGATAATGCAGGTATATATGCGACACTAAAGTTGAATAATTATAAATACATGCCTAAAATATTAGAAATAAAAAATGAATATGTAATCTATGAATATGTTGAAGGTATGACATTAAGAGAATTATTAAGTACAAATACTACATACAATAATAGAATAGAAATATGTCTTTCAATAATAAAGGCCTTGAAAGATCTAGCTGACTTAGACCTAATACACAAAGATATTAAGCCAGAAAATATAATTATCGCAAACGACTTAAAAAATGTATACTTGATAGACTTTGAAACTACTAGATCATATGATAAAGAAAAAAATAAAGATACAGTTATTATAGGAACACCTTACTATGCTTCACCAGAACATTATGGATTCAAGCAGACAACATATAAATCAGACATGTATTCACTAGGATTAATATTTTCAGAAATGAATTTACCTGAAGAGTTTACAGTGCTTAACAATAAAGCAAAAGAAGTAGATGATACTCATCGATTTGCAGACTTTCAAACAATGTTGACTTGGTATATAAGAGTATATCAAGAATACCAAGAAAAACAAGATGACATAAAATTAAATTCAATTAAAATAATAGAAGAAATAAACAAGGAAGAAAAAAATCATTATAACGATAATACAATTAATACAAATCATTTATCAGCAAAGAATAAGCTTAATAAAAAAGCAATAACTGAAACAATAAATGATATAGCTAACCAAAGTGCAAGTAAATTAGATTTTTTTAATTTAGATAAAAATAAAAAAATATTAAAAAAGAATAATAGTACTATTAAACCAGGTAGTAATCAAACAACTAAAAAATTAGATATAAGTATAACAAAAGTATTAGATTTATTTAATGATGGTTTAGGATACAAGAAAAGTAAAATAATAAAATGGTATATCATATTAATGGCAGTTTTTGCATTAATTATGAGTGTAAGTGATAATTTGAAAAACAGTCATAATTTTATTGAGAGTATAAGTTACATCATATTTAACATAACTTGTTTAACATTATTAATAGTACCATTATTTAATTTAGTTATAATCACAATAAAGAGATTATTTAAGTGTAAAACAGGGTATGAAAATGAATACACAAAACTAATGTATGGGATAGCATTTGTACTAGTATTCACCTTTATAATTTTAATGTTCACATCTACCTATTACCCACAAAATACTCTACAACTATAAAAGCATGTTTATATATGCTTTTTTTTATATTATACAATCATTTATCATCAAGTGAAAAAATTCACAAAGATATTATCATAGAAAAAACAGTGTAATAAATTTCACATTTAATAAATATTTCTAATGAAATAAGTGATTATTTTTAACCCTTTTATATATACATTATAAATCTATAAAAGATGATACTTAAAATAACGGTAATTAATAATAGTAAATGGTTCATATCATTAAAAAAATATTAACAATAATTTATAAAATTATTAATTACATAAATAATATTATAATTAAAAGATAATTATATTAAAAATATTTATAAAAAAATAATTTAGAAAAATAGCTGAGAAATAAATGTATAGTAGTATTTGCATAGATTGTTTTTTGAAAGTGAATTTTTCTATTGATAGTTACATTATGATAAAAATTCAAAAAATCTTAAATTGATAGTGTTTTTTAAAAGATAATAGTTTCAATATAAATATTCACAAATAGTAATAATAATAAAGAATAATGAATTGCTTTAAAGCGATTTGTGTATGAAAATAAGTGTAATAATAGTTAATTATTTATGATATATTACCTTTAGGTGTTATTCTTGTGTAAAAGAAATGATGCTTATAAATATATAATAAATGGAGGTTAATTATGAAAAACAATTTTAGTAAAATAGTATTGAGTATATTGATGTTTGGAACTATTATCAGTGCAGATATTTATGCAAATGGTATTGTTAAAGAACAAAACTATAGTTTTTTTAACAGCTTGATTTCAAATAAGGAATATAATATGGGCAATATTAAAAAAGAAAAAACAACAGTGCCAGATGTAAAAGATAAGAGTGTTGTGAATAATAAAGGTGTTAAAGCACCTGAAACAATTATTGGAACTGTTACAAGTGTATTTCCAGATGTTAATTTGCAAATTAGAATGGCAACAATTTTAGGTGTAAATATAGATGATAATGTAACATACGAGCAATTGGCAAGAGTGTCTGGTGTTATAGATTTAAATTTCTCGGGCATAAAAAGTCTTGATGGAATGCAATATTTTACAGGAATACATACACTTTTATTAAGAGATAATGCAATTAGTGATATCAGCAATTTAAGTACTTTAAAAGAGCTAAAAGTCTTGAATATATCTAATAATAAGATAAGTGTTTTACCAAATGATATATTTAAAAATCTTACAAAATTAGAAGATCTTAATCTTAGTACTAATAATATTGTAGATATATATGAACTAAATAAACTAACTTCTTTAGTAAATTTAGAAATTACAGACAATGATATAACGGTAATTGAAGATAATACTTTTTTAAATTTAAATAATTTAAATAAAGTGATGCTTGATGAAAATTCTATTAACTCTATTCAATATAATGCTTTTAAAGGTGTTACAAGAGTTTCAAATTTTTCAGCTTCTAATAATCAAATAGAAGACATAACAGCACTTTATAATATAACAAAAGATATCTCACTGCCAAAATTAAATTTATCTAACAATAAAATTAAAGATATATCAGCCTTAGAAAGTTGGGGGATTTTTGGTGGACTATCGTTAATGAATAATTCAATTGTAGATGTAAGTCCTATTAAAGGAATTAATGATCCACTGGCTTTTCCTGTAGCATTAGTAGGACAAAATGTTCAATTAGAAGCTGTTGATTATGGCGCATCAAAAGGACCTTATGTTTTTTCAAATATCATTAAAAATGAATTAGGTGAGTTAATAACAGCTGATTCTGTTTCAAATAATGGTGTTATAAGTAAAGACAATATAACATGGGATAACTTAAATCCTACAAATAAAAGTCTAACTGTTAATTGGGATTCTAATGTTATAAATAATAGTGTAAAGTTTATTGGTGAAATGACAATACCAATAAAAGTTTACCAAACACCACCTACTTTAACTGTAAGTCCATTTATTGAAACAGATAAGGGAGTTGATATTAATTTTCTTGATTATGCAGAAGCTCAAGATAGTTGGACAGGTGACTTAGAAAGTAGTATTAAAATTGAAAGTGATTTTGATAAATCAAAGCCAGGAGTCTATTTAGCAAAGTTTTCTGTTAAAGACAATGCAGATCAAGAAGCTACTGCTACATCTGTTGTAGTAGTTAAAGATAGTAGTATTGAAATAGGAACTAAATATATTATTAGTGCTAACAACTTTGAAAAAAGAGTAGGGCAAGTAAATACTGATGTAGACCAAATAAAAAAAGATGCTAATGTTAAAGTATACAATAAAGCAACAGGAGTAGAAGTAGCAGAAGCAGTAAATGTAGAGACTAATGGCTATAAGGCAGAAACAGGTACTTATAAAATCAAGTTTGCTATTGCTAGTGAAGCGGCAACAACGATTACTGTTGATGCTAAAGTAGTAACTGGAGAAAAACCAGTACTAGTAGTTAATAAGTTTATCCAAATTAATGTAAATGAAGAATTTGATCCTTCTAAGCTATATACTGTTAGTGATAAAGAAGACAGTAATGTAAATATAGACATTGATAATAAGGTAGATAATACTCAAGCAGGAGTATACACAGTTAGTTATACTGCAACTGATAGTGATAAAAATACTGATACTGTTAATCAAATAGTAGTAGTTAAAGATAGTAGTATTGAAGTAGGTAGTAAATATATTATTAGTGCTAACAGCTTTGAAAAAAGAGTAGGACAAGTAAATACTGATGTAGACCAAATAAAAAAAGATGCTAATGTTAAAGTAATAGATAAAACAAGTGGAAAAGAAGTAGCAGAAGCAGTAACTGTAGAGACTAATGGCTATAAGGCAAAAACAGGTACATATAAGATCAAGTTTACTATTGCTAGTGAAACAACGACTACTATTACTGTTGATGCTAAAGTAATAACAGGAGAAAAACCAGTATTAGTAGTTGATAAGTTTATCCAAATAAATGTAAACGATGAATTTGATCCTTCTAAACTTTATACTGTTAGTGATAAAGAAGACAGTAGTATTACTTATGTAGTCATTGATAATAAGGTAGATAATACTAAAGCAGGAGTATATACAGTTAACTATATTGCAACTGATAGTGATAAAAATACTGATAATGTACAACAAATAGTAGTAGTTAAAGATAGTAGTATTGAAGTAGGTAGTAAATATATTATTAGTGCTAACAACTTTGAAAAAAGAGTAGGACAAGTTAATACTGATTTAGAGCAAATAAAAAAAGATGCTAATGTTAAAGTATACAACAAAGCAACAGGAGTAGAAGTATCAGAAGCAGTAAGTGTAGAAACTGGCGGCTATAAGGCAGAAACAGGTACTTATAAAATCAAGTTTACTATTGCTAGTGAAACAACAACAACGATTACTGTAGATGCTAAGGTAGTAACTGGAGAAAAACCAGTATTGGTAGTTGATAAGTTTATCCAAATAAATTTAAACGAAGAATTTGATCCTTCTAAGCTTTATACTGTTAGTGATAAAGAAGATAGTAGTGTTACTGATGTAGTCATTGATAATAAGGTAGATAATACTAAAGCAGGAGTATACATAGTTAGTTATACTGCAACTGATAGTGATAAAAATACTGATACTGTTAAACAAATAGTAGTAGTTAAAGATAGTAGTATTGAAGTAGGAACTAAATATATTATTAGTGCTAACAACTTTGAAAAAAGAGTAGGACAAGTAAATACTGATTTAGAACAAATAAAAAAAGATGCTAATGTTAAAGTAATAGATAAAGCAACAGGAAAAGAAGTAGCAGAAGCAGTAAATGTCGAGACAGGTGGCTATAAGGCAGAAACAGGTACTTATAAAATAAAGTTTACTATTGCTAGTGAAACAACAACAACTATTACTGTTGATGCTAAAGTAGTAACTGGTGATTTACCAATAATAACAATTCCATCATTTAGTCAAATTAATGTTAAAGATAAATTTGATGATAAAGATGGTCTAATAGTAACAGATACTGAAGATAAGAATATAATTACTAAATTAAAAATACAGGGTGAAGTGGACAATGAAACTGCTGGTGTATATACTTTAAATTATAGTGTTACTGATAGTGATAACAATAAAGTAGAAGTTACTAGAGTAGTTTTAGTTAAAAATGATAATTTTGAAATTGGAAAAGATTATATAATAGAAGCTTTAGATTTTACTAAAACAGTATCTAGTGTTAAGACAGATAATAAAACACTTATTAAGGATGCAGCTGTAAATGTGTATGATAAAAAAACAGGAAAAATAATTCAAACTGAAATGACCATAAACATAGGTAAGTATAAAGCAGAAGTAGGAGTATATGACATTAACTTTAAAATAAAAAAAGATGAACAAGCGTCTAGAACAATCAAAGCAACTGTAAATGAGGGAAATGCTCCAATAATAAAAGGATCACATTTTGTAGAAATAAGACAGGGTGAAGATTTCAATAATCTTAAAGGTGTAACAATCACCGACATAGAAGATGGTAAAGATATCTATAAAAACTTAGAAGTTCAAGGTAATTTAAATACAAATAAAGCAGGAATATACAAGCTTGAATATAAAGTAAATGATAAAGATGGAAACATTGCAAAGCTTTTTAGAACAGTTCTTGTAAATAATGGAGACTTTGTTTATGATAATGATCTTATAATAACTGCACAAAGTTTCAACATTGAATTAAATGATGCTAAAAACTTAACAGAAGCTCAAATAAAAGAATTAAGTAAGGTTAAAGTATATAATGTAAAAACTAATAAGTGGCAGATTAATCCAATAATAAAAGTAGATAGAAAAGACTTTAAAGAAGAAATAGGTAAACATGCAATTAGTTTACAAGTAAACCCAATTATCAAAATAAAAATTAATGTTGTAAAAGATTTAAATAATATTAATGATGAAGTGGAAAGTAGTACTACTCCAAATGAAGAAAATAAAACAAATAGTAAAAGTAAAACTAATAACTTACTACCCCAAACAGGTATGAAACAAAGTATTATAATTTTACCTTTAATATCATTAATAATAATTTTATTTATAATAAAAAAGAGAAAAACTAACAATAAATAAACATTATTAATAAAATCATATAAGATATGTAATGCATAAAATTATGCATTACATTCTTTTTGTATAAATATAGCTATATAACCTTTTTATTAAAAAAACAATAAAAAAACATAAAAAGTGAAAAAAATCACAAACTTTTTATGTTGACAATGAGTTAAAGTTATAAGTGTAAATTTTACGTTAATTAATTATTCCTATATTAAGAAAAATTAATGTAAAAGGAAAACTATTCTCAACTACTTTTTAAAATGATAATAAACATCCTTTATTCTAGCATTTTAAATTAAATAATACACATGTAACAAAATGTTAAAATAATGTAAATTAGTGCGATTCCTATTAACATAAACCTATTTACTAACTTTTTATTGATAAGATAATTCACTTATTGTCTACTTAAGGTTAAAATAGTGTTATTTATTATGTATTGTGGCTAAAAAAAGACTGTGTTATTATAATTATAGTAACTTATTTTAAACTTAAACAATTAAAGAGGTAGCTAAATGGAAATGGAAGATAGAGCAGTATTAGAAAGCTTGGAAGCTGTATTAAAAGCATTACGAAAAGCTAAAAAAGAAATTAAAGAAGAATTAGAATATATAGAACATAAAGATGCTTGTTCACATATAAATATAATAATTGAAAATATAAGTGATAATCATTTAACGTTGAATAGGTATCGTAAAAAATATCGAATTGCAAAATCAAAAGTAAGAGTAGAGCCATATAGAAAATATCAAAAAAGAAAGAGAAAGATAGAAACTTAAATTTTAAAAAATAATTAAATGGAGAATGATTTTATGAAAGTATTTATATATAAAGCCAACTATAAAGTCGTTTCGCAATTTATTGTAGGCAACTTTAGATTTTATAATGGCCAGAGAATAAGCGTAGACAAGAATACTATAAGTATTATGATAATAGATAACAAGATCTTTAGAGTTATAATAAAAACAAAAGAACAAAAAAGATTTATTCTAAAAAACTGTGTGAGATTATACAATTAATGTATGGTTTTAAATAAAATAAAAAAGAGCGGATATACCCTTGTACCAAATAAAAGTGTTGTAATAAGATATCAAGAAATATTAGGTAGATTAATGGTAGAAACAAACATTTGGAATGTTGATGAATCAGGCAAACAAGTTTTTAACTTCAGTCCAGATATCTATAAAAATACAGTTATTTATATTATCCGTGATAAAAACTGTTACTGTAATTGCGTTAGTAAATTTAAAGCAAATTTATTAATAGTTGACTATGCATATAGTGATGCAATAGAGAATAAAATTAATCAGTATGATGTAGAACAATATAACTTTGAAAAAACAACATTAGATAGTATACTTGATGAATTATGGTGTTGTATAAGTAATAACTAAACAATAGACTTAATTATAGATAGAATGCTTGTATCTATAAACTAAGTCTATTTAGTTTTAATAAAGTACACAATATCTACTATTTTTAAGTGAAAGCGCTTAATAATTAGCTAACTGTAATATATAATTAAGCAACTAGTTAATAAAATGGATAACATATATAGCATATCCTTAATTGAAAACAAATAAGACACAATTTTATGTTAAACATATTAACAAAAAAATAAAAAAAACCAAATAATTTAAAAATCATTTAAAACTAAATATAAACTAACATAAATCACTTTACATACGAAACAAATCGAGTACAATTAACTTAAGGACATATAAAAGTGATTACAATAGTATTGCACAAAATACAATTGCATTTATAGTCTATATCGAATTATAGTAAAATTGAGGCATTAATAAATCAGTGAGAGAAAGGTAGGTAAGATAACTTATATAATAAAAAGAAAATAGTTACACAACAATAATATCTAGTTACATTAAATAATATCTAAATTTACATGATACATGATAATATCAAATTAAAAGTCATAACATCCCAAAACAAATTTTAATAACAAAAGAATTTAGATACATAGATTAAAGTCTATCTAACTGTTACTAATACATTAATCTATAACTAACAACAATATTATTAACTATTATTATTAAAATCATTATAAATGTGAATATTTTAAACAAAGTATTTTATAATATCGTATAAAATACAAGGGTAGAGTTTGATTATAAAATCATACTAAAAAGGGAAAAGCGGAAAATATAAAAGTATAAATCCATTAAACAATAATTACATAATAAACTTACTATGACCAAGTAAGAAAATTCAAAATAATAAATTTTAACAGCTTAAAAATATACGCTTATTAAACCAAAATAATATATTAATAAATAACAACTTGAATTGAGGGATTCAACTTGTGAAAGTAGCATTATGTTACTTAACTATTAATTAATCAATCAGTAATATCAATTATAGAAAAAAAGGTAAAAAATGGGGACACACATAAATAATCAAGAGTTAGCACAAATTGATGAAGAAAATGAATTAACAAAGTACATAAGAGAAAGAACTAGCAATCAAGAAGATAAAGAAAGTACCATTAGCTTATTACTAGGGTATAAATATAGTAAAATAATGAGAATGTTACTTACCCCCTTTACAATATTGTTTATCATAGCAGAAGTATTATTACTATTCCTGTTATTTAAACATCAAGTAAATTTAACTAAAGCGATTTTAATATCTATCGGGTATACAATCAATGTCTTTATATTATTACCAATAGTAGTAAATATTGTAAGAGTAACAATACTACTACCATTGAATAAAGCAGATGATTATAACAAACTAAAAATGAAATACTATTTAACTGCAATAGTAGTTCTAATAATAGGATTTGGAGTCTTTAGATTTCTTCCTACAACAATATAAAAAAAAGCGATCTAAATCAATAATAGTTTAGATCGCTTTTTTAATGTATAGATATTATTATTTGAGTTATTAATGTCTCATATTTAAATGGCAAAAGTGTAATAATATTTACTGCTTTACTATTAGTAATCATAATCAGAAATTTGGTAAAGGTGGATAAAAAAATTGTTCACCAAGTTTCATGAGTGCACGAATAAAATGTTGCTATAAAACTTAGATAGTAATATGAATTCAAGATATTAAATCAGTAGTAAGTTTTTTTCAATACAGAAAACACTTTATTTAAACACTCAATTTTATTGCTAAATACAATACATTTGCATCTTTAAACTTACGGGGGTTATATCCCGTTTTTTTAGTTATTTTATCAAGTTTATACTGTAAAGTATTTTTATGTATAAATAACAATTCACAAGTTTTAGCTAAAGACATATCATGATCAAAATAACATTTTAATAATTCAATATCATCTTCTTTAATATTATTTATAACCTTACTTAAGTAAGCTTGTTTACTATTATCATCTATATTAGATAGTATTAAATCAATAGTAAGGTTATCATATATTTCAATATTAGACTCTAATCCAATGCTCTTAAGTGTTGTAAGACAACTTTTATGAGACTGCTCTAATTGTAGTATTGGCACTTTTTTACCAATGGCAAACTTCATGCGGTTGTTATTAATATCTGCAAAATATTCTATAGCTTCTTTTTGACTCTCGTACTTACTATCTTTAATAACGCACATGTAGAAGTTAGGATAGTCATATGTATATAGTTTGGTATCTATACTATCAAAAAGTTTATGAATATCTTTTTCAATTAAAGCAATATTATTAGCAGCACAGTTTTGACTAATTTGAATAAGAATCATTCTAACTGTATCATTTGTAGTAAGATCATAATTTTTAAGGTTTGTTGTTAATAAATTATAATCAAACTTTTCTTTGTTAATAAGTGAATTAATAATAAATTGTTTTTTATTATCATCTATTTTATTATCTTCACTTAATTCTTTCTCTCTTATTAATAACAAAGTAATTCTTTGTGCTAAATAGGCATATTTATTAACATCATTAGGATGTCCGCTAATGCCAATAACGCCAATAATGTAGTTTTTATGCATTACAGGCATATTTACGCCTCTTTTTGTACCTTCATATGCATCATCACTATCTACTTCAATAGTAGTACTAGTAACAGCACTTTTTTGACCGGCTTCATGGTAAGTGTTTACTCTACTTTCATCTGTACTGGCTATAATGATACCATTTGGTCCAATAAAATTTACATCATAACCACTGACATCTTTTACTGTGTTAACTATTTGATTTGCAAGTGCTGTTTCTATCTTTATATACATTTAGATCACTCCTATAAGTATTAATTAGTGGTTGTTACGTATAACTATTAATTAATTTAATTATTGGTATATGTAACAAATTTTCATACTATTAGATTAAATAATACTAGCATGTATAACATTGTATAAATAACTAATAATTTGGTATAGTATGATTATAACATATGAGAGGATGTAATTTATGAATATAGTTATTGCAACAGATTCTTTTAAAGGATCGTTAAGTTCAGTTGAAGCAGGTAATGCAATCTCAACAGGAATAAAACGTGTTTATAAGAATGCAGATGTTGAAATTAGACCACTTGCTGATGGTGGTGAAGGTACAGTAGAAGCATTAGTACAAGGAATGAATGGTGAACTTCATACAGTTGAAGTATCTGGACCATTATGTGATAAAGTAAAAGCTGCTTATGGAATTATTCCTAGTAGTAAAACTGCTATTATTGAGATGTCTGCTGCTGCAGGAATTACAATGGTTACAAAAGAGCAAAGAAATCCATTAGTTACGACAACTTATGGTGTAGGACAACTTATTGTAGATGCAATAAACAAAGGTTGTAGACACTTTATTGTCGGAATAGGTGGGAGCGCTACCAATGATGGTGGTGTAGGAATGCTTCAAGCTCTAGGTTATAATTTCTTAGATATTAATGGTAAAGAAGTACCATTTGGTGGACAAGGTCTTGAATTAATACACACAATAAAAAAAGATAATGTAATTAAAGAACTTGCTCAATGCCAATTCAGAGTAGCATGTGATGTTACTAATCCATTATTTGGAAAATTAGGATCAAGTCATATTTTTGGACCACAAAAGGGTGCAACTCCTGAAATGGTTTTAAAACTTGATAAAGATATGGAACACTATGCAAATGTAGCTAAAGAAACGTTTGTAGAAGCAGATCCATACTATCCAGGTACAGGAGCAGCTGGAGGATTAGGTTTTGCATTTAAAACATTTACAAATGCTGAATTACAATCTGGTATTGCTATTGTATTAGATGAAACAAGATTAGAGGAATATATTGAAAAAGCCGACATTGTCATAACTGGAGAAGGTATGATGGATGGGCAAACAGCAATGGGTAAAGCACCTATTGGTGTTGCTAAACTAGCAAAAAAACATAATAAACCTGTTATTGCATTTGCAGGTGGTGTAACAGCAGATGCTAATGAAAACAATAATAATGGAATTGATGCTTTCTTTCCAATATTAAGAAGAATTGTTACATTAGAAGAAGCAATGCAAGAAGATAATGCAAAAAATAATATGGCTGATACAGCAGAACAAGTTTTCCGTTTATGGAAAACAAAGGAGGATATTAAATAATGGAAGTAGCATTTACTACATTAGGAGCGCTAATAGGACTAGCGTTATCTATAATTTTAATTATTAAAAAAGTACAACCAGCTTATTCACTAATCATTGGTGCATTAGTTGGTGGTGTAGTCGGTAGTTCAGATTTAGTAATTACTGTAAGCACAATGGTTTCTGGAGCACAAGACATGATGCCTTCAGTATTAAGAATCATGACATCAGGTATTTTAGCAGGAACATTAATCAAAACTGGTGCTGCTGAAAAAATCGCTGAAACTATTGTTGATAAATTAGGTAAAAGCCGTGCAATACCAGCAATTGCTATTGCAACAATGATCATTTGTGCAGTAGGTGTATTTATTGATATCGCTGTAATTACAGTTGCTCCAATTGCTTTATCTATTGGTGCTAAAGCAGGATATAACAAATCATCTATCTTATTAGCAATGATTGGTGGAGGAAAAGCAGGGAATATTATTTCACCAAATCCAAACACAATTGCAGTTTCAGATGCTTTCCAAGTAGATTTAACATCATTAATGATGAAAAATATTATTCCAGCTATCGCAGCTTTAATCGTTACTATATTAATTGGTGTATACTTAACTAAGAAAAAAGGTGAAGCTATCACTGAAGCAGATTTAGAAGCTAAAGAACCAGATAGCAAATTACCTTCATTCTTACAAGCAATTATAGGACCAATTGTTGTTATTGGACTATTAAGTTTAAGACCATTTGCAGGTATTACAATTGATCCATTAATCGCATTGCCATTAGGTGGATTTGTGTGTACAATTGCTTGCGGTAAAGCTAAGTTTACAAGAGAATTCATGGAGTTTGGATTATCTAAAGTTGTTGGTGTATCAGTATTATTAATTGGTACAGGTACAATTGCAGGAATAATCAAAGCTTCAGCTTTACAAACAGATGTTATTTCAATTATTGAAGTATTACATATGCCAGCATTCTTATTAGCACCTCTATCAGGTATCTTAATGGGAGCTGCAGCAGCTTCAACAACTGCAGGTTCTACAATTGCATCACAAACATTCGCTTCAACATTAACTAGTGCTGGAATTCCACCATTAAGTTCAGGAGCAATGATTCACACTGGTGCTACTGTACTTGACTCATTACCTCATGGATCATTCTTCCATGCAACTGGTGGTTCAGTAGGTCAAAGTATCAAAGAAAGAATGAAATTAATTCCTTATGAAGCATTAGTAGGTTTAACAAGTACAATTGTAGCAGTTAT
Source organism: Mycoplasma sp. P36-A1 (assembly GCF_049478495.1). Classification (NCBI taxonomy): domain Bacteria; kingdom Bacillati; phylum Mycoplasmatota; class Mollicutes; order Mycoplasmatales; family Mycoplasmataceae; genus Mycoplasma; species Mycoplasma sp. P36-A1. Next base: position 1,680,209 of record NZ_CP168083.1, on the reverse strand, counting down.
TCTTTACTTAGTAGGAATGTAATCTCAAATTATATTATTATAAAACATACTATTCAACCAGCAATTCTTTTGCTGGTTTTTAAATGCATAAATATAATGAATATATAAGTAAAATTGTATATAATAATACTAATATGAATAGAGGAGATAACTATGTTAAATTTAGACTTGTTAATTGATATCTTTTTCAACTATATCAAGATCAATAAAATACTAATTAAAAATAAAAAACATCTAATAGAACAAATAAGTGCACTAATCAAAGCAAATATGGTATCTAATCAAGATGTAAGTAATGAATATGATATTCTTAAAAATATAAAGATAAAGGAAAATCAGATAGAACTAGAAATAGTAAGAAAAAAAGAAAAGCTTATTTTTCTAATTCAAGTTATATATATTAGTAATGACACATCTAATATCAAGCTTATCAAGGATAGTTTATTATTTAATGAACAGAATATAGGAGTAAAATATCATGATATCTTAAATATTATATTTTATGATAATAAAAAAAATGATATTGTACAAGAATTAGAAAAAGAACTACAAATAAATTTAAATAACGTTATTTTAGAACTTGCAAATAAAGCCAAAAATCAAAGTATAAATAATCAGTACTATAATTACTTATTAACTAATGTGGATACTGAATTCAAACCTCTTAATGATTATTACTACATAACAATATAAATAATAAAACTACATGACCATAATTCTTAGTCATGTAGTTTTAGCTAAAATACCCTTTTTAAGTCTATCATTTTTAAAAATAACTCATTAATTTGAATTTGATGTAGCAATTTTGGAGTTCTCTTATTCTTTTCCCAATAATAAATAGTTTGGACACTAACACTGAAAGTATTAGCCAAATCATATTTATTTATAAATAAGTTTTCTCGCAGATGTCTAAGTTGTCTAGTAAATCTTGGTGGTCCATCATCAACAATTCTATGAGGTCCATTATCAACTTTTTTCTAGTAGCTTCCTCTCTTTCTGCAAAGTATTCTAAAGTCAAAAAGTTATAAGAATTAGTATCAACTTTAACTACTTTGCAGTAATTCATAAATAAATCAATGTCTGGAAAACCTTTGCCACTTTCCCAGTTACTGACAGTTTGCGGAACTATTGCTAATACTTTAGCGACATCGTGTAATGTTAAATTGTTAAGCTGTCTAGTACATGCAAACCAACCTGCTAAAACATTACTAATAACATCAATATTACTAATATATTGATCTAAAGATCCTTTTCTCATTTCAATCCCCCTTTTTAATATTATCTTTATTAAATATACATTTGTATATTCTAATAAAATCAATCTTCTTAAGCTGTTTAAATAGATAATCAAGTATTTTAATATTCAACTTTATTTCCTCCTTTGTAAAATTAATTCTAGTATACAATAATTACAATAGAAAATATATCAATCATTAGTTTAAAAAATATCCACTAAGTGCTTATGTTCAATTACAATGTAACAGAGGTGTTATATATACATTACATTGACATAAGTAATATATTTAAGTTATATATATTATCAAAATATAATTATTATTAGCAGCTAAAACTGTATGGTTAACTACTTATTCCTTTTGTCAACTTAGATATTTGTATTGAACATTATACTTTCCTTTCATATCTTATATAGACCAGTTGAAAAATTTTTTAATCTTCTTTTTCAATTGGAAAATACCATATTACATTTATTAAAAGAACTCATTATTTTGTAAATTGTTAAATTATAGTTTCTAATCGATTCTCTATTTGATTTAGAAGTTGAGGAATTGAATTAATATACAACAATGTAAGTTTGCATTTATTTTTGCATAGCTTTTATCAATATATGTAAACTATACTCCGAATGTAAGATTAACCAAACTGCTTTGAAGGATTTTTATTACAATTAATAAAGATATTGCAAAATATATTATAAATGAATATGATGTAAAATCATCAAATGATATTATTAAAGAGTTAAAAAATTCATTAGGTAGAACATTACAATAAATGATGAATGTGGACTATAAATATCACATTAGCTATTACAATTATGACCAAATTAGAAAAAAAGAGATAATTTTGATATAGTGACATGTACAACGATTTTAAGAAAGGCTGAGAATTTAAACGTATACAATTAAGAAATAATAATTTGAAATTTATATAAATGACAATTGTGGATGGTTAGGTATGGGCGAGATATCAAATCAAGTATTGCACTGTTATTAGGAACTCTGCTAAAACTGAAACTACTAATTATATTTTAATTTTTTAGAAATAATCAGAAAAAAATGTTATGCGTGTGACTTAAAAAACAATTCGTGTTATTGTTCAATCAGAATTAATAAATATTCTGATTAAACAATAGAGGGAGGTAGCAATATGTTTAATTACAAAGATTTTTTACCTGAGGCAACTGAAAATCAAAAAGCTTTTATTTTGGATCATGGTAAAACAACAGATGAAGAAAAATTGAAATATTCTGATGGCGATAAAAGTTATGGCTGGAAAATTCGGCGATATGGAAAATTGAAAGTAGGTGCAGTCGTGCTGAATCGTCATCCAGCTAGGATTAGTAAAGGCGGAAAGTGGGAAATTTACGGAGGAGGTTATGTTAATAGTATTTCTGGACCTGATGAGAGTGGAAATGTTACGGCTGAAATTACACATGCCTTTAAAATTGAACCTACTATCTGTAAAGGCGATTCTTTTATCGAAAACTTCAATTGGAAGACACCAAATAAGAAAAAACGTAAAAAACCAAACTCTTGGGTCAACTTTTGGGACCAATCCGGAATGAATGAAATTATCTATGAGGATTTTGTAGCACTTATCGAAAATCAACATCTTGTTCCAATTGATGACACAAAGTCAGCGCAATCCGAATCAGAAATTACAGATGATGAAGTTAAAAAATTTGAACAAGAAAGTACAAAAGGTTTTACTGTACTCATAGATGAGGTTGGACCAAATCGTCCAAATACTCCAAGAAAACAAAAATTCATAGGGCGTAATACTGATTGGGACCGTGTAAACAAGTCTAAACAAAAATTAGGTGTTCTTGGTGAAGAGATCGTATTTGATCTTCTTTTACAAGAAGCAGTAATAAATGATTTGGTCCAACCTGTGCATGCCTCAAAAAAAGAAGGAGATGGTCTTGGTTATGATATTCGTGCATTTGACCAGGCAAATAATGTTATTCGTATTGAAGTGAAAACATCAAAAGCAAAATACTCTGACGGATTTGTAATGACTGCTAACGAAATTAAAGTTTCTCAAGAGGCCGAACCGTATAAAATCTATTTTGTTCACGATCTTGATGTGAAATTAAAAGAGGTTAAAATTAAAATTTATGATGGACCAGTTACCGAAAAAAATTTTATTATGGATCCGAGCACTTACAAAATTTATCAAAAATAGATTAACAGCGTTTAAGCCGAAAACAGCTTCACAAAGCTTAATGTGAGACTATTTTTGATTCATTTTCTTTATATTTCAAGAAGATAGATGTTATATGTATTTTGCATCAATAGCAAATGATTTTTCAACAAAGAGACTTGTTCTTTAAAATTTAGACAAACATTAGCGGCTTAACTTCTTTCGTTATTGCAAAGTTATTTCCTAAATCTTATATGAATTTTCCTCGTCTTTAATGAGTTTAAGATATTGTATGGATTTGATTTGAAAGAGAGGTTACCAGAATGAAAATGCAATTCCATAGGGGTTCTCAATATCAAAATTAATAATTATGATTGATGATGCTGAAAGACTGCATGTTTCTGAGTTCATTAAGGTATACTCTAGCAGGTACACCTTTAGTGTTCACAGGAAAAGCGACTAATATAAATTAGTATTCATCAGTAATGAAATGTATGCTGAGAGATTCTGTATAGATCGTATCTTCGGTTTATTTAGAGATTGTTAATTCGGATATGTTTGAAACAGCTCAACGTGTGATTGATAAATATTTGAAGAAGCTGATTAAATTTAAGACGTTAGAGGACTGAAAGCGAAGAAAACGCCAAAAAACCTTTTACTTGAATATTTATTATGAACTTTTAATTATTTATGCAAAATCTTATCAGATAAAAAGGTAGGATATGAGTAAATAAGAAAATTTCAATTATACGGAATATTAAAAAAGCTTTATACAATTTTTTTTGTACAAAGCTTTTTTGATTAAATTTATACTTCCTCATTAGTAAAATATAAGTATAATTCATGAGGTATAGGAATATCCAATTGGAAATGATATTTAATTATTGGTTTATTCTCTTCTGTAAATGTTTCTTTAAAGTGTATTGTTTTAACTTTACCTAGATAATAATCACTTGCTTTAGTTGATTTTTTAACTAGGAGATGCATGTCTATTTTATTGTAAGCCATTTTAGATTCAACATTTTCATAGTCAATTTTTTTGTTGTTTTGTGAGTAATAAATAACTTCCTGATTACTAATAAATTCATTATTAAAACTAGACTTATCAGCTTTCATAAAAATTACAACCATGTCTTCAAACTTCTCGTAGCCTTTTATCATAGCATTGTGATAATCTTTGTTTAAAAACCACATTGTTTCTATTCTACTATAAGTATGATTTAATAAAATTGTTTCTTTACTTTTTTGATTATAATTATCTTTGATATATTCTAAGTTGAATTGCATAAAATCATTAATGTGATTTTTAAATACTTCATTATTAGTGTAAAAATTTTTAAATTCAGGATTTATTTGGCTGTTTATTAAAATTGGGGGTTGTTTTGCAAAAGCTGTAGTTCTTATAAACAGTTCTTTGTTTAGATGCATCAATGCATTTTTTGTATTTTCTAGCTGATTGTCTATTTGTAAATATGATTCTATTTTCTTATTAAGTGTAAATAAATCTATTTGGCTTTCTAGTAAATACTTTATAATTAAAATTTCATGCACTCTTTTAAAAGGTAGGTATTGTTTGTCTAGATGTGTTAAAAAAGCTAATTCATTATTATTTAAAGTGGAATCTAATGTATTATCTAAACGAGACAATAACTCAAAATAATTATTAGTATTACTTGCACCAATTAAATTTTCAGGACTCATCATATTTTCAATATAAAAATCATACATCATTGGAACTCTTCCAATTTTAGACTTTAGTGTATCATATTGCTCTTTGATTTTACTAAAGATAGAAAAATTACTTGATTCAATTTTATCTAAGATTTGTTTTCTTGCAATTTTTTCAAAATTAATAGTACAACACCCTGGCATCATTGCGGTTCCGTTAGTTATAAACATGTTCATAAAATTTCTGTCATAAGAACTATTTCCACTAAGTGCAATTGGGATTAAAAAGTTATTTTTATAATTACCGATAAAATCTAGAACAACTAAATAGTCTTTTCCCTCGCATTTTCTTAGACCTCTTCCTAACTGTTGTATATATACTATGGTTGACTCGGTAGGTCTTACTAATAAGACCTGATTAACAACTGGTATATCAATGCCCTCATTAAAAATATCTCTTGTAATAATATAATCAATATGTTTTTCATCATCAATTTTTTTAGCTAAATTATCAATGGCAGTTGTTCGTTGTTCAGATGTAGAACTTCCGCTTAAAGAAATAGCATTGTATTTTGTAGTTGAGTTAATTTCATCTGCAAGACTATTAGAAGTACTAACTGAATCAACAAATATTAAAGCTCTTACTTTGTCACCGCTGTAACCATAGTGTTCTGATTTTTCAATTATATTTTTTGCTTTCTCTTTAATATCAATTGTTGTATTTTCTTTTACTAATTCACCATCAACAAGAACTTCACTCACGCCAAAGTAATGAAAAGGGACAATCAGTTCATTTTCTATTGCTGCCTTTAATCTAATTTCATACGCAACGATATAGTTAAATGCTTCGTATACATTAAAATTATCACTTCTTTCAGGAGTAGCAGTCAATCCCAATAAAAATTTTGGATTAAAGTAGCTAAGAACTTTTTGATAAGAAGGTGCTCCAATTCTATGTGCTTCATCTACAATAATGTAATCAAAATCATCGCGATTAAATGTATGAAGATGGTCATCATTTGAAATTGTATTGATCATGCAAAATATATATTCAGCATCTTCTTTATGAGTACCTGTAAATTTACCCAAACTTTTATAAGGAAGCACTTTTTTAAATGTTTTTATTGCATCATCAATAATTCTTTCTCTGTGGACTATGAATAACATTTTTTTTGCCTTAAATTGTTCAACATCAAAAGCTGCTAAAAAGGTTTTTCCAGTGCCAGTTGCACTAATAACTAATGCTTTATTATTATTATTTTCTCTAACATTATTCAAAGACTTTAAGGCGTCTACTTGCATTTTATTTGGAATTATCTTGCGAGACTCTTTTTGAATAAAAAAATCATCAAATCTATTTTTTTGTAACTGATTAAAAGCCACTTCATACTCTTCTATTACATCTAACATATTAAAAGAAGAATTCCATATTCTTTGAAAAATTTCGTTTAATTTAATATAAATTTCTCCATTTTCCTTCGTTTTAAAAATAAAATTTAATTCTTCATTACTTGATAATGCTGAATCTGTTAAGTTTGATGAACCTACACAACAAGTCCAAAAATCATCTTTTTTAAACATATATAATTTTGAGTGCAATTTGTTACTCATATTAAGTTTAAGCTTGATATTATCATAGCTTAGAAATCGTTTAAGGGCTTTAGGTTGGGAAAAATTAGATTTATTTCCAATAATTATGCTACCTTTAATATTCTTTTCTTTTGTTAAATCCAATTCACTTAGAATGGTTTGGAATCCTCCATCAGTTAAAAAAGCAGAGCAAAAAATAAACTCTTCACAAGTCGCTAATTGTTCTTTTAAAAAAGAAGAAAGCTTTATAGAGTGATTATCAACTAAGATAAAATCATTTCCTGGATTAATGCTTTGACTCTTTTGTAAGAAATTATGCACATAGCTTTCTATATATAGTTCGTTCATTATAATACTCCTTTCAAATTTAGGGTCTTTAATGCTTCAAGAATAGGCAAGTCTGCTGGTGCCCATTTAACAGTATTATAGTTATTCAAATTTATCCATTTCATATCTAAGTGTTCTTTTAATTTGATTTTAGAAATATCACAGTAGGCAATATAGGCCGTAAGTTCAACGATTCCAAATTCATATTCAAACTTTGAAGTAGTAATATATCTTCCAACAGTTATTTCAATATTTAATTCCTCAATTATTTCTCTAAACAACGCTTCTTCATTACTTTCATTGTTTTCCACTTTACCTCCAGGAAACTCCCAAAATAACGGTAATTGTTTGCTAGCATTTCTTTTAAATGCTAATACTTCAAAATCACTGTTTACAAAAACAGCACAAACCACATTTATAGTGTTCATTATAGCACTTCCTTAACTCTCTTATTGATCTAATATTAACATAATGGAAAAATATTAAATAGATTAATTATCAAAATAATAAATATTTTGACAAATAAGTATTTCGGCATATTTTAAATCTAACAATGTATACAAATACAAACAAATACATAGTATAATAATAATATTGTTCAATTTAATATCAGGAGGTAATTATGGAAGACTATATGAAGTTATTTAAACCATTTGTATGGGATAGAGGGAGTACTCTTTTTACTGATGGTAAGATTACTAATTTGTATCGTGAAGACTATTATATACATTCGGTAGTTAAAGATAGAGGTTATAACTATGTTAGAATTCAATTTGATGAAGATACATTAAAAGTTATAGATATGCGCTGCGATTGTCCAATTGGAAATAAAGGTAATGATTGTAAGCATATGGCTGCAACCTTATCATATATTGATGCAGCTGGAGGCTTAATGGAAATAGAAAACGATTATCAAGATTATTATGATGAAGATCATGATGATGATGAAATATTTTTTAATGAAACAGAAGCATATGAACAACAGCATGATGATGATTACTATAATGAGAGTTCAGAAGATTTAGATGATAAAGACATTTCAAAAATTACTGATATTAATTATATGAAAATACTAAATAAATATAAAAATAACTTTAGAAATAATGACTCTAAATTTATATCAATGTTTGATGAAGAGGTATCTTCTTACTTTAAAAATGAACTAGATAAAGTTAAAGATAAAAAAGGACTTCTTAATGTTAATAATGAAATAATACTTTTATTAAAAGACATAGCACCATTTAATTTTAATGTAGAATTTACTAATCTTGTAAATATAATAAATGAATTCTTTACACTAGCTTCCTTATATTTAAAAGAAGAAAAAATAGTTGAAATTACAATAATTGCAGTTAAAGAGATTACATATCAAGAAGAACTATTTAATATATATTTTTCTAAATACTTTGACTTAATAGTTAATGTTAAATATCCTGGAAATGACACTGATCAGATATATTTTATTAAACACATGTTGACTTTACATGAAGAAAATAATGATACAGAAAGACTACAGTTAATAATTAACTTAACTATAAATAAACTTAAAATATTAAACTATCCTTATATGAAAATATTAGATTTATTAAGTAGATATAAAAAATATGAGCCAGTAATCTATTTTCAAGTTGAACATTATTTAAACAGTAATAATATCGATAAAGCTAAAACAGCTTTATTTGAACATAATAATTCAATAGAAGACATAGAGACATATAAAACAATACTAGATAAATTATTTAATGAATATACTGATGCTAATAACAGAATACATTATTTAAATTTATTACAAAAACTAAATGATAGTAATGCATATAAATTAACTTCAAAATATTTATTGAAATTTGAAAAATTATTTTCAAGTAAACAAGAATATCAAAATTATATGCATAGCCAATTTGATATGATAACTCATACTTTTGAAATAAGTAGAATGTATGATGGCTTTTTAGAATCTAATCAAATTGATTTATTATTAAACTTATTAAATGAAACAAATGATATTGTTTTACTAATGTCATATAAAGAAAAGTTAATACAATATAATGAAATGCTATTTCATCAACTATTTTTAAAGATAATTCTATCATTACTAAATAATAGTGAATATGGACTTAACAATTTACATAGTTTTATCCTAGAATACAGTAAACTAGCTAATAGTGAAGCTAATATAAAAGAAATACAATTGTATTTAATAAATAATGATAATACTACTGATATAGCAAATATCATAAAAGAATATAATGGTGATCACTATGAGTAATGTACAACAATATAAAAGATATTTTTCTAATACAATATGGTCTAGAGGAACAACCTATTTTGAAAGGGACCTAGTAAAAAATATCACTAAAAGAAATAACCTAATAACTGCCATTGTTAAAGGAAGTTCTAACTATGATGTTGAACTATTAATTAATGGTGAAAGTAAAATTACTGGTATGAGTTGTGATTGTATGTATGCACATGGTGGAAATAATTGTAAGCATATGGTCGCCGTAATATTAGAAGCAAATTTTCAAGATTTATTTGTGCACAATGACAACAGGTTAGAAAAAAAATATTTTGATCTTTTTCAAGAATATCAGTATTCTCTAGTATATTCTCAAAAAAGTAGTATTACAGAGTTTGATCACAAATTAGCTAGTATGTTAAATACAGATTTAAAAAAAGTTAAAGATAGTGAAAAAGTTTATCAGTATCTAGAAGTGTTGCTAAAGATATTTATAGAAATTGATAGATATAAAAAAAGTCAGAATTTAAATGAATTATATGTTGTTGTTGAGCTGTTTTTTAGCACAGCAAGCAAGTATTTAAATGATAAAGAGTATTTAAGTGTTATAGAACAAATGTTACTTGATTTTAAAAGAGAAGATATTATACATCTAATTTATAAAGAACTTTGTAGAGTAAATGCTGATAATACAGAATATTTAATAAATTATTTAGCTAACTTAAAAACTATGTTTGATAAAATTTATAATATTAATGTTTTATTAGAAATAATTTTAAGTAATGAAAACTATACAGTCTACAAAGAAATACAAAATTATTTAGATGATTATAAGTACTATGAAACAGTTGTTTATTACAATATATCTACTTGTATACAAAATAAAGATTATTCAAAGGCAATTAATATTATTTTAGATACAAATAATTTATTAACCGATTTAACATTATATGAATCTAATGTATATGAACTATTTTATGAAATGATTATTGATAAAGATCTTGATAGTCAATTAGAATTTATGTGCAGAATAAGTAATAGTAATTATCATAAGTTCACTTACAAAATGTATGATGAGTTTAATAACAATTTTGAAGATATTAGTGAAAAGAATTCTTTCTTCTATAGTAATATAGAAGCATTTAGTAAAAAAATAGATATTTCTATTATTTATAAATTACTAAGTGAAAGTGAAGAAGTTGATTATTTATTAAATATTATTAATTATCGAAATGATATATATGCTATGATAAAGTATAAAGGTTTAATTACATTCAAAAATGAAATGTTATACCATCAAGTATTTTTAATGATAGTTATAAATATATTGAATACAAATCTGATAAATGAGAATTTCATGCAATTTAAAAGTAGTGTAGAAACATATGCTAATACATATCCAAAACATAATAATATTATTGAAATTAAATTAGAAATACAAGAAAAATTCCTGCATAACGATGATATGCAAGAAATAGCGAATAACTTATAAAAGGAGGATGTACATGAGTAATAAAAAGCAGAACATAGACTTAAACAATATAATAACAAACCCCTTATACTTAAGTTTAGCAAGAAATATTAATGAAATAAATGCAATTAAGAGTGTTACAATCTCTAATATAAATGGTAACTATAATATTAGTGGTACTATAAGAATTCAAGGAATTGAAACTTATTGTAACTTTGAAATTGATAAATATAAAAAAGTGACAACTGCAAATGTAGATAATACTAATATTAAAAGTGATGAACAATATATTTACTTAGTAGCTTTAATAGAATTTGTAAATAATTTAGATGAAAAAGATTTAAAGCATAATGAGATTATTTTAAATGATCAATATGAAGCTAAAAAAACTAAGCTTGCTAATATTGAGGAACAAATATATTTAAAAAGCTTAGATGATGAAGTTAGATCTAGTAGAAACTTAATTGATAAATATAAAATTCATTATCAAACAGAACTTACTTCTCAATTGAATAATAATGTTTATGAATTAGAGCCAGTTATAAGTATAGATTCTAAAAATTATTTAGAAGTAACTTATAAAATAGGGACAGAGAAGAAGTATATAATTAAAGATATTTCTAAATTTATTGGATATGTTGATAATAATGAATTATATAAATATGGTAAAAACTTTTCTTTAGTACACAGTGAAGAAATATTTGATGAAGAGAGTTTAAATCAGTTTAAAATGTTAAAAGAGGCAGTTAATTTAAAAAATACAAAATCGCATAAAGATGACTATTTTTATAGAAATGATTATACTATACATCGATACTTTCCCATCGATACTGATTTAATTGATATGTTTTTTGAGACCTATAAAGGTGTAGAAGGATATAATTTTGAATGCGTAGATAGTGATGAGTTAATAAACATTACAATTGATGAAACTAAGTATTCTTATATATATAAGATAGGTGAAAATATAAAAGGTGCTTTTAAAGGTAAGTTACATTTATATAAGGCAACTAAGACAATGCCTTATGTTATTACAAGATATGAATTAGATAATAAAGCTAAAGCTTTAAGTTTAATAACAGAATTATTTGATCATGATATAACTGTTTTAAAAGAAGAAGATGAAAACTTTAGAAAATATGTCTTAAATGACTTAGTAGATTATCTTGATTTTCCTGAAAGTGAAGTTGAAGATGATACTTTTAATCGTATTAAACTATTTGGAGATATTAATGAAAAAAATGTCATAATGAGACTAGAGTATTTAAATAATGAAAATGACTTGATAAAAGCTTTTAGTAGAAATCATACTACTACATTTAATCAAGATTTAGTAGAAAGTTATTTAAAAGAATATTCTACACATTTAGATGTTGAAGAAAGTGTTGCTTATTTTGATTTAGATAAAGAAAAAACATATGAATTTTTAGATATTGGATTAAATAAAATAAATGATATTGCTGATGTTTATATTTCAAAAGAGTTAAAAAATATTGAACAAAAACATCATTATTCTGTTAGAGTAGGTGTTTCTTTATCTAATGATTTATTAAAAATTAATTTTGATAGTGATGAAATTCAAACTAGTGAATTAAGTGATGTTTTAAAGGCTTATCGTAAAAAGAAAAAGTTTTATAAATTAAAAAGTGGTGAGCTAATTAATCTTAATTCTAGTAATATAGATGAATTAAATAATTTTGTGATTGATTATCAAATACCTCTAAATGAGATAAATAAAAAGATAGAAATGCCAACTTATCGTATGATTACTTTAGATAATGATAAAGTAAATTTTGAAAATCTAACATTTATTAGAAATAAGATGTTTGAAACAAAGATGGCAGAAATTAATAATAGTAAAGATATTGATTATACTGTTCCAAAACACTTAGATAAAGTACTAAGAGATTATCAAATAGATGGTTTTAAATGGCTTAAATTTCTTCAAAGTCATCGTTTCAATGGAATACTTGCAGATGACATGGGTCTTGGTAAAACACTACAAATTATTAGTATCTTTGCAAGTGAAAATGATAGTAAAAATTTAGTGGTTTGTCCAGCATCTTTAGTATATAATTGGCAAGATGAAATTATTAAATTCTCAAGTGATTTAAAAACTCTTTGTATTACTGGTAGTGAAGCAACTAGAAATGAACTAATTAAAGAAATTGATAATTATGATGTTATTATTACTTCATACGATTATATTAGAAGAGATATTAGTAAATATTCAGATATTGAGTTTGATTACTTAGTTATTGATGAAGCTCAAAATATTAAAAATCATAAAACTAAAAATGCAGCCTCTGTAAAAAAGATTAAAGCTAAAAATAAGGTTGCTTTGAGTGGCACTCCTATTGAAAATTCATTAGCTGAACTATGGTCTATATTTGATTTTTTAATGCCAGGATATTTATATAATTATAATTATTTCAATAAAACATATGAAACAGATATTGTAAAAAATAATAATTTAGATAAGTTAAATAGACTAAGAGAGTTAGTTAGTCCTTTTATCTTAAGAAGACATAAAAGTAATGTTTTACTAGAGCTTCCAGATAAAATAGAAAAAGACTATCTTATTGATTTTAATGAAGATGAGAAAAATCTGTATCAGGCTTATTTAGTAGATATTAATAAACAACTACAAAAAGAATCTAGTAATAAAGGTAGTGAAAAGTTAGAAATATTAGCTATGCTTACTAAACTTAGACAATTATGTTGTGATCGTCGATTACTGTTTGATAATGTCTATGAACCATCATCAAAATTAAAAGCTTGCATTGATCTAATACAAACATTAAGAGAAAATAATCAAAAAGTATTACTATTTTCTAACTTTACTACTATGTTAGATTTGATTAAGCAAGAATTAGATAAAAATAAGATATCTAATTATATGTTAACAGGTAAAACATCAAAAGAAAAAAGAAAAGAATTAGTAGATTCATTTCAAAATGATGATACTGAAGTGTTTTTAATCTCTTTAAGAGCAGGTGGAACAGGACTTAACTTAACAGCTGCACAAGCAGTTATTCACTTTGATCCATGGTGGAATAGTTCTGCAAAAAATCAAGCTACAGATAGAGCTTATCGTATTGGACAAGAAAAGAATGTTCAAGTCTTTAATCTAGTAATGAAGGATAGTATTGAAGAAAAAATACTTGAATTACAAAATAAAAAGAAACAATTATCAGATTCAGTTGTTGAAAATAATGATAATGTTATTGCTCAGATGTCTAAAGAAGAGTTGATGGATCTTTTTAAATAAAATATTATCTGAAAAGAAGGTGTAATCATGAAAGTAGTAATTATAAATGGAAGTCCTAGGCATCCTAGTAATACCTTATTTATTGCAAATATACTTAAAGAAAGATTAGAAGCTTCTAAAATAGATGTTGAAATAATAAATCTTTATAAGTTAAATGCAGTGTATTGTAAGGCTTGTGATAAATGCTTTGAACTAAAAAACAATGCATGTGTTTATACTGATGGTACAAATGAAGTGATTGCTAAAATGATAGAAGCAGATGCTATAATTTTAGGATCACCAATACACTGTGGTGATGTATCAGCATTAATGAAAGTAGTAATGGATAAAGTTACTTATGTATCTCTTGCAAATAAAGGTTTATTTAAAAACAAATTAGGGGCTAGTTATGTAACTGTCAGAAGAATGGGTGGATTAACTGGTTTGAATACTTTAAATAATTATCTTACTTATGGACAAGTTAAACTAGTAACTGCAGATTCTTGGAATATAATATATGGTCAAAAAGTAAATGAAGTAGCATTAGATAGAGAAGGAATAAGCGCTATTACAAGAACTTGTGATAATTTAATAAATGCATTACTTAATAAGAAGGAAGAACCATCCGTAAAAAAAGAATATCTTAACTATATTAGAAAAGATCTAACTTTAAAAGAAATTTAACTTAAATAAATATCTAATAAAAAAGCTTAATGTTTAGAAAAATTTAATCATAATAATAAATAATACAATAAGAAAGCTCTTTATCAAATAGGTAGAATATCACTATTTTGATGTATGAGTAAGTAAAGGATATAACAATAAATGTTATGTCTTTTTTTTATGCTCTCTTTAAAAATTAATAGTTATTGTATATTTATTTTAGTTTTATTTTTTTTAATTATTAATCTATATTTTAATTATAAATCTTTTAAGCTTTCATCCTAACTTATAATCTATCAAAACTTCTAAAGCTATAAGATATTGTTTTTAACTTTTTAAATTTGTTACTCACTCCTATATAATACAAAATCTAAATTATTTAAGAGCTATAGTTATTTTCTATGCAAAAAAAATAAAATAAAACTATAGCGTATATAACATAATTTCAATTTATAATAACTAGCTAAACTCTATAAATAAATGTAAACAAAATGTTAGTTAAATTAAATAATTATAATTATATACATATGTATATAAAAACTCTAATAGTAATTGTTAAATAGACATCAAATATACTTAAATACACTTGTGTAAAAATTTATTTTAAAGGTAGTATGTATTAAACAAAAAACAAAGGAGTTGTTTTATATGAATAATATAAAAACATTAGCAAATAAGTATTTTGATGAATATACTTCAATACGAAGAACAATACACCAAAATCCAGAGACAGGATATAAAGAATTTAAAACATCTAAAATTATTAAGGATACACTTGATAGCTTAAATATAGAATACTATGAGTGTTTTAATACAGGAGTCGTAGGTTTAATTAAAGGAAAGAATGAAGGTAAAACAGTTTTATTAAGAGCTGACATGGATGCTTTGGAAGTAGATGAAAAAGCTGATGTGGAATATAAATCTAAAGTAAAAAGATTAATGCATGCATGTGGACATGATGGACATGTTGCAGGATTACTTGGAACAGCAATGATATTAAATGAATTAAAAGATACCTTTGATGGAAATATAAAATTAATGTTTCAACCTGGAGAAGAAAAAGAAGGTGGAGCATTACAAATGATAGAAGAAGGAATATTAGAAAATCCTAAAGTAGATGCAGCTTTTGGAGTCCATTTATGGGGACCAATACCAAAAGGTAAAGTATATGTAAAAGAAGGAGCAACGATGGCTGCACCCGATCAATTTAAAATGAAAATTATCGGAAAAGGTGGACATTCAGCAATGCCACAATACTGTATTGATCCAGTTGTTATAGCTGCTAATACAATTTCAGAAGTTCAAACTATTGTTTCAAGAAAAATTAATCCATTACAACCACTAGTTATATCAACATGTACAATACATGGTGGTGATGCATTTAATGTAATACCACAGGAAGTAACTCTAGAAGGAACAGTTAGATCTTTTGATAAAGAAGTAAGAAAAGAAGTGCCAATTCTAATGGAAAATATTTTAAAAGGTCAGGCTATTTCTAATAATAGTGATTATGAATTAGATTATATTAATATATATCCAGCAGTAATTAATGATAAAGAAATGACAGAATTAGCTAGAAAGTCACTTGGTAAGATTATTGGTAAAGAAAATGTAGAAGACTTACCAGAACCAAATATGGGTGGAGAAGATTTTGCCTACTTGTGTGAAAGAGTACCAAGTTCATTCATATTTGTCGGTATTGCTGAAGAAAATAAACCAGCACCAGTTCATCATCATCCAGAATTTCAATGGAATGATGATGCATTAAAAATTTCAAGTGCATCACTAGCTCAAATAGCTATTGATTTCTTAAGTAGAGGAAAGGAAGATGTAAATGACTAAGCAAGTAAGTAATGATAAAAAAATAGGTATCTTTAGTAAATTCTTAAATGGAATTGAAAAAGTAGGTAATAAATTACCAGATCCAGTAATGATATTCTTTATATTATGTGCAATAATTATGGTAATATCACTATTTATGTCAAATGCAGGAATATCTGTAATTCATCCAGGTACTAAAGAAACTTTAAAAGCAATGAATCTACTTTCTGTAGATCAACTAAAGATATATCTAGGAAGCTTTGTTGGTAATTTCCAAAACTTTCCACCATTAGGATTAGTACTAGTAGTAATGATGGGAGCAGGAATAGCTGAAAAAACTAAATTCATGGAAACAGCAATGCGAAGTAGTGTAATTGGACTTCCAAAACAACTGTTAACATTTATGATATTCTTCATTGGTATCTGTGCAAATGCAGCTGGAGATGCTGGATTTATCATACTTCCACCACTAGCAGCAATCATGTTTCTTTCAACTGGAAGAAGTCCAATAGTAGGTATCTTTGCAGCATTTGCAGGTGTAGCAGCAGGTTTTTCAGCCAATTTAGTAGTAAATTTACTAGATGTATTATTAGCTTCTTTTACATTACCAGCAGCACAAACTATAGATCCAAATATAGCACTTTCAGCTACAATGAACTGGTATTTCTTAGCAGCATCTACTTTAATACTAACAATAGCTGGTACATTAGTAACAGAAAAAATAGTAGCACCAAGATTTGAAAATGATAAATATGTAACTGATAACAAATCTCATGAATTAACAGAAATTACTCATGTAGAAAAAAAGGCATTGAAAAAAGCATATATTTCAGTATTAATATATGTAGTAGTAATTGTTGCAGCCTGCCTAGTACCAATAAATGGTAAACCATTTATGGTAGGATCAACAGGTTCACTACTAGAAAGTGATGCACCATTTATGACTGGTATAGTACCACTAATTACTTTTCTATTTTTCATACCTGGATTAGTTTATGGTATCGCATCAAAACAAATAAGAAAAAGTTCAGATGCAGTTAGATTAGTAGAAAAATCACTATCTGAAATGGGTGGATACATATTACTAGCATTTGCAGCATCACAGTTTATTGCTTTATTTAATCAAAGTAACATAGGAATTATCTTAGCAGTAAAAGGAGCTGAATTTCTAAGAAGTGTTGGACTAACAGGTGGACCACTATTTGTAAGTTTCATAATCTTCTGTGGAATAGTAAACCTATTTATAGGAAGTTCAAGTGCTAAATGGGCAATGTTAGCTCCAATATTTATACCAATGTTCATGCTATTAGGATATGATCCAGCAGCAACACAAATGGCATATCGTATAGGAGATTCAATTACAAATCCAATTTCACCACTATTTCCATACTTTCCAATGGTTGTTGGATTTGCAAGTAAATACAAAAAAGATATAGGAATGGGGACAATCATATCAAGCATGCTACCATACTCAATCGTATTTGGTATAATATGGATAATAATGTTCTTAATATTTTTCTATTTAGGATTACCATTTGGTCCAGCATAAAAATTTGAAATGAATTAAATTTAAATAATATAAAAAGTATATTTAATTCCTTATTGTTTTTATGAATTATAAAACAAAGAATAATTATATACTGAGTAAATCAAAATAGGGTAACAAGAGTTACTCTTTTTTTATTACATGACTAATAATCAACATTAGGTCTTATGTTTGATAGTTAAAAGATTGATAATTAACCATTATCTAAAGCATATTATTAGATTTATATTCTTGTAAAAACTATGTAAATAAAAATCTAAATAGCTAATGTCTGTTTTATATATAATAAAAATCCGACATAAATAGACTAACTAATTATGCCGGATGATTTATTGAAAGTATTATAGACCTTTTTTTTATTACTTATTATTTAAAAAAGAATCAAGCTCTTGCTTTAAACTCTTTGTGTTAATATCTCTGAAAACATTATACCTTTTTCCAATACATCCAATACCAATATCATTTTGTATAGCATCATTTTCTTTAACATTTAATGGTGTTTTAATAATATTATCAAAGACAGGTGCTGCTTTAATATTATCAGAAAATGGCATTGGAATATCAAAATCTCTTAAATGTTGTAAATAGTGGTCAGTGAAAAGAGTTCCATAATTTCTAGCTAAAGAAACTGCATCTAAGTCTAAAACAAGGCAAATTGAAACAGGTGTATTACTTGCCTGCCATAATACTTCACCTTCGGGATTAACCACAGTAGAATGACCACATAAATGTGATCCTAAATATGTTCCAACTGACTGTGTAGAAATAAAATAAGCTTGATTTTCAAGAGCTCTAACAATCGGAACATATTTATTAATATTATATAACTGAACAGGATCAAGAGTTAGTTTTACTAAAACTTCAGCGCCTAATAATACCTCATTACGAGAAATTTCAGGAAAGTTCATATCATAACAAATTTGAACACCTATTTTAGTATTCTTTTCTACAATGTCAAATACCACATATTTGTTGCCAGGAATAGTATTTGATTCAGTTGGACCATAAGGCATTATTTTACGATAAACATCTATTAACTCACCCTTTGGATTAAAAATAGGTGCTGAGTTATAAAACTTACCTTTTGCTAGTTCATCCGATTTTTCCATAATACTTCCAGGAATAAAATAAATTCCATGTTTTTGGGCTATTTTTGCAAAGAAAGCAGTTTGTAGACCTGGAATATAATCAGGAACAAGACCTTGAATTAGTTCAGGCCCAATGATTAATTCAGGTTTGGGATTACCAGACATTAAGTATTCAACTTCTTTTTCTAAATTAATAAAATTCATCGTCGCATTTTCAGAAAGGCTTAATTGGATAATACCAATATTTAAAAATCTTTTCATAAAAATCCTCCTTTTCACGATATTATATTGATTATATTCATTATGGTATATCTAATACACAAAATATACTAAAATCATACAAAAGACACTAGAGCTAAGTTAACTATAAGCTAATAATTGCAAGGTCATATATTACTATATGATAAAATATAGTTTTTACAAATGGGAATAATGTTGTTTATATGTTTAATTATATAAAAAGTTTACAACGTTATGAATATTATGTGGTATATCATTTGATTGTATCTCTTATTTTTATTAAGATACTATTAATTGTTTGTTTAGCTATTTTTATATTTATCTATATTTATTATATAAAGATAAATAAATAGTTAAAATAGTTATGTAAAGTACATTTAAATAAAAAAAGAGGGCGAATTTATGAGAAAACCAAACAAAACTTATTTTAATATTTTTTTATTAGTTATGGTTTTAGTAATAGGCTATAATAGCTGGTTTATAGTTGATGCAACTAATGATACTAAAGTTGTTGAAACAGAAATTACTAATGAAAAAATCACAACAAATATGAAAGATGAAAATGAAAAAGAAGAGATAGTTGAAAAAGAAGAACTAATTGAAAATGAAGAGGTATTAGAAGAAGAAAGCACTTTAGAAACCAATGATGAAAATGGTATTGTTGATGAAAAAAAAGAAGATAATAAAAATGAAGATTTAAATAAAGAGAGTAATAAAGAACAAAACATAGAAAAAGATGATGTAAAAGATAATGAAGTTGATAATAATAGTGATAGAAATAAAGTTACTACTTATACTTTAACTTATATAAGTAACAATAAAGTGATTGATACACAAAAAATTGCTGCAGGTAGTAACTACAAAATTAATTTAGTACCTAGTTTAGGTGCTGAACATACTTCTTTTCTAGGGTGGTATTTAGACAGCAACTTTACAACTAAAGCTAAAGAGACTATTACAATGAACCAATCAATGTCATTGTATGCTAAATTCTCAACTACATATAATGTTAATTATATTGTTAAATCTGAAACAGGCAGTGATGTAATAAAATCTATTACAATAGAAAAAAATAATAGAATAGATTTTTCTAAAGATCCATTACCTACAGAAGAAGAATTAGAGCTTGAAAGTGGCTACTACTTCTTATACTGGTTTAATGAAAAAGCTGAAATTGAAAATGAATTTGATTTTTCAACAAGAATAAATGATAATATAAATCTTGTTGCTAAAATAAGTAATCTACACTATGTAACTTTAAATTTAAATGGAGGTAATATTGATGATGATATCTTCATAAATGTAGAAGATGGCTCAACAATTTCAACTCCAAATGATCCAACTAGAACAGGATATACTTTTAAGCATTGGTCAACAGATCAAGCTGGAAATAATGTATTTGACTTCAGTACTTCAATAACTACAAATCTAAATTTATATGCTATTTACGATGCACAAGAAACAACATATAATGTAGCAATTTGGTTAGAAAAAAGCGATAATACAGTTGAGAATATTCAAGATGATACAAGTTACTATAATTTTGTAAAGAATGAGGATGATTTAAAAGCAATGAGTGGCTCTAGAATAAGTGTAAGTCAAGCAGATGCTGATGCTTATTTAGAAGGTTATATAGAAAATAATTACAACTTTTTAAAGTATAGTGTATTCAACGTAAGTGAAACAAAAACTATTAATGGTAATGGTAGAACTACTATAAATGTTTTCTATAAAAGAAAAGTCTTTAATATCGAGTTTAGTTTAGATAAACCAAATGTAGTTGATATGAATATGAATAATGTTACATATGAACCTAAAAACTCAAGATATGTTATAAAAGCTAAATTTGAACAAAATATTAAACTTTTATGGCCAGAATTAGACACAGTTTCTGTCAATGCAGGCTATAAAATGAGTGGTTGGAATTATAGTGAAGCAAATGGTGTAGGAGAAAGTTCAACATATACAACTGGTAATCCATTAATTTATAGTTCGCGATTTATTGATAATTCAAATTCTGAGGGAGTAACTATAATGTATCCAAAATTATTACAAGATAATAATTTAGCAACAAATAAAAGAGATTATTATATAGAACCAGTTATTGGAGAATTTAGTGATGATGATATAAATGAAAGTAATTATGAGTATTTATATACTCAAACATACTATACTGAAAGTGGAAGTGCAAATAATTATACATATGATGATGTGTATGGATTTAGCTGTGTTAAGAACTGTGGAACAATAGCAACAACTACATCTCAACACTTCTTTAAAAGAAATAGACATAATATTACTTATGATTTAGATGGTGGTACAATCAATGGAGATGAAGAACTAGAAATTAATAATGTTAAATTTGAAGCACCAGTTATAAAACAATCAACACCAGTTAAAGAAAACTATGATTTTAAAGGGTGGTTTTATGATGATAAATTTATGAAAGAAGTAAATTTTGAAAACTTAACAATGCCAAATTACAATCTTGCTATATATGCTAAATGGGAATCACAAGATGTTACTATTAACTATTTAGATAGTATTAGTAATGATGTATTAGCAGATAGTGTAGGGGTAGAATTAGGAAGTAATTTAGTCTTACCAAAAGAATTTGTAGAAAATGTAACAGTTAATAAAGATAAAGGAGTCTTTACAGGTTGGTATATAAAAAATAATGGTATTTACTTTAAGGTAGATGAAAATACAACAGTAAATAAAGATATAAATTTATATGCAAGATGGAAGACTCAAGGGTTTACTTTAACATATGATATTGAAGATGGTATAGGAAGTGCAGTAGTTGATAATACTAAATATAATTTCTTAACTAATGCTGTTGTAAAGGACTTTGAAGGAAGTGCAAAAGATCCTGATTCTGTCTTTATTGGATGGAAAAAAGATGAAACAGATTCTAAGATATATTATGCAAACAATCCTCTATTAATTGAAAATGATACAGTGTTACACGCAATATATGCTAAAAGAGATACTTTAAATGAAATTACATATATTGCTAATAGAGAAGTAAATGAACCTGACAGTACCCTTAATCAATATGTAGAAAAAAATAACTCATACAATTTATTTGGTGAAGTATTTACAGATAAGAAAAATGAGATGGAGTTAGTAGGTTGGACAAGTAAGAAAGAACCTCAAAGTGCTAAAGAAGTAACACCAGAGTATACTCTAGATCAACTTATAGAACAACCACTTACAAGTGATAAAACATTATATGGTGTGTGGAAACATTATGATATTACATTAGCCTTTAAAGCAGATGATCATGGTTACTTAGAGTACACAGCACAAAATGTTAAACAAAACTATGTTTATGAACATGTTTATGATAATGATGATCTAAGTAAACTACCAATTCCAAAAGCTGACAGAGGTTATGCATTTGCTGGTTGGGATATTAAAACACCAAAAATAGGTGATATTTTAACTGAATCAAAAACATATACTGCAAAGTTTAAAAAACAAGCAAGCTCAAAAGTTATATTCAAATATCAAGATGAAAATAATAAAACTTTAGCAAAAGATAAAACAGTCTTAAATGACTTTGTTGGTAATAATTATGATTTAAGAGAAAGTAAAGACATTATAAAGATTGATGGTTATAAATACCTTAAATCTTCAAAACCTCTTTATGGACAACTTAATAATAAGCAAGAAACAATTGTTTTAACTTACAAAAAGAATAAAGCAAAAGTAACTATTAACTATATAGACAAAGATACAAAAGAAAAAATTAAAGATAGTAAAATAATTTACATGAATTATAAAACAGATTATAACTTTAATAATTTAAAAGTTGATATAGCTGGTTATACTTTTGTAAAAGCAGATTCAAAATTAACAGGAACTTTGACAAACAAAGATTTAACATTAAATCTTATTTATAAAAGCGAAGTTGCTAATGAAAATTTAAATAATAAACTACCAATTACAGGACAAAATATTCTAAAAATTGTAGTAGTAATATTAATTATTACCTTGGCATTAATCTTGTTAAAAATAAGAGTAAATAAAAAAAATAAATAATTAATAAAATCACCCGCTTAAAATTATACTTTTAAAATGGGTGATTTTTTTAATAGAACAATATTATCTATAACAGATGCTATTCTTTAGTAATATTATTTAAATTTTAAACATTTAATACTCTTTATTGCAAGCAATTAATGCAGTTCAATATAGAATATGATAATTAAAGATAATAATGTTCTTTTTCACACAATACTAACTTAGTTATTACAAAAGAAATAAGATTATAATCTAAAATGTTATATATTGGACTATCTTTATCGAAATTAAAAAATAGCTGCATAAAAAAAACTGTTTACATTATTTTAACTTGTAGACCTTAATTATATATATTATAATTAACTTGTTACATATATATAAAGGAAGTGAAAAGAATGAAAAATTATATTTGGTTTAATCCAGTAGTTAAGAAATTAACGAATCAATCGGAACTAGAAACTTTTATGAAAACATTTAATTATGAAGAAGTGAATACAAATGCTAATTATTTAGAAGTAGTAAGAGATAAATATAATAAACATGTAAAAGAATGCTGTAATTTAACAGTTGATATGAGATGTCCACTTGCAGCGGAGTATGTTAAAGATAATTATGATTGTAATTATAATTATCCAGATATTCATCCAATACTAGTACATTATGCAATAGAACTAGCAAACCTTTACATCAAGAGTAAAACAGATTATCTAATCATAACAACACCTTGTTTGAGTCTTGCAGAATATGGTAATAAATTAGGTATAACTAATGTTAGATTTGTACCTTAGACAACTTTATTAAAAGAACACAAGCATACAGGTGTATTCAATGTATTAGATAGCAGTCCAATACCACCAGGATTCTTTGATAGTGAAAAGCTTAAAACACTAAGTTTAGTTTCTAAAGCTGACATTGATGAATTCTTTATAAAATCTAACTATCATGAACAGTATGATATTGTAGAATTATTATATTGTCAAGATGGTTGTCACAATGGAGATGGTATACTAAATGTTATCTAAAATAATTAAACCTTCTATCACAATTATAATTATATTGATAATTTGGTTTGTTACTAGTCATTTACAAATTTATAATGCATATGTACTTCCAAGTCCAGAAAAGGTATTTACTACTTTTATGCAAATGATTGCAAGTAAAGAAATATTCATAAACATCTATATTAGTTTAATAAGAGTTTTAATAGGTTTTAGCATTGCGGTCATCTTTGCTTTTATATTAGGTACTTTAGCTTATAGCTTTCCTAAAACATACCCGTATTATGAATTTCTAATAGAATTTTTAAGAAATGTTCCACCACTAGCAACTATACCATTATTAATACTATGGTTTGGTATAGGTGAGAATACTAAAATTATCATGATTATTTTAGCTGCATTCTTTCCAATATTCTTAAATATTCAAAAAGGATTCTTTTCTGCTGATAAACAATTAATAGAAGTAGGAAAAACAATGAATTTAAAACCTTTTGAAATATTTAAAAGAATAGTATTGCCTTATGCCATTCCAGATATTCTAGTTGGTATGAGAATAGGTTTAGGATATAGTTGGCGTGCAATAATTGGTGCAGAAATGATTGCTGCTGCCTCAGGATTAGGATATATGATACTGTTTGCACAACAGATGTCTAGATCAGATAAAATAATAATTGGTATAATTGTTATAGGAATAATAGGCTATTTATGTGATTGTTTATTTAAATATATCATCAATAAAACATTAAAGGGGCGCTTTGATAATGTCACTAATTAAATTAAACAATATTTCTAAGTCATATAATATTAAAGAAAGTAAAAACACTATCTTATGTAATTTATCACTTGATATAGATACTGAACAAATTAGTGTTATACTAGGTAAAAGTGGCTGTGGGAAAACTACTCTATTAAGACTTATAAGTAAATTAGAAAACTATGATCAAGGGAATATTTGTTATCCTAAAGATTATACAAGTTCATATGTTTTTCAAGAACCTAGATTAATGCCATGGCTTAATGTAGAAGATAATATAAGTTTTGGTATTGTAGATGATAGTGAAAAACACTTAAAAGTAAGTAACCTTGCTAAAATTGTTGGCCTAGAAAACTACTTAAATGCTTATCCAAAACAATTATCAGGAGGAATGAAGCAAAGAGTTGCTCTTGCAAGAGCATTAGCTACTAATCCAACTCTTATATATATGGATGAGCCATTTGCAGCTTTAGATTATTTTACTAGAGAAAATATGCAAGATGAGATAATTAAACTATATCAAGAAACTAAAACAGGAATTTTATTTGTAACACACAATATAGATGAAGCATTAAAAATAGCTCATAAAATTGTTGTTATAAATAAAGGTGAAATAGCTAAAGTTTATGATTTAAAAGAAGAATTAAGTAAAAGAGACATATTATCACAAGAATATATGTCTATCAAAAAAGATATTATGTATCAAATAAAGAAAATAGGAGAATAGTAATGAAAAATATTAAAAAAATATTAGTTTTAGCTTTATTATTAGTAGTAAGTGTAGGATGCTCAAATAATAATAAAGCATTAGATAAAATAGTTGCCACATATGTTAGTGCACCACTTAATGTACCAAGTATAATTGAAAAAGATGGAAAATATTTAGAAAAAGCATTAAAAGAAAAAGATATAGCATTTGATTATTCTAATTTAACTACAGGTCCTGAGCAAACACAAGCATTAGCATCTGGTGATGTTCAAATACTTAATTGTGTAGGTAGTACTTCTGTAATTCTTTCTGCAGCTAATGGTGCTGACATAAAGATACTAGATATGTATGGTAGATCAAGTGAAGCATATACTATATTTTCACATGACAAAAGTATAAAATCAGCTAAAGATTTAAAAGGTAAAAAAATTGCAGGACCTCAAGGAACAGTTCTACATGAATTATTAGTAGCATACTTAAAAAGTGCAGATTTAACTTTAGATGATGTAGAATTTGTTAATATGACTATTCCTGATGCTATGGCAGCATTATCAAACAAAAGTGTAGATGCATCACTTGTAGCTGGAGCTGCTGCTTATAATGCAGAAAAAAGTGGTTTAAATTTAGTAACAACAGGTAAAGGTTATATTAATGCAACTCTTGTTGTAGCAGTAACACAAGAATTTTATGATAATAATAAAGAAGCCGTAGAAATATTTAGAAATACACAAAAAGAAATATTAAAATACATGGATGAAAATCATGATGCAACAATCAAAAAAGTAGCTAAAGAACTTGATTTAGATGAAGCAGCAGTTAAAACAATGTATAAACAATATGATTTTTCAACTGAAGTAACAGATCAAGATAAAAAAGATATGCAAAAAACAGCAGATTTTATGCTAGAAAACAAAATGATTGAAAAAGAAGTAAATGTAGAAGACTTATTTATTAAATAATATATTACAAAAAAACTAAGATAATGATTACAAATTATCTTAGTTTTTTTGTGCCTAAATTTAATAATACATTAAGTTGATAAAGAACAAAAAAAGATTACTTCAAATAATATTCACTAAAACAACATAGCTAAACAATAAATAAAGTAACATGTCTATTCATTTATAAAATAAAAACAAATATAATTAATAAACGCTTAGTCATGAACCATCTTAAGACTTAAAAACTTAAATAAAAATTCAGTAATTTAAATAATAGTTAATTTGTTAAAAGAAAGTGGTTACAATCCTAATAAATATTAATTTCTATTTATTTTATATTCATAAAAATACAAAGCCATAAGCAACTTGTTTAATATATATATTGAATATCTATCAATTATTAACATAGATATTAAATGTAACAATAGTATAAAATAATCACAAACATACTTTTAGTTATTTACACATAAATATGTGATAAGTATGGTTATTATTCTTATTAATTGTAAAATAATGAAAAACATAAACTAGATAAAAAAGTATAAGAAATATAGATAGTTAAAAAATATATTAATAACATAAAATACACATAGTTATAAATAGAAACTTAATTAATATTTATGTATTAATTACGTATTTTCACATTGAAATACTTGTGAATAAGAACACAAATCTATAAAAATATAATGATTGTTTAAAGTTCAATTAAATCAAGATATAGTTTTAAATAAGGCTATTTACTAAATTTTTTTAGCTATATATAATGTGGGTGTAGTACCAAAAGTGGATATGTAAGGTTAAATCACTACTAAGATATTAATATTAAACAGCAATAACTGCATTGTAATTATCTTAATTACACCAAAAATTAATATTAAATATTTAATATAGTTTTTATTACATAACACTAAAAGATTAAAATTACTTTATTAAATCAATATACTCACACAAACAAATTACTATACTTCAAAATGAATATTCATCACACATGTTGAATTTAATAAAGTAATATATTAAAGACTATTTTTGAATACATATTTAATAATAGTCTTTTATTTTTATAAATATTTAAAGGAGTCGATAATATGAGAGCTAAAAAAAGGATCATATTTAAAGTAATATCATTAGTACTTGCTATTTTAATATCAAATTCACTTTATATTAATGCACAAAATATAAATACAGAGACAGTAGATACAAGTGTAGCTGGATTTAGTCTAGATCAAAGTAAAGGTTATGTTCATATACAATATCTAGACTCTAAGACAAAAGTGAAAATTGAGGATGATATTACAATAGCTGGAACTATGAATACATCATTTGAGTATAGTCTAAAGGATATAACAGGGTATTCATTACAGTCTTCAAGTACATCTTATACTATTGAAGATAATGTCTTAAAGGGGACATATACATCAGCTAAAACAGAAATACAACTAGAATATGCAGCATTAGGTAAAATTACTGTAAGATATATTGATGATCAAAAAAATGAACTTGCAAATGATAAAGTTTTTAATACACCCAATAATCAAGACAACCAAGATTTTAGTGAAAGTGCAATACCTATTACAGGATATGAATTAGAAGATAATCAAAATATACAAACACAAAAATATCCAAGTACAGAACAAGAAATAACTATTACATTTATCTACAAAAAAGTAGAAGAAAATGCAACAGCAGTTATTAAATATATTGATATCAGTACAAACAAAGAAATAGAAACATCAGAGAGTAAAACAGGAATAGTAGGTAATGCTATCAGTGAAAATGTAAAGACAATTCCTGGTTATATTTATTTAGATAAACAAAGCATTAATATGCATGCTAACTTTTCAAATGATAATAATGAAGTCCTAATTAAATATGTATCTGAAAACTATCAAAGTAAAGTAATTATAAAATATCAAGAATATGAAACTAAAAATACTATTAAAGAAGATAAGATAATAACAAGTAAGATAAATACTCAATATAGTGTTTTAATCCCGGATATCCCAACATATTATTATCATGGCAAGATTGGTGATGAAAAAGGTAACTACACTTATGAAGATAGAGAAGTAACATTTTTATATACCAAAGACTATGTAAAAGCACATACATCTTCAAATATAAATGATCAAAATACTAAAACAATCTATCTATTAGGAAACTATTATATTGATATAACAACAGGAAAAGATCTTTATCCTGCCGATATATATAGTAGACTAGATGGAGAATCATCAAATTCATTACCAATGGAAATTGAAGGATATACATTAGTTAAAACTGAAGGTGAAATAAAGGCTATCATAAATAAAGATAGAAACGTTTATTTCTATTACAAACCAATAAATACTAATACACCTACTACTAAAACAGAAGAAAAAATTATAAAAGAAAGAGAAGCTAAAACAGAAGTTCAATATACTGATTATGATACTAAAAGTGCATTAGCTCCCTTTATTAAAATAGATGAAAAAGACAAGAATAATATTATGAATAATCCCAAAATAATAGCTGGCTATACCTTTATTAAGACTGATTTATCTAAAGATGCTACTCATAATATAATTAATTTAAGATATAAGAAAAATACAAGTGTAGAACAAGCAAGTATTACAGTTAAATATATTGATAGTGTAAGCAAAAAAGAAATTGCTAAAGAAAATATTATAAATGGATACATAGATGCTAGTTATTTAATTAATGCTATAACTATTGATCAATATCAACTTGTATCTAAACAATCACAAGTAAATGGAATTTATACTGAAAATAAAAAAATTATTTATTTTGAATATGAACTAAATAATGTTAAAGCTAATAATGTTAATGAGCCAAAAACTAGTAAAAAAGTATCTGATAAAATAAAAAAAGAAATAAGTAATAAAAAATTAAAAATAGTTAATAAACTACCGGTTACTGGTAGTCAACTATTAATGATGGCAACTGTCTTAGCTATAATTTGTGCCTTATTAATCCTAAAAAAAATAAGATCAAGAAAGTAGAAAAATAAAATAATTCACAAGAAGAACTTTAGATAAATAATATATAAATAAAAGAAATGAAAATAAAAAAATATAGAGTAAAAAACACTAAAGTTAGTGTTGATAGTTAAAAAATATAGATATTTATTAATAATATAGCTCATTTTTATAACAATACTACTTATTTCTAAATAAAACTTTCATAAAAGTAGTATTACTTTTTCAACTTTTTTTAAAATATAAAAAAATAGACTAATTAATAATTAGACTAAATAATAATAAATATTATTGTATCTAAATATACATACTAATAATAAAAAAGTGACACATCAGTGAAAACTATTACAATATTTGATGTTGTATATGAAATTTTTTATATAAAATATAATTCAATAAATTACTAAACTTAAAAATAAATAGGTTGTTCAAATGTGAATTAGTATATAAAAGAAACTTACTAAGATAATTGAGCACAAAAGTCTAAATTGATACTAATAATCAGTCAAAACATTAACTAAATACAGTATAAAAATGAATAATATTTAAAAATTAATTAGCTAAATATATAGTTTTAAATAAAAATGTTTACTTAATTAAATTAATAACTATAATGAATGTATATAAATAAAGAGGGATTACTTTAAGAAGAAATTATACTATGTAAATATCAAATATTAAGAAAAATTAATTAAAAAGGAGCAATTAAAATGAGTGAAAAACCCACCATATTTCTAAAGCTATTTATAGCTTTGACATTAACATTTAGTATTACAACAATAAATAATACAAATGTTTATGCCGATGATACTTTAGAAAATAAGCAGGAAGTACAAACAGAAACAGAACCAGAAAAGAATTCAGAGACTACACCAGTACCAGAACAAGCTGTAGAGAAAGGAACAGTAGAGTATGCAGCATATGATGAAAATAATAATTTAATAGCAAATACTAATAAAACAATAAGCGGTGATGTAGACACTGCTTATAAATTAGATGCAACCTTATCAACTGTTCCAAGTAATTATGAATTTGTAAAAGTTGAAGGAGCAATTGAAGGTACATATACAAAAGATACTATTCAAGTTAAATATATTTATAAAAAAATACTTAGTGAAGGTAGTATTACTATAAAATACATCGATTATGCAACTAAAAAAGCAATAGCTACTGATGAAGTGATCAAAGGAAAAGAAAGTGAAACTAAAGCAATAACTGCTAAGTCTATTGATAACTATACATTTTATAAAGATAAATCATCTAGTTTAAATGTAACTTTTAATTCTGGAAACATTGATGTAAATCTATATTATGTTAGTAATGATTATCAAGCAAAAGTTATTGTTAACTATTTAGATAAAAATAGTAATAAAGTAATAAAACCATTCAAAGAAATAACAGGTAAGATATCAGAAAAATACAATATCTATATTCCAGATGTTTCAGGATACTATTTTAATGGTAATAATGGTTCATTAATCAATAAGTTTACTTATGAAGTTATGAGTGTAACCCTTTACTATACAACTGATTATGATGCAGCACATACAGGTCCAAATGTTGGTAGAGATGCAACTATTCCTAATTATCAAATAGGTAATTTCTATGTCGATATTGCAACAGGAAAAGATATCTATCCTGCAGATATTTACACATATACAAAAGGTGATGGTGTAACATCAACAGCAATGGAATTAGATGATTATACTTTATTACCAGAATACACACAAGGTGATACAGTATTAACAGTTACTAAAGATGAAGATGTAACATTTTATTACAAAGCTAACAATGAAATAACACCACCAACTAAAACTCCAGAAGAAGTGCAAAATGAAAGAGCAACCAAAACCATAGTTAAGTATGTAGAATATTATACAAAAAGCGCTATAGCTCCAGAAATTAGAATAGAAGAATCTGAAGAAGCTGCAAGCTTAGCTGAAAGTAAGGATATAAATGGATATACTTTTATTGATACTACTAATGAAGATACAGCTGATCAAAAAGTTATAGTTAAAAGATATAAAAAGAATACTTTTTTAACAGTCAATTATGTTGATGAAAATCAAAATGTAATTCAAGATGCAACTAAAACAAATGGTTATGTAAATGATGAATATACTGTTAAAGCAGCTACTATTGCAGGATATACATTAACTAGTGCAAAAGATAGCATTACTTCTAAATATGTAGATAAAAAAGAAGGATCATCAGAAACATTTGTTTATAAAAAAGATGATAATATTGGTACAGTAAATGTAAAATATGTCTATTACAAAGATAATAGTGAAATAGCTCAAGCAAAAACATTTTCAGGTGCAATAGATAGTGAATATAACATACCTAAAAATAATATTACAGGATATACTTTTATTTATACTAAAGATGATGCAAAACTAAAAGGAAAATATACTACAGATAGTAAAGAAATTACATTATTATATGCAAAATTTCCAAAAGTAACTATTAATTATGTAGATGAACAAAAAAATGCAATAGCTAATCAAAAGGTTACAATATATGATAAACAAGAAGATCAAAATTCTTACATCACAGAAAAAGCACTTGATATAGATGGTTATGAAATTGCTGATAATAATAAAAGTTATAGTATTCTAATACCAGTAAATGATCAAGAAGTAACTAAAACATTTACCTATAAAAAAATAAAAGCAGCACCTACAATAACATCAAAGTTTGTTGATGAACAAGGAAATAAGTTAAGAGAAGATAGAGTTAATACACAAGCTGCAGGTTCAAAATATAATGAAGTAGGACTTACTATTGATGGATATACAATAGATGATAAAGATAGATATCAAAGTGGTGTTTTAAAAGAAGACAGCATAATACTAACTTTTGTTTATAAAAAAGAAATTAAAACAGGTAGTGCAACAATTAATTATTTAGATTTAAAAACAGGAGAAGTACTTGCAAAACAAGAAATACTTAAAGGTAATGCTGGTCAAGAATATACAGTAGAAGCAAAAGAAATTCCTAATTATCAAGTATTTTCACCAGATAAAGCAACTGAAGAAAAATATACTTACACTGCACATTTTCAACCTTATACCGATTCAATAATAAATGTATATTATCAAAAAGAAATTACATTAACTATTAAATATGAAGATCAAGATGGTATTGAAATAGCTGATTCAAAAAAAGTAATTGGTGTTAAAGATGATATGTATACTGAAGTACCTATTGATATAGACTCTTATGTAGCTGAAAAAGCAAATACCAAAACAGTAGGAGTATTTGTAGATAATGATATAGAACTAATCTTTGTATACAAACAAAAAGCAACAAGTACTATAAAATACATAGATACTCTAACTAAAAAAGAAATTTCTAAAGATGTTGTATTAAATGGTTTTGTAAATGAATCATACACAGCAAAAGCTAAAAATATTTCAGGATATGTTCTAGCAACATCTAATGATCAAGTAAGTGAAGTATTTACTAAAAACGATAATCAAGTAGTCTTTGAATATAGTAAAATATCAAATGAAGAAAGTAGTAAAGTAGATACTAATAACAAAACAGATAAAAAGCAAGATGAAAAAGGACAAAAAACAGCAACAGCAAAAACATTATTACCAGTAACTGGTAATATAACATTTATTGTCTCAGGACTTTTAGTAGCAATAGCAATAGTTATATCATGCATAAAAAAGATTAAGGAATAAAACAATTTAATAATTACTTACGATACAAAGTTATACACAACAAGATAAACTATACAACTTATGAAATAATATATTTGTATAAATTTGTAAAGCAAGTAAGATAAAAAATAGACTATGTAACAATAAAATCAGACTCCTTTATTACATAGTCTATTTAATTTGTCTAAAAAAAACAATAAGTAAGGAAAGCAAAACAATAATGCTGTATGTGACATATGTCATATTAAAAAGCATAGTTTTAAGTTATGATTAAATAGTAAATAATATAAGTAAAGCAGGAGAAAAATATGAATAAAGTAAAAAAGATATTATTTGTTGTGTTAATGTTAGTAATTACAACAACAATAAATAATGTTGAAGCAAGTAATATAATGAGTAATGAAAAGAATGAAATAACCTTTAAAGTACAACCATATTATCAAGTAGGTAAGTACAAAGTGAACTTTGCTAATCCTTCTACAGTTAAAGCACAAGCTAATCAGAAATTTGTTTTTAACTTAGATTATAGTATTAGAGATATTAATAAAATAGTCGATAGTTCAAACCTTATTGCACCTAGCAATGAAAATGAGATAGTCTATATTCAATATACACCAAATTTAAAGCCAAATGCACATGTTCAAGTAAGAGTTCTTCATAATGATGTTAATGGTAACTGGCTAGCAAATGAAGACTCATACAACGTGAATTTTGGTGAAGAAAACTATTTATTAAAATCTAAGACAGAAATTAATGGTAAAAAAGTAAAAGTAGTAAAAAGTAAAATTGTACAATTAGTTAATTATGATAGTCCTGGTGCGGTAACAATTACACAAGACAACAATTTAAATTATTATTTAAACTGTATATTTAAAGATCCTTATCAAGTACCACAAATAGTTGTAAGTTATAATTATGAGTATGTAACATCAGATGATAATGATCAAGATAATTCCTTAGATAATAATGATAATCAATATACGGTAAATTATTTAAACAATATTACTAATAAACAAATAATAGAATCAGATAGTTATATTGCAAAAGAACAGGATAAATGGCAAGCAAATCCTTATGAAATAACTGGTTATAAATATATACCAGCTGAAGGTGAAAAAAATATAGTACGTAATAAAAATAAAATAACAGTAAACTATTACTATCAAAAAATAAGTGATGAAACACCAAAGAAAAGCCAAGAACTAATTGCAACCTTAACTATAAAACACATAGATATTGATACAAACAAAGAATTGCAACCAACGATTGTAGAGACTACTATTGATGGTTTAAAGTATACTACTATAGCTGCCAAGATACCTAATTACAAATTAGTTAAAACTTCAAATAATGAAACTGGTGTCTTTAAAATTGGAAATACAGAAGTAATATATTATTATAAAGATATTAATCTAGCTCAAGACGATACAAATAAAGATGATACAAATAAAGAAGATACAAATAAAGAAGATACAAATAAAGAAGATATAATAAATGAAGAACTAGACAAGAACAATTTAGAAAATAATAAAGTTGAAAAAAATAAAAATAATAAAGTAAAAGATGAAGAAAGTTACAAATATAATCTATCAAAAGCAATAAATTTACCAAAAACAGGTAATCAAAAAATAGTAATAACAACTACATTACTTGTTCTAGTTTTTGTTTTTACAGCTACAAAAAAAATAATAAAATAACATACTAAAACATACTTACAAAAAAGCGATTAATTTCGCTTTTTTTTATTTTCGCTCAAAACATTACATATTGTAAAAATGTTTACAAGATTTTGTAATAAAAGTGGTATTATTGTGAGTTTTAGAGAAGAATAATATAAAATAATGTGTAATCTTATTAGATAAATTAAAAAAATATAAATCAAAGGGAGATAATTATGAGAAACAAAGGTTTAATAAGTATAAGGGCAATTGTATTACTAATTTTTTTCATATCGTTCAATAGTATGATATGGTCTGAAAGTGTAGTCTATGCTAAAAATACTGATGTGGAAAATAAAGTAACAGAAAGTAGTTTAACAGTAACAAATACCTACATTGATCAAAATAGTCAAAAAGCAATACTTTTAGAGACAACAACAGTAGTAAATCAAGATAGTAATAGTTCATTAGTACAAATTAAACAAATTGATGGTTATACTTATGTACAGTCAAAAAAAGCAAATAATAATACTATGATTATCAATTATTATCAAAAGAATATTAATTTAAGCATTAGATATATTGATGAAAATGGAAACCTAATTGATTCAAAAGCTTTAACTGGTTTAGAAGCAAATTCATTTAGTGAGACTGCAAAAAATATAGATGGTTATAAGTTCATTGGTGCAGCTAAAACAATAAATGGTGTTTTCAAACAAGATTTAGATAGTATTACATTTATCTATAAAAAAGATGTAATAAATAACGAATATGATTATACGATTAATTATTTAGAAGCTGAAACTAAAAAAACAATAAATCAATCATATAAAACAAAAGATGATGCAATTCTAATACAAGAGCCACATGAAATTATTGGCTATGAATATTTAAATAACATAACAAGTAAAGAAGTAATAAGAAATGGTAAATATGTAAATATCAATTATTACTATAAAATAAAAGATGTAAACAACAGTGAAGAAGTAGTAGATAAAAACTATAAACTAGTAGTAAAACATAAAGAACTAGATACAAATAAAATATTGGCAATTGAAGAAGAAAATTCTGATATTGCGATAAAGTATAAATCAAATAAAAAAGACTTTAAAAATTATAGACTAGTCGAAATTAAAGGTGAGTCTAAAGGAATTACAGATAAGGAATATACAGAGATAGTATATATTTATAAGCAAGAAAAAGCAGTGACTATTAACTATACAGTTAACTACATTGATATTGAAAACAAAGGTAGTAATCCATTGATCAAAATAATACCATCAGATACATATGTTACAACTGATCAAAACTGGGTTGCTAATCCATATACAATAAGAGGTTATCAATACCTTAAATCAAATGGTGAAGATAACATCGAAAGAGATGGAGACAACATTACTGTTAATTATTACTATTCAAAAATTAGCAATGAAACTCCAGTCAAAGAAGAAGAATTAAAAGCAACCCTAATTTTGAAATACATAGATGCTGATACCCAAAAAATAATTGAAAAAATTGAACATACATCAATAGATGGATTAAAATACAATCCAACTGCTAAAGAAATTGATGGATACAAACTAATTAAAACAATTGGTAATAATGAAGGCTATTTCAAAATTGGTGTAACTAATGTTAATCATTATTATGTGAAAGAAAACAAAACATATGATCATATATATATAGTTAACTATTTAGATAATACTACTAAAGATAGTATTATAAGCTCAGATGTTTATATTAGAAATGAAAAAGATAAGTGGATTGCTAATCCATATGAAATAGCTGGATATAAGTATCTTAGATCAAATGGTATGGATAATGTTGATCAAAGTGGAAATACGATAAATGTTAATTACTATTATCAAAAAATAAGTGATGAAGATCCAATAAAAAAAGATGAACTTGTTGCTAAATTAGTCATAAAATATCTAGATATAGATACTAATAAAATCTTATTTAAAATTGATGAAACAACAATCGATGGACTTAAGTACACAACTATAAAAAAAGACTTTGAAAATTATAGAT
Source organism: Mycoplasma sp. P36-A1 (assembly GCF_049478495.1). Lineage (NCBI taxonomy): Bacteria > Bacillati > Mycoplasmatota > Mollicutes > Mycoplasmatales > Mycoplasmataceae > Mycoplasma > Mycoplasma sp. P36-A1. Next base: position 1,643,162 of record NZ_CP168083.1, on the reverse strand, counting down.
TTATTAAAGTTGAAGGGAATGAAAGTGGACTTTTTAGTGTTGGAACAACCAATGTTACTTATTACTATAAAAGTACATTAACTAATACACAAACACCTACTCCAAAACCAACACCAGAAAATGAAGATAAGCAAAATGAGAATATTAATAATGATACAGATAAGGATAAAGATGAAGTACAATTACCAAAAACAGGAAATGAATTTCTATTTATAAGTATTATGTTTGTTAGTTTCTCAATATTAGTATTATTAAGCAAAAAGCATTATAAAATTTAAGACAATCTAAAAGGAAGCTAGCTGCTTCCTTTTTAGTATTTCTTAAATTTTGTATATAATATTGCTACAGTTAAGAAGGTTGTAAACATAAATAATGATAAATATAATTTATTATAGTTATTTGAAACATAGTATTTTGGTCTAATATTTTTTCTTAAGGGTTTTTCATTAACTAAATTTTTATTAAAACAAATAATCTTATTAGTTTTAGCTAAATCATCAACTAAATAATTATTATTTTTGAATAAGCGATAAAATAATACATTGAAGATATTTTCTTCTAAATACGCATTTTCTTTTGAAAAACTAGTATTTTTAAAATCTGAATCTACAATAGAATCAAATTCGACAAGTTCTATAGTTTCACTAGAATAGATATCTTCATATACTACAAAAGAAGAAAAAACAATAGATATACAAGCTACCAATAATAATAAAAAAGACTTTTTATAATACATATACTAACCTCAACTTCAAAATATTTATGTAATAATATAATATAATTTTATATAATTAGGTATCAATATGCAAGTATTATAGATTATAAATATAGATAATGACTGATTATAGTAATAATATTTTATATATATTTTATTATAAGTAATATTGTTTTCTGATAGTTAATAATCATAATAGCTATTAGTGGTATAATAAATTAAAGGTTATTAAAAAAAGGAGGGATTAATATGGAAAAAGATAAAATTAAACGTTACCTATTAATAGTAGGAATATTTCAATTTGCAATTATATTTTATGCTATTCAAATAAATAATGAAGCTGAATCACTCTTTGCTAGATCAATTTTAATATATTCAATTGTTAGTTTATTAATAATAATCTATGTATATTTTAAATATGGAAAAGATAGAAATAAAAAATAGTATTATATCTTACTTATTTTTTTGAATAAATAATTTAAATAATCTAAAATTTCTTGATGTTTAGGTAGTAAATCAAAGTGTAAAACGAATATTTTTCTTGAATACATACTATTTAGAACAGAATAATTTTGATTATTACTAATACATTTAATAGATAAAATTGTGTTTCCGATTCCTTTGTTTACTAGCTCAGCAATTAATGTTGAACTGTTAATATGCATTACATTGTATGATTTAGTAGAGTTTAATAGATATAAATCATTATAATATCTAACTCCTGAATCATTTTCTCTATTTAAAAATAGATTAGAACTTGCATTGCTAACTAAAACTAATTGATCATGAAACACTTCTTCTTTTATTAGAGTTTTAGATTCGATAGGTTTTTCAACATAACCAAAACTAAGTTTTTTAGATATAACACCTTCTTTAATAGTCTCACTATTAGCTATTTCAATATTAAAATTAACATTAGGAAATTTAGAAAATAATAAACTAGCTATTTCATTAAAATAGAATTCTCCTACTGTTTGTGAAAAACCAATATTACATTCAAACTTATAATTAGCACTTTCATTTAATAATTCAATTGTATTATCCCAATTTACTAAGATTAAATTAGTTCTTTCATATAATATATCTCCTTTTATAGTTGGCTTTAGACCATGAGTTCCATTTCTTTCAAATAAAACAGTATCAGTTTCTATTTCTAAACTTTTAATGATTTTTGAAATAGCTGATTGTGTTTTATACAACTTTGATGCTGCTAAGCTAAAACTTTTTAATTCATAAACAATTTTAAAAGTGTATAGTTTATCTAACATAATTACCTTCTTTCTATTCCGTTAAGGAATATATAGTATTACTAATATGAATTATACTATATCTTATATTTGAGTTACAATAATATATGAAAGAAGTGATAAGATGAAATATTTACAAGAAATAAAATTAATAATTCCAGGTTTAGTTCTATCGTTTATTATTGCGGTATTTTCTAAGTATTTAGATAAGTACTTAAATGTTGGAGCAGCAACAATTGCTATAGTCATTGGAATTATACTTGGAAACATATTTTTTAAACAAGATGTCTTTAAATCAGGGACTCAATTTAGTGAAAAACGTTTATTAGAATATTCTGTAGCATTATTAGGGTTTAGTGTAACATTTAAAACTTTAATTGATCTTGGGTTAGGTTCTATTATTTATATTCTACTACAAGTAGTTATAACCCTAACAGTAGGATTTATTGTTGGTAAGAAACTAGGTTTTAGTAAAAAGTTTAGTATTTTAATGGGAGCAGGAAATGCAATCTGTGGATCTAATGCAGTTGCTGCGGTATCTGGAGCAATTGATGCTAAGGAAGAAGAAAAAGGGCTAGCAATAACGATGGTTAACTTATTAGGTACTATAATGATGTTTGTAGCACCTATAGTAACCTTTTACCTTTATAATAATGAAACATTTCATACATCAGCATTAATTGGTGGTGTATTACAATCAGTTGGACAAGTTGTTGCTAGTGCAGCAATGATAAATAATGAAGTATTAGATTTATCATTGATATTTAAAGTAGTAAGAATTCTTACTTTACTAATTGTTGTTCTATTAGCAACAAAGATGAATGATAGTGAAAGTAAAAAAAGTAAAGTGAAATTTCCATGGTATGTTATAGCTTTCTTTGTCATAGCTGGAATAAGTACGATTATATCTTTACCACAAAATGCTATTGCTAATATCAAAGATGTATCTGGTTGGTTTGATATTATTGCATTAGCGGCTATTGGTTTAAGACTTAATATTAATTTGATATTAAATCAAGGGTTTAAATTAATCGCTTATATATTAATAATTGCAACGATATCTTTGATTAGTTCAACTTTCTTAATAGGAATATTACTTTAAAAAAAAGCCAATTTCTTGGCTTTTTTTAGAGCTTGTTTATTAAAATTTCAATTTCTTTAATTAACTCTTTGGTATCAACAAATTTATTATAACTAATAGATTTATGTTCTTGATCGTTTTTAATGTTTATAAATGTTTCAACTTTCATTTTACTACTACTTTGATTTGGTGTTAGTTTGTCTAGTCTTAATAAATAATCTATTTGACACATAAATGGAGTCACACTCTTTTCTTTTTTAACATCAAATTGAACGGTAATAATATAATTACTGTTTTCAATATTACTTTCACTTTGCATGCTAGAAACTTCAAAATGTTGACTCTTAAAGTGATACTCTAAATCTTCAATAACTTCTTTAATCTGATTCTCATAAACTGAAAATGTATCGGCTATTGTTCTACCCTCAAAAAACTGTTCAGTGCTCATTATTAATACCTCCATAGTATTTTATAATTACATTATATGCCTCAATTCTTTTATAATGAAGTAATATACTTCAAATAAAATTATGAAAGAACTTTACCATTAATTACTTCTTTATTGAAGTGATTTAAATCTGCCTGATCAACTTTTGTAATAAGTAATATTACATTGCTTATTACTTTGTCAATACTAAAACAATTATTCATTGTTTTAGTGTGTTGATTATATTCATTATCATCAATACTGATAATAATTTTTTCAGTATTTTTTTTATTATCTTCAGCTAAAATAAGCCAATCTATTTCAAAGAATAGACTAAAATTGTAATCTTTTAACTTATTAGAATCATGTATTATTATATCTAAATTTATACAATAAATACTTTCAAATAACATTACATTAATTTCACTAATTTTATAATTAATATTATTAGTCACTAGCATTCTTTCTATATCTTTAAGTAATTGTAAGCTTTTATTTTCAAAAAATAATAGTTTTTGTCCAAAACTTATTTTATCTTGTGCATATTGTTTAATGTTTTTCATATCTAACCTCTTTTAAATTACGATTTAATTTCAAAATTAACATAATAAAGTATTTTATCTATTACAGTCTTTATATGCATATAAGAATTGTATCTTTTTTCAAATATTAAAGTATAGGAGTCTTTAGTACCTAAACTAAAGTAAGTTTCATGCTTAATATTACTTAAGTGTTCTCTTTCTTGTAAATGATCTAAATCTAAAGAGTAGATTAAGTTACATTCAAAGTGACTAAAATTATGATCAATAATATAAAAGAATAAAATTATATCATAACATTCTTGTTGAATATCATAACTTAAAGTATGAAATGTTGTATTGTAGTTATACTTATTTAGTTCTGATTCTATTTTACTAAAAGAATCAATTACTTGTGATTCAAATCCACTAACTACTTTAGAGAATGATTCTTTATACATCATAATTATCCACCACCTTTTTTGTATTATATCTTAATAAAATAATAATTAAGAATAATTTACTAATTTATTATTTTTAAACACTTTTTTAATTTATAAATTATTGACTTTGTATTCAATGTACTATAAAATATTGGAGTGTGCCAAACACTGAAACGAGAGTTTCTTTGCATTAACAAAATAGCGATTTTGGGGATTTAACTATTATAGTTAAATCCTTTTGCCATTTCTTGTATCTTTTACTTAATAAGTATGAATTCATATTGCATTTTTAGTAGTTCAGTTATATAATATAGGTGTAAATATAATAAGTGAATTGGTGTTTTAAACATAAAATGGAATCTAGTTAAAGTCTAGAGCTGTCCCAGCAACCGTAAGATTGACAAAAGCTTTATAACCACTGAGAAATCGGGAAGGAAAGTTAGTAGGATGAAATCAAGCCGGTATACATGCCAATCTATAAATCCCTGGGTTATGGAAAAGTGTAATTATATCATTTAATCATAGCTTCAGGCTATGATTTTTTTTAATTAAAAGGAGAAATAAAAATGAAAAAATTAGTAAAAGTATTATCGATGATCGCTTTAGTATTTTCTTTATCATTTCTAAGTGGATGTTCAAGTTCAAGTGATACTAGTCGTTATGGTGATGATGTAGAAAAACCAGAAAAATTAGATAGAATTATATCTACTTCACCTTCTAACACTGAAATATTAGCAGGATTAGGATTAGCAGATAAAATTGTTGGTAGTGATTCTTATTCAATTGATAGTGTAGAAGGTTTACCTAAAGATATAAAAACATTAGATTTCATGAATCCTGATATTGAAACTCTAATAGCTTTAAAACCAGATGTTGTAATTGGTGCAGAAATCAATACTGTTGATGGTAAAAGTCCTTTAGATGAATTAAAAGATAAAGGAATTAAAGTATTGTATATTCCTACTGCAAAAACTTACAAAGAAATTACTAAAGATATTGAATTCTTAGGTGATTATACTAGTACAACTGATAAAGCAACTGAAGTAGTTAAATCTATGAATGAAACATATGATAAAGTTAGTAATATTGCTAAAACAATTCCTGAAGATAAAGTTAAATCTGTTTATGTAGAAGTAAGTGGAGAACCTAGTATTTTTACTACTGGTAAAGACACTTTTATTAATGATTTAATTTCTAGTGTTGGTGCAAAAAACATTTTTGCTGAAAACGAAGGTTGGTTCTCTCCAAGTGTTGAACAAATTATTACAGCTCAACCAGATGTTATTTTAACTACTGAAAGTTATGATACTGCTGCAGTTAGTAAAATTTTAAAAAGAAGTGATTTTAAAGGACTAGATGCAGTAAAAAATAAACAAGTATTTGCTGTTGATTACAATGCTAGTAGTAGAGCAAGTCAAAATGCCGCTAAAGCTTTAGAAGAATTTGCAAAAACAATTTATCCAGAATATTATGAATAAAAGAATATTACTATTAGTAGGAATACTATTAGTAATCTTTTTAGGAGCTGTATGCATTGGCTCTACGAGTATACAATTATCAGAACTTAAGGATATTTTTCTTAAGTTCTTTCTAGGTATTGAAAACGAATCTATAGATAATAGTAAATATTTAATTGCCACTACTATAAGATTGCCAAGAGCATTAGTTGTTTGTTTAGTAGGTGGAGCTTTAGCAGTTAGTGGAGCTATAATACAGTCAATATTAAATAATCCAATTGCAACTCCATATACACTAGGAGTTAGTAGTGGTGCAGCATTGGGTACTGGATTAGTAATAGTTAGTGGCTTTGAAATAAGTAAAGTTGGCCAATTCAGCATGCCACTAGTTGGGTTTTTATTTGGTTTTATTACTATCTTAATAGTTATTCAACTTGCAAATAAAACCGATGTTAACTTAAGTGATTACAGCATAATTTTAAGTGGAGTAATTATTTCATTATTTATAAGTGCTGCTTTAACCTTAGTATCAGTCTTTAATCAAGAAAAAATGAATCAAATAACATTATGGCAATTAGGATCTTTTTCTGGTCGTGGCTGGAGTCAACTAACAGTATTAATACCATTTTTATTAGTTTCTTTCGTTTGGCTAATGTTTTATATCAAAGATTTAGATATTCTTAGTTTTGGAACAGACTCAGCGCACTCTTTAGGAATTAATACTACTAAAACTAAAAAGATATTATTAATAATAACAACGTTAATTAGTGGATCATGTGTTGCAATTTGTGGAATAATTGGTTTTGTTGATTTAATTGCACCTCATGTTGCAAGAAGGCTAGTGGGAGCTAAACACAACAAGCTACTACCAGCAACCTTTTTGGTTGGAGCTAGTTTATTACTAGTTGCTGATACAATGTCACGAACATTGTTTGCGCCAATAGAACTACCAATTGGAGCTATAACAGCAGTCATTGGAGTCCCATTCTTTATCTATATATATACAAGAAAGGCACTTTAATATGAACAAGTTAACAGTTAAAAATGTAAGTGGAGGATACAAAGATAAATTAGTTGTCAAGAATAACTCTTTTGAATGTTTTCCAAAAGAACTTACTTTTATAATAGGTCCAAATGGGTGTGGTAAATCAACCTTATTAAAGTGTATATCACAAATGTTAGATTATACTGGAGAAGTCTATTTTAATGATGAAGATGTTTCTAAGATGGAAAGTAGACATAGAGCACAGAAAATTGCCATGTTTTCTCAAATGTCGATGGTAAACTTAAGCTTTACAATATATGATACAGTTATAACTGGAAGGTTTCCTTATCTAAAATCTAAACTCGCGACCTTTACAAATGAAGATAAAGAAATTACTTATAAGGCTTTGGAAATGGTAGGGTTATTAGAAGAAAAAGATAAGAAATTATCTTCTTGTTCTGGAGGACAATTACAACGAGTTTTGATTGCTAGATTAGTAGCTCAAAATCCTGAAGTAGTTATAATAGATGAAATAACTAATCACTTAGATTTTAAGTATCAAATTGAAGTTTTAGATTACATCAAGAAATGGGCAGCTTCAGAAAATAAAATAGTTTTAGGAGTACTACATGATATTAATTTAGTTAATTCATATGCAGATAAAGTAATGCTTATGAAAGAGGGAAAACTAATCAATTCAGGTACTACTGAAGAAATACTAACTAAGGACAACCTAGAGAATTTATATGGTATGGATGTTCAGGGATGGTATGAAAAAGTTTATAAAAAATGGTTTAAATAATAACTTATATTTATAAAATATTCTTGTATGATACTATAAAAGGCTTTTAAAAAGAGGTGTATTTAGGTAACCACCACTTTTTTAAAAGCCTTTTCTTTGATAAATATTAAAAATATTTAGGATTATTAATTAATTGGCACTATTATGATTTAGATAGATAATTTATAGCTTATAAAAGGGTAGTAATAATAAAAAGTATGCATTATACAAGAGTGTATTCATTAATAAAACACGCTAGAATATTGACAATTTTTAAATTTTAAGGTACAAATAATATGCAAAGGGAGTGATACAATGGCAAGTAAGCTATTAATAGTCGAGTCTCCGTCAAAATCGAAGACTATAGAAAAATACTTAGGTGAAGACTACCAAGTATTATCTAGTAAAGGGCATATACGAGATCTTGCTACCTCAGGAAAAGGTGGCCTTGGAATAGATGTAGACAATGGGTTTGTTCCAACTTATAAGAACTCTAAAGATAAAAAAGATGTAATTAAAGAATTAAAAAAAGCTGCAAAAGGAAAAGAAGTTTTTCTTGCAACTGACCCCGACCGTGAAGGAGAAGCAATTTCATGGCATTTAGCACAAGTACTAAAATTAGATGAACACGAAAATAATCGTGTTGTTTTTAATGAAATCACAAAGGATGCAATTGTTGAAGCGTTAAAGCATCCAAGACCTATAGATATGAATACAGTTCATTCTCAAGAAACAAGAAGAATGCTTGATCGTATTATTGGTTTTAAATTATCAACATTGTTGTATTCTAAAATAAAGTCTAAATCTGCAGGTCGTGTACAATCTGTAGCTTTAAAACTTATTTGTGAAAGACAAAAAGAAATAGATGCTTTTATTCCAGAAGAATACTATACAGTAGAGGCTAAATTTAAGGAACAAGAAATTGAATTTGAAGCTTCACTAAATAAGTATAAAGGTAAAAAAATAGAATTAAGTAATCTAGAAGAAGCTCAACAAGTTAATACTTCTTTAAATAAAGAGTTTAACATTAAAGAGATTAAAACAAAAAATAGTAGTTCTAAACCTAAATTAACTTTTATAACTTCAACACTTCAACAAGAAGCTTATGGTAAACTAGGATTTAATTCTAAAAAAACAATGAGAGTAGCTCAAAATTTATATGAAGGTATTGATTTAAAAAGTGATACTGTAGGTTTAATTACCTACATGAGAACTGATTCTACTAGATTAAGTGATGGCTTTGTTAATGATACTTTAAATTATATAGTAGATGAATTTGGAAAAGAATATAAAGGAAGTTATCATATAAAAAATGCTGCAGGTAATGTACAGGATGCGCATGAGGGTATCAGACCAACTTCAATTTTACGTACACCTAAATCTATTAAAAAACATTTAACACCTGATCAGTTTAAATTATATGAATTGATTTATTCAAGAACGTTGGCTTCTTTAATGGCTCCAGCTAAAAAACAAGGAACTAACATTACATTAGAAAATAATGAATATGAATTTAATGCAACTGGTAGTGTTTTAATATTTGATGGGTATAAAAAAGTATATGGTAAATTTGAAAGCAATACCGATACAATTCTACCTAAACTAGAAGAAAATACTAGCATTAAATCACAAGCTATTGATTTAAATCAACACTTCACTAAAGGTCCAAGTGCCTTTACAGAAAGTTCTTTGATCAAAGAACTTGAAGAGTTAAAAATAGGACGACCTAGTACTTATTCTTCAATTATAGATACACTTAAATTAAGAAAGTATGTTGATTATGAAAATAAGAAATTTGTACCTACAGATCAAGGTAAATTGACTAATGAAGAATTAACTAAATTCTTTTTAGATATTATTAATGTTAAGTATACAGCTAATATGGAAGGTGAGCTTGATGAAATATCTGAAGGTGAAGCTGATTATATTCAAATACTAACTGATTTCTATGCAAAATTTGATCCACTATTGAATAATGCAAAAGAAAATATGGAAAAAATACCACCTAAACCAACAGGAGAAAAATGTCCAGAGTGTGGCGAAGATTTGGTTTATAGACAAGGTCGTTATGGTGAATTTATTGCTTGTTCTAATTATCCAGAATGTAAGTATATTCCTAAAAAGAATAAAAAGGAACCTGAAAAAACAGGTGAAGCATGCCCTAAGTGTGGTGGAGATATGGTAAAAAGATTCTCTGCAAAAACTAATAGTGAATTTGATGCCTGTTCAAACTTTCCTAAATGTCGTTATATTAAACCAAAACCAGATGTTGTTGTTGAAAATGAAAACTGTCCAACATGTGGTAAAGAATTGGTTATGAGACAAGGAAGATATGGTCAATTTAAATGTTGTATTGATTATCCAAAATGCAAAACAATTATTAAGGATTAGAAATAATCCTTTTTTCTAATTAAAGGAGATTTAACAATGAATAAAAGTTTTTATACGCAAGCTATACAAGATAATAAAGAAGCATTAGCAAATTTAAATAAGAAATCAAATACTTTAAGCTTTTTGCGATTTGCTTCATTCTTTATTTCAGTAATTTGTTTTTCTCTGGCTTTTGCAGATGAAAGAAAATTATTATTTATCCCATTTATTATATTTTTACTGCTGTTTCTATATTTAGTGGAATTTCAAAATAAAATTATATACCAAATTGAAATAATTCAATCTAACTTAGAAGTATCAGCAAACTACTTTTGTAGATTGGATGATTCTTGGCAATCATTTCCAAACAATGGTATTGAATTTTTAGACAAAGATGATCTTTTAAGTAAAGATTTAGATTTAGTAGGTAAAAATTCGTTATTTCAGTATATAAATATTTCAAAAAGTAGAAATGGTCAAAAAAGAGTTTATGAAGCATTATCAAAAGGACTTTTAAATAAAAAAGATATCAAAGAACGCAATGAAGCAGTAAATGAGCTTGCAAATAATTCAAAACTGTATTTAAAAATAGTTTCTTTGATGAATTTATACAATGAAAAAAGTGAGCTAGATTATTTGAATAATGATAACCTACTAAATGCATCTAAGCTGAAACTATATAAAGTAATGATAATAGTTCAACCTATAATTATTTTATTAACTTTATTATTAAGCATATATTCACTTAAGCTTGTACCTTTTTTTGTCATAGCCTTATTATTAAGTCTTGTTATTTGTGCAATAGGTTCTAAATATAATAGAAACTATCTAGATAAAATGAGATATAAAGATGCTAATATAAAAATACTAACAGATGTAATGAGTGAAATTGAAGAACAATCATTTGAAGCTAAATTATTACAAGACTATTTAAATAGAATAAATCAAAATAATAAGAAAGCTTCTAAAACACTGAATTCTCTTAAAAGTTTAAAAGAGAAAGTAGAATCGATGAATAATGGAGTAATGTATCTACTGTTAGAAGCCTTATGTCTTTATGATTACCAAATAGTATTTAGATATGATAATTGGAAAAGAAAAGAAGGTCTTGTAGTAAATGAAATAATAGATTTTTACCATGAACTTGAATTGTTATTAAGTCTAGGAGTTATAAGTCAAAGTAAAGAACATAACACTATTGCTAATATTGTTGAAGAAGATAAACCATATATTGATACTTGTAATATGTATCATCCATTAATTAATCAAGATAAAGTTATAGTTAATAATTTTGAAAGCAGAGCAAATACAATAGTTATTACTGGCTCTAATATGTCAGGTAAAACTACTTTTATCAGAACAATTGGTATAAATCTTGCTTTAGTCTATGCTGGTGCAAATGTATGTTCTTTAAAATTTGATTGTTCTATAATGAAAATTATGAGTTCAATCAGAATAGAGGATGACTATTCAACAGGAGTATCAACTTTCTATGCTGAAATAAAAAGAATTAAAGAGATGGTAGAATATTCTAATACTAGTAAACCAATGATTGCATTAATCGATGAAATATTTATGGGAACTAATTCCGCAGATAGAATATATGGTGCTAGTAAAGCTTTAAAAACACTATCTAATCCATATTCTTTAGTTCTAGTAACAACACATGACTTTGAATTAACAAAGCTTGAGAATGTGCTTAATTTCCACTTTAAAGAATATTATGAAAATAATCAAATAATGTTTAACTATAAGTTATTAGATGGTCCAAGCACTACAAGAAATGCTCGTTATTTATTACAAATGGCTGGTATAACTACTGATTAAATACACTATAGATATTGTTAATTAATACTTAATAATATCTTTTTTATTTATTATAATTATAAGTAGGTATAATTGATTTAATAAAAAAATAAATATTATTAAATAAATATCTCTAATATACATATATAAGTCATATATCTAATCCATATTTATCAAAAAAACTTTAAATGCTTTTGTGTATATTTATATTTAATAATTACAATATACACCTTTGATAACACATTTTATCATATAGTAAACAATTAAATAGTGTAAAAATAATTAAGGTAAATATTGAATAAAACAATTATGTTTAAATATTGTATTACTTGCTTATTTTATAAATAAAAGATATCATTATATTATACTTTTTTAAATTTACAATTTTAGTCAAATAGTAAAATACAAATATATCGGAAGAGGTGGAATTATGTGTGGAATCGTAGGATACACAGGACCAAAAAATGCTACAGACATAATAATAGAAGGATTAAAAACGCTTGAATACAGAGGATATGATTCAAGTGGTCTTGCATTAGTAGTAGATAATAAATTAGAAATTTATCGTGAAGTTGGCAGAATTGCAGCTTTAGAAGAACTAGTTGAAAATACACCAGTTGCACACTTAGGTTTAGGACACACTAGATGGGCTACTCATGGAAAGCCTTCAAAGTTAAATTCTCATCCTCACACTTCTATGAGCAATATTATTACTTTAGTTCATAATGGTGTTATTGAAAATTATTTAGAAATTAAGAATGATTTAATTGCTAAAGGTTATACATTTACTAGTGAAACAGATACAGAAGTAATTGCAAACTTATTAGAAGATTTATATAAAGTGAATAATGATATGAAACAATCGATCATTGAAATGATGAATACTGTACATGGTTCATATGCATTAGGTATCTTATGTGCTGATGATCAAAACACTTTATACTGTGCAAAAAACAAAACTCCAATGTTAGCTGGTTTAGGTGAAGGATTTAATATGATTGGATCTGATGCAATGGCAATGATCAATCAAACTAACACTTTCTATGAAATTAAGGATTTAGAGTTTTTAGTTTTAACAAATGATAACATTGATATCTTTGATATGAGTGGATGTAAAATAGAAAGAGAACCATTTACATCTACAGTTAATTCAACTGATATTAATTTAGGTACATATGAACACTATATGATGAAAGAAATTGATGAACAACCATCAGTTATTAGAACACTTCTTTCAAAATATTATGATTCAGGGAATTTAAATATTGATAAAGATATTCTTAATGCAATTAAAGCTGCAGATAGATTATATATAATTGCTTCAGGTACAAGTAATCATGCTGGTCTTGTTGGTAAATATATGATTGAAAATATGGCTAAAATTCCAGTAGAAGTACATTTAGGTAGTGAGTTTGGTTACCATATGCCTTTAATTAGTGATAATCCTTTATTTATCTTTATCACTCAATCTGGAGAAACTGCAGATAGTCGTGTTGCTTTAAAAGCTGTAAAAGAAAAGGGCTATAAAGCTTTAACGATTACAAATGTTGAAGGATCAACGCTTTCAAGAGAAGCCGATTATACTATTTTATTACATGCAGGGCCTGAAATTGCTGTTGCATCAACTAAAGCATATGTTGCGCAAGTAACATTATTAGCTTTACTTGCTAATGAAATAAGTAATAAATCAATGGATATGAACTTAGAACTAAACATTGTTGCAAATGCTATAGAAGACATTATAAGTAAAAAAGAAGCAATTGAAGCAATAGTTAGAAGTAAAGTTGTTTATTCAAGAAATGCCTTTTATATTGGTAGAGATTTAGATTACTTTGTAGCATTAGAAGCTGCTTTAAAATTGAAAGAAATCTCTTATATTCAAACTGAAGGATTTGCAGCAGGAGAATTAAAACATGGTACAATTGCCTTAATTGAAAAAGGTACACCTGTTATTGCGATAATATCTCAGCCAAATGTTGCTTTAAATACAAGATCAGCAATTCAAGAAGTTAGTGCTAGAGAAGCTACAACAAGTATTATTTCTATGGAGAACTTAGCTCATGAAGGTGATGACTTTGTTGTTGCACAAACTAATACAATATTAGCACCACTTGCTATGGTAGTAGTAACTCAACTAATGGCATACTATGCATCTTCAATTAAAGGTTTAGATATTGATAAGCCAAGAAACTTAGCAAAATCAGTTACAGTAGAATAATATTATAAAATATAAAATGACATCATTTATAAAAAATGATGTCATTTTTTTATTCAGATTTTAAATTTATTCTACGAGTTGCTATTTTAGATACTTCTAAATCATGGGTAACTATAATAATGGTTTTATTTGTAGATTTATTGATTTTTTCAAATATATTTAAAATAATATCACGATTATTGTTATCTAAATTACCTGTAGGTTCATCTGCTAATATAATGCTAGATGGTTTAATTAGAGATCTTGCTATGGCAACTCTTTGTTGTTCACCACCACTTAATGTAAATATCTTTGTATTTAGATCATGTTTAATAAAAACACTCTTTAATGCATTATTTATTAATGCGATTTTTTCTTCTTTTTTTACTTTAACATTTTTTAATGCTAGTAATAAATTGTCTAGGATACTTTTATCTTCGATTAAAGCATTGTTTTGGAATAAATAACTAATATGTTTTGCAATAATATTTTGATTATGATTGCTGCCAATTTTTGATACTATTTTGTTTTCAATTGCTATTTTCCCAGTGTTTGGACTATCCAACAACCCTATCATATTTAATAAAGTTGTTTTACCACTGCCACTATTTCCTGTTATTACAGTTATACCACCACGTTCAATATTAAGATTAAAATTTTCAAAGATTATTTTTTCATTATATTTTTTTGTGATATTTTCAATTTTTATTATGCTATTCATTTTTAAAATCCTCCTTTTAAACTATGTAAGATATGTTTTATAAATTGCCTTTTCAAGTAATAGTATGTTACAAAAATATTAAATAATAAGATGCTAAATAGTATTGTAAAATATGTTTTGGCTGAAAATATAGGAAAGCTTAAATAAAGAGCACTTGCAAATATTGTTAGCAATAAAATATCATCTATTATAAATTGTTTAAAGGTTACATGGAGTTTAAAACCTAATAGATAATTTAATGATATTTCTTTTTTATTTGTAATTATATAACTTGTTAAGTTTTGAATAATAACAACTATAACAATTAGAATAAGCAATAGTGTTGCAGTTAATGAGGTAACTAGAATTCTAATGTTGTCATTTATTAGTACATTAATATCATCACCTACATATGATAATTTATCTACATACTCAGATATTTTATTATTTTTTAAATACTTATCAATATTAGTAGATGTATCATTCATGAAAAAGGGTGCTATATTAGATCCAAAGGCATTGCCCATAAAATCAATTGAAATATCATCTTTAACTATGAACAATACAGGATCTTTTATATAATTACCTTGTTCTTGGTTTAATAACATATTATATGAAAAGTAATTTTGGTTTTCTTTTGCTTTAATAATTTCATAAGAATATTCTGAATAGCTAGTTTTAAGATAATCATTAACCTTATTATAGAGAGTATCATCATTCTCTTTTAATGTTACAATTATTTTATTTTTATTATTAGAAACATTAATATCTTTATTTTGGTAGTCTTTAATGTTATTTGCATTAATATAGTTTAAATTAACAGTTGCAAAACTAAAACCTAAATCGCTAGCATTATCATCCAAATACATACTAAAATCAGCATAGATACTGCCAGACTTACTCAATGATTTATATACTTTATTATTTGCAGTTCTAAAGTCTTTAGTTCTAGTGAATTCAAAATTATCATCAGTGGTAATGAAATAAGGTATTAGATATGTATTTGAAACTGTTTGCCATTTAGTTATGCTAGTATCGTAATAATTTTTAACTGCTAATAGGTTTTTGACAGAATATGTTGTTGCAAATAATAATAGTAATATAGAAGCATAGTAAATGCCCCTTTTAAAATAAAATATTCTTTTACTTAGAAATTGTCCTTTTAATAAGACAGGTAATTCTTTCTTATTTATTAGATAGTTAGTTGTGAAATATACTATTGCAGCTAGTAAAATATTGAGCAAATTTAGTAAAACTAAATAAATTACAAAATCAATATATATAAAATTTGAATTGATAGTTATAATAATATACAAAATGCTAGTACTTATAATATTAATTATTGTAATTATTATTGTTGGTCTTAAAACATTTTCATTAAAAATACTTCTTTTATTGTATCCAAGCATTTTTTTAATATATATTTCTTTACTAGAACGCTCACTGCTAAATATATTTATAATCAAAATTGTTAATGCTAGTATTAATAGAGCTATGAAATAGGTTATATCTTTTATGCTATTATCAATATCATAATTAGGAGTGAAAGTTGCTGTGTATTCACTATTCTTATTTATGAAGTTGTAAAAATCGTCAGTGTTTTCTTGTTCACCAAGGACTAATAAATTAGTACTTAGTGTATCTTTTTCAAAGTAATTATTGTAATTATAATAGTTTACTTTATCATTGTTTAAAAAATCTGGAATAATACTAGCAGATTTATTGTTATATTCAAAAGTAGAACAATATGATTTATTCTTTATATTTGTAAAATCACATAGTTTATTCTTATCGTTTAAATAATAGTTTGTTTGATCGTTTATTTGTTCTTTGATAATTATATTTACCTTGTTTATTTCTGCTGCATTGCTTAAAAATTTTTTATAATCTTTAGAAGTTTGAGGATTGTTTTTCTTGACATATATTTTTGTATTATCAGTATCTTCAAAATTCAATTTTAAACTATTGGATGAATCGTAATAGTTTACTAACACAAAAAATGATAGTATTGATAAAACAGTAAATAATACTTTAATTATATTTTTCATAATTTATTCCTATCTTTATATTTTTACCAGAAATTATAATATGAGTTTCTTTGACTATAAGAACCCCATTTTGGCGATGATGTTTTTGCCCAAACACGTGCTGGTGCTTCTGCTTTAAATGTTAAGTCAAAGTTGTCGCCTCTATATCTAACTTTGACAGTTGCAGAATGCTTTTTGGTTGTATGATAAACATCTGAATATTGTTTATCACCAAATATTGAAATACGTAAACCATAGCTAAAAGTTCCACGATTATTATCAAATTTAAGTGTAGCGGCCTGCAAAGAATAACTACACATACTTATTATTAGAATTGTAAATGCTATTTTAATTCTTATCATTTATTCACCTCCTACAAGCATAATAGCATAAAGAATTAACTTCTCCTGTAATCTTTAGGGTATCTTCAGTAAAGATTGCGAAATCGCTAAAAATAAATGTATATCTAAAGAGTTATTCATATTTATTATTTTTAGGTATATAATATATATATTAAGCGATAAAAAGTCTATAAATGTTAAGATATCGTAAATATTTGTATTGTTAATAATAAAAATAAGTGTATAATATAAATAAAGGCGGTTTCTATTATGAAAGTAAAAAAATTATTAATTATAGTAATGTATGTTCTTAGCTTTATTTTAGGTGCTTATATAGTTTATTGTGGTAATTCTTCTCTTTCTTGCAAAGTATGGTTTAAAGTATTATATCTTTTGTTTGGATTATTGTCTTTTTCTACAATTTATAAAATCGCATACTTTACTAAATAAATTATCATACAAGAGAGTATGATTTTTTTATTTAGTTATTTTGTTTGTGAGATTAATATCATGTAGAAAGTAATGATATAAGTGCTATTTAAGTCTATATTAAAAAATGTTATAATGACATAGAAAGTATACTAATAAGTATAAAGGAGAGTAAAAAGTGGAAGATATAAAGAAAAAAATAGAGAGTATTTATAATGATTGTACTAAATTAATTGGTAGTGGTGAAGTTGCTGATTATATACCAGAGCTTGGTAAAGCTGATCCTAATCAATTAGGATTTTATATGGTGAATGGTAAAGAAGAAGATGTAAAAATAGGACAATACGATGTTGCTTTTTCTATGCAAAGTATTTCTAAAGTTATTATTTTTATCTGTGCTATTATTGAAAGAACTTCTGAAGAAGTTTTATCTAAGGTTACTTTAGAACCAACTTCTTCTTCTTTTAATTCAATTGTAAACTTAGAATTAAAAAATGATAATAGACCTTTAAATCCTTTTATTAATGCTGGAGCAATTGTTACAACTTCTTTATTAAGTGGAAAAGATGCAAATGAAAAAGTTGATCAAGTGCTTTCTTTAATAAGAAAAATGGCACAAAATGATAGTATCTCTTATAATAAATCAGTTTATATGTCTGAAAAAGAAACTGGAGCACGTAATAGAGCATTAGCATATTATATGCAAAGTACTGGGGTCTTACAAGATGATATCGAAGAGGTGCTAGATGCATACTTTAAAATTTGTTCTATTGAAATATCATGCAGGGATTTAGCTAAGATTGGGTTTGTTATTGCAAATGATGGTTATATAAAAGAAACTGAAGAGCAGTTATTTACTCCAGAAATTGCAAGAATTGTTAGAACTGTAATGGCATTATGTGGTATGTATGATGCATCTGGTACATTTGCTGTTAATGTTGGTTTACCATCAAAAAGTGGTGTTGGTGGTGGGATAATGTCTGTATCTACCAAAATGAACGGTATTGGAATAGGTGTATTTTCACCTGAACTTGATATCAGGGGTAATAGTGTCTGTGGACAATACATGCTTGAACGTGTCAGTAAATTACTTGATTTAAGTATATTTTAATATTGAAAAGCTGTAATTCATAATTTTTAAGTTATGTATTACAGCTTTTTATATTTATCAAAGTAGTACTTGAAATCTTAAATATTTAAATAATAAATGATGTTACTCTTTTTTTAATAGTCTGTTGTAAGTTAAATCAATAGCTATTGCTCCTAGAGGTGCACATATTAAAATAGACAATACCGCAATAGCTTGAATAATGCTACCACTACTTAATCCTAAACTTAAAGGTATTGATCCTAATGCTGCTTGTACTGTTGCTTTTGGTGTGCAAGCTAAAGCAGTAAATATTCTTTCATTAGTGTTTAAATTTGTTTTGATTAAACAAACTAAGACTCCTATAATTCTTAGTGCTAATGCAAGTAATATTAAAACAAAAGCTTTGGTTCCAACTTGTGTTATAAATGAAAGATTAACTGTTGTACCTACCAATACAAATAGAATTATCTCAGCAACAACCCATAGTTTATTAAATTTTAAAGATAATCTAACAGCAAGTGGTTCGTATTTATTGAATATTATGATAGCAATTGTCATGATGGATAGTAGAGGTGCAAAAGGGATGTATTGATTAATTATCTCTTCTAATCCAACTAATATAAATGATATACCTAAGATAATAACAACTTTTGAAGTATCTCTAATATGAATGTTTTTAAATAATTTTATTAATATAAATCCTAAAACTATCCCTATGCTAATTGCACTTATTAAAGATAAAGGTATATTTATTATACTGTTAATTGAAAATGTATTTGTTTTTGCGATATTTGTAAAGATGGTAAATAAAATAATTACAAATACATCATCAACTGATGCACTAGCTAAAACTAACTGTGGAATGTTTTTATTAGAACCATAACCTTTCTCTAATAGACTTAACATTTTTGGTATTATAATTGCAGGTGAAACAGCAGCAATTATAGCTCCAAGGATGGCTCCTTCTATTAAAGGCATATCAAATAACTTCATTGAAAAATAAGTAATACCTACTATTTCAAAACAAGCTGGTATAAAACATAGTAATAAAGCTGATCTACCAACCTTCATTAATTTACTAATGTCTAATGCTAAGCCTGCTCGTATTAAAATTATTATTAAAGCAACTTCTTTTAAATCAGCTGCCATTGATAAAATAGATTTATCAATTATATTCAGACCAAAAGGTCCTATAATAATACCTGTAATTATCATACCTATTAGAGTTGGTAATTTAATCTTTTTCATTAGGTAGCTTGAAAACATACCTATTAATAAAATGTATGCGAAACTAAGTAACATTGTGATTCCTCCTTGAATGTAAAAAAAGCTAACAACAACTACACTTGAAAAAGTGTAGAAGTCATTAGCTTTAATAGCGGTTTTAATTATAATAATTAGGGGAGAACTTCATTCCCGATAAAAATAGTATACATTGTGATGACTTTTATGTCAAACTTTTTTGTTATTCATCTATTACATAAGATAGATTACCAATAATCATTAAATATTTTATTAGAATTACGCATAGAATAAATATTGAAATATTAAATAATTGTTGACACGTGAATAGGTTTAGAGTATACTAAATAAGTAAACACATCTATGTGTCTTTTTAATCGGAAGCGGTTGAAACACCTGGAAGTGTGTGTATGAAAAACATAGGAAAGGAGGCAATTACATGCCAACAATTAATCAATTAGTTAAAAATGGTCGTACTGACAAAGTAACAAAATCAAATTCACCAGCATTAAATCGTGGGTTTAATACTATACTTAAAAAGAATACCGAAACAAAATCACCACAGAAAAAAGGTGTTTGTACTAGGGTAGCGACTATGACTCCAAAGAAACCAAACTCAGCTTTACGTAAGTATGCTAGGGTAAGATTATCAAACGGTATGGAAGTTACAGCTTATATCCCAGGAATTGGTCACAACTTACAAGAACACAGTGTTGTACTAATCCGTGGAGGAAGAGTAAAAGACTTACCAGGAGTTAGATATCACATTATCCGTGGTACATTAGACTGTGCTGGTGTTAACGATAGAAAACAATCTCGTTCACTATACGGTACTAAAAGACCTAAAGCTTCTAAATAAATATAAAAATATTTAAATCGCAAAGCGATTTAGTTTGTAAGAAATTATTGAAATCGCAAGTCGGTTTAATTTTAAGGAAGGAGGCAATTACATGCCAAGAAAAGGACATGTTGCCAAACGTGACGTACTAGCAGATCCAGTATATAACTCGAAACTAGTTTCACGTTTAATCAACAAAATCATGGTAGATGGAAAAAAAGGTGCTGCTCAAACTATCCTTTATGATGCATTTAAAATGATTGAAACAAAAACAAATGAAAACGCAATGGACGTGTTTGAAAAAGCATTAGACAACATTATGCCATTATTAGAATTAAAAGTAAGAAGAATCGGTGGAGCTAACTATCAAGTACCAGTTGAGGTTAGAGACGAAAGAAGAGTAACTTTAGGTTTAAGATGGTTAGTTAACTATGCAAGACTTAGAGGAGAAAAAACTATGACTCAACGTCTTGCAAATGAAATTATGGATGCTGCTAATGCAAGTGGAGCTTCTGTAAAGAAAAAAGAAGACGTTCATAAAATGGCTGAAGCTAATAAAGCATTCGCTCATTTCAAATGGTAGTAAATTAAGTTAAACTTAGGAGGAAATGAATTTTATGGCACGTGATACGTCACTAAAAATGACTAGAAACTTTGGAATCATGGCTCACATTGATGCTGGTAAAACTACAGCAACTGAGCGTATTCTTTATTTTTCTGGTAGAATCCATAAAATCGGTGAAACACACGAAGGTGCTTCTCAGATGGATTATATGGATCAAGAAAAAGAACGTGGAATTACAATCACTTCAGCAGCTACAACTGCTAAGTGGCACGGGTACCGTTTAAACATTATCGATACTCCGGGACACGTTGACTTCACTGTAGAGGTTGAAAGATCTTTACGTGTACTTGATGGAGCTGTTGCAGTTTTAGATGCAAAAGCTGGTGTTGAGCCTCAAACTGAAACAGTTTGGCGTCAAGGAACTAAGTACAATGTACCTAGAATCGTATTTGCTAATAAAATGGATGCAACTGGTGCTGACTTTATGATGTCAGTTAAGTCTATGCATTCTAGATTAGATGCAAATGCTGCTGCAATTCAGTTACCTATTGGAGCTGAAGGAGATTTCTCAGGAATTATTGATTTAGTAGAAATGAAAGCCTATCATTATAATGATGAAACAGGTGAAGATATTTCTGAAATCGCTATACCTGAAGATTTACAAGATGAAGCAGAAATAGCAAGAGCAGACTTACTTGAAAGAATAGCTGACTTTGATGAAGATCTAATGATGGCTGTTCTTGAAGGTGAAGAAGTTGAAGCTCCACAAATTAAAGAAGTAATCCGTAAAGCAGTATTATCAGGAGATTTCTTCCCTGTACTTTGTGGTTCTGCTTACAAAAATAAAGGAGTTCAATTACTACTTGATGCTGTAATTAACTACTTACCATCACCATTAGATATCCCTGCAATTAAAGGTACTGTTGATGATGTTGAAGAAGAAAGACCAGCTGATGATAATGCACCATTCTCAGCACTAGCGTTTAAGGTTATTACTGACCCATTCGTTGGACGTCTTACATTCTTCCGTGCGTATTCTGGACATGTTTCTTCTGGAACATATGTTTATAATGCCACAAAAGGTAAAAGAGAAAGACTTGGACGTTTACTTCAAATGCACGCTAATGATCGTTTAGAGATTACTGATGTATACGCTGGAGATATCGCTGCTGCTGTAGGTCTTAAAGATACTACTACAGGTGATACTTTATGTGATGAAAAACATCCAATCATTCTTGAATCAATGGAATTCCCAGAACCAGTTATCAATGTTGCTGTTGAACCAAAATCAAAAGGTGACCAAGATAGAATGGGTATGGCTCTTTCAAAACTTGCAGAAGAAGATCCAACTTTCAGACAATATACTGATGAAGAAACTGGACAAACTATTATCGCTGGTATGGGTGAACTTCACCTTGATGTTATCGTTGATAGAATGAAACGTGAATTCAAAGTTGAAGCTAATGTTGGGGCTCCACAAGTATCTTACCGTGAAACTATTACTGCTGAAGCAGAAGTTGAAGGTAAATATGTAAAACAATCTGGTGGTCGTGGACAATACGGTCACGTATGGATTAAATTTGAACCTAATGTTGATAAAGGGTATGAATTTGTTGATGCTGTTGTAGGTGGGGTTGTACCTCGTGAATACATCAGTTCAGTAGATGCAGGTCTTAAACAATCATTATCAGGTGGTATTGTTGCTGGTTACCCAGTAATTGATATCAAAGCAACTTTATTCGACGGTTCTTATCACGATGTCGATTCAAGTGAAATGGCATATAAAATTGCTGCATCTATGGCGTTAAAAGAAGCTGCAAAAAAATGTAAACCAGTATTACTTGAACCAATCATGAATGTTGAAATTACAGTTCCAAGTGAATACATGGGAGATGTAATGGGAGACATTTCATCACGTCGTGGACGTATTGAAGGACAAGATGAAAGAGGAAATGCAATCGCAATTCACTGTATGGTGCCTCTTGCTGAAATGTTTGGATATGCAACTAACTTAAGAAGTAACACTCAAGGACGTGGAACATATACTATGATCTTCGACCACTATGAGGCTACACCTAAGTCAATTACAGAAGAAATTATTAAGAAAAACAAAGGTGTTTAATTAGATTATTTGCTTTGAAAAATAATACACATTTAAACACTTGATTTTATAATGAATTTTTTATAAAATAATAAAGAAAGTTAAAAATACACAGGAGGATTTTATAAAATGGCAAAAGCTAAATTTGACAGAAGTAAAACTCACGTTAACATCGGTACAATCGGACACGTTGACCATGGTAAAACGACATTAACTGCTGCAATCGCAACAGTACTAGCTAAAAAAATTGGTGGAAGTGCTGCATCTTATGCAGATATTGACAATGCACCAGAAGAAAAAGAACGTGGAATCACAATTTCTACATCTCACATCGAGTACGAAACAGAAACTCGTCACTACGCTCACGTTGACTGCCCAGGTCACGCTGACTACGTAAAAAACATGATTACTGGAGCTGCACAAATGGATGGAGCAATCCTTGTAGTTTCTGCTACTGATGGACCTATGCCTCAAACAAGAGAACATATCTTATTATCTCGTCAAGTAGGTGTTCCTTACATCGTTGTATTCCTAAACAAATGTGATATGGTAGACGATGAAGAATTAATCGACTTAGTAGAAATGGAAGTAAGAGATTTACTTTCAGAATACGATTTCCCAGGTGATGATACTCCAATTATTAGAGGATCAGCTTTAAAAGCACTTGAAGGGGAAGAAAAATGGGAAGCAAGCATTATCGAATTAATGGACGCTGTAGATAGCTACATCCCAGCTCCTGAAAGAGATACTGACAAACCATTCTTATTACCAGTAGAAGACGTTTTCACAATCACTGGACGTGGAACTGTTGCAACTGGTAAAATTGACAGAGGAACAATCAAAGTTAATGATGAAGCAGAAATCATCGGACTTAAAGATACTCACAAAACTGTAATCACTGGATTAGAAATGTTCAGAAAATTACTAGATGAAGCTTACGCTGGAGACAACGTAGGAGCACTTCTTCGTGGTGTAAACCGTGAAGAAATTCAACGTGGACAAGTTCTTGCGAAACCAGGATCAGTTACTCCTCACACTAAATTCCGTGGAGAAGTTTATATCCTTTCAAAAGAAGAAGGTGGACGTCACACTCCATTCTTTGGAAACTATAGACCACAATTCTATTTCAGAACTACAGACGTAACTGGTGTTGTTGAGTTACCTGCAGACACTGAAATGGTAATGCCTGGGGACAATGTTAACATGATTGTTGACCTTATTGCTCCAATCGCATTAGAACAAGGTACTAAATTCTCAATCCGTGAAGGTGGAAGAACTGTTGGTGCTGGTGTAGTTGCTGAAATTATTAAATAATTAAGTAATTATATAACTTAAAGTTAAACTTTAATAGACTGTAATGTATTGATCTATATCATACACTACAGTCTTTTTTTAGCCTTAAATAAGATTAGCTAATTTATAAAATAGCTAATCACATATTATCAATAATTACATTATAATGATTCGATGTTACTGTAAAATATATTCACTTTCTTAATCCTAAATATTGAATGTTTATATGAATTAATAGCTATTCTGGTTTAATATTCATATCTAAAATTTTAATAAAATATAATTATTATTATTTAGTTGTTAGTTTACAGTTCTTTTTATATTAAAGTATACTATATGTGAATTTCATGTTTGACAATTTTTTTAGATTTTAATATTATATTTACAACACATGTGTTTAAAAAGTATTACATAAGGAGGATATATAATGAATAAAAATCGTATCAGAATATTAGTTATGATGTTATTATTGTTTGCTTTTACGACTAACAGTAAAATAAAAGCTGATGAAAAAACAAATACTAAAATTAGTCAAAGCAGAACAAATATTAGTATTGGTACAGTAAAAGTAAGTTTAGTTGATAATATTCTTACACTAGGTGAAGGGGAATTCCCATCTAGTAACATTGAACAATTTCCTATATACTTTACAGATGAAGAAATAGAAAATGTAGAAATTGTCAACATAACAGGTGAAATAGTTTTAGGTGAAGTAACGGTTGGTATGTTTGATAACTTTAATAGTTTACAAACAATAAATGGTTTTGATAATTTAAATTTTAGTAATGTAATTAGAGCAAATAATTTTTTAAGAAATGCATCTTCTTTAACTCATTTAGATGTATATAATGTAGATACTACTAACTTAACTGTAGCAGACAGCTTTTTTGCTAACACAACAAATCTTCATGTTACTGGTTTAAATAATTGGAAAGTAAATAATTTACAATCAATTTCTAATTTTTTATTAAATAATAAAAAAACAGAATACTTAAATTTAGAGAATTGGGATACGGCTAGTCTTATTAAAATGAATAATTCATTTGCTGGTATGACTAATCTTAAAGAATTATTAATCTCTAATTGGAATACAAGTAATGTTGAAACATTAGCAGGTACGTTTAACAATTTAAATTCTTTAGAATACTTAGATATAGAAAAATGGAATACAAGTTCAGTTGAAACTATGAGCAGTACATTTAGAAATATGAGCAGTTTAAAAAGTTTAACTGTTGGTAATTTTAACACAGATCAATTAACTAATTTAAGTAATACATTTGAAAATATGTCAAATCTTGAAACTCTTAATATAGAAAATTGGAATATGGATAATGTTACTTCAAAAGAAAATATGTTTTCAGGTTTATTTAACCTAAAGAATATAACATTAGGAAGTAATAATAGCTTTGATAGTTCAGTAAATCTACCAAACATTAATACTAATAATTCAGTATATAGTGGAAGATGGATAGGATTAAATAGTAAAAAAATATTTAATTCTAGTAGTTTGTTAGTAGCTAACTATAATAAAGGTGATAATGGAACTTATGTCGCAGAAAAAAATGTTGTAATAAATGTTAAAAGCAGCAATATTAACATCAATACAAATTGGCAACCAGTTAATAATTTTGAATCTGCATCACATGGTAAAGAGACAGTAAAGTTTGAAGATATAATTGTAAGTGGAAATGTTAATACAAGTGTTGCAGGAAAATATAATGTAACATATACTTTTGGTAATAAAAGTGCAGTTATTGTTGTAACTGTAGTTAATAATACTGTCCCGAATACTGGTGGTAATAGTAATGGTAGCACAACTACTGTAAACAGAGTTACTACTGTTAGAGATTCACGTAATAGAATTACAAGTATTACTCAAAGAAATACTAGTAATGTAATTATTAGAACAACAACATATACTTACTTCAGTACAACTAATAATAATTGGAGAACACGTAATATCACAACTTTTAATAATAGTGGTAGAAGAACAACATTAGAACAAGTTGTAAGACATACTAATCTAAGAAATGCAAGTAGAAATTACTATAAATACTATACTAATGTCAATAATGTATGGAGTGAAAGAGATCTAAGAACTTATCATAGTAATGGTGTTATAAATAGAAGAAGAACTACTAAGCAAACACGTGCTAAAAATAGAACTTCTTATTATGAATTAACAAGAAGAAGTAATGGACGTAATATTAGAATAATTCAAGATTCTAACTTTAGTAAAGGTGTATATAGAACAAGAAGAATTACTACTTATCGTACTAATAGTAAGCGTCAACGTTTAGTTGTGACTAATAGAACTGCTACAAAAAGAGTAACTAAAATTACAACTTTTAATTATAATAGTAATGGTGTATTAAGAAGCAATAAAAGTGGCAATGCATCAAGAAATGTTAAAACATATAATTCAAAAAGAAAAAGAACTAGTAATGTTACAAGAAGATATAATGCTTCAGGAAGATTACTAAAGGCATAATAAATTATTTGACTATTATTTGGACAACTGTCTAAATTTAGCGTAATGAGCATAAAATAGCAACAAAAAACCATTCATATTGAATGGTTTTTTATATCATTTTGTGTTTTTAATCCAATTTATAACATCGTTTAATTGATAATAATTGAAGTCTTTATATTCTTTATTTAATATAGATAGTAACTTCAAATAGTTACTATTAAGTGAAGAATTCAGTAAGTCTAAATTATTTTGAACAAAGATATTTTTAGTAGTATCACTTTTAATTTGTCCATTTTCTAACATTACAATACGTGAACAATTATTTAAAATAAACTCATAATCATGAGATGACATTATGATACTAATATTACTATTGGCTTTAATATCATTGATTGTAACTAACATATCATTTATTGATGCTTGATCTAATCCTGCAGTTGGTTCATCTAAAATAAGAATTTCAGGATCCAATACTAATATACTAGCTAAACATATTTTTTTCTTTTGACCAAAACTTAAAGTATGAATTGGTTGATCTAAAAGTTTAGTAATATTTAATTTATTAGCTATTATATTTATTTTATTAAGTACATAATCTTGAGAATAGCCTAGATTTAGTAATCCAAATCCTATTTCAGATCTAACATCATCTAATATAATCTGATCATCAGGATTTTGAAATAACAGTTGAATATTTTTATTTAAATTTATTAGTGACTTTCTTTTATAATCTAGTTCAATTTCATTTACAAAAAAATGTCCACTAGATTTTTTATTTAAGCCTACTAAACACTTTAATAAAGTAGACTTTCCAGCTCCATTTGGACCAATAAGACCAATACAATCATTATTATCTATTAACAAATTTATATCATTAAGAATATTATTATTCTTAGAATAAGCAAAATAGAAATCAGTTAATTGTATTTTCATAAATATACTTCCTTTATAAATAATGTAGTTGTAAATAAAATAATTTGTAAATATAGTAAAGTTATATTCCAACTTTTCTTTGATTGAACTATAGGTATAAGAGTATTAAAAAATCTTAGTTCCATGGAATTATTTATTTCTTGGCTTTGATTAATAGACTTAGTAAAAGAATTAGCTAAAAGGTAACTTAAACTTTTTAGACTTCTACGATAGTTAATATAACCTAGTCTAATGTGTTGAGCATTACTAATTATTTTAGCTTTATGTAGTAACAAGTGTATAAGTCGATAAGTCAATAACATAAGTGATATTAATAATTTAGGAAATCTAATTCTTTCTAGATAAATTAATAATTCATTAATATTTGCATAACTAATAAATACTAGCATATTGAGCATCATAGCAAAACTTCTAAAAAACAAAATGCTACTTTCCTGTAAAGATTGTTCTGTGATATTTAAAGAATATAGAGAAACTATAATATTACTATTATCAAAAACAAATAGAATTGGTATTATAGCAATTACAGTGAAAATTGATAAAGTTAGTAATAGTTTAGCTTTGTGAAGCATAGTTTTATTGTATAGAGAATACATGAGTAATAAAATAGTTATATAAATAACTGAGATTATAAGACTATCATTAAGCATTAAAATAATAATGTTACATAATAGAAATAGTAATTTTTGAGCAATTGTAGTATTAATAATAGAAGATTCTAAATCATTTTTACTCTTCATTAGTATTTTTCTTTGATGATATTCTACCTAAAGCAATACCTAATACAAAAGCACCTATTGTTGCTTGCAAAGTGAAAAAGATGCTTTCCATTTCATCCGATATATCAAAGATATTATCAAACCAAGGAGTATATGTTTGATTAAGTTGTGTAATTGCTTCTACTGCTTGATCATCAGTTCCAACAAATTCATTACCTGATAGTTGCACTAGAGGTATCATTATTAAAAGAATTGCAGCTATAATTAATATTGGATAAGTAATTTTTTTATTCATGAATAAGCTCCTTTGTATCTTTAGAAAAGACATCTTTATTTTTAATACCTTCAAAAATCATAACT
Organism: Mycoplasma sp. P36-A1; assembly: GCF_049478495.1. NCBI lineage: Bacteria > Bacillati > Mycoplasmatota > Mollicutes > Mycoplasmatales > Mycoplasmataceae > Mycoplasma > Mycoplasma sp. P36-A1. Next base: position 1,614,024 of record NZ_CP168083.1, on the reverse strand, counting down.
GTTAAAATACTTTCTACTAGTGCAAGAGGTATTTGTGTAATTGCAAAGACACTTAAAAATTTAATTAAGGAAGCGATAACTCCACCACTTGGATCAGGAAATGCTAGTCCAAGTTGTAAAGCAGTAGTACTATAAGTTGCTAGGTTAGAAACTAGAGTTGCAACAAAGATACAAACAGCTGGTTTTACTTTTAATTTTTTTAATAAGATATATACTGCATAGGCACTAAAAGCTCCAACAATAGCCATAGAGAATATATTAGCACCAAGAGTAGTTAAACCTCCATGGTTTAAGATTAATGCTTGAAATAATAGGACAATAAAGCCAATTATAGCCATGGGAGATGGCCCTAACAAAATTGCACCTAATGCTATTCCAGTTGCATGTGATGATGAACCAGTAACTGAAGGTAGTTTTAATGCAGACACTAAGAAAACATAAGCAGCACAAGTTGCAAATAATAGTAAAGTATTTTTATTATTATCATGTTCTTTCTTCATATTGAAATAACCCCAGACTAAAAAAGGAATTACAACAATACTCCAACATATACTCCAACCTGGAGGCAAAAAGCCTTCCATAATATGCATAGCCGATACATTATTTGTAAAAGCAAATGCACACATAAAGATAAACATTTTTAAGACAATTCTTCTTTCTTTTTTTTCAAGTTTCATATAATTCTTACCTTTCATATATATTGTTTAAGCAATATAGAAATAGGCAATAGCTTCAATGAAAAACTACTTATTATTTTAAAGACATAAAAAAAATAACACACTCATTCATCGTAAGTTGTACCATCGAATTTAAAAGTTAGTATCCTGACTTATGCTTAATCATTTTATTATGCCTTCCCAAAATATATCAGTGGCTTTGTTTAATAAAACTAGACAATTACAGTTGCGAGACAGTGCTAGAATTTAACTAGCTTCCTATTTCTTTTAAATTAGTATTTATATATTACTACTTTATTCTATGCCACTATTTATAAAAAAGCAACTGTAAGTTAACAAATAACTTAAAAACAGTAATAAATACTACAATAAAATAGTATTGCATAAAATATATTTATATAAAATCAATTCATAGATAATAAATAACTAATATCTAAAAAAATATTATAATAATAAATATAAGTTACTTTAGCACTTATACATTAAATATATATTATAATATATATGATGAAAAAAAAGAGAAAGGGGAATTAAGATGAAAGTTGTAATAATAGGAGGAGTAGCTGGAGGGGCTAGTACAGCAACTCGTTTAAGAAGAGTAAATAAGGATGCTGAGATAATCATAATTGAAAAAGGTCCTTTTATATCTTATGCAAATTGTGGTTTACCATATCATATTTCAGGAATAATAAAAGATGAAGAAGATTTATTATTAGTAAGTCCTCAAATAATGAAAGATCGCTTTAATATTAATGTTTTAGTTAATAATGAAGTAATTAGTATTAATAAAGAAGATAAAACAATTGAGGTTTTAAATATTAAAACAAATGAAAAATTTATTGAAAGCTATGACAAGCTTGTAATTTCTACTGGATCATCAGTAATTATTCCAAATATTGAAGGTGTCGATAATAAAAAAGTTATGAGTTTATGGACCGTTCCAGATACTATAAAAATTAAACAGTATATCGAGTTTAATAACATTAAGACAGTTAGTGTAGTTGGTGGTGGCTTTATTGGTTTAGAGATGGTAGAAAATTTAAGACATTTAGGTTTAGAAGTAAATTTAATTGAAAAACAAAATCAAGTATTAGGAAGTTTAGATTTTGAAATGGCTCAATTAATTCATAAAGAACTAGCTGATAATAATGTGATATTATACTTAAATAGAGGTTTAAATAAAATAGAAGATGATAATAATGAAGTAAGATTATTCTTAGATGATGGAACAGTTTTAAAAAGTGAGTTAGTTATTATGTCAATAGGTGTTAAACCGAATAGTAAACTCGCAATCGATAGTGGTATTTCAACAAATGCTAAAGGTGGAATACTAGTTAATGAATATTTAGAAACAAATATTAAAGATATTTATGCTTTAGGTGATGTAATAGAAGTCAATGATTACATAGATGGTAGTAAAACAATGATACCACTAGCAGGTCCTGCTAATAAGCAAGGTAGATACTTAGCAGATACTTTAAATAATAATCCTAAAAAATATAGTGGTACATTGGGTACAAGTATAGTGAAAATATTTAATAAAGTTGCAGCTAGTACTGGAAATAATGAAAAACAATTGATGAAAAAAGGAATGAAAGAAAATATTGATTATAAAGTAGTTATTGTAAAAGGTGCATCACATGCTAAGTACTATCCAATGTCATCACCAATAATTATTAAAGCTATTTTTGATAACTCTGAAAAAATATTAGGAGCACAAATTGTTGGTTTTGTAGGTGTTGATAAAAGAATAGATATAATAGCTACTGCAATTAAGACAAATTTAAAGATTACTGAACTAATGGACTTAGAACTTGCATATGCTCCACCATTTTCTTCTGCAAAAGATATCGTGAACATGGTAGGGTATGTTTCAGAAAATGTTATAAACAATCTTGTGAAGTTTATTCATCCTAGACAATACTATGCAATAAAAGATGAAGTTGTAACACTTGATGTAAGAGAAGACTTTGAAAGAAAACATAGTAAAATAGAAGGCTCTGTTCACATTCCTATTGGAATGTTAAGAACTAGATATCAAGAATTAGATAAAGATAAAACTATTGTAGTATACTGTATGTCTGCACCAAGAGCATATAATAGTGCTATTATACTTCAACAAATGGGCTTTAAAGATGTTCTAGTTCAAAGTGCAGGAATGGACTTTTACTTAACATATTTATTTAATACTGACAGTACTCATAATTAATTGTCGAGCTATTTTAAATAGTGATATAAAAAAATTAAAATATATTCTTAAAAAGTAGATACATTGTAGTAAATGTATCTACTTTTTTAACTATAGCACTGTTAAAATGAAGCTTTTTATAGTTTATTTTCGATTAGTTTGAAACATTCAATAATATCAAGGTACATCTTGTTTAGTGATTTACCTTTTAAAGTAACAGCATAATTTATTGTAGACAGCTTTGAATCTAATAAATCTAAAGCTATAAACTTATTAGACTTTAAATATTTACTTGCAATAGGTTCTGGAAGAATAGTAATACCTAGATTATTAGATACTACATTTATTAAAACTTCAGTATTAATACTTTCAATAAAAGGAACTACTTCTAGATCAAATTTGTGAGTAAGTTCATCAAAGCAATCTCTTAAACTACTACCTTTTTCTCTAAGAAGAAAAGGTAGTTCTAAAATATTAGTTTGATTAACTTTTTTTATTTTAGAATAAATGCTTTTAGCATTACAAACTAAAAAGAGATTATATCTTGATATTTCAAATTTTTCAAAACAATTATTACTAATAAATCCTTCAGTAAAAGCAATATCTATTTCGCCATTTAATAATTTTCTTTGTATTTGTTCTACATTTTCACAATATATTTTTAAAGGTGTACTAGGATACTGTTGTTTAAACATATTGCTAGCTTCTACTAAAGAGTTCATTGCAATTGTAAGACTTGTACCTATTCTTAGAGGAATTTCATTTGCATAATTATTAGTGAAATTTTCTAGAGAGTAAAAATCATTTTTTAATTGAATAGCTTTTATCTTAAATACCTTACCATACTCATTTAAACTTAACCTATTATCAATCCTATCAAATAACAATATATCAAGATTATCTTCTAATTCTTTGATTGTCTTTGAAACAGCAGGTTGAGATATAAACAATTCTTTTGCACTTTTACTTATTGATAGGGTATTAGAAACTGATAAAAACACCTCAATTTGACGTATATTCATATATTCACCTCATAACTATTTTGTTATATATACATTACCATAAATGTATTTTTAGTTAAAGTGTTAAGTTGTTATAATATTATTGAGGTGATAATATGAATAAGAATTTAGCATTATTTAAAGCTTATATAATAGCTGGTAGTTTTACTTTTTCTGGAGGAATGGCTATGTTACCAGTTATTGAAAGAGAGTTATGCAATAAGCATCAATATTTATCAAGAGAAGATTTATATGAATATACAACACTATCGCAAACATTTCCAGGCGTTATAGCTTTAACAAACGCTTGTTTTATTGGTAGGAAATTAAATGGTATTCAGGGGATGTTGATTGCTGGATTTGCAGCTATAATGCCTGCTTTTGTTTTAATGATCATTGCAACTATTTTATTTTATATGATTCCACAAACTGGAATTATTAATAATGTACTTACAGCTATTAGAGCTTGTTCAACAGCCTTTTTATTTACAGCCGCTTATTCTATTGCAAGATATAATCTTGCTAATTTCTACTATATAGCAATAGCCTTTATCTGTTTTATATTAACTGTATTTAAAGTAGTTAATGCACCAATTTTAATAATAATATCTTCAATGATTGGTGTTTTAATTGCCTTTAAGAATAGAGGTTTAAAATAATGTTATCAATATTTACTTCCTTTTTAAAAATTGGTTTTCTAGGTTTTGGAGGAGGATATGCTATGTTGTCTTTGATATTTGAAGAGTCTAGTAAATTTGGGATGAATATAAATGACTTTGCAGATATGAATGCTTTAGATGGCATAATTCCAGGACCAATAGCCATAAATTCCGCAACATTTGTTGGTTATACTACAGGAGGACTTCTAATGGCATTAGTGACTACTCTTGCTGTATGTATTCCATCATTTATCTTTGTACCACTTTATATTAAATATGAATCTAAAATTAAGAATAATGCTATAATGAGTGAAATGCTAAATTGTATCAAAGCATCTTCTGTTGGTTTAATACTTGCAGTTGCTTTTACTTTAATGATAAGTTTGATTTTTAATAATGCAAGTCTAATTTCTATTACTAACATATCAATAGAATTCAAATCACTTTTTATTATTTTAGGAGTTATATTTCTTCATTTGAAATATGAAATAAATCCGCTACTACTAATAATAGTATCTGGATTAGTTGGTATATTTCTTTTTTAACATTATTGCTACATAAAACAGCTATTTATTCAAGTATTATTTGAATAAATAGCTGTTAAATAAGTTTTAATCTAAGGCTAAAAATGATTTAATTTCCTTTTTAGAAATATTTAAATAGATTGCAATATTGATTAGAATAATTAAGATTGTGAATGTTATAATTAATGGTATAAAATTATATTCTCCATTTGAATAACCTATTGCATTTGATAGAAGATTTACAATTGATGAAGTAAAATTACTTGGAAGGTTTACAATTAAATATATTATAAGTATTGGAAGTAAAATTAGAAATCCTAAAGCTACTAACTTGTTTTTTCTAGATACTGAATTATACAGTCCAATAAATAAGTTACCAAAAGAAGATGATAGCCAATACAACAATGTTGTAATCAATAGTTTAAGTAATATATTCTGTGTATAGACATCTACTATTATCATACTAAAATTTAGTCCTATCTTTCCAAAGATTAGTTTGAAAACTATTTGAATCAAAACAGAAAATAAAGCTAGTATTACACTAATTATTAAATTTGATAATATATATGATTTGAAAATATTATTCCTACTTGTTCCAAATTGAATACCTGTTTTAAAATCAGAATTATAACCTGCTCCGGCAACAAACATTAAAAAGCAGAGTGTTGAAATTGTAATATCTTGATTACCAGAAGAGAAATCTGAAGAAGTCAAAGACACAAGCATGCCTATAAATGTAACTCCAAAAAAGAAGAAAGAATAATATAACATTGTTTTAGTCATATATTTAATACGATAATTAAGTAGGGCCTGTAGTTTCATTATAATATACCTCCATTTTTAGTTATATTTAAGAAATAATCTTGAATGTTAAAAGGGCTAATACTTATACCATTTGGAATATTTGTTTCTGTATAATTTGATATTTGAACAGATGTTATTCCCGCAAATTCATTGCTTCCAATAATATCATAATCTTTAACATATTCATTTATTATATTAGTAGGACCACTTAAAGTAACAACAGAAGAGCTCAGCTTTGAAATATCTATTTGTTTAACGATTTTTCCATTATCAATAATAATTGCATACTCAATTGCTCTTGCAATTTCTTCTATTAAATGTGTTGAAATAACGTAAGTTTTTTCTTTTTCAATGTATTGATCTATTAAAATTTTGTAGAATGCTTCTCTATTTTCAACATCTAATCCTAGTACAGGTTCGTCTAAGAAAATATATTTACAAGGAACACTAAATGCTAAAACTAACTTTACTAAGCTTTTAAGACCAGTAGATAATTCATTTAATTTCTTATTAGTATTTAATTTAAATAATTTAGTTAATTCATATGTTAAATTCCAATCATAATCTTCATAAAAAGAAGCTGTTAATTTATAAATATCTTTAATTTTTAAATTAGTTACTAAAAGCTCTTCTGATGCCAGAAAAATATTATTTTGATTAGCTTCATTATCAAAGATTGTTTTATTATTTATTGTTATTGCGCCACTAGTAGGAAATAATCTATTAGCTAAGATATTTAATAAAGTAGACTTTCCAGCACCATTTTTACCAAGTAATGCATATATTTTCCCCTCTTCTATACTAGTGTTTATATCATTTAATGCATAGAAATCATTCTTATATTTTTTAGTAATATTTTTTATTTCAATACTCATTATTTATACCTTCTTTCTATATCACTTAATAACTGAGATAGACTTATGTCTAGATTTTTTGCATCTTCAACAACTTTATCTAATTCAGTATTTAAGAATATTTCTTTTCTTTCTTCTTTAAGTTTTTGGTAAGCGCCATTTTTTACAAACATACCTATTCCTCTTTTCTTTTCAATTATTTCTTTATTTACCAAGATATTAATACCTTTTAAGACAGTTGCCGGGTTTATTTTAAATTGTTTTGAGATTTCTGTAGTAGATGGTATCTGATCTCCTTCTTTAAAAAAACCAGTAGCAATACTATCTTCGAGTTGGTTTGCAATTTGAATAAATATTGGCTCAACTCCATTAAATATAAAATTCATAATAAAACCTCTCTTTCGTTTGGTTAGTTAGTTGAGTAGTTAACTATAGTAGTATTGTACATCAAGGTTTATTATATGTCAACTTATAACATATATTTATTTTTTCAGAATGAATACACAAAAAAATGATTATTTTTTGTATAAAAGATAGACACATTAACAGATATTAGCTAAAATATATATAGTGGAGGATGAGAACATGGAAATACAACAGTATGTAAATAAGGAAGAAGAGCAACTTTTTGTTCCTAACAGACCTTCGGTTATAGATTTATATTTTGATGAAGAAACAACCTTTGAAGATATAGAGCTAAAACTACAAGATCAAACTCTATTTAAATCTTTAGAGATTATAAATTTGCAAATGGGAATAATGAAGGTGAAAGTATTATATAAAGATAATTATTTTAGTATTTATATCAAAATTGTTAATAATGATGATATTGATCTTACTAAAATAAATAGAGTTCTAGTTGATGAAGAAGATATTTATAAAGCTGCTAAAACTTCTAAATATATTAAGACATATGTTGATGCTAAAACTAATTTTGTCCAAGCTTATTATGCTCAAATAAAGCTATTATACTTACTGTCTAATAAACCTTTAATAATTGTTGATTGCACACAGTGGTGTATTTATTCAGCAAAATATTTACAACAGTTTGCTTTAAATGATATTGATATTATCGATTCTAATTTGTATAAAGTAAAAGCAACACCAGATAATACCATATATACAGAAGGTTTAGAAAGATTTGGCATAAAAGATATAGAGATGTGTGGTATAGATACAAAATATATTAAGTCTTGTGCTTCATTTCTATCGCAGTTATCACGTTACTTTATTAAAAATGGACAAATTGCAAATTCATGGAAAATATATAATGAAGTGTTTGAACAAGATTTCTATGCTTGTATTGTAGATATTGAAGAAGCAATTATTACACTAGATGAAACTGCAATAATTAACATGGAAAAAAGAGATCAATATTTAAATGAGAATAAGTTATATATTACTGTTCATACAGAAGTAGATATAGAACAATGGTATTTAAATGATGAAAATGTTTTAAAATACTTAGATGAAAACACTACTTTTTATACTGATAGTGATCACTTTGAAGATGAAAAGAATCTAGCACAAGCAACAATTGTGAATGCAATTAATTTCTTAAATGATATTGAAGATCAACATAATTTAATGATCTTAGCAAGAAATCAAGAAATAAATACGGATTGGTATTATTTTGATAGTATAGAAGATGGTATTTTTAATTTAAAGACAGATTCAGAAACATTACAAGTAAATCTAGATGATATTATGAATTGGAACTATCGTGGTCTTACACCATTACATGCTTACTCAATAAGTGAATAATTATAAAAATGAGAAATAACTTTGATTATCTCTCTTTTTTTTTGCTTTTATTGTTAACTACAGCTTACATAGTGACTTATTTTATAGAGTTATACATTATATGTATACACTTTAATATATTTATGATATATTTTTTGTAAGAAAAGAATGAGTCCACTATCATTATTTTTCGATTAAAAAAATTTTTAATTATGGAGGAAGTTTATTTGGTAAAAAAAATTATTGCTTTAGCCCTTTTTTCATCTATGATGCTAATAGGTGTATGCAAAGATAATGTTGTGAAAGCAAATAACGATGTACTTAAAAATATTAATTCAAATAATGAAATAGTAATTGAAAATTTTAAAAAAGAGTTTGATATTAACAAACAACTAAATATATTAGATGTAGAAAAAAGTATAAAAGAATCATTAGTAAATTTTGAATACATTAATATTAATAAAAAAAGAAATATTAATGATATTATGATTGAAGAAGATGAAGTAATTGCAAGTTCTTATTTTCAAAATGGTTATATCAATATGTATTCTGATAATACTTATTCAGTTACAATTCAAGATACTCAAAGATTAGGTGTCTATAATTATATGGCTGTATCTAATAGATATCTATATAATGGTATGGGAGTTAGGGCTTTTGAATTTCATATAAGCGCTAATATTAGTTGTAATGCTAAAAAAGTATGGATGAATGGTAATCCAACTAGAACTGCAAAAGTAATTTCATCTTCATGGCTTAATAGTTTTGTTAATAGGTATAATGCGACCTTTTATGTAAAAAATGGAGTTGGAATCGAACAATCAGGTATTTATCGTAGTGCTGGTAGTGATCGCTCTTACCTACATAGAATGAGTATTAATCAAATATGCAAAACTAATACGGTATTTGGTGGATAATAGTTTATGAATATTAATTTAAAAAGAATGATTGCCATATTAATATCCTTAATGGTATTTAGTACTTTAGTTCAATTAGTAGTTCAAATTGATATAAAATACTATTTGTTTATAGTTTGCTCAATAACTTATACAACTTATAGTATTTGTATGTTTAGTATTAATAAATTCAATCAAGAATGGTTTAAAACTAATGCACTAAAATTAATGCTTACAAGTTTAGCTTTTATTTCTATTTCAGCTTTTAATATGTTAATGGTAAATCAATATAGTATTAATTTTTTAGGGATAATAAGTACAGTTTCAGTATCGTTTGTAATCTTCAGATTACTAAATGTTTTTCAAAAATTAATAAAATAATACAGAATGATATTAGTCGTAGTGGATATATATTAAAAAAGGTAAACAATTTCAAATAGAAATTGTTTACCTTTTAGTTTTTAGTTAAATACATCCATAATCATATAATTCATACCATCTTTATTAACAATAGCAATCGCTACTGATTTGTAATTACCACTTAATACTGCCTCATGTGGCGGATCAGAAATGAAGAAATCCATTGCTACTTGTACATAATCACTTGTTTCAGATGACAAACCTGCATTTTCATTTGCAGCAGCACTACATAACCAGTTGTGAGGATTTTTGTTTGAAGCATAGGCAGCAGCTTCTTTAAAGACACATGATTGCATACTATAGTTATATGTATAAGCTTTTAGTCCAAGTGATGCTCGATATTGATTTGTTAGCTTAAACATTCGCATAGCTTGTTCTTTAAGTGTTTCACTTTGAAATCCATCTAATTTTTTTATTCTAGCTTTTTCTGCTGAGATAGTTTTTTTCAAATTTTTTAAGGTTTTTGTTTTGTCTGAACTTTTTAACTTATTAATTTGAGCAGTACTAAATCCTAAATCTGTTAATGATTTTGTATATTTTTTAATTAGTGCATTTTGATTACTAGTAACTAATTTATTTAGATAAGTATATCTATTGTAAATATCTTCAGTTTTATATTTGTAATCAATATTTGCTTCTTTTGCTACTATTTCTAAAGATTTTAGTTTATCTTTTAGATTGCTTTCTGTTTCAGTACATAAATTATCTATTTTTTGATAATCAGAATATAGTTTAGTTTGGCTTAAGCCTAATTTATCAATATCATTTGATTCTATACCAAGTTTTTCAGAGTCTTCAGTTCGTGCTTTAATTAAGGTAGTTAATTTTTCTTGTTGTTTTGTTGCAACATCAAACATATTTGATACATTAACTAGTGATTTTGCATGTGCTTGATCATAACCTAAGGAAACAAGTTTAGCTGTTGCATTATTTATTGATAAAACAACAATACTAGAAACAGCACTTAACAAGATTAGTACTATTAATACTTTTACTTTGTGATTTCTTTTCATTCTTACTCACCTTTCATTTTATATATAGTAAATCTATTGTGGAGGGGGCTCTAAATCGCATGTCGCCATGTTTTGTACCAATTCCATTATTATTTATAACTAAGGTATCACTTATTACTTTGCTGCCTTTATAATAAGGTATAGCTTTGATATCTGAATAGACAGAGCCAAATAATGGTAAATTATATTGGCCTCCTAGAGTATGTGCAGTAACTACTGCATTTAAATTGTACTTTACTAATTTATCTACTGGAGTAGGATTATGAATGAATGCAAGGTTAATTGTTTTATCTGAAACACTATCTAGTGTCTTTTCATAATCTTTACTCAATAATCCACTAATTGTAATATTTTTAGTGTAAAGGTTAATGTTTCTTGTCTTATTTTCTAGTTGTTCAAAGCCTCCTGAAAATAATATTTCTTTAGATGTTTTTCCATCTTGATCTCCTGTTATAGCAAACTTTCCATATAACGGTTTTATTTTTTCTAATTCTAAAATTAATGCTTTTTTATCTTCTTTACTTATTTCTACTTTTTCACCTAAAATATCACCATTAAAAACTACAATATCTGGATCATATGAATTAAGTCTTGTAATTACTCTATTTAACTGTTCAACAGTATAATCACTGCCTATTTGAAAGTCTGACAACACTGCAATTGATATTGGCTTGTTTGCTATTTCTTTATCTTTTGTAACATCAATAGTTGTTTCATTTACTTTTATTTTATTTTGATAATTGCTTGGGATTGTAAAAAATATTATAAATAATAAAATAATACCAACCATACCAATACACATATATACTAGATTCTTCTTACTTAACATATTTTACTCCGCCTTTTGTCTTAAATAATATTGATTCAAAATTAAATAATAGATTATAATACTTATTAACAAAAAGACTGCATAAAAATCTAGTGTATTACCTAATAAATTGTTAAAACCAATGTTTAATAACTTAGCATTAAAAAAAGCAGGATATATAATTCCAATTATTGTTATTGGATTATTTGCAAAATATAAACTTAAATTCTTTTTTATTAAAATAAAGGCAAAGACAAAGCAAATATTACCTAGTATAAGTGAAGCATATTCATTGTATGATATGTAGACAAATAAACTAATAAAGTTTGCTAAAAAAGTTGTTAGTAGTCCACCTAGTATAAAAGAAAAAGCAACTATGCTTAATAATTTATTTAAAAGTTTTGAGTATTCTAACATTTTATTTTCATCTACAATTATATTATTTTCATTGAATATATGTCTATATAATGAATTATCATTTATCATATATATATCCTCCTTTTTACTGTCTTTTTTATAATATACTACTAGATAAATAAATGCAATAAATGGCATGTGTATAAGTACAAAAAATGTCTATTAAATTATAAAGAAAACGCTTATCATTTTTACTATTTTAAATGCCATTGTTTTTGTTAATAATAGAAGTAAAGTCTAACTGGAGGTATAATTATTTAGTACTTACTTATAAAACTATTTCTTTTACTACAATTATTGATAAGACTAGTTGATATTTATTAAATGTATGCCATTCTTTATAAGAAAGTGCTATAATTAATTAAAACACACATGGAGGAAAGATAATGCCACATATAACATTTAAAAATGTAAATACGCCTATGCTTGAAAAGTTTATTACTGAGAAAACACAGTTACTTGCAGAAGTTATTGAATGTCCAAGTGACTGGATAACTTTTTATGATACACAAGCAACTGCTTATATTGATGGAAAAGTAAATGAATTAACTTGTTTTGTGAAAGTAGAATGGTTTAAGCGACCTGATAAAACTAAAGATGAGGTTGCAACTATTATAACTGAAGCTTTAAAAGGTTTAGGAAAAGAAGAAGTAATAGTCCAATTTATTGAAATACAACCAACAAATTATTATGAAAATCTTGAAAGATTTTTAGACTAAAGCTTAAATTAAGGTTATGTTTTAAACATATCCTTTTTTTGTGAGCGTTTTTAGCTTTTATTATACATTAGTGTTTGCTATAATAAAATAAGAGGTGATATCATGCAAACTTTACGTACAATAATGGATAATGTTATTTTAAAGAAAATGGAATTAGTTATTCCTAATGCTAATATAGATAATAAAATTGATAATGTTTCTGTATTAGATTATGAATTTGATCCTGAGTTATTAGATGATGTTGAATACTTTAGAGAAAATGAATTAGTAATAAGCTCTTTACTTGTTGCTAAAGATAATGATCAATTGCTTTATGATATTGTTAAACAATTAATACAGGATAAGGTTAGTGGACTAGCTATTAAAAGAGTTTACTATAAGCAATTACCTGAAAAAGTTAGAAGACTAGCTACAAGACACTCTTTTCCAATCTTCTTTTTTGGCTATGACCTTACTTTTGAGGATATCATTTATGAAGTTTCTTATGAGATAAGAGATGGAGAAAGAAATAATTATTATGAACAAATGATTGATGGTATTATCAATGAAACAATTACAAATACTAAAGCTTTAGAATTGTTTGATTTAAATAAAAGAACTAAATATTTAGTTTTTGTATTTAAAATAATGGATCATGATGCTTATCATGAAATAAATAAGTTAGCACAAGGAACAAAAGTTTATAAATACTATAACTCTGCTTTTATATTTATAAAAGAAGATAAAGCTCTTACTTATTACATTGATTACTTTACAAATATAATGGATGACTTTGATTATTATATAGGAATGACTTTACTTCGAGAAGATATGGCCATGAGTATTTCTAATGCCTTATCAAACTTACAAGTAGCATATGTAACTAAAAGAAGGTTGGTAACAAATAAAGATGAAGATTTCTTACACTTATTGATTAAAAACTATAAAAAACCAGAATACCAAAGCTTTATGCAAGAGTACTTAGATCCAATATTATCTGATGAGCTAATGATGGAAACTGCTATTGCTTATATTACTGCTACTGGAGATATTAAAGATAGTGCAAAATTATTGTATGTGCATGAAAATACAATTAGATACCGTATCAATAAATTAAGACAGATGTTAGAAGAAAGTTCTAGTGAATTTGAGTTTTATAAAAATTTATCACTAGCAGTAAATATATATAATTTAAATAATACAGATTTTGTCTTTTAATTATTAACTTTTAGTATAATATAATTATGAAAAAAGACAAATAAAAACCGATTATGAATTTATATTCATTATCGGTTTTCTTTTATATTTAATCTAATTCCTTTAATAGTTTAAAAACTGTTCCAGCTTTTTCATATACTCCTAAAGTCAAAGAATTGTCTATAGTAGTAGGTTTTAAATTTATTTCAACTAAATTTTTGTTAAAATAATCAATAAGACCTGCAGCTGGATATACTTGTAAGGCTGTGCCTATTACTAGAAGTAAATCTGCATTAATCAAAAGATTAATAGCATTTTTTAAATCATCATTGTTTAAGTTTTCACCATACAATACTACATCTGGTTTTAATAAATGATTGCAATTAGGGCATTTTAGAATTCCATTAAATGATAGTTCACTCATAGTGTAATGGTTATTACAATGATAACAAGTGTAGTAATTAGTTGAGCCATGTAATGTTATTACATTTTTACTTCCTGCTTTTTGGTGTAAATCATCAATATTTTGCGTTATAACACCTTTTAGTTTTCCTGTTTTTTCTAATTCTGCTAGATAAGTATGTGCAGCATTAGGTTGTGCATTAGGATTAACTAAGTATTGATTATAAAATTTATAAAACAGATCTGGATGTTCGTAGAAAAAGTTATGTGAAAGTACAAGTTGTGTTGGATATACTTTCTTTCCTTCTATTAGTCCTTTACTTGAGGCAAAATCAGGTATACCACTTTCAACAGATATTCCTGCACCAGTTAAAGCTACTATATTCTTTGATTTTTCAATTAAATCATGTAATTGTTTTATTTTACCTTGGCAAAAAAGTTTGTCATTTTCCATGGCATTTCACCTAGTTTCATTTCATCTTTATGTGCTAACATTTTTATCATACTTTCAACACTAAAATCAATATTAAGTAGTCCTTCATCATCATTTAAGACCTCTTGAATTTTTCTTCCGTGTAGAACACTCCAATATCTTGTAGGTACAAGATAAGTTGAAGCTAAAGCAAAGTAGTTTTCAATTTGTCTTAAAGCATCCATACCACCACCACGACGCTCTACAACAAATGGTAAAGCCACTTTATTTGATAAAAGGTCTGAGTTTGTATAGAAGGCTCTATCTAATAAACTCTTTAGGTTTCCAGTAATTCCACCATAGTAAGTTGGAGATCCAACAATAATACCATCGGCTTCTCTTAATTTTTTAGTTACTTCATTTACAATATCATCTTTAAAGACACATTCATTATTAGTATTATCTTTTTTATGACAGTATTCACAGGCAATACAACCATGTATAAGTTTTGTAGCAATATTGATAACTTCTACTTGAATATTGTTTGCTTCTAATCTTTCTTGTGCTCTTAGGATTACCTGTTCAGTGTTTCCATTTGCTCTTGCTGATGCATTTATTGCGATTATTTTCATTTGTTTTAATTCCTTTCATGTTATTGTCTATTATATTATATAGTATTACATTGTATGAATCTATATGTTTAAAAACATAATATATATCAATTTCTTATATAAACTATAAATAAATAGTAAAGGCATAGTTAGAATATTAAAAATATAGCTTATATGCTTTTAGAATTAATCTCTATCCATTATAATTACAATGAAAGGAAGATGTCTATGTCTATTTATGCCAATACAATTATTGTGGCATTATTAATATTTACTTTTTTATTTTATTTTATATTACTTTTTACTTATCTAATGGAATTTAGAAGAAATGGTTATTTTGTTGTAAAAGAAGGATTTGTTTTTTTGTCATTTATTTTTTATATTGAAGTTGCTTATTTCATGACAATTTTACCACTACCTGATATTACTGAAATGAGTGATAAGTTACTTCCATTAACAAATTATATGCAACTTGATCCACTATATTTTATAAAAGATATATCAACTTATTTTGCAAAACACGGTTTTTCAGTTATAGGTTTCTTTAAAGCTCCACCAGTGTATACAACATTATTCAATGTAATATTGTTATTTCCATTAGGAGTATATCTTAAAAAATTATTTAATCAACCTTTATCTAAGATAATTGTAATAGCTTTTCTAGTATCATTATCATTTGAACTTCTTCAATTATCAGGATTGTTCTTTATTTATCCTTATCCATATAGATTGTTTGATATTAATGATTTAATGTTTAATACTTTAGGAGCAGTTATAGGAGCTTTAGTTGCAAATAAATTAAATTTTGTTTTTAATCCTGAAAAAGATCAATCAGCAAAAAGTAGCTATTTTCAAGTTACTAAGTTTAAACAATTTGTTATTTATTTAGCTGATATTGCAGTTATATTTGTTATGAGTATTTTTATGAATTTAATTGCTGCTTTAGTAGTGTCAGCTAAACATATAAGTAGTAGTGATACATATACATCATCAAATATTACAACTATTCTAGCTTCTGTGGTTATTATAATATTCTTTACTATTCCATTGTTTAGTAAGAAGTATCAAACCATAGCAATGAAGCTAAGTGACACTTATCTAGATACTAATAATGATAATATGATAAAACGTTTTTTAAGAACATGCATTGTATATTTACCAGCTTGTTTTCCAATGATATTTACTTCTGGAAATGTAAATTCAGTCTTTAGTATAATAGGTCTAGTTTACATTATATATTTTATAATACATATGTTTATACGTAAAAAAGGAATGTTTATCATTGATAGAATATTTAAATATCACTTAAAAAGAGAATATGATGAAGAAAAATTGTTAATTGATGTTTAAGCATAATAAAAGATACTAAGTTAGTTATTCTAACTTAGTATCTTTTTAGATAAATCTTACAAGTTTTATTTTGCCAGTTGTTCCTTCTTTTTCATAGTAGAAACGATCAAACAACATACCAACTAGTTCTAACTCATTTGAACTTTCACTTTCACCAAGAAGCTCCCATCCATATTCCTCTACAGAATAATTTCTTCTTGAATCAAAAGATTCAATTATTTTCTTTTCTTCTTTTGCTTTTATATTATTAATTTCAATATTTAAAATGATTCTTTCATCTTCTATTGCGATATCAAAATTAATGTGATGGTAGTTATTCTTTAAAAAGTAAGTAATAATTTCATCACTAAGTTTTCCTATTTTTTTATATTCATTTAATCTCATTTTCATTCTACCTTTCTTATATTATCAATAATACTAACTAAAACACCAGCAACGATACCACTAGCAAAACCATTGTTATATAAGTTGAAAGCACCTTGCCAGCTTCCAGAAAAACAAACAATTGAATAGTGCATCATACCTGCTAAAATACCATATATTGGACCATACTGTCCTGCAATTGGGCTAATACCAACAACAAATATTAGAGTAATAATATATTCAGTTTTAAGTTCATTACCAGATAAAAAGTGCATTAAAGCAGCTCCAATAATTACTGAACATGCATTTACTGGACTAGCACCAAATGCAGAAAAGCCCATGATTGTAAAGATTGCACCTATAATTGGTCCATTAAAAGGAACTTGGCATGCTAATGCTAAGGTTGTGATACTAATACCCATTACTCCAATATTCATATAAACAGTGCATGGATTATGTAAAGCAAAGTAGTCAGTAACGGCTCTACCACTTCTTTTTGTTAATTTAAGATAATCTTTTAGAGAAAAAGTTTTATTTATTAAAGCTAAAATAATAAATACTATTGATATTCCATATGATAAAAATAATAATTGATAATGATATTCATCACTAATAAAATAGACAGATGTTAATTCAAAGCCCATTGTTTTAATGATGGATGCTATAACAATTGCAAACATTCCACCGGCAAATCCAACATTATACAATGTATAACCATTATGGAATCTCATAACATGGGAAGCTAATGGTGCAATGACAAATCCATATACTATACCTATAGCAATTCCTAAGATAAAACCTGAAGGAGTACCAGTGAAGTTAGAACCAATTAATGGTGCTAAACAAGTTGAGAATATAGCTATTAAAAAAAAGTTTTTTAAAGGTTCATTGACATAATTAGCATATAAAAAGACTCCAAAATAAATAGGTAAGATATTATAAACATTCTTTCCAAAAAAAGAGAATCCTATTAATGTAAATATAGCCGCAAATGCTAAACCATTCATTCGCATACCTGTTTTTCTTATTATAGAAAGTGTCAATAAGGTTACTAATGATGTGTTTAATAATGCTGGCCCAAAACCTGCAACTTCAAAGTAATCAGTTATTAAAACCTCTTCCATTGTTATTATTTTAATTAATCCATTAAATAAATCTGTTATTGATGTTGTAGCAAAAGCAGTAATCATAAATCCTGCAATTAAAATATAAAATAATTGGTATATAAGTTTTTCTTGTCTATAAGGTTGTAGCACAAATCAAACTCCTTTCACAAAATATACATATAAGATATTATACATTAATAATATTTATTAGTATATAATATCTTAAACTCAATTAGTCATTTTTATTCTTGTAAAGTGTAAAGTTAACTTCTACACTTACACTTAATTCGTAGAATTAAGTCTTACATCGATTTTCATTAAAATATCAGTAGAAGTTAGTCTTACACAGGTATACAATAGTATTAATAGATTTCGCTTTTTATATTTTTATGAAAGAGTGATTAGTATGGAAACAAACAAAGGTAAACATTTAACTTTAGTAGAAAGAGAATACATTGAAAGCAAACTTAAAGAACTTGCTACTAAAACTTCAATCGCTAAAGATTTAGGTAAAAGTAAATCTACAATAAGCAAAGAAATTAAAAATCATCGATACTTATATATTAAGTCTTATTCAAGAGATAGAAGTCTTGTATTTGATTGTATTCATATGCAAGAATGTAAAGTTAATAAATGTAATAATACTTGCTCTGATTATTCAATGATACCTTGTAAGCATAGAGATAAAATAATCGGTGTTTGTAATGGATGTGTTGATATACTTAGCTGTAGATATACTAGGTATAGATATGATGCGAAAAGAGCTCAAAATGAATATGAGTATTCACTTGTAGATTCACGTATAGGTGTAAACCTTACTACTTCTCAAGCTTCAATTATCGGTTCTATTATCAAACCTTTAATAAATAATGGACATTCTCCATATGCGATTATTAAATCTAATGATAATTTAAATATTTGTGAAAAGACACTCTATAATTATATTTCTAATGGAGTCTTTTCTAAAGATGGTTTAATAGATCTCGATTTAAGATGTAAAGTATCAAGAAAAGTAAAAAAAATTAAATCAAAGCCAAGAAATAATAGAGCTTATTTAACCAACAGAAAGTTTAATGACTTTGAAAAATATTTATTGGAACATGCTTCATCCTCTGTAGTAGAAATGGATACAGTATATAATAATATATCAACTGGTCCATTTATTCAGACTTTTTATATTAGAAAATTCAAAATTATGATTGGGGTCTATCAAAATGAAAAATCTATGGAAGCAATGGTAAATGGTCTAAAATATTTAAAGTCTTTACTTGGAGATGACTTATATAAAAATATATTTCAGGTGATTTTAACAGATAGAGGTAGTGAATTTTATGCAACTGATAAAATTGAAGAATTAGGTAGTAAATTATTTTATTGTGATCCAATGGCTTCATATCAAAAAGCAAATGTTGAAAGAGGCCATGTAACATTGCGATATATATTGCCAAAAGAAAAAGATCTAAATAATCTTGGCTTAAAATCACAAGAAGATTTAGATCTAATCTTTTCACATATTAATTCATATCCAGTTGAAACTTGTAATGGTAAATCACCAATTAATTACATGAAATATTTTATTGATAACACCAATGAAATATTACAATTACTAAAAATTAGTGAAATAGAACCTTCAAGTATAATACTTAAGCCAAAACTTATAAAGAAATAAACCGTAACGAATTAATATCAAAATAAGCGAAATTCTATCGATTGAATGAATACATACATAGTAGAAGTTAGTGTTACAACATTACAAAATTACAAAACTACTATGATTTTCAGTGTGTAGAAATTAGTCTTACTTTGAATATAAGTATACCACTATAGATAAGTATTGAAAGTAAACATCACTAAAAAAACACCTTTTAATCGTTAAGTATAGAATTTAGTATTACATGAACCATCTATAGCCTAAGTGTAGAATTAAGTTTTACACTTTACCCATTTTTATTCTTATATGTATTTAACAATTAAACAATAGTTAAATATATATAAGGACATCAAAGTGTCTAAGCATACAAAATTTATTAAATATACTATAATGATATTAGATTGTAAATGTAGTTTGTTTTATACTATATATAAGAATATAAAGAAAATGAGGGATTATTATGAAGCTAAGAGTTTCAGGAAGTGTTGTTTTACAAATATTATTATCTATTGTGTGTTTCTATGGATCATATATATCCTTTAAAAGGGGCACTGCTGCATGGGCAACTAATGGAACATATATTCCAATTATGTTAAACATTGCACCATTTCTATTTAGAATCATCGGATTCTTAATGATAGTAGTTGCTATATACATAATGTATAAATTTGGAACAAAAGGAATACTTGGTAGTGTTATAACTATTATAGGTGCTGCCATAGTAGTATTCTTTGGTGCTACTTATGGTTTTGTAGCTGGTATATTAGGTCTAGTTGGATCATACTTTGTTATTAGAAATTTATTTAAGAAAGATCTTGAAGAAAAATCTAATGATAGTAATGATAAACATCAAGATAATAGTAAAAACATGTCTTCAACTACTAATGAAAGTAAAAAAGCAGAACCAGTAGAACAAGAAATTGTTGATCAGCCAAATAATTATAGTGATTATTAGGAAAAAGGATATTTTCTATTTTATAGAAATATCCTTTTTTTATACAATATAAAAATGTAAAAATAAGTTATATATTAAAAAAACAAGCTACCTTAGATAATGTATATACATGTTTATGAGTTGTAGATAGTTTATTGATTAGGCATCATTAAAATATAAATATAATAATAATTTGTTATAATTAAGTTATCTAAGAGTAATAATTCCATAAAGTATAGTAATGAATTTAATTGTATGATATTTTGAAAGTAAGAAAAGATTAAAAGAGCGCTCATATTAATTTTTTGAAAAAATATAAGGAGAATTGATTATGAAGAAATTAATTGTAGTATTAACAGTGTTTTATTGCGCTCTATTATTAAATATTAATGTTCAAGCTAATGCTAATGGAGTGATCTCAGAAGAAATAATACAATCAGAACAAGAGTTATTATTTCAAGAACAAGTTGAACAAGATATCAAATACTTAGAAACAGTAGAAGTGTTTAATGATAAATTAAGAGTAATAACAGGATATTCTGGTATTAAAGTACCTTATGTTAAACAAAAAAATCATTATTATTGTGGACCGGCAACTGTCCTTCAAACTCAAAGGTACTTTTATCCTAAAACAGCTTCAACACAGGATTCACTTGCAAAAAGTTTAAAAACAACAACGGCAGGTACATCGTATTCGATGATTAGAACAGTATTAAATAGTAGATCATATATATCTAATAAATATCGTTTTGTAAATATAACTAAGTTTAGTGAACAAACTCTAGTTAATTATATAGGAACAGTAGTAGGTGTACAAAAAAGACCAGTGATACTGAATATAGGAGTTAAAAAAAGAGATGTTAGTGCTTATGATAGACTTGGATATCATACTAATGGTCATTTTTTAAATGCATCAAAAGCAAAGGGTAAAAGATATAGTAGTGGGATGCAAGAAGTATCACTTATAGAACTCGTAGACCCATATAATGAATATGGCAAAAAGTCAAGCAAAGGAATAGTTAAAGTAAAAAAAGATATAGCTAGAGTAATTATACGTAACCAGCCGGCTGCAGCTAAGATGATATTGGTTTAATATGAAAAAGAAAAAACTAATTTTAATAATACTTTTATCAATATTCTTCTTAATAATATTATTATTTGTAAGGCAAACAAATAATAAGAATTTAATAAAAGCAAAAGCTACTTTTCTGAAAAATTTTACTGAAGCTAATTATGTTAAAGAAAAAAAGAATGCTGTAAAAAATTATAGTGAGTATAAAATTAGTAACACTAATTTTGAAGTAGTAAAAAATGAAAATGCTTGTAAATATAAAGATCAATTAAAAGGATTAGATGTTGATTCATCTAACTACTATTATACATATGAAGAATCAGTTATTATATATTATTTAGAAAATGGTAAATGTAAGAAGATCGCAGAATTACCTAGTATAAATGCTATTTCAATAAATGTCATTAATTTTGAAAATAAGGTGTTAATTAACTTAATGTCATCTGAAGCTAATAAGTCTGGAATATACTTAGTTAATAAAGATGGAGCTAAATTAATAAGTAAATGTAAGTATTTTGCTAAGTTTATTGTAAATGATGTTGATAAAACAATAATAGCACTTGAACCAAATGAAGATGATATGTATATAAGAGAGTATAATTATGATGGTAAAAAAATCAAAGAAAGAGTTCAAAACTATAACTCAGATTACTATGATGATATCTTTGTTTTAGATAGTAATACTATTGGAGTGATTGAATTTAAATATGAGAATTTAGAAGTTGAAGAATCTGATATGGTAATTGAAATCTATGAAAAAAATAATTTTTTTAGTAAAATGGAAAATAAAGATTTTATTAAAACTAAGATTTATGAAAACTTTGAAATAAGAGTCACTAACATACAAGTAATAGATGGTTTAATTAGATTTAGTGGAAGTGGTTTAAATGATAATGATTTAATAACACTAATATGTACAATTGATTTTAAAGAGTGTAATAATTATGAATTTGCGATATTATTGAAAGATAAATATATTCTGATTTCTGAAGATAAGGATAGAAGTGTTAATCTTTCTAGATTTGGTGAAAAAACATATGAAAAAATTTTAAGTACAGTTGATACTTATCAAATTAACAGTAGTGACAACAATGGATTTAACTTAATTGTTTATAATGATCAAGAACATAATTTTGAAATTAGATATGATTATCTTGTATAAATAAAGTAACAAAAAAACAAAAAATAAAAAAGAACAACAATTAATTAAAAATGATTGTTCTAATTAATACTATAGAGACATTATTAAAAGAGCTAGTTATTTATTTAACTAGTTTTTTTTGTAACAATTAAGATATTTAGTTATGTATTGAAAGATAAGACAATGAATATTATAGAAAAAAATATTATGTATAGTGAATATTTGTTATAATTAAGTTATCTAAGAGTAATAAATTCATAAAGTATAGTAATGGATTTAATTGTATGATATTTTGAAAGTAAGAAAAGATTAAAAGAGCGCTCATATTAATTTTTCAAAAAAATATAAGGAGAATTGATTATGAAGAAATTAATTGTAGTACTAACAGTGTTTTATTGCGCTCTATTATTAAATATTAATGTTCAAGATAATATTAATGGAGTAATCTCAGAAGAAATAATACAATCAGAACAAGAGTTATTATTTCAAAAACAAATTGAAGAAGGTATAGAATACTTTGGAAAAGTATATATACATAATGAACATGGTAATAAACCAAATAAAGGGATAGTTAAAGCAACAAAAGGTGTAACTAGAGTAATAATACGTAATCAACCGATGACAGCTAAGATGATATTGGTTTAATATGAAAAAGAAAATACTATTTTTAATAATACTACTACAAATATTCTTAATAATAATATTATTACGTGTAAGACAAGTCAATAATGATGATGTATTCACAGCCGACACTACCTTACTTGATAATTTAACTAAAGCTAAATATGTTAAAGAGCAGAAAAACGATATAAAAAATTATAAGGAATATTATATAGATAATAATGATTTTAAAGTTATAAAAGTCAATAATAAATGTACTTTTGCAGATCAATTAAGAAACAGAGGTACTGATTTATCTAATTATTATTATATATATGAAGAGTCAGTTACTATTTATTACTTAGAAAATAATAAATGCAAAAAAATTGTTGAATTACCTAGTATAAATGCTATTTCAATAAATGTTATTAATTTTGAAAATAAGGTGTTAATTAACTTAATGTCATCTGAAACTAATAAGTCTGGAATATATTTAGTAAGTAAAGATGGAGCTAAATTAATAAGTGAATGTAATTACTTTGCTAAGTTTATTGTAAATGATGTAGATAAAACAATCATAGCACTTGAACCTAATGAAGATGAAATGCATATAAAAGAATATTCATATGACGGTAAAAAAATAAATGAAGAATCTCAAAATTATAACTCAAAATATTATGATAATATTTTCGTTTTAGATAACAATACTATAGGATTGATAGAATTTAAATACGAAGCACCAGAAAGTGACAAATTTGATATGGTTATAGAAAAATACCAGAAAGACAAATTTTTTAGCGCTTTAAAAAATGGAAATAAAATAGAAACAAAAAGAATTGAAAAATATAATAGATCAATCACAAACATACAAGTACTTGATGGTCTAATAAGGTTTAGTGGAAGCAGTTTAGATGATGATGGATATAATACTCTTATATGTAGTACTGATTTTGTTAAATGTCACAATTATGAATATGCAATATTATTGAATAATAAATACATATTTATATCTGATCATAAAAATATGAGTATTAATCTTTCTAGATTTGGTGAAAAAACCTATGAAAAAATATTGAGCTATAGTGAATCATTCGAAATTAAAAGTAGTGATAATAATGGAGTTAATTTACTTGTTTATAATGATAAACAACAAAATTTTGAAATTAGATATGACTATCTTGTGAATTAAAGAAATAAAATCAAATAATTAATAAAGGACAACAATAAATTTATTAATGATAGTCCTAATTAATATTATAAGGACATTATAAAAAGGACTAGTTATTCATTTAACTAGTCTTTTTGTGACAGGTAAGATATTTAGTTATATGTAGAAAGATAAGATAAAGAATAGTATAGATAATTGACAACTTGCATGTAAAAACAAGTTATAAAATAACTAGTTTTTATATTACGTATAGTGAATTTTTGTTATAATTAGGTTATCTAAGAGTAATAAATCCATAAAGTATAGTAATGGATTTAATTGTATGATATTTTGAAAGTAAGAAAAGATTAAAAGAGCGCTCATATTAATTTTTCAAAAAAATATAAGGAGAATTGATTATGAAGAAATTAATTGTAGTACTAACAGTGTTTTACTGCGCTCTATTATTAAATATTAATGTTCAAGCTAATGTTAATGAAGTGATCTCAGAAGAAATAATACAATCAGAACAAGAGTTATTATTTCAAATACTAATAAAAAAACTATACCCATATAATGAATATGGTAATAAACCAAATAAAGGGATAGTCAAAGCAAAAAAAGGTATAACTAGAGTAATAATACGTAATCAACCAGCTGCAGCTAAGATGATATTGGTTTAATATGAAAAAGAAAATACTATTTTTAATAATACTATTTCTATCATTCTTAATATTATTTTTGCTTATGAGGCAAACCCAAGTTAATGATGTATTCACTTCAAAGACTATTGTTATAGAAAATATAACTGAAGCTAATTATGTTAAAGAAAAAAAGAATGATGTAAAAAATTATAGTGAATATAAAATTAGTAACACTAATTTTGAAGTAGTAAAAAATGAAAATGCTTGTAAATATAAAGATCAATTAAAAGGATTAGATGTTGATTCATCTAACTACTATTATACATATGAAGAATCAGTTATTATATATTATTTAGAAAATGGTAAATGTAAGAAGATCGCAGAATTACCAAATGTAGCAGCAATATCGATTAATATTAGAAATTTTGAAGATAAGGTAATAATAAATACTATGTCTAGAGAACCTAATAAATCTGGGATATACTTAGTTAATAAAGATGGAGCAAAATTAATAAGTAAATGTGAGTATTTTGTTAAGTTTATTGTAAATGATATTGATAAAACGATCATAACACTTGAACCTAATGAAGATGATATGTATATAAGAGAGTATAATTATGATGGTAAAAAAATCAAGGAAAGAGTTCAAAACTATAACTCAGATTACTATGATGATATCTTTGTTTTAGATAGTAATACTATTGGAGTGATTGAATTTAAATATGAGAATTTAGAAGTTGAAGAATCTGATATGGTAATTGAAATCTATGAAAAAAATAATTTTTTTAGTAAAATGGAAAATAAAGATTTTATTAAAACTAAGATTTATGAAAACTTTGAAATAAGAGTCACTAACATACAAGTAATAGATGGCTTAATTAGTTTTGATGGAAGTGGTTTAAACGATAATGATTTTACAACATTAATATGTACAACTGATTTTGAGGAATGTAATAATTATGAATTTGCGATATTATTGAAAGATAAATATATTCTCATTTCTAAAGGTGAAGATAGAAGCATTAAGCTTTCTAGATTTGGTGGAAAAACATATGAAAACATTTTAAGCACAGTTGATTCATATCAAGTTAACAGTAGTGACAAGAATGGATTTAATTTAATTGTTTATAATGATGACTATCAAAATTTTGAAATTAGATATGATTATCTTAAAAATTAAAGGATTAATAGTATAGATAAATAATAATTAATATATAAAGACTAGTTATAAATTAACTAGTTTTTATATTACGTATAGCAAATGTTTGTTATAATTAAGTTATCTAAGAGTAATAAATCCATAAAGTATAGTAATGGATTAAAATGTATGATAATTTGAAAGTAAGAAAAGATTAAATGAGCGCTCATATTAATTTTTCAAAAAAATATAAGGAGAATTGATTATGAAGAAATTAATTGTAGTATTAACAGTGTTTTATTGCGCTCTATTATTAAATATTAATGTTCAAGCTAATGTTAATGGAGTGATCTCAGAAGAAATAATACAATCAGAACAAGAGTTATTATTTCAAAGACTAATAAAAAAAGTGGGCACATATAATGAATATGGTAAAAAACCAAATAAATGTATAGCAAAAGTAACCATTAAAAACCAACCTGCAGCTACTAAGATGATATTGGTTTAATATGAAAAAGAAAATATTATTTTTGACACTACTTGTACCAACACTATTATTATTATTTTTATTCATAAGGCAATTCATAAATAATGATATGCTCACCGCAAAGACTACCTTACTAGGTGATTTAAAAGAGACTAAATATATTAAAGAAAAAAAGAATAATGTAAAGAATTATAGTGAATATTATATAAATAATTCAAATTTTGAAGTAGTAAAAAATGAAAATGCTTGTAAATATAAAGGTCAATTAAAAGGATTAGATGTTGATTCATCTAACTACTATTATATATATGAAGAATCAGTTATTATATACTATTTAGAAAATGATAAATGTCAGAAAATCGCAGAATTACCCAATGTAGACGCTATATCGATTAATATTAGAAATTTTGAAGATAAAGTAATAATAAATATTATGTCTAGAGAACCTAATAAATCTGGGATATACTTAGTTAATAAAAATGGGGCAATATTAATAAGTAAGTGTGAGTATTTTGCTAAGTTTATTGTAAATGATGTTGATAAAACGATCATAACACTTGAACCTAATGAAGATGATATGTATATAAGAGAGTATAATTATGATGGTAAAAAAATCAAGGAAAGAGTTCAAAACTATAACTCAGATTACTATGATGACATCTTTGTTTTAGATAGTAATACTATTGGGCTGATTGAATTTAAATATGAGAATTTAGAAGTTGAAGAATCGGATATGGTAATTGAATTCTATGAAAAAAATAATTTTTTTAGTAAAATGGAAAATAAAGATTTTATTAAAACTAAGATTTATGAAAACTTTGAAATAAGAGTCACTAACATACAAGTAATAGATGGCTTAATTAGTTTTGATGGAAGTGGTATAAATGGTAACGAGTTTACAACATTAATATGTACAATTGATTTTGAAGAATGTAATAATTATGAATTTGCGATATTATTGAAAGATAAATATATATTCATTTCTGAAAATGAAAATATGAGTATTAATATTTCAAGATTTGGTGAAAAAACGTATGAAAAAATACTAAACTTCAGTGAAGCATTTTTAATTAATAATAGTGATAATGATGGATTTAACTTAACTGTTTATAATGACAAACGAGACAATTTTGAAATTAGATATGATTATCTTGAAAATTAAAAGATAAATAACTATGATATTATAAGAAAGTTTCAAAGAATTTTTAAGATTGATTGGTTAGTGTCAATTTTATTATACTAAGCATTTATATAAAAAAAGCAAATTATTCTAGTAGAGATAATTTGCTTTTTGTTTATTTTATTTATTGTACTGATTCTTCACTTGCTTGCATTACAAATTTAGATAGTTCAGCAGCACATGATGTACTACGTTTTCCACAAGTTATTGTAGATAACTTTGACTCTATTTGAGTTGCTGTAAGACCATCAACTAAGATTGGAATTGCCTTTAAATTTCCAGGGCAACCTCCTTCAAATTCTACATTAGTTACAACTTCTCCATTTAAATCGAATTTAATGAATGAGGGACATACACCATTTGTTTTGAATTTATGCTTCATTAGTTCAACTCCTTATGTTAGTATTTACTACTATTTATATCTTACTAGATATTACCTGAAATGTAAATGTTGCTTTTATATCTATTATTTATTTCTTCTTTTTAATAAGTAGATTATTAATTCTCTTACTTTTATTTAAGAAGTTAATTATAGGATATCTGATTATTTTTAAAATAAATAAAGATAATGCAGCTGCTAGTAAAAAGTAACTAAATGTTGTAAGGTTAAATACCTCTAATCTGAAATGATGTATATTTAAAATTAATATTGTAGTAAATAGAATAATTGATATCATTAAAACAATGTATCGGTATATACTTAGTGGTTTGCTTTGTTGAATTACTGTTAAATATGTTATAAAAGCTACGATAGTATATAATAGAGTTGTTTTTTGTATTTCTGATAAGTAGTCAGTTACTGGTAGATAATGTATTACTAAATACATTATAAAAATTGTTATAGCATTAGGTATTGCCCTTGCTAAAGTTGATACTAAAAAATTGTTTTTAATTTTAGTATTGTCCCATTCAAAAGTCAAAAATATTGAAGGTATTCCAACAATGCATGCATTTATTAGAGTAACTTGTATTGGAATGAAGGGAAAAGTGCTTGAAAGTAATATTGAAAAGAGAGTAAATAGACCTGAATAGATTGTTTTAACAAAGTATATTGGTGCAACTCTAGTGATATTATTAATGACTCTTCTTCCTTCATTTACAACCATAGGTAAAACATCAAAATTTAAATCTAGAAGTACTAATTGTGCAACACTTATTGCTGCATCGGCACCTTTCCCCATAGCTATAGAACAATCAGCACTTTTTAAAGCTAAAACATCATTTACACCATCTCCTGTCATTCCAACAGTGTAATCAAGAGATTGAAGTTTTTTTATAATAATTCTTTTCTGTTCGGGATTTGCTCTTCCAAATACGGTATAATCATTTGCAATTTCTTCTAAATGGTTATTAGCTATATTTGTTAAATCGATATACTTACTAGCGTTATCTATATTAGCATCACTGGCAATTTTAGAAACTGTTTTTGGATTATCTCCAGATATAATTTTAATATTAACCCCTTGTTTTTTGAAATAACTAATTGTAGCTGCAGCACTATCTCTTAGTGGATCTAACATTGTTATTAAAGCTATTGGTTTTATATCATCATTTAAGACATCTTTATTACCTATTTTTTCACTAGAACCTAATAGGATAATTCTTTGACCACTATTAACAAGTTCATTCATTAATGGTGGAATGTTATTATATGTTAATATTTCTGGTGCACCTAAATAGTATGTTATATCTTTAAAAGAAGTACTACTCCATTTTTTCTGGGAGTTAAATGGTGATTGTGTAATAAATTCATGGATGCTATCAGGTTTAAAGTATTCTATCAAAGCTTTGTATGTTGAATTTTTTTCTTTAGAAACACTTAAATATTTTTTCATTATTTGATTAACATCATCAAGGGTTGTATTTTTTGATAAAGGATATATGTTTACTACTTGCATCTTTCCTTGTGTAAGTGTTCCTGTTTTATCTAAGCAAAGCATATCTACTCTTGAAAGGTTTTCTATTGCTGAAAGTTGTTGAACTAGCACATTATATTTTGCTAGTCTTGTAACTCCAATACTCATTGAGGCTGTTATTAGTAAAACTACACCTGTTGGAAGCATTCCTATTATTGAAGCACTTGATGTAATTACTGATGTTGTAATGTCTTTATTTTCTAAAATACTAGTTAAGAGTAATAGTAAGGCCGCTGGGACTATTATTAAAGTTGTAAGCTTTATTAACTTATTCATTGATTGCAATAATATAGATTCATCTTGCTTTTGCTTCTTAGATTCTATTGCAATCTTTTCTGCAAAATTATTTGCTCCTACATTTTTAATTTTTACTAAGGCATTTCCAGATATGATAAAGCTTCCTGATAATAATTCATCATTTTGATATTTATATAATGATTTAGATTCTCCTGTTAATAATGATTCATTTATCTCTAAGCTTCCTTCTTGTATTACACAATCACATACAACTTGATCTTCTGCTTCTAAGATCATAATATCATCAACTACTAGTTGAGTTCTATGTATATCTTCTATTTGATTATCTCTTATAACTTGTACTTTCTCTTTAGCAACAATTGATAACTTTTCAACAGTCTTTTTAGCTCTTATTTCCTGGATTATACTAGTTAAGGTATTTGCAATTACAATTAAATAAAAGAAAGTATTTAAATAGGCCTGTACTAATAGAAGTGCAACAAAAACGATGGTATTTATTATGTTGAAGGTTGAAAAAATATTATCTTTAATTATTTCTTTATTTGTTTTACTGTAGGTTGCATTGTAATCATTTGTTTGCTTGTTTTTAATCCTTTGATTAACTTGCTCATAACTAAGACCAGGATTATTATATGTATTTTCCATTTTAACACCTCTTTGTACTGTATTTATAATAATTGTAACATACCATGTTATAAAATGATGTTGATATTAACTTCTTGCTTTTAGATAAAAAAAAGCATTAGCATTGCTAACACTTTATTTTCTTATATAGAATGTCTTTTATTAAGATAAAAACGATACACTTGGATAACTGCTAGCAATAGAACTAGTAATAATAGTATTATTAAACTATCTACATCTTTATTAACATTGCTATTTATTAGTGTAGGTGTATTGGTTACTGCTATTGTAGGAGCTTTTGTATTTTGTTCTATTTTATTATTTAAAGCTATTTTTTTAGAAGTATAACTTGCACTATTCCCTGCTAAATCAGTTGCACTTATGCTGATAGTATATTTATTATTACTTAAGCTTTTTAGTATATTATTATCAAATTCTGAACTATTGCTATTTATAACAATATTATTTGAGTTGTCCATTACTTGATAATTAATTTTTATATTTGAATCTAAATTATCACTAGCACTCATTTTAATATGAGGATAATCATCTATATTTTTGACTTTGAAATAAATTATTGGTTTTGTATTATCGATAGTAAATTCATGCTTTTTGATTATAGATTTATTTTTAGATGCATCTATTGCATAATATTGTATTTCATATTTTCCATCATTTTTAGGAATGGTTAACTTATCACTTTTATAGACATGTTTAGTACTTAAGTTAGTTATTTTAAAGTTTGCACTTACTTTAGTGCTAGCATCTTCTAGGTTGGATACCTTTATATATGTTGGATTAAAGCCATTACTAGTACGATTACTTGTTATTTTAATTGAAGGTATATCAATATCAACTATATCAAAATCGATATTATTATTACTTTTAGAAATGACAATGTTTTTATTCTGAGTTAATTTATTGTTGTTTGAAAATCTAAAGTTAGTAGTGTTATTATTAGTTGCTACAAGCTTATATTTTTGATAGGGCAAATATAAGTCTTTGAACTGATAATCACCTGATGATTTTGAGTATATTGTGGTAATAAGATTATTATTACTATCTAATAGTTTAAAGCTAAAATTTGTAAGCGTTGTTGTTAGATTATTGTTTGAAATTCTTTTATTATAAATATCATTTAATTGTAACTTTCCTTGTACACTAACTTTTTTAGTTGCAGCAGTAATAACAAAATCTGCACTATTTGTGCGTTTGTAATTATCAATATAGGCAACTTTTATTTTATAGATGCCTTCCACTTCTGCAAGACAATTAACCGTTATATTTGTATGTGTGCATTTCAAATTGTTATTATTAGTGATTACATTAGTTATATTTGCATTTTCAAATAAATGGTTTAATGTTATTACCTTGTTCAAAGGTAGTCCTAAAGCACTTTTATTATTAGTAATACTTTTATTAGCATAACCAATATTAATTTTTGAATCGCTAGTTGTGTACATATCGCTTTTAAAGTTATTAGCATTGGTATAGTTATTTGAAGTGTTGATATCTAAAGTTTTATTATTTATTTTTTCTAATTTTAAGTAAAAAGGTTTATTAGTTTTTTCCATTTTATAATAGCCTTTTTTATTTGTGCTAGTACTAGTAATTAGCTTGTTAGAGCTGTTATACATTTTAATTTTTATATTTGCTAGTGTTTTCTCATTTTTGTCAAATTTTCCATTTATGTTGGAATCTTTATAAACTGTTCCACTTATATATTCTTTTCCTGCTATGTTTAATGGCAAAGAAAAAAGTACTATTAGTAAAAACAGTATACTTATTTTTTTCATATTTAGTTTACCCTCATTTTTCACTTTTAATCTTTAATACAATTATAACTTAAAGTTGTGTATAAATAAAGGAATAAATAAAACTGTGATCAAAAATCACAGTTTATGTTCGATATTTATTTATGAAATAGCTTTTTTGTTGAATATTGTGGTTCACTAGTTAAATTAATTTTTAATTTTCTTAATACATTTTTATCTACTTCTGTTAATATTACAGTTGAGTGAGCTTCGGCACCAGCCAATTTTTTTAGTTGTTGTAATGCTTTATGTGATATAGGATTTGTTGTTGCTGAAACTGCTAAGGCAATTAAAACTTCATCTGTATGTAATCGAGGATTTTTATTTCCTAAATTGTTAGTTTTTAAGTCTTGAATTGGGTTTATAATGTTTGGTGAGATAAGTGGAATATCTTCATCAATTTTTGCTAATACTTTTAAGGCATTTAATAAAGCAGCAGAAGCGCTACCTAATAGTGAAGATGTTTTTCCAGTAACTATTACACCATCATTTAACTCAAAGGCAAAAGCTGCATCATTTGTTTCTTCTGCTTTTAACAAAGCTGGTTTGACACATTTACGATCTTCAATTGATACTTGTGCTTGTGACATTATTAGTTCTATCTTTTCAATAGTTTGTTGAGTTCCAGTATTTTTTTTGAATTCTTCTAAAGCAGCATAGTATCTTCTGATTATTTCATCTTTACTTGCTTGTTGAGCTGCTTGTGCATCAATAATGGCATAACCTACCATATTAACTCCCATATCAGTTGGTGATTTATATGGTGATTCACCAGATATTTTCTCAAACATAGCTTTTAAAACAGGGAATATTTCTACATCTCTGTTATAATTTACAGTAGTTTCATTATAAGCTTCTAAATGGAAAGGATCAATCATGTTTATATCATTTAAATCAGCTGTTGCAGCTTCATAAGCAAGGTTAACTGCATCTTTTAATGGTAAATTCCAAATTGGAAACGTTTCATATTTAGCATATCCTGCTTTTATATTTCTTTTATGCTCATGATAAAGTTGTGATAAACATGTTGCCATTTTTCCAGAACCAGGACCTGGAGCAGTAACAACAACTAAAGGTCTTTCTGTTTCGACATACTCATTTTTTCCAAAGCCTTCATCACTAACAATATGTGATATATTACTTGGATATCCTTCAATTGGATAATGATAATATGTTTTAACACCAAGTTTATTTAATAGTGAACAGAATTTATCTGTGCTTGGTTGATTAGCATAATGTGTTATGACAACACTTCCTACATATAATCCAGTATCTTGAAAGGCATCTATTAATCTTAATGTATCTTCATCATAAGTAATTCCTAAGTCTGATCTTACTTTATTTTTTTCAATATCATTTGCATTTATAGCAATTATTATTTCAACTTGATCTTTTAAAGTTAATAACATTCTAAGTTTTGAATCTGGTAAGAAACCTGGTAACACTCTTGAGGCATGAAAATCATCAAATAATTTACCACCAAACTCTAAGTATAATTTGTTATCAAATTTAGAAATCCTTTCTAAAATATTTTCAGATTGCATTTTTAAGTATAAGTCATTGTCAAAAGCTATTTTTTTCATTTTTATATCTCCTATATATTTTTTTATATATGTTTTATGATTTTAAGAACATAAAACAAAAAACATGAATCAATTCAACGAAATGTTAAATTATTCATGTGGTCTCTAAAATGGAGCGGGTGAAGAGAATCGAACTCTCACAGTCAGCTTGGAAGGCTGAAGTTCTACCATTAAACTACACCCGCAAATATTTTGTTTGTGATTCTTTAAATAAGTCTTATTAATATATTAATGGAGCGGGTGAAGAGAATCGAACTCTCACAGTCAGCTTGGAAGGCTGAAGTTCTACCATTAAACTACACCCGCATCACAAGAGTAATTGTATAATATATCTGGGTCTAAGTCAATACTAATATTTAAAAATATCGTAAATTAACTATAAATAAACAATATTAACTAGTAATAAGTAGATAAAAAAAAGTTTAATGCATTTTCGCATCAAACTTGTGCTTTTAGACAGTTTTGTGGTTGTGTATTGCTGAGATTGTAATGTAATCTTCTTTTACTTTTGAAGGAGAACTTTCAAAGATATCTTGAGGTAGTTTAACTCTAAACATCCAGTCTTCAATTTCAAATACTGAAATATCATCGTTTGCTTGTTTAAGTATTTCTATTTTATCAGAAACATCTATATCATAAAATTCTTTATACATTGATGCTTGTTCTTGTGGCATTACTTTAATTTTTCCACATACTAAAAAATTGATGCTTAATAGTTTGTTGTGACTAGAAAGAAGTTTTGTTTTAACATTAACCTTACTACTATCAACACCAAGTTTTTGTAGTAATTGTTTTATTTCTTTAATAGAAATAGCATTAAAAAAATCATTGTTTTCTTTATTAATTAAAAATTCATTTTGACTATAATAATGTTGTGTTGCCTGTTGATCGTATTCGATTGTCCATGGCTTTAAATCTAGTAACATAATTTTAATCCTCCATTTTTTATTGTCAAAGTATTATATATAATGTTTAACTTACTAGTTTAAAGTTTTGCTTATAAAACAGTTAATATATTTGTTGTACACATACAAAAAAAGAGGCTGTAATGCATTGATTTAATAATCATGCATTATAGCTTTTTTAGTTTTAATACAGAATTTGTTCAGTTATTAATATATTTCATAAAAAAAGGCATTATTAAAAAGCCTATCACGATATTCAGTTTAAATATATCAATTAAGCTTAATTCTGCTTTTTTTATTATGATATTTTTTTATGTTATATCCTATACATATTAGTAAAAGCTCAGTTTTGACATTCTCTATCTTTTTTCTATGTATTCTAGTGTATTGATAATCTTGTTTAATTATTCCAAATGTTCCTTCTGCTTGGATACTTCTTTGTTTTCTTAAGTTACTACCAAAATCTCCTGTAAGGTTTTCATTTACTTTTTTGTACATTTCTTCAAGCTCAGGTGTAACTGTTATCATTCTATTTCCTGCAGCTTTAGTGCATTCTGATTTGACTGGACAGTCATTACATTTAGTGCATTCATATTTATATTGTTTTTTTCCGTAGCCATTTACATCTATTATATTTTCACTTATTAAAACATTAAACTCTTGATTTTCAGGACAAATTTTGAATCCATTTTCTGATGTTTTAAAGTTAATAGCTTGATATTTTTTCTTCTTAACAAAAGTTTTATCAAAATTAACTTTATTGAATAATGGGTATTTTAAAGTTAATTCCATATTGTGTTCTTTACAATATTTATAGTTTTCAAAACTACCATATCCAGCATCACCTACTGGATACTGTGGATAACTTTTATATTTAGATTTATACAAATCCATTAATGGAATGAATGTTCTCAAATCATTGGCACACTGAAATATATCTGCAACCATTATATATTCACTTGAAACTCCTACTTGGATATTATACCCTGGTTTAAAAACTCCAGTATTGTTATAATAATCATATTTCATGTGCATGAAAGTGGCATCATGATCAGTTTTAGAGTAACTGTTTCTATTTTCAAATATTTTAAAATGTTCTTCATATTTAGCTAATCTTGAATAATAATCATTTATTTTTTCATGTTTTCTTTGTAAATCGTGTTTTCTAGATCCTTTTCCATAAACAAACTCAATTTTTTGTTTTTTTATATTTATTTCAATATCTTCTACTATTGTTTTTAAGTATGTTGATTTATATTTATTTTTAACTGGAAAATATTGATCATAACATTTATTATATTCTACTATGAAAGTTGAAACATTAGTAAATAGTTTTTGTTGAAATTTTTCAACAGCTTTACGCCATACAAAACTAGTCTTTTTAGCATTGGCTTCAAATTTAGTACCATCTATATAAAGTTTTGAAGTATCAATTGAATCATCACAAGAGATAATATATTTATTTATATCATAAAATATATTTTCTATATTTTTATCAACTAAATTTTCATTTATAAATGTTGCGAAAGCATTGTGAGATGGAGTCTTCATATTACAAAGACTCATAAATCGTATGTCTGTTTTACATGCTTGTTCTATTTTTCTTAAAGAATAAATTTGGTTAGTATATGCAAATAAAATAACTAGTAACATCATTGTAGGATCATACCCTTGATTACCTCTATGGTATGATCGAGTTATGTATTTTGATAAATTAAATCCTTTCATTAGTTCTACAAATGAATGTACTACATCATCAGCTGGTGAAATTACTTCTACTTCTAGTGGTAAAATAAGCTGAACTGGTTTATAATTAAAAGCATAATTGTTATTGAGTAATTCGGTATTCATATATCAATTATACTAAAAAGGAAGAACGTTTTCTCTACATTGAGTAAACATTCTTCCTTTTATTGTATAGAACTATATATGCTAATGCATTACAGCCCCTTGATAATTATTATTTTTCTCTTTCTACATACTCTTTTGCGATAAAGTGATCACATACACCTGCCACTCTAGCTAAATCAACATTTCCTCCTGATAAAATTGCAACTACTTTTTTACCAGTAATAGCATGATTAATTTTTCCTGAGTGAACTGCTGCTGTAGCTAATGCTCCGGCACCTTCAACTACAACTTTACCACGTTGTAATAAGTCTTTTAAAGAAGTAGCAATTTCATCTTCTGTAACAGTAACAATTTCATCTACTAATTGACTTGTGATTTGGAAAGTTAAGTCTCCTGGAACAGCCACTGCACAACCATCAGCCATAGTAGGCGCTACATAGTGTCTTACTATTTTATTTGCATCATAACTTGCTTTCATTCCATGAACATTTTCTGCTTGAACACCAATAATTTTAACATTAGCATTAAATGATTTAATAGCAACTGCAATACCAGAGATGATTCCACCACCACCAATTGGTACAATTACAGTATCTACATCATATAAATCTTCTAATATCTCTAGTCCAATTGTTCCTTGTCCAGCAATTACAAATGGATCATCATAAGGATGTAGGAATGTTTGTCCTGTTTCATTTGCGATTCTCATACATTCATCTTTACATTCATCAAAAGTTTCTCCGTATAAGATTACCTCTGAACCATAACTTTTTGTTGCATCAACTTTGGCTTTAGGTGCCGTTGTAGGCATTACTATAGTTGATTTAATTCCTTGTAAGTGTGCTGATAAAGCAACACCTTGAGCATGGTTACCTGCAGAACATGCAATTACACCATGTGATTTTTCTTCTTCAGTTAAAGTTGAAATTTTATAGAAAGCTCCTCTGAATTTAAATGAACCTGTTAATTGTAAATTTTCTAACTTTAAATAAACATCTCCTTTTGTTAAAGAAGAGAAGAAGAATGATTTAATTAATGGGGTACGACGTGCATTATCTTTTAATACCTCTTGTGCTTTTCTTACATCTTTTAGTCCTACAATACTTGTTACCATAATATTTTAGTTCCTTTCATTATTTATTTTTTTGTATATAATATAAAAACTATAATTAATTATTATATACGTATAGTTTTTTCTGCTTTTACATCTATATTATAACAAGTATCTTGAAATAAACAACCTTTTTTTATAAAAGTATTATATGTGTAGTTTTTTTCACTTATTCTAGTACTAATTTAAGCTTAATTAAAGGGTTTTTTAATAAATTACATTTTTTAAAAATGTTAAGTATACTGTGAAAATAACACATAAAGTTACGATACATATCATTATGTTTACTTATAGTAACATTACACCGGAATTTAAGCATAATATATACCTTAATATATCATTGAAGTATATATTTAATAATGGTATAATTTTCTAGTTAAGAAGGTGAAAAACATGGAAGAAAAAGTAAGTTTAAAAGAAATAGAAAGATCTATTATAAAAAAATATCGTGGTAAGTTATGGGCACCATTTGTTAAAGCAATCAATGAGTTTGATATGATACAAGATGGTGACAAAATTGCAGTTTGTGTTAGTGGTGGAAAGGATTCTATGTTACTTGCAAAACTATTTCAAGAGTTGCAAAAACATGGTAAAAAGAAATTTGATTTAGAGTTTATTGCAATGGATCCAGGTTTTTCAGAATTTGATAAAGCTATGATGATTGAAAATTGTAAACATTTGAATATTCCAATTCATTTGTTTGAGACAAATATATTTGCAGTAATTGAAAAAAAGGCAGCTGATTTTCCTTGTTACTTATGTGCAAGAATGAGAAGAGGTCATTTATATGGTTTTGCACAAGAATTAGGATGTAATAAGATTGCTTTAGGTCATCATTTTAATGATGTAATTGAAACTACTATGATGAATGTTTTATATGCAGGTAATTTTAAGACTATGATGCCTAAATTAAAATCAACTAATCATGATGGTATGGAATTATTAAGACCAATGGTGTATGTTAGAGAAAAAGATATTATTAACTATACTAAACAAACTAGCCTTTCACCAATGAATTGTGGATGTGTTGTAGCAGCTGGTAAAACAGCAAGCACTAGAGCACATATTAAGCAATTTATTAAGGATTATAAAGATATATTTGATGATGTTGATAAATCAATTTTTGCTGCAGGAACTAATGTTAATATGGATACAATTATTGGATATGTTAAAGATGGAGAAAAATATTCATTCTTAGATGAATATTAAGAAATAGGAGGTATCTTATGCTATTAGCTATTGATATTGGTAATTCAAATATAAGTTTTGGATTATATAAAGAAAAGAAATTATTAGCAACATTTAAGTTAAACACAGATCATAATAAAACAGAAGATGAGTATGCGATATCTTTAATTACTTGTCTTCAATTAGTTGATTTAGATTATCATGAAATAAATGGTGTTATTGTTTCAAGTGTTGTATTAGCTATTAATCCAGTATTTGAAAAGTTATCTAAAAAATATTTTAAATTAAAACCGACATTTGTAGGACCTAATTTAAAAAGTGGTATTAAAATAAAAATTGATCAACCTAAATCATTAGGACCTGATATTTTAGTTGGTATTGTAGCTGCTTATGAAAAATATGGTGTTAATTGTTTAGTTATTGATTTAGGTACTGCAACAACAATGTCAATTTTAAACAGTAATAAAGAATTTATTGGTGGTGTAATATGTCCTGGAGTTAAAACTAGTGCAGATTCTTTGTCTACAACAACTAGCGCTTTACCATTGTTAGATTTAGATATACCATCTAAAGTTATTGGTAAAGATACTAACAGTTGTATGCAGTCTGGTATCATGTATGGCTATGCTTCAATGTTGGATGGTATGATAAATAAGATGGAAATAGAGTATGGTGCTAAACTTCAAGTTATTTTAACAGGTGGACTTGCTAAGATTATTGCTAAAATGCTTTGTAGTGATGTGATATTAAATCAAGATTTAATACTTGATGGATTACATCACTTATTCTATAAAAATAATATAAAATAAAGAAACAGAAGTTGTTAATAGCAGCTTCTGTTTCTTGGTTTATTCAATATGTAATTCTGTTTTATGATCAGGAGCAGGAAATTCCTTATCTAAAGCAGTATAATCTTCTTGTTTTAGTTTAATGTTTGCTGCTTCTTGAAGTTCTTTTATATGTTGTGCTTTTCCTGATCTTGGTATCGCAATTATATTTTCATTTTGCATTACAAATGTTAATAATAATTGAATAGGTTTAATATTATATTTTTTAGCTATTGTTACTAAAGTTTCATTTTTTAATATACCTTTAGCATAGTTACCAGCTTGTGTTAATGGAGAATAAGCCATTAATGCGATGTTGTTTTTATGTAAGTAAGGCATTAAATCATATTCTATTCCTCTAGATCCTAAATTATATAATACTTGATTTACTACACAATTATTTCCATTATTACACTTTAGTAATTCTTTCATATCATCAGTATCAAAATTAGATACTCCCCATGATTTAATTTTTTTTGACTTAACCATTTCTTCAAAACAATCAACTACTTCTTGTAAATCATTTCCTGTAGGCCAATGTAATAAATACAAATCAATATAATCTACATCTAATCTTTCTAAACTAGCATTTAAATGTTCAAATATTTTATTTCTAGTAGCATTTTGAGGCATTACCTTGTCTACAATAAATAATGATTCACGATCATACTTTTTTATTGCTGTTGCTATTAGCTCTTCTGAAGCACCATATCCATATAGTTCAGCTGTATCAATTAAAGTAATTCCTAAATCGATTCCTTCTCTTAAGGCTTCTAATTCCTGAATACATGTTGATGCTTTTTCTCCTAAATACCAAGTTCCCATTCCTAATCTAGGTATTTCCATATTATTTTTTAAAGTTATATTTTTCATAGTTGAACTCCTTTTATTTTATCTTGAATTAACAATTCCACCATCTACTATTAATTCAATTCCTGTGATAAATTGCGATTCTTCACTTGCAAGATAGACTATTGCAAAAGCAATATCTAAAGGCCTGCCTAAGCATGGTAGAGGTGTGTTTTCTTTGAAATACTTTAGCATTAGTGGATTTTCAAATAAATCTTTAGTCATGTTAGTAGCAATATATCCTGGATGTACTGAATTACATCTGATATTCATGGCTGCAAAATCATGTGCAACAGACTTAGTAAAATTTGTTAATGCTGCTTTAGAGGCAGCATAAGGCCCAGCCCCACAATTACCTAAAAGACCACACATCGAAGATACATTAATAATAGAACCATGTGATTGTTCAATCATTAAAGGTATAGTTTCTTGAACACCAATAAAAACACTTTTCATATTAACATCAAATACTTTATCCCATTCTGCATCTGTTAAAGATGAAAAAGAAATATTTGAACTAATTCCTGCTATGTTAGCAAGAACATCAACTTTTAAATCATTTTCTTTTATGAAAGTTATTAAATCTTGCCAATCAGTTCTACTACTAACATCATGTTTGAATGAATATACTTTTTTATTATTAGCTTGAATTTTACTTACAGTAATATTTAGACTTGTAGTATCAATATCAGTTGCAATAACTGTTGCACCTTCATGTGCAAATAATATAGCAGTTGCTTGTCCAATACCACTACCAGCACCTGTAATTATAGCAACTTTATTATTTAGTCTTCCCATTATAGTCCTCCTTAATTATCCATATATTTCATTATAGCAAATATAAATCAAGTCAATTATATTTATGCTTTTACTTATATATCAAATGTAATATTTATGGTATACTATTATTGAAAAAGGAGTGATTTAGATTGTTTAAAAGAGTTTTAACTTTAATATCTGTATCACTGTTGCTTATTGTTAGCATTTTTGCTGGTGGAACAATGTATTTAGTATTTACAAATCCAAGTAGTTCATTTGTATTCAATCCACTTGCAATTAGCTTTATTTTTGCAGCAGTAATGATAGTTGTTTGTGTCTTTTTAACCGGATATGCATATAAATTTAATGATAGAAAATTAATTATTTATGGTACTATAGCTTTAGTAATATCAACAATTCCTAATATTATTGTAGGATTACAACAAGGAATTAATGATCCATACTTATTATCAAAATTAATTGCACCATCATTGTTACTTAACTTGGTTATGTTAAATTTATATACACCTAAATATGATGCTTGGGAAGCAGCTAATGTTAAAGAAAGTAGAAAATCGCATTATAAAAAAAGATAAAAATATTCTTCATGTTAACAATGTTAATATGAAGTTTTTTTATCTAGACTAATTATTGATTAATAAACATATTGTTGTAAAGTTAACTTCTATACTTCTAGTTGATTCATAGAATTAAGTCTTACATCGATTATCATTAAGACATCAGTAGAACTTAGTCTTACATAGATATTCAACATTATTAATAGATTTCGCTTTTTATATTTTTATGAAAGAGTGATTAGTATGGAAATAAATAAAGGTAAACATTTAACTTTAGTAGAAAGGGAATACATTGAAAGTAAACTAAAAGAAATTTGCTACTAAAACTTCAATTGCTAAAGATTTAGGAAAAGTAAGTTACAATAAGTAAAGAAATTAAGAATCATAGATACTTATATATTAAGTCAAATACAAGAGATAGATCTCTTGTATTTGATTGTATTCATATGCAGGAATGTAAAGTTAATAAATGTAATAATACTTGCTCTGATTATTCAATGATACCTTGTAAGCGTACAGATAAAATAATCGTTGTTTGTAATGGATGTGTTGATATACTTAACTGTAGATATGTTAGGTATAGATATGATGCGAAAAGAGCACAAAATGAATATGAGTATTCACTTGTTGATTCAGTTATAGATGTAAACCTTACTACTTATAAAGCTTCAATTATCGGTTTTATTTAAAACTTTAATAGATCTCGATTTAAGGTGTAAAGAAGCAAGAAAAGTAAAAAGGGGTACTTATATTGAAGTTTGATTTAACTGAAAAAGTGTGTAAAGAGCAAGGTTTAAAAATTTTTTAGGTTGATATATTGTTTGGAGGTTTATTAAATAATCCAAAAAAACTATTTTAAGCTCTAATCAGATATTTGATTATTTTAATATAATAAAAACCCCTTAAGTAAGGGGCTTGTTTTTTATAATGGAGGTTCCTGCCGGTTTTATAATATAGATGTGATAGATGTAGTAAAACGCAGTTTAATCGAGTTTTTAGCAGTTTACAATATGTGCAAAATATAGCTAAATTTGATATTTTGGCGACCGATTGGCGACCGATTTACTTATTTAAATTATTTAACTCAAACATTAATTGAGTTTCACTATCTTTAATTAAATGAGAGTATGTCGCAATTGTTTCTTTTTCAGTTTTATGGCCTAATCTTTTTGATGCCATTTTATAATCTTTTGTTTTTTGAATTATCAATGTAGCGTGAGAATGTCTAAAGCAATGTAAACTAATATACTCCACTTCAGCAAGATTTGCG
Source organism: Mycoplasma sp. P36-A1 (assembly GCF_049478495.1). NCBI lineage: Bacteria > Bacillati > Mycoplasmatota > Mollicutes > Mycoplasmatales > Mycoplasmataceae > Mycoplasma > Mycoplasma sp. P36-A1. Next base: position 1,570,354 of record NZ_CP168083.1, on the reverse strand, counting down.
TATTTTTTATTATAACTATTAACTGTATTTTTTCTGAATGGTTCAACTCCACCAAAAATAAATTCATCTTCAGTATAACCATCATAATTCTGTTTGATTTCTTTTAATTGAATTAATAAATCGAAAGTATGATTATCTAATAATATCTTACGATTACTTTCTTTAGTTTTAGTTGGTCCAATCTCCCAGGCAATACCTTTAATGCCTTGAATACAACTCTTATTAATATCAACTTCTTTTGTTTCAATTAAAAAGTCATTCCAAGTTAGCGCCCAACTTTCAGCTGATCGTAATCCAGTCCAGTATAGGATGTTGAAATATACCTTATATTCAAAATCATCAATTACATCTTCATACTTTTTAAATGTGGGATAGTCATATACGACTATCTCTTTTTTTGGCTTTTCTTTTAGTTTTTCTATAGCTTTAAAAGGATTATAATTTGAATCGTTTATTTTATTAGCAAAATTATATATTTCTCTTAATTTTTTAGTTACTCCATTTATTCTTTTATTAGAAAGTTCTTTATTAGCTAATTCATTATGCCATTTTAATAATGTTTGATGATTTATTTCTCTTAATTCTTTTTTTGACAAATGTGGCAAAATATGCAGATTGATAATGTTATTAGTGTATTTCATTGTGCTTTTTGTTACTGATTTTGATTTCGTTTCTACATAGATATCACATATTTCTTTGATAGTCATATTATTTGAATTATCTTGCTCATTTACACTTATTAAAAACTTTAGCTCTGCATCTTTAGCTTCCTGCTTACTATTAAATCCACTTTGCTCTTTTCTTTTATTTTGACCACTAAGAGTTTTATATCTAACATCAAAACTCCATTTACCAGTGCTTTTTCTTTTTCTTACAGACATAGTGTCACCTCTAAATTTATATTTAATATGTAAAACACTTTTATTGAATTTATATCATTTATGGTATATTATAATGGTACCGGAAGATTATTCTTCGACAGGTCTACACCTAATAAGTCAAATGAAAATTTTAAGCGTATTTATAAATACGCGGCCTAGGTGGGAAAGCATTTCTACAATTGTAGATTTGCTTTTTTTTTATATTTAAGGTTGATATAATTTTACATTTAATAACTTATTAATACTTTTTATATCTCTTCTAATATACATTTTTCTTACTTCACCTACTAGTATATCTGATGCTTGTATCAATGAATGATTTTTAGAGTCGCAATAATGAATTTTACATTCTGCAGATTTTAATATTGGTGGAAAAGTAATGCCATAATCAAAGTTTTGTATACCATATACTAATTCTTCAATTATCCCATCTTTTAAACCATAATATCCGTTTGATACAGTACTTGATTGGTCTAAATCAATACAAATATTTATATGTTTTTGGCCATTGATATAATTGTTATTTAATTCATGTTTAATAACATCTTTTATTATCCTTTTAATTATATAATCTTTATATCTTCCACGAGCTTCCTTTGCACAAAGTACACTTGAATAAAGCTTAGAATTATTAATAATGACTGAGTACGTATTGCAGTCTTTTTTTATAAGAGTAAAAATGCGTCTACGATCAGTATTTTTAATAATAGTATTTTTAACTTCTGGGCAATTGGATAAGTTGCATTTTCCTTGCTCGTCTTTGCAATATTTACATTTTATATTTTTTATTATTGACTTATATCTTCTCAAAAAAATTTCTTTTTTCTTTTTATCAGTAAACCATACCCCACCATATATAGAGCAAGGTTCATTTTTATTTATAAGTCCTGATTCATCCATATAAAACAATATGTTTTGAATTTTTTCTGGCATAGTTACATCCTTTCAAAAAAGAGTCGATTGGCTTCTTAAGAGTAAATCCATATTAATTATTTGTAGTTAATTTTTATTCTTACACTATAATGATCGTTAAGATACTCATGTATTGCTTTGTTAGATTCTATCATCTTGAATTTCCCACCAAATATGTACAAGATTATATTATCTATTTTATTCATTTTGCTCAAAATTGATTTATTTATTTCTGATGGAATATATCCAATATGATATGTTTTACCATCTAGTACACACACTACCTTGACTGCATTTCTATCATGTTTATTTTGAGGCTCTTTAATTAATCTAGTCTGAATATCTTTAGTTATTGGTAATTGGAAAATCTTTTGTCCAACTTCAAAATCATTTACTAACTCTTCATCAGTTTTTCCGTAGTAAATTGTTTCTTTGTCAACAATTTTAGAATAGTGATCTAACATTTTTTTAATGTTTGTTTGCATATAATCCCAACTATAAATATAAATTTCGTTTTCAATATCATAGGTTGTTTCTTTTGTGTGATCATCACTATTAGTATCCAAGCCAACTATTGTTTGAAATAATTCTTTTATTTTATTTTTAATCATTACTACAATTCTCCCTTTAATTTATTTTATCATTAGTAATCAATTATATTTTTTTCTAATCTGCCCATGATTACTACTGGTTTTTCTAAAACTTCTTGAGGTGTAAAATATCTAGCTTGGTGAATAGTGTTACTACTTTCAGGTTGAAGTATTAATAAGTTATCTTTTTTATAAACTCTTTTTAAAGTAAAGTCTTCTCCATTGACCATGACAACCGCAATATCTCCATTATTAACATCATTTTGCTTATGAATTAGAATCTTGTCACCTTCATAAATTCTAGCAAGATTCATTGAATCACCATTTACGTATAGAAATCCATATTCGCTTGGATTGCCCTTTACAAAGCTTGCTGGAACATCTTCATAACCAATTATGTTATCTTCTGCAAAAGTAGGATTACCGGCTTGTATATTACCTAAAACAGGTATTTTAATTAACTCTTCTTCAACACCATCAATAGTTATTGTTGGTGTTTTTTCTTTGCCTAAAAGAAAATCGGTAGTCACGTTAAAAATTTCAGATAAAATATTAATCGTTTCTATATTTGGTTCAGTTACTTCATTCTCATATTTTGAGTAAGCTTGATGACTAATATTCAATAATTTAGCTAATTCTTTCTGTGTTAGTCCGGATTTTTTCCTTAATCCCTTCAATATATCACCAATCATAAAACACACCTCCATTGTAGAAATATTCTACTTCTTGTTTAATATTCTATCTACTAAAAGTTGAACTGTAAATAAATATATCATTAATTCTCAAAAAAAGAGAATTTAATATTGACTTAAACGAAAGATAGAATTATAATATATTTGTATTCAACAAAAAGTAGAATAAAGAGGTGAAAATTTTGAATTTAATTAAAGAATACAGGTTAAAAAGAGGTTTGACTCAAAACGAATTAGCTAATGAAGCCAATATTTCTTTTCAATATATCTCACTAATAGAAAATGGTGAAAGAAATCCTTCAATAAACACAGCTAAAAAAATTGCGAAAATATTAAAAATTCCTAAATCAAAACGAATTAAACTGTATGAGGAATTTGGAAAGGAGGAATAAACATGACAGATAAATTAGTCAGCCCAGAGGCAATGTCAATTGTATTAAGACTTAAGGTAAGAACTTGTGAAAATATTATAAAAAAAATAAATAGACAAGTTAGAGAAGACCTTAAAATACAAACTACTCAACGTTGGGTATTAGCTAGTAGAGTAGCAAAAGTAAGAGATTGCACAGTAGAAACCTTAGTTAAAGCTCAAGATGATTTAGACAAACAAAAAAGCGATAACCCGCCAGTTAAATCGCTTAAAACAAATAAAATCTACGTTTAAATTATAACATACGTAGATTACTAACACAAAGGAGAAACATATGAATAATTTAGAAATTTTTAAAAACAATGAATTCGGAGAAATCCGAACAATTAAGATAGAAGAAGAAATTTATTTTGTAGGCAAGGATGTAGCTGGTATTCTCGGTTATACAAATACCCGAAAAACATTAATTGACCATGTTGATGAAGAGGATAAGGGGGTAACGAAATGTGACACCCTTGGTGGGAAACAGGATTTGACTATCATCAATGAATCCGGTCTGTACAGTCTCATCCTCTCAAGTAAATTGCCAAGTGCTAAAAAATTCAAACGCTGGGTTACAAGTGAAGTACTACCAACAATTAGAAAAGAAGGAATGTATGCTACTGATCAATTATTAGACAATCCTGATTTATTAATTGAAGCAGCAACCAGATTAAAAGAGGAAAGAAATAAAAGAATAGAATTAGAAAAACAAAACGAAAAAATGAAACCTAAAGCTTTATTTGCTGATGCAGTAACAGCAAGCCACACAACTTTAGTTGAACACATAATTTTATCGGTTTGATATATCTAATATAACATTGAAGTTGGCAAATAGGAAAAAATATAATTATAAAAAGAAAAATGAAAGGTCTAAAAGTTATATATTATGACTCCAGAAATAAGAAAAATATTGAATTATCTTTACTCAAGTGATCTTATTGTAAATCACGTAATAAATGAAAAGTACATATTTATTAAAACTAAAAGCAATTTGAGTTTTATAATCAAAAAAGATAATTTTGAAATATATAAAAAAGAAAGAATTAAATTTGAAAAATATGAAGATTTAGTAAGTTTAAGTAATCAAAATTTACCTCTTGCACTAGTTAGTGGTCTAAAGGCTTTAAGGCAAGAGATTTCTAAAAAATAGATATATAAAATTAAAAATGAAAGGAATGATAAAGTTGATTATTAAGGTTGAAGAATATATCGAAGAATGTATTAATAATGAGCTTGCAAATAATACTGTTAAAGCTTACAAATACTGCCTTAAACAGTTTAATAAGTACTGTGAGGACAACAATATTCAAGAGCTATCTAAAAGAGCCTTAATAAGCTTTAAGCAGTATCTTATTAGTACATACGATAATGAAAAAACAATCAATAGTAAAATTGTTATATTAAACATTTATATAAATTGGGCTTATAAGAATAAGATAATTACTCTAAATCCATTAGATTTAAAATTGAAGCATATGCAAATTCAAGATTTAGGTCATAGAGAATATTTGAATAAAAAAGAATTTAAAAGATTAATTAAAGCATGCGATGCTGACTATGATATTAAATCATTTATTCTAGTGATTATGAATTCAGGTATGAGAATATCTGAAGTATGTCAAATTACAATGCATGATCTAAGTAAAAAATCATTTACAGTAAGAAATAAAGGTAAAAGTTCTACTAAAGCGTTACCTTTATGGCTAAGAAAGCAGCTAGAACAACTTTATTCATTTAAAGGACCAGAAGAAATTATTTTTAATAAATCAAAAACTAGTTATCGCAGCAAGCTTAAACGCTTATCTGGAAAAGCTAAAGTAAAAAAAACTAAAGTATATCCACATGCGCTTAGACACTTATTTGCAAAAGAATATGTAAAAAAAGGAGACATCAGTCAACTAAAACAATTGCTATCTCATTCAAACATTAATACAACAGCAATTTACACAGAAATGAATCAAGAGGAATTAGTCGATATATTTAGGTCTCAAAAGAATAAATAGCCGTAAAAAAGTGGTCAAAAAAGGCCAATTTAATAATAACAATAAAAACAAAGAAAACAAGCATAGGTATCGCAAATAACAGTGATAATATGATGTTTCGATTATATAGAATAAACGCAAGCAGGAGATGGCAAGAAGGGAAGTCTAAAAATGGCAGTAAAAAAAGCAATGATAAGTATAGATTCTCACACGTATAAGTTAGTAATCGCTAAAAAGATTGATATCATTGAGGCTATAATTTTAAATGATATTGAATATTTTTCTAAAGGTCGAGGCTATGTTAAAAAAAATAAAACAATTGCAGAGGAGCTTAATGTTTCTTTGCCAACCGTAACTAGAAAAATTGCAAATTTAATTGAATATAATTTCATAGAAAGCAAGAAGTTAGCTCACTGTAGATTACTAAAATTAACGCCAAAATATAAAGAATATGTGTCTAATCAAATTGAAGAGGCACAACAAAAAAACGATGTTATGTCTAATCAAAATGATGAGGCATGCCTAATCAAATTGATTAGTCTGCCTAATCAAAATGATGAGGCTATTAATAAAGAGGAAGAGAATATAGAAAAGAATATAGATAATATACAAGATAATATTAAAATGTTAAAAATTATATTTTCAAAATACTATCAAAATTTTAGTTCTAGATTTTCAAAAAAGTTAGTTGACTTGCAATTAAAAAAGCAATTAAAAAAATATTCATTTGAAAAAATAAAAATTGGATTTGAAAATTATTTAATTACTCAAGCAAATTTAGGATGTCAATTACAGTTCATTAAAAATGTTCACTCATTTTTATTAAACGAGATGTTTTTGGATTATCAAAAACAAGTTAAATATAATCCTGTTGTTAATTCAACTAAAAACTATTACGAAAAAGAAACTTTGGGAGTTGATGATCAGTTATATACTGAAAAAGTAACGCCAGTTGATAAGAAAAAAGTTGACAAAATACTAAATCAAATGAGAAATGAAAGAAAAGAAAGTATTAACAAACAATAAAATCAAATAATTTACTTGTTTATTAGTCCATATGAGTTATTGATGTTAAAAATGAGTATTTATATAACTATGGAATTAAAGACGCTTAAAAGTTCTTAAATGATGTATTTTAGAAAGACAATAATAATAAAAATTACCTTCAAGGAGTAAGATATGTTAAAAAAATTAAAAAAAGTCACAATTGACTATATAAATTGCGAAGAAGATATATCTCCTTTTATGATTTTAATGCTGATATTATGCGGGCTAACGATAGCAGCTGATATATTAAATTTTATTTAGAAAATAAAAATCAAATGTAAATATCTTAAAAAAGGAGAAATACGAAAATGGAAAATATAATAATTCAACATATTAAATCATTAAATGATCCAAATTTAAATATTGAATTAGAGAAGCAGGCGATGCGTTCTTTACTAAAAAAGCAAGAAAGGGAGTGAATAACTCACTTTTAAAAATAACATCGTGTGCTATACAAAAGAGTCGGAACTTTATAAAAAAGGAGCGTGTAAACTTTCTACTTAATAAGTAATATGTTCAAATGCAAAACCGACTCTTTAAAAATTATTTAAAGGAAGAGTAAAATGGAAAATGCAAATAAACAAAGAAAGATAAAATGCGAGCTATATCATGATAGCTTTCAAAACTATAAAAGGTATAACATACCAAAAGCGCAATTAGTTATAGCAGACATTCCATATAATTTAGGAAATAATGCATATGCCAGTAATCCGAGTTGGTATATTGGCGGAGACAATAAAAATGGGGAAAGTAAAAAAGCAAATTCGCAATTCTTCCCTAGCGATAAAAATTTTAATTTAGTAGAATATATGCATTTTTGTCAAAAGCTTTTAATCAAAGAACCTAAAGAAAAAGGAAAAGCACCAGCAATGATTATATTCTGTGCATTTCAGCAAATGCATATGTTAATCGAAATTGGTAAAAGATATGGATTTAAAAATGCTTATCCGTTATTTTTTATTAAAAAAACAAGTGGACAAGCTTTAAAAGCTAATCAAAAAATACTAGGTGCAACAGAATATGCAGTTGTATTATATCGTGACAAATTACCTAAATTTAACAATGCTTGGCAACAAGAAGAAACAGGTAAAAAAATGATATTGAATTGGTTTGAGTTTAAAAGGGATAGTGTAAAAGAAGTACCCAAAATACATCCAACACAAAAACCAGTTAATTTATTAGAAAAATTAATTAAAACCTTTACTGATGAGGGTGATGTAGTTATTGATCCAGTGGCTGGGAGTGGTACAACATTATTGGCTACAAAAAAAACAAAACGTAACTCATTCGGATTCGAGGTATTAAGAGATATTTATAAAAAGTCAAAAGATGAACTGTTAAGCATTGAATTTGAAGAACAACAAAAATTATTTTAAGGAAGAATAAAATGACAGAAATCAAAATTGAAATGCCTTTAAAAAACTTTAATTTAAATAATTACACTCAACTAGCTAGGACTCATTGGGCAGTTTCCAATAAAGCCAAAAAAGACCTGCAGTCTTTAATTTGTTGGCAAGTAAAAGCTCAGATAAACGAGCTTATAGCTACGCCAGCTAAAATAAATGCAGTATGGCAATCTAAATCTAGTAATTTTGATTTAGATAATCTTTTATTGAAAGCTATATTAGATGAGCTTCAAAATATGGAATTGTTAGAAAATGATAATGCTAAACATATCCAATCAATTACCCATGATTTTGAAATTAACAAAAATTGGCAAGGTGTTAAATTAAAATTTATTGGATTATAAGGAGAAAATATATGGATAATAATCAACAAGCTAAAATATTAAATGAAAGATTACTCTTAATTAATAAGTTATTTGAAGATGCTGAAATTTTCAGTCAAAGAGTAACGAATAAAAATATTCAAATTGGATTAAGTATTCAAAATTCAGAATATGAATATGATTTAACTTCAAATGAAGTAAAAAGGAAAATAAAGTCAAATGTATTAAATTATGAAGTTTTAAAAGATTTAGAAAAATTTATAGAAGAATTAAGAATAAGACTATATGCCGAAGATATTGATCAATCGCAAATAAGTTTAACCGATCTTGGCATTTATGAAGATTTATATTAAAAGGAGGCATTTGCATGAATAGAACTGTTTTAACAGGAAGAATAACTAGAGACTTAGAACTTAAAAAGACACAATCTGGAAGAAGTTTTATTAACTTTACTATTGCAGTAAATAGAACTTTTACAAATCAAAGTGGCGAACGTGAAGCGGATTTTATCAGCTGTATAGCTTGGGGTAAACCTGCAGAAACAATGGCGACTTATCTTGCAAAAGGTGCTTTAATTGGTGTTGATGGAAGAATTCAAACTAGAAACTATGATGATGCTAATGGACGTCGTGTCTATATTACAGAAGTAGTTGTAGAAAATTTCGAATTTTTGGAAAGTAAGGAATCTAATATTGTTAATGATAATACTAAATCAGTTAAAGTAAATACAGGTAACCAATTTTTTGATAAAGAATTATCAATCAGTGATAACGAGTTGCCATTTTAAATAATGCCAGTCTTGATTAAAAAAGGAAATGATGTAGTTGTTCTAGGATTAGAGTTATCTAGCCTAGAGCAGCTTATGTTAAGTGAGAATGAACCACTTAAAGTTGAAATGTATATTACAGACAGAATCAGAATTACTGATTCTCAAAGAAAATGTATATTTGCAATTTGTAAAGACATTGAATACTATACAGGCCACGATAAAGAGATAATTAGAAAACAGATAATGCTTCATAATCACATTCAAAGTTTAAGTATATGTACAAAAGACCAAGCAATAAGGTTGATAACTGACTTAATAGATTTTGTAATCATAAACAACATACCAATAAATCTTAAAACAAAAGAATATGAAGACTTTAATTTTTTGCCATATCAAGTGCTTATGATGTGTTTAAAAAGACAGTGCGTAATCTGCGGTAAGCCTCACGCTCAAATACATCATGTTGACAGAGTAGGCATTGGTAGAAATAGAAATAAAATATCGCACATTGGATTACAAGTATTACCATTATGTTCTGATCATCATATTGAAGTTCATATGATTGGTGAGAATGAATTTAAAAATAAATATCATCTAACATATACAAGAGTAGATAATACCCTTGATAAGTTTATTAAAAGTGGCAAAATACAATTTTATGAAAATGATTGAAAAGGAGCAGTATTATGGATTGGTATCAGTTAGAAGAATATCCAAAATATGAATATAATCTATATATGGATATTCGCAGTATTAAAGGCAAGAAATATATTAAGCCAAATAAAAAAGATGTAGTTCAACTTTATGTTGAAGATGAACTAGGAATGTTCCCAAAATACCTAAGACGCTATGGTGTTATTTTAAAAGACTATTATAATCTAGATGTTTCAGTTAGATATATTAGAAATTTAAAATTTACGCTTAAAGACTTAGAAATATATGTCTATGATGTTTGGAAGCATGATAAATATCTAGGACAGTTTTTAACAAGAGATGAGATAAAACAATCACTAATGGTAGGAGAACGTATATTTAGTAAAAGCTACCAAAATCAAATAAATAATAAAATCTATTTAATCAAAGGTAAATGGATAAAAGCTTGTGAATTTTAAAGGAGATAAATAAATGCCAATATATAAAATTAAGTATCAAGATGGAACAATTGAAGAAAAGTTTTTCAAAAATAAAGATTTAAGAAATGAATACATCATAAATAAATACGTAAAAGAGTTTAAAGTGAAAAATGGTATTAAAGTAACATCTTCAACTTATGATCCAAATACAGGACATAATAGTGGGAAAATACGAAAGCATAAGAATAGATGGAAATAAAGAAAGGATAAGATTTATAATGGCAGGATTAGAACAACCAATTTTGGACCATATCAAAAGTATGAATGATCCATTTTTATTGGAAGAATTAGGAAATGAAAAAAAGCACTAAAAAATTATAGATTTAATATCAATAAATATTATTTAAATAACTACTTAGCATTACTGACAATACTTGTTCCAATACTTGCACTTATGCTCGCATTTGTATATATACTGTGTCTAAATTGAAATAATTATTAGAACTTATTACATCCTGGATATTTATTAATAATTGATTTAAACATGAAAAAACACCCTTTAGTAAGAGTGTTTTATGATTTATTATGACATCTAAATTATAACACAATTACTTATAAAAGGAGGAATAACAAATTGGGAAAATCATTTAGAAAACAAATTCAAAAATATAAAAATGATTTGAATAAACTGAAATATTATGAAGATGAATATAAACTTTTAGAAAAAATAAATGATAATCAAAAAATCGATAGCGAAGTATTACATAAAATGTTATATATAAGAAATCGTGTAGGCATTTTAAAAAATGCAATTGATAACCTAAATGAGAAGCCATACGATAAAGATAAAGAAATATTTGAATGTATTTATCTAAAGGGATATAGTAGAGAAAATACTGCATATTTACTCGGATATTCAGTATCTGGCATAGATAAAAGGATTGTAATTATAAATGATAAGCTTTCAAATCACTTATAAAGTTTACGTTAATTGTATAGTTTAGCATTAATTAATCAGCTTATTATAATGATGAGGTGATTATATGTTAGAATTTGATGATTATAGCAAGCTAGGTAATGTAAAGGCAGCAAAACATAAAACAATCAATATAACAAAAGAAATATCAATAAAACTTAAGTGTTTTGATTCTTATGTGAATTCAACAAGTGATATAATAAACATATTAAGTAATCAAACTGATGTTGATAAAGCATTAGAAATAGCTATATCATGGTATAAAAGTACAATAAGACTAGCTAAAGAGTTTTACGAAGTTAAAAATACAACTGACCAAGTATATAATAATTTAGGTATACTGATTAATGATGTGAAAATTGCTAATTTTGTTGGGATAAAAAGAACGTTTTTAACAACGTTTACTAATGTATTAAAGTATGAGCGTGTACATCATGAGTAGAGCATATGTAAGAGTGGCAAGAGGTTCAAAACCGTGTAAATGGTGTTTAGAACAACAAGGTACAGGGGATGAACAATCTGATATTAGTTTTGCAAGGCATGATTCATGTCAATGTGCTATTATTTCTACAGGCAATAACAAGGAATATACTGGAGCTAAAAAAGGTGTCTGGGAAGAACGAGAACTAGGAAATTTTAGAAGTCGCATTAATGAAGAACTATCTAAAATCGTAGATATAGTTGTAGATAAAACAATTGATGTAATTGATAAATTTGTAAAAGCAGATGTAACAATAATTAACAAATTAGAAAAACAGTCTAAGTCTTGGTATAAAGAATTAGATAAATATGAAGCTGAAGCAATAACCAGATATACAGATGTAGAAGCATCTATCATAAATGAATATCTGTCAGGGAAAAGTAAAAATATAGTTGCAGATATAAATGCAAATATACATCATATTTCTGAAACTATGGATAAATTTAACCTAAAAGATGATGTTATTACATTTCGAGGTACAAATTCTAAATATTATAATGATATAAACGTTGGGGAAAAATTCAAAGAAAAAATATTCTATAGTACAACTTTAGATGAAAATATGGCATTAGAATTTAAAGAAGATGTAATTTTAGAAATATACGTGCCTAAAAATTCTAGATGTTGTTATATTGGAGAACAGTCATTAAGCCCAGATGAAAAAGAACTTTTACTAGATAAAGATACTAAGTATAAATTACTGAAGAAAGAAAAAGATAAAATCATTTTAGAGGTGGTAGATTAAAATGGAAAAGATTAGCTTTAAAGAATTTGAAAAATTAAATAGAGATGAACAATATCAATATTTACATGATATAAATGAGCAGAATTATAAGATATATGAGCAAAAATGGAAAAAAGAAAATCCAGGAAAAGAAGTAACACCAAGTGTAAAGAGATATTTTAAAAGAGATCGAAAAAGCGAAGACTTCTATTTATAAAATTAAACAGCCAGTTAAACAGTACAGTTTTTGTATAGTTATAACTGGTTTTTTAGTGTCAAAATATAATTACTAAATAAAAGGAGAAAAAGTGATGAATACTAACAAATTTAAATTAAATATTCAGTTTTTTGCAGATGATCAACAAGAAACTGAAAAATCTTTTACGCAAGAAGACTTAAATAATCACATTGCTGCTACAAAAAAAGAAACAAGAGATAAGATTTTTAGTGACTTAGGCATTGAGGATATTGATAAATACAAAGAAAGTCAAAAGGAAATTAAGTCAAAATTAAATGGTTTTGAAAAAATAAATAATGAACTTAATTCATATAAATTAAAAGACATTAAATTAAACAAAGCACTTGAAAACGGATTAAGTGTTGATAGCTTAGATTTAATAGCTGGAGATAATGAAGAAGCTATTGAAAATAGTGTAAAGAAGTTGGCAAAATTTATTGACTCACACAAGCCAGTAGTTACACCACCTAATCCTTCAGAAAATAAGATTCCAAAAGATAGTGAAATTGGAGATATATTAACTTCAAAATTATTAGGAGGTAAATAAAATGATAGATAAAAATATTTTAGAGATTAAAGATGAGGTATTACGACAAAAAGTAGGTATGCCTAAATTTGCAAGACTAGTTAAAAAAATGCAAATTGACGGAACTTATATTATTGATTTTGTCGAATTTTTATATGGTGAAGATAAAGCAACTGACATTATTGATAGTTTTGAAAGCTATGAGGAACTTGGTATTTTTTTGCAACCAATGATGCAACAAATCACATCATTAAGTACTTCTCAAATGACTGCAAAAATAACAGAATAAAAAAATATTTTGCTAGAAATTATCACGTATTAGATATAGATGATTTAACAATCAAACAATTAATTGATTTATAACCAAGCGATGCTGAATTATACGCATTAGAGATATTAGAGACTCAAGGATTAAACATCCAAGAATTAATTTTAAGTAGTATTGAAATAAACGTTAAAGACTACATTACAAATTATGGAAGTAAACAACGAAAGAAAGTTAAAGGCATACTACAAATTATTCAAGAGTCAAAAGCTAAAGAAGAAAAAATTAAGCGTTATTTGGCACGCAAGGGTTTAAATAAGTAACTAGTACTTTAAACTAGGGTAGCTTTTACAACAAAGCGTAAAAATGTTGGGTAGGTTTAAATAGCCGTTAATTATTTAAAATAAAATACGAAACGGAGAAAGAAATATGCCAAATTTAATACCATTCCCAGTAAAAATGGGAGAGATTTTATCAGCTACTGCTACAAGATCATCAATCATTTTAGGAGCAGCTAGACAAGTACCAATTAATTGGGAAGGAAATAGAGCATTTTTAGTAAATGCTGATATTCCATCTTTTCAAACTGCATTAGGTCAAACTAAAAAAACAAATGAAGGTATTGTAGATAAAATTGATTTAGTTACATTAACTATACCTTGTGATTTCAGAATGACAAGACAAGAGATTGAAGCTGCTAAAGAAAACGGAACATACAATGAGTTAGTTGCTACTAGATTAGCTGAAAACATGTCTCAAATGTATCGTGCTATCGATTATGCAATTGTGCATGGTTATGATTTAGCTACTGGAACAAAAATTACAACATACGACAATGTAAATGGTTGTTTAGAGAATGCCCAATTGTTGTAATACGATATGCTGTACTTGGAAATAAACAAGTAATAATTGTTACCTGTGCATTTTGACTGGGATCAAGCACACTCACGTCATCAGCCTTAACCAGCCGTTGTTGTTTAATACGATATTCAAAAATACCGTCACTATTAGCTAGGTAAATGGCTTGATTATTCAACCAATTACTTTTTTGTCTCTGCCCATTCACAAGATAAGGTGAATCATTTTGATAATTTTGCTGCAAACCACTAAACCCCGTTAAACCATCATCAAAATTATGACTAGCCAGTCCATAATTACCTTGCCCCATTACTGGTACTTGCTTACCAGTTGGATCTACCGAGCTACGATTTGCATAATTTGCACCTGCTTGCAGACCTTTTTCTGAATAAGCATCATTAAAAATAGGCTCAAGAATACCAACAACAGGTATACTAACAAATCCTTGCTTTTTTAGACCAGTTTGCGTTTCACGCATTAGGCGTTGTCTAATTCTATTACGATCAACCAAACTCATCTTCTTGCTATCATCAACTACGACCCTATGTGAACGTATTTCTTGCACGATTTTATTATGAACGCCCAGCCAATTTTGTTGGTAGCAAATGTAACTAATGCTACATAAAATGATAATTAATAATATATATTGACAAATTTTATCAATTTTTCTCATTTTAACTAGCTTCCCATCTTAATTTGATACGCTATATGCATCCGCTTAAAAAAATAGTCTGTGAATCTGATGTTGCATACTGATTCACAGACTATTTTTATTTTTTAGATAATGTATTCATCTATCACATCGACATAAAATTTATTAGTCATTATGACGTCTCTTAATAAACACATACCCAAGACTACTTAATACAAACAAGATAAACACTAATCCAGAAATCACAAAGTTCTTCGAACTTAATACACCAGTGGCAGGAAGTATACTTTCCAGTAATCCTTGATGCTTATGATTTTTTGGTGTTCCTTGATTGATTGATTGATTCTTAACGGGTATTGACGATTCATTTAGAATATTAGTCAAATCATAACCACTAACCGTTGTTTTATAACCTGTGACCTTATCTTCAGAAATACTGTACTTAATTTCTTGACCAGCCTTGAACTTATCTAAGTCATTAAATTCATACTTCCAGTTATCCTTAGCGGTTACCGTCTTCGTTGCCACTTCCTTACCATTTGCCAATAAGTGTAGTGTGATACTGTCTGGCCGATTACCATCTTGATCATTATTATCTAACCACGTCTTCTGGCCTGACACACTCGTTTTAGCTACCTGATGCGTATTAACAATGTTATTGCCATCATACGTTGTCTTGTAACCGTCAACTGCTGCTTCGGCAACCGTGTACTTAATTTCTTGACCAGCCTTGAACTTATCTAAGTCATTAAATTCATACTTCCAACCGTCTTTTGCGGTTACCGTCTTTGAGTCAACCTTTTTACCATCTGCTAGTAAGTTAACCGTAATTTCATCTGGTCGTACACCATCTTGGTTATCATGGTCTGACCACGTCTTCTGGCCTGACACACTCGTCTTGGATACCTGATGCGTATTAACAATGTTATTGCCATCATACGTTGTCTTGTAACCGTCAACTGCTGCTTCGGAAACCGTGTACTTAATTTCTTGACCAGCCTTGAACTTATCTAAGTCATTAAATTCATACTTCCAACCGTCTTTTGCGGTTACCGTCTTTGAGTCAACCTTTTTACCATCTGCTAGTAAGTTAACCGTAATTTTATCTGGCCGTACACCATCCTGGTCATTATTATCTACCCAAGTTTTCTCACCACTAACCGAAGTTTTAACCTTCTCATTTGCGATTGTACTAATAACAAGCTTATCAGAATTAGTATCAGCAGCCTTCAATGTAATAATTCGGTCTGTAACCGTTTGATAATCAGTTGGTGCCGTTTCTACAAGAACATACTTACCACTCTTCAGATTATTCCATCTGATTTGTCCCTTATCATCCGTTGTTCCTGTACGCAATAGTTGACCCTTAGCATTATTTTTGTACGACCAAAGTTCAAATTTAACACCGCTTAGAACCTTGTCAGTATCCTTATCAACCTTAGTCAATTGATAGTCTAAATTCGTTCCTTCAGCAGTTCCACTATTGTTTACAACATCATGTGATGTTGTAACTTCTCCAGTAACTACTTTTTCACCTGTACCAGTGACAGTCACTGTATTTCTCAACGTATCATTTATCTTAGAACTATTAATTAATGTTCGATAATGAACAGAATATGATGTTGAAATTTCATGTAAGAATTTAATCGTCATGACTTGCTCACCACTTGTTTGGTCAGTCGTAATATCAATTGAATAATCCTTACCTTCTGTTAACACACTATCCTTATCAACTGTAATTGCACCGTTAGTGGCAATTTTTGTTCCATAAACAATAACGTCGCTCTTATCCAACACTTGATTCGTTGATGGCTTGTCAACAACTGTAACATCTTTCAATGTTGATTGCTCTGGATTTACTGTAATATTCCATACCGCATAAGCAGAATCTTCTGGATCTTGCTCACCAGTTTTATAAGCAACCTTACCACTATTTGGTACTGACACTTTAGCAGTTAGGTCCTTATCCTGACCATCATTTGTATACTTTGCAGTATTATCATAGCTAGGCGCGTCAATGACTTTACCTTCTAATGAAGTTTCAAATATCATAACATAAGCCTTATTGCTATTTTCTGGCAAATTAGCCGTTAGTGTTCTGCTATCTTTATCATAATCAATATTTGTATCAACTTGCTTACCTAATGTATAACTACCATTTAGATTAATTGTGGCTTCATATAACTTGGCACTATCAGTAACATACTCTGGATCCCCTGTCAGTGTATCTACCAATTTACCGTTCTTTAATTCTCGTTGATTATAATTAGCCACAACTGTCCATGTAATATGCTTATTGACTGCATTATAACTACCTGATTTTGTACCATCCGTTACGAATTCTTCTTTTGGTTTAAAATCTGCTTGACCATTATTAAGGTGAGCATCACCATTTTTATCTGTCCAAGTAGCCACAATTTTATTTGTCCATTTATTACCAATTAATTTTTTAGTATCAAAATTCGTCTTATATGTTAATAAGAATTCATCAGAAGTCGTTTTATATGCTCCTGATAATTCAATTTCGAACCCAGTATCCGTTTTAGTGAAATGATAGTCAGTTCCACGTACCAAAGCTTTATTGGTTGTAACATCCTTTAATACAAATGACTCATCATCTACTAATGTTAGACCGTCTGGAATTGTATCTTCAGCTGACCAGTTGGTCATTTCTTGTTGGCCTTGATTAATTCTCACATTCCATATAACTGTTTTTGCATTATAGTCAACAGCACCTAGAGACTTAACAATTCCTTGTTCCACAACCTTTTTGCCATCAACCGTCACTGTTTTGCCATTACTTTCAGCAGAGTTACCAATGGTTGTTGACCCATTAATTGGCGTATTCACTTGCGTCTGATAGGTAATTTTAACCGCTTGTTCTAAACTACTTGTAAACTTAATAGTCATTTGAGTCTTATCACTATTGTAAGTGATCTCATAGTCAGCTTGTTTAACTTCTTGACCACTATTTGGTCCATCCGTATATACTAGTTTTGGTATTCCAGTATATTCCTGTGCTCCTGATAAATTATCAGTTAATACAGTCCCAGCTAGTAGCTTCTTATCGCCCGCATTGTAGTTAATCGTCCAATCTAATTTTTGTGACCCTGAAGCTGAAGCACCCTCGTATTTCTTATCTAATAACTTACCATAACTAGCTGTTACTGTAGCCTGAGCTGGATAATCTTTACCATTGTTGACTAATGTTGCATTATTTTCAAATTTAACATCTCCACCCTCGTTTGGAATTGCATCCGCTTCTATATCAGTTGCATACTTAATTCTAAATGCTTGTTGTGTCTTTGAATAGTTTCCTATCAAAGTAACCGTACCGTTATCTGATACAGTATAATCAGTTTTCTCCGTTAATTGTTGACCTTCACCAGTAATATTACCTTTCAAATCAATATTCAACAGATAAACTTGAGTACCAGTTAATTTCAAACCCTTAGGTAGAGTATCTTTAATAACTGCATTATTTAAAGTCCTACCGTTAGTGTTAATATCAACTTGCCAATTCACACTTTGTGGGTTTTTGGCTGGTGATACAGTTCCAGACTTAGCAATATCATTACCACCAGTTGGATTAGCAATAATGTCAACCTTTTGATCTCCTGAAGTTGTTGGTACAATAATTGTCGTTTGACCAGGTTCAGTAACATTGATCTTAGCGCGATTGTAATTAAAGGTACCTTTAATATTCTCTATATCGTCAACATTTGAATTAAATGTGAAACGTACAGTACCATCACTTTTTATCTCATACGTACCATAGTCTCCAAGGTCACCTGTTCCTGCACGATAGGTAATATTTGCTGGTAATTTAAACTCAAAATAATTTCCAGCTTTAACACTATAGCCATCCTTTAGTTCATTAGGTATTGACCAATTATAGGCTAATGATACATTTGTATCAGCTGTGACATCTGCTGCACTAACCTCATTATTGCTTGGATCTGTAAATTTAATATCTGCTTTATCTATAATAGTGCCATTAGAACTATCAGGTAAGTAACTGCTAATATCATTTGCTTGCTCATCCTGAGTTGTTGCTTTTGGACTAACTTCACTTTTTGAAGTTATACTTGTGCTTGATGTTGTACTCGTACTAGTAGTTACTTTTTCTTCAGAACTACTAGTAGATGAAGATGATGTCTTATTCTGCTTTGCAGCCACATCAACGTTTGCTGTTAATTGACCATTTGTAAATGTTGCAGTTGCTGCCGTATCAGTGGCTGAAAAAGTAACTGGAATGTTAACTTGCGCAGAAACATTCTCATTAATCTCAACATCAATTTGTCGATTCTTAATTTGATACGTTCCAACATTTTTGCCTTCTGTACTTACCAATGTATTTAATACACCTGGTATCATTAATACATCTGAATCAAGTTTAATTTGTTCACTTTTCTTCTCAGAACTAGTATTATTTAAACTTAAATTTAATTCTGCTGTATTCTCCCCCGTTGTATTCTCCCCCGTTGACTTAGCAGTCATCTCTGTTACTACAGTCGATACTTCAACCGCTGCTACCTGAAGAACTGGCACAAACAACTGAGACACTAAACTTAACATCATTAAAACCACATAAAATTTCGTGGCATATCTACTTTTATTTTCCATTTGATACTCCTCCTTCAATATTTCAAACAATAGAAACAATAGTAAACTTTAACCCTGTAAAAACTTTGTACATTGAACAGAAAGTAGCCTATTGTCTAACTCAAACATAAAAAATCCACTTTAAACATCATTCATTTACCCTTAGGCGAATTTTTTAAATCAAGATAGAGCATACTATAGACGGCCCACTAAAAATTTTTATTTTCTATAACATAACGATCGTTTTTACTTTATTGTATTATAGCATATATCGTCGTCCTTCAAAACAACAAGTGGAGAGAAATTCTCTCAGAGAAGATAAAAGCTGTCTTTCATGAGCATAAAGGACGCTATGGTGCGGTTAGAATTACCAAGTTACGCAACAAATCCAGATATACCTAGAGATTTAGATACTTTAGTTAACGCATTAGACCAACAAGTATTAACACTGGATGATAAAAGTGATTTAGAAATAAGATTTCAAGAAAAACTTGCTGAAATGCAAGAGTACATAACAGCATTATCTGAGAGTAATGCTGTACCTACTTTGTATCAATTATCTACAGAAGTAGTTGCACCAAAATATCAAGTTAGCACTGTTGAAATTATAGAAGAGGTATTAATTTTAAACATTAATGATTTTGTTGGTAAGCCATTAACTCAAACAATGAGTGATGATATTGGTGAATACATTTCAATTGGAAGTGATACAAGTAGTGTATACATGATTTATGGAATTGATAGTCCATTAACATATTTGTGTATTAGATCTAATTTTGCATATAAACATGATATTTCAACGTATGATAAAACCAATATCAGAGAAGCAGACTTAGTTGTTAGTGATGAAGAATTAGCAAAAGATGATTGGCAAGGCCTTGGAGGATATTATGGTGAAGAAGACTATTCGGGGTTAAGGTTCATGATTTATGAAGAATCTAGTATTCCTAGTTTATATGCTATGTATAATGGTGATCATTTAAGTACAGTTTTTCCAAATAACTATAGTATGCAAGAGGTTGTATATGGATTAGAAATTCCTCTGTTTTCAGTTTTCTATCAAAAATTAACTAAAACATTTAGAATGTGGGATGGGAAAAAATTCGTAGATTTTGGACAAACCTTTTTGCCCCAAGAAGAAACTTATACTAAAGATGAAATTGATGCAATTACAGGTCTAAATTCATCAGAAATAGCAAAAAGAGAATATAAATTTCAAAGCGGTTCTAACGTATACATTGATAGAACTAATGAAGAGAATCCAACACTAAATGTATTAAATTTTGATGCGTTAGATAAAACAAAAGATGCTATTACTTCATTTACGGTCAGAGAAGATGAAACAAGTGGATATGATGTAACGTTAAATACTTTAAGCAGCGCTGAAAGTGGCGGTTTCAAAATAAAATTAGATAATGTTAGAAATGATGTTTTAGATACTCAAATTAGCGATTTAACTGATAGAGTCAGTAATAATTCAGAAATGATTGATAATATCAAAACACAGAATGTTTTGTGGTCCGGGAGTTGGTATATGGATGCATCTAAAACAATTAATTTAACTCAAAATGTTGATACATTAAATAATGGATTAGTATTTGTGTGGAGTGCATTCGCTGATGGAGAAGTAAGAGATTATTACTGGAATAGTTTTTTCATTCCTAAAAAATTAGTTGAATTAATGCCGGGAAATGGTCATACAATGCACGGTTCTATAGGCGCAAAAATTACAAGTTTTTCTAATTTATATAGTAAGTATATTTATATATCGAATAACAAAATTATTGGAAGTAATGATAATATCCAAAACAGCAATAATACAATGGTATTAAGATACATAATAGGAGTTTAATCATGGCAATTATTATAGAACAAGTTGGTGGTTTTATTCCACAAACAATAATAAAAATAACTGACAACACTAAAAATGCTTTTTTATCAAATATTAAAATTGAAAGAAAAGTAGGTTCTGCATCATTTGAAACTATTATGCAAACTGACAGTGATACTACTAAATATCAATTTCATGATATAAATGATTTTGGAAAAGTTTATGAATACAAAGTATCTTATGAGGTTTATCAAAAACAAGCTTATAAAAATTCTTCAGCTTCAAGAAAAAATTATTGGAGTGAAAATTGGAATTTAGGTGATTTAAAAGTTTCAAGTGATGGAGTATTGTCTGGCACAGGCACTGCTACTGCTAAGACTCAATATCTAAATAATTTAAACAAAAACGGTACTCATGTAGTTAATTTAAGTGCATGGATTGGTACTGGTGGAGATAATAAAGGTTTTAATGGTGGTTATGAAACTATAAAAATCAAAGGTAAAGGTAAAAAGAAAGATCGTATTGCATATAAGCAATTAGATAAAAATACTTATGATAATATCATAGTTTATTTTGACTATGGGAATAACCAAACACCAAGAAGTGTATTCTTTACAAAAGCATGGGCAAACTCTAAAGCATGGTCTAAGAGATTTTGGATGTTTATAAATAAACGTGATGTAGACAATAAAAGAAATCAAATTAAACTATTTAAAGATGGTGCTGATGGTTTTGATTTAAGATTATTCTTCAGGAAACGTGGCAAGGCATATGATTATGGATTAGCTAGAGATATGGCAAGTATGAGCAGAACGCAAGGTTTATCTACAAAAGGTGGTAAATGCACTAGGTTTAGAATGGCATTGAAAAATGGTGCTAAAGTTAGACCAGACTTTAATACAACTGTTACAAGTGGAACAATGTATAGATATGTAAAAGTAGGGTCTTACTCAAAAACTCAAAGAATAATTGCTAGAGATGAGCCAGATGTAGATTATGGAATCTTTATTAATGAGTTAGGTGAAGGCATTAGATTTAATCAATATGAGTCTAATGGAGTAATATCTACAGGACATTATACAACTGAATCAACTACTCAGATGTTAGAGATTCAAGGTAGTACATTGCCTATTGCATATATCAATGACAATAGAAAAACACCAAGTATAGATTTTACTATTTTAGTTGATAACATAGCGTATCGAAATAGAATTAGAGAGAAAGTTCTAATTCAAAATTATGTTTATTTATTTGTTCCAAAAAGATGGAATTATCAAATTAATACTGGTTTTTATGCGTATGAAAAATGTGAAGAGACAAGACTTGATGAAAACATATATTCATTTAGTTTTACTGGTGCAAGAGTTGTACAAGGTAATGTAACTAAACCGCCTAAGTGGACATATAGAAGATTAGCTGATGGAGAAAAGAATTATATTACAACTCTAGATAATTATAAAGACTATTCAGATTTAGCTATTAGTCCACTTGGTGGCGAGATAATAGGTCAAGAGGAGTGATAAGTTGTGAGATATTATAACAGTACTCAAAAAAAATATATGAGTATCATTGGTGATGAACCAACAATAACAGATGAGAATACTGATACTAGAAAGATTAAAATCAATTGCATTAAGTTTTTTGTTGCAAATACTAATAATAAAAACAAAGGTGAGTCATTTATATTAAGGCAAACAGATAGCAGTACTAAGGTATTGAATGACTGGTATACTTGCAAGCTAGGTAAAAAGGTTATGGGATATACAACCTTTGATAGCATTGCACCTAAGCGCACAACATCTGTTAATGTAACTCCACTTATTATTAGTGGTAGCTATGACTACGATGGCGAGAAGGAATCATTTGATATTCCTTTGTTAGCACCAATATACGCTAATGATAATATCAAGTGTAGTATAAGCAATAAATCAAGTACAAAGAATAGTTTAAGTATTAATCCAGAGAGTGGAATCATATCAGTATCAAAAGAGGTGTAGCAATGATTGCAAATATTATAGAGTTACTTAATAGCAAAGGTATAGTTGCTAATCAAAAGTATATAGCTAATCAAGGAGAAGAGTTAAAGTCCCAAGTAGTAATAACATTAGATAGTATTGTATCAAAGAATAGATTGATAGCTACTCATTCATTTAACATTCAATTCTATTACTTAAATGATAATGAAGTTAATAATCTATTTAATATATTAATGTGTGATGTAGTTAAGTTATCTAAGGTTGGTAATCCTAATCTAGAAGTAGTAAAGGATTCTAAGCAAGCACCAAGCAATATCCAGACAGCTACATATAAATATAGGATTGATGTGATAGCATGAGCAAAGACATTGAAGTAAAGCTTAATGAACCAGAGATATCTAAACAGATACTTAAGTCACCTGCATTAGATAGTTTGCTTAAACAAAAGTATGTAAGTGTAAATAAAAAAGTAGATGCTAATGCAAGTGAGGTTGAAATAAGAGTTGGAAGGCTTAGAAAGAGAACTGTTAGAAAGAAAACTAATGGTAGGAAATATAAACTAGAAGAAGCTAGTGCAAAGTATTTAATGCAAAATGGTAATGCAAAACAAAAAAAATTAGCAAGATGGTATTATGCTAACAAAAAGTAAGTAAATTAAAAATGGGGGGGGAGTCAAAGTCAAAGTGTCTATGTCTACCTCACACCTTTACACGGACACGCGCTATATTGATTTTTTAGGGGTAGTACCCTAAAAGGAGGTAAATATGACTAATAAATTAAAAGGGATAACAATAAATGATTGGACAGAAGATAATGCTAGAGATTTTTTGATAAAAGGTGGAGTTGTTACTACTGTTGTTAAAAATTTTAATTCAGAAGATGAATTAACACACTATTGTATAACAGAAAAACAAGTCCCTCCACATTACAAACTACATCTAAATAAAAAAGAAAAAATTCCAGAAAATAAGTTAGAGAAATTAAGAAAGCAATTAAAATAGATGGCTAAAAATAGATTTCAAAAAAAATTTTTAAAAGAGTTCTATTCTTTATTGTCGTTTAAGCCATATGAATGGCAGTCTGAAAGTGTTTGGAAATTCTTTAGAGATAATTTAGATACAGCCATATTTATTGCTCCAAGACAAAATGGTAAGTCACAAATTCTAGTATTGATCACTATGGTTGAACTACTGTTAAATAAAAAAAAGATACTATTTACATCGCATGAAGTAGCATCGTGTGAAGATTTTTTCAGAAAGATTACCTTTGAATTTGAAAGTAACCCAATATTTAATAATGAAGTATCTAAAATTATTAGGCAAAGAGGCGCTCAAGAAATTGTGCTAACAAACGGTGCATGTATACAATTTAGAGCTAGAACAAAATCCGCTGGTATTGGTGGAAGTAATGAAGTATTAATCTTTGATGAATTTCAATTTGTCACTGATGCAATGATGTCAGCAATGTTACCAACTATTTCGGCAATGGGAAATCCAAAAGTTATATATGCTGGTACATGCCCAAGGCTAATAGATGATGATGTTTTTTTAAAAGAATGGTTAACGAGTTTAAAGGCAAGCCAAATTTATTTGAATGGGGTATTGGCGATAGTTATTCACTAAAAGAATTAGAAGAACAAAATTTATTTTTGGATAAAGATTTATTAAAGAGAACAAACCCTAGTTTTAACATAAGTATAGATTATAAAACAGTTGTTCAAGAGTATAAAACACTAGATAACTTAGACTTTGCTGTGCAAAGATTAGGTCTTCTACATTCGATTGAAAATAAAGCTATATTTAATCAAAATTCAATTGAAAGAGTATTAACAAATCAAGATGAAGCACAAAAATACAAAGGCGAGTTTATACTTGGAATTAAATTCTCAACAGACTATCATTGTGCAGTAATTGCTGCTAAAAACAAAGATAAAATTTATTTACAAGTTTTAGATAAAAGAATGAATAAAGATGGTTTTGACTGGGTAGCAAAATACATACTTGAAAATAGCAACATTAAAGGTGTTGTTGCGGATGGAATGTTTAGAGATACTTTTGGCGAAATGATAAAGAAAAAATTTAAGAAAAGATATAAAAAAATTAATTCTCATGAATTTTTAGCCGGTCAACAATTATTAGAATATCAAATCAACACTAATGTTATTGATATAGCAAGTCAGCAAGGAATTACAGATGAATTTTTAAACGTGACATGGAAGCAAAAAGGCGACTATAAAAAGTTTACAAGTTTAAATGTCGAACAAGATATAAGTGTAATTGAAGCAATGGCATTAGCTAGTAATTATGCAGCAGAGAGGTTTAAATAATGGCAAATGATTTATTTAGTAGAAACAGAAAAGTTATTTTAGCAAAAGAAGAACATTGTGCAATATGCGGTCAGTATGTTGATAAAACATTAAAAACTCCTCATCCAATGTCTGCAGAAATTGATCATATAATACCTAAAGCGAAAGGAGGTAGAGATACATTAGACAATCTACAACTAACACATAGAGATTGTAATAGGCAAAAATCAGATAAAATTGGCTATGTTCATAAAAAAAAGAAGAAATTAGTGGGATATGAGCAATTAGTTAATTTTTAAGTCGGAAGGAGAATTTATGAGCGAAGATATAGCATTTTGGGCAAACTGGTTTAAAAATGTTGGAGCGAATTTATTAGCTTTAATTTCTTTTGCTGGAGCCTTGTATGGATTTTTAAAAGGAAGACATGGTAAAGCATTTATTAGATATGTCAGTATAGAAGCTAATGCTGGCTTGTTAGAAAAAATAAATGGAAATAGTGGTGGTATTAGGAACCATGAAACGCGAATTGTAGTTTTAGAAAATGCTAATATCATACATTCAAATGATATCGAAGAATTAAAAAAAGATACTGATCGTATAAACGATAAATTAATAAAGGGAGAATAGATATATGAATTTAGATAATTTTAATGCATTGTTTTTAGTAATAGCGCCTATAGTAATTTTTGTAGTGAACACTATCAAAAGTCAAATTGATAATGTTGCAAAAAGAAATTGGCAAGGGATTATGTTATTTGTAATTACTGTTTGTTTAACAACTTTAATAATCATTTATATTAAAGAATATAAGTTAATTCAAATTGAATTATTAAATAATATGAGTATTGAAAATGCAATCGGAGTTGGAATTGGATTAGGATTTGCAATAGGCGGGGGTTACGATACAGCAAAGGGAGCTTTTAATCAAATATTATATACTAAATTTATTGCAGGAGTAAATAATACAAATGCTGTTGTTGGGGGTAATGATATAATAGCTATTGATTCATCTGAATTTAATGATGACATTGAAGTGATTGATGAAGAAGTTATAGATAATGAAGAAGGAGTGATTTAGTATGGATTACTACTTGATTGGAGGACATGGCGCTGGAGATCCTGGCGCTGTCGGAAATGGATATAAAGAATATAAATTAACAAGAGAGTTTAATGCTTTGCTTGCTAAGTATCTTAAAAAGCTAGGTAAATCAGTACATATATACGATACTTCTAGAGATATGTATCAACAATCAGCTAAAGGAAAAGGACTTTATTCATGGCCACATGGAACTAAACCAATCATTATTGAAACTCACTTTAATGCAGGTGTATCAAGTGCGCACGGTAGTGAGGTTTTAATTGGTAGTGGTTTAGCAGCCGATAAATACGATAAATCTATTTTAAAAGCTCTAGACAAGTATTTTACTAATCGTGGTATTAAGAAACGTTCGGACCTTTTAAACATGAATATAGCCAAACAAAAAGGACTTAATTATAGATTAGTAGAAGTTGCATTCATTACCAGTAAATCTGACATGAAAACATATCAAGCTAATAAAAGTAAACTAGCACAATACATGGCTGAACAACTTACAGATAAAAAGCTTGTTAATAATAGTAAACCTAAAGGCGACCAACCTACACACAGTGCCTATTTCCGTGGTAATGACAATAAGGAATGTTATATTAATATTTACAGTTGGGACAAGATAGGTAAAGCTTCTTTGACAAGTAATTACTATGACACCCCTGTTGAAATACATACAAAAGGTAGAGGTGTTGTTAATGTCGCAACTAAAAAGAAAGTAAATATATGGAATAATGCTGATAGTAAAAGATTTTTGTTTAAAATTGTAAAAATATAAAACATTACTAAAGTAAAAAGACTAGCTTAATTGCTAGTCCTTTTTTATTGCCTATAAATATAAATGTGTTTCTTTAATCGTAATAGCTGCTATTAATTCACTTTCAAAATCACACGTTAATGTTTCTTTAAACTTTATAATTGTTTTAGCCATTCAATTTATCTCCTTTAAATATCACTATTTTCTGCGATTATCTAAATTCTTTGGCGACCGATTAGCGACTGAGCTTATAAAATATAATAAAAACCCCTTAAGTAAGGGGTTTGTTTTTATAATGGAGGTTCCTGCCGGACTCGAACCGGCGGTCACAGAGTTGCAGTCTGATGCCTTACCAACTTGGCTAAGGAACCCTTTATGTATTACTCATATATTATATTACAACTAGAATAGTAATGCAAGCATTAACTTTAAAAACTTTATAATTTTCAAATGTCCTTAGGTAAAGGTAATAGAGCTATATAAATATTTAATGTATCTAATAAAAAAGTGTTGACATAAGGTGTAAAGCTATATATAATAGTCCTTAGTCTTTACTATTAATGTTTCGGACTGAAAGGGGATTTTTATGGAATTATCATTAGATAAAAATATTAGTTTAAAAATGTTATTATTGTTTGCATTACCTACAGTAGTAGCTAATGTGTTGATGGGAATTTATTCCTCTATTGATGCGGTTTTTGTTGCAAGGTTTATTGGTGCTGAAGGATTATCAGCTGTTAATATAGTAATGCCACTATTAATGTTAATAATTGCAGTAAGTTTTATGTTGGGGACAGGTGGAAATGCCTATGTGGCAAAAAAGCTTGGTGAAAATAAAATAAATGAAGCTAGAAGTGCCTTTAGTCTTATAGTGGTTATTGCAGTTTCTTTTAGTATTGTACTGGCAATTATAGGGTATATATTTCATGATCAACTTATTTATATATTAGGTGCAGATGAAACTATTTATGAATTATGTATTAGTTATTTATATCCTTTATTAGTAGGGTTACCTTTTGTTATATTGGGTTTTATATTTCAACAGTTTTTTATAAGTGATGGTAAGCCTAGTATTGGACTTATTGGATCAATTATTGGTGGAATACTTAATATCTTTTTAGACTATTTTCTAATTGTTAAGTTAGGTATGGGTTTACAAGGAGCTGCAATTGCAACAACTATAGGTTATGGATTTCCAGCAATTATAGGATTAGTGTATTTTATGAATAATAAAAAAGAAGGCTTATATCTTACAAAGTTTAATTTTGATCTAGAAGTAATATATAAATCTTTAAGTAATGGTATGTCAGAAATGATTACAATAGCAGCTTCTGGTATAACTATGATTTTGATGAATAACATTATTATAAGAATATCAGGAATTAATGGTGTAGCTGCTGTTACAATTATTATGACTGTTCATGCGATTATCACTAATATTTACATGGGATATGCCTCTGGTATTGCTCCAATTGTTAGTTTTAATTATGGTAAAAATTATTATTCAAGATTAAAGAAAATATATGAACACAGTATTAATATAATATCAGTTGTTTCAGTATTATGTTTACTAATTTGTTTTATTTTTGCATCTTCAATTGTTACTATATTTGTACCAAAAGATGGAGAAGTATATCTTATTGCAGTTAGAGGTTTTAGACTATCTGCCATTGGATTTATGTTTTTAGGTTTTAATAACTTTGCATCTACTATGTTTACAGCTTTAAACAATGGTAAAGTATCAGCAGTACTATCAAGTTTTAGAACTTTAATATTCTTAGTTATAAGTTTAATTACACTACCATTTTTCTTTGGTTTAAATGGAGTATGGCTAGCAATACCTGTTGCTGAAATAATGGCTATTTGTATGAGTATGTACTATAATAAAAAGATGAAAGTAGTATATAAATATGCAGATTAGATAAGAGGTTATTAAATGAGTGATAATGTTATAAAAGATCAAGCTATAAGACTAACTAAAATGTGGCAAGCTTGTGATAAAATATATTTTGAATATGCTAAATCAGTAGGCTTAACAGATATAAGTTTAGTTATACTTGAATTTATTTTTAACTATGAAGGAGATTGTACTCAAAAGATTATATGTGATGATACATTTTATCCTAAACAAACAGTAAATACTATTATTAAGACTTTTATTGATGATGATATAGTAGTCTTAAATGAGATAAAAACTGATAGAAGAAATAAAGCTATTAAACTAAGTGAAAAGGGAAAGAATTTTACTAAAAAGATAATAACTGATTTAGAAAATGCT
The DNA here is from genome assembly GCF_049478495.1 of Mycoplasma sp. P36-A1. Classification (NCBI taxonomy): domain Bacteria; kingdom Bacillati; phylum Mycoplasmatota; class Mollicutes; order Mycoplasmatales; family Mycoplasmataceae; genus Mycoplasma; species Mycoplasma sp. P36-A1. Next base: position 1,540,708 of record NZ_CP168083.1, on the reverse strand, counting down.
GAAATATCGGCCTTAGAAAACATGAATGTAAAACAAAGAGAACAGCTCTTACAATTAGTTGAAGTATACAAGTCTAGTCTTGTAGATAATATTAATAATATTATTAAATAAAAAAATTTAAAAACAAAAAAGCACTATATATTGCTAGTAAATCTATGCTATATATAGTGTTTTTTTCGATATAGTCTAAATTACTTTGAAATATGAATTATATATTAAAAGTTTTTTTGTGAAATGCTAATATGTATTACGCTATTTTAATTTAGTGCTAATTATTATCTAGTATATATTAACTGTAATAATCTTTAATTAATAATTAATTTAGATTAAGTGACTTATGTCACGTTATATATATTATATTTTTGATACTATATATCTATAATAAATATTTAATTACATAGAAATGAGGAAAAGAATATGACAAATAAAATGAGTATTGAAACAATAGAAGAAAACTATTTAAAAACACTAAATGTTTTTGTACCTGTAGTATCTCGTGTGCATGGAGCTAACCATCCAGAATTTTTTGAAGTAAAAAAGATATATGAGAAAATGGTAGAAAAATTGGAAGCAAACGGTTTTAATGATAAAAGCTTAAAAGATGATTTTCTAAAATTAAGAGAAATAACTACTAATTATACTATTCCATCTGATGTTTGTGAAAGTTTTGAAAAAGTATATTATTTATTATCTGAATTAGATAAAGAATATGAGTTGCAAAATGAATAAAAACTATCTCAAATATTTAGTGAGCATAGATTAGGAGGTCAAAGAATGCAAAAATTAGTGTTTAAAAATAAAAATTCTATTACAATAATAAGTGCAATTCTAATAATAACTGCATATCTTAGTAGTTTTGTTTTTCTAAAAGAACAAATTGCGATTTATTTGTTAATAATTGCATCTATCATTGGTGTAGCACCAATAGCAATACAAGCCTATCAAGCATTAAAGATTAAAGTAGTAAGCATAGATGTTCTTGTTACTATTGCTGTTATTGGGGCATTTATTATTGGAAACTATGAGGAATCAGCTATAGTAACATTTTTGTTTTTATTTGGAGCATACCTAGAACAAAGAACATTAAACAAGACACGCTTTGCTATAAAAGAATTAACTGAGATGGTTCCTGAAAATGCTTTAAAATTAGATGACAATAAAGAGTTTAAAGAAGTTTCTATAGATGAAGTAGAAATAGGAGATATTATACTAGTAAAAACAGGTTCAAAAATACCAGTTGATGGAGTCGTTATTTTAGGAGAAGGCTATGTAAATGAAGCTAGTATAACAGGTGAATCACTACCATCAAGTAAGAAAATAGATTCAGCTGTTTATGCAGGAACTTTTGTAGAAAATGGTACAATTCAAATTATCACTAATAAGGTTGGAGAAGATACAACTTTTGGTAAAATAATTGAATTAGTTGAAGATGCCCAAGATTCAAAGTCAGAAGCAGAACGTATTATAGATAAATTTTCTAAATACTATACACCTATTGTTTTGTTATTCTCCATTATTGTTTGGATTTTTTCAAAAAACATTGAACTTGCTATTACTATATTAGTATTAGGATGTCCAGGTGCTTTAGTTATAGGTGTTCCTGTCTCAAATGTAGCAGGTATTGGTAATGGAGCTAAGAATGGTATTTTACTTAAAGGTAGTGAAGTTATAAATGATTTTAGCAAAGTTGATACAATGATATTTGATAAAACTGGTACATTAACTATAGGACATCCTAAAGTTGTAGAAAAAGAAGTGTATACAAATGATGTAGAAACAGCATTTAGTTACTTAGCTAGTATTGAAAAAGAATCTAATCATCCTTTAGCAAAGGCTATTGTAAGTTATCTAAATGAATCTAAAACATTTCTAGTTAAAGAAACTGATGTAATAAAAGGTGGAGGTATCATTGCAACTGTTGAAAATCATCAAGTAATTGTTGGAAATGTATCATTAATGAAACGACAAAATATTAAGTTCAGTTGTAAAATTAATTCTGATATAACAAGATTTGAAAAGAATGGTAATTCGCTTGTTTTAGTAGCAATAGATGAAAAAATAGAATTATTAATAGGTATTCGTGATCAAATAAGACTAGGTGTAAAAGAATCACTTAAAACACTAAGAAAATTAGGCGTTAAAAATTTAATAGTACTCTCTGGAGATAACCAAGGAACTGTTGATTTAGTAGCAAAAGAATTAGAACTAGATGAAGCTTATGGACATATGCTACCAGAAGATAAATCTAACTATATAAAGCAATTACAAGATAAAGGAAGAATTGTTGCATTTATTGGAGATGGAGTAAATGATGGTCCTTCACTAGCATTAGCTCAAATAGGAATAGCTATGGGAAATGGAACAGAAGTTGCTATAGAAACATCAGATGTAGTATTGATGAACTCTGATTTTAATAAGTTACCACATGCTCTAGGTTTAACAAAAGCAATTTCAAATAATATAAAACAAAATATTATAATTGCTATAGGAGTAGTTTTAGTCTTATTAACAAGCTTATTCTTTAGCGAGTGGATGAATATGTCAGTAGGTATGTTGGTGCATGAATCAAGTATATTAGTAGTTATTCTAAATGCTATGAGACTACTGCATTACAGATTGAAATCAGGTAAATAATAATATAAACTAAAACAAACTAACATAATAAAAAGGAGAAATTTAAAATGAAAAAAGCAACATTACAATTAGAAACATTAACATGTCCATCATGCATGCAAAAAATAGAAAAAGGAGTTAACTCTTTAAATGGTATAAATAAAGATACTCTAAAAGTTTCTTTTAATTCAAGTAAAGTAAAAGTAGAGTTTGATGATCAAATAACATCAATAAATGATATAGAAAATACTATTACTAAATTAGGATATGAAGTATTAAAATCACAAGTTAAAGATATCTAATATATTACTAAGCATTAATCTAAATAAAGATTAAAAATAAGCCACTACATCTATCAAGATTAGTGGCTTATTTAATTATCTATAAATCACAATAAATAATTTATAAATTAATGATCAAGCAAGTTATGTTATGAAATATTATTATAAAAAAAGAAGAAAATTATTTCTTTCAGAGAAAATTTCTTCTTTTTAATATTTATCAAAATTTATAATTATTACTAAATAATTATTTATTTATTTTTCATATGTGGGAATAATAGAACATCTCTAATACTAGCAGAATCTGTTAGTAACATTACTAGTCTATCAATACCAATACCAATTCCACCAGTTGGTGGCATACCATATTCTAAAGCTTCTATATAATCAGTATCCATTTCATTAGCTTCTTCATTACCTAAGTCAGCTTCTTTTAATTGATTTAAGAATCTTTCTTTTTGATCAATAGGATCATTTAATTCAGTAAAGGCATTAGCGTATTCACGAGCATCAATAAATAGTTCAAAACGATCAGTAAAACGTTCATCTTCAGTGTTTTTCATTGCAAGTGGGCTAATTTCTACAGGGTGTCCATAAATAAATGTTGGTTGTAAAACTGTTTCTTCACATTTTTGTTCAAAAAACTCATTAATTATATGTCCAACACCATAGTGATGATCTTCATATTCAACACCATTGTCATCTGCTAATTTTTTAGCTTCTTCAATAGTCATTGGTTTCCAAAAATCAACACCAGTAACTTCTTTAACTATATCAACCATATGTTTTCTTACAAATGGTGCTTTTACACTGATGTTTTTGTTATCCCAACTTAATTCAGTTGTTCCATTAACTTTAAGTGCTAATTCTTCAAAGACACCTTCACATAATTCCATCATAGATTCCATACTTCCATAAGCTTCATAAAGTTCTACTGTAGTGAACTCAGGGTTGTGTCTTGTAGAAATTCCTTCGTTTCTAAATAATCTACCTATTTCATAAACCTTTTCCATTCCACCTACTATTAATCTTTTTAGTGGAAGCTCTGTTGCGATTCTTAAATAGAATGGCATATCTAAAGCGTTGTGATGAGTTACAAATGGTTTAGCGGCTGCTCCACCTAAAATAGGTTGTAAAATTGGTGTTTCAACTTCAATAAAACCAAGATTATCAAAATAGTTTTGCATAGCACGAATTATTCTAGGTCTTATAATTGCAACTTTACGAGATTCTTCATTCATAATTAAATCAACATAACGACGACGATATCTTTCTTCAATATCTGTTAAACCATGAAATTTTTCTGGTAAAGGTCTTAATGCTTTGCTTAAATGATGATATTCTGTTGCTTTAATAGATAATTCTCCATGGTTAGTTTTAAAGACAGTACCTTTAATTCCAACAATGTCTCCAATATCTTGCATTTTAAAGATATCAAACATATTATCTCCAATAGCATCTTTACGTACATAGATTTGTATTTGTCCACCTAAGTCTTGAATGTGCATAAATCCAGCTTTACCTTGATTTCTTTTAGTCATTACACGACCAGCTACAACTACATTAATATTTTTTTCAACTAATTCTTCTTTAGTAAATTGTTCATATTGCTCAAAAAGCTCATTCGAAAGGTTTGTTCTTTTGAATGGGTAACCAAAAGGTTTAACGCCTTTAGCTTCCATTTCTTTCATTTTCTCTCTACGGACAAGCTCTTGCTCAGTTAATTTTTCTTCCATATTATTGCTCCTTTCGATTTTAATCCATTATCTTGTTTATTATATCACAATAAGCACACACTTAGTAATGTTGAACATAAAAAGAGTTGATATACACACTATTTTAAGAGATATTTAATAAAATAGATATTATTAAATGAAATTTGTACATTATAGATTTGCCTTTATGTTAATGTTATAATTCTATTGGAGTTGATAATATGAAAGTTGATGTAATAAGTCCAAGAGGATATTGTTTTGGTGTTATCAATGCTATTGATACAGCATTAAAAGCTAAAGCAGAAAATCCACAAGAGAAAATTAATATTCTTGGTATGATAGTGCATAATCAATATATTGTAGATGCTTTAAAAAATAAAGGTATAAATACAATATATGAAAAAAATAAATCTAGATTAGAACTTTTACAGATGATTGAAGATGGTGTTGTTGTTTTAACGGCTCATGGAAGTGCTCCTGAAGTTAAAAAGGCAGCAATTGATAAAGGTTTAATTGTCTATGATGCAACGTGTAAGGATGTTAAGAAAACACATGATTTAGTATTGAATTATTTAAATGAAGGCTATGATATTATCTATTTTGGTAAAAAAAACCATCCAGAATCAGATGCTATAAAAGGAGTTGCTAATAATAATATTCATATTATAAGCAATATAGAAGATGCCTTAGCCTTAAAGATAAATAATGATAAAATATTACTAACAAATCAAACTACTATTTCCTATTTGGATGCTGAAAAAGTATTTGAACAGATTAAAGATAAGTATCCTAATGTAGTTGTTGCTGAAGAAATATGTAATGCAACAAGGGTTAGACAACAGGCAATTAGTAAAATTGCTGATGATGTTGATGCAGTATATATAGTTGGAGATCCTTCAAGTAATAATTCTACAAGATTAAAAATGTTAGCTGAAAATGATAATAGAAAAGCTTTTTTAATAGAAAGTGTTACTGAAATTAGAATAGAAGATTTAGTTGGCTTTAATAAAGTAGCTGTAAGTTCAGGTGCTTCAACACCAACATACTTAACACAACAAGTCATAAAGTATCTTCAATCATTTAATAAAGACAATAAAGATACCTATCAAAAACCTGAAATTGATTATAATAAAATAATTTAAAGAAGACTATATGTCTTCTTTTTTACACAAAAGGTTAGTAAAATGTAGATGTTGTTGTATAATGTAAAAAGAATGGGGGATAATAATGGAAAAAACAGACGAAGTCATAGTAATAAGTGAGAAATTAAATGACTTTATTAAAGCTAACAATGATTTAGACTATGAAGTAATGGTGAAAGAAGATGAATTTATAATCAAGCCATTCATTAAAACTAGCGATAATATGATAATATCATTAAGATGGTTTTTAATACCTTCAGTTATTAGCACATTAATATATTTAGGATTGTTGTTGTACTTAAACGTTAGTAAAGTACCAGTAAGTGGAGATTATTCTTTAGCTAGTGCTATCATTGTATTTGGTGTAATTAGTGCAATGTCTTCTTTTGTCTACTTTTATATCAAGAGTAGAAGACAAGTTCATAGTGTATTAGCCACTAGCTTGTACTGGAGAAACTTTTTTACAATAGTAATATCAGTAGGTATAATATTGACTTTTGTACTATTAGGGCTGTTTTGGATGGTTGAATTAATGTTTGTTGGAGTTAGTTTTGATATTTACAGTTCATGTTTTATATTCTTTATGTTTTTATGTATTACAAACTACACAATGATTTATTTAGCACTTTCAATATCACCAAAATTAATTATAAATTTATTTACAGTTTTTATAATTGGTGGTGTAATAATGTCGATGGTAGAAAATGGTCATTTACAATGGTGGCAACACAACTTTAGTTTTCTAGGAACTCAAAATGCCTCTAACAGTTGGCAATTTAATCTAACACTTCTAATATCATCATTGTTAATGATGTCATTAATAGACTACTTATTTGTCTTATTAAGAAAAAAAGATGTAATAAACAAAAGGCTTACTGCATTGAAAGTATTATTATTTGTAACAGCAATTAATTTAGGAGCAATTGGTTTATTTCCTAATAATGGAAAAGGTAATTTACATCATCTTCATGACTTAGTTGCCCAAATGCTAATTGTTTTTACTTTAGTTTTAATACTAGGAATAAAGTACTTTATTCCTAAAATAAGCAATGAATTTTTAGTTTATTCATATGGTAGTGCAATAGTTTTAGTAATTGTAACTTTTTTATATAAAGGTATTCATTATCTAAATCTTACAGCTTTTGAATTTATTTGTTTCATAATGGCTTTTGCATGGCTGATACTACTGTTTCAAAGCCTTCAAAAAATGGTGAATGATAATAAAGAAATAATAATAAAAAAATCGATAAAAAGCAAAACTGAATAACACAACAAAAGTAGATATTTTAACTAATATCTACTTTTTTATGTGATTCTTACTGTTAAAAAAACCTTTATTATTAGATATTGAAATCTTTTAATAAAGGTAATTAAATATTTTATTGTTGTTCAGAAAGAATTAAAGATTTACTATTATAGTATAATAAATCATTAATATAGTTTTTAGTGTTTGTTACTAAACCTTCTAAATGTTTTTTATTATTAGCACTAATTTCTAATAATGCAAGATATTCTAATAAGTTGTCTAATGATATTAAAACATATTCTAATTGTTGATTTATTGTTTTAATACTAATTAAGTAATTATAAAAACTACTTTCACCTAATACAATTTCATGAATATCATTAATGAAAATATCAACAGCATCTTCAATAGAATTTGCAAGATCATATCTTGAAGTGATATATTCTAAGTCAGCTTTTAAAGAGCCTTGACTTTGATAAGAAAAAGGCATTTTTAAACTGATACTTTGATTTTTAATAGCATTAAAAACTAGTTTTTCAATTTGTTCTATAAACAATCTATTTGTAACAATTCCAGACTTGATCGCATCATCAATTTTGTCAAATAATTGACTTTTATATTCAATGGCCCAAGGAGTAGGTAAAGTTTTGAATTCAAGATTATTTTTAACTTTAAAAATATTTTTAAATTTAAATCTTTCATAATCAAATAATTCATTGTTTATTTTTATTAGAGCATCAATAATATTATTAATAGCTTTGACATTAATTTCAACATCCTTGTTCATTTTTTGTTGATCAACAACTAAATATTGAGGATCAATATCTTTAGTAATACCATCTAACTTAGTAGTTATACGTTTATAAATATAATCAGCAGATTTTTCAATTACATAATGAATATTATCATATAAATGGCTATCTTGTTTTGTTATTGATAATAATGCATACTTAACTATTCCTTTTAAATCAGGAGATAAAGCATTATTAAATTCAATAAATTCATTGTGTTGTTTTAATTTCATTAAAGGTACTAAATAAGAATTAAAACTACTTTGAATTTCTTTTACTTTACTTGAAAAATTATCTTGAACATCATCAAAATTAAACTTTGGTGGTGTTGGATCTTGTTCTAATAAGTTATTACTTAATAAGTCAAAACTAATATATGAAGATAGTGTTGGTGCTTTAGAAATGATGTTAAAATAATCATAAGTACTAGGCATAACAACATTTTTAAGATCAGTTAAGTTATCTACACGATAATTATTGTATAAATAATTTTTAGGTAGACTAATAGAACCTCTAACAGCAAGTTCTAAATGATTAAATTGATCATAACTACCATATAAAGATCTATTAATTTTTATAATATTTCCAACATAACCATTTTCATATCTTTCACTATCTAAGGCAATTGCACGATACATAACATCAGCATCAACTCTTAAATGAATAATGTTATTTGAATCAATAACACTCATTTTATTTAATGGTGATGCATTAATACAAATAGCACGTACATGTGGATAATTAGTAGAAACAAATTGAGCGCAACCACCACCTAAAGAACTACCACCAATATATGCAATGCGGTAACCTTTACGTTCTATATACTCAAAATATTTTAATGCAACATCATAAACCATTTCACTCTTATTTAAAAAGCTATTCAGATTATCATTTCGCCAATCACTCATTGAGTCAAATCCCTCATAAATAATAGCAGTATCTTTAGATTTAGTATCTTGTATAGTAATAGTATTTAAGCTAGAACCAATAAAAGGTTGTTGAATATCAACTATTTTAATATCCTGATAATCTTTCATTAATTGTACATAGCGACTACTACTAGTATCTTTAAGTTCATCAATATGATATATGTGATTTACACTTAATTCTATTATAAGTTTGTCGTTTAACATAGTATCACCATCCTTCTCTATTATTATAGCATATTTTATAGAAATTTATTATTTGATAAGAAATTTTCTGTAACTCAATTTATATGGTAAAATAAGTAAAGGTGATAAAAATGAACGGAATTATTATAATAGATAAAGAACTTGGCTTAAGTAGCCATGATGTCGTAAGCAGACTAAGAAGAATATTAAAAACACGTAGAGTTGGACATGCAGGAACATTAGACCCAATGGCTAGTGGTGTTTTAGTCGTTATGATTAATAAAGCAACTAAACTATCAAACTATCTAGTGATGGATAGTAAACAATACATAGCAACCTTTAAATTAGGAGTATCAACAACAACACAAGATTTAGAAGGTGAAATAGTCTCTAAAAAAGAGTATAAAAATGATATAAGTTTAGAAAGATTAGATGAAGTATTGAAAAGTTTTGAAGGTAAAATAACACAAATACCATCAATATATAGTGCTATAAAAGTAAATGGAAAAAAACTATATGAGTATGCTAGAAATAATGAAGAAGTTGAAATACCATCAAGAGAAATAACTATAAATAAGATACAGTTATTAGAATTTAGTGATGATGAAATAAGTATTAAAGTAGATTGTTCAAGTGGTACATATATAAGAACTTTATGTTATGACATTTCAAAAGAATTAGGCTATCCAGGAGTTTTAACTAAACTAAGAAGAACACAATCAGGACAGTTTAATATTAATGATGCATTTACATTAGAACAAGTTGAAAAAAATGATTTCAAAATGCTTAGTATTAATGAAGGACTACAAGATTATGACAAATTAGAAGTAAATGAACAAGAAGCAAAAGATGTCTTAAATGGAAAACCTATTATAACTAATAAAGAAAAAGATTTTATAATAGTTGATAAAGATAAAGAAGTATTAGCACTGTATGGTGCTAGTGTTGATGGAATATCAAAAATGAAAAGAGGGCTTTGGTAATGAATGTTATTAAACTAAATGCAAATTATCAAAATGTACTAGACAAAGGTTATGTGGTAGCAATAGGTAATTTTGATGGTATTCACAAAGCGCATGAACAAGTTTTAAAAATGGCTCGTAAAATTGCTAAAGAAAATAATCTAATATTTGCTTTAATGACTTTTGATACTACTCCAAGAAAAGTAGTAAACCACATCGATAATTATTATATATTACGATCTCAAAAACAAAAATATGCAATCTTAGAATCTTTAGGTGTAGACACATTATTTTTAATAGAGTTTGATGAGACATTTAAAGATATAAATCCCAAAGACTTTGTTCAAAGATATATAATTAACAACAATATAAAATATGTAGTATGTGGATTTGACTTTGGTTTTGGTAAAAATAAAGAAGGAAATGTTCAATTACTATGTAAGTACCATGAGTTTAAAACCATCATACTTTCACAAGAAAAAATAGATGAAATGAAAATAGGTTCATCTTTGATTCATGAGCTAATATTAAATGGTGAAATAGAAAAAGCTAATTCTTTATTAACAATACCTTATAGCATGCAAGGTATAGTAGTAGAAGGAAATCAAAGAGGACGTACAATAAACTTTCCAACAGCAAATTTACTACCAGATGTTAACTATCGAATTCCTAAAAATGGAGTATATGCTACCAAAACTATAGTTGATGGAAAAAGTTATAATAGTATGACCAATATAGGACATAATCCAACCTTTAATTTTAATCTTAATACAAGAATAGAAACTAACATATTTGACTTTGATCAAGATATATATGGAAAAGAAATAGAAGTTATATTTTATAAGTATATTAGAAGTGAAAAAGTCTTTGATAACATAACACAACTAATTAATCAAATGAACAAAGATAAAAAGCAAATCCTAGATTACTTTAAAGAAAAGTCCCTATAATTATAATAAAGAAAAGAGGGATACTATGTATCAAGAAATAATAAAAAAACAAAAAGACTATTTTAATACTAATAAGACAAAAGATATTACACACCGCTACAATATGCTTAGACAAATGAAATTAATGCTAGAAGAAAATACTGAATTAATATATGATGCAGTATATCAAGACTTAAATAAAGATAACTATCAAACATTTACAACAGAACTAGCTTTATTGTATAAAGAAATCAAACATCTACAAAGAAATCTTAGTTTTTACAGTAAACCAAGATTAAAAAAGCCAACACTACATTTATTACCAGCAAGAAATTATACAGTTAATGAACCCTATGGAAATACCTTAATAATAGCACCATGGAATTATCCAATATTATTATCATTACAACCAAGTATTGCTTCATTAGCTGCTGGAAATACAGTGTTACTTAAGCCAAGTGAAATAGCTAAAGCAACTGAAAATCTTTTAAAACAACTAATACCAAAGTATTTTAAGCCAGAAGACTTTTCAATTGTTACAGGAGATAGTTGCTTTACAGATAAATTATTAAATGAGAAATTTGATATGATATTTTTTACAGGAAGTAGTAAAGTTGGCCAAATTGTTTATGAAAAAGCAAGTAAGCACCTATGTCCAGTAGTATTAGAATTAGGTGGTAAAAGTCCAGTAATAATTGCAAAAGATTGTAACTTAGATTTAACATGTAAAAAGATTGTTGAAGGTAAATTAATAAATGCTGGACAAACATGTATAGCACCAGACTATGTTCTAGTAGACCAATCTATAAAAAAAGATGTTATTAATAGATTAGAATACTATGCTAATAAATACTTAATTAATGGTATAGATGATTACAGTTATCCAAAAATAATAAATGATAGCCATCACAAAAGATTATTAGATTTATTAGACAATGAAATATTATTAAACGAGTTAGTTTATAATGATACCAAAATAAGTTTTACCATGGTAGAAAATCCAAGTCATAATTCTAAAATTATGCAAGAAGAAATTTTTGGACCACTTTTACCAATTATAGAATATACAAACATAGAAGAAGCAATCCAATACATAAAAGATAAAGAAAAACCATTAGCATTATATTTATTTACAAAATCAATAAAAATAAAAAAGAAAATAATAAAAGAAATAAGTTTTGGTGGCGGATGTATAAACGATGTACTGTTACACATAACAAGTGAAAGTATTCCTTTTGGTGGAGTTGGAAATTCAGGAATTGGCAACTATCACAATAAATATAGTTTTCAAACATTTTCACATGAAAAAGGCTATATCTCAAGACCAAGTACTTTCTCAATGCCAGTATATTTAATGCCGCAAACTAAAATAAAAGAAAAAATATTAAATATATACTTTAAAAAATAGGATGATTAGATGAAAAATAGATTTGAAAATAGTTGTGATAATAAAAGATATTATACTTTTAGTTATTATTTAAAGAAAACATATGGAAAAAAAGTAGCAAAAATAAGTTTAAATACCAATTTTGGATGCCCGAATAGAGATGGTAGTGCAGGATTTGGAGGATGCACTTTTTGTTCAGCTTTAGGTAGTGGCGATTTTGCAGGTAATATAAAAGATGATCTAGCATTACAATATAAAAATATCAAAGAAAGAGTAAAACATAAATGGCCTGATTCAGACTATATTGCATACTTTCAAGCATATACTAATACTTATGCACCACTTAAAGTATTAAAAGAAACATTTGAACCATTCTCTTTAATAGATGAAGTAAAAGCAATCTCAATTGCAACAAGACCTGATTGTTTATCAGATGAAATAATAACTTACTTACAATCATTAACTACAAAAAAAGACATCTGGGTCGAAATGGGTCTACAAACAACTTATGATCAAAGTGCTAAATCTTTTAATAGAGGATATGATTATGAAGTTTTTGTAGATACAATGAATAGGTTAAATCAAACAGATATTAAAGTTTGTATCCATATGATAAATGGATTACCAACAGAAACTAAAGAAATGATGTTAGAAAATGTTAAAAGAATCGCTAAGATACCTAATATTCATGCTGTGAAAATACATATGTTACATTTATTAAAAGATACTAAAATGGCAAATCAATATATTGAAAATCCTTGGCCATTACTAAGTTTAGAAGAATATGTTGAATTAGTAGTTAAACAACTAACTTATCTAAATAAGGATGTAGTAATTCAAAGACTAACTGGTGATGGAAAAGTAGAAGAACTTGTAGCACCATTATGGTCATTAAATAAAGGTAATGTTTTAAATTCAATAGATAAATACATGGCACTACACGATATAGCACAAGGTGATAACTATCAATAATACCAAAAAGCATCTAACTCACAAGAGTTGATGCTTTTTTTTGTGAAAAAAATTAAATAAATAATAATAATTTATTCAAAGATATTATTTATAATTCTGATATTTAAAAATATAATATTGTCGATATTTTATAAAAAAAATTATAATTATATGTTATAATTTAATAGAAGGAGTTGATTTAAATGAAATGTTATTCATTTAAGGGTAAAACACCTAGTATTCATAAGGATGCAGTAGTATTAGATGGTGTAAAAATTATTGGAGAAGTAAATATAGAAGCAAAAGCAAACATTTGGTATAATGCCACAATTCGTGGAGATTTAGCGCCTGTTACAATAAAAGAAGGTGCAAATGTACAAGAGTTAACAGCTATTCATAACGATGAACCATATCCAGTGGAAATTGGTAAATATACAACAATAGGTCATGGATGTATTATTCATGGAGCTGTTATTGGTGATTATTGTATGATAGGAATGGGAAGCACTTTACTTAATGGTGTTGTGATACCTAAGGGGTGTTTAGTAGGTGCTGGATCACTAGTAACTAAAGGACATGATTTTGAAGAAGGAATGCTAATAGTTGGTAGACCAGCAAAGGCAATTAGACCAGTTAGTGAAGCAGATAAAAAATATATAATTGAAAATGGATCTCATTATGCAGACTTAGCTCAAGAATATAGAACTGAAGTAAAACTAATAGAGGATTAATTGATGAACAAAGAGCTATTAATACTAACAATTAAAAGATGCTTGTTTTTATTTATTGGAGTAAATATTATGACTTTGGGAGTCGCTTTAATAATGAAAGCAGAAATTGGTGTACAACCATGGGACGTTTTTCACCAAGGATTGTCAAGTAAGCTAGGAATAAGCTTTGGACAAGCAAGCATATATGTTGGTTACTGTATATTAGCATTATCAGCACTAATAAAAATCTTTCCAGGACCAGGTACAATATTTAATATAATGTACATGGGAATAGCAATTGATATAATGATGCCATTAGTACCAGTTGCACCAAATTTTTATATAGGTGTTATAATGAATGTTTCAGGAGCAATTATATTAGCAGCAGGAACTGCACTATATTTAAAATCAACTTATGGAGCAGGGGCTAGAGATGCACTAATTATGGGAATAGTACATAAGTACAAAAAAGATACTAAGTTTGTGAAACCAGCTATAGAAGCAGTAGTATTAATAACTGGAATCATATTAGGTGGAAACTTTGGAGTAGGAACATTTATATCTTTAATATTCGTAGGATACTTTATAGATATATTCTTTAATATTTTCCAATTTGATCCTAAAATAACAAAACAGATGACTTTTTTAGATTTCTTTAATAAAGAAAAGGGGATATTAGCTAATGAAGATAGTAGTAATTAATGGATCACCACATAAAAATGGAATAAGCATGCAATTATTTAATCATGTAATTAAAGATATACAAGCAGATATCAAAGTCTATTCAGCATATCATGATAAAATTGCAGCTTGTATAGATTGTAAATATTGTTTTACACATTTTAATGAATGTGTAATAAAAGATGATTTTCAAGCAATGGTAAAAGATATGGATGATGCTGACGTAGTAGCATTAGTGAGTCCAATTCATTTTAGTACATATTCAGCTAAACTGTTACAAGCTATATCAAGACTACAAACAGTATTTGCTGTAAAATACGAGTTTAAAAAACCATTACCATTTAAAGATAAAAAAGGACTATCAATTATTACTGGTGGTAATAATTATCCAACACAATTCGATTCGTTTAAACCAATCGATCATGTAATCTTTAGACATATAAATGCCCATGAGGTAGAAACATTACATGTTAAAAAAACAGATAGATTAAGTATGGAAGAAATATTAGAAGAATATGCAGAAGAAATTTCAAGCATTAGAAAATTTTTAGGGGTTTAAGATGGAAACAATCAAAATGATTATCAACATTTGCAAGTACTTTGTAGATGGAGCTGCAGTAATAATAATGATGTGGGGAGTAGTATTATCATTAATAAAACTAGTAAAAGTAGAGTTTGCAAAATTCAATGATCTAGAACAAATCGTTTATAAAGAAAATATTAGAGCATATCTAGCAACATATATTTTATTAGGTTTAGAATTATTTATTGTAGCAGATATAATATTATTAATAGTAAGTCCAGATCAGACAGAATTAATGATATTAGTAGTAGTTGTTGTTGTAAGAACATTAATTTCTTTTTTCTTAGAAAAAGATTTTAGAGAAGCATTGCACAGTGCAAAACTTTTAAAAGATGGAGAACTAAATGATTTCTACATTCCAAGTGTATCTAGAAGGATGAGTAGAGTAAATACAGAAACAACAGAAACAACAACAGAAAATAAGTAAAAATATAAAGTCTAAAAGTTATACTAACTGTAGACTTTTTTTATGCTCAAAATCATCTTTTTAATATTATGAATTTTTGTTTTAAATTAAAGGTAATAGTATAAGCTAACAAATATACTAAATATGTAGATAATTCATTAAAAATACAGACTGTTACATATATAAATGAATTATATAGAAAGTTAACTATATGAGTATAAATAAGTGATTTTATATTCAACAAATAGCAAAACACTCCTAAAAATACGATATTAATGCAAATTAAGTGAAAAAAATAAACTATGCATAAGTATTGTTTATATATCAATTAGTTGCTATACTCAAACTGTTACTGAATACATACATTAAAGTAAAACAGTCGGGAACTGGTATTTCGTAACCAAAATACAATTTATGAGGAGATAGAATGAGAACACTTAAAAAAATAATGAGCCTATTAATGGTATTCTTTTTAGTTGTTGATGTTAACTTTGCTTCGCAAGTAATAACAGCTACAACTCAAAATTATCAAGAACATGTTGCTCAAACTCAAAAAATGAATGAAGAAAAAGAAATTGAAGATGCAGAACATGCAAAGAAAAAAGAGCAAGCTGAAGAATTAAAAGAACAGCTAAATGCAGAAAAAGAACCCCCTAAAGTAGAAGCCAAAGAGCCTACACTAAAACAACCAGAGAAAAAAGAAGTTGTTGAAGAAAAGAATAAAGAAAAAGAAACAAACGAAGTTGTTAAAGAAGAGAAAAATGAAACAATAGTAGTTGAAGAAAAACAAGATGTTTCTAAAAATAACAGTGAACAAAATACTGTTGATAGCAGAAGAGAAAACAACTATACAGTTACAATAAAATATTGTGTTAAAGATAATTCAAGTACATGTTTATCTGATATTAAAACTGTAAAAAGTGGTAGCAGTTTAACAGTTAATAAAAGATTTGGTAAGTATACTGATACTAGTTTATACAGATATGATAGTGCTAATAGTAATGGACAAAACATTACCTTTACAAATCAGACATACCGATCAACTATAAGAAGAAATACTACAATTACAGTTAACTTTATTAAAAAATCTCATCAAGTTACTATGAAATATAAAAAATGTTCAACAGATGAAAAAGTAAAAGCTCCAATAACAAGTAAAGTTGCTAATAATGGATCAGTAACTAAGAATATACCTTCTGAAATAGATGGTTTTATAATTGATAAATTGTATGATAATGATCAAAAAGAAGTACAATTTTCTGGTAATCAACATGAAATAAAAAATGTAAGAAAAGATAAGACATATACAGCATGTTATAAAAAGAAAGACTATAAAGTAACTATTAATTACTTAGACAATAATAGTAATTCAATAGAAAAAGCAAGTACTGTAACAATTACAGAAGGAAATAACTTAAATTTTGACATTTTAAAAACTCTTAAAAGTAATGGAAAGACTTATGATTTTAAAAGTGCTAAAACAAGTTGCGATAAAGATGTATCATATATAGAAGGGAAATTAGTTTTAAATAAAATTAGTAAAAATAAAACTATTAATGCAACTTATCAAGAACGTAAGCACCTTGTACAAGTTGAATTTATTGATAAAAAAGATGATGAAACATTAAGAGATTCAGAAGATCGTATGGTATCACATGATAAAGAATTTAAATTTTATGTAGATAACATAATTTATATAAAAAATAAAAAATATGAATTTGTAAAAGCTAAACTTGATGGAAAAGAAATATCACTAACTGATCATAAAATTACAATTGCAAACACTACAAAAAATAGAAACATAAAATTATACTATAAAAAAGTGAAATATGATGTTACTATAAAGTATTTAAAAGAAGGTACTGATTATAAGTTAAAAGATGATAAAAAATTACAAATAAAACAAGATGAAGGATTGAATGTAAAAATTCAAAATCCTATTACAAGTGATTATACTAAAAAAGAATATAATTTAGTTAAAGTTGTAAATAATGGTAAGGAAGTACAGTTAGATAAAAATAGTCAACTTATTACAAAAATAGATAAAAATGAAACGTTTATAGCGTATTATACTATTAAGACTAGTAATGTAAAAGTTAATTTCTTAGATAATGCTACTAAAGATCAAATATTAGATACAAAAGAAGAAACAATTGATCATCACGAAAAATTTAAAATGATTATTAATGATGAAGTAAATGCTAATGATACAAGATACAAATTAGTAAATATCATAGATAGTAATAATAATGAACATTTTTTAAATCAAAATTCTAAGCTTAAGATAGAAAAAATTAAAGATGATTTAGTAATCAATGTGTACTATGAAGTTATGAATAATAAAGTAACAGTAAACTTTTTAGAAGATGAAAATAGTAGTGAAATAATGACTTCGGTAAATGAAGATATTAATTATTATGGAAACTTCAATGCTGAAATTGAAAATGAAATCACAAAAGACGGTGTTCTTTATGAGCTAATAAAAGTTGGTGATGATAATCAATACGAATTAGAAGATGGTAAATTAGTATTAGATAATATTACAAGTGATACTACAATCAATGTTTACTATAAACAAGTATCATTCTTAAATGTAAATGTTAGATATGTACTTGTAGATTCTGTTGGAGTAGAAAAAACTGAATTACATAAATTGGAAGATGCTAGTATTAGAGAAGGTGAATCTCATACAGTTAATAAACTACCAGAACAAGGTGTAGATACAAATCTCCACGAATATAAAGACTATAAGATTACAAGAAAAGAAGCAAATAAGCTAAGTAGAGAAGGATCTAATGTAACAGATAGTAGTGAAACAATTGAGATTACAAATATCACTAAAGATAAAGATATCGAAATCTACTATGTTGAAAAAGAAACAACAACTAATGAAAAAGATGAAATAATTACAGATAGTGATGTTGATTCAAATAATGATACTAACTTAACAGATGTAAATAACATTGTTAATGAAAGTGATACAGATCAAACATCAAATATCGCAACAGATAATGATGATACAGAAACATACTTACCAAGTACAGGTAATTATATAATTCTTTATAGTATTATGTTCATGTCTATTGCATTAATAGTAAGTGTTTACTTAGATAAAAAAAGAAAAAACTAAATAATAAAACTAAGTTAAAAGAAATTTATTTTTATATCATGTATCTTCTATAAGAAATCACATGATATTAAGAATATCAATACTAATCAATATATCATTATATGGTATATTGATTTTTTTGTACTAAAAATTAATATTAGAAACATCAAAATAGACAACACCATTCATAATTACCAAGTGTGCATCATTAACACTTTCAATATCATCCAAAATAGTTAAAGTAATTAATGGATAATTTTTAGAATTAACTCTAAGAGTATCAACTAAACTCTGATATTTTTTAATATTGCTAGAATGATTAGTGATAATGTTATTCATAGTTTTATCAGTCAAAACTATCAAAGCAGAAGCAGCATCAGATACTTCATATGAGACATGAGCAATTGCTTGATAATAATCAAGTAACACTTCTTTTTGTTTGCTAAGTTCATGATCTTCATTTACTAATTCAGTATGTTGTAATGCATCACTTCTATTGTTGCTTATTTTATGTATATAAAGCATAGAAGTTACAAACACCATGAATAATAACATAATATATATTTTAGTCTTATTTATTTTCATATAATACCTCCAAGTAATTAATGATATTATCGCATTTTAGTAAAAAGTAAACAATAGTTTCTATAAAAATATAAAGATTAAATAATAGTACTGTTAATTACTAAATAAAATAATAAATAAATTAGTGATTCAATCTATTTTAGAAAAATATAAGAAAATTAGGTAGACAAATTTAGTTTTAATTGCAATAAAGTGTGAAAAAAAGATAAATTATAATTTTTAAAGTGGATATTTATATAATAATTTACTTAAAGTCTATTAGTATCAATTATAGTAAAAAGTGTGATATCTAAAGTCTTAAACTAAAAGTTCACAATAATGTCAAATGTAGATTAAATATATAAAACACGATAGATATCAACGTTTGTGTGATTTCAGTGTTGTGTATAAATAGTTGAATACAAAATATGTAGTTAATTGAACACAATTCTATTGCAAAAAATATAATTGGTTGTATACTATATGTATACATGTAAGAATTCCATATGGACATAAAACGTATTTTTAAAAATATCAAAAGAAGATAATTCTAATTATAAAATGAATGGAAAGATAATTAAATGAAAAAATTTAAAAAGATGATTAGTGTTCTAGTCGTATTTTTTTTGCTAGTAAATGTAGGTTTTGCAGTTAATAGTATTAATGCAGAAATAACAAATCAGCAAAAAGATATTGATAAAGTAAATAATGAAAAAGAAACAAAAAATATAATATCATTCACATTAATACCATTTGTAGAAACATCTAGTGAATGTGATTCAAAAAGAAGAGATTTATTACCTATAACCTTAAGTGGTGAAGCTGGTAGTGATATTACAATATCTAAATATATTGGTAGTAATGGTAAGTTTGATGATTATTATGGTGTTTGGCAAACTGATGATCAAATTGTTAAAGTGCCAACTGTTGCTAATGAAACAATTTATAAACAATATTTTGTAAATAATTTTGACCATGCTGATACTCAAGTTGAACATTATATTCTAAATGATGATGGTTCATCTGTTGAAGTTAAATTTGAAGGTGATGATGATAGTCCTGTATTTAGTGATTGTAAAATAGCAAGCAAGATTAAACAGTATAATGGACAAAAACTAGATTTAGTAGATTACCGTTTTAGTATAATAGGTTATGCACAAGATCACATTGCTGCTGCAGATATTGATGCAAACACTATTAAAGATGAACAAGGAATAAAAGATGTTGATGTTGATTATATTAGAAATATTATTATTGACAAAGATGGTGATAAACTAGTTAAAGTTTATAATTTATTTAGTGGAGAAGTAGGAATAACTAATCTTATTAAATATTATTATAAAATAGAAGAACCTGTTGTTAAAGAACATAATGTAAAAGTTAATTATTGTTTGATTGGCGATAAAAACTGTGAATCTACAGAATCTACAGTTATAGATGGTGAAAGTACAATAATTAATCAAAGATATAAAAGTTATTTAAATGCTGATAAGTATAAATTTGTAAAAGCTATTAATAATAAAACTGGTGAAAATATTACTTTTACAAATTCTAAATATACACTAAATAATATTATAGAAAATTCTGAATACACTGTCTATTTTGAAAAAGTTCAATTTAACATAGTCATTAATTTTTTAGAAAAAGGTAATGAAAGCAATATTTTAGACAAGCAAATTACTGTAAAAGTAGGATATGGTGAAACATTAAATCAAGCTATCTCTAGACTTTTAGTAGCAAATAATATGTTATATGATTTTGATAGCATTAAAGCTGAACATGGTAAGTATGGCTTAAATAGTAATGATGAAATAATTATTTCAAACATCAAAAACTCTAATATGATAAATGTATATTATAAAGTTCATACAAATAATGTTATTATTAACTATTTAGAAAAAGATAATGAAAAAAATATCTTAAGAAAACAATTAATTATTCCTGTAAAGCATAAAAGTGATCTTGTACAAACAATAATACAAAAAATTAATTCAAAAAATGAATTGTATAAATTTGATAGTATCAAAGATAACATCAAAAATTACAAACTAAATAGTAACAATGAATTAGTAATATCTAATATAGTAGAGCCCATTGAAATAAATGCATACTATATAAAACAAAAGTCATTTAAAGTTAATATTAAATATATTTTAACTAATAATAGTAATAAACAGTTGAAGCTTTTCAAGGAAGATAATTTACTTGTTGAAGAATTAGAAGATATTAAAGTAAACTTATTACCTGATAATAATGTAATAGATACTGCTTTATATCAATATAGAGATTATTCTATAAAGATTGTAAATAAAAGTCTATTAAAAGAATATGTCTCTAATGGTAAAATAAATATTAATGATATAAATAATAATATTAATATTATTATTAATTATGTAGAAAAAGAAAAAGCACCTATTATAGATAAAGAAAAAGACAATAATTCTAAGGAAGAAAAAGATAACAAAACCAAAAATACTAATGATAGTAATAAAATCACTTTACCAGTTACTGGTAGTAATTTTGTGATTTATAGTAGTGTATTAGTATTAACAGCTTTAAGCGTATGTTTGTATATTGAATACAATAAAAAGAATTAAATATTAAAACCGTCTATGCAATGCACCCAAAAAGTTAGACCAAAAAATCTAACTTTAAGGGGTGTTTTTATATGGCTAAATATAGCCTAGAATTTAAAATGAAATTAATAAATGAATACAAAAGTGGACGAAAAAGTATAACTAGTGTTGCTAAATCTAATAATATAGATAGATCAATGCTTCGTAAATGGATTAGACATTTTGAAGGAAAAGGTGTAGATTCATTAAAAAATCAAGATCAAATAAAATATATGATCAAGATTTTAAATTTATGGTTGTTAAAGAATATTTAACTTCGAGTATTAGTTATTTAGATTTAGCAATGAAATATGATATCAATAACTCTGCAATGATAGCTAGATGGAAATAAGACTACGAAAAAGATGGTATAATAGGTCTACAAACAAAGACAAATACATAATGTAAAATTTAATATTATAAGTTAATTTGAGATGCAACAGCAATGTTATATCTTTTTATTTTTTTTATAATTAGTTTTTAATTTTGATACCTTTATACTAATTTTAATAAATTAGTTGAATGAAAATCATACTTGTACTTGATGAAATGTAAAAAAATATTAAAACTTTTCAGGTGATTTTGTTAGTAACTTAAGAAAATAGACAAGTATACAAGCAGAAAGAATATTTAGAGTATGCATTTGTCAACTGAAAATGGATCTACAATAAAAAAGCAGACTACAGCTTAATTGATCTCTTGTTTTGATGTACTAATAATTCAGTAAACATGTCTGAAAGCAAAAAAATCTGCAATGCATGATTATAAAATCAATACATTACAGATTTTTTAGTTAGAATATTATCCTAATTTATTATAGTACTCAACGATTAGAGATTCATTAATTTCTTGGTTAAGTTCATTTCTTTGTGGTAATCTTACGAATTTACCTTCCATTTTATTAGCGTCAAATTCAACGAATTCAGGAATGTGAACTCTAGCTTCCATAGCTTCTTTAATAGTAGCTAAGTTTTTAGATTTTTCTCTAATGCTAATAGTTTGTCCTGGTTTAACACTGTATGAAGGAATATTTACTTTTTTTCCATCAACTAAAATGTGATTGTGGTTAACTAATTGACGAGCACCACGTCTAGTATTAGAAAGTCCCATTCTATATACTAAATTATCTAAACGACATTCTAGTAAGAATAAGAATCCACTACCTAAGATAGGGTCTAATCTTTTCTTTTTAGCTTTTTTGAAAGTAGTGTGGAATTGTTTTTCATTTACACCATACATAAATCTTACTTTTTGTTTTTCGTGTAATTGTAATCCATACTCTGATAATTTTGTTCTTCTACCTTTACCATGTTGTCCTGGTGCATAAGGTCTTTTTTGTAATTCTTTTCCGTTTTCAAGAATTGAGAATCCTAATCTTCTTGAAAGCTTCCAAGATGGTCCTGTATATCTTGCCATCTTAAATCCTCCTATATTTTATTATTGTTTTTGGCCACAATAACAAATTCATCATTTTCTAATAGGGATAAATTACGCGACTTTCATCTAACAGCCGATTACTTATCTTTAATTGTAATTCATATCTACTTTACTTAATGAACTGCTGTTTATTTATAGCTATTTAATTATATATTATTTATGCCAAATTGTCAAATTATACAACAATTTGACATAGAGTTTGCTAATCAATTTATTTTATATTTATAACTGATAAATTAGACTTTTAGGGGTGTTATTGATGATTAATTGCGAATTAATTGTGTACTTCTTTTATTATGGTATAATTATATTATATTTATGAAATTATTTTATAGATGGAGTGAGGTGGAAAAATGAATCGTGAAATTGAGAGAAAACATAATATAAGAAGGCTTATAATAGTATTGTTTAGTTTTTGTAGTGTATTATTTATATATTCTTTATTTTTCATGGATGCCGATTTTGCAACTGTAAAAAAAATAGTAGCAGTAGCTTGGTTAGTATCTTTAATTGTATTTATAAATAATTTAAAACGAGGGTTAAAGTAAAGTGTTTCATTTTTATTTTTTAATCTAATAGTATATACTTTTGTGTAGATGCTATTTAAGCAATTAAAATGGAGGATTATATATGAATACAGAACAATATGAGAATATTACTATTAAGTATGAAGATAAAAAAGTTAGTATAAATGTAGATGATAATTTAAAAACTTTTTTAGCACAACCTGAAGATGGATCAATGTTATTAGCAGAACATATAAAACAAGAATATTTAAAGCTATTTTCTAAAGAATTAAACATTTCAAATGATTCTATTGCTATTGAAATAGTGGCAAGAGAATACTCTTCTTTAATAACTAAAATGGCAGGAAGTATTTTAGTTAATTTACCTGATCAAATAAAAGGTAGTGCAAGTAATTTATTAGATAATTTAGAAGATCCTGGTAATGTAATTATTATTGGTGAAGCTGATGTCGATAGCAATCGTCAAATATGGGATGCTTTAGTTAAAGCTAAAGGAGTTATTTTTATGATTGCAGGGAAAAATGCATAATAATTAAATGAATGCTTTTTTAAGCATTCATTTTGATTTCTATAAGGATGGTGTGTTAATGGTATATATAGGCGCTATATTTATAATATATAGTTTTTTTGGTTGGTTGATGGAGTCTTTGTTATTTACAATGAGAAAAGGTAAGTTTGTAAATAGAGGGTTTTTAAAGGGTCCTTATACTCCTATTTATGGAGTTGGAATGATAATAATATTAAAACTTTTATCACCATTTCATAGCAATATATTTTTATTGTTTATTTCAAGTGGAATAATTTGTAGTGTGTTAGAGTATATAACTGGTTTTGTTCTTGAAAAGACTTTTAAAACTAGATGGTGGGATTATTCTAAGAAACCTTTTAATTTACAAGGTTATGTTTGTTTAGAAAATAGTATAGATTGGTGTATCTTAGGTTGTGTAATGATTAGAATTGTTCAACCTGAAGTTAATAAATTAATAAATGTATTTACTTATAGTACTTTAAGTATTATAGTTTATGTTATCTTAGCAATAATGATTCTTGATTTAATTACTACTGCTAGACAATTATTTAAAGTTAAAGAAATAACTAAATATATTGAAGAGTTACATAGTAAAGTATTACTTGAAGTTAAAGATGGTCAAAAAGCAATTTATAATAAACTTATAGATGATGTACTCGTTGAAAGAATTAGTTTTGATGATTTTATTAAGGCTGTTGAAAAGCTAAATATATCTAGTGGATTGAAAAAATTATCTGCTAAAATAGAAAGTATATATACAAGTGATAAACCATTATTTAAAAGATGGAAAGAAAACTATGATGGTTTTGGAATAGTTAATTCAAAACGTTTACAAAAAATTAAACAAAGAATTGAAAAAATAAAAAATAAAATATAATAAAAAAGACATTTAACCAAATTAATAATTTATCTGGTTAAATGTCTTTTGTTAATACTTAGCTGATGTTTTAGTTGTAATATCTTTTGCTATTGCATAACCACAGCTCAAGGCTACACTTATGTTATATCCTCCAATACTACCACTAATGTCTATCAGTTCACCTCCAAAGTAAAGATTAGAGATTTTTTTGCTTTCTAAAGATTTTGGCTTAAGTTCCTTTAAGTTGATTCCACCACCAGTAACAAAGGCAGATTCTGGCTTATATAAACTTTTAAACTCAAAAGTAAAATTACTCAATAGATGAGTTATACTATTAATTTGTTGTTTATTTAAGTAGCTATTATCTTGAGTAATATTAGCTTGATTACAAATGTAATCAGCAAGATTACTTGTTATTTCTTTAGCTAACAATTTCTTTAATTGTTTTTTAGGATTTTCTTTTATTAATTGTAAAATATAAGACCTTGTTTGTTCGTAGTCTTTATTTAATAAAGATAAGCTTATTTCTACATGTTCTTTTTGATGTTTGTTGATATACATGCTTGAATCTAAGATTGCAGGTCCACTTAAACCAAAATGTGTAAATAATATATCACCATTTATGGTTTTAATGTTTTTATTACCAGCTTTAATAGTGACATTAATATCTTGTAGACTTATACCCATTAATTCTGGTAATGGTATCTTTACATTTATTGAACATTCATTTGCTAAAAGAGGTTCAACTTTAATATCAAGATTTTTAGCTATATTAAATCCATCCTTATTTCCACCTAAATTAGGATATGTCATTCCCCCTGTAGCTAATATTACATAATCAGCTTTAAAAAGATTTGAGTCTGTCTGTATTTCAAAGGTATCATTTTCCTTAACAATATTAATGACTCTTTCATTTTTTAATATACTAATATCTTTTACTAAATATAGCAGTGCATCTACAATTGTTAATGAATCATTTGTAACAGGAAATATTCTGTTATTACGTTCTTCTTTAAGCATTACATTATTGTTTTCAAAAAAGTCTATTATTTGTTGTGGTCCAAATTGTTTAATTAAAGGATACATGAATTTAGAGTTATCTAAGTGATCTAGAAATTCTTTAATAGGTTTATTATTTGTCAGGTTACATCTTCCATTACCACTAGCTTTTAGTTTTCTCAATGGTTCATTGCTTTGCTCAAGTATAATTATTTCATTGTTTGTATCTTTTAGCTGAATTGCACTCATGATGCCACAGACTCCAGCTCCAATTATTACGATCTTAGCCATGTTGAACTAACCTTAATGCTTCAAATATAATATATTTTGCTGCTCTTGCTTGTACTAAGGTTCTGTTACCACCAAATTGTTGATGATAGTTATAGATATTGTTTTTATATGCAATTGCAAAATAGACTGTGCCTACAGGTTTTTCAATACTTCCACCATTAGGTCCTGCTATTCCAGTAATTGAGATACTTAAGTCTGCACTAGTTAATTTAGCTAAACCTAAAGCCATTTCCTTAGCACACTGTTCACTTACAGCTCCATAGTTTTGTAAAGTTATAGGACTAACATTTAAATATTTTTCTTTTGCTTCATTAGCATAAGTTACATGGCTTTCATTTAAAATAGAAGAAACACCAGATATTTGTGATATTAATGAACATGCAAGCCCTGCAGTACAACTTTCTGCAAAAGAAATAGTTATATGTTCTTGTATTAGTTGATTGACAAATACTTCTATTGGTTTTGAACTATCACAAAGATAATAAGCACTAAATATTTCTTTAAGTTCATTAAAACAATTTCTTATTTGTTCTTTGTTGCTTGATCTAATTCTAAAATTGATACCAAAGTCTTGCATATATGTACCGATAAAGACTTCATCATATTTATCATAAAGATGTAGCATCATACTTTCAGCATTACTTTCGCCAATTCCAGTTAAATATAAGTCTAATTCATAAATTTCTGTTTTAATTAATGTTTTTATATACTCATCAAACATAACTCTATTTTCAACTGGTGGACCTGGTAAAATACAATATGATACATTATCTTTATCAAAGTAGTAACCATTTGCAGTACCTCTGTTATTAATTAGAATAGTATCAATTGAAGTAAACAATGCTTGTTTTGAATTTACATCTTTATATTCAATATTTCTTTGTTTAAAATGTTCTTTTAGTTTATTTAATTCATTATCATTAATATTAAGTTTTAAATCAAGTGCTTTTGCAATACTTTCTTTAGTAATATCATCGCCAGTTGGGCCTAAACCACCACTAACTATTATTAAATCATGTTTAATCTTTAATAAATTTATAGCATCAATAATATCTTGTTCTTTATCTAAAACGGTAAGTTGAACATGAACATCGATTCCAATTTCATTTAATTTACTTGAAAAATAAGTTGCATTTGTATTAGTAACATAACCTTCAATTAATTCATTACCAATACTTAGAATTGCACATTTCATAATAATCACCTCTTTATTTATTATACACTATAATTAAAGTGATTGGTTATTTTGTGTTTATAGTACAAACTGCATACTTTACATTCTAATTTATAATTAATAGTGTGCTATAATATTTTAAGGAAGGGTGATACTAATGAGTTTTAAAAAAGAACTAGCTTATGATGTTTTTAATAATTGCGATTATGCCTTTATTGGGATGAATGATATTGATAATATGCCTTATGTTTTTGCGATATCGCCAGTTGTAATTGATGATGATATTTATTTTCATGGTGGTTTAAAAGGAAAAAAGATAGAATGCTTAAAGCATAGTGCTAATGTTTGTGTTAGTGCTGCCATTAACATGGAGCCAGTTGCTAAAAGATTTACTATTAATTATGAATCAGCAATTGCTTATGGTAGTGCAACTATTGTAGAAGATAGAACTATACAAATTAAGGTTTTAGAAGAAATAAGTAAGAGGTATGCACCCTATAATATGGATGATTTTAACAATGCAATAGAACGTTCGTTGCAACGTACTAACATTTTTAAGATTACTGTAAATGAAATAACTGGTAAAGAAAGAAAGGTTGGAATAGCACATGTTGAATAATTATTTAGAAGATTTAAAAAATTTGAGAAGTAGAAGAGAAATGATTCCAGAGTCTGTGGTATTAGAAGATTTAGAAAAAGCTATAGAATGTGCAAGATATGCTGCAAGTGCAGTTAATGCTCAAAAATTAAGATTTGCTTTAGTAACTGATTTAGATAGTGTTGATACAATGTTTAATGCTACAAATCTACCTACAAAACACAATATTCCTCAAGAAAAAGCTTGTGGAGGATTTATTGTTATTGGTTTAGAACAAGACATCCCAGTTGATTTTTTAACTGGTGTTAACTGTGGTATTTCTGTTCAAATAATTAGAGAAGCATTACAAAAATTAGGATATGCAAGTTTAGATATTCATAGTTTTGATAGAATAATCTTTAAAGAAAAAATTGGTGTTGATAACTTTTATCCTATTAATATTATTGCTGTTGGAAAATCAAATCAAGAAGTTAATATTGAAGATACTAATAATGATGTAACTAATTATACTAATGATCAAGGAATTCATACTGTTAGAAAATTAACAACTGATAAATTAATTATCAAAAAGTTATAATTTTAACATTTATATTTAAAGTGATTACACTATTTAATGTAATTGCTTTTTTTTATGTAAGCTAAATCATTACCTAATAAAAAAGATGACATAATAAGATACGTCATCTTTATAATATTTTTATTTATTTTTTTAAGTATTCTAGTAGTGAATTAGCTGCTAATTCAGGACCAGTTCTTTCAAAACCTTTAATTCCTAATCTAGTCATTAATGCACCTACTTGTATTTTTTCAGCAAACATTTTATCAAAGTATTTATCGATTAATACATCTGTTTGAGCTTGTCTTTGAACTGGCCCAAATGGATTTGCAAAGTATGATTTAACAAGTCCAATTTCAGAAGTAGTACCTTTGGCAAATCTAGCACCATCTACAAAAACTTGTTTTGCTTCTTTTTCATCAGTATAGAACACAATTGGTTGATCATGATTATCATAGTTGTTTGCATACAAGAACATATCTATTTCATATCCTTTAGTAATATCATCATATGTTGCAACTGGTATTACTATACGAGCATTTATTTTATCAGGATTCATAAAGATTGAACGATCAATAGTTCGATAAGCATAACCAGGGTCTAAATCATCAAGTCTTACAAAAGCTCCAATTTCAGTACCGTATGCTTTTATTTTTCCTTCTGATTCAAATAGGATACCCATATCATCAAAGATGATTTTAATATCGGTAATACCATTATCTTCTAATGTTCTTAATGCTTCTAATGTTTCTGATTTACCTGCTCCAGAATCACCCATGATTATTACATTTTTTTGTAAGCCATTATCCATTGTAATAATTGCCATTGCACCATGAATAGGAAGACCTCCATGATCGATACCTTTAACATTATGTAAAGTTAAAATCATTTTCTTCATGTATCCAAAATAATCAAACTCATCACTATATGAAGCATATCCAATAAATAAGTCTTCATCTTTATCATGATAGAAAGCAGTTTTTTCTTCAACATCTTTTGCTCCATAAACATAGATCATATCTGGTTTGTGGTCTCTAATGAAATCAGTATCTGCAAGTTCAAATAAGTTACCTAAAGTTACACCCATTGACATAAAATCTTTATGGAAATAGATTAGTGCAAAGTATTTTCCAACTCTTGCAGGATAGCACATAAATTCATTTTTATCTAAATCAACACCAATTAATGGATTAGTGTCTACTTCTTTAAAAACTCCTGTTCTAGTATTACGACGAGGATAAGTAATGAATGGAGGATTTAAAATAATAGATTCTATAATTGGAATAGCTCTAAGTTGATCGTATACACCTTTTTCAACTTCTAATTTTGTTTCGTTCAAAACAATACCAGCATTAACTCCTGCAATTAGTTGTCGATATACACGATTTTTCTTACCCATTAAGCTTTCTGATATAGTTCTATAGGCATCTAAAACTAACTTTTCAAAATCATCCATTGATTTAATAAATTGTTGATTTTGTAATCCCATTTGGGTTTTTTTATTATGTATTAAGGCATATCTTTCTAATGTACGCCAGTAATCATACATTGTTTCAACAAACTCTAAAATATCATCTGATTTTTCTAAATATCTTTCTAAGTCTGTATGTATTTTTTTTATGTTTTCAATATCCATTACTAACAACAATTTGAATATCGCAATTAAATCTTCTATAAGTAGTCGATCATTGGTATTAATTGCATTTAGTTTATGATAAAGTGGTTTATCTTTTCTTTTGATATACTCGATATGTCTTTTACATATCGCATGAAATCCTTTTGATTTTAGTAATTCAATTTTTGTAGTGCAATAACTTTTTGAAAAGTTTAATACTGCATTGGTATCACTGATAGTGAATGTCTTTGCCATATAAATTTATCCTCCATTTATTGTATATATTTAATCACATATACTATATTAATCTAATACTGTCTTGTTGACAAGAAATTATAACTATTATAATTATTTAAAACGAAATTATAACAGTTCAATGCCGCTTTCTTTACATTCTATGATCATTTCTTCTGGCCAAACTGAACTTTGTACTTCTCCAATATGAATTTTTTCTAAGAAGAACATACATAATCTTGATTGTCCTATTCCACCACCAACTGTATAAGGAAGTTCTTTTGCTAGTAATTCTTTATGGAATGGTAATTCTAATCTTTCTTGAGCATCAGCTTTAATCAATTGTTCTACTAATGATTCTTCACTAACTCTTATTCCCATTGAAGATAGTTCTAAAACTGAATCTAGTGGTTTGTTATAAACTAAGATATCACCATTTAAAGCCCAATCATCATAATCTGGAGCTCTCATATCATGTGGTTCTCCTGAAGATAATTTATCTCCTATTTGTTTTAAGAAAACTGCTCCATATTTTTTTACAATTGCTGTTTCTCTTTCTTTATCAGTATAGTCTGGATACATATCTAATAGTTCTTGTGAAGTTATAAAAGTAATTTTTTCAGGTAGCTTAGGACTCAAGAATGGATATATAGCATTGATATACTTTTCAGTTTCTTTAAAAACGGCAAAGATATCACTAACTATTTTTTCTAAATAAGCATCGCTTCTATCTTCTTTTGCAATACTTTTTTCCCAATCCCATTGATCGACATAGATAGAATGAATATTAGAGACAACTTCAGCTGTTCTGATAGCATTCATGTCAGCATATAAACCTTCGCCAATTTCAAGTCCATATGATTTAATAGCTTTTCTTTTCCACTTAGCTAAAGAGTGTACTATTTGTAAGTCTTGAGCGAATCTAGTTTCAAAAGTTACAGCTTTTTCCCATCCTGATAAGTTATCGTTTAATCCTGTATCAGCTTTTACAAATAATGGTGCTGAAACTCTTGTTAATTGTAATTTCTTAGCTAATGCAGTTTGAAAGAAATCCTTTAAATGTTTAATTGCTTTTTGCGTTTCTAGTAAACTTAATTCTGATTTATACCCTTTTTTTGTTATTAATGTTGACATGATTATGTCCTCCTTGTATTTTGATTAAAAAAAAAGTCCCTTCATATAGAAGCGACAGTCGCGGTACCATTCTACTTGATTGAATATTTTAAATAATTCGATCATCTTTGTTGTTAACGAATAATTAATTATCCGGGCAAGTCTACTATTATTTCTCCATGCCTACTCCAAAAGTGTTAGTTAATATTTAGTCATGTAGGCATTCTCATCATTTAGCCTTTTCTGTAACACTTCTTTGATATTACTTCTTTTATCTTAGTATTTTAAATATTCAATTTGTAATTGGTTGCGAATCGTTTTATAAAAAAAGACGTTTCTAGATTAAATCTAGAAACGTCTGTAAACGCGGTACCATTCTAGTTCAGATTAAAATTAATCTGCGCCTTTGCTTTGATAACGGACTAACTATGTCCGAGACAGTCTACTTATTATTTTCTCCTGTCTAGCTTGCAAAGTGTTCCTTTAATCATTAATTTTAAGTCTCTTTCAGCTGGTAAAGACTCTCTCTTTAAAAATCAGTTGTTGATTTAAGTTCTTTGTTCGTTGCTATGCATAACATATTACCATTGTATAAAAATAATTGCAAGTCTTTTTTATTTATTTTTCAAATAAAGACAAATATTGTTCATATACAGTGTTTTTTAATTGGTTTTTAGGTATAAACTCAATTGCAGCTGAATTAATACAATATCTTAATCCACCTGTTTTCAATGGTCCATCAGTGAATACATGTCCTAAATGAGAGTCTGCACCTTTACTTCTAACCTCTACACGGTGCATACCATGAGAAAAGTCAGCTTTTTCGATAATATTCTTTTTTGATGCTGGTTTTGTAAAAGCAGGCCAGCCACAACCAGAGTCAAATTTATCTAAAGAAGTGAATAATACTTCTTTACTTACTTTGTCGATATAGATTCCTTCTTCAAAAAAATTATCATATTCATTTGAAAAGGGAGCTTCGGTTTGATTATTTTGAGTGACTTCATATTCTAGTTTACTAAGTTTTTTTAAATTTTCATTTTTGATATTTTGATCCATATTAGTTCTCCTATTTGTATGATATATCCTTACTATAAGGCATTTAGCAATAAATTGCTTGATATATGTACTAATATAATTAAAATGCATCTGTTATAAAGAACAGATGCAATCAAAAAGGAAAATTATATAGTGTCAAAATTTGATGGGCATTTACTCTTCTGACACAAGATTATTATAGCATGCACACAATTGAATTGTGTATGTTAATTGTGTTTTGTATATGTATTTACTATACATTAGATATCTATAATTATAGTTTAGTGAAAACGGTAAGGTTATATTAGACTTATCTTTAAAATATATATCTAAATATAAAGAAATAAAAATGATATAATGTAAATTAAGATATATATAAGTATTTTATTGTTAATACAGTGTATGGTATAATTAAGATTGACTTTAAGGGAGTGATGTTGTGGAGAAAAATAGTTTACTTAAGGGTGCAATGTGGGGAACACTTGCAGTCTTTTTATCGAAGGTATTAGGGTTTATTTATCTTATTCCTTTTAATAGATTTTTAGATGTTAATGAACAAATAGTTTTTACTAGTGCTTATCGAATTTATGCCTATGTTTTATTAATAGCAACAGCAGGTATCCCATTTGCAACAGCTAGTATGATTGCTAAATATAACTCATTTAATAACTATCAAGTAAGTTTCAAATTACTTAGATCTAATGTAATGATGATGTTAACAATAGGGGTTGTTTGTTGCTTAAGCTTAGTTTTATTGTCTCCAACTCTAGCAAATGTAATTGTTACATCTGGTACTGATCCTGATGTAATTAGACATGTAACTTGGGGTATTAGGATTATTGCTCTTGCTTTAATATTTGTTCCTATTCTAAGTGTAGTTAGAGGTTTTTTTCAAGGATATAAAGAAATTCAAGTATCATCTATTTCTCAATTAGTAGAACAGTTTATTAATTCAACATTTATATTTTCTGTATTACTATTAGCAGGTGCTGGAATTGTCAATAATTTATATGCGGTTTACTTTGCTGTCTTTTGTGCAACATTAGGATCAGTAGCTTCTTTATTTTATTTATTAGTTAAATATCGTCATATGAGAAGAATTTTTCATAGGTTACATGAAAAAGGTGAAAAACTAGGCTCAAATGTTGATATAAGTACTATGGCTTTGTATAAAGAATTATTTGCAATATCAATTCCTTATATTTTAGTTATTTTACTAGCTCAATCAAATGATTTAATTGATTTATTTTATACTATTAGAGGGTTAGTTGCTCATGGCTTTACTACTGATGATGCTAAAGCATTTTCAACTATTTATGGAATGAGTGTCAATAAATTATTAACTATTCCTATGACTATCTCTACTGGTTTATCAGTAGCTTTAGTTCCTCATTTATCAGAAGCATATGCACAAAGAGATGGTCGCAAGATTCAACAATTAATTTTAAAAATAATAAATGGTACAATTGTAGTGTTAATACCGATTGTTATGTTAATGATGGCAACAAGTTATGAGACTTTTTATGTGATATCTACTGGTAGAAATGCTGCTTATGGTGCTTATATTTTTAATTACTTTGCACTATATTCAATTGTTAATACTTTCTCAGTTATCGTAGATAATATGATGCTATCATTATCACAAAGAAAAAGAGCTCTAGTCTTTATTGCTGCATCTACTACTTTTAAATTAGTAGCAACATACTTTTTGATAGTTAAATTTGGCATATTAGGATTAGCTTTATCTAGTATTATTTCTTGTTTGATTTCAATGATACCTAGTTTAATAGTATTAAAAAATATTTTCAGATTAGATTACACTGACTTTTTTACAACACTATTCTTAACAGCAGGTGCAAGTAGTATTATGTTTATTACTGTAAGATTTATTGCTTCTAAGATTGATTTTAATTCTTATTTCCTAATATTCATTGAAACAGGAATTTTGTATATCTTAGGTATTTTAATATATGTATTTATTGCAACTAAACTAAATCTTATTCCAGAAGATATTAAAGAGAAGTTTAGTTCTAAAATTGGAAGGTTGTTTAAAAGATGATGAGATTAGATAAATTATTAGCGCATAGTGGTTATGGTAGTCGTAAAGATGTCTCTAAACTAGTAAAAGCTAAACTAGTAGAAGTAAATGGTAAAGTAATTACCAAGGCTGATTATAAAATAGATGAGTACAATGATGAAATTGTTGTTGATGGTTTTATTCTTGAGTATGTTAAAAATGTATATATTATGTTTAATAAGCCTAGTGGTTATGTAAGTGCAAGTGTTGATAATGTTCATCCAACTGTTATGGATTTAATACCAGAATATAATTATTTAGATTTATTTTGTGTTGGAAGATTAGATTTAGATACAACTGGTTTGTTATTGATAACTAATGATGGTAGTTGGGCACATAGTATTTCTAATGCTAAGAAAAAAGTTGAAAAAGAATACCATGCATTGATTGATGGTCTATTATCAACTAATAATATTGCTAATCTAGAAAAAGGTGTTATAATAGAAAATGATTATTTGACAAAGCCTGCAAAATTGAAAGTTATAGAAAATTATGATGATACTTCTTTAGTTAGTATTATTATTACTGAAGGTAAGTTTCATCAAGTAAAACAAATGTTTGCTAGTCAAGGCTTTGAAGTTTTAAAGCTACATCGTAGTAGAATAAAAAATCTAGAACTTGATAAGAGTCTAGAATTTGGTGATTATACTTTATTAACAGATAATCAAATTGCAGAATTAATATTATAGAAACATCGTACCTGTATGGACGATAGTTGGAGGAAAAAATGAAAAATACTAGAATTATTACTATTGGAGCTATGTTTATGGCTATTATATTAGTTATGGCATTGGTACCATATTTAGGATATATTCAAATTAATTTAGTTGCAGTAACAATTATTCATATTCCAGTTTTAATTGGATCTATGGCTTTTAAAAATGTTAGAATGGCTATTATATGTGGAACTACATTTGGTGTATCAAGTTGGATAGTTGCTATGACTAGACCAAGTTCACCTACGGATTTTATATTTCAAAATCCACTTGTAAGTATTCTACCTAGAATACTCTTTGCACTATTAGCTTTTTATCTGTTTGTATACTTAATGAAAAAAGTTAAGAGTGTCTATGCAGCAAGTTTAACATCAACAATTATTGCATGTATATTTCACACTTGTAGTGTTTTAGGAATGATGTATTTATTTGGTGATAAATCATTGTTTCCAGGTGGCTTCTTTAATTTATTACTTGGTGTAGTTGCTGCTAATGGTTGGATAGAAGTTGTACTTGCAGCTATTGTTGTTCCACCAGTGGTCAAAGCATTAGGTGGTTTAAGAAAAATCTAGTTTTATATAAAATAATAATGAGTAGACAAGCTTTGCTTGTCTTTTTTTAAAAGGAGTTTATATGCTTAATCAAGTTAGCTATTTTAATTTATATTTATTTGATATGTTTAATATTTCTATTTATATTAATGGCTTATTAATTTTATTTATATTTATATTATCTTTGTTATATAGAAGTAAAAATAAATATATAAGATATCTTAATTACTTTAGTTATAGTATTATATTAATTGGAGTATTTAAAATTTTTATACAAAATACCGATCAATTAGCTTTAATTGATACCTCTTTATCTGCAATAAATTTTTACATTTATTCACTTTTATTTTTTGCAAAGTCAAATCTAGTAACATTTTTCTTTAGTTATGTTACTTTAAGAATTATTACATTAACCTTCTTTTCTTTTGTTTTTGAAAAAAAATATTCGTTTTTAATATTTGTATTACTATATTCAACTTTAACATTAGCTTTTAATGTAACAGGTTTATCATATAGAACTTTAAAATTTTCAGAAATAGCATTTTGTATAATAGGATATTATCTAGGTAGAAGTATAAAAACATTACTTAAAGATTGATTAAATATATAAAAAGGTGTGATTAAAATGGTTAGTAGTATTGGAGCTTTAGCAGCATTAATTGTAGCGATTATTTTGATATTAAAAAAGATATCACCAACTTACTCAATGATGGCAGGAGCTATTGTTGGTGGCTTAATTGGTGGTGTTTCTTTAGTTGATACAGTAGATTTTATGATAGTGGGGATACAAGATATTTCTCCAGCAATCATTAGAGTCATTGCTGCAGGTATTTTAGCAAGCTGCTTAATTGAATCTAATGCAGCTATAACCATTGCAGACTTCATTATTGATAAAGTTGGTCATAAACACGCAATTTTAGCCATTATATTAGCAACAGCATTACTTTGCGCTGCTGGTGTATATGGCGATATTGCGATATTGACTGTAGCTCCAATTGCAATGTCAATTGCTGCTAAAAGTGGTATTCACAAAAGCGGGTTGCTTATAGCAATGATAGGTGGTGTTAAAACAGGTACTGTTATGTCACCAAATCCTAATACAATGGCTATAACTGATAGTTTTAATATACCTTTAACCCAATTGATGTTTGCTGGAATTTATGCAGCAATCATAGGTATTATAGTTACCTTCATATTTGCAACTATGCTTAAAAAGAAAGGCGAATCTTTTGAAGTAAATGAAGAGCATGATAATGTTGAAAAGCCAAAATTATTAGCAGCTATTAGTGGTCCTGTTATTGCAGCAGCAATCATGCTTTTAAGACCATTATTTGGTATTGATATTGATCCATTAGTAGCATTACCAGTTGGTGGAATTGCAGGAATGATATTTATGAAAAAACAAAAACATATTGTTAACTATTTAGAACTTGGTTTAAGTAGAATGAGTGGAGTAACTTTGTTATTAATTGGAACTGGAACAATTGCTGGAATTATTAAAAATTCAGAATTAAAAGATACTTTAATTGATGCTATAAACATGCTAGGTATACCAGTATTGTTGTTAGGTCCTATTGCTTGTATTTTTATGAATATCGCAACAGCATCATCAACAGCTTCAACAACCTTAACATCTTCAATCTTTAAAGATGAAATATTAGCCTCACAATTGACTAGCTTGCAAGCTGGTGCAATGATTAATGCTTCTAGTTTTGTTTTTGATGGATTACCAAATGGATCTTTTTTCCATTTAAGTGCAAGTAGTGTTAATATGTCAATTAAAGAAAGACTTAATATCCTAATTTATGAAATTGGTATTGGATTAAGTATGTCTATTACTTCTATTATCGTTTTTGGAGTATTACAATTTTAATTAAATAACAAAATCAATAAAGACACTTTCTTACTATAAAATCCCCATTATAATAATTTCTATTTATTATAATGGGGGTTTTATTGTGCAAATAAAAACTATTTGGATTATTGATTTATTTGTTTATGAGTAATAAAAAAGTGATAATTACATTGTATCATCACTTTTTAATATAATATTGATGCTAGGTATAAAGCACTCTAGATAATGTGTAAGCATTTATTATTTAATAGTTTTTGTTTTCTTTTGTTGTTTTAAATATTCTTTAATTAAAATATCAACGGCAATTATTGAAAACATAATAAAGAATATAGTTTTATTTCTTGTTATGATTAAAAATATATACGATATTATGAAGATTATTGATACAACTATGTCATTGTAAAAAGAAAAATCCTTGACTATGACATTTCCTTCAATTCTATTTCTATAAAAATAAGCTAATATGCTTGTTACTATCCATAAAAATGTAAAGATGTAATACTCACTAAAAAATGGGACAGAGAATAAAGATGCTAATATTGTTAGTATAAAAAAAACTATAT
The DNA here is from genome assembly GCF_049478495.1 of Mycoplasma sp. P36-A1. NCBI lineage: Bacteria > Bacillati > Mycoplasmatota > Mollicutes > Mycoplasmatales > Mycoplasmataceae > Mycoplasma > Mycoplasma sp. P36-A1. The sequence goes on along the minus strand of NZ_CP168083.1, from coordinate 1,502,179 downwards.
TTGCTTGTTTTAGATACTTATATGTTGTTTCTACTGAATTTGTACTACTTTTTTTATTGTTTTGTTCAATGTTCATAATATTTTTTCCTTTCTTAGTTATTGATATTTTTTAATACACTTACATAATCATTTATCTATTAAGCATATTATATAATATATATATATGTCTATAGCAGATAATTATACTATATTTTTTCTATTTTAAATATTTACATATTTTGTTGATTCCTTCTTTAAATGCCTTATTTTTTTTAGATATGTTATAATTATAATAACATGAAATAAACGAGGAATATAAATGAAAATAGGAATAATTGGGCCATATAATTCGTGCCACAAAATAAAAAAAGTCTTATTAGAATATAATACTAACATTAGTATTAAACTTTATATTAGACAAGAAATTAATAAAGCTTATGAAGTTATTAAAGAGTGTGAATCTGAATGTGATGCTATCATTTTTACTGGAATAGGAGTTTACCAATCAATTGTAAATGTCCATAATATAATTAAACCCTTTGTCTATATATCCCGAGGCGGGACTAGTATATTTAAGGCTTTATGGCAGGCGAAAAATGATTTTGATACTTTTACTTATTTAAGTGTTGATGTTGTTGATAAAGTATTACTAGAGGATATTTTAAAAGAAGTTTCTTTAGAACATATAAAACATGATACTATGCCTTTTATGATTGATATGAGCGAAGATGATTATTATAAATGGCATCTTCAACAAGCTACAGAAAGTAATAGTATTATGTTCACTGGTTTTGTAGATGTATATAAGAAGTTAAAATCTGAAAATCATAATGTGTATTTATTAGAACCTACTACTCCTTTAATAAAAAATGCATATGATAAACTTATAGAAAAGATTGCTTTAAATTCAGCAAAAGAATCTATGATAGGTGTAGAACTTATTAGTGTTAATGATTATGATTTTACTGTTGATAATTATTATAATAGTATTTTGAATAAGACTTTTCTAGATAGAGAAATAATAGAATATGCTCGTAATATTCAAGGTACATATTTTAATTATGAAAAAGGTAAGTATTTAATCTTTGCCAATAAAGGTGTCTTAGATAATGGCTTAAATTATGAGTTATTAAATGAATTACAAACTAATATTAGTAAGTTAGGTTATAAGATTAAAATAGGAATAGGAATAGGTAATAGTGCCTATCAAGCTGAAGTAAATGCTACAAAGGCTATTAAAAGAGATAATGATAGTCATAATAATTATATTTACTTAATTGATGAAAATGATAATGTAACTACTATGAGTGCTAATATGAATTTACCTATTGTTAATGCTTATGAAGTCAATAAAGATATAATTGATATTGTCTTGAAAACACATATTAATCAAGAGAGCATAATAAAAATTAAAAATCTCACCAAACTAAACAACAGTAAAAATATTGATACAAAAGTTCTTGCAAATTACTTAGGAATTAGTGATAGAAGTGCAAGAAGAGTAATAGCAAAACTGATCGACAATAATTATGCAAAAGTAGTAGCTAAAGAAAGTTTAAACAAAGCAGGTAGACCTAAAAATTTAATTGAAATTTTATTTTAATATTAAAAAAGCACAACATAAGTTTTTAAAAACTTATGTTGTGCTTTTATTATTATGTTTAGAATTTTATTATGCGATCATTTGTTTGCATAAAATCTAGGTATTCTTTTTTGTTCATTACTGGTTTAAAATCTTTTAGAATTGTTTTTGCTTCTTTTGCATCATCAAATAATAAATCTACTACTGTTAGTGCCATTGCTTTTGCTGGTGCTATATATGCGATATCTTCATCTATTATTTCAAAATCTCTTGTATGTAATGCTCCTTTAATTCCACCGATCATTGGGTGAAGTGTTGGCATTAAATGAGAAATATCTCCAAAATCAAATGATCCAGTAAAATCTCCACCATCAACTATTTTGTTACTTTCAATACCGATAGTTTCTAGATTGTTTTTAAATAAATTATCTAATTCATAATTACGTAAAATTGGTAAATAACCTGGAATTTCTGTTATTTCCACATTAGCTCCTACTGCCATTCCTCCAGCTTGTAAAGCTTTATTAACTTTACTATTAATAGAAATCATACCTTTTATTGTACGTGCTCTTACATATGTTTCCATCTCTACATTTGCAGGAACAACATTAACAATATCTCCACCTTTTGTTATGATAGGGTGAAATCTTGCTCTTTCTGATTCTGGAAATGTTTCTCTAAGTGCATTAACATTATTAATTGCTAACATTGCAGCATTTAAAGCATTTATTCCTTCATGTGGTGCTGAACCTGCATGAGATTCTTTTCCAATGAAGTGTACTTTTTTACCAATAAAGCCGTTGCTTTCTGGTCCGACTAAAGCTTTATCATCTTGTAAGTCTAAAGAGTGGAACATCATAGCCATATCTATATTATCAAAATGTCCTTTATCTACTAATTCTTGTTTACCACCAAAGTAAGTTATTTTTCCTTCGTTTTTTAATTTTTGACGATACTCTAATTCTATAAATTCTTCAGCTGGTGTTGCCATAAAAGTAACTTTTCCAGCTAATTGATCAAGAATACCACTATTTACTAGTCCATATGCTGCTCCTAGCATACCGGCAATTTGAATATTATGTCCACATGTGTGAGATGCACCAATGTCATTACTATCTTTATGTTCTTTACATGAAATTGCATCTAATTCTCCAAGTATAGCGATGTTTGGACCATCAACATTTTCATTTGCAACTGCTTTGGCACCTGTTACAACGATTTCTTTTTCGGCATTTAGTTTTAATTCAGTTTTAAAGAAATCATATACTGCATTAGTAGTTTTAACTTCTTTGTATCCAAACTCTGGATTTTTATATATTTCTCTTCCTACATTAATAATTTTTTCTTTATTATCATCTATTGTTTTAATTATTTGTTCTTTTATTTGTTCTTTATTCATAGTAATTCTCCTTTGATATTTTTAGATTGCTCCTTGAAGTGTTAATACTACATGAGCAATAGTAGCACAGGCAAAGAAAATAGTTGTAAAAACTAATATTGATATAACTACTATTTTCCATGACATTTCTTTTAGTTGTTCTATTTTATTTCCGACTGATAATCCAGCAAATGCTAATAATGGTGTTGTTACTGCCATAAAATTAACATTGTTTGTATTTTCAAGAAAGATATCAGCTACTGGCGAAGCTGGCATACTTAATAATAATCCAATTATAGTTGCAAACCCAAAAGCAGGAAAGATTGATTTTGGAAATAGATCTTTTAATAATATTGCTAACATTGCAGTAACAATTATCATTATCATACCTGGAGTTGCAAGTATAATTGATGTTCCAGAACTAATTCTTTGACCAATTAAGATTGTAATTCCAATACAACACATAACTAATAATTGATAAGAAGTTCTTTTTAAATCGATATTTTTAAACATTGTCTGTCTCCTTTTCCACTGTTATTTTCTTTTCTTTTCTTTGTTTATGAAATTTTGCAAAGAATGGTTCAAATCTTGCATATAAGAAATTAGTAAATGGTAATGATACAAATACTAAGAAGATGATACCAGTAATACTTGACATCATATTACTTGTAGCAGCATAGGATAATATTGTATCTTCCATACCTGGTGGAAGGGATGCTGATAATGATGCAGCAGCAGCTGTCATCATACTACCACTACCAACTCCACATGCCATTGCTAATGCATAGGGATGTAATCCAGTAAATACTGCAACAGAACCAAGTAAAGAAAAATAAATTGTTCCTAATACTGTTCCCATTAGATATGTTCCTAAAACACCACTTCCTTCAGGTGAATTAATACCATATTTTTCTGAAATAACTCCTAGTGATGGCTCACGCGAAATACTTGCTGTAGCACCAACTGCTTCTCTTTTCATACCAAATAGTAATGCAAGTGGTAAAGCAACAATAGGGGCTAAGATATGCCCAAACTCTTGAGCTATAAATGCTGGTCCTGCTTGAATAATGTTTTCAATATTTGGACCAACGGTTGTACCATATTTAATACCTAGCATTACAAGTGCAATACCTACTACATCACCTGCAATATCTATTTCTTTTTCGTTGATATATTTTTTTAAAATCGTTATCTTGGATCCTAATAGATCTGGGGTAATACATAATGCAATTAATACAGCATATAGCATTGGGAAAAATGCAATATTGAATTTACCTAAAGTTAATGTTCTTGGTCCGATAAATTCACAAATAACGACTATTATTAATACGCAAGCAAAGGCATTAATAAAATTTTTCTTTTGAACTTTCATAAGATCCTCCATCTATTTTTTATTTAAGGACATGTCACAAAATGTCCTTTATCATATAATACTCATTTTTTTGACTTAGTCAATATATATTAACTAAATTATAACTAAATTATGGATATTTTATGAATATTAAGGCTTTTATAAGTCTATGAGTAAAAATTATAACTATTTATATAATATTTCTTTATCTTTAATTACTGATAAGGTATTGCATCTAATTATACTTACTATATTAAATTATAATATTATTTGACTTTTAATTTCCTAGGCAATATTTTAAAGATATATTATCAACATCTTTTAGATATTGCCGTAATTAATATATGAAATAGGGCACAAAAAAAGGTAACAAAATTTGTTACCTTGAGTAATTGATTAATATTATTTACTTTTTGATTGTGTAAACATTTCTTCTAGTTTCACCATGTAATCTAATCCTAAGAAATGATATGCTTGTGGTTTTAAACCTTTGATAGTACTTGCATCATAAAATGGATCTTCAAACAAGTAAGCTGTTTCTTCATCTTTTTTTAGTGCATCCATTACATTAACAAAAGGTGAAGCATAACCAATATAGCTTGCATTTTCAACTGCATTATCCTGTTTTAGCATAAAGTTTAAAAATTTATGTGCAAGTTCTGGATTTTTACTTGTAGATGGAATTACTAGACCATCAACCCAATAATTTGTACTTTTTGGTGTGTAAAAGTGAAAGTCTAAATCTCGACCATCTTCTTCTGCTGCAAACATCTCATCATAATAATCACCAGAGTATACTAGTGCTAAATCTAAATTACCTATTCCAACACTTTTTTTAAGATTATCATCACCATATACATCATAGTTCATTGATTTTAAAGCATCATATGCTTTGTTAAGTTCTTTTTCATTAGTTGCATTAACATCTTTGTTCTGATTTAATAAAGCAGCAGCAAAAGCATCACGACTTGAGTTATACATACCGATTTTTGCATTTGGTAGCAATGTATGATCAAATAAAACATTCCATCCATTTTTTTCGATAACATCTTTAATATTTGAAATATTTTTTGTACTATACATTATACCAATTGTTCCATTAAAGTAAGGAACATAATTTTTAGAATCAGGTCCATTTTCTTTAACTAGTTTATTTAAATTTTTGGTATCATAGTTACTAAGTTTTGAATAATCTATATCAGTTAGTAAATTTTCATCTTGTAGTTGTTCAATCATGTAATCACTTGGAACTGCAATGTCATAACTTGTTCTATTATTTTTAATTTGTTCATACATTGCTTCATTTGACTCAACTTCACTTAAGACAACAGTTACTTTATATTCATCTTCGAATTTTTTAATTACATCTTCACTTATATAATCTCCCCAGTTCATTAAGTATAGTGTATTTTCATTTCCACCTGAACCACTACAGGCACTTAAAACTACTGCAAATATTGCTACAAGTAATATTTTAATTTTTTTCATTATTTTTTGTTCCTTTCTTAGAAAACATATTTATATATATAAGTACCCCAAGAATTCCTAGTGTAATTATTGTATTGTATGCATAAGCTGCAGGAGAAAATGATCTTCTATTCATTCTTGAATATATCCAAGTTGAGAAATTTGAAAATCCATCTCCGGTTGTATAGTATGAGATGATAAAGTCATCTATACTCATAGTGAAAGCAATTAAAGCACCAGAGATGATTCCTGTTTTTATTGCTGGTATTATTACTTTTCTAATAGCTTGATAGTGTGTGCAGCCTAAATCTCTAGCTGCATCATATGTATTATTATCTATTTGTTTAAGTTTAGGCATTACACTTAAGACAACAAATGGTATACAGAAAAAGACGTGTGCTGTTAACATTGTGTATGGTCCAAAAGTAAACCCTAAAATTGAAAATACTAGCATTAAACTAATACCAGTTACAATATCGGCATTTAATATAGGCATATTATTTAAGAATAAAACAATATTACGGTATTTTCTTTTTAAACTATTAATTCCGATTGCAATTAATGTACCAGCTACTGTAGCAATTGCAGTTGCTGCAATTGCTATTGCCCAGGTATTCATTATTGCAGTAAATAAAGATTTATCGGTGAATATTTCAATATACCACTTAAGGGTAAAACCATTAAATTCATAAGGTCTTAATGAATCGTTTATTGATAGAAATGAAAATATTGCAATTGGTATATAAAGTAATAAAAGTGCTATTATAAAGATTAGTACTTTTGAGATCTTTTTTATCATAATAATAAGTCACCATCCTTGTCTTTACTGTTTATGAATATCATTACAACAAAGATAATGATTATTAGTATTACTGATAACAAACTACCAAAACTATAATTGAAAGATTTTCCAAAATTTGAGTTGATTAAATTACCAATTAAATTTATTTTTCCACCACTTAATCTTTCTGGTAAGGCAAAATTAGTTGCACTTGGCAAAAATGTCATGGTAATTCCACTATATACACCAGGAAGTGATAATGGCCAAATAACTTTGGTAAAAGTTTGAATTGTGGTAGCTCCTAAATCTTTACTAGCTTCAACTAATGAATTGTCTAGTTTATTTAAAGAAGTATAAATTGGGAAAATCATTAATGGCAAATAGGTTGAGACCATACCAATAATAATGGCAATTGGACTTCCTATTAAATCTAGGCTTATACCAAACATGTTTAAGATGCTTGAAGGACTAAATAGTATTTCCCATCCAATTATTCTAAGTAGCATATTTGACCACATAGGTAAAATCAGTAAGGCAAACATTAAGTTTCTTTTTCTTCCTTCCATCTTTGAAAGAAAGTATGCTACTGGATACCCAATCAACAAGCATAGTAATGATGCAATAGATGATAAGGTAATTGAGTTTATATATGCTTGTAAATAAATACTTGATGTTAAATTTTTAAAATTATTTAATGAAAAATGTATGTTATTAAAATCTAGTCCAATTGCATTGGTAAATGTTAAAAATACCATTAATAAAAAAGGTATTAGTACTAATACAAATAACCATATCATGTAAATTGGAATGATTAATCTAGACTTTTTCATTATCTTTTACCTTCATTAAATGAATTTCAAATGGATCAACACTTAATCCTATTTTAGTTCCTATTTCTTTATCTTCATAAGCGTTTACTACTAATTCTTTGTCTTTAATATTATCAAGTTCAATAATGAATTCGTAGTGGACACCCTTAAATACTTTATCAGTTATTGTACCGATCAGTTTAGCATTATCTAAATCAACAACATCAAAATCTTCTGGTCTAATTACAATATCACAAGGTTCAGATACTATAAAATTATCATCAACACAATCAAGAAGGGTGTTTGCAAATTCTACTACTCTATTACCTTTATATACACCTCTAATTATGTTAGATTCACCAATGAAATTTGCAACAAATCTATTTTTAGGCTCATTATAAATATCTTCTGGTGTACCGATTTGTTGAATTTCTCCGTGGTTTAAAACAACTACAGTATCTGACATTGTTAAAGCTTCTTCTTGATCATGAGTTACAAATATAAATGTTATACCTAAGTTTTTTTGCAATTCTTTCAATTCATATTGAAGTTCTTGTCTAAGTTTTAGATCTAAAGCACCAAGTGGTTCATCTAATAAAAGTACTTTTGGTTTGTTAACAATAGCTCTTGCAATAGCAACTCGTTGTTGTTGCCCACCACTAAGCTTTTCAATTTTTCTTTGTTTCATTTTTTCTAAATCAACTAGTTTTAAAGCCCAATTTACTAGTTCTTCAATTTCTTGTTCGGTTTTTTTCTTCATTCTTAGTCCAAATGCGATATTTTCATAAACATTTAGATGAGGGAATAAAGCATATTTTTGGAATACAGTATTTATTTGTCTTTCATTTGGTTGAATATGAGCAATATCTTTACCATCAAAAATAATACTCCCACTGTTTAATTCCTCAAAACCACCAATTAGTCTCAACAGTGTAGTTTTACCACAACCTGATGGACCAACAAGGGTTATAAATTCATTCTCGTTTATATATAGATTAAAGTCATTTAAAACTTCTGTTTCATCATAACTTTTAAAAACATTTTTAAGTTCAATTAGTTTTTTCATTGTAACCTCCTTGTTTATATTATAAAACTTTTTGTTTACTTACTAGTTAATTATAAAAGAATTTCTTCTTCTATTCAATGAGAATTTTGTTAGTATATAGTTAGTTTGTTATTTTTAAGTTAAGAACATAAAATATTTTTATATATCTAAATGGATGATATTTAAAAATAAAAATAATACTTTTAATAAAAAAGAGTGAGAATAAATCTCACTCTAATAATATAAATTGTCTAAGGGTTTTAATATTAACTTATTTGTTATTTATAGACCCAAGCACCGTTTGAACCGCGAACAATTCCACTTGGAGCCTTTTGATCCATATAACTAGTTTCATCGCCTGTAACCATTTTTCTCATTACTGCACCCCAAATTGTTGCAGCATAATCATGTTGGCTACCCCATTGTGGCCATTTACCTTTTTCAATACCTTTAGTATCATATCCTGTCCAAACTGACATAGTGTAAACAGATGTATACCCTGTATACCATGAATCTTTTGCTGATAAGTTAGGTATTCCATATCTAGCACCTTCTTTACCCCAGTTTGAAGTACCAGTTTTAGCTACATATGGAGCTTGAGAGAAGTTTGCAGCACTTAATAAGCCAGAGCTATTACCTTTTGTTGCTCTCTCTAATGAGTTTGACATCATAAATGCCGTTCTTTCATCTACAGCTCTTTCTTTTTTAATAGTTTTTTCTGTTTTCTTATTTGTCGTTTGATCAACAAATGAAGTAACTGTATGAGGTTCTATATAATAACCACCGTTTCCAAATGCTTGGTAAGCACCATTCATTTGTTTTGGTGATACTCCAGTTTGAGTTCCACCTAATGCATAAGCATATGTTAGTTCGGAAGTTTTGAAATTAAACCCAAGTTTTGTTAGATATTTATTAAGTCCTTTAAAACCAACTTTGTTAACAACAGCTTCTAAAGCACGAACTGCTGTTAGATTTCTAGATGATTCAAGAGCTTTATCCATAGTTAATGTTCCACCACTTTTTCCATCGAAGTTTCTGATTGATGTATTAGTTCCAGGATAATTCATAGCAGCATTAGAAATAGGTTGTCGATCTGACCAGTGTAAAAATTCAAAGGTTGGTGCATAATCTATTATTGGTTTAAATGCAGATCCAGGTTGATTTTGGAGGTCGATAGCATTATTTAATAATGATATACCACCATTTTTATATTGTTTCCCACCACCAACAGCTTGTATTTCACCTGTTTGTGTTTTTGTTAACATAAATCCAAAGTTCATATCTTTATCTGGTAAGGCTAATATTTCACCTTTTTGAATTTTATTTGCATATTTTTGAGCTTTTTTGTCCATTGTTGTATATATTTTATAAGAGTTATTTTTGAAGTCAGCTTTATAAGTGTCTTCCATTTCTCTTTTAACAACATCTATATATGATCCATACTCAGTTGTTCGAGATTGATTATTTATTTTTACAGTATTTTCAACTTGAACTTGTTGTAATAGATAAAATTCAGGTTCAGACAAATAGCCTTGGTTTTTTGATGCTAATAAAACATTGTTTAGTCTGTTTTTTGAATTGTTGATATATGTTCCATCTTTTTCATCATGGTATCCTAGTGGATTGTATGTTGATGGAGAGTTTAGAGTACCTACCATTAATGCAGATTGAACAGCATCTAATTGGTAAGCCTTTTTATCAAAAAAGTATTCTGAAGCTCTTTCTATACCATGAATATTGTTTTTACCATAAAAGAAATAATTAAAATAAAGTTCCATTATTTCTGTTTTATCTATTTCTTTTTCAGCTTTAATTGCTAACATAATTTCTTTTACTTTACGAGTAACACTTTTTTCATTACGATCCAAGTGTGTCCAACCAATTATTTGTTGAGTAATAGATGAACCACCACTTTTAGAGTCACTGTTTAAAATAATAGATTTAAAACCACTTTCTAAAGTATTAATTACATCAATTCCACCATGGGTGAAGTAAGATGAATCTTCTGTACCAACTAGAATATTGATTAAACTTTGATTTAATGCACTGTATTTTACATTTTCTTGATTTTCTTCTTTTCTTGATATAGTTCCTATTAGTTTTTTATTATTATCATAAACATAGCTATCATTTGGCCTTACCATACTTGCTATTTCTAAATCTGGTAAGTTTGAGTACATGTATATTGATAATACGCCAACAGCAATCATTCCGACAAAACTTAGGTTTAAAAATACATCAAAAACCTTTAGAATCGTGCTTTTATTTTTCTTATTTTTCTTATCCTTCGACATGCTTTCACCCTTTTTCAATTTTTTATAATTATAACATGATTTAAACCAAATTTAAACAAATATAAAAGACAAGACTGCCAATTTAGAATCTCTTCAGATAATAACTACATGGCTGTCCTTGTCTTTTTTCTAATTGCTTAAGTAAGGTATAAACATAAATCAAATAGTACTAATTAATTTGTATTATTTGGATTTCTTGTGTTGTTTTGATCATTGTTTTCATTGTTATTCTCATTGTTATTTTCATTATTGTCTTCAGTATTATCTTCAGACTCATTTGAATCTTGATTATTATCATTATTATTGCCATTTTCTGGAGTTTGAGTAGTGTTATTATCATTGCTATTATCTGTTTCAGGCTCTTGAGCAGGGCAAGTATTATACAGCTTTGAATTGTAGTAACACTTTGAAACTGTTGCATATTTTTTTCCGTTATAAAGAATATATGCTGAAATAGTATCATAATCACTTACACTAAGTGTTAATGAATTCTTCGAGGTTGAAGTTTCATTTCCACCTATAGATAATACACCTTCATAATCTTCAGGTCTTTTATTAAATGTTGCAGTTATACTTCCTTTTGCTACAGATAATTTTACACTTAAATCATCTGTATCTACTGAACTTGAGTAACCACTTGGAGCATTTGTTTTATAGAAGTATGCTGTTTGGTTACTTGAATATCCAATTTTATAAGGAGGTTCAGTAGTAGGATCAAATGTTGCTTCAATAATTCCATCTGGTAAATCCATAGCTAACCATGATTTTTCTTTTCCATTTACCATTTTTTTCATCATTGCTCCCCATATTCTAGCTGAGTAATCATGAGTACCATTATAGAAGTTAGGATATTTACCTTTTTTAATTTGATCTGCATCATAACCACCCCATGATGACATTGTATATTCAGTGGTATATCCTACAAACCAAGTATCTTTTGGTGCTAAATCTGGTATTCCATACTTAGCTCCTGCATCATCCCAGTTTGATGTACCAGTTTTTGCAGCATATGGAGTTTCATTATAATTTGCAGTTGATATGTATGCACCAGAAATCTTTGTTGATCTTTCAAGAGTTGTAGAAGTCATAAAGGCCGTTTTTTCATCTATTACTCTTTCCTTTTTAGTAGTATTTTTAATTTCGTTTTTATCTTCATCATCTGTATAAGAATTAATAGTAAACGGTTCTATATAATAACCACCATTACCAAATGTTTGATAAGCACCATTCATTTCTTTTGGTGTAACCCCATGTTTAAGACCACCTAAACTATATGCAGGAACAACTTCATTTGAACTAAAGCTAAAGCCTAATTTATTTAAGTAGGTTGTTAAACCATCAAAACCAATTTTATCAGTAACTGCATCCATTGCTCGTGCGGCAGTTAGGTTTCGAGATAAAGCAATAGCTCGATCCATTGTTAAGATACCACCACTTGTTTGATCGACATTGAATACTTCAGTTCCATTGTCCCAATAGTATCTAGCATTACTAATTGGAGTTCTATCAGACCACTGCAAGAATTCAAAAGTAGGGGAGTAATCAATAATTGGTTTAAAAGCAGAGCCAGGTTGCTGTTTGTTTTGAGTAGCATTATTAAACAAGGATGCTCCACCATTTCGATATTGTTTACCACCACTTAATGCTACAATAGCACCGGTTTGAGTTTTAGTAACCATAAAACCAAAGTTTAGTTGCGAATCAGGTACACTTACATGTTTCTTAGTTGTAAGTCCATGGGCATATTTTTGAGCTGTTCTATCCATTGTTGTATAAACCTTTAAAGATTTTGTATATGGATCAACATTGTATTTACTTTCTAATTCTTCAGCTACAACATCAATATAATCTTGATATGGATTAGCACTAACAACACTCTTATTTAAATCAATAACATTTTGAATGTTAACTTGTTGAAGTAAATAGTATTCAGGATTATCTAAATAGCCTTGGTTTTTATTTGAAAGTAAAACATTGTTTAATCTTCTTTGTGAATTATTTACATAAGTATCGCCAATATAACCACCTAAAGGATTATAGGCAGTTGGAGCATTTAAAGTTCCTACTAAAATTGATGATTGAACATAATCGGCATTACTAACACTTGTATCAAAGAAGTATTTAGATGCAAGCTCAACACCACGAACATTTCCTTGTCCAAAATCAAAGTAATTTAGATATGAAGTCAATATAGTTGATTTATCTAATTGAGTCTCAGCAATACCAGATAAGAATATTTCACGTATTTTTCTAGTAATTGAAGAGTTACCAATTCTACCAACATGAGTTTGACCTATAATTTGTTGCGTTATTGAAGATCCACCAGCACTTCCACTTCGTAGTAAAACAGATTTTACTCCATTTTCTACCGTATTAATAATATCAAATCCATGGTGTGAAAAGAATGTTGCATCTTCTGTACCAACTACTGAGTTTATAATTCCTTGGTTAAGTTGATTATAATGAATATTCTCAACATTAGCTCCATCCTCACGTCGCTGAATAATTTTACCAATCAATTTTTTATTGTTGTCATAAACCATTGTATCATTTGGTCGATAAATAAGTTCTTTTGTAAATTGATTAGGACTTGAAATAATTACAGCAGATACTCCAATAAAACCTATTATAAATAAAGCAAATGAAGCTCTTAAAAAATAATCAAATATTCTTAAAGGTTTAGATTTAATTTTAGTTCCAAAAAAGGCAAACCAAATATTATCAATAAATTTATTTTTAAATTTTCTTGGACGATTGTTGTTATCATCATTGTTATTACCACCACCACTAGCAAGTGGTTCTGGTTTATATTCATAATTTACATCAAGTTCATCATCATGAAATGGAATGTTACTAGTTTTTTGTACAGTAGAAGCTAAAGCGTTTTTATCAACTACAACCTTTTCATTTTGCATTGATTCAGGCTGTATAGCTTTAGTTTGCTGAGAACGTAGTTTACTTGCAATTTCATGAGTGCTAGGTTTAGTCGATCTAGTATTAGTTAAATCTTGAACATTACGTTGATGCAACTGATTACTCTGATTAGAAGAAGGAAAAATTTCCTTGCTATTCTTTTTATCTAATGGAGCAGCCTTAACTTTATCACTCAAGGATGACCTTGCTTTATTTGGGTTTATTGAAGAAGTTTTTCGATTAAGTGGTATATTAGTAGTATCACTGTTATCATTAACCTTATCGATTAAGGAACTTCTTGGATTTTTTTTATTATTCAAATTTTGACACCTCTTTATTTATAATATTATCTACACATTGCAGATAATCAATTCTTGGATTATATTTTTGACTAACGATGTAGCCATTAGCTTTTATTATATCATATTGTAGACTTTTATGACCATCATTTCTTGCTTTAATAATTATTTTAGCATCGATGACATATATTTCATCAAAGGGTATGAATCTTATAATAAAAAAGGCGATTCCACCATGCTTAATAACACTTTCTAAGTGGTTGAATTGATGTTGATGAATATTAGCAAATTTAAAAATAGTAGAATTTCTAGTCTCTTTAGCTTCAAAATCAATATAAAAGCCTTTATATACACCATTATAATCAGTTGTAGATGGTGTTTTGTAATATGCTTCAGTTATTCTAGCTTTTGATCTTTGTGGATAGTCAACTGAAACTACTTGAATTGGTGTAGGTTTTTTATGTATATTGGCTATTTCTTGAGCTAAATAAAATTTATTTGTACTGTCTAAATCTTTTTCTAAAGTCATACCTCTATTAGAAGCACTCTTTTTTGAATCTTTATGTACTGCTCTAAAATTCTTACCATTTGGATACTTAATCATGTAATCACACCTTCAATTGTAATTATATAATATCTTATATTACTTGAAAAGTATGAACATAAAATGTATAATAAATTAGATTATATATACAAAATTGAGAGGTGAGTCAATTTATGGAGAAACTTAAATTAAATAGTGAAATAATTTTAGACAAAGAATTTGATATAGATATTAAAGGATACAGTGCTAAACAAGTAGATATGTTTTTAGATATTGTATTTGAAGATTATCAGTCTTTTGAAAAGATTATTGATGGCTATGAAGCTCAAATAAAAGAGTTAAATGGGGAATTATCTAAAACTAAAGCAGATTTAGAAAGTACTCTTAAAAGTCAAGTTGTATCAAATGAAATGGTTCAAACTGAGAAAATTAATACTTTAGATATCTTGAAAAGATTATCTAAACTTGAACAAGAAGTTTATAACAATTTGAAATAAAGTGTAATATAAAGTTATAATAAAACTGAATATCAGGCAATCGCTGCAGATTTAGTCTGTAGAGGAAAGTCCATGCTCTTACAAGCTGCAATGCTTGTAGTGTTTGTGCTAGAGGAAAAAATAACTCTAGTCAGTATCGATGATATTGAAGGCTGCGCAAAGACCTAAGTCAAATGATATGGTTAATGCCTTTAAAAGTGCCACAGTGACGTAGCTGACTTTGAAAAAAGCCAGGTGGAACGAGGTAAACCCCACAAAAGAGAAACCCAAATTACGGTAGGGGAACTAGTATAAGCAAACTAAAGCTAAATACTGGATGTGTTATGCACATAGATAAATGGTTGCCACTCTGAATTAGAGAACAGAACATGGCTTACGATATTCAGTTTAATTTATAATAAGTAGGTGATTGAGTGTTAAAAATATTTAAAAACAATGGAATCAAATTAGCAGAATTAGAACAAATAGACAAAGAGTGTTGGATTCATTTAGAAAATCCTACTAAGGAAGAAATGATGTATGTCTATAAACAAACTAACTGCCACTTTGATTTTTTAAGTGCCCCTCTAGACTTAGAGGAAATGCCACGTATAGAAAGAGAAGATGATCAATTTCTTACTGTAGTAAATGTTGTAAACGAATCATTTGATGAAGAGTTAAATCTTTACTATGATACTATACCAGTTGGAATTGTAATGTTAGATGATTATATAATCACAATTGCACCACAAAGTGTTAGTTGTATAAATACTTTAATAAATCGTAATATTAGGATTGTCTCTACATTAAGAAGGAACAAATTATTAATTCAAATTTTATATTTTATGGCAGGCGACTACTTAAAAGCCCTTCAAAAAATAGATAAAATTTCATTGAAAATTGAATCCGATATGAAAAAGGCACCAGATAATAAGGCAATTGTAGAGTTATTATCATTAGAAAAAACATTAGTTTATTTTAAATCAGCACTTAGAGCAAATGAAAGTGTTATAAAAAAATTAAACAGATTTCAATGGATTCACAGATTTGAAGCTGATACAGACTTATTAGAAGATACAATTATTGAAATTAACCAAGCTACTGATATGACTGATATTAATATTAGTATCATCATTGGTTTAAGAGAAGCTTTTTCAAGCTTAATTTCAAATAATTTAAATATAACTATGAGAATTTTAGCAAGTATTACAATTTTGCTAACAGTTCCAACCATGATTTTTAGCTTTTATGGTATAAATACAAATTTAAGTGAGTTGCCTAAATTAATGCAATCAACTACCTTTGTATCTATTACTGCAGTATCGATAACGGCTCTAATATATATAATACTAAAAAAGAAAGATTTATTATAATGGTTTCAAAAGAAATCATTTTTTAATTAAAATTTAAATCTTCACAAATAAAACAGTCGATTTTATATTACATAAATAGTGTCTACTAGCAAATACAGTATATCAAATAGTCTATTTAAATGCCCATTTTAGCCATGTTTCAGGTTTATGAGCAATAGTTTATGTCTTTTTATTGTATAGGTTTAAAATGGTGTGATATAATCACACTATATAAAATATGTGACGTTTTGTAGAAATTAAAGAGGTGATTGAATGAGTAAAGTAGGGAATCAACTTAGGGAGAAAAGAGAATCTCTTGGATTATCAATAGATGATGTGGTAAACCAAACAAAAATTCAAAAGGTATATGTTGATGCAATTGAGAGTAATGATTTTTCATTTTTTCAAAATCAGGATTTTTATCAACAAGTCTTTGTTGGAAGATACGCAGACTTCCTAAGTATGGATAAGAATGCAATTTTGTCTGCATTACAGGATGATCGAAATGATTATACTGCAATGAAAGAGAAAAAAGCTAAAGAAATTAAGGAAAAACAAAACATTAGTGCAGATGAACTTCTACCAAAAGAACCGCTAATACCAAAGCAGTTTAAAAGAAGTAGTACTATTGAAGATGTGCAAGATGTACAAAATCTTACTAATGAAGAAGTTAGTGTAGAACCACAAGCAGAATTACATGATTCAAATGTTCTTTATGAAGCAGAAGAAGAGCTACTAGAAGAACCTATACTTCCAGAAACAGAGAAAGTAGAAGAAGTTGATGAACAATTTAATCAACTGCTTGAAGAAATCAACCAAAACGTTAATGTAGACAATAAAGATTATTTTGATGAATATGATAATCAAGAAATATATCCTGAAGATGAAGCTGAATCAGAGTTTTTAGCAGAGTCAGATGAGATTGATCAAGAAAGTACTCATTATGAGAATGATCTAATGGAAAGTGATTCATCAAATGAGGATGTTGAAGAAACAACATATGAAAAACAGGTTGAAGATTTAACACAGCCACTTGATGATGGAAGTGAACTTGAAATAGAAGTACTAGAAAATCAAACAACTGAACCACATGAACAAGTTGAAGTAAGCGCTGAAGATGAATATGAAAATAACTTAATGAATGATTCAATTTTTGCTGAGATAGACAAAATAAATCAAGATGTTGAAGCTACTAGAATTGCTAAAGAGGAAGAAAACCGCAAAGCAAAAGAAGAAGCTGAAATAGCAAGTTATAGCCATAATGAACCAGAAGCATTTGATTTTGATAAAATAAGTAATGAATTACAAAATACTCAAGTAATTGATTTAACAAAAGGGATCGACCTTGAAACAATAAATCAACCAAATACAGTAGTTGAAGATACAGTAGGAATTGTTGCAGAAGATGCACAACCTGTTACTGAACCTGCAACAGTAGTTGAAGAAAAAAATCTTGAAGTAGAAAATATTAGTACTAAACAAGTTACTAATCCAACTATTTCAGATCTAGAAAATAGAATGAATCAAAGTAGTGATAAAGCTGATGCTTTAGAAGAAACTACAAAATTAGATGATTTAGTTGCAGAAAAAGGACTTAATCAAAGTAATAATACAGAATTAGAACAAGTTTTAAATTTAAAAACTAGACCAAGAAAAAATGAAGATGCCCAAGAAGAAACTAAGCAAATGAAAGTTGCTAAAGCTTTAGGGGATAACAATGGTGTAGTAGATGAAGCAGAAGAAGCTAAAATAAAAAGAGCTAAAATTATTGATGCTGTTTTAATAGTATTGATAATCTTATTACTATGTTATTTGTTCTACTTATTGTTAACTAATAAAATATTTTAAAAGTAAAACTCAACTAGTTAAGTTGAGTTTTTATAAATAGGAGAACTTTTATGAAAATAAATACCGCAACAAAAATAACTATATTAAGAGTATTGCTAATACCAATAATACTGCTAGTGTTGCTAGTGTTAGCACCAAACAGTGTTGAATTTGTAGGACATAATTTTTACATACCTTATTTGATAGCTTTGATAATATATATAGTAGCGTCAGTTTCTGATACAGTAGATGGACACATAGCAAGAAGTACTAATACAATTACCAATTTAGGTAAGTTTTTAGACCCTGTAGCCGATAAATTATTAGTAAACACACTGTTGATATATTTCACAGCAACAGGGCATATACCGCCTTTAGTGACTATATTAATGATTGGTAGAGATACAATGGTTGATGCGCTTAGAATGATAAGTGTTGAAAATAATGTTGTAATTGCAGCAAGTAAATATGGTAAGTTAAAGACTATATTTCAAATGGTATCATTAGGCTTAATATTAATTTTTGCTTATCCTGGTATTGAGTTACCAAACTTGTTAAATTATCTTATCTATTTAACAACAATAATATCTGTTTTTTCAGGTTTAGATTATTTTATAAAAAATAAGGATTCTTTACTTAAATAGCATATTATATAATATAAAAAGCTTAAACATGCGGAGGTAAAAATGGCAAAAGAAGTTAAAAAAAACGAAGAGAATAAGTTAGAAGCATCACTTAAACAAATAAAAAAACAATATGGAGAAGGAGCCATCATGGTTCTTGGAGATCGTGCAAGCGTAAATGTTGATGCAATCCCAAGTGGATCATTGACTTTAGATTTAGCTTTAGGTATAGGTGGATATCCTAAAGGTAGAATAATTGAAATTTATGGACCAGAGTCTAGTGGGAAAACAACATTCTCATTACATGCGATTGCCGAAGTTCAGAAAAAAGGTAAAAAAGCTGCATTTATTGATGCAGAACATGCAATCGATCCAGTGTATGCTAAAAATTTAGGTGTAGATATTGATGAATTAATCTTGTCACAACCTGATAGTGGTGAACAGGCATTAGATATTGTTGAAATACTTGTTAGCTCTGGAGCAATTGACTTAGTTGTAGTTGACTCAGTAGCAGCACTTGTACCACAAGCTGAGTTAGATGGTGAAATGAAAGATGCTACAATTGGTTTACAAGCACGTTTGATGTCAAAAGCAATGCGTAAACTAAGTGGTATAATGAATAAATCAGAAACAACAGTTATTTTTATTAACCAACTAAGAGAAAAAGTAGGAATAATGTTTGGTAATCCAGAAACAACACCAGGTGGTAGAGCTTTAAAATTTTATTCTTCAGTTAGATTAGAAGTAAGAAGAAGTGAAGCGATAAAAAATGGTACAGAATTAATAGGTAATAGAACAAATGTTAAAGTTGTTAAAAATAAGGTGGCACCTCCTTTTAAAACAGCTTCAGTGGATATAATGTATGGTGAGGGAATATCTAAAACAGGAGAAATGGTAGATGTTGGTACCGATTTAGAAATTATTGATAAATCTGGTGCATGGTATTCTTATCAAGGTGAAAAAATAGGTCAAGGAAGAGAAAATGTAAAAAAATATTTAAAAGAAAACCCTGACTTTGCTAATATGCTAAGTGATAAAATTAGAGATAAACTAATGAATAAAGAAGAAGAAAAAGAAGAAACTAAATAATAAAAAGCGAGTTACTATGCATTTGTTGCAGATAACTCGCTTTTTCTAATATATATTTAAAAACAAAAAAAGTACCAAAAGGTACTTTGATTAGTTAATTTTAAAAATTAAACGTTTGCTTTTCTTAAAGATCTAATTTCTCTTGCACTAGCAATGATTTTTGTTGGTTTTCCATCAATCATAACAGTTGCTTTTTGTAAATTTACATTCCATTTTCTTTTAGATGTATTTAACGCGTGAGATCTTTTATTTCCAGATAAAGCTTTTTTTACACTGATGTTTTTAATTCTAGCCATCTCTTCTTACCTCCATAGTAATTTTTTACTTGCCTAGTAATTTTATCATTTTTTTATCACGATGTCAAACAGACATGAGTATTAATGCTAACAAAAAATAAACCTAGTTTACAATAAGCAATTGTTTAAGCTATCATGAAATATAGAAGCATTCTTAGATAATAACTCTTTACATTAATAGTTACTGCAATGGTTCATAATTAAAAAATAATAATATACTACTATGATATAATAACATATAATCAATGGTGGATACAATAAAAAATATGCTTATTAATTTAAATAGGAATAGAAAATTGTCATAATATAATTATATTACAATTTTGTTAAAAGAAATTATACTATTTGCTAAATATTATTTTGTTTTTCTAATGAAATTTAACACCTATTACGGTATTTATAGTATAATATAATAGTTTAAGATTGGAGGAATGTTTATAATGGCTTTTGAAAGAGAAAATAAACTAGGGAAACTGAATATAACAAAACAAGTGATTGCTGAAATTGCTGGTTCTGCTGCAGTAGAATGTTATGGAGTAGTCGGTATGGCTTCACAAAATGTGTTTATAGATGGAATTGCTGAATTATTGAATAAAGATAATTACACAAAAGGAATAGAAGTAGCTCAAACTCAAGATGGTGAGTTAATAATTGATATATATATAGTAATAGCTTACGGTGTTAAAATAAGTGAAGTTGCATGTGAGGTTCAAAAGAAAATTAAATATGTACTTGAATCAGCAATAGATGGATGTGTTCAAAGCGTTAATGTTCACGTTCAGGACATTAAGGTTATAGGATAAGGATGGTAATCAATGAAAAGAATTAATGGTAGTGAATTTAAATCAATGTTAATCAGTGGGGGTAATAATTTATATAATCATTATCCAGAAGTTGATGCATTAAATGTTTTTCCTGTGCCTGATGGTGATACAGGTACTAATATGAATTTGACATTTTCTAGTGGTATAAAAGAAATTGCAAATCATCATTCAAATAGTATTGGTGAAATTGCTAAGCTGTTTTCGCGTGGACTTTTAATGGGTGCAAGAGGTAACTCAGGTGTTATCTTATCACAAATATTTAAAGGTATCTCTAATGAACTTGAAGGTAAAGATAGTGTTGGTGCTGTTGATTTAGCTAAAGCGTTCAATATGGGGCGTAAAATAGCATATAAAGCAGTATTAAAACCAGTAGAAGGTACAATTTTAACAGTAATAAGAGAATCAAGTGAAAAAGTATTAAAAGAAGTGAAACATTCGCATACAATTAATGATGTATTAAAAAATATTTGTAAGTATGCTAATATATCTTTAGAAAATACTCCTGAATTATTACCAGTTTTAAAAGAAGCTGGAGTAGTAGATAGTGGAGGTTTTGGTTTAGTTAAAGTATTTGAGGGTATGCTAGCATATCTAGAAAACAAACCTGTTGTTAAAAAAGTAACTTCAGAAATAAATGCTAACTTTGCTATTGAACCAGAAGTGTTTATAGATAATCATGAAGGACAATATGGATATTGCACTGAATTTATAATAAAACTTAAAGAAGAAGATAAATTTAATGAACAAGAACTAAAAGATATGCTAGATGGAATTGGTAATTCTATTGTTGTTGTTAATGATGATGATATAGTAAAAGTACACGTTCATACATTAGATCCAGGTAAAGCTTTGTCAAAAGCAGTTGAGTTAGGTGACATGGTAAATATAAAAATTGAAAACATGCAAGAACAAGCAGATTCAAATGAGAATTTCAAAAAACCAGAACTTAAAGAAATAGCAATTATTGCAGTTTCAAGTGGTGAAGGTATTGATAATATGTTTTATGATTTAAGAGTTGACTCTATTATTGGTGGAGGACAAACAATGAATCCTTCAACAAATGATTTTATTGAAGCAATTAACAAAATAAATGCTAAGCGTGTAATTCTTTTACCTAATAATTCAAATATCATTTTAGCTGCAAACCAAGCTAAAGATGTAATTGAAGGTGTAGAAGTTGAAGTAATAGAATCAAAATCAGTAATTCAAGGAATGGTAGCTTGTATTAATTACAACCCAGAAGTATCATTTGAAGATAATGTTGCAGAGATGTCAAACGCTATTAAAGATGTAAAAGATGGTGAAGTAACATATGCTGTAAAAAATACTATCTTTGGTGGAAGAAAAATAGATAAAAATGATTTTATGGGGATCTTTGGTAAAGATGTTATTGCAAATGGTAAAAAAAGAATTGAAGTTGCACAAACATTAGCAAATTCAATGATCGATGAAGAAAGTGAATTAGTTACAATTATTTATGGTGTTGATGTTAAAGCAGATGAAGTTGCAACATTAACAGGATATATTGAAAATAATTGGGATGTAGAAGTAGAAATAGTAAATGGAAAACAACCATTATATTCATTTTACATTGGTGTAGAATAAATAAACTCAACGATAACTTTATAGTTATCGTTTTTTAATAAAGAATATACATTATAAATATATAATTAAAATAAATATAACAAAACTTATAACCATTATAAATAGAGTTGCGTTAAATTATAACAACTCTAAATTGAAGGCTAAAATACACAAAAAAGGCCTATTTAATCAGTTTTTATTAAGTTATTTTATTGCCTTTTTTAACTACTAATTGTATAATGTAGTTACTTAATCAAAGAGCTAGATTAAAGTGAAATTATAAAAAAACATTATAAAGGAGGTCTTTTAAATGCCAGCAGTAGTTAGAGAAGAAGAATGCATCGGATGTGCAGCATGCGTTAGTACTTGTCCAGTTTCAGTTATTGAAATGAATGATGAAGGAAAAGCACATGTAAACGAAGGATGTATCGATTGTGGTGCTTGCGTAGGAGTTTGTCCTGTAAGCTGCATCGATATGGTGTAATCTTTAAAAAATAAAATGAAAAACTAGATAGTTACTGCTATCTAGTTTTTTTTAGATCTTAAAATGTCTATTTGTAATTATTAGTTATCAACTAGATGTATATATGATATAATTAATTAGTTTAGGAGGTGCATAAACAATGATTAAAAATATGCCAGACTTAAAAAAGGCTCAAATAAGAAAAAAACATGATGTTCAAATAATAGAAGATTCAATTAGTATTCCAAATGTTATGCAAAATATAGGAAATGGGAAAACATATAACATAGTAACTTATGGTTGCCAAGCCAATGAAAGAGATTCTGAAACAATGAATGGTATCCTAGAATTAATGGGTTATACTCATAATGATGATGTTATGTCTAGTGATGTCATTTTACTTAATACTTGTGCAATTAGAGAAAATGCAGAACAAAAAGTATTTGGTAAAGTTGGTGCAATAAAAACGCTTAAAAAGACTAATCCTGATATTATCTTTGGTGTATGTGGATGTATGGCTCAAGAAGAAAGTGTAGTTAATGAGATATTAACTAAATATCCACATATTGACTTAGTGTTTGGAACTCATAATATAAACCAACTTCCAAGTCTTCTTTTAGAAGCAATGCAAGAAAAGACTACAATAGTTGATGTTTTATCTCAAGAAGGTGATGTAATAGAAAACATGCCATCTAGAAGAGAAAATCCATATAAAGCTTGGGTAAATACAATGTATGGTTGTGATAAGTTTTGTACATATTGTATAGTACCTTATACTAGAGGAAAAGAAAGATCAAGACTACTTGAACATATTATGGTTGAAGTTAATGAACTTAAAGAAAGTGGCTATCAAGAAATTACTTTATTAGGTCAAAATGTAAATGCTTATGGTAAAGATTTAAACAATGGTAGTGATTTTGCACTTTTACTAGAATTGGTTGCTCAAAGTGGTATTCCAAGAGTAAGATTTATGACATCACACCCATGGGATTTTACAGATGATATGATAGATGTTATATCAAAATATGATAATATAATGCCATTTATACATCTTCCAGTACAAGCTGGGAGTAATGAAGTATTGAAAATAATGAATCGACAATATACAATTGAAGAATACATAAAACTGTTTGATAAATTAAAAAGTAAAAAAGTTAATGCAAGTTTTTCAACTGATATTATTGTAGGGTTTCCAAATGAAACAGAATCGCAATTTCAACAAACTTTAGATATTGCTAAGCATTGTCAATTTGATAATGCATTTACATTTGTTTATTCACCTAGAAAAGGAACTCCTGCTGCAAAAATGGAAGATAATGTACCTTTAGATAAAAAGAAGGAAAGACTACAAAGACTAAATAAAATAATAAATAAATATATGCATGAAAGAAATGAAAGATTTGCAAATCAAATTGTAGAAGTATTAGTTGATGGTCCATCTAAAAAAGATGAAAATGTCTTATCAGGATATAGCGAACATAACAAATTAGTTAATTTTAAAGGATCTAGAGATTTAATTGGGAAAATAATTAAAGTAAAAATTATACAAGTAAAAACATGGTCTTTAGAAGGAGAAATAATTGAATAATTTAAATGAACAAGCAAAGCTAATCAATGACATGATAAAAGACTCTATAGAATATAAAGAATATATAGCTTTTAAAAACGCTTTAACAAACAACATAAAATTAGAACAAGAGCAAATCTACGAATTACAAAAAAAGATAGTAAACAATACTTATAAACTAGAATTAAATAATGATGTACTAAAAGATGAGTACAATACTAAAATAAATGATTTTATTACAAACGATTTTGTAATAGCATACCAAAATGCATATGACCAATTAGAAGAGCTAATAACCGAAATTACTGATTTTTTAGAAAATATAATTTGATTATCAAGTAATACGAGTTAAGTGCACTCAATAAGTTAGATTAATATGTAATGCACTCCAAAAGTTAGACCAAAAAATCTAACTTTAAGGGGTGTTTTTATATGGCTAAATATAGCCTAGAATTAAAACTGAAATTAAAAAATGAATGCAAAAATAAACGAAAAAGTATAACTAATATTGCTAAATCCAATAATATAGATAGATTAATGCTTCGTAAATGGATTAGACATTTTGAAGGAAAAGGTGTGAATTCATTAAAAAAATCAAGAACTAATAAAATATATGATCAAGATTTTAAATTTATGGTTGTTAAAGAATATTTAACTTCGAGTATTACTTATTTAGATTTAGCAATGAAATATGATATCAATAACTATGCAATGATAGCTAAATGGAAAATAGACTACGAAAAAGATGGTATAATAGGTCTACAAACAAAAAAGAAAGGTAGACCTACAACAATGCCAATAGATAAACCAAAGACTGATAATATAACAAAACAAGAAAAATTAGATGATAAACAAAAAATTAAAGAATTAGAATTGAAACTTGAGATAGTTAGTGCTGAAAATGCGTTGTTAAAAAAATTCCATGCCCTAGGGATACCAATACCAGAAGAAATGTTAAAGAAATAGTAAAAATAATAATAGAGTTAATGTCATTTAAAATGCAAGTGGTATAACTACTAGGTAAGACTGTTATTGAAAAAATGCCAAGACAAACATAACAGAAAGAAGATTCTGTACATATACAGCTAATAAAGCTAATCAAATGCATGAAAAAAGACTATACTTTAAATCAGTCACACTTGCAAGAAAAAGAGAGTATCGAAATACTAATACTACAACAACAGCACAAATATATAATAAATGGTTAACAGGGATTATAGATATGCAACAAGAAATTAATACATTAAGGCTGTTCTTAATGGAAATATTTATTTTAGCTTTATTTTTTAATGTTATTAGCAATTATATACCTGTATCATTAACAGGAAATATGATGATAAAATATACAAATAAATTAAATATAAGAAAAAGATTATATATTAACTATAATCCTTTTCTTAAAATAATTATTTAATTTTAGTAAAGCAAATAATCTATAAATAAACTAATTCATAATACTCAGCAATGACTTCTTCTAAATCTTCATATAGATTAGATGGAGCATTTTTATTTATAAGTAGTTCATGTAAGACAAGTAAATATTCTTCTAAATTATCAGGGCCATCAAATAGATTTTGTTGTTTTCTGTCAAAAAGAATATGATCACTATTACATAAAATAGTATATAAATCTTGATGATACATTGCATATTCTTTGTTAGTACTCAAATCTAGGCGATAAAGTATTTCATAATAACAATCCATGTACTTCCTCCTTTTTAATAAAAACCTAATATTAGTATATGAAAAAAGAGTAACTATTAACAGTTTAGTACATAAGATGTTAATAATAACTTAGTATAAATAGATTTTTAGAAAATGATAATATGGTATAATATAGATAATGGAGGCGATAAAATAATGAATAATTTTATATATCACAATCCAACAAAAATAATTTTTGGTAGAGATACACAAAAACATGTTGGAGAAGAAGTTAAATATTATGGAACTAAGGTTTTAATACATTATGGAAGCAGTAGAATCAAAGCAAATGGGCTATTTGATGATGTGGTTTCTAGCTTAAAAGAGAACGGTTTAGAAATATTTGAATTAGGTGGTGTTATCCCTAATCCAAGACTTTCTTTAATAGAACAAGGAATTAAAATATGTAGAGATGAAAAAATTGACTTTGTACTTGCAATTGGTGGAGGTTCGGTTATGGACTCTGCAAAAGCAATTGCAGGAGGTGCAATCAGTGATACACCTATATGGGATTACTTTGAAAAAAGACTTGCTGTTGAAAAATCATTACCAGTTGGAAATGTAGTAACTTTACCAGCAACTGGAAGTGAAATGAATGGTCGTTGTGTAATAACAAAAGATGATACTTTAGAAAAAAGAGGAACGACTTTTCCTAACCCAGTATTCTCAGTACTTAATGCAGAACTAATGGCATCATTACCAAAAAATCAAGTTGCCAATGGAGCGGTTGATATGTTTTCTCACTGCTTTGAAAGATATTTTACTAATACAGAAAATGTAGAGATAACTGATAGACTACTTGAAGGGAATATGAAAGCTATTGTTTCATTAGCTAAAGATGTTTATGAAGATCCAAGTAACTATGATAAATTTTCACAACTAGCATGGGCTGGAACTATGGCACATAACTTTATTTTAGATGTTGGTCGTGTTATGGATTTTGCATCACATCAAATAGAACATGAAATTAGTGGTATGTATGATGTTGCTCATGGGGCTGGACTTTCAGTAGTAATGCCTGCATGGATGAAATATACATATAAACATGATATGGCTAGAGTTGCTCAATTTGGAGTTAATGTTTTTGGAATAACTGCAGATTACATGGATATTGAACGTACTGCTTTAAAAGCTATTGCTGCTATGGAGGAATGGTTTAAAACTTTAGAAATGCCTTTAACTTTAAATGAAATAGGGGTTCCTGAAAGCGCAATAAAAGAGTTAGCAAGTAATACAACTCGTAATGATAAATTAATACAAGGTAACTTTGTTAAGTTGGATGCTCAAGCAGTTGAACAAATCCTTATACTTGCATTATAGGACATAAACATGAACATAAAAATAATTAAAGATAGTGAAGAATATGAAGGTGACATAGATAAAGTTATAAAAGAAACTTTTGAACAAGATGATGAAGCTAATCTTGTAAAACAAATTAGAAAAATAAGTAATTTTTATCTTTCATATATAGCTATAGATTTAGATGCTAAAAATAAAGTAGTTGGACATATTATGGTTTCAGAAATGTTACTTAACAATGAATCAATTATCTTATCTTTAGCTCCAGTAAGTGTAGCAAAAGAATACCAAAATTATGGAGTAGGATCAAAATTAATAAAGTGTGTTATTAAAGAAACTATGAAATACCAAGATAAATATAAATTATTAAGTGTATTAGGTAGTGAACATTATTATCAAAGATTTGGCTTTGAAAGTTTTGATTTAAAAAAATTCAGCATTCCATTTGAAGTAGAACCAAGATTTTTTCAACTTCTAGAATTAGAAAAAGATTGCTTGAAATATCTTTCAGGTAAATTTGACTACCCAGAATATTATAAAGACTAAAACCTTTTAAAGGTTTTTTTCTTTTTGACTATATGATATACTTATAGTCAGGAGTTGAATTAAATTGAATGATGTTATGGTTTTGATGTCAAGATTGGCATCTATTATTTTTATTGCCGCGATTGGTTATGTAGTTTCATATCGAAAGATAGTAAATGCAAATCAAAAAGGCGGAATTTCGCTAATTTTAAATAGATTAGCACTACCGATGTTAATAGTTACATCAATTGGAAAAATGCAATTAAGTGCAGAAACATTGTATAACTCAGGTATTATTATTGTAGGTACCTGCTTAATATATGCGATGTGTTATTTATACTCACATTTCATTTCAAAAAAATGGGATATGCCAAATAAAGAACGCTCGGTGTTTGTAAATGCTTCAGTTCATGGTAATGTTGCCTTTTTAGGATTTCCCTTATTATTAGCAGTATATGGAGAAGAAGGATTGTTTTATGGATCAATATTCTTTATGTGCGATAATGTATTAATGTTTACAGCAGGAATGAGAAGATTAATGAGAGATTATCCAAAGAAAAAAGAGTTAGCACCAGTAACAATAGCATTAATAGCTGGGTTAGCTATTATGTTAGTAAGTAATATAACAGGACTTAACTTAACAGATAATCCATTATTTACAGGTATGAGTGATCTAGGAACAGTAACAACCCCTCTAGCCTTTTTATTCATTGGATTTACAGTCCATGAAAATAATATAATGCCACTTTTAAAAGATAAGAGAGCATTAGTATTATTGTTAGGAAAGATGGTAGTAATACCATTAATTTTAATGTTTATTTTATTACCTTTTAAAACAATGATTCCAATATTGCTTTTAAAAGTAATTATTGTTGAGGCTTTAATGCCACCATATGCATCATTATTGTCAATGGCATATGAATATCAACAAGATATGAAACTTGCAGCTTCATTAGTTGTTGTTGGACATATTGCAGTAATTGTTACAATACCAATACTGTTTACTTTAATGAACTTTATGTATGTATAATTGAACAAAAAACAATTTTAAGCAATATTAAAGTGTAATTAAGGCATAAAATCAACAAGAAAAAAGTTTAAAGCACAAATTATAAATATAGATATAACATATCGAGTATAAATGTAATGTATATAAAGGAGCTATTTATTATAAGTAGCTCTTTTTATATACATAAAAATACTAAATATTTAGCTAGTGTTAACACAATTTAAATAGTAATATTTTATCTGAAACTGTATAATTATTTAAAATAGAAGTTTGAAAGGTGATAAAAAATGAAATTAACTAAAGGTTTTGAAAAAGTTTTAGTTATCATGGCAATTTTTGCGTCTCAAAAACCTGGGGTACCTATAAGTGCAGATATAATTAACCTCAAGGTAGGTGGGTCAGCAACTTACATGAAAAAATTGATGAGAAAGCTAGTAATTGCAGACATAGTTTATGCAACTACTGGTAACAGCGGTGGTTTTATGCTAAAGAAACCATTGAATGAGATTACTATTTATGAAGTGTTTGTTGCGATTGAAGGAGAATTACAATCTTATAGTAAAGAAAATATTTTAAAAGCGACATTTCCAAATTTAGAAAACTCAGAAAAGGGCGTTGAAGCAATAAGTGCTGCTTTTATAGCAGCAGACAAATTATGGGCAGATTCATTAAAAGGTATTACATGTCAGGATATCCTTGATCAATCACTAGGCACAGACTATATCAAGGTTCAAGACTGGAATGAAATACTAAGAGGCTAACTATACATTAATATTGCATTGTACATTAAATATGTGTATAATATTAATGTAATGCCTGTGTGGCGGAATTGGTAGACGCAACGGATTCAAAATCCGTCGGGTTTGACTCGTGCCGGTTCGACTCCGGCCACAGGTACCATATACAAACAAAACACCTTATCTAAGGTGTTTTTTTAATGCGAGTTTTTTTAATCACCTTAAAATCGTTAGTTATTTTATTGTTTAAACTTTATTACTTAATAAAAAAGTAGAACATAACATAATAATGTTGTTCTACTTTTATAATTATTCTTATGAATAATATAATTTATTTATTAATGTTATATTATAAAGCTAAATTGAATATTTGATCTAAGTCTTTATCACCTCTACCAGATAAGTTTACAATTACAATCTGATCTTTAGTATAGTTTGCTGCTGTTTTGATAATATAAGCTAAAGCATGAGAACTTTCAAGTGCTGGTATTATACCTTCTGTTTTACACAGTAAATAAAATGCATCTAATGCCTCTTTATCAGTGACACTATCATATGTTACTCTTTGAGATTCTTTTAAACTTGCATGTTCTGGTCCAACTCCAGGGTAATCTAAACCAGCAGATATTGAATAAGCTGGCATAGGCTGATCATTATCATCAGTAAATACATAAGTTTTCATTCCATGGATAATCGCAATTTTATCTTTTGCAAAAGCACTGGCATGTTTACCTGTTTCAATACCCATACCAGCACCTTCTACGCCATATATCTTAACTGATTCATCATTTAAGAAATCATAGAATAATCCAATTGCATTGCTACCTCCACCAACACTAGCAATCAAAGCATCAGGTAATACACCTTCTTTTTCAAGAATTTGTGCCTTTGCCTCTTCACCAATTATTTTTTGAAATTCTCTAACCATTTGAGGATAAGGAGCTGGGCCAACAGCAGAACCTAGTAAATAAAATACCTCATCAATATGTTCTATATAATATTCTAAAGCAACATCAACAGCTTCTTTTAAAGTTGCTAGACCTCTAGTAACTGGAACTACAGTTGCTCCTAACATTTCCATTCTTTTAACATTAGGGCTTTGTCTAGCAACATCTTCAGCACCCATAAAAACAGTACATTTCATATCAAATAAAGCTGCTACTGTAGCAGTTGCAACTCCGTGTTGACCAGCTCCTGTTTCTGCTATTAAATGATCTTTATTCATATACTTAGCAAGTAAAGCTTGCCCTATAGCATTATTAATTTTATGTGCACCAGTATGATTTAAGTCTTCTCTTTTTAAATATACCTTAGGTCCATTAATATATTTACTAAAATTCTTAGCATAATATAAAGAGCTTGGTCTACCAACATAATCCTTTAATAATCCAAGATATTCTTTGCTGAAAGCTTCTGTTGTACAATACTCATTAAATTTTTCAGTTAGTTCATCTAATATAGGTATCATTACATCTGGTACATAAGCATCTCCAAATCCATTAAAATTTTTCTCTGTGATTGCATTAATTTTTGTTTCCATAAGTTGTTCCTCTTTCGTTTTATATTTATATTATTATTACTACTCCACCACTCAATATCCATGTAATCACATCCTTTCAAAAAAAACTCTTGTCCTTAAGTGTAGATAAAAATCATACACTTAAGGACAAGAGTTGAATATACTCCTGCGGTACCACCTTAATTAGCTAAAAAGCTCACTTTATTCATGTACTATCATACATGTCTACTTTTTACAGGTTAGACTCCTGTCAACATCTACTAAGCTAACTGCTTTTCAAGTTGCCCTCTTCAGTCCATTCGCATAATCATAAATACAGCTTTTCACCAAACAACTGCTCTCTAGAATTTAAGAATTAATACTACTTACTCTGAATCAACGGTTTACATATTTAAATGATAATACCACTAGAATAAATATTAAGCAAGAAAATATAATAAACTTACTATATTATAATTAAAATGTTATTAATAATAAACTCTTAAATAAATTTTTAATTAAACAAAAAGATAATATACATAAACAACATACAACAATACTCATGGTTGAATATATTCAATTGTAATAAAACTATTTTAAAATATGACTTTAGACAAAAATAGATGATTATATAAAATTTTTATAGAAGTACAAATAATAAACACGATTATCTATAAAAAGTGTATGAAAAAAATGTAGATATTTGAACACAAGTATAATATATAAAAAAAGATATATTAAGCTAATATTAAGAAATTACTAACTGAAAAGTAAAAATACAAATTAGTTAATATTTAAACTAATCAAATAATAAAACAAATAATGTAAATTAGCTTACACTAGGAATTCACAATAATAATGATAATAAATATCTTCATAAAATAGACTAATAATAAACTTGAACTCATTATCTTTTAAATGTTAGAATGGACTTGTTTTCAATAAGAACAATAAATAAAAGAAAGAGTGCAGGTGGATATATGAATACATTTACAAAAAAGCTAAGTGTTATAGCTCTAGCAATAGTAAGTATATGTTTAAGTCTTAATGTTAAAGCTGAAACTAAAGAAACAGTAACAATTGATAAAAATGTACATGCTACACTAACAAATAAGTACAAGAAATCACAAGTTATCGTTCCTCAAGAAGTAGGTCGTTTTATTCTTACAGGCAGTTTAGTAGATTCATTAGATGTCAAAACAGAAGAACCTAAGCCTAAAAAAGTAGTAAAAAAATATAAAACAATAACAAAAATCACAAATGTGAATCTAACAGCAAATATAAATGATATGAAAGCAGATATAAAGAAGGCAATGAAGAAATATAAAGTAAATAGTAAGTATGAAGAGTGGATTTTTGCAATGGTTAGACAAGAGTCAGGTGGAAGTGGTAGTGATCCTTTTCAAGTAAGTGAAGCAGTATGTGGATCAATCGGTTGTATAAGTGATAGAACAGTATCAATTGATAAAGGTATTAAAGTTTTTAAACAAAGACTAAAAACTACTAAAAAAGTATTAGGTTATGAAGATATAGAAATAACACTTCAAACATACAATTATGGAACAAACTTTTTGCAATGGCTAAAAAAACAAGATGCAAAAAAATATAGTGTTAAACTAGCAAAAAAATATTCTAAAAAGATGTGTGGTCAAGCAGGTACAAGTGTTTCAACAGCAGTAAATAGTGATACATCAGCTTGTTATGGAGATTATAACTATGTTAATCACTTAAAAAGATATATTAAAGTTACAACAAAGAAAGTGCTAATAGAATCATAATGAGAAATATAGAGACATTAAATGACTAAAAATTGACTATATAATAATAATTATGAAAGTTGTTATAAATATATGGTAATATGTTTATAATAATAAAAAGAGGAGGAATATAAAATGGAAAAACAACAATATGTCTGTCCTAAATGTGGAAATAAAGAATTTACTCAAGATTCTTTTCAAGCAACTGGAGGAGGTTTTGCAAAAGTATTTGATGTGCAAAACAAAAAATTTCGTACAATTTCATGTACAAACTGCGGTTATACAGAAATTTATAAAGATATAACAAGTAAAGGAATGAATGTTATTGACTTCTTAATAGGAGGATAATAACCAAAAATAATACTTAATAAAAAAATATCACTTTAATTAGTGATATTTTTTTTAGTTAAAGCTTATACCTATCATATTTTTATATATGTATAAAAAATTGGTATAAAAAATTTAAATAAAAAGCTTTCTTTTATCAAAACTATAATGTATACTAGTGTGTATAAAAATAACGAAAGGTGAGTGATTAACATGACAACTCATAATAATAAACTTAATTACTCAATATTAATTATCATTATTTAGTGAAGAGACTTTTATTGGATGTGCCAAACACACTGTTCAAGAAGGTCTATTTGTTGTTCCTTCATAGAATAGTGAAAAAAGCTTTCTACTATTCTTTGAAGAATAGTAGAAAGCTTTTTTATATTAGGAGGAAACCAAAATGAGATCAGATAAAGTAAAAAAAGGAATATTAAGAGCACCTCATCGCTCTTTACTATATGCATTAGGCTTAGAAAAAGAAGATTTAGACAAACCATTCATAGGTATTGTTAATAGCTATAATGAAACAGTGCCAGGGCACAAACATTTAAGAAGTGTTGTAGAAAATATCAAAGAAGGAATATATAAGAATGGTGGAATACCCTTTGAGTTTAATACAATAGCAATATGTGATGGTCTAGCGATGAATCATGAAGGAATGTCGTATTCATTTGTATCTAGAAATCTAATATGCGATAGTATTATAGTTCAAAGTAAAGGATTTCCCTTTGATGGTTTAGTATTTGTTCCAAATTGTGATAAAGTTGTTCCAGGAATGCTTATGGCAGCAGCACAGTTGAACTTACCAAGTATATTTGTAAGTGGTGGACCAATGCTTTCAAAAAAAATGAATGGTACAAATAAAACATTAACAAGTGTATTTGAAGCAACAGGTGCATATCAAAATGGTGATTTAAGTTCAGAACAATTAGAAGAAATTGAAAAAATGGCATGTCCAACATGCGGATCTTGTTCAGGGATGTATACAGCAAATACAATGAACTGTTTATGTGAAGTATTAGGAATTGCACTAGCTGGTAATGGTACTATTCCAGCAGTATATAGTGAAAGAAATAGACTATACAAAAAAGTTGGCCGTCTAAGTGTTGATTTAGTAAACAATGATGTTAAATTTAGAGACATTGTCAAAAAAGAAAATTATGAAAATGCAATAGTTGCAGATATGGCAATGTCAGGATCAACAAATACAATATTACACTTGTTAGCAGTTGCTAAATCATCAGATATACAATTGACATTAACAGATTTTAGTAATAAATCAAAGATGACACCACAATTAGTGAAGTTAAGTCCTGCAAGTGATTACACAATTCAAGATTTTGATGAAGCTGGAGGTATGATGGCTTTATTAAAAGAGTTAGGTAGTAGTTATTTAAAGGATACTAAAACACTAACAAGTGATAGTTTATTTAAACAAATAGCAGAATATACTAATAAAAATAAAGAAGTAATACACTCAGTAAAAGATGCTTACTTTAAGGCAGGCGGATTAAGTATTTTAAAAGGTAATCTAGCAAGTCAAGGTGCAGTAGTTAAATCAGGAGCAGTTAAAGATAAAATGAGAAACTTTACTGGAAAAGCACTAGTGTTTGAAAATGAGCAACAATGTGTTAATTATTTAGAAGAGTTCAGAATCCAAGAAGACAATGAAAACAGAGTGCTAGTAATTAGAAATATGGGAATTAAAAGTGGTAATGGAATACCTGAAATGTTAACACCAACTTCATTAATTAAAGGAAAGAAAATGTCAGAGTTTACAGCATTAGTAACAGATGGAAGATTTTCAGGAGGATCAAATGGTCTAGTTGTTGGGCATGTTAGTCCAGAAGCAGCAGAAGATGGTTTAATTGCTTATGTAGAAAATGATGATTTAATTACCATCAACATTGATGAAGAAAAACTAACACTTAATGTAGAAGATAAAATTATCAAGAAAAGAAAAGCTAATATAAAGTTCAATAAAACAAATGATTATCTAGAATACTTTAGTGATAATGCATTGAACTCAAGTAAAGGAGGGGTATACAATGGATGATTTAGTTAGAAAAACAATGCTTGTAAAAAATGATAAATATACAAAATATACAGCAAATAATATCTATCTGAAATGTGAGAATTTACAAAGAGGAGGATCAGTTAAATTAAGACTATTACAACCAGTAGTACAAAGTTTATTAAAAAAAGGAATCAATAAAATAGCCATTCAATCTAATCAAAATTCAGCATTAGCAATAGCTATCTTAAAACAAGCATATCAATTTGAATGTGTAGTAATTTTACCAGAAAAAGCAAGTTTTGATACCCTTTCAACCTTAGCAAATCAAAATATAAAGATTATCTTTAAAAAACAAAACGAAACAGCCAAAAACTTATTAAAAGAAAATAATTATAGTGATTACTACTTAATAAGTGAAAAAGAAGAAGTGATAATGAAAGAAGCAACCTTTGAATTAGTAGAAGAGATAATAGCAGATTGTAAAGATGTTAATACAATTTTAGTACCAGTTGCCAATGGTTTTCTAACAAATATCATCAAAGAATATCTCTTAAAAAAGAACTATGATATTGATGTGATAGGAGTAAGATCAAATAACTATACTAAACTATCAGATGAAAATGAAATAGCTGAAGAAAACTATGCAGAGCAATTTATCAGAAATAATACTAATGATATTTTTATTGTTAGTGATGATGAGTTAATTGATACTTTTATAGATGTTATGCAAGAACATAAAATACTAGTAGATTATAGTGGGTTACAATCACTAGCAGGTTCAAAGTATTTAAAAAGTAAAAATAAAAATATCGTATGTTTATTAACATCAGGTAATATAGATACTACAACACTAAGTACAACCGTAATTACCGGATTAAAAAATAAAGGTAGGCTATTTACATTTTCAGCAATGTTGTCTGATAAACCTGGAGAATTATTAGAAATAGCACAAGTTATAGCAAACCATAAGGGAAATGTAGTCGAAATATCACATAATCAATTTAAATCAGTATCTAGAAAAAGTGAAGTAGAATTAGTGATAACAGTAGAAAGCATAGACTTAAATCATAAATTTGAGATATGCAGTAACCTTGAAGAATTAGGCTATTCAATTAATCTTTTAGATGATCATTTAGGAGGTGGAAGGTATGTCTAGTAATTTAGCAAATGTCTTACTAGATATGCTTATAGAAGCTAAAATAGTGAAGTCATTTGGCTATCCAGGAGGTGCTGTAATCCCACTGTTTGATGAAATATATAAACATAAGTGTTTTGAAAACATCTTAGTTAGACATGAGCAATCAGCAGCTCATGCAGCTGAAGCATATGGCAAAGTAAAAAAACATATTGGAGTATGTATTGCTTCATCAGGACCAGGAGCAACAAATTTAGTTACAGGTATTGCAAATGCCTATATGGATTCAAATCCTTTATTAGTAATAACTGGACAAGTGAATACTAAAGCACTAAATAAAAACTCATTTCAAGAAGTAGATATAGTAAGTATTGTGAAACCAATAACCAAAAAAGCTATCCATTTAAAAGAATCTTCACAATTGCCTTATGTATTAGCCGATTTATTAAAAACAGCATTAAGTGGAAGACAAGGACCAGTGTTATTAGACTTAAGCAAAGATCTATCCACAGAAATTGTTGATAAAAACCAACTAATGAAAATATTTAAAGAAGAATATAAAACAAAAATAACAAGAGAAGAAAACTATCAAGATAGTATAAATGAATTATTAAACTTACTTTCTAAATCATATAAACCAGTTTTTTTAATAGGAGCAGGAATAAAGAAAGCAATGGTAGAAGAAGAAATAGAAAGAATAATAAGATATTTCAAAATACCTACAGTAACTAGCTTACATGGATTAGGAGTAGCATCAAGTACACCATATTATATGGGTATGGCAGGAATGCATGGTAGTGTATTAGCTAATCAAGCATTATACAATGCTGATTTAGTAATATCATTTGGTGCTAGATTTGATGATAGAATAGTAGGAAATAAAAATAAATTTGCTAAAGACAGTATAAAAGTACATATAGATATAGATCCAACAAACTTCAATAAACTACTTAAAACAGATCTGAATATTCATGCAGACTTAAAAGACTTTATGAAATTACTATATAAAGAAAAAATTAATGTAAATACACAAAGTTGGCTCTTACAATTAAACAATTACAAGAAATACCTTGAAAAAGAGCAAATAGAAAATAATGAATTAATACAACCAAAAGAAGTCTTTGATAATTTAGATAATAACAATAATCAAAATGTAATATATGTAACAGATGTAGGTCAGCATCAAATGTGGAGTGCTCAGTATTTGAAAACCACAAGTAAAGATATATTTATTAGCTCTGGTAGTGCAGGAACAATGGGCTTTGGATTACCAGCAGCAATAGGTGCAGCAATAGCTTCACCAAATGCATTAGTGATATTAGTTGTAGGAGATGGTGGATTTCAAATGAATATTCAAGAACTAATATTATTAAAACAATACAATTTGAATATTAAAATATTGCTATTTAATAATCAAAGATTAGGAATGGTTAGACAATGGCAAGATATCTTTTTTGAGAATAGAAGAAGCAACACAGTTTTAAATTGTAATCCAGACTTTAAATATGTGGCTAGAGCCAATAGTCTTTATTACTTAAATATAAAAAATAAACAAGAATTAAAGAAAATAAATAGTGTTTTAAAAAATAAAGAACCATTTATTATTGAAATAAATATTGATCCAGATGCTAATGTATTACCAATGATACCAGCAGATCAATCATTTGAAGAAATAATATTTTAAATAAGAGAGGAAGAAAGTAAAATGAAAGAAGTATTATTAGATAAAGATATAAATAGTGAAGTATTAAAAGGTAAAAGAATAGCCGTAATCGGTTATGGTTCACAAGGAC
The DNA here is from genome assembly GCF_049478495.1 of Mycoplasma sp. P36-A1. Taxonomy (NCBI): domain Bacteria; kingdom Bacillati; phylum Mycoplasmatota; class Mollicutes; order Mycoplasmatales; family Mycoplasmataceae; genus Mycoplasma; species Mycoplasma sp. P36-A1. The sequence goes on along the minus strand of NZ_CP168083.1, from coordinate 1,463,830 downwards.
ATGCTCATTCACTGAATTTAAAAGAAAGTGGATTTGATGTAGTCGTTGGTTTAAAAGAAACATCAAAATCAGTAAAGGTAGCTCAAGAAAATGGCTTAGAAGTTAAAAGTGTAGCAAATGCAGTTAAAGATGCTGACATTGTAATGATGTTAGTACCAGATGAAGTGTTACCAGAACTATATGAAAATGAAATTAAAGATAACTTAAAAAATAATGCAACATTAGCAGTAGCACACGGTTTTAATATTCACTTTAAACAATTAGATATCAAACAAGGAATGCAAGTATTTATGGTTGCACCAAAATCTCCAGGTCATCTAGTTAGAAGACAATATCAAAATAACAAAGGTGTACCATCATTATATGCAGCTACTAATGAAGATCCACAAACTTTAGAACTAGCAAAAGCATATGCAAAAGCAATTGGAAGTGGAAGATCTGGAATATTACATACAACCTTTCAAGAGGAAGTAGAAACAGATTTATTTGGTGAACAAGCAGTTTTATGTGGAGGCGTTGTCGATTTAATGTTAACTGGATTTGAAGTGTTAACAGAAGCTGGATACTCTGAAGAAATGGCATATTTTGAATGTATGAATGAAATGAAATTAATCGTTGATTTAATATATGAGGGCGGAATCCAAAAAATGAATGAATCAATTTCAAATACAGCTGAATATGGTGAATATGTAAGTGGTCCAAGAGTTATAACAAGTGAAACTAAAAAAGCAATGAAAGAAGTATTAAAAGATATTCAAACAGGTGAATTTGCCAAAGATTTCATTTTAGAAAACAAAGCAAATAATGTAAAACTATATGCCTGCCGAAATAAAACTAAAAATCATCCTGCTGAAAAAGTAGGCGCTAAACTAAGATCACTAATGCAATTTTAAAAATAAGAAACGAGGAAACAAACATGAATATACAATTTATAGAAAATACCAATAAAAGAACAAGACCTAAGCAGCATCCAAAATTTGGAGAGGTATTTACAAACTATATGTTTGAGGCAAAGTATGATAGAGATCAAGGAGGATGGATAAGTGCTACAGTAAAACCCTTTCAAGAGTTTAGTATGAGTCCAGCTGCACTTTGTTTACACTATGGTCAAACGATATTTGAAGGAATGAAATGCTATAAATACAACAATAGAAGAGTTCTATTTCGTCCTGATAGAAATATTGCTAGATTCAATAAATCAGCAATTAGAATGGGTATGCCTACAATAGATGAAAAATTATTTATGAATGGTCTAACTGAATTAATTAAAGCAGAACAAGACGAGTTTTTCTATCCTGAGTTAGAAAATTGCTATTATATTAGACCATTTATGTTTGCTAATCAAGCAATATTAGGAGCAAACGAAAGTAGTACCTATACTTTTTTAATTATACTTAGCCCAATGCAAAGCTATTATTCTGGCGAAGTATCACTAATAACAGAAAAGTTTTATTCAAGAGTAGCCTTTAATGGTACAGGAGAGGCTAAGAATGGTGGAAACTATGGAGCATCTTTTTATCCAACAGCAAAGGCAGAAGAAAAAGGGTATACTCAAGTGCTATGGCTTGATCCAAGAGAACATAAATATATTGAAGAAGCAGGAACAATGAATGTTTTCTTTGTTGTAGATAATAAAGTAGTTACACCAAAAGCTAATGGATCAATTTTACAAGGTGTTACAAGAGCTAGTGTACTTGAAATTGCTCCAGAATTAGGCTATGAATCAGAAGAACAAGTAATGTCAATTGATGATTTAGTAGAAAAGTATAAAGATGGTCGTGTTAGTGAAGCCTTTAGTGCTGGAACTGCTGCAAGCATTCAACCAATTACATCAATAACACATAATGACTTTAAAATGGAATTTAAATATGATGATAATAGCGCTTGTAATAAAATATTTAATTACCTAGATTCAGTAAGAAAAGGAACAATAGAAGATAAATATGGCTATATAGTTGAAGTGTAAACACAATAGTCTATATAAAAAGCACAATATCATGTTATTATTATCAAAGTTGCATAATAAATTAAAAACAGTAAACTTTATGTTATAATTTTTAATGAAAGAAAACGAAAAGGGGTAATAATATGATAGAAACAATTAAAGGATTATTGAATAAAACCAATAGTTCTGTATCAAATCAAAGGTTAAAAATACTAAGTATTTATATAATTCCAACAATAATATTTAGTTTAATAACTTTTGCATTTTTAACACTAGTAGTTATAACAGCTGCATCTATTTTCATTAACTCACAAGGCAGTTCAGCAACACTTAATACTGTAATGATATTTTTAATGTTTATAGCAATATTCATAGTGTCTTTATATTTCTCAGCCTCATTAGAGTTTGCACTAACATCTAGAACAAGAGATATTTATAGAAATCCAGATACTAAAATAAATGGTTTTCAAGACTTCTTCTTATTAACAAGATCAGACTATTTATTCCAATTTTTAATGATGTATTTTGTTAGAAGTGTATTTATAGTACTGTGGACATGTTTATTGTTATTTCCAGGTATATATAAATCAATATCATATTCACAATCAACATTTATCTTTCTAGATAAAATGGAAAAACAAAAAGAAATATCTGCAACAGAATGTATTACACAATCAAGAAAAATGATGAATGGTTACTTCCTAGTAGGCTTTGTTTGGATGCTTATACTTGGATTAATATTAAATGCAGTAAGTATTTTATTCTCATTAATCTTTAGAGAACAAAGCATGACTTCAATGTCAGGTATGAGTGGATCAGCTTATCAAGTATACGAATATATTACGATGATATTACCATCTGGAGCAGTAGGGTTATTAACAGACTTTTCAAGTACCTTTTCAATAATAAACCTAGTTTGGGTGTTATTTATGTATCCTTTCTATTATATGGGACTAGTTGTCTTTAATGAATATCTAATCTATTATGGTTTAAAAGATGATAATGGAAATCCAATTAAAAAAGAAAATGAAAAGCATGCAAATACTGAAAATGTCAATGAAGTGAAAGAGAAACAAACAATAGTAGATGATGTTATAATACCACCATTTACAGGTAACTCAGAATATACAACAAGTACTTCAGACAAAAATGAAGCAAACTATCATGAAGATATGTATCAAAAAGATCCAATGACAGAAGAAAAAACAGAAATTATTACACCAGAAGTTATGGACTTACAAACTCACACAAATGAAGAAGCTGCACTTGCAGATGATACCATAGTAGATGTAGATACAGATATTTCTACAGCTGATGATAGTAATACTATTAAAGATACTGATATACCAACAGAAGAAGATAGTGAAAATAAAGAAGAAACTTTATAAAAAATAATACAATAAAAACTAAGCAAATTTTTAAAATAAATGCTTAGTTTTTTTGTTGTTCAAAAATAAATAATCATTGTACATTAAAATGAAATTTGTGTAATATAAATTAGTTTGCTAAAATATAAATATAGGGAGTGACTACAATGAAAAAAACAACTAGAGATATCATATTAGAAAAAGGAATTAAATTATTAAAAAAAGAAGGATACAATAACCTCTCAATGAGAGATATTGCTAAAGAGGCCAATATAAGTGTAGGAAACCTTACATACTACTATAAAACTAAAGAAGAGATCCTTTTAGCATTTATAGAAAAAGATGAAGATAAAATAATAAAGTTTAAAAATCCAACCACTATGTTAGAACTAGATAATCTATTCACTACCATTGCATATAATCTAAGCACACATTTATATGAGTTTAATAGCTATGATCGATTAAAAGAAGAGTATCCCATTTTATATACAAAAGCAAATGAAAGATTAGATAAACTAAAAGAACTATTTAAACATTCATTAAATAATTTGTGTAATAACAAAGAATTAAAAAAAATACCAAATCCAAATGTAATAGATAATATTGTAAGTGTACTAGTTGCTATAAGTGTCTATAAAATCCCTTTTGATAAAGATAATGAAGAAAGCTATAGTGAAAAAGTGCGTTTTTGTCTATGGTCAATTATATATCCATACTTAACATTAAGTGGTTGGGAACAATACAAAAAAATCAATCAAGAAAATATTTAATCAAAAATTAACATAAGTTTAATTTTATATACATTTAAAGTCTATTATTAATATTATCAAACTGTTTATCATGATTATAATTATCAATATCCATATTTATTATTATTATTTAAAAAGAAATGTTATTAATATGTTAAAAAATAGTTTGACTTATAATAAATAAAATGTAATAATGTTTATGGGGAAGAAATATAGTTATAATAACATAATTTATTAGGGGGAAATATTATAGCTATACAAGGATGATTGTAAGTATCTATATTAAACATAATAATGAGAACTTCTTATTCTTTAAAAAAGTAGTGCTAATATTAGCACTACTTTTAATATGCCTAAGCAATAAAAAACAAAAAATAGTTGAATAATAAAAACAAATATAATTAAGACACAAAGAATTGTTCAAAATATATAGTCTATATGTTAAAATTTATTTAATAAAATAAGAGGGGTGGAAATTTGAGTAAAAATAATAATAATAGAATATTTATGGTAATTGCATTACTTTTAGTAGTAGTAAATGTAGCACTAGGTGTATTGCTATGGAATTCAAACAAAGAAAAAGCTATATACTTAAAACAATACAATGAAGTTAGTCAAAAATTTGATGAACTTGAAAAAGAAAATAAAACTAATAAAGAAGAAATGGATAAGTTGAAAAAAGATTACGATTCTTTATTAAAAACTAAAACAAATGCTAAAAAAAGAATTATATATCTAACATTTGATGATGGACCATCAGTTAACACACCAAAAATAGTGAATATTTTAAAAGAAAAAAATGTCAAAGCGACATTTTTTGTTGTGAATTCAGACAATTCAAATGGTTATAAACAAATATTGAATAGCAATAATCAATTAGCATTACATACATACACACACAATTATTCTAAAATTTATAAAAGTGCAAACGCTTTTATAGAAGATATTAAAAAAATTCATAATAAAGTAAAAAATGAGACAGGCATTGATGTTAAAAATATTAGATTTGCAGGTGGTAGTTCTAATAGTTACATGAGTGAAAAAGAGTTTGAACAAATTGCAAAACAACTTAAAAATGATGGTTATGATTACTTTGACTGGAATTGTGATAGTGGTGATGCATCCGGAATACAAATTAGTGAAAAGTATATATTAAAACAAGCAACAGCTTGTAAGATGAATAATATTAATTTGTTAATGCATGATGGTGGGGGACATAATAATACAGTTAAAGCTTTACCTAAAATTATTGAACACTATCAAAAAGAAGGTTATACATTTAAATTAATAGACCAAAATGCAACAGAAGTAAAACATAAAATTCTAAAATAAAATACTTATAATCAAGATAAAACGTCTGAAATGCACAATTTAGACGTTTTTATTATCAACATTAAAAAGACCTATAAAAATAAATTATTACTAACATATAACTGCAATAAATGTATAAAGAATATGCTATAATATTAATGCAAGACTTTTAATAAATAGGGGGATAATCATGAATAAAAAAGTCTCATATATTCAGTTATTAGTAATACCATTATTGGTGTTTGCACTTTACTATATATTTATGCAACAACAAGATACTATCAAACCAATAGATACATTATTCAAAAAGGGGATTATGAATGATTGTTATCATAATATTGAAACTAATGAAAAGATGGTCTTTGTAAATTTAGATGAAACTAAATTAACAAAAGCAAATAATAAAATAGTTGATGAATACCAATATAATAAGTGTGTTAAAAAAACTGCATATAATTATGAAGAAAAAATAATTTTAAATGATGTTGTAATTAAACATCAAAAAGGAACAAACAATACTAGATATCAATATTCTTATGTTAAACTATTAGAGCTATTAAAAAATTCACAAAACAAAACCAACTTAAGTAAAAAAATAATAAATGTTATAGAATATTTAAATGATAGCAATCAAGATAAAATCTTTGTACCAGTATCAGATGATCATTTTATGTATCATAAAGATATTATAGGTGCAAGTAACGATGATACTAGTGGTAATTATTATTTAACCTTAAATACTATATTGATAAAAAACGATATTTATGAGCTTAAGAATAATGAAAAAGTATTTAAAAATACGGTTTATACTTTTGATTCAATTGAACAAACTTATGAAAAGGCTGGTAAATAAAATGAAACCATTAAAATTACTATTTATCATATTTTTAATATTTTGTTTAAAAGGTTTATTAGATGGAAGTATTTTTGATAATAGTAGCGCTGAAAAAATTAATTATACATATAATAATACATATATATTTTCATTTAGAAATAATGCAATATATAACTATTGTCATTATGAAGATGTTCAAAATTTAACAAAAAATTACAATTTGAATAATACAGCTTCTGAGTTTAGTAATAAAAATATACTTAATAAAACATATGAAAAACAGAAAACACATTATATTAAAGATAATGAGTATGGAAATAATTGTGATTATGATTTGTATTATTATGATTATATAAGTGTTGAGAATGCTGTAAATATTGGAACTATAGATTTAAAAGCAAATGAAAATATTCATGGAAAAGATTTATTTGAACAAGGATATATAGATGAATTTATGAAAAAAGAACACGAATCAATAGATGAATTATTAGTGCATACTTTAATAAATAATCAAGGTAACAATAGTACATTGAATGAAAAAATAGTTAAAAAGACTAGTAATAACTATATAATAAAAGCAAGCCCAATATTTAGAATGTATTATTTTAAAGATAAAGATAATATTTTCAATCATTCATTTAGTGGAGTTTATGCTTTGGATATAGCATTAACAAATTAAAAAAGAGGTGATAGTTTGAAAAAAAATGATTTATATACATTAACAAGCGATACTGTAATAGATTTTCATGATTATAAAGTAATCAATCAATTATATCAACCAATTATGGGGATGATGGCAACAAATATTTATATGTTGTTATGGAGTGAGGTAGAGTTTAATAAAATATTGAATAAACCAATTTCATTAGTAGATAGACTTTGTAAAATAACTAACTTAGCAGATATAGATATCACTAAGGCAATTGATATACTTAGCTCATTAGATTTAGTAAATATATATATGAAAAGTACAGATACAAAATCTCATTATCATTTAATACTTAAAGCACCTATGAGTCCTAATTCATTTTATAAAACTATAGCACTACGCAATCAGTTATACTTATATTTAGGTAAAGATAATTATGAAAAAACAAAATTGTTATTTAAAATAAATACTGTAGATATAGAAGACTATAAAAATGTATCAAAGAAGTATTCTGATATTTTTGATTTAGGAAAAGTAAATTTTAATATTAATGATAATATTAAAACTGAAAAAGAAATAAGACCTCATTTACAAGGAAAGACAGATCTCAATTTAATAGCAATAGCCTTAAAACCATATAATATGGATAAATTACTAACCAATCACTTATATAAACAACACATAGAAATGGTAGATCTAGCTTATAAAGTAAGTATAGATCAACTTGTAGATGCAATCGTTGAAAGTGTTGATGGTCAAAATTTAGATGTTAATTTATTAGAACAAAAAGTAAAAAATAAAAGTGAAAATAATAAAAATAACAAGCCATTAAATTTAGTATATGTAAATCCTAAATCATCACAAGATGAATATGGAAACAATTCAGTATTAGAATTTATGAATAAACATTATAGTAGATTTAAATTAACAATCGATAAACTTAAAGAATTAGAACAAATTATGCAAGTATCAAGGTTAAAACCATCTATGATGAACATGCTATTAGAATATACTATAAATACTCAAAAATTCATTAATATTAAATGGATTAGTTTAGTAGCTAATACAATAAAGGAATATTCATTTGAAACTGATTTAGAAGTAGCAGATTATTTAAAAAGTTTAAGTAATAAAGAAAATAAATCCAAAGATAAGGCTAAGAAAAATTATCAAAAGAAAAACTATTATGAAAAAGAAACACTTGGAATAGATGATAATTTATATACAGATAATATAGAAAAGCCAGATGATCATGCTGTTAAAGAGGTTTTAGAAAGAATGAGAAAGGAGCGAGCTAACAATGAAAGAAACCACTAATGAATTAAATTTCATAAACTATAATAAAAGTGACTTAGAACTAGAAAAAATTAGAAAAAAAATTCAAATAGATAATCAAAATGATCCAACTTATAAAATGTTGATAAGTTATTTTACAGAAAAAAATATTAAAATGGACTTTATCGACTTTTTTGAAATATATCAAAATAGAAAACTTTGTCTTGATTGTAAATCATTAAATGATTGTAAACAAGCAAATCATGGCTTAAGAATGGATTATGAAAAAAATCAAATAGTATATGTTGTTTGTAATTTTCAAAAAGAAAAAGAACAATTAAAAAAATCATTAAATAATTTAGTTTATACAACGATTTCATTTGAGCAGAAACTGCCAAACATTATGGAAGATGTTGATATAGATAGCAATGAAAAATTTGATGCTTTAAATCAATACAATAAAATTAAAACAAATGATACAACACAAGGTTTATACATTTATGGATCACCAGGAGTAGGAAAAACCTATTTTCTAGAAGCTTTATTAGAGGATTGGTTAAGTACAGGTAAAAAGGCAGCCTATATTAAAATGAATGAATTCTACAATTCTATAAATAAATTATTATATAGTTTTGATAGTGATGATAATAACACACTTCAAAAATTATTTTTAAAACTGAAAAATGTAGATGCTTTGTTTATAGATGATTTAGGTGTTGAAAAAACTGATACGACTTTTAGAGATAATTTTATTTTAAGAATACTTGAAGCAAGAATGACAAATAAAAAAGTTACCTTTTTCACATCTAATATTCCAGTTGATAGTTTAAAAGATCATTATAAGCAAAACTCAGGAAACATTCCTAATAATTTAATTAAAGGACGCTTTGTAGAAGAAAGAATAAAAGCACTTGCAAAACCAATAAAATTTGAAGGTGAAAAATCTAAGAGATATTAAAATATAGCATTATTTTTTATCAAATTAATAAAGAGATTTAGGCTTTTTATACAACTTAATAGTTGAACTTAAAGTTGAATAAACTAATGACAATTGTAGTCATTTGTGATATAATAACAAAGCGAATGTTATAATTCGCCTTCGCTCAAGACTTGATTTTGGGCCATATAGACCAAGAAGGAGGTGCCTAGGATGCGTAAATACGAAATTATGTACATCATCAATCCTAGCTTAGATGACGCTGGAAGAGCTGAAGTTATCGAGAAATATGCAACAATCATTGCAGATAACGGTTCTAAAGTGTTAGAAACTAAGGATTGGGGATTAAGAGATCTTGCTTATGAAATTAATAAAATAAACAAGGGACACTACATGATTCTTCAAGTAGAAGCTAACAATGAAACTATTAGTGAATTTGAACGTTTAGCTTTAATTGATGCAAACATTATCAGACATATTATAATTAAAGAAGAAGCTTAATTTTTAAAGGAGGCATTTGCATGAATAGAACTGTTTTATCTGGTAGAATAACTAGAGACTTAGAACTTAAAAAGACACAATCTGGAAGAAGTTTTATTAACTTTACTATTGCAGTAAATAGAACTTTTACAAATCAAAGTGGCGAACGTGAAGCGGATTTTATCAGCTGTATAGCTTGGGGTAAACCTGCAGAAACAATGGCGACTTATCTTGCAAAAGGATCTCTAATTGGTGTTGATGGAAGAATTCAAACTAGAAACTATGATGATGCTAATGGACGTCGTGTCTATATTACAGAAGTAGTTGTAGAAAATTTTGAATTTTTGGAATCTCGTGCAGCTAGTGCTAATAATAGAACTAGTTCATATAGTAACCAACAACAACCACAACAATCAACTAGACCTGCTCCTGCAGCAAGTGCACCACAAAATGACTTCTTTGCTGATTTTGAAAACAGCAATTCATCTAATGACATATTGAGTAGTCTTGATATTTCTGATGATGAACTACCATTCTAGAAAGGAGACATAATTATGAACTACAAAAAACGTGGTGGAAGACGTAAAGTTTGTTATTTCACTAAAAACAACATTACGCACATCGATTACAAAGACACTGAGTTACTTAAAAGATTCATTTCTGAAAGAGGAAAAATCCTTCCAAGACGTGTAACTGGAACTAGTGCAAAATACCAAAGACAATTAGCAACAGCTATTAAAAGATCTCGTCAAATGGCGTTATTACCTTACGTTGCTGAATAATATATTTAGGCTCTTTGTCAAATAGGGTGGAATTTTACAATTTGATATATGAGTTAGTACAGGATATAACAGAAATGTTGTATCCTTTTTTTTATGCTTTTTCTATACAATTAATAATTCTTGTATCATTATTCTAGTTTTTAATCTTTCAAATCTTCTAAACCCGCAAGATATTGTTTTTAACTTCTTGAATTTAGATATTGTACCTTCTATTATTCCATTATTATACTCAACATCGAAACTATCTTTAATATATTCAAAATACTTAATAAAGGTAGATATACAAGTTTTAATTTTATCTGAAGCTAATTTATTAGGCTGATCAATTGTTTTCTTAAACATTTCCATATTATTGTATTTTAAAGAAAATAGTAAATCTTGATATATTTCATAATTATTTTTAAAGTCCTCATTATTTTCGATTAAATAATTTAGAATTGCTTTATTGTTTGTGAACTTATAATTAAAGGTTGCATGCTTAAACATCACTTCTGAAAGATTCTCTTTTAACTGTAATATAGGTTTCCAAAAATTTTTGAACTTATTTCTGTTTTTTTCATCTGCATTCATAATTGCAACTCTAGTTTTATTAAAGGCTCTAGTTAAATTCTGATAAATATGAAATCTATCTAATATTATTTTAGCATTAGTAAAGACATTTTTAATGATTTCAATATAAGGTGTATACATATCAATTACAATATATTCAACATTATCAATAGCTTCTTTTGTATAGTAGCTAAAATAGTTCTCTAAGTAAGCTTTTTGTCTGTTTTCTACGATATCTAGTAGCTTTCTTTTTTCACCATCCATAATAACAAAGGACATATTGCCATCAGCATCTTTAGTAGATTTAAACTCATCAAAATGAAGTACTTTTGGTAAATAGGATTTAATAGTAGTAGATTTAGCAGCCTCTGCATAAGTATCTAATACTCTAAAAACAGAATGTGTAGATACATTATGATCTTTAGCAATATAAGTACAAGTAAGCATATCAGTTAATTTAAGAGCAATAAGATATTTAACTTTATTAGAAATAAAACATCCAGGATTAGTTAGGGTATTAGCAGGAATAAAAGTTTTATTACATTCCATACATTTATAACGAGTTTTAGTAAGTTTTAAATAAGCATCAAAACCAGAAACCATAGGTAATTTAATAAGAGATACTTTTTTATTATGTACATAAAATTTATTATGAACTTTATTACATTTAGGGCAAACATTATCATTAAAAAATAGAATTCCATAAAATACTTTAGAAATATTATCTTTAATTTTTTCATCTTGAAATTTATATATATTAATATTGGAATCATTAATTCCAATAATTTCTTTTAATTCTTTATTGTTTTTATTAATTATGTTATTATTAATCATGACATTTATCTCCTTAATTTATTTTAGTCGCTTAAATTATAACAAAGATAAATGTCTTTTTCTTTATATTAACAATTTAAGGGTGGATAACATTTCAAGTAATACTTGAATTTGTTATTCCACCCTATAAATTATAGAACCTATATTTAACACCGATTAATTCGGTGTTTTTTTATGCTTATAAATATTTTTCATAAATCTATTATAAATTAATATCATTATTTTTTTAAAGATGCTATAGTGTTATTAAAATAATACGTGGAGGAATTATCTATGATTGATTATATTGAAATAGAAGTTGAAAATATATATGAAGAAGTAAAAGAATTACGACATCACTTACATAAGCATCCTGAAACTTCATTTAATGAGTTTAAAACTGCAAAATACATAGTAAATTATTTAAGCCAATTTAAAGAACTAAAAGTAAGACAATTAACAAATACAAGTGTAGTTGCTGATTTGAATGTTTCAAATACTAATGCTGCACAAATATTGTTAAGAGCAGATATTGATGCTTTAAAAATGCAAGAAGACAATGACTTAAGTTACAAATCAGTAAACGATAATGTAATGCATGCCTGTGGACATGATATGCATACAGCTGCTCTGTTAGGAACTATCAAAATACTAGTTAATAATATTGCTAAAATAAATAATAATATTAGATTTATCTTTCAACATGCAGAAGAAACGCCACCAGGTGGAGCAATTGAATTGATTGAAAAAGAAGTTCTTAAAAATGCTGATTATATATTTGCACTACATGTTTTCCCAGAATATCCTACAGGAGTAGTTGCATTAAAAAAAGGAGTAATGTTTGCAAGTAGTGATACATTTAAAGTAACAATTGATGGCAAAGGTGCTCATGCAGCACAACCAAATTGTGCAAAAGATCCCGTTACTATTGCAGCTTTAATGATATTAAACATGCAAACTATAGTATCAAGAAGAACCAATCCACTATATTCTCCAATAATATCAACGACAATGATTAATGGAGGAAGTGCTGTTAATGTTATTCCATCTCAAGTAATAATGCAAGGCTCAATAAGAAATTTAGATAATACAACAAGAGAAGAAACAAAACAATTATTTTATGAAACGCTTAAGGGGATTGCAGATGCTAATCAAGTAAGTGTTACAATTGAATATAATATGGGTTATCCAATTGGAATAAACAATGATGAATGTTATCATATAAGTAAAAATGCAGCTAGTAAATTTTTAAAACCTCAAGATATCATTGAATTAGATTATCCGTTAATGGGTAGTGAAGATTTCAATTATTACTTAAGAAAAGTAAAAGGCAATTTTGCAATTATAGGCATGGGTAATGATATCAATAAAAATACTAATTTACATAATTCAAACATGGTAAGTGATGATAATGCATTAAAAATAGCAATGAAATTACATTTGTATACCGTAATGGAACTTAATGATATTAACAATAATATTAGTAATAAAAGAGAATTATAAATTTGAGTTATAACTGTTTTTTATTAACTTACTATATTTTTTTCTTTTTATAGGATATAATTATAACAGGTGATAATATGTATCAAAAAATAAATATTTTACAAAACATAGCAATTGTACTAATTGGAGCAGTTTTATTCAGTATTGCTTTTACATTATTGAATTTTCCAGCTATTGCTATTATTTCAGTATTATTAGGAGTAATTGTAATTTGTACAATAATAATATTAAGAACATTAACTCAATTTAAAGAGACAATATCTCATACTCAAAATGTAGTTGCTAACTCAGTAAAACAAGCAGTAGAGTTAGAAAAGTTAAGTGTTTTTATGGTCGATGAGAAAACAAATAAAGTAAGTTGGCAAAATGAGTATACTACTTCTAATTTTGGAGATTTATTAAACAAAGATATTAATGAATTGTTTAATGGAAAATTACTAATAAAAGAAGAAACAGATACAAATAATACAACAATTAGTTGTAATAACAAATGTTATTCAATAATAAAAGATCAAGATGCTTATGTACTAAAAGATATTACAAGTATTGTAGAATCAAAAGAGAAGTATATAAATAATAAAGATTGTTTAATTTACTTACGAATAGACAGTATTGATGAAATTAGTGAAACATTAGAAGAAATTACATACTTAAACATTATTCAAGGTATTAGAAGTTTAATTAGTGATTTTGCAAATGAATTTGATAGTTTATTAAGACGTTATAAATCCGATTCATATATAATGGTAGTAAAACAAAAAGAAATTGATAAAGTAATAGAAAAAGCTAAAATTGTATTAGAAAAAGCAAAGGATGAAAATCCTGATTTTGAAGATAAAATCACAATCTCAATGGGAATTGCTTATGATTTTGATACCTTAAAAGATACACAGTATGAAGCTGGTGCTGCATTAGATATGGCTCTAGCACGAGGTGGAGATCAAATAGTAGTAAAAAGAAAAAATGAAAGTTATGAATTTTTAGGCGGTAATTCAGAAGCAACAGAAAAAAGAAATCGAGTAAAAGTTAAAATGATTGCTAGTAGTTTAGAAGTATTAATAAGTGCTGCAAGTAATGTTGTAATCATGCCACATAGAAATGCTGATATGGATGCATTAGGTGCAGCGTATGGATTTGCTAAATTTGTTAGAATTAATAATAAAAAAGCCTATATAGTAGCAGATATTAATACATTAGAAATAAATACCCAAAATGCATATGATACTTTAGATTTAAGTGAAGAACACTTAATGTTTAAAGAAAATGAAATATTAGAAATAGTAGACAAAGATACATTACTAGTTATAGTAGATACATCTAATGCTGATTTACTTGAATCAACTAAGGTATATCAAGCAATTGATAAAAGAGTAGTAATTGATCATCATAGAAGAGGCGAAAACTTCATTGATAAACCACTGTTAGTTTATATTGAATCATATGCCTCATCAGCAGTAGAACTTGTTACAGAAATACTTAGATTTCAAACAAAATCATATAAGCTAAATTCAAATGTAGCAACATTAATGCTAGCAGGTATGATGATAGATACATCTTACTTTACAGTTAGAACAGGAGTAAGAACCTTTGATGCAGCAGCAATGTTAAGAGATAGAGGTGCTAATCCTCTAGATGCAAAAGAATTGCTTCAAGTTAATATTGATACATATCAAAAAAGGTTAGCTATAGTAAGTGATGCACAATTTTATGAAGATAAAATCGCAATATCAACATATGATAAAGAACCAGTAAGTAGAGCATTGTTAGCTCAATCAGCAGTAGAACTTTTAAATGTTAAAGATATTGTAGCAACATTTGTTATAGGTAAAATAAATGATGATAGTATAGGAATCTCAGCAAGATCAAATGGAGATTTCAATGTTCAACATATATTAGAATATTTTGGTGGTGGAGGTCATTTTTCAATGGCTGCAGCCCAAATAAATAATAAAAGTATTGAAGAAATTAAAACAGAATTGTTAGAACAATTAAAAGAAAAAGAAGAAGGGAAGTAACGAATATGAAAGTTATTTTATTACAGGATATAAATGGAAAAGGTAAAAAAGATGATATTATAGAAGTAGCAGCAGGTTTTGCAAATCATTTAATAAGAGAAAATAAAGCAGTAGATGCTAATAAAGATAGTGTACACAAATTAGATAAACAAAAAAAAGAAAAACAAAAAGAAAGAGAAGCACTAAAAGAACAAGCAGAAAAAAACAAAAAAATTATTGAAGCTAAACCATTAGAATTTATGCTTAAAGTTGGAGAAGGTGGACGTGTTTTTAAAAGTATTTCTCATAAACAAATTATGGAAAAACTTAGAGAACAATACAGCATTAAATTAGATAAAAAGAAATTTTTAAATAAAGAAAATATAAATAGTTTAGGAACTTACAATGTTGAATTAGAATTATTCAAGGGTGTAAAAGCTACTTTAAAAGTTCATGTTTCTGAATTGAAATAAAAATATAAAACCTAATTAAAGTAAAGGATATGATCAATGAATCATATCCTTTTTATTACTAAGTGATTAATACATATATACTTAAAGTGCTTTTTATAGATATATATTTTATTTAATGTATATGTTATTATATATAAAGAGTTTAAAGTGAAAGGAAGATAAAATGAGAACTTTGCCACACAATTTAGAAGCAGAACAAGCAGTCATTGGAGCAATGCTATTAAGTAAAAAAGCAATAGAAGATGGATTAGGAAAACTTAATACTGATTCATTTTATTCAATAGAACATCAAATAATATATAATGCAATTGTGAAATTGTTTGAAAATAATACTGAAGTAGATATAACTACAATAACAACATTTTTAGTAGATCAAGATCAACTTAGTAATGTAGGTGGAGTTGAATATATTAATAGAATTACAGAAGCAGTGTTTACTAGCTCTAATGCTAACTATTATATAAATCAAGTATATGATAAAGCACTTTCTAGAAAATTAATTGAAACAACAGAAAAACTTGCTTCAGCAGGATATGAAAGTGGCATAAGCGCCCAAGATTACTTACAAGAAGCTGAAAAAAGCATTTTAGAAGTTACTAGAAATCAAAATGCATCAGATTTTCAAACTACTCCAGCAATACTAGAATACATACAACAAAACTTAGAAAAATTAGCGCAACACAGTGATGGTATAACAGGAACACCAACAGGATTTGTTGATGTTGATAATTTAACAAACGGTTTTCAACCTGGAGACTTAATTATACTTGCAGCTAGACCAGCAGTAGGGAAAACCGCCTTTGCTTTAAATCTAGCAAAAAATGCTGCTCATTTAAGTAAAAAAGCAGTAGCTTTATTTTCACTAGAAATGGGAGCTGATCAATTATTAAACCGTATGATTTCAGCTACTGGAAGAATAGAAGGACAAAAATTACGAACTGGTCGATTTGAACAAGAAGATTGGTTGAAATTTTCTAAAGCATCAAGTGAATTAAAAAAAGATCCAATATTTATTGATGATAATTCAACTATAAGAGTTGCTGAAATTGCAAGTAAATGTCGTAAATTAGAAAGAGAACAAGATGGACTTTCATTAATTGTTATTGATTATTTACAATTAATATCTGGAAGTGATAATTCTAAAGAGAGTAGACAAAATGAAGTTGCAGAAATATCAAGATCATTAAAAGGATTAGCAAGAGAATTAAAAGTACCTGTAGTTGCATTATCACAATTATCACGTGGAGTTGAACAAAGACAAGATAAAAGACCAATGATGTCTGATTTAAGAGAATCTGGAGCAATTGAACAGGATGCTGATATTGTGTGTTTCTTATATCGAGATGATTATTACAATCAAGAAGATAGTGAAGCACCAGGAATTGTTGAACTGATATTTGGTAAACATCGTAATGGTGCTACAGGAACTGTAGAACTAGCATTTGAAAAAGAAATAAACAAATTTAATACAATAGATCGAGTAAGAGAATAATGAAAATATATAATTTATCAAGTGGTTCTAAAGGTAATGTTAGTTTAGTAGTTTGTGGAAGCTATAAAATACTAATTGATGCAGGAACTACAAAAAAATATTTAGTAAGTAGTTTAAATGAAATAGGCTATACACTTGAAGATATCGATTTAGTGCTTGTAACTCACTATCACAGTGATCATGCTAAAGCATTAAATGCCTTTAAAACAAATAAAATAATGTCAAATAAAGAAGAAGATATGCATTGTTTATTAAAAGTAAATGAACTTAATCAATACGATAAGGTATGCATAAGACCATTTTTATTAAGTCATGATTCACTATGTTATGGATATCAAATAAAGTATAATGATGAAACATTAACATATATAACAGATACAGGTTATGTAAAAAAAGTCTATGAGACATATATAAGTGAAGCCGATTATTTATATCTAGAATTTAATCATGATATAGTGAAATTAAATCAAACCTCAAGACCACCATATTTAAAACAAAGAATACTATCTGATTTAGGACACATGAACAATCATGATGCAGCATTAATAGTATGTAAAAGTGCTTCAAGTAAATTAAAACAATTAATCGTTGCACACATATCAGATGAAGCAAATACAGTAGAACTAATTCAAAATGAGATTGAAAATGTCTACTCAGCATTTAAAAAAGATATAAATTTTGATATCTTTTACACTGCACATGAAACAATAGTAAAAGCAGGTAGTAGCAATGAAGATTAATATTGTTTGTATTGGTAAAATTAAAGAGAAATATTTAAATTTAGGTATAGATGAGTTCTTAAAAAGACTTAAACCATATGCTAAAATAAATATAATCGAAAAAAGTGAATCAAAAATAAATGATAATCCTTCAACTGCACAAATACAACAAGTTATTGACATAGAAGGTCAAAGTATCTTAAAAGAAATAAAAAATGATGATTTTGTAATTCTATTAGATCTACATGGAAAAATGATAGATAACTATGAATATGTTAATCTAATAGAAAAAGCAATGGTTCAAGGTTTTTCAACTTTTACCTTTGTTATTGGAGGTAGTTATGGTGTAAGCCCGGAATTAAGAAATAGAGCAAATTTTAAATGGGCTTTTTCAAAACTAACATTTACACATCAAATGATTAGATTACTTCTACTAGAACAAATATATCGAGGGTTTAGAATTAAGAATAATGAACCTTATCATAAATAAAAGCTAAGACAATATGTCCTAGCTTTTTTTTATCTTAAACTAATATAACTTATTCTAATCTATTTTAAGTAACATGGCATTAATTGCAACAATTACAGTGCTTAATGACATAAACACTGCCCCAATAGCAGGACTTAATATAATACCCCAATGAGCTAATATACCAGCAGCTAATGGAATGAAAATAATATTATAACCAGCACCCCACCATAAATTTTGAACCATCTTTTTATGTGTATTTTTAGCTAATGATAGGAAATGTAAAATATCATAAGGATTATTTTTTACAAGAATAACATCAGCAGAATCAATGGCAACATCAGTCCCTGCACCAATGGCAACACCAACACTAGCTTGAGCTAAACTTGGAGCATCATTTACACCATCTCCAACCATTAAAACATTTAAGCCTTTTTCTCTAAAATTCTTAACAATAGTTACTTTATCCTCTGGCATTAATTGAGCATAGATTTCATCAATACCAAGAAGACTACCAACTTTATTAGCTACCTGCTTATTATCACCAGTCATCATAACAGTTTTAATTCCCAATTTTTTAAGTTGAGTAATCATACTTTTAGATTCAGGTTTAACTTGATCTCCTTGAGCAATCAAACCAACACTATTTTCATTAACTAATAAAAAGCTAATAGTATAACCTTGATTAGACAGTTCATTAAAAAGATCTTTGTCATAAAAAATATTATTATTCTCTAAATAAGAAACACTGACAATTTTTAGTTTATCTTTATTTAACTCACCTTCAAGTCCAATACCAGGTATATTTTTAACATTTATAGCACTAGTAATATTTATATTTAATTCATTTACTTTTTTAATTACTCCTACAGATAAAGGATGATTTGAATTAAGCTCTAAAGATGCAATCTTAGTTAAGATATCATTTTCAGTATAATTTTTGTCAAAAGAAAGGAATTTAACAACAACAAAGTCACCTTCAGTTAAGGTTCCTGTTTTATCCATTAAAACAACATCAATATTATTAGCAGACTCTAATGCTTGTCTATTTTTAATAAGTAAGCCATTCTTAGCTCCAAGAGATGTAGATTTAGCAGCAACCAAAGGAATAGCAAGTCCCAGTGCATGAGGACAAGCAATTATAAATACAGTAACCATTCTTAATAAAGCTGTATTTATATCCTTAGTAATTAAATACCAGATGATAAATGCAGCAATCCCAACAACTAAAGCTACATAAAACAATAGTTTAGCAACTTTATCAGATAAAGATTCAACTTTAGATTTCTCATTTTGAGCATTGCTTACTAATTCCATAACCTGATGTAAATAACCAGATTCTCCAGTTCCAGTTACTTTTATATTAACGATTCCAGATCCATTTAAAGAACCACCAATAACCTTATCATTAACTGCTTTTTGAACATCTTTAGATTCACCAGTAACCATAGACTCATTTACCAAAGACATACCACTTACAATTATTCCATCAGTCGGAATTTTTTCACCAGCTTTAACCAAAACTATATCATTTATTTTTACATTTACTAAAGCTACTTCTTTTATATTTCCATCACTTTCAATAACTTTAGCCGTACTTGGTAATAATTCTGCCATTTTTTGTAAGGCATTACCAGCATTACTGACAGCATTCATTTCAATCCAATGTCCTAATAACATAATTAGAATTAATGTAGCAAGTTCCCAAAAGAAATCCATTACATGAGTACTAGAATGCGCAAAATTATTAATATAGAAGGCATAAACACTATAAATATAAGCTACACTTATCCCCATTGATATTAAAGTCATCATCGCTGGATTCTTCATTTCAAGTTCCATTTTAGCACCACTTAGAAAAGGTTTACCGCCATAGAAAAATAAGATTGTAGCAAATATTAAAACAACCCAATCAGAACCATTAAAACTGAATTGAAATGGTAAATCTACCCCCATCATTGGAGAAAGCAAGATTATTGGAATTGATAATAACAAAGATACAAAAAATTTAATTTTTAAACTTCCCATATGCATCGAATGATCCATAGTACCATTATTACTCATATGCATCGAATGATTCATAGAATCATTATCATTACTCATATGCATCGAATGATCCATAGAATCACTACCATTACTCATATGCATTGAATGATCCATAGAATCATTATCATTACTCATATGCATCGAATGATCCATAGAATCATTATCCTTATTCATATGCATCGAATGATCCATAGAATTATCATCCTTACTCATATGCATTGAATGATCCATAGAATCACTATCATTACTCATATGCATCGAATGATCCATAGAATCATTATCCTTACTCATATGCATTGAATGATCCATAGAATCATTATCATTACTCATATGCATTGAATGATTCATAGAATCACTATCATTACTCATAGGCATTGAATTATTATTGTCTTCACCATCTTTGTTTATATGTATCGAATGATCTATAAAATCATCATTTTTCAATTTATTTTTGTTATTCATAATATTTCCTCCTTTAACATAAATATTCTATCTTTATTATATATTTCATACTAATTTATTAATAGTAATAAGCATTAAAGCAATTTACAATGGTAAATATTTATATAAATTAATAATTATTAATAAAAGTTACATATAGTCTAATTGCATAATTATTCAAAAAGAGGTAAAAATGTTGTATTATTATTATATGAGAAAAAGATTATAGATAGGATAGATAAAAAATGGAAATAAAGAATAAAAAATTTAAATATCAGGATATGACTGGACAAATATTTTATACCGAAAGTGATCAAGAACTGCCAGTGGTTTTCTTTTATCATGGATGGTCACAAAGTAGCAATTCTAAAAGAATAGTATTACTAGCAGAAAAATTAGCCGAAAATGACTTTATAGTAGTTCTTCCAGATGCATTAATGCATGGAGGTAGAGATGAAGGTAAAAAAAGAAAAGGAATCCATCTTTGGCCAATTATAACTAAAAGCAATGATGAATTTAATGATTTATGTAAGTATATTAGTAGTGAATTTAAAGTTAACAAGCAAAAAATAAATATTGCTGGTTTTTCAATGGGCGCAATTACTAGTCTTGCAATATTTAAAAATTACGATTTTATTAATTCTTGTATTCCAATAGCTGCAACAGCAAGTCCAATTGGTTATTCAACATATTTAATAAAAAATGACTTATTAACATACAAACAGAAAAAAACATATGATAATCAGTGTCATCATCTTCCTAATATTGACATTACTTATGATCTAGAAGTTATAAATAAAAGACATTTACACTTTATACATGGAAAAGATGATGGTATGGTTAATTATCATGAAGATTATGATTATTATTTAAAAATGAAAGATGAAGATTATGCATCGAAGACAACTTATGACTTATTAGAAAATACCAAACATGAATTGAATGATCAAGTATTAGAACTAGTAATATCTTACTTAAAAAAGGATAATTAGTATTTAGGAGGGGTAATATGAAGGATGTTATTAAATTTATTAAAACACATGTAATAGCTAGTATAATTATACTAATAATTACATATATAGGTATAAATGTTATCTTCTACATAAGAACTCCAAATCCAGTTGTTTACATGATCAGAAATAATGCATTTCCAATAAATGTAGATAAAAGAAATAAACAGTTTGTCTTTGATGGTAATAATAAAGCCTATATAGATTTAGAATACCCATCAGAACATACAGAAAATAAATTTGATTTGTTTGTCCCAGAAAATCCAAAGAAAAATAATCCAACAATAATTTGGGTGCATGGTGGAGGTTTTGTAGGTGGAGATAAATTAAGTATTAATGATTATGGTAAAAGACTAGCAAAAGAAGGATATTACTTTATCGCAATGAATTATGAATTAGCACCAGAATCAAAATACCCAACTCCAATTATTCAATTATCAGAACTAGTTAAATATCTACAAACATATAAAGATCATAATATAAATATGAATAATCTATTTTTAGCTGGCGATTCTGCTGGTGCTCAAATATCAGCTCAATTTGCAACCATACAGGCAAGTGCTTCGTATTCAGAATTAACAAAGATAAATTCAGTTATAAATATTAGTAAAATAAAAGGTGTATTATTGTATAGTGGAGTATATGATATAAAAGCAATGGCAACAACTAACTTTTTACCTTTAGATTATGTTTATGATAAAATAGGATGGTCATATCTAGGAAATAAAGATTGGAAAGATTCTTTAGAGGCTGTACAAATTAATTTTTTACCATATATAAATAACAACTTTCCTAATACCTTTATAACGGATGGAAACTATGTAACCTATACAGATCAAGCAAAAGCATTGGTCAATTTATTAGAAAAACAAAAAGTAAATGTAAGACCATTATTCTTTTCATATAATAATATAATTTCACATGTTTACATGTTTAATTTAAAAACCGATGCTGGAAAAGAAGCGCTAGCTAAAAGCTTAGAATTTATTGAAGAATATAGATTACAATAAAGTAACTTTACAAATAGACATTAAAGAGTTATATTAATAGATATTAAAAAGAAAGGGTATTATATTTCATAATATAATAGTGATATAAATGAAGATACTAATTGCAAGTGATATTCATGGAAGTGCTTTTTATACAAATAAATTAATCCAATGTATTTTAAAAGAAAAACCTGATAAGATCGTCTTATTAGGAGATTTACTCTACCATGGTCCACGAAATGATTTACCTAAAGAATATAATCCAAAATTAGTAATAGAACAATTAAATAAGTATAAAGATATAATATTAGCTGTAAGAGGTAATTGTGATAGTGAAGTAGATCAAATGGTATTAGAATTTCCAATGATGTCTGACTATTTAGAGTTATATATAAACAATCAACTATATTTATTTACACATGGACATTTATTTGAAAAAAATATACTACCCTCATTTAATAGGGGCTCAATAGTCATTTCAGGGCACACACATATTTCACAAAATAAATTAATAAATGGTGTATACTATTTAAATCCAGGTTCAATATCTATTCCTAAAAATAATACTGAGAATAGCTATATGATTATAAATAACAATATACTATATTGGAAAAATTTAGATGGAATAATATTTGATGAATTAAAGATTATGTAATGAACTAATTTATGCATCATAATTTAAAGGTGCATTTTTTTATGTTTAATAGCTTTTACAATATGGAGGGATATAATGAAAAAGCTTAAAAAAATAGCAAAATTATACAAACAGGATTGGAAAAGATTGACTAAAGCACCTTTAGCACTAATCCTTGTTATAGCATTAATGATAATACCATCATTATATGCTTGGTTTAATATAGAAGCCTTATGGGATCCATATGCTAATACTGGTAATTTAAAAGTTGCAGTGTACAGTGATGATTCAGGTAGTAATTTTAAAAAGATAAAAGTAAATATTGGTGATATGGTCAAAGAGGAATTACAAAGTAACAAATCATTAGATTGGCAGTTTACTTCATCAAAAGAACAACTTGATGAAGGAGTAAAAAGTGGTGAATACTATGCAGGAATATATATACCACAAAACTTTTCTAAAGATTTATTAAGCTTTACAAAAGGTGTTATAAATAAACCTGAATTAGAATATAGTGTCAATCAAAAGATAAATGCTATTGCACCTAAAATTACTGATAAAGGTGCTTCAAGTATTCAAGAGACAATTACACAAGAATTTATCAAAACATCTAGTACAAAAGTGATAGAAGTACTAAATGATGTTGGTTTTGAACTAGATGAAAATATCAATTCAATTACAAAAGTAAAAGAATTAGTACTATATATGGATGAGAACATGTCTAGTTTAGATGGGTATACTAAACAACTAAAAAATATTAATAAACAATTTCCTAAAATAGAAGCAAAATATCAAAAAGCAAAAGAATTATTTGATTATATGCCTGAAATAGATGCAGCTGGTAATAAGATTGTCTCTTTAAATAAAGATTATCCAGAGTACTTAAAAAAGGCTAGTGTTATCTTACAAGTTCAAAAAGATATACCATTAATAGAAAAGACAGGACAACAAATACATACCGTTAACAAAGATTTTGATAAAATTGCAAGTACAATGACTAATGGACTAAAACTTGCAGAACAATCATTAGAAATACTAGATGATTTAGAAAAAATTATTCCAGATATTAATAAATTAGTAGATAGTAGTAATGCAATGCTTGCACTATCTGATGAACAGGTGTCACAAATAAAGGAAGCTTTACCTATATTTGAAAAAAATACTAAATCAATGTTAGAAATACTTAGTGCTTCATTAGATAATGGAAGTAGTATTGTTAAAAGTTTACTTGTAATAATCAATGAAGATAATTTATATGCAAGTAAAGATAGAATTATAAAAGCATTAGATAGCTTAGAAGATTTAACAAATAAAAATATTAAATTAGTTGATAATAATATAGAGGCATTACAAGTTTGGGATGATGCAACTGATTCAGTAAGTTTAGCTAATTCGATTAACGAGCTTAAAACTATAAAAAAACAATTACAACAAACAAGTAAAGATGTTAGTAATGCAAAAACAAGTGTTAAAAATGCAAGTAATGCTACACAAATAAAAAATGCTATAAATACATTAGCAGATCAATATCAAGACTTGTCTAATGCTATTGATAATTTTAATGTAAATAGCATAATTAAAGATTTAGATAAAGTTTTAGATAAACTAAGTAGTGATATTAATAGTGCTCAAAATATTGTAGGAACAATCAAGAATATTGATTTAACCAAATTAATAAAAAATACTAAAACAACAATTTCTAGTGGTGTAAAAATATTAAAAGAGTATGAGAAACAATTACCAATACTAAAAAAACAGGTAGCTGAAGCAGATAAAATACTAAATAATAATATGAAAGATATCATAAAAGGGATTAATAAAGCATCAGCATTATATACAGATAAGGGAAAAGTAGTTCAAGATAAACTAAGTCTTGCCTCAACATTTATTTTAAATGATTGGCCTAAAGTTAAAACTGAGCTTTATAATGCAAGTGATAAAATAGATGCAAACCTTCCTCTTGCTAAAGAAGCTTTACACCTTGCAGATAATGTTATTGATGAAAACTGGGATGATGTTAAAACAGGAGTAAAAAAAGCCGCAAAAGCAATAAAAGCAGGTGAAAAGGATTATGATTTAAGCGAAGTTATTAAACTTTTAAAAAGTGATGCTACTAAAGAAAGCGACTTTTTATCTTCACCAGTAGAATTAAATACCAAAGAATTATATGCAATACCAAACTATGGTTCTGCCTCAACTCCATTTTATACCGCATTATGTTTGTGGGTAGGAGCGTTACTATTTTCATCTATTGCAACAACAAGAGTGCATATAGATAAAAAAGACAAAACAAAATATTCAAATAGAGAAAAATTTACAGCAAGAGGCCTAACCTTTATAACAGTAGGTGTAGTTCAGGCATTAGTTGCTAGTATAGGAGATATGATATTCTTAAATGTATATGTTTACAATCCTATCTGGTTTGTAGTATTCTCTATCCTAATATCTTTAGTATTTATGTCAATTATATACTCACTGGTTGCATTATTTGGAAATGTAGGTAAAGGAATAGCAATTATAATATTAGTTCTATCAATTTCAGGAGGAGGAGGAAACTTTCCAATTGAATTGTCAGGTGGTTTCTTTACATTTATCAATCCATTACTACCATTTACCTATGCAGTAAACTTACTCAGAGAAGCAGTTGGTGGAATCCTATGGACAGTAGCAATAAAAAATATAATAATTTTAATAATTTTTGGTTTAATATTCTTATTAGCTGCAGTTTTACTTTATCCAAAGATTACCAAAAAAGTTGCAAACTTAAGTAAGAAAGTAGCAGCAAGTCATTTATTACACTAGATATTAGGCAAAAAAACATCTTCTTTTATATAGTATATGGTATAATATCAAAAATAAACTATGGAGGTAAAAATATGAATTTTACAGATGTATTTCAAGAAATATTCTTAAAAAACAATGGGAATAAATACAATGAATATAACATGTATTTAGTTACAGCAATAGATCATGCTGATGATGAATATAAAGAAATTAACAATGAAGAAATAATAGATAAAAATAGAAAAAATGAGTTATGGTTAAATAGTTTTATAAAATTTTTAAAAGATAACAATGTAAGTGAAGATGCAATTAACAGTGCTAAAACAGCCGTGTTAGATGCAGTAGATTATTTACGTGTTATTGAGGTATCTTAGTGGAATACCAACATATTGAAGAATATTATTACTATTATAATGAACATGCAAAAGAGGGATTTGAACTGTATAAAGATGATATAAACGATACATTCAGTGCAGTAGATGATGTTTATGATAAACTATTAAAAAACAATAAAAAAATAAATAAAAAAGACTTTCAAAAAGCATTTGAAGCCGAATTATTTCATAAACATCTACCACATGATGTTTATGATTTAGCAGTAGAATCATTAGAACACATGATAAGACTAATTGAAAGATCATAAATATTAGAGCAAATGAGTAATACTTTTTAGTATTACTTTTTTATTTGTTATAATAAAGATAATAATGGAGGGATTAATATGAACATAAAAGAAAGTAGAGATGCTAATCTATTAGCTAAATTAAATGAACCAATACATAAATTACACTATGATATAGCACCAGATCTATTTAAACCATATGATGTAAATAGTATCGAAAAATGGTTTAAAGAAGAATTAAAAAAAGATAATACTTATTGCTTTATTGCATATGATGATAATGAATTTCCAGTAGGTTTTTTATTAGCTTATGAATTAGAAGAAAAAGAAGATGTTTTTCAATATAAAAGAAGTAAAATGCAAATTGAACAAATTTCAATATTAGGAGCATTTCAAAGCAAGGGCTATGGAAGTGCATTGATAGCTAGAATTGAACAATTAGCAAGTGAAAAAGGAATACGAGAAGTAGAAATAAATTATTGGTCAACAAACATAAGAGGAAAATTCTTTTATAAATGCAATGGTTATGAAATATATAGAGAAACAGTTAAAAAAAGAGTAATCTAAAATGAAAGAAGATACTAAAAGAAAAATACCTTATTTTCTCTTTATTTTATCTACCATTGTTTCAGCAATTGTAACCTTACTATTGAAAATATCACCATATCCAGTAACCTATTTAGCAAGATCTAAAGTAAAACCACATGCAAGACCAGATAGAAGCTATAAAAAAAATAAAAAAAGAGTAAAAGTGATTGAAGATGTTGGTTATGTATCTATTCACAAATTTAATCTATTAGATTTGTATTTACCTAAAAACACTCAAAAAAAACAACCTATACTACTTTTTATACATGGAGGTTGTTACATCTTTGGAGATAAAAGTGAATCAAAGTATTTAGCAACAACATTTGCTGCAAAAGGATATAATGCCGTAAGTATGAATTATCAAATTGCTCCAGAAGGACAATACCCAGCTCCACTTGAACAAATAAATGAAGTAATATTACAATTAAAAAAATTAGAGGAAATACATCCAACACTAGATACAAATAATATTGTATTAGTTGGTGATTCAGCCGGGGCACAATTAGTAGCTCAATACTCAGCCTTAGCTACTAATAAGAAATATCAAGAATTTTTAAATATCAAAACCATAATTAGTGAAAAAGAATTAAAGGGTGCTATGATGCTTTGTGGAATCTTTGACTTTGACTCACTATTTGAACAAATAACTAGTTATGAGAAAGTCTACTTTAAAGTTATTGGTTGGGCATATACAAAGAATCGTAATTGGTATAAGTCAGATTTTCCATCACAAGTTTCTATTTATAATCAAATAAGCAATAAATTTCCACCAAGTTTTTTAACTGATGGTAATACAAGAACTTATCAAAAACAAACTACTAAAATGATTTACAATTTAAATAAAAATCATGTACCTAATGAATCATTGATTTTCTCAGAAGGAATGGGAACAGTTTATCATAATTATTTCTTTGTACAATTTATTCCAGAATCAAGAATTTGTATCAATAGAATGTTTCAATTTTTAGAAACATATGCACCATTAAAATAAGCAACAAAAAAACTGAGAAATTACTTCTCAGTTTTATTAATGTAATCTGCTTTAAATACTTCAAGTAAATCCTTAGCTACAATAATATCAGCATCACTATGACTTAGAGTCATAATATTAGGATTTATTTTTTTAACAAGAGAAACACTGTTTAACAAACTTAGGTTATAGTTTTCACTAAATTGATTACGTGGAGGTAACAATCTCATATTTTCATAGTTAAATAAATCTCCAGCAATTAATACATCATCATCAACATGATAAAAGGCCATATAACCTTCAGTATGTCCTGGAACATGATATGGTTTTAAAGGACCAATCATTTCATAATTATCAATAGATATAGTTGGTAAAGCAGCAAGATCACTAGCTAATACATTTACATATTTATGCACTAGTCTAAACTTGTTAGCATCTGCAGTATAATTTACAACATTACTAATATAGGGAATTTCTAATATATTAGCATATATTAACACAGGAGATGCATTATAAATACTTTTTAATCCTGATATGTGATCTGCATGCCCATGAGTAATTAATATTGCCTTTAGTTTACCAAGTTTATTAATTTCATTAAGTATATTCTTACTTTGTGTTTGAAGTAAAGTATCAATTAAATAAACATCATTATCATCTTTTATAAGCCAACAAGAAAATACCTGATTTCCAATAAAATCCTCTATTTTATAAATGTGTCTACTTATTTGTCTAATTTTCATTATATTTTTCCATCCTCTTTTAAAACATTAATATTTTGTTGATACCATTTAGGAATCATTGAATTAAAACAATTATAATAATCAATACTTTTATAGCCAATAAGTTTTACCTTATGTCTAAAAGTACTCTTAAAATTAACAGCCCAATTTTGTAAAGTTAGAATATTGTGTGCAATATTCAAAGCATGAATATTCCAAAAAGCTGTAGGGGGTTGTCCATCAAAATAACCTATTAAAACACCAGTAGTAAAAATATGATTAAAACTAGTATCAAATAGTTCAAGTTTACAGAAATCTTCATATGGTTCAGAGATTGTTAGTCGATCAAAGTCAATTATATATAACTCATTATCTTTGAAAATCATTTTATCTTGATAAAAATCATTATGGATATAAGTTATTGGAGAATTTTCATAATAAAATAAGTTATTTTTAATAAACTCAATTATAGGTTGATCATTTTCAAGCCTTTGTTCAGAATTTTCATAATAAATAAGTTCAAATGTTTTACTAGTTTTAATAGTTTGAACACTTACACCTCTAGTATCATTAGCAGGTATAGCATGAATTTCTTTCAAAAGTTTACCAGTTTTGATACCAAGTGTATAGATATCATCAAATTCTAATCTTTCTATTACTTGATCAAAAGGACTACCTTCAATCCAATCTAATAATAAATAAACACTTTTATTATTATTACATGTTCCAAAACTAAGTAGTTTTGGTATATTAGAAACAGCTTTATTATTTAATTGTTGTATAGCTAAAGCTTGTTGTTTTTTTTCTTGATATAGTTGAATAGGGCTAACTCTTAATAACATTTTATTATTAAACTCATCCTCTATATAATATTTTTTATCATTACCAAATCCTAAATTCAGCAAGACAATCTCTTTCCAAGTACTAAAACCTGGAATATTTACAAATCCAGTAAACATAATATCAACTCCCTTAATTATCTATTATATTATAGCTTAAATATGTGTTATTCAGTTGAAAATACGCTTAATTTTATACAATCTTAAAGAAAAGTACATTTATAACTCATTAAAATAGCCTTTTTTAATAAATAATTACTATAACACAGGCAATTAGCTTATTTATATACATTTATCATGTTATAATTTAAAAATAAGAAAGAGAGGATATTATGAAAATAAAAATACTAATTGCATTATTGTTATGCATTTCATTTAGTTTAGGAGTATTTAAAAGCACTAAATCCTCAAAGACACCATTTAACATAAATCTAAATACTAATAACAATAATAAAGATTTAAATAGTGTAGAAGACTTATTAATTACTCATGGGAAAGAGATAATAAGTTTAAAGTAATACTGAAAGTATAGAGGGAATAAAATGGGAATGAAAAATAAAAAAACAAGAAGGGTAGTACTAGCATTTTCATTATTTATAGGGCTAGTATTAGTATTTAATGTAGGAGTACAAATTGGCTATTTAGTAGCGGATAAGAGTGAAAATAGTAGCATTAATGAAGCAGAAAGCACTAAAGATGAAAACAGTAGTGAAGACTCTTTACTTAGTGATGAAAACTTTATTTCAACATTGAAAAAGACATTAAGCAATCAAGCAGATGTAAAACATGTTCCAGAAGATGAATCTGTGCATGTAATACCTACAGATGAAGATCTAATAGATGCTTTAAATAATGTTGCTTATAATCAAGATAATCTTGAGTTTTGGGAAGAAATCAATTTAACATTTTTAGAACTTAGTAATTATACTGATATGAACATTATAATGGTTAATCCAGTAAATCAAGAATATATGTTACTTTGGGTAGTTCAAGGTTTAGTGAAGTATGATTTTGTACAAGAGTTAAATACTAATAGTCAAGATGCTACTCAAATTGTTAATGTTTTGAATAATTGATACTATAGGAGTGGTATAAAATGTATGCAGCAGTAAATAAAATTAATCTTTATTATAAAAAAAATGGTTACAACAGTGATACAATCATTTTTCTACATGGAAATGGAGAAGATCACACAATTTTTGATAAACTTGCCTTAAAATTTAAAGATGAATATCGCTTAATTCAAGTAGATTCTCGTAGTCATGGACAAAGTGATACAGTAGGTAATTTAAGTTATTATGATATGGCACAAGATATATATGAGTTAATAAAAACTCTAAATCTAAGAAGAGTAATCATAATAGGCTATAGCGATGGAGCTAACACTGCTTTACTACTAGCAAGTAAATATCCTTTCTTAATAAAAAAACTAGTGTTGTGTAGCCCAAATAGTTGTTTAGAAGGACTTAAAAAGACTGAAATAATAAAGATGAAAGCTAGTTACTTATTAAATAGAAGTGATAAGTTAAGATTAATGCTTCAACAAGAAGAAGTAACTAAAGAACAACTAAATAAAATTAGTTGTCCAACTTTAATATTAGGTGGAAGTAATGACTTAATTAAACAAGATCATTTTAAATATTTAAACAAAGAGATTATAAAATCACTTTTAAAAATATACAAAAATAAAGACCATTATGATTATTTAATTAATTCAGATTTTATTTATAAAGATGTAGACTATTTTTTAAGAAAAAATATTTTATTATAAAACAAAAAGTAGTAATGATACTTAAATCATTACTACTTTTATTTAGCTATTTTAATTAAAATTATTTATCTATTCTAGTACGAGTATTTGAATAGTAATCATAATCATAAATACAATTACTAAAATCAATCTTAACAATCATACGTGATTTACATTTAGGACATAAAGTCTCAAAATTTTCAACATTATCAATAAAAGAACAATCTTTATTAAGACATCTTCTTTCTAAAATCTTTGAAAATTTTTTAATTTGATTTCTTGTTGGATTCATTTACATTTCCTCCTGTATTAGTATTATAATTTATATATATAATATCATAAATTATAAAAATAAGGTAAGAATTGTATTTTTTTTATCAGTTTAATATGTGTTAAAATTTTTGATATAAAAAAACAACTAAATTAATAGTTGATGTTTATTTTTTATTTTGATAAAGCATTATCTACTAATCCAATGATATACTCACTTCTAGTAGTTTTAGATGCACCTTTATTACTTGAAATTGGGAAGGCTTCTTCTACCATATCAATTATATAATTTTTTGTTTCTGTTTTAAATGCTGAAATACCTTTTACTATTTTTGCCATATTAATTACCTCCTATTTCTTACTCTTATATTATAAAATAATTCTATCGATTTTACTTTGTTCTATAAATAAAATTATTATCATCCTTTTGTAAAAAAACACAAAAAGGTTTTATATAAACATATAATAAAGATTGATATATAGTATAAAATTTATATATCTATAAAAAATAACTACAAAACTGTAGTTATTAAAGGATTATTTAGACAATGCATTATCGATTAAAGATATAATGTGTATTGTGTTTTGTTTTTTAGTTATACTCTTTCTATTTGAAAAGGCATTATCAATTGTTGAAATAATAAAATTTTTGTTTGCACCTTTTTTAGATGAAATACTTGCTAATAATTTATTCATAATAATTTACCTCCTATTTATTTTATACTTATATTATAAATTATATATATAAGTAATTATTTGTTTATTTAAAAAATAATTTAATAGTTATTTGTGAAAATTTACAAATATTTTTTTATAAGTCTATAATTGAATATTAAGTATAATAAAGCAACTACATTAAGCAGTTGCTTTATTATTATTTAGATAAGGCATTATCTATTAGTGAGATAATGTGATTTACTTGTTGTTTTCTACCTAAACTCTTTTTATTTGAAAAGGCATTATCAATAGTAGAAATTATATAGTTTTTATTTGCACCTTTGTTTGAAGTGATGCTTTGTAATAGTCTTGCCATAATAGTATACCTCCTGTTTATTTTTATACTTATATTATAAATTATATATATAAGATATATTTTGTTTTATAAGAAAATATACTAACTGTTTTTTGTGATTTTCTACAAATTGTTGTATTACCAACTACGAGATTTGTTCTATTAAGTTGATCATTTCAATTGCACCTTGTGCACAATCAAAACCTTTATTGCCTGCTTTTGTTCCAGCTCTTTCAATTGCTTGCTCGATATTTTCAGTAGTTAATACACCAAACATTACTGGAATTTTATATTCTAAACTTACATGTGCTATTCCTTTAGATACCTCACTACAAACATAATCATAGTGTGATGTACTACCTCTTATTACTGTTCCTAAACATATTATTGCATTATATTTTTTTAGTTGTGCTAATTTATCAGCAATAAGTGGTATCTCAAAAGCTCCAGGTACCCATATTATATCAATATTATCATCTTTTATATTATGTCTTGTTAAGCAGTCTAAAGCTCCATTCAACAATTTTGTATTGATAAATTCATTAAATCGTGCAACAACAATTCCTATTTTGTGGTTAGATGCTTCAAAATTTCCTTCAATTATTTTCATTATAATTCCTCCATTTTTATATTTAAGATATGATTCATTTTATTTTTTTTGGTTTTAAGATATTCTAAATCGTATATTGTTGCTTTGACTTCAATAGGTATTCTTTTATTTATATGTATATCAAATTCTTCTAATTGATATACTTTATCTAGATTATTAGTTAATAAGTTGATATTTTTAATCTTTAAATCCTTTAGTATTTGAGCACCAATATAATATTCTCTTTCATCTGCTTTGAAACCTAATGCTAGATTGGCTTCTAAAGTATCTAAACCTTCTTCTTGTAGCTGATATGCTTTCAGTTTATTTACAAGACCTATACCTCTACCTTCTTGACGCATATACAATAAAACACCTGAATTATTATCATTAATTATTTTCATAGATTGTTCTAATTGTGCTCCACAATCACATCTTAAAGAATGAAAAACATCACCAGTTAAACATTCAGAATGAACACGGCATAAAACATTTTTTTCATTGCTAATATCGCCTTTAACAAGTGCAATATGATGTTCATTGTTCAATATATTTATATAGGTATGAGCTTTAAAATTACCATATTTTGTAGGCATATCTACAATTGAAACACATTCTACTAGCTTATCATGAACTTTTTTATAATGTTGAAGTTCTTGAATTGTGATTGATGTTAAATTGAATTTTTTAGCAAAATCATCTAATTGCTTACCTTTTTTCATACTTCCATCATCATCCATTATTTCACAACACAATCCACACTCTTTAAGGTTTGCTAGTTTCATTAAATCAACAGTTGCTTCGGTATGACCATTTCTAATTAAAACACCACCATCTTTTGCAACTAAAGGAAACATATGACCTGGTTTTCTAAAGTCATCTGCTTTAACATTATCCTGTGCACACATTTTAGCTGTTAATGCTCTTTCATAGGCACTAATTCCAGTTGTTACATCTTTATAGTCAATAGAAACAGTAAAAGCAGTCTCATGGTTATCAGTATTGTTTAAAACCATTTGTTCTAGTTGTAACCTTGTAGCATTTTCTTTTGACATTGGAAGGCATATTAAACCTTTAGCATAAGTGGCCATAAAATTCATGTTTTCTACACTAATATTCTCAGCACTACAAACAATGTCTCCTTCATTTTCACGGTCTTCATCATCCATGACTAAGATCATTTTTCCTTCTTTTAAATCTTTTATTGCTTTTTCTATATTTTCATATTTCATAATTGATCTCCTTAAAAATCATTTTTTAATAAATATTCTTTAGATATTATTCTTTCTTTTAAAATATATTTCTCTATATATTTTGCTAAATAATCATTTTCAATATTGACAATACTATTTATTCTTAAATTATTTAAAATACTATTGCTTAAAGTATGTGGAATTATTGAAACACTAAAATTATTTTTTTCTACTGAAGCAACTGTTAAACTTATTCCATCAATACAAATAGAACCCTTTTCAACAATGTAATTCATTAATTTATTATCACATTTAAATTTAAACCATTTAGCATTAACATCCATTCTAGTACTGATAAGTGTTGCTGTTCCATCTATGTGTCCTGTAACTATATGGCCACCAAAACGTGAGTTAAGGCTCATAGCTCTTTCTAAATTAACTTTAGAATTATGCTTGATATTAGATAGGGAAGTTCTAGTAATAGTTTCAGGCATTACATCTACTTTAAAACTATAATTATTGAATGAAGTGACAGTTAAACAAATACCATTAACAGCAACACTATCACCAACTTCCATATCCTTTATTATTATTTTTGCTTCTATTTCTAAAGAATAGATGTTATTACCTTTTATAACTGATTTAATATTACCCATCTCTTCTACTATTCCAGTAAACATTATTTAAGCACCTCATACATTAATAAAATATCATCTTCAAAAATCTTTGTTTTAGGTTTTGATAAGTGTAATGTATCTTTAATCTTTTCAAAGCCTCTTCCACCTACAGGTGCTAATGAATTTTTCCCACCAATAATCAAGCTACCAATATAAACATGAATTTCATTAACTATTTCTTGATTAATTGCACTCCAATTTAATGTTGAACCACCTTCAAGTAAAATACTATCAATCTTCATCAGTGCTAGTTTTGACATTAAATCATGTAGATCAACTAAGTTATGTAACTGCTTAACTTTTAAAATGATACAACCATATTTTTCTAAATTCTTAATTTTAGCTATGTCACTAGAACAAGTTGCAATGATTGTTTTAATAGATGATGAAGTTTGAACAATTAAAGAATTAATTGGTATTTTTAAAGTAGTGTCAACAATAATTCTTATTGGATCTCTACCACCTTCTATTCTACAATTTAAAAGGGGATTATCATTAATAATAGTGTTGATACCTACCATAATTGCAGAATTCATTGACCTTGTTTTATGAACATCTAAACGTGATAGTTCATTACTGATCCATTTAGAATCATTTGTGTATGTAGCAATTTTTCCATCAATACTCATAGCATACTTTAAAGTTAAGTAGGGTAGGTTATTAATAGTAAAATAGTTGTATACCTTATTTAAGGCTTGAGCTTGAGCTTCTAATACACCAACAGTAACTTTAATATTATTTGCTTTTAGTATCGCAACACCTTTACCGCTAACATTTAAATTAACATCTAATGTTGCAATGACAACCATTGAAATTTTTGCCTTAATAATAGCATCAACACATGGTGGGGTATTACCATAGTGTGTGCAAGGTTCTAAAGTAACATACATAGTGGCATTTTCTAAACTTTCACTAGCACTATTTATGGCATTTACTTCAGCATGATTCTCTTTGTATTTCATATGATAACCTTTTCCAATTATCTTATCATCTTTAACAATAATCGCACCAACCATTGGATTTGGACTAACATACCCTTGTCCTTTAGCTGCAAGTAATAGAGCTTTTTGCATATAATCAATATCTTTCATTTTATCACCTCAAAAAAAATACATGCCTTGATATAAATTCAGGGCATACAAAATATATTAATTAATATAAAAAACTCTGAAACGATAAATCATTTCAGAGCATAGATATACTAAAAAAGTATAATTGTTCTTCTTTCATCCAGACTATACTGTCGGCTTTGGAATTTCACCAAATCAACCATAAAGGTTCGTGGGCTTTAACCACCGGTAGGGAATTGCACCCTGCCCCGAAGATATTCAATTGACTTAATTATAGTCTCATAACAATATTTTTGTCAACAAAAAATATTATAAAATTTGTAAAAATACGATTTAAGTTTTATACACTTTCAAATAAAAAAGTAGTTTTTTAAAAAAAATGGCTACATTGTTATGTTAAATAATAGTTGCTGATATATAAAAAAACTACGATAAAATCGTAGTTTATTTCTTATAAAATTTTTTGTAGTAGTAGGCAGTTAAGCAACCACCAAAGAAAATTGAGACAGTTACAAAAAATAAAATATACTGTCTAAAATAAATCATACCTCTTGGAGCAAAAGTTATAAAAAACGATAACAAAAGCAATAAAAATATATACATTGATCTAAATACTTTTAATAAAATAAAATTATTTTCAGCATTTGCTGGTCCCATCATTGCTGAATATTTTACCAACATAAAACAGCCAACAATTGTAATTATCATTGTAAATAAAATAAAGGCATAGAAGTGCATTTCACTACTTCCTACCCAATTATCAATATCATCAAACATCTAATCCCTCAATTCTAAAAACTCTCTAGTAACACTCAACTTTATAACTATTATTTTACCAAATTTTCCTCGATTTGTAAATATACAGTTAATATTTTTTAAAAATTTGATAAGTATTAGGACTATTATACATAATTATTCATTAATCAATGTATTGCACTTTAACTTATATACTTAATTTGTTAGAATAAAAGTGTTAGAATTTTAAGTAAGGGGTGTTGACTATGTTTTTAGAAACTAAAAGATTATATCTTCGTAAAATGACATTAGAAGACCAAGATGATCTGGATTTATTGTTAAAGGATACTGGTATTACTTATGCTTATGAACATGATTTTACCGATGAAGATGTTGTGAAGTGGATAGAAGATAATATTCAAACTTATGAGGAATCTGGTTATGGATTAATGGCTGTTATTTTAAAAGAAAATGATAGATTCATTGGTCAAGCGGGATTAGTTAAAGTTAAAGAAGAAGAAGATGATTTAACTGAGGTGTTCTATTTATTGAAAAGAGAATACTGGCACAATGGTTATGCTATAGAAGCAGCTAGAGCACTATCAAATTATGCATTTGATTATCTAAATCAAGATAAGGTATATGCACAAATAAGATTTGATAACTACCCATCAAAAAATGTTGCAAAAAGATTAGGTATGAAACCAATTAAACTTTTTAATGTTAAAGTTTATG
Source organism: Mycoplasma sp. P36-A1 (assembly GCF_049478495.1). Classification (NCBI taxonomy): domain Bacteria; kingdom Bacillati; phylum Mycoplasmatota; class Mollicutes; order Mycoplasmatales; family Mycoplasmataceae; genus Mycoplasma; species Mycoplasma sp. P36-A1. Next base: position 1,425,812 of record NZ_CP168083.1, on the reverse strand, counting down.
GAACAGATATTATGCATGATCTATATGAGATAAACAAAACAACATTTGATAAAAATAATAATATTTAAGATGATGACTCCTTTGTATGTAAGGAGTTTTTATTTTACAAATAGCTAGGAATTACATCATTTAAAGCAAATTATATAAAACTAGTTTGAAACATTAAAACAAATAGTTTAATATATAAGAGTAAAGGGTGAAAAGAATGGCAAAAAATAATTTAAATAATAATGAGATAAAAAAATTAGTAGAACAAGGAAGAAGAGACTTTAAAAAATATGGTAAGTCTTCTAAAAAGAACAGAGTATTATATATTATTGGTTGGATAATAATTGCGATATTTATAATCACACAATATGATATTTTTAATTTTAATACAGTAAAAGGTAATATTAATGTAGTTAAAGATGAAAAATTTATTCCTAAAAGTAGAGATAATACTTTAATAAAAGAAAAAATCAATATTAAAGATTATCATGTAGTAGATGGAGATACTTTTACTAATACAAAAACAAAACAAAGTTATCGTTTGTATTATGTTGATACTCCTGAATCTTGTATTTTGAAAAATAATGTATCAAGTTCTAAAAATAGTGATAATACCTGTAAGGATAGTAAATTAGAAGAAAAAAATGGTAAAGAAGCATCTTTGTTTATGCAGGATATATTTAATGAGGCTGATAGTCTAACGATAGAATATAGTAAAAATAAAAAAGATCGTTATGATCGTTATTTAGTTTGGCTATTCTTAGATGATAAGTATTTAGTACAATCAATGATAAGCAATAATAATCTGATAGATGGTTTTTACGATTATAATGGAAGATTTGATAAAGATGGAAAAAAAACTAATGGCTTTTTTAAAAAGTATACTGATTTAGTTTTAGAATTAGGAGTGTAAAAATGAAAATAGAAAAAACATGGATTGAAAATATAAACAATATGAGATTTATTGGTATTAGATATGAAGATAGTGATCGCAATGAAGCAAATAATAGCTTTGATTACTTGTGGAAAGAGTGGTTTGAAACTAAACGATTTGAACAGTTAAGTAATAATAGAAATCCTTATTTTAATAAAGCTTATATAGGATTTACTAACACATTAGACAATAACTCATATTGGATAGGTATGTTTTTTGATAAAGATGAATTTATCCCTGCAGGTTTTGATTTCTTTGATTTTGTAGCAAGTGAGGTAGTTTGCTCTGAAATATCAGACACCTATGAAAGTAGTGAGTTATTTGGTTTGGAGGCTATCAATGAAAGCATAGATGCTTTTATTGACAAAGGTTATTTTAAAAAATATAAGATATCTCAAGATTGGTTTTTTGAATTATATGATCAAAATAAATACAATAATAAAAATGAAACTTCTTCTATTAAATATTATTTCAAGCTTCGTGTTGCAACAGCTGAAGATGAACAGTTTTTAAAAGAAGTTAGTAGTAAATAAGATAATAAAAAAATGGATGTTAGTAAGATTAACATCCATTTTTATTTATTCTAATTCTAGTGATCCAGTATATAATTGATTATAAATACCATGTTGTTTAATTAAATCATCATGATCTCCACGTTCAACTATTCTACCTTGATCCATAACCATAATAGCATCAGCATTTTTAATGGTAGAAAGTCTGTGTGCAATAACAAATACAGTTCTATTGAACATTAATTTATCCATTCCACTTTGAACTATTTGTTCAGTTCTAGTATCAATAGATGAAGTTGCTTCATCTAATATCATTACTGGTGGATTGTTTATAGCTGCTCTAGCTATCGATAATAGCTGCATTTGTCCTTGTGATAATGAACCACCTAAACCATCAATTATTGTATCATAACCTAGAGGTAAGGTATTAATAAAGTCATGTGCATTTGCAAGTTTAGCAGCTTTAATTACATCTTCATCACTTGCTTGTAAGCTACCAAATTTAATGTTTTCTTTAATAGTTCCAGTAAACATATTAGTATCTTGTAAGACAATTCCTAATGATTTTCTTAAAGAACTCTTTTTAATGTTTTTAATATTAATCCCATCATATGTTATTCTACCTTCTTGAATATCATAAAAACGATTTATTAAGTTAGTAATAGTTGTTTTACCTGCTCCAGTTGCTCCAACAAAAGCAATTTTTTCACCTGGTTTAGCATATAAGCTTACATCATGTAAAATTTGTTTATTTTTATTGTAATAAAAGTCAACATCAAAGAATCTAACATCACCTTTAAGTTCAATATATTCAAATTTATTATTAGCTTGAGGTACTTTCCAAGCCCAGTTTGCCGTTTTTTCACTACACTCAACTATTAAATTATCTTTTATCGTTTCAACATTAACTAAAGTTACTTCTCCTTCATCTGTTTCAACATTTTCATCCATTAATTCAAATATTCTACTTGCACCAGCTAGAGCCATTATAATAAAGTTGATCTGTTGTCCAATTTGAGTTACAGGATTAATTAATGATCGGCTTAATGATAAGAAGGAAATAATTAAACCTACACTAAACATTGAATGTACAATTGCATAATAAGTTCCAATACCACCAATCAATACATACATTAAGTTCATTAAAGCTAGCATTGAAGGCATCATTAAATTACCCCAAGCATTAGCTTTAAATGAACTTTGATATAGCTCATAGTTTAATTTATCAAAGTCTTCTATTGCAACTTTTTCATGATTAAAGATTTTAACTACTTTTTGTCCTTTTAACATTTCTTCAATGTATCCATTAACACTACCAATATTTTTTTGTTGTGATTGAAAATATTTTTTTGAATTATTAGCAATTGTTTTTGAAATTAAGTAAGTAAATGCTATTACAATAAGTACAATTAAAGTTAATCTAAAGCTCATTATAAACATGGTAACTATTATACTTGTCATAGTTACAACACTTTGTAGTGTTTGAGGAATACTTTGTGAAATCATTTGTCTTAAGGCATCAATATCATTAGTAAAGTGTGACATAATATCACCATGTTGATGAGTATCAAAATATGATATTGGTAATTGTTGCATATGTTCAAACATTTCATCTCTGATTCGTTTTTGAACTCCTTGACCAATCATTACCATTAATCTAGCATAGATTAAGTTACAGAAAGCACCAACTAGATAAATAAGTCCCATTGTTAGGATTGCCTTTAGTAATGGAGCATAATCAGCACCATTATTTTGAATAAGTGGTGTTATATAATCATCTACTAATGTTTTGATAAAGACAGAGCCAATTACATTTGCTAAAGCAGATATTATAATAAATACTAAAACTAAAAAGAATCTAAATTTATATGTTGATGTTACATAAGCTAATAGTCGAAGTGCTGTATTACTCTTATTAAAGCGATTTTTTTCATTTTGAATACTTTTATTACTCATTATCTTGACCTCCTCTAGTTTGCGTATAATATGTTTGTGAATATATTTCATTTGAATCTAGAAGTGTTTCATGTGTGCCAATAGCATCAATAGATCCATTTTTCATAATAATAATTTTATCAGCATCTTCAATTGATGAAATTCTTTGAGCAATAATAATTTTTGTTACATCAGGAATTTTTGTTTTGAATGCTTGTCTGATTAAAGTATCTGTTTTAGTATCAACAGCACTTGTTGAATCATCAAATATCAGTATTTTAGGATCCATTAACAATGCTCTTGCAATGCATAATCTTTGTTTTTGACCACCAGAGACATTAGATCCACCTTGTTCAATATAAGTGTCATAACCATCTGGCATTTTAGATACAAATTCATCTGCTTGAGCAATCTTACACGCTTCAATTATTTGTTCCATTGTGGCATGTTCATTTCCCCAACGTAAGTTTTGTGCTATTGTTCCAGAGAATAAAACATTTTTTTGTAGAACCATAGCTACTTTTGCTCTTAAAGAGTGTAGATCATATTCTTTAACATTATGACCACCAACACTAACTATTCCACTAGTTGCATCATATAATCTAGGTATAAGTGATACTAATGTTGATTTACCACTTCCTGTTTCTCCTAAGATTCCAACCGTTTCACCTGAATTTATAGTGAAATTAGTAGGTTTCAAAGCACATTTATTTATATCATTAATATATGAGAAAGCTACATTATCAAATTTAATGCTACCATCTTTAACTTCTGTTAGTGGATTTTCTTGGTTAGTTAAATCAGATTTTTCATCTAATACTTCAACTATTCTAACTGCTGATTTAGAGGCAATAAGTAATAATACATATCCAAAAGATAACATAGTTAAAGCGATTAATATTTGAATAGCATAAGTAATCATCGTACTTAATTGTCCAATTTGTAACTGTGAATTAACTATTTGATGTGCTCCAAACCATGAAATAAGTAATATAGTAGAATACATTGCTAATTGCATTAATGGACCATTTAAAGCAACAATTTTTTCTGCTTTAGTAAATAATCTAAAAATATTTGCAGATAGTTTATGAAATAATGAAATTTGTTGGTCTTCTCTTACATAAGATTTTACAACTCTAATACCTGCAACATTTTCTTGAACCATCTCATTTAAACCATCATAGCTTTGCATTACCTTTTCAAAGATAGGGTGTGCAAAGTGTGTGATTAAGTATAATGCTAAACCAATTATTGGTACATTAGCTAAATAAATTAAAGCTAATGAAGGGTTAATACTAAAGGCCATAATTAATGCAAAAATCATCATTAATGGTCCTTTTACTAATATTCTTAAACATTGATGAAAGGCATTTTGAACATTTGTAACATCAGTGCTCATTCTAGTAATTAAAGATGAACTATGAAATTTGTCTATGTTACTAAATGAATAGTCTTGTATGTTTTCAAACATGTCATGTCTTATATTTTTTGAAAGGCCTGCAGCAGCTTTAGCAGTATATCTTCCAGCAATTGCACCAAAGACAAAATAGGCTATTGAGGCTAGAACAGCTAATGCTCCATAATAAATAACAGCATTCATATCTTTTTGCATTAAACCTTTATCTAAGATAAAAGTCATTAAAAAAGGTATTAATACTTCCATAACAGTTTCTATTGTAACTAATATTGGTCCAATAATCGCATCTTTTTTATATTCTTTTAAAGATTTAAGTAGTGTTTTTACAATTTTTATCATTTTTTTCCTCCTATTTTATTTTGACATTTTCTTTTATTTGATCTAATACCTCAAAGAAAACATCTAACTTTTTTGAATCTATATCTTTTAATATAGCTTTATCTAGTTGCTTAATACTAGCATTTCTTTTAATGCCAATTTCCATACCCTTATCACTTAGGACAAGTTGTTTTTTACGAGCATCATTTTCATCTGGAATTCTAGTTAGTAATTTTTCATTTTCCATATGCTTTAAGATTTGAGAGGCAGTGGCAGCAACTATACCAAATTCTCTTTCTAAATCTTTTTGATAACAAGGATTATGATTGCTTATGTAAGAAGCAAATATCATTTGCATCTTAGTAGCATCAGGGTTTTCAGAAAACAATGTATTTTGATTTATATATCTTAATATTTGATTTCCAATTTTTTTTATATAAATGCCAGCACTTATAGAATAGTGCTGAGAATTTATTTCTTTTTCCATCTTTATTCCTCTTTTCAAGTATGATATAATTATATAGTTAGGAAACTAACTATTATATTTTACATATAACAACATTATATGTCAATGATAATAATAAAAAAGAAAAGGTGATAATATGAAACAAGAAGCAAACCCGCTTGGTTTTGAAAATATTAATAAACTAATTATTAAATACTCAATTCCAAGCATTTTAGCCCTTTTAGTAGGTGCAGTATATAATATAGTAGATCAAATTTTTATCGGTCAAATTATGGGAACAACAGCAATGGCTGCAACTAATGTAGCATTTCCTTTAACACCAATTGCCATCTCAATGGCTTTGTTATTTGGAATTGGTGGTGCCTCAAATTATAATTTGTTTTCTGGGCAAAAGAAAGTTAAAGAAGCAAATGAAGTAGTGGGTGACTCACTATCTTTAATGATGTTAAGTGGAATTATTATTGGAGTGTTAACTTTCTTTTTCGCAAAAGATATGTTGTATTTTTTTGGAGCTACAGATGCCATTATGGAGTATGCATTACCTTATACTAGAATAATTGCTATTGGCTTACCTATGATGTTGTTTTCAACAGGTGGTGCTAACATTGTTAGAGCTGATGGTTCACCAACTTATTCAATGATAGCTATGATGAGTGGAGCATTATTTAACATCATTTTTGATCCAATATTTATGATTGTTTTTAATCTTGGTATTGAAGGTGCAGCACTGGCAACTACTTTAGGTCAAGCAATTACCTTTTTAATGCTAATGTATTATTTTGTAAAGAAGACTAAAAGTATCAAGCTTGATAAATCAGTCTTTAAAATACAATTTAGATATGTGAAAATCATTGCAGCATTAGGTATGGCATCTTGCTTTAATCAATTAGCAATGACTGTAGCTCAAATTGTAATGAATAACTCTTTAAGATATTGGGGAAGCTTATCAGTGTATGGAAGTGAAATACCAATTGCTGTAGTAGGTGTAATAACAAAACTAAATATGATTTTTATGGCTTTTGCAATTGGTCTATCACAAGGAACACAACCAATTTATGGTTATAATTATGGTGCTAAAAACTATGAAAGAGTCCAACAGACATTAAAAAAAGCAATTAAAATAGTACTAGCAATTTCAATTACCTTCTTTTTATTATTTCAAGTATTTACTTCACAAATTATTGGTATCTTTGGACAAGGAAGTGCTGAATATAATGAACTTGCAACTAAATTTATGAGAATATTTATGTTCATGACTTGTGTAAATGGGTTATTACCAGTATGTTCAAATTTCTATACTTCAATTGGTAAGGCAGCAATTGGATTATGGGTTTCATTAACTAGGCAAATCATCTTTTTAATTCCTTTAATAATAATTATTCCTATGTCTTTTGGTATTGATGGTATCGTATATGCAGGTCCAATAGCTGATGGAATGGCCTTTGCTTTAACAATTTATTTTATTGTTAAAGAATGGAAAGAATTAAATGTTTTAAAAAAATAATTTGGACCTAAATAGTATTGCTGATTTTAGACTTAGCTAAACTGTTGTAATGTATTTTATTATATCAGTTTTGAAGTGATTAATGTGAGATAAGAAGAATTAGAAATTTTACTAAGTAATAGTAACAATCAACTGTAACTTTATTTAAAGTACTCACAAAAGAACATTTAGTTACAGATATTAAATCCTAAATAGATCAACTAATCACTATTTATGTATTCTTTTGATTTGACTCCACTAGTAATATGACTGTAAAAAATGGAAAAATGCTACAAGGAGTTTAGAAGATAAAGTTGAAAACTTGAAAATATAAGAAAGCTCACAGCAAACCTAGTTGTATATGTTAATATAAAAATGCACACTTTTAATTATATAACAATGTACAACAAGCTAGTCTTCAATCACCGAGTCTGTTCAGAACATTGTGTAAAGTGCTATCTTAAAGATAGTAGAATTTTAGAGTAGATACTTTTAAAAAAGAGGTATCTACTTTTTCTTATATAGTATTATATAAGTTGATGTTATCAAAGAAGTATTATATTCTACTTTAAGGCATAAACCTCAGTACAATATAAATAAAATATGTGTTTATTAAAATTGTCTACTAAAACACTACCAATCAAACTTTCTTGAATGCATTTGAATGCAAAGCTAAATCTTCTGCTGATTTTAATGTAGCTAACACTAATTCTATCATTATAAACACTTTAAAATGATTATAACAAAAAAGAGCACCCACATGCATAATAGGTAGATAGTTACATGCATGTGGGTGCTCTTTTTTAACTACTTATAACTGCTAATATCTATCCATTAAATATTAAAATTATAGAAATTTTATTATAATTAAAATCCTATCTCCATAAGACATAAAGTATTTAAGGCTTAAATAATTCTGTTATCTTTATATGATTGTTTTCACGCTTTGTTTACAATGTATATATAAAATGATATTATAGTTATATAAATTTAATATAAAGGGGAATTAAAATGAAAAAAATTATTGTATTATTAACAGTATTAACTAACTTATTAATAATGAGTAATGCTAAAGTAATGAAATATAATCTTTAAGGCAAAAAGAATTAGATTACAGTTCTCAAGAAAATGATCATGATTTTGAAAAGTATTTCTTTAGCGAACTAGCTGAAGGTAAAAATGCTTTATCGAAACAGCAGAAGGAATAAAATGTATACTAAACTTAGAATCATTAGCTATACAATATAATAAAATAGAAAGTATACCAACAGATATACAATATTTAAACAATCTAGAAGAAATAAATTTAAGCAATAATCAAATAAGTTCACTAGAAAATATTGAAAATAATAATAACAATATTAACTCTTTAATATTGAATAATAATCAACTAGAGACAATATTAGATATAAATAACTACCAAAAACTTAAAAACATAGAGCTTTATAATAATGAGCTAAACTATATATATAAAAGTATCTTAGCAAATGAAGAAGTAATGAATGATTTAATAAATAGCGAAATATCATTATATCAATGTGATGATGAGTGTACTTTAATATACACTAAACCGCTAAACTTAGATAACTCTAAAATAGCTATTGATGATACAAAATAATTAACTAGTTATAAAGTAATAGTAAACTATAATAAAGAAGTATTCAATGAAGAAACTGGATTAAATGTAATGATAGATGAGGATAAAATAAATATTGGTATTAAAATACTTAAAATTAATAATAGATTTGTTTATTTAGAGAATGCTACTTATAACATTGAATATACTCGTATCTGCCCAAAGAAAGGTGCTCCTTATTTCAATGTTAAAGTTGCAAAACCTAAAATTTTAATAAGCGGCTTTAGGAAATTAAAATTATTAAATTATAATTCATCTGCAATCAATAGCAGAATTAAAAATGCCTACTCTTACTTATTTACATCATACAATGTAAGCTATTTTTACAATAATAATAAATTCACAAGCTGGCTGACAGGAGATATTAAATATGAACCGAGAAATTAATAAATATAAATATGTTATGTTTATAGTACTACTTATTTTTTGTAGTAGTTGTAGCGTAGAACATAATTTTTTAAATCAAAAATTTAAAAGTGCAGTTGGAAGTATTAATATTGATAATAATGATGAGAATAGATCGTTAAAACAAAGTGTTATAAATGATATTTCACAGTTAAATACATTAGATAATTCTAGTGATTTCTTTTCTGGTTTTAATGAATATCAAGTAATTATCAAATATGCAAAACTAGAAGATGATAAATATAATTTGAAATTAATAAATATGAATGATGGAGAGAAAAAAATAAATGCTTTTAATAATATCTCTAATCCTGCTGCAATTTGTTTAGTAGATAACTCTAACCAAATATTTGAATGCGAAGATTTTAAACAAGATGAGTATGTAAGTTTATTTATTAAAGAACTTGTAAAATAGAAAATACATTTTAATAGGAGTATTTTACTACTTTAATTGTTTATTTCATAATATTGTCTTATATATTAAAAAAACCGGTGCATTACAATCATCGGTTTTTTTTTGTATCTAATAGAGAAAGCTTATTAACTCTTAATTACAATTATGAATAATAATTAATAAAAAAATAAGCTAAATGAATTAGCTTAAATCTTTGTCTTTTGCAGTGGTTAATGTTAAGAAAAAATGTATTAGTAAGCATACGAATATTCTTTTGAATAATTCAAAATTAAATGTAAAGTTAGTTGAAATTAATGATACTACAATTAGAATAAACACAAAGAATGTTAAGATGTAGTATGCTCTTTTTTTAGTTCTTAAATATTTATGAAACATACTTTTATTCCTTTGTTTCTAAAGGTTTTTGTATATTAGAGTTAAATACATCACATAATTTATTTAAGACTTCTTTAGTTTCAGATAAAGGAAAGAATTGAAAGTTATGAATCATGTGATCATAGTTCCATAATTCAATATCCTTTTTATAGTAAACTTGTTTATTGTAAAAATTAATAATGTCTTTATTTAGGGTGTCTTTGCCTCCTGAAATAATTATAGTATCTGGCATATCTTTTAATTTCATGTGATATGGACTATGTAACATGGCTTTTTCATAATCTTTGTTAAAAAAGTATTCAGTTTGTACTTTTAAAGAATAGCTATCAATAACAGGGTCTTCTTTATTAATAATTGTTGTATCAAAATCTAGATTTATGATTGGAGAAAATAAAATCATTTTATCTATGTTTGAAACATCTTCTTGATTGTTTAATAGATTATAAAGCAATGTAGCACCACTACCATCTGCTGCAACATAATTAATTTTACTTTTGTAGTCTTTGTATAAATTATCTAAGTCTTCAATTACTTGATAATAATCATAATATGGTGCAAATTTTTGATTTAAAACTATTATATTAACTTCTAAATTATCAGCAAGTGTTCTTAAAAAATACCATTGGAAATTACTTATTTCTTGCCAAAATCCACTTCCATAAACATAAAGCATTGTTTTAGCATTTTCTTTATTACATTTTAAATAATAGTTATTATCCTCTAATTTTTCAATATTAAGAATATTAGCTATTTTATTATTAAGTATATATGTCTTTGCACTTTTTCGATAATTTTTTTCATATAATTTAACATTTTGTTTGAAGTTTGTTCTTGAAAATTTATATTTAGGATAGTTTTTATTTAAAAAATCTTCTACCATCTTACTTCTTAAACTTCTTTGTTCCCAGTATTTTGCTTTTAATACATACATTCCATAACCCATCATATCAAGGGTGCCTTGTAATTTTAGTGCTTTATTAATTATTTTCATTTTATATCCTATATGTTATTTATATAAATAATCATACTTTTCCTTTCATATACTTTTATTATGCTTTATCCTTTTTTAATCGCTACTTTTAAGTTATCTATAAACTTTTTATCATTAACTATTTTTAATTCATTTGGTTTTACTCTAGGTCTAGTTATGACTTTCAAAAGATCATCATAAAATTTATTAGACTCTAAAGTGCTATCAAACATAAATTGGTACTGCATATTAGGATATTCAAAATAATCTAGATGTAGACCTTGTTTGGTTATTTTCCTTTGTAGGTTTAAGCTATCTATATTTAAAATACTTGATGTGGAATTGAAAATACTAATTTTAGTACCGATATCTAAATCATTATAATATGGATTTATTATTGGATTATTTAACTTTAAATCATCAGCATAATAATTTACTTGTTTTTTCAATGAGTGTAAATCAATCTTAAAATCACTTGAATCTGCTTTTTTCAATCTTTTATCTTGTAAGGTAACATCACTTAAGGGTGTTAATAAAATCATTTCTTTAACAGGTTCAATACCATCATGTCGTGCTTTACAAGCAAGCTCAAGAGCTAAAGTTGCACCAGCTTCTTCAGCTATTACTATTACTTTTTCAGCAGTAAACCTTGTTATTGTATCTGTATATATTTGATATAAAAAATGGTACATCTCTTTATGAGAATAGGCTGGTGCTTTTGGATAAATAGGCATAATAACCTTAGCGTTTGCTTTATTTGCAAGCTTTCTTATAAATAATAGATGTTGAGATGTTGGATTAAAAAAGAAACCACCACCATGAATAAATAATATTATATAATCTAAACCAATTTTTCGGTTGTTAAAGTATTTGTCACTAGCTGCATAGTAAGTATTGTTGTAATCTAAGGCTTTTACAATATCTAAATTTTTTGCGACAGTCTTTGGTATAGGATAATTATTACTTTGTGAATATTTAAAAGCTTTTTTTAAATGTAGTTCATTTAATTTAGGATTATCTTCAAAGAAATATTTTTTTCGATAGTTTAAATAGTAATAATCATTTATCAGTTTTGATTTAATACTTTGGTTTTTCACAAATCTTATATATAAAGCTGAAAATGTTAGTATTTTAAGTGGCAAAACATTTTTTACTAGTTTCTTAAATTTCATAATTTGTAACCTCCATAATAATATAATATTCTATGTTTATGTGGGTTGCAAATTATTAGAGTATTTATAAGTATATTATGTTATTAGTAGACAAAAACAATAAGTTAGTTCATTAATTATGTACTATATATATAAGATTGTTTTAATACTATCTTTTATAATATTTAATTTACTAGTTTTTTATTTAGATTAGTAAAAATAGGTTTATTGTTATAAATAATATATGCTATACTAAGGTTAAAGGAGGGATTTTTAATGAAGAATGTTATGGATATTGAGCAGTTTAAAAAAGAACTTTTTTCTGGTATAGATTGTAGTTGGAATGATTTTTTTCAAGAACAATTTAGTTTAACTTACTTTCAAGATTTATTAGATAATCTTTTAAATGAATGTAATACTAAAACTGTTTATCCTAGTATTAATAATATATTTAGAGTTTTTAAAGATAATTCCTTAAATATGATCAAGGTTGTTATTTTAGGACAAGATCCTTATCATACTCCACTAGTAGCCGATGGATTAGCATTTAGTAGTAAGAGTCTAAAAATACCACCAAGTTTAAAAAATATTTTTAAAGAATTGAATAATGATTTAGGAATAGTTAATAGTACTGCTGATTTAAGCAAGTGGTCTATGCAAGGTATAATGTTGTTGAATACAGTACTTAGTGTAGAAGAACATAAAGCTAATTCACATAGTAAGTTAGGTTGGAATGAATTTGTTGTTAATACCATAAAATATTTAGATTTACATAATAAAGTAGTATTTGTTTTATGGGGAAATAAAGCTAAATTATTCAATAAATATATTATGAATAGTGAAATCATTGAAGGTTATCATCCTTCACCTCTTGCAGGTAATAAGTTTTTTAATCAACATTATTTTTCAAGAATTAATCGTTTTTTAAATGAAAATAATTTACAAGAAATAGATTGGAGTCTACATGAAAAAATTTAATAATATAAAAGATGTCTTAGCATATATTGAAAATAAAACTAATTTTCAATTAGGTTTATTAAGAGTTGAAAAATTTTTAGAAGAAGCTAATATTGAATATGAAAAGATAAAGTTTATTCATATTGCAGGAACAAATGGAAAAGGTAGTGTATCTAATTACTTAAGTAACATTTTAATTAATGAAGGTTATAAAACAGGTTTCTTTTCTAGTCCAAGTATTCAAGGTCATAATGATAGAATACGTATTAATAATGAGTTTATAAGTGATGATTCTATAATACAGTTTGTGAATGAGTATTATGATCTAATAGAAGAAACTAAAGTAACAATGTTTGAAATTGATGTTTTAATGGCCTTAGATTACTTCAGTAAGAATAATGTTGAATATGGTGTAATTGAAGTTGGTATGGGTGGTCGTTTTGATGGTACTAATGTTATTGTTCCTTTATTAAGCATCATTACTAATATTGGTATGGATCATACAAATTACTTAGGTACTACATTAGAAGAGATTGCTTATAATAAAGCCGGGATAATTAAAAATTGTAGTTTTGTAGTTACTGCTGAACAAAATGATATAGCTTATAATGTTATCAAAAAGTGTGCTAATATAATGAACTCACAAGTATTTAAAGTAAAAGATGCTCAAATAGTAAGTTCTAATCCCTTTGTTTTTAACTATAAGAGTCATGAAAATATTATATTGAAAAGTAAGGCCTATTATCAAATTAGAAATGCTTGTACTGTCTTAGAAGCAATAGATGTATTAAGAAATCAGTTAAGTATAAATATAAGTGAAAAAAGTGTAAGAGATAGTTTAGAAAATATTACTTGGCCAGGGCGTTTTGAAGTAATGTCTACAAATCCATTAATTATTATTGATGGTGCTCATAATTTAGAAGGTATAGAAGCACTTTCTAAGTCTTTATCATACTTTGAAGATTATCAAAAAACAGTATTATTTACTGCCTTAGAAGATAAAGATACTTCACATATGTTAGAAACATTAAATGGTATTAGTCATAATTTAGTATTAACTACTTTTGATTTTTATCGAGCTGCAAACTTTGAACAACTAGATCCAAATAATAAATATAAACATATCAATAATTATGAAATATACATTGATGATATGATAACTAAAATGCAACAAGATGATATGCTAATTATTACAGGTTCATTATATTTTATAACAGAAATAAGAAACTACTTATTAAATACTTTAAAAATTGATAAAAAAAGTTTATAATTATAAAGAAAGCGAGGTTTTATTAAAATGATATTAGATAACATGAAAAACCAAATTAAAGGTAAAGGTATTCGTATCGTATTAACAGAAGGACATGATGCACGTGTATTAGGTGCTGCAATTGATTTGAAAAAAGATGATATGATTCATCCAGTACTTACAGGGAGTAAAGCTGATATTGAAGCTTTAGCTGCTCAAAAGGGTTGGGATATCTCAGATTTAGAAATCATTGATATAGAAACTTATCCAAAATTTGATGAATTAGTAGAAAAATTCGTTGAACTTAGAAAAGGTAAAGCTACTGCTGAACAAGCAGCCAAAATGTTAAAATCTTCTAACTATTTTGGAACAATGCTTGTGAAATTAAACGAAGCAGATGGACTTATTGGTGGAGCTACTTATTCTACAGCTGATACTGTAAGACCAGCACTTCAATTAGTTAAAACAAAACCAGGAGCAAAAACTGTTTCTAGTTCATTTGTAATCTTCAATGACACTAAAAAATTTATAATGGGAGACTGTGCAATTATTGTAGAACCAACTAGTGGTGATTTAGTAGAAATAGCTAAAGAATCTGCAGTAACTGCAAGAACTTTTGGAATTGATCCTAAAGTAGCCTTCTTAACTTATTCTACAAAAGGTTCAGGTAAAGGAGCTTCAGTTGATAAAGTAGTTGAAGCTGTTAATTTAATGAAAAATGAAAATGTAGATTTTGAATATGATGGAGAATTCCAATTTGATGCTGCAATTGATCCTACTGTAGGAAAATTAAAAGCACCTGAATCTAAAGTTGCTGGTGAAGCAAATGTCTTTGTTTTCCCAACATTAGAAGCTGGAAATATTGGTTACAAAATTGCACAAAGATTAGGTGGATATAATGCTTTAGGTCCTATCCTTCAAGGATTAAATGCTCCAATCAATGATTTATCTCGTGGAGCTTCACAAAATGATGTTTATGAATTAAGCATTGTTACTGCTGCTCAACATTTAAATAAATAATTATGAATAATTATAAAATTGCCCTAGTTACAGGGGCTACTGGTGGAATCGGTGGAGCAATTGCTAGAAACCTAGCAAATAATGGAATGAAACTTGTTTTAACTGGAAGAAATTCTAAAAAACTTGCAGCCATTACATCAGAATTAAAAGATGCTGTTTTATACTCTGAAGCAATTGATATGAGTGATTATAAGCAAATTGAAGCATTTGTTTCTAATATATATAATGAAGGAATAAACATTGATACACTTGTAAATAATGCAGGACTTGCTTTAGGATTATCATCTATTGATCAATCAGATCTAAGTGATATTATGACTATGGTAGATGTTAATGTGAAATCATTAATGATTTTAACTACTCTAATTAGTTCAAAACTTAAAGAACAAAACCATGGTATTATTATTAACATAGGTTCTACAGCTGGACAAGTTGCCTATGCAAATGGTGCAGTTTACTGTGCTACTAAAGCTGCAGTAAAAACTTTTGCAGATGGTGTACGTGTTGATTTAATGGAATCAGATGTAAAGGTTACTACAATAATGCCTGGAATGGTTGAAACTGACTTTTCATTGGCAAGATTTAAAGGTGATCAAGAAAAAGCAGATAATGTTTATAAAGGAATTGATGCATTACAAGCAATAGATGTAGCTGAAGCTGTATGGTTTGTAATAAATCAACCAAAACGTTGTGTTATTTCTGAACTTGCATTACTTGCAAATCAACAAGGAAATGGTTTTACTTCTTTTAAGAAGTAATATTTATATAAAATATTTAGCGATTAATGCTATAAAACGTAATTTTAAAATTATGCTTTATAGCATTTTTTAGTATAATAAGTACATCAGTGCTATATAAACATAGTGTATAAAAAATATTCATTTATAAAATTGCAATTAACAAAAAAATCACTTAATGAAAATTAATTATATCAAGTAATTAATGTTTAGGTTTTTTGCTAGTTGATAAATTATTAATATTTAGATTTTTTATTAATTTTAAATATACATAACTACGGTAATATGCATTGTTATATTAGTTATGAAGTGATTAAATATGAAATTAGAAGAATTAGTATCCATCAATTTACTTACATCTAATTATCTTTGATTCGATATGAAAGTCTTGTTATATTGAACGTATATGAATGATGTTGTATTCTGTCTAGTATAGGTATGGTTATCATTTCATCTTGACTCAATATATCAGGTCTTTTATCAAAAGTAATATTACTTTGTTATTATTGTAGATTTCTTTGTATATCTTATATCTATGAGTTGAATGAATAGCTTAACTCTAGTGGTGATATTTCATTAAAGCCAACTCAATCTATTATTAATAACTTATATTTAAAATATAGTTTTAACTTTTTATCAATAACACCATCGTTATAATCCTGTCTTAGATTACTGTGTAAAAACTCTAAAATTAACTAAAAATTAAGTCCCTTATTTAGCTAGTATAATATTTAATAGGATTAACTATAATTCTTGAGTTTAGTTCACACAACCAATCATAAATATAAATAATATGTCTATAAATGATAGTTAAACATCAAATAAGCTAATATTAATATTTAGTTAGCACTATTTAAAAATAATAAACAATGTACTATCATAATATGTAACAAATACGTATTTGATTATAGCTTTATCCATTCTAATATGAAAGAAGATATGATCATGAAATAGAAAATTATATACATAGTTATCCTATTAAATGTATTACTATTCAATGGGATTAATGCTGCAGAAGAAAACACCTATGCTAGACCGTATACAGATTATACTCAACCAGAGTATGATCAGATGCTTGATCAGTATAGTAATGAATCAAAAGCTGATCCAAGAATAAGATCAAGTAACAAGTTATGTGATAGTACAAGTACTAGAACTGATAAGTATAATAGTGCTGGTAGACTAATACAAAGAACATGTTACACTGCATCAACCAAAAAAATTAAATCAGAAGAGCGATGGTATGCTTTTGATGGGCAAGTATCGCAAATGAATCGTAAACAAACATTTTATACGAAAGGAAGTAATGTAAGAGAATACGAAAGAACCTACAAATGGGAAAAGAAAGGAACAGTAGATACAAAGTATTTACTACAAACTTATACTACAAGATATCGCCAAGATAAAACAGTAGATTATAAACTAGATTACAATGGTAATACATTTAAAAAACCAAATACATGTATGACTATAAAAGGTTTCGTAAAATCAAATAAAGGAGGTCTTAGAAAATGAAAGATTATCGTTTTACTTTTTTCTCAGCTATATTTAGTTTCTTTATTATGATTTTAGAAAATTTATTTTTTATGTTAGCATTAAATGAGTTTACTTATTTAGATGATTATTACTATGATATACCAATTGAAAAGATACATACTAATATTCTAGGGATAATATCTTTTGTCCCGTTTTTTAAAGAAGATGGACCTAACCTTTATTTATGGAATTTAAATACTATATTATTAATTATTATTCCACTTTTATTATTTGTAATATATAAAATTGAAAAAAATATTATTGTAAAAAAGCAAAATAAAAAATGGAAGCTAAATATTAGAAATCATAAATATACTTTAATTAGCTTATTACTTGCTTATATAATTCTACTAGGCTATAATCTATTTTTTATGTGGCAATTTAATAATGTTAATTATATTGCTGAAAATAATAGCTTTGAAAAAATAGCTCCTATACATACACAATTACCTGATGTAATTGCGTTAAATGGCTATGGAGATTATAATTATAATGTAATTTATTTACATAATTATAATTTGCATTTATGGTTTATACTTCCTCTTATTATATTGTTAGTGTATATTATTGAAAAGTATATAAATAAATATAAAAAGAAAAGATAATAACTTTTGTGATATGATGCCTTTTAATCTTCATTTTTAATTTAAAAGGTATTTTTTTTTGTAAGTCTTAATATCAGAGTTAAAAGGATTAAGTTGCGTTTTTATACACAATTTCAAGTGCAAGGCTATTGTAAAAAATAAGTAAATTTGTTATCATATATTTAATAAATGGACAAATTATAAATATGACTAGTATGTTATCAGTTTAATTGTAGAGAGAATCTGTATGCTGAAAAGGTTCATTAATAGATAATTGAATGCACATGTTTGAGTTTTTGTGAATTAGTAGTAGCAAAAGACGTATTTCTTGCGTTAAAAGAATAAAGATGAAGCAATTCAAGCAAAGTGGAACCGCGCTAAGGCGCCTTTGTATGGAATTGCTTTTTGTAATAACAGGAGGAAAGTTATATGAAATTACATAATAGTATGTCAAACAAAAAAGAAGAGTTTGTACCAATTAAATCAGGTGAAGTAAGTATGTATATTTGTGGACCTACAGTCTATAATTATATACATATTGGTAATGCTAGACCAATGGTAGTTTTTGATACAATGAGAAGATTTTTTGAATATTTAGGTTATAAAGTAACCTTTATATCTAACTACACTGATGTTGATGATAAAATTATAAACGCTGCAAAAGAACAAGGTAAATCAGAAGCTGAAATTGCTCAAAGATTTATTGATGCTTATGAATACGATCGTAAAACATTAAATACAATCATGCCTGATTTTAGACCAAGAGTTACAGAGTATATGAATGAAATAATAGAATTTATAGCAGATTTAATCGATAAAGGATATGCTTATGAATCTGATGGAGATGTTTATTTTAGAGTAAATAAACTAGAAGAATATGGTAAACTATCACATGTTAACAAAGATGATTTAATAATAGGTGCTAGAGTTGAAGAAAATGAAAAGAAAGAAAGTCCAATTGATTTTACTTTATGGAAAAAAACAGATGCTGGTATTAACTGGGATTCAAAATGGTCAACTGGAAGACCGGGTTGGCATACTGAGTGTGTTGTTATGATTAATTCAATTAATGATGGTGGTATGATTGATATTCATGGTGGTGGAATGGATTTGAAATTCCCTCATCATGATAATGAGATTGCTCAAGCAAATGGACATTCTCATAATGATATAGCAAGATATTGGGTTCATAATGGTTTTATAAATATTGATGATGAAAAAATGTCTAAATCAATTGGGAATGTAGTATGGACTAAAGATGTCGTGAAAGAGATTGGTCCTAATGCCTTTAGATTAGCAATGCTTTCAACACATTACCGTGCACCATTAAATTTTAATGAAGATTTAATTGAGACTACAAAAAAAGAATTAGTTAAAATGGAAACAGCTTTAAAACAAGCTAATCTAGAATTAGCTTTAGCAAAATATAGTAGTGATGAATATCAAGATGAAATAATGTTAGAATATAAAACATATATGGAAGACGATTTAAACACTGCTAATGCAATTACTGTAATATTTGATGCAGTTAAAAAATTAAATTCTGAAGTTAGAAAAAAAGAAAAAAATATTGCAGAAATTTCAAAATTAAAAAACAGTATTGAAAAAATGTTAGAAATTTTAGGGATTTTTATTAATTTACGCATAATACAAGATGAGGACCTTAATCTTTATAGTAATTGGAATAAAGCTAAACAAGATAAGGATTTTCAATTAGCAGATAAGTATCGAGATCAATTGTTAGAAATAGGAATATTGTAATGAATTATCCTAGTTTAACACTAGCTTTTATTGGTGATAGTGTTTTAGAATTAATAATCAGAATGCATTATGTAAATAAAGGAATTGTAAAAGTAAATAAATTACAAACATTGACTAGTTCTTTAGCATCAGCCAAAGCTCATAAAGAAATAATGGACTACCTATTTGAAAATGAAATTTTAACTGAAGATGAAATTCGTGTTTACAAAAGAGGTAGAAATGCTAAAGTAAATCAAAGAAGAAAGAATTTTAATTCAGAGAACTATCACGCATCTACAGGCTTTGAAGCGTTAATTGGCTTTTTGTATTTAAATGAAGAACATGATAGAATAGAAGAAATTGTTAAAATTATCATTGAAAGGTTTGATAAATAATGTATTATTATGGAAAAAACACAATAAAAGGTCTAATTGAATCAAAAACTCAATTAGAAACAGTATTTATTAGTGATAAGTTTAATGATACTCAATTTCTTAACTATTTAGACAAAAAAAGGATTAAGTATATTATTGTCTCTTTAGCAAAAATTGAGAGCATGTCAAATAATGCTAATCATCAAGGAGTTGTAGCTAAATCTTTTGATTTTGAATACAAAAGTTTAGAAACTATAATAGCTAAAACTAAGGATAAAGAAAATTCTACAGTATTGATTTTAGATGGTTTAGAAGACCCACAAAATTTTGGGTCTTTGATAAGAACATCTGAAGCCTTGGCTGTTGATGGTATCGTTATTACAAAGAATAGAAGTGTCAAAGTCACTCCTACAGTTGCTAGAGTAGCAACTGGTGCAATTAATGGTGTTGACATTTGCATGGTTACAAACTTAAAACAAACAGTTGATAAGTTGAAAAAAGCGGGATACTGGGTTGTTTGTGCTCATATGAATACTGATGTATTGTATGATCAAGTTGACTATAAAGGGAAAATGGCTTTAGTTGTTGGCTCAGAAGGTAAAGGTGTGTCTACAACTATGTTAAAAGAAAGCGACTTTGTAGTTAAACTTCCAATGTATGGTGAAGTTTCTAGTTTAAATGCTGCCGTAAGTGGGGCAATAATTATGTATGAAATGGATAGTAACCGTAGAAAGTAGGTATGAGATAATCAATGTACAATGAATATGAATTGTTGTACTATTGTCACATGGGGTGTGATAAATCTTTTACATTATTAGCACAAAAATATCACAGAATGATTTATTCTCAAATAAATTATTTCAAAAAGAATTACTACTTTTTTGCTTTAGATGAAGCAGACTTGTATAATGAAGCATTAATTTTACTTTATGATTGTACACATAGTTTTGATGAAAATAAAAAAGTTAAGTTTTCTAGTTATTTTATAGCTTGTTTAAGAAATAGATATATTTATATGATTAGAAACTTATCATCAAGTAAACATTTGATGCATGCTAGAGCCTTATCTTTGGATAAGAGCATGCCAGATAATGAATCCACTATGTATAGTTTCATAGAAAACGGTGAAATTTGTGTAAGTGAGAAAGTTATGAATGATTATCAATTAGAAAAATCATTCAAAGATTTGAATAATAATCTTAGTGAAATAGAGATGAAAATTGTCTATTTACATATATTAGGATATTCTTATCAAGAAATTAGTGATAAAACTAATTATAAATTAAAAAAAGTAGATTATGTAATTCAAAAGTATAAAAAAATATTACATGATTCAAAGATTTAAAAATGAAGGGGAAATAATTCCCCTTCTATTTTTTAGCGATTATCTATAATTAAGAAAATAAAAGGAGGATTTACGTTGGACAAGCTCAGTAGTTCAAGTTTTTTATTTGCATTAAGAAATACAGTACAATATTTACCTTATTTATTATTTATGATTGTATCATTAACAACAGATGTTAGTGATTTAGATAAAATATTACCATTTATTTTATATTATTGTGTTAAATCAAGTGGGATATATTTACTGAAACCATTACATACTAAAAACAATACCTATCGTATTTTAAAGATTTCTCTACTTTTAGGATTGATAGCATGTATACTAGGTATGTTTGGTGATGTACAACATATTTTTTATGAGATAAGTGCAGTGCTTTTAGGACTGTGTGAATCATTTTATATTCCAAGCTATATAAGTATGCTGCAGTATGAAAGAAGTCATGACAGGCAAATGCAAAACAAATATGAAAAACTGCTTGGGACAATACTAATACTTATCTTTTTTGTCTTATGTTTTACAATGATGAAAGCTCCAAACTTTATCATTTTTGTATATTTTTCATTTCTTTTTTTAATACCGCTTTTAAGTATTAGCAAATATAAATCATATAAATTAGAAGATCATGAATATTTAAGTAATGTTATGTATTCAAAAGAATTATCTGTATTTGTAGTTATGCTTTTATTAATAATTGGACTTAGAGTTGCTAGATCATTTTATATTGGTGATATTTTTATAATTGCTTTAGTAATATTATGCTTAATTTTATTAATAATTAGCTTGTTTTTATATTTTAAAAAACCGCAATTAACGTTAACATTTAAAATGATTTACAAAATATTATTTGTAGGTGCAGCTATAAATTTAGTTATTTATACTGGTATGTTGACGGCAATAGTTACATATCATAGTATAGAAGCAATTGTGTTAATGTATGCTTGTTATGTAATAGGATCTGTTCTTTCAGAATATTATACTATTCCATTTGTTAATTGGTTAAAAGGAGATAAAGTAAATAAAGTAATCACACTATGTTTATTTGGAATCTTATTGTTAAACTTTCCAGTGCTTACAGGCATAAGCATGATTGCAACAACATTTATGCTTTTTACACTTTCAAAGATGTCAGAAACAACCGTTTATAAACATGATGGTGTACCTAAAGATGTTAGAATGGTTGCAAAGTATAAAGTTCAAACTTTTGGTGGTGTAATTATGCAGTTTATTTTTACATTTACATTACTATTAATCGCTCATTATAATCATGAAAGTATAAATGGTATACTTGAAGGTATTAGTTTAAGTAACTTAAACTTTAACATGTTTGAAACAACAATAAGTAGCAAAGCTGTGGCATCAGTGGTTTTAATAATCTTTGGGCTTACATTAATTGCATATAATAAAAAAACGAAAAGTTTATAATTTGTTAAAATTAATATAAAGTTGCATATTTATATTTTTATATGGTATAATTTTAAAGAAGAAGGCAAAATTAGTCTTTTTTATTTTGTCAAAAGGAAGTGCAAATATGAGAGAAAAAGTAATACTAGTTTGTTCAAAATGTTATTCGCGTAATTATTCAACATATAAGAATAATACAACACACAACACTCGTTTAGAAATGAAGAAATTTTGTAAACGTTGTAATGAACACACTGTACATAAAGAAAGTAAATAATTAAAAACTGGGTGGTGTAGATATGAGTTATTTTAAAGGCGTAATTGCTGAAGCAAAAAGAGTAGAGTGGCCTAAAGGGAAAGAATTAACAAAGATGGTTTTTTCTGTAACAGAAATTTGTGCATTTTTTGCAATTATTTTCATTGTTATGGACCTACTTATTAATTTAATAATGAAAGCGATGGGTATCTAGTATGGCTGAAAAAAAATGGTATGTAGTAACTACTTATTCTGGTTATGAAAATAAAGTTAAAGAATATCTTGAAAGACGAATTGAATCTATGGGTCTTCAAGAAATTATTGAACAAGTAATTGTTCCTGAAGTTGAAGAGACTACAGCAGATGGAAAAAAGAAAATGAAAAAAATATTTCCTGGATATGTCCTAATTCAAATGGATATAACAGATGAAGCTTGGTATATTGTTCGTAACACACCAAATGTTACTGGATTTGTTGGTTCAAGTGGTGGTGGTGCTAAACCTATTCCTTTAATGGATGAAGAAATAGATGATATTTTATCACAAATGGGATTAAGTCAAATTAATGTTGACTATGCAATTGGTGATCGAGTTGAAGTTATTGAAGGTTCATTCATTGGCACAGAAGGTGTCGTTCAATCAATCGATTTGAAAAATTCTACTGTTGAAGTTTTACTACCGTTTTTTGGTCGTGAAACAAATACTGAATTAAAACTTAATCAAGTTAGAAAGGTTCAAGTCTAGTTTTACTAGGCTTTTTTTCTAATTATGATTTTTCATTATAACGAAAGAGACTTTGATGATGTTGCTAGATATAAAGAAGAAATGGCAGCACGTGAAAGTTTAGTAGTTAAAGACAAACGATTTGAAAGAAGAAATGATTTCAATCTTGAAACCAATGCAACTTATCAAACAATTACAAACACCAATACAAATCCTAAACATAAAAAGAAAAAGGTAGGACTTGTTGAATCAATAAAACTTGAAATTGCTAAAGCAGAGGCTGAAGAAAAAGCAAAATCTATTTCAAAAGAAAATAATAAAACAAAATTAAATAATGTTGATGTTAGTAGATTTCCAGATAGATCAAAACAAGTTTCAAAAAAAGCAAAACCAAAAGGAAATGCATGGGGCTTATTAATACCTATTCTAATATTCGGCTATGGTTTTATCTCAGAGTTTGGATTTAGCTTTGAGAAAATAATAGATTGGATTATGAATGGAATTAATGGAATAGTTATTAGTCTTGAATCATTCTTAGGATAAATGTTTTTTACAATATACTATTGCAATAAAAACATATATATAGTAAAATAGTATAGTGCGAATTGTGCATAATTTACGTGGGAGAACACACACATAGTGTTTGAGAACCACAATACAACCAATATTTCAGGAGGTGTGTATATATGAAAAAGAAAATTTTTATGATTAAAAAAATCCAGTTTCCAGCTATGCAAGCGAAACCAGGACCAGCCCTAGCGTCTGCAGGGATTAATATGCCTGAATTTACAATGGCTTTTAATGAAAAAACTAAAAGTAGAGCAGGAGAAATAGTACCTGTTGTCTTAACAGTTTTTGAAGACAAATCATTTGAATTCGTTCTTAAATCTGAACCAGCTGCTAATTTAATTTTAAAAGCTGCAGGAATTAAGAAAGGTTCAGGGAGTGCTTTAACTGAAAAAGTAGGAAAAATTACTTTAGATCAAGCTAAAGAAATCGCTGAAAAGAAAATGGAAGATTTAAATGCTCATGATATTGATGCAGCTGCAAAAATTATTTGTGGTACAGCAAGAAACATGGGTATCGAAGTAGAAGGATTATAATAACAACAAAAGTGATAATCTTTTGATGTGGGAGAAAAATTCACTTAACCACTAAGGAGGACAAAAAGATGGCTAACAAATCAAAAAGATATAATGAAGCTGCAGCACTTGTTGAAAAAGGTAGACACTACGATATCCAAGAAGCAGTTGAATTATTAAAAAAAGCAACAACTACAAAGTTTGATGAAACTGTAGAAGTAGCTTTCAGACTTGGAGTAGATCCAAGACATGCTGATCAACAAATTAGAGCAGCAATGGTATTACCTCATGGTACAGGTAAAACTCAAAAAGTTTTAGTTGTAACTCAAGGTGAAAAAATAAAAGAAGCAGAGGAAGCAGGAGCTGACTTTGTTGGTGGAAAAGAATTACTTGAAAAAATCAAAGACGAAAATTGGTTCGAATTTGATGTAATTGTTGCTACACCAGACATGATGGCTGAATTAGGAAAATTAGGACGTGTTTTAGGACCTAAAGGTTTAATGCCTAATCCAAAAACAGGAACTGTTACAATGGACCTTAAAAAAGCTGTAGGAGAAATAAAAGCCGGTAAAGTAGAATACCGTGTTGATAAAGAAGGAAATGTGCATGTAGGTATTGCTAAAATCTCATTTGAAGCATCACAAATCGTTGATAACTTCACTGCAATTTTTGAAGCAATTCTTAAAGCAAAACCATCATCATCAAAAGGAACGTACATGAAAAATGTAGTAATTACTACTACAATGGGTCCTGGTGTTAAAATTAACACTGAAACTGTACTTTAGTTATAACACGCAAGGCGTGGTATAATATAAATTGAATCAATATACCATAGACAGCAACGGAGTAATCTTAATAATGTTGCCGAGGTAAAGTTATATTACAACTTTAACTTGGCATATCTATGCCAAGTTTTTTAATTGATATATTGATCTTATTATTTTATAGGAGGTGCCAATATGAATCAAAACATTTTAGACTCAAAAAAAGCCGTAATTGATGAAATCAGTTCAAAAATTACTAATGCAGAAGCAGTAGTTGTATTTGAATATCAAGGTTTAACAGTATCTGAATTCGAAAGTTTAAGAAACGAATTAAGAGCTGAGGATGTTGAAGTAAAAGTATACAAAAACAACCTATCTAAAAAAGCTGTTGAAAATGGAGACTTTGCTAAATTAAGCGAAGGATTAGTTGGACCAAAT
Organism: Mycoplasma sp. P36-A1; assembly: GCF_049478495.1. Lineage (NCBI taxonomy): Bacteria > Bacillati > Mycoplasmatota > Mollicutes > Mycoplasmatales > Mycoplasmataceae > Mycoplasma > Mycoplasma sp. P36-A1. The sequence goes on along the minus strand of NZ_CP168083.1, from coordinate 1,399,602 downwards.
GCTATTGCATTCTCAAATGGAGATGCTGTTGCTGGTGCAAGAATTATTTCTAAGTTTGCTAAAGACCACGAAATGATCCAAATGAAAACAGGTATTATTGAAGGTAGTGTTATTAGTGTAGAAACACTTAATGAAATTGCTCAATTACCATCAAGAGACGGACTTCTTTCAATGTTACTAAGCGTGCTACAAGCACCAGTAAGAGATCTTGCTATGATTACAGATGCTGTAGCTATCAAGATGGAAGAAACTCAAGCGGAAACTGCTGCGGCAATTATCCCAGAAAAAACAGAAGTTGTTGCTGAAGAAGCAGCTGCTGAATAATCAAAAAAAATTAAAACTATATTATAGGAGGAAATTAAAATGGCTAAATTAACTGCAACTGAAATCATTGGATCATTAAAAGAAATGACAATGTTAGAAATTAACGAATTAGTTAAAGGAATTGAAGAGGAGTTTGGTGTAACTGCTGCTGCTCCTGTAGCTGCTGCTGCTGCAACTGAAGAAGCTGCTGGACCATCAGAAGTAACTGTAACACTTACTGCAATCGGTGGATCAAAAGTAGGAGTAATCAAAGCTGTAAGAGAAATCACTGGGTTAGGACTTGTTGATGCTAAAGGATTAGTAGACAAAGCTCCAAACGCTGTAAAAGAAAACATTTCTCCAGAAGAAGCTGAAGAAATCAAAGCTAAACTTGAAGCTGCCGGAGCTTCAGTTGAAATTGCTTAATTAACTTTAAACTTTTTAAAGAAGCCAACCATCGGTTGGCTTTCTTTTTGTATGGAAAATCAATACTTTCAAGATGATGCAAAATTAATCGATGATCCTCATATTCTTACTTACTTTGGTAAGGACAAAGAGCTAACATTCAAAACAAATTCCGGTTTGTTTGCAAAGGAAAAACTTGATTTCTTTAGTATTGTGTTGAGTGAAACAATAAATAAACAAAATGTTGAATCGTATTTAGACTTAGGATGCGGGTATGGATTTATCGGCATATCATTAGCAACTAAATATCCAAATGCAAAAAAATATTTTATAGATATAACTCAAAGAGCTATAGACTATACAAAAGAAAATATAGCTATTAATAATATTAGTGATACTACTGTTATTAAAAGCGATGGTATTCAAATCGAAGATAAATTTGATTTAATTGCCTTAAATCCACCAGTTCATGCAGGTAAAGAAACTATGTATAAATTATACAAGCAAGCTGCTGAACATTTAACTGATAATGGATCGTTTTATGTAGTTTTACATAAAAAACATGGTGCATTATCAACTATCAAAGACATGCAAAGTGTCTTTAGTATTATTGAGACGGTCTATAAGAAAAAAGGACTGTATGTGTTAGAAATGAAAAAGTAATCGTTTTGGATTACTTTTTGTACTCTTATAATGAGTTAATGTATACATAAAATAAATTTGACATTAACTGTATAATATGATAGTATAATATAATGTCTAATGCTATGTAGATGACAAGCAAATATATATAATGAGGTGATTGTGTGGCATATAAAATAGAAGATTTTGGTAAGCTAGCGCAAAGAAGAAACTATTCAAAAATTGATAGTTCATTAGCACTACCACCACTTGTTGAGATTCAAACATCATCGTTTGATTGGTTTTTAAAAGAAGGATTAAGAGAAGTTTATGCTGATATTTATCCTATCAAAAACCACAATTCAAACTTGGTACTGGATTTTGTAGATTTTAAATTTGAAAAACCTAAGTATAATACAAGAGAATGTAAAGAAAGAGATGCAACATATGCAGCTCCATTAGCTGTTACCCTAAGATTACAAAACAATGAAACTGGGGAAGTTAATGAACAAGAAGTATTCATGGGTGATTTCCCATTGATGACTCAAAGTGGAACTTTTATTATTAACGGTGCAGAACGAGTTATCGTATCGCAGTTAGTAAGATCTCCAGGAGCTTATTTCAAAAAAGAAAATGAAGGTGGAAAAGTTAATTACTTAGCATCTTTAATTCCTTCAAGAGGAACTTGGTTAGAAATTGAAACTGGAGTATATAAAGATAAAGAAAAAGAAGACAAATTATATGCAAATGTAAGAATTGATAGAACTAAAAAAATGCCTATCACTATTTTACTTCGTGCATTAGGATTAACTAATGGAGCGGATACATTAGCATTTTTTGGAGACTCAGAAATTCTAGAAAATACGATTAATGATAAAGATACTGTTGAACAAATCGACCGCGGATATGTTGAAATCATAAGTAAACTTTATGCAGATCGTGAAGACAAGTCTATTCAAGCAAATGAAGGACTTTCATTACTACAATCAACATATTTCAACTCAGATAATATTCACTTGTCTGACTATTATAAAGAAGTTACTAATGATAATGAGGCAGAATTATTACCTCTACAACAATTAGTAAACATTGTAAGTGCTGGTGGATTTAAGCACGTTAATGATAAAAACTTAAGAATTATTTTAAATGTTTTAGAAAATAGATTCAACGATGTTGCAACTGTTTTAAACAGAGATACTATTGATGAGTTAAGAAAAGAACTTTTAGATTTACTAAAAGAACTTAAAGATGGTAAAACTATTAGAGCATCAGATAATGTTCAATTATTAGTTACTATTTATTTTGAAAACAAATTACAATCATTTATTAAATCTGGAAGAATACAAGTTTCTGACTTGTTGAAACAAGAATTAGTAAACCTAGATTATTTATTTGGTTTTGAAACATTTAAAAATATGTATGATAATAAACCAACAATTGATGAAAGCAACTTTAATAAATTTGATATAAACCATTTATCAAGTGAAATTAAAACTGCATTTGCTTTAATTGAAATTTATGAAAAATTAAAACCAGGTGAACCAGCAACACTTGAAGGAGCTGTTTCATTATTAGCTGCTAAGTTCTTTGATAACAAACGTTATGATTTAACTAAAGCTGGTCGTTTTAAATTAGGAAAAAAATTAAATGTAATGGATCGTTTATTTGAAAAAACTATTGCCGAAGACATTATTGATGTTAATGGAGATGTAATAGTTGAAAAAGGAACATTTATTTCAAAAGAGATTTATAACAGAATTAGACCTGCTATGGAAGCAGGAGCTAACATGGTTGAAGTACCAACTAATTTAGAATTATATAGAGAAGAAGATATGATTTCTAAACCTACTAGAGTACAAAAAGTTGCAATCTATGTAGATAATGAAGAAAAAAGAATTGTTAATATTATCGGTACAGATACTACAAGTGATAATAAATATGTAACAATTTCTGATATGTTAGCAACAGTATCTTACTTGCTTACATTTATTGATGGAATTGGTGATGAAGATGATATTGACCACTTAGGAAATCGTAGAATTAAATCTGTAGGAGAACTTATTCAAAACCAATGCCGTATTGGATTATCTCGTATGGAAAGAGTAGTTAAAGATAAAATGTCAACTATTGATATTGCTGAAGCTACACCAAAAAAATTAACTAATAATAGACCGTTTACAGCTTCAATAAAAGAATTCTTTGCAAGCTCACAACTGTCACAGTTCATGGACCAAACAAATCCATTAGCTGAACTTGCTAACAAACGTCGTTTATCTGCACTTGGACCTGGTGGTCTTGCACGTGATCGCGCTGGTATGGAAGTTCGTGACGTTCACCACTCTCACTATGGTCGTATGTGTCCAATTGAGACTCCTGAAGGTCCAAACATTGGTTTAATTAACTCACTTGCAACTTATGCAAAAATTAATATGTATGGTTTTATTGAAACTCCATACTTAAAAGTTGTTGATAATTTTGTTACTGATGAAGTACATTATTTAACAGCAGATGAAGAATACAATTATGCAATTGCTCAAGCTAACATTGATTTATCAGCAGATAGAGAAATAATAGATGAACATGTTGTTGCTCGTTTCCGTGGTGAAAATAAAATGGAACGTAAAGAATTAATTGACTTCATTGATGTATCACCTAAACAAATTGTTTCTGTAGCCACATCATGTATACCTTTCTTAGAAAACGATGATGCTAACCGTGCCTTAATGGGTGCCAACATGCAACGTCAAGCTGTTCCTTTATTAAAACCAACTTCTCCTATTGTAGGAACTGGTATGGAACATGTTATTGCTAAGGATAGTGGAGTAGCTGTAATCTGTGAAGAAGATGGAATTGTTAAGTATATTGATGCTAGAAGTATTATTGTTAGCACTAATAAAGGTGATATGAAATATATTCTAGATAAATTTACTATTTCAAATCAAGGGACATGTTTTGATCAAAACCCAATCGTTAGAATTGGTGAGACTGTAAACAAAGGTCAAATATTAGCTAATGGTCCAGCAATGGATAAAGGTGAATTAGCACTTGGTCAAAATGTTGTTGTTGCCTTCATGACATGGAATGGTTATAACTATGAAGATGCTATCATTATGTCTGAAAGATTAGTAAAAGAAGATGTTTATACATCAATACATATAGATGAATATACTATTGAATGTCGTGATACTAAATTAGGTCCTGAAGAAATTACTAGAGATATACCTAATATTAGTGATGATGCTAGAAAAGATTTAGATATTGATGGTATTATCAGAATTGGTGCTGAAGTTAAAGAAGGTGACATTTTAGTTGGTAAAGTAACTCCTAAAGGTCAATCTGAATTAAGTGCTGAAGAAAAATTATTACTTGCCATTTTTGGTGAAAAATCAAGAGAAGTAAAAGACAATTCATTACGAGTTCCTCATGGTGGAGCTGGTATAATCTTAGATATAAAAAGATTTACTAAAGAAAATTCAGATGAATTACCACCTGCAGTAAATGAAGTAATAAGAGTATATGTTGCTCAAAAACGTAAAATCTCAGAAGGAGATAAAATGGCAGGACGTCACGGTAATAAAGGGATTATCTCTAAAATATTACCTATTGAAGATATGCCTTACTTACCAGATGGTACTCCAGTAGATATTATGTTAAATCCTCTTGGTGTTCCTTCTCGTATGAACATTGGACAATTAATGGAAGTACATTTAGGAATGGCTGCTAAATTGTTAGGAGTAAAAGTTGCAACACCAGTATTTGATGGTGTAACTGAAGCAAACCTAGAAGAGATTATTGCTGAAGCAGGTATGGATGAAGATGCTAAAACAGAATTATATGATGGGCAAACTGGTAAGAAATTTGATGAAAAAATTTCTGTTGGGGTAATGTATATGATTAAACTTGCCCACATGGTTGATGATAAACTTCATGCTCGTTCTGTTGGACCATACTCATTAGTAACACAACAACCACTTGGTGGAAAAGCACAAAATGGTGGACAAAGATTTGGAGAAATGGAAGTTTGGGCTCTTGAAGCATATGGAGCTGCACACACACTTCAAGAAATTTTAACAGTTAAATCAGATGATGTAATTGGTCGTGTTAAAACTTATGAAGCAATAGTAAAAGGTAATAAAATTCCTGAACCAGGAATTCCTGAATCATTTAGAGTACTTCAAAAAGAGTTACAATCTCTTGCAATTGATGTTAAGATGCTAGATGATACTTATCAAGAAATTGATATGAAAGAACAAAGTAAAATTGATTCTCAATTTGAGCAAAGCTTTAGATCAATAATGAATGATGAATCAAATATAGATAAGAATGTTATTGTAAAAGAAAGTATGTTAGAAGAAGAAGACAATCCATCTCTAGATGGAATGCCAGAAGATGATACATACGAAATCAAAGCAGAAAATGAACTTGAAAATGAAGTTCAAGCTATTGATTTGGAAAGAGAATAATACTAAAGGAGGAATAATAGATGGATGTAAACCAATTTAGCGCAATTCAGGTAGGTTTAGCCTCTCCGGAAAAAATACTTGAATGGTCTTATGGGGAAGTCACTAAGCCAGAAACAATTAATTATCGTTCACAAAAACCAGAAAAAGATGGTCTATTCTGTGAGAAAATATTTGGCCCATCAAAAGACTGGGAATGTTACTGTGGTAAATACAAAAAAGTACGTTTCAAAGGTGTGGTATGTGATCGTTGTGGTGTTGAAATTACAAAATCTAGTGTGAGACGTGAAAGAATGGGTCACATTAAATTAGCAGCATCAGTAGCACATATCTGGTATTTAAAAGGAATCCCTTCAAAAATGGGACTTGTATTAGATGTTAAACCAAAGAAACTTGAAGAAGTAATATATTTTGTATCTTATATAGTAGTAGATCCAGGAGATACTCCTTTACAAAAGAAACAAATTCTTTCTGAAAGAGATTATCGCGAATTAAAAGGTGAATATGGAAATCGTTTTGATGCAGCAACAGGAGCAGAAGCAATCAAAAGACTTCTTGCTGCAATTAACCTTCCATTAGAAATAGAAGAAGTAAGAAAAGAATTAAAAGAGTCTCAAGGTGGACAACAAAGAACTAGATTGATGAAAAAGCTTGAAACTTTAGATGCATTTGCATCATCAAACAATAGACCTGAGTGGATGATTATGGATGTACTTCCAGTAATCCCACCAGATTTAAGACCAATGTTACAACTTGATGGTGGTCGTTTTGCAACAAGTGATTTAAATGATTTATATCGTCGTGTTATTACTAGAAATAACCGTCTAAAAAAATTACTTGAAATGAAAACACCTCCAGCTATCATTGTTCAAAATGAAAAACGTATGTTACAAGAAGCAGTTGATGCTTTGATTGATAATGGTAAAAGATCTAAACCAATAACTGGTGCAGGTGGAAGACCACTAAAATCTTTATCACATACACTAAAAGGGAAACAAGGACGTTTCCGTCAAAACCTTTTAGGAAAACGTGTTGACTATTCTGGACGTTCAGTAATTGCAGTTGGACCAGACTTAAAAATGTACCAATGCGGACTTCCAAAAGAAATGGCAATTGAATTGTTTAAACCATTTATAATTGCTGAGCTAGTAGAACAAGAAATTACTCCAAATATCAAATCTGCAGAAAAACTGATTGATAAAATGGACGAATCTGTATGGCCAGTAGTAGAACAAATTATCAAAAACCATCCAGTATTATTAAATCGTGCACCAACACTTCACCGTCTAGGAATTCAAGCATTTGAACCTAAACTAGTTGAAGGACGTGCAATCAGATTACACCCACTAGTTACTCCAGCCTTTAATGCCGACTTTGATGGAGATCAAATGGCAGTACACATTCCATTAAGTTTAGAAGCAAGAGCAGAAGCAAGACAAATGATGCTTGGTTCAAATAATATTCTTGGTCCTAAAGATGGTAAGCCAATTGTTACACCTTCTCAAGATATGGTATTAGGAAACTACTACTTAACACAAGAAAAAGTAGGAGTAAAAGGTGAAGGAAAAGCTTATAAAAATATAAATGAAGCTATTATGGCAATGGAAAATAATGTTCTAGACTTACATGCAAGAATTGCAATTAAAGCTAGCACACTACATAAAACAAGTTTCACTGAAGAACAAAATAAAGGATATTTAATTACTACATTAGGTAAACTTATCTTCAATGAAATTTTTGATAAATCATTCCCATTCTTAAATGAACAAACTTTAGAAAACTTAGAAGTAATTCCAACTAAATATTTTGTACCAATGGGAACAGATATAAAAGAATATGTTGTAACTTTAGATAAAAATCAACCATTTAAGAAAAAATACTTAGGACAAATAATTGCTGAAGTATTTAAAAGATATAAAACACTTGAAACTTCTAGAATGTTAGATGAAATGAAAAACTTAGGTTTTTCATACTCTACTAAAGCTGGAGTTACCGTTTCAATTGCTGATATTGAAGTATCAGATCATAAATATGCATTAATTGAAGAAGCAGAAGGACATGCAATACCTAAGGTTGAAAATTGGTATCGTAAAGGATTAATCACAGATCCTGAAAGACATGCAAAAGTCATTGCTATTTGGACAGATGTACGACGTAAAGTAGAGGCTGAATTAGCAGGAATACTAGATGAAGACAATCCAATTAACATGATGATGGACTCTGGTGCTCGTGGTAACATCTCAAACTTCCTTCAATTATCAGGTATGCGTGGTTTAATGGCTAAACCAAATGGTGAAACTATTGAAATCCCAGTTATTCACTCATTCCGTGAAGGTCTAACAGTGTCTGAATTCTTTACCTCTACACACGGTGCTCGTAAAGGTCTTGCCGATACAGCCCTTAAAACAGCAAACTCAGGTTACTTAACTAGACGTTTAGTAGATGTTGCTCAAGATGTAATCGTACAAGAAGAAGATTGTCATACTGATACAGGATTTACAGTAAAAACAATAATGGATATAAAAGCTAACACAGTTATTGAACCATTATTTGATAGACTTGTAGGTCGTTATAGTAAAAATACTATTCTACATCCAGAAACTAACGAACTTATTGTTGCTGAAAATGAAACAATAACAGAAGATATCGCAAAAAATATTGTAGATGCTGGAATAGAAGAAGTAGAGATACGCTCTATCTTTGGATGTAAATCTAAAAATGGTGTATGTAAAAAATGTTATGGTAGAAACCTTGCAACAGGACTAGATGTAGAAGTTGGAGAATCAGTAGGTATTATGGCAGCCCAATCAATTGGTGAACCAGGTACACAGCTGACAATGCGTACATTCCACACCGGTGGAGTTGCAACTGATGATGACATAACACAAGGTCTTCCTCGTATTGCCCAACTATTTGAAGCACGTGCTCCAAAAGTTGAAGCAAATATTTCAGAAATAGAAGGAACAGTAGAAAGTATTGAACAATTAAATAGCCGTTATATTGTAAAAATAAATAACCCACTTGAAGCTGCACCAAAAGAATATGTAACACAATATTCTGCAGTGTTAAGAGTAGGAATTGGAGATACAGTAAAAGCAGGAGATAAAATAACAGAAGGTGTTATTAATCCAAAAAGATTATTAAATTACACTGGAGTTAAAAACGTTCAAAACTATATCTTAAAAGAAGTACAAAAAGTATACCGTTTACAAGGTATTGAAATATCTGACAAACACATCGAAGTAGTTATTAGACAGATGTTAAGAAAATTAAAAATTGTAGATGGTGGACATACTCCACTACTACCTGGTACATTAGTAAGCGTTAATGAATTTACAGACATTAATCATGATGTTTTATTAGCTGGTGGTAATCCAGCAGTTGCACAACCTGCACTTCTTGGAATTACTAAAGCTTCACTAGAAACAGAATCATTCTTATCAGCAGCAAGTTTCCAAGAAACGACAAAAGTTTTAACAGATGCTGCAATAAAAGGTAAAACTGATGAATTAATCGGATTAAAAGAAAATGTAATTATTGGTAAACTAATACCAGCAGGAACTGGATTAAACAAAGATCATAAAGTATTTGATGGACTATATCCAGAACCAGAAGAAGTAGAAGATGATGTAATTTCGAAAAGTATTATACCTTCAACTATTGAAAGTGTAGTAGCACAATAGATTTTACACTATTAAAGGCAAGAGTTAATTCTTGCCTTTTTTTATGCATTCAATTAGATAAATATATCTATTTAAGATTAAATAGTCTTGTCTTAACATATATTTTTAAAACTTCTATTTATAGATAATAAACATATAAGTTATAATTTGGTAATAAATATTTAATAAAATTTAAATAGATAACAAAATTAAGTTTAAAGCCTAGCTAGTACTTACATAATGATTTATACTAGTATTATCAAACATTTTGTTTGAAAAACATATACATTGTACCTTAAAGGACAATAGTAGGAGGAAACATGAAAACAAAAGATTTAACAGTCGGGGCATTTATCATAGCAATAATTGCAATGATGACATTTATCCCTCAACTAGGTTTTATCACAATATTTGGCGTAGCGAGTGTAACATTGATACACATCCCAGTATTAATTAGCGCCATTACATTTGATAAAATAACAAACAGTATTATAGCAGGTAGTGCATTTGGATTATGTTCATTATTGAATGCTTTTTTAAGACCAACAACAATAACAGCACCATTATTTCAAAATCCACTTATAAGTGTATTACCAAGAATAATTTTTGCATTATTTGCATACTATTTATTTAGATTTCTAATAAAACATACAAACAAAAAGACTGCAGCTATAGCGACAGCAATAATAGCACCATTATTTCACACAGTAATGGTAGTTGGCTTAATGTTTGTATTTGGAAAAAGTATCTTTAATACATCATTTATAGCACTATTAAGCTCAATCGTTCTGTCAAATGGAATCATTGAACTAGCATTAGCCGTTTTACTAGTACCAACAATTGGACTAGCATTACGTAAAAGTTTAAATCAATCAAGAAGGTTAGCATAATGAGAATATTAGTAACAAGTGGTGGAACATCAGAAAAAATAGATGAAGTAAGAAAAATAACTAACACATCAACAGGAAAACTTGCAAAAGAAATTATAAAAGCTTTTCAGGATAGTTTTGATGATATTATAATCGATTTGATTTCAACTAAAAAAGCAGTCAAGCCAACTAATGTAAACTTATTTTTAATCGAAAATGTTAAAGATTTACAACATGCAATGTTAGATTGTCTAGAAAATAATACATATGATGTAATAATTCATTGTATGGCAGTTAGTGATTATGCAGTAACAAAGGTTTATAATGAACAAAAACTAATTGAAGATATCTATGAGCAATTAAAAGGTAAAACAATAGATGATCCTACAATTATAAAAAAATCAATAGAAAATGTTTCATTCTTAGATAATTCAAAAAAATTATCATCTGATATTGAAGCAATGTATGTAAAGTTAGAAAAGACACCAAAAATTATTTCATTAATAAGAAAAAATGCTGCAAACTCAATTATATTTGGCTTTAAACTTTTAGAAAATGTATCTGATGAAGAATTAATAACAGTAGCAAAAAAACAAATAAAAACAAATGATACAGATTTTTGTGTTGCTAATGATCAAGTCAATATAAATAATGAACAGCATAAAGCAATAATAATATCAAAAGAAAACAATATTGTTGCATCAGCAAACACTAAGCAAGAAGTAGCATCAGCTATAGTTGATATAGTAATTAACAAATTGGAGAATTAAATATGAGTAATATAATTATAGGAATAACAGGTAGTGTTGCAGCTTACAAAGCAGCTGATTTAGTTTCACAACTAAAGAAAAAAGGACATACAATTAATGTATGCATGAGTCAAAATTCAACCAATTTTATAGCAAAAGATACTTTTGTGAATTTAAGCAAAAATAATGTGTTAATAGATACATTTGAAGAAAATGATCCAACAATTGTAAAACATATAGAATTAGCTAAAAATGCAGATTTAATAGTAATCGCACCAGCATCAGCTAATACAATTGCTAAAATAGCAAATGGGATTGCAGATAATATGCTTACAAATGTAGTATTAGCTGCATATGATAAACCATTAATAATTGCTCCAGCTATGAATACTAAAATGTATGAAAACCCTATAACACAAGAAAATATTAATAAGTTAAAAAAACTAAATGCTATAGAAGTAGAACCTAAAACCGCACTATTAGCTTGTAATGATGTTGGAAAAGGTGCTTTAGCAAATATCACAGATATAATTTTAGAAATTGAAAAGGTACTACAAAGTGAAACTAGCAATTAATATTGGAAATTCATATACTAAAATAGCATATCAATATCAAAATGAAAATATAATACTTTCAATTGATAATACAAGCAATTTTAACTTAACAATTAATGATGAATTTTTAAAAGAAAATAAAATAACAGAAGTAGTAATATGTAGTGTTGTTGAAAGTGTTTTAACTAGAATAGTAACATTAATAAATAGAATCGCTTTTGATATAGAAATAAATATTGTAAATAGAGAATCTAGTATTTTAGATTATTCTAAATATCATAATATGCAGTTAGGACTAGATAGAATAATAGCTTGTGATGCTGTTAATAACATCTATCAAAAGGATACATTTCTTTTAATTGATTTTGGTACTGCAACTACTATAAATTTAGTAATTAATAAAGTATATGAAGGTGGACTAATTATTCCTGGTGTTAAAACACAATATAATAGTTTAATAGAACATACAACTTTAAGACCGGAAATAACACTTAATAATAAGAATAATAGTCTTTTAGGATTATCAACCCAATCTAATATAGATTTAGGAATAAAGAATATGATAAATTTAGCAATTGAAAACCTCATAAATAAACTAAAAATTAAATATGAGATTGATATTCCAATATATGTGATTGGTGGTAATAACCAAATTATTGATAGCCAATATATTAATAATTATACTCTGCATCAAAATATTGTAATCGATTATTTATTAAATATGTAAAAAAAGCCATTAAAACATAAATTTTTGTTTTAATGGCTTTTAATTATATTTAAATTGACAAAAGTTATTCTTTTCTAATCTCTTCAGTCAACATTTCAATTTTATTCTTCTTTTCTTCATAGCAAGCTTCTACAAATCCTTTGAAAATAGGTTCTAACTTATCATCTCCATGATTTACCATTATTTCAGGATGAAATTGCATTCCGATAAAAAAATGATCAGCATTTTTAAGTTCCACTATTTCTACAACATCATCTGCAGATTTACCAACAACCTTAAACATAGGTGCAATATCCTTAATAGCTTGATGATGAATAGAATTAACATAAACAGTTTCTGTTTTTCCAACTAATTTAGAAAACATTGAATTATGATCTAAGACATTTACCTTATGAACATACAAATTTCCCTGCTTAGGAGCATTATGTTTAACATATACATTTTCTTTTTCAGTGTATAAGTCTTGATATAATGTTCCACCAAATACTATATTAGCAATTTGTAGACCACGACAAACACAAATAATTGGTATTTTTCTTCTAAAAGCTTCCTTTACCAAGTGAATATCAAAACGATCAGTCATAGGATGAGAGTTACCTCCATCAATATGCATGTCTTCACCATAAATATACGGTAAAATGTCATACCCTCCTGTAACAAAGAGTCCATCAATTATATCAAAGTACTGATTTATATGCTTTTCATTAGGCATAGCAGGAATAATAATCGGAGTTCCACCAACCTTATCTATAACATGAGAAGCATCAGCACGACAAGTATGCATATGAAAAGTTTCAAACCATCCATCAAAATTTCCTATTTCTATTGATGAAACACCAATAATAGGTTTATCTTGTTCAAAATTCATAATATTACCTCCTATTATTAATAGTCTATTTTAGTATATCATATTTACTATTTGCGAATAAATTAAATACAATATTTATAACACAAACAATAGATCATGCTTATATATTAATATTATATTATTATTAAGTAGAGTATTACATTATTTATATATACATAGTATTATCTTAAAATCTAATTAGTAAATAACAAAAAATAAAATTTAAATAAATATTATAAAAAATCAAATTAGACAGTTATACAAGTAAATGCTAAAATATTGAAAATTATTAATAATATAAAAAAAGGAGAAATAAAATGAATATCTTAGTAACAATACCATTTAATGAAAAACAAAAGAACTTGATAGAAAACAGTGCTCAAGATTGTAAATTTATCTATGTAGAACAAAATCTAGCAAATTATGAACAAGTACAAAATGCTGATATTATTATAGGAACAGTTGATCCACTTTTAATTAACAAATCAAAACGATTAAAACTATTACAAGTAAACTCAGCTGGCGTTGATAGATATGTAGGTAATGATGTACTAGCAGAAGCTACTATTTTAACTAATGCTAGAGGTGCATATGGTAAAAGTGTTTCAGAACATATGTTTGCAATGTTATTAACATTAATGAAAAAAATTAACTTATATCGAGATGATCAGTTTGCAGCAAGATGGAAAGACTATAAAGAAGTAAGTTCATTAACAAATAAAAGAGTATTAATAGTAGGATTAGGAAATATTGGACAACACTTTGCTAAATTAGTTAAAGCTTTTGATGCATATGTAATAGGTTTGGAAAAAGAAGATAAAAAACCGCCAAAATATGTTGATGAAATAAAAACATGGAATGAAATTGATAAATTATTACCAACAATTGACATAGTTGCTTCATTTTTACCTAGCAGTCCAAATACTTATAAAATATATGATAGTGATTTTTTTGATAAACTATCAAATAAAGCAATATTTTTAAATGGTGGAAGGGGAAATGCACTAAATCAAGAAGCTTTAGTTGAAGCACTAAAAAATAATGATATATATGCTGCAGGACTAGATGTCACAGATCCAGAACCATTAACTAAAAATCATCCACTATGGCAACAAAAAAATGTTTTAATTACACCTCATGTATCAGGTGGTTACCATTTAGATGATACACTAGATAAGATATCAGAAATTGCAGCAATCAACTTATATAACTATCTAAACGATAAACCTTTAATAAATATTATGGATGTTTCAACAGGATTATCAAAATAAATAAAAAAGTAATTCTATTGATTTAGAATTACTTTTTTTAATAAAATAAGTGCAATAAATATTAATAATACATTAAGTACAGTAGTTATAAACTAAACAAATGAATATTATTGTAATAGTAAATAATAAGCGTATGCAAAGGAATTTAAATAGTAACTACTTCGTAAATTTCTACTAAAAAATAAAGACTATTATGTTAATATTTCATTAAATATTAACATGTTTCATTTGTGAAAAAAATAACATACGTAAAACTTTTTATTTGTTTTATATTATTTATTAGATTTAAAAGATACATAAATATATCAATAAACCCAACTTATAAAACTATAATAATAATTACTAATAATTATAGAATAAATTCAATAATTATAATACATTATTATAGATTTTTAGGAATTGCTTTTTGCCAATACTTAGCAGCAAGAGTAGTAAATTGTTTTGCAGCTTTAGTTTTATATCTATTCTTTTTAAAAGCGGCACACATAAATGTTGAAGGTTTACCTTCAATAGAGTAGTAACGAACTTTATCATTTGTTAAATCAACATAGTATGCTGGTAAAAAACCACAACCAATATTGTTTTCAATCATAGTAATTACAGTTGCATTATTTTCTGTTTCAAACAATATATTAGGCTTTATTTTAGCTTTTTTAAAGCATTCATCTTGTAGATTTCTTAAGGTTGAATTTTTATTCATAAGAATAAATTCTTCATCGTTGAACAGCGATAAATCAATTGTACCAACTCCATTAGCACTTATTGACTTTGCCTTACTATTAATAGAATTGTCTTTTGGAACTGCTAATAACATTTCATCTTCGGCAAAAACAACGTATTCTATGCTTGATTTTTGATCTGTTTCCTTAACATTAACAAAAGCTATATCAATTTCTCCTAGTTGAACTAACTCTAATTGCTTATAAACACCTAATTCGTGTAATGTAAGTTTAATATCGGGAAATAGTTTATGGAATGAAGGATAAACACCTGAAAACATAGCAATTCCTCTAGCTGGTGTAAAACCTATTGAAAGTTCTTGTTTATGAATATTTGCTAGATCTTTAATTTCATTATACGTATCATTTTTAATTGCAATTATTTGTTTTGCAGCACTTATATAAACTTCACCTTCTTGAGTTGTAGTTAATTTATTATGCATCCTATTAAACAAAGATACTCCTATTTCTTTTTCTAATTTTAATAATTGTTGATTCAAAGCTGATTGGGTAATGTATAGTTTTGCAGCTGCTTTTGTTATACTTCCTTCATCAGCAATTTTAATAATATACTCTAAATGTTTTATATCCATTTAATGCACCTCCTATACAAAATAAGATACACCATATTAAATAAATAAGCAAATTTGTTCTTAAATATTTTAAGAGCTCTAGCAGTTTTGCGAAGTTTACTAAAGAACATAGCAAGGTTATACTTGAAGCACAAGAACAAAAAAAATTTAAAGGATGTGAGAAATTGTGAATAGTAAAGAGCAACTTTCTAGAAAATTAGTAAAAGTTAATGAAAAAGACAATGTAGCTATAGCTGTTAGTGAAATTGCAGCAGGTAGTGATGTAGGACTTGATATAGTTACTCTAAATAAAATACCACAAGCACACAAAGTAGCATTAAGTGATATTACAAAAGACCAACCAATAATTAGATATGGAGTAATTCTTGGATATGCTTTAGAAGATATAAAAAAAGGTCAATGGATTAATGAGTTCATGTTAGAGTTACCAACTCCTCCAGCAATTGATGAGTTAGAATTTGGTACTGATCTAAACTATGATCTAGCTAAACCTGAAAGAACAACATTTGAGGGTTATAAAAATCCTAATAATGGTTATGCAGGTACTCGAAATATATTAGCAATTCATACTACAGTACAATGTGTTACTGGAGTATTAAATGTTGCTGTTGAAAAAATGAAGAAAGAACTATTGCCTAAATATCCTAATGTTGATGATATTTTACCAATTAACCATGCATATGGTTGTGGTGTTGCAATCAATGCAAAAGAAGCAATTATTCCAATAAGAACCTTACAAAACATGGTTTATAATCCAAACTTTGGAATGGAAGTTATGGTTGTTGCTTTGGGATGTGAAAAGTTAACTGTTGAAATGTTAATTGAAGAAAAATATAACACACCTGAAAATGTCTTGGTATTACAAGATATTGAAGGTTTTGAAGCAATGATAGATGCTATGATGCAAATGGCAGAAAAAAAATTAAAAAAGCTTAATCAAAGAAAAAGAGAAACTTTGCCTCTTAAAGAACTATTAATTGGTATGCAGTGTGGAGGAAGTGATGCATTTTCAGGAGTTAGTGCTAATCCATCTGCTGGATATGCATCTGATTTACTTATAAGCGGTGGAGCAACTGTTATGTTTTCTGAAGTAACAGAAGTAAGAGATGGAGTGCAGTACTTAGCTTCACGAACTATTAACAAAGAAGTAAAAGACAAATTAGTTAGTGAAATGAAATGGTATGATGCCTACTTAGAAAATGCAGCAGTTGATCGTAGTGCTAATCCCACTCCAGGTAATAAAAAAGGTGGATTAAGTAACATTGTTGAAAAAGCAATGGGTTCTATTGCTAAATCGGGAACATCACCGATTGTAGAAGTTTTATCACCGGGTCAAAGACCTACAAAGCAAGGACTAATATATGCAGCTACACCTGCAAGTGATATTGTATGTGGACCTAGTCAATTAGCATCAGGAATAACTTTGCAAGTATTTATGACTGGTCGAGGAACTCCTTATGGATTAGCTGCAGCACCAGTAATAAAAGTTAGTTCAAGAAATGAAATGAAAGACATGTGGAAAGATTTAATTGATGTTAATGCAGGACCGATAACAACAGGCGATGCAACTATTCAAGAAATAGGTACAGAATTATTTAATAAAATTCTTGATGTAGCAAGTGGTAAAGAACAATCATTTACTGAAAAATACAAAATTCATAATGATCTATGTATCTTTAACCCAGCACCAATTACTTAAAAATAAATAGGAGGAAAGAATATGACACCAACAATTACAAAGATGGAAGTGTTTCCAGTAGCAGGACATGATTGTATGTTACTAAATTTAAGTGGAGCACATTCTCCATACTTCACAAGAAATATTGTTATCTTAACAGATAGTAATGGAAATGAAGGAATTGGAGAAGTTCCAGGTGGAGAAAAAATTACCAAAGCATTAGAAGAAATGGCATCAAAAGTAATAGGAAGTAGTGTAGGAGCATACAAAAATACTCTATTAAAAATTCAAGGGTCTTTAGCTGATGAACAAGATGTTAGAGGAGCTCAAACATTTGATTTAAGAACAGGAGTTCATGTAGTAACTGCAGTAGAAGCAGCACTTTTAGATTTACTTGGAAAACACTTAAATGTTCCAGTAGCAACATTATTAGGTGATGGACAAGTAAGAGATAAAGTATTAATGCTTGGATATCTATTTTATGTAGGAGATCGTAAAAAAACTGATCTTGATTATTTAGTAGACAACAATCCTGCTAATGAATGGTATAAACTTAGAAGTGAAGAAGCTTTAACTCCAGAATCTATTGTAGCTTTAGCAAAAGCATCAAAAGAGAAATATGGATTTAATGATTTCAAGCTTAAAGGTGGAGTATTAAAAGGTAGTGAGGAAATGAAAGCAGTTAGAGCTTTAAAAGAAGCTTTTCCAGATGCTAGAATTACCTTAGATCCAAATGGTGCATGGTCTTTAAAAGAGGCAATTGAAATTTGTAAAGATATGCATGATGTATTGACATACTGCGAAGACCCATGTGGAGCTGAAGGAGTATATTCAGGAAGAGAAATCTTAGCCGAATTTAGAAAAGCTACTGGATTGCCAACAGCTACAAACATGATTGCAACAGACTGGCGTCAAATGCAACATGCAGTAGCATTACACTCAGTAGATATCCCACTTGCAGATCCACATTTTTGGACAATGTCTGGATCAGTAAGAGTAGGTCAAATGTGTAATGAATTTGGACTAACATGGGGATCTCATTCAAACAATCACTTTGATATATCACTAGCAATGTTTTCACATACTGCAGCAGCAGTTCCAGGAAAAGTAAATGCTATTGATACTCATTGGATTTGGCAAGAAGGAGTAGACAGATTAACAAAAAAACCACTACAAATAGTAGATGGTTATGTAGAAATTCCTAAAAAACCTGGATTAGGTATTGAAATTGATCGTGAACAGTTAATGAAAGCTAATGCTTTATATAATGAAAAATGTTTAGGAGCAAGAAATGATGCTGCAGGTATGCAATATCTAATTAAAGACTGGAAATTTGATAATAAAAGACCAGCTTTAGTAAGAGATGAAAAAGATAAACTATAATTTTTAATCAATAATATAAAGGACAGAGGATAAAAAACATGGATGATTCAACAAGAATGCTACTTGGGTTAGCTATTGGTATTATCGTAATGATACTTTTAGTAATGAAAACTAAAGTACATACATTTATTGCATTACTAATTGCAGCAATTATTGCTGGTTTAATTGGTGGAATGTCGCCTGGTGATTTAACATTAGCTGATGGAACTACTAAAACAGGATTGCTAACAGCAATTCAAGATGGGTTTGGAAGTACACTAAAAAGTACGGGTATTATTATCGGTTTAGGTGTAATGATGGGTGGTATCTTAGAAAAATCAGGTGCTGCAGAAAAAATGGCTTATACTTTTATAAAAGCAGTAGGTAGTAAAAGAGAAGAGTGGGCATTAGCAATTACTGGTTGGTTTATAGCAATTCCTGTATTTGCCGATTCAGCATTAGTAATATTTGCACCACTTTGTAAAGCTTTATCTAAAGTTACTGGTAAATCAGTAGTAGGACTTGCCTTATCTATGGCAGCTGGTTTACAGTTAACACATACAATGGTTCCACCAACTCCAGGACCGCTTACAGCAGCTGGAATGCTAGGTGTAGATGTAGGACAAATGATTATTACTGGAGCATTGATATCTGTTCCAATGTTAATTGCTGGAGTTTTATATTCTAAATGGGTTGGTAAAAAAATCTATCAAATTCCATTAGAAAATGGTGAATATGATCGTAAAGAGTTTAAAGAAGAGTACTTAAAATCAATGGAAGAGCTTGATAAATTAATGGGTGAAAAAAACTTACCACCTTTATTAAATTCAATCGCTCCAATAATTGTGCCATTAATTTTAATACTTGCAAAAACAGTTATTGATTTAATTGGCTTTAGTGGAGGAGATGTATTTGACTTCTTTGTAGCATTCTTAGGTCAACCAATAATAGCTTTAGGAATTGGTACATTACTATCAATTTATGGATTAGTAAGAAAAGATTCAAAATCAGAAGTAATTGGAACTATGGATGCTGCTATTAGAGATACAGGAATAATCATGTTAATTACAGGAGCTGGTGGTTCTTTAGGAAACGTTATTAAGGTAAGTGGAATTGGAGATGCATTAGGTGAATTAGTAATAAATACACCACTTCCAGCCATATTAATTCCAGTAATTATAGCTGCATTAATGAGAATAGCATTAGGTTCTGCAACAGTAGCAATAACAACAGCAGCTTCACTAACAGCACCATTAATGGGAGTATTAGATGTAAATGCTGTACTACTTGCACAAGCATGTTGTATAGGTTCTATTTCATTCTCATACTTTAATGATAGTGGATTCTGGGTGTTCAATGGTATGTTTGGTATTAAAGACATTAAAGATCAAGTGCTCTGCAAATTTGCAATATCAATGATAATGTCTGGTGTTGGAGTTGCAATGCTATTAGTATTACAACTGTTTATAAAATAAGTATAATAAAAATATATAAAGTTTAAGATAGGAGAATGAAAAATGAAAGTAGGATTTATAGGATTAGGAATTATGGGGAAACCTATGAGTATCAATTTATTAAAAGCTGGACATGAAGTTGTAGTTTATAGTATTGGTCAAAAAGAAATAGATGAAGTAGTAGCAGCAGGAGCTAAAGCGGCTAAAAATAATGCAGAAGTAGCAGAACAATGTGAAGTAATTATAACAATGGTACCAAATTCTCCTCAAGTGAGAGAAGTTTGTCTTGGAGAAAATGGAATTGCTTCAAAAGCAAAAGAAGGAACAGTTATTTTAGATATGAGTTCTATTGATCCAGTTGAATCAAAAGCAATTGGTGCAGAACTAGCAACAAAAGGTATTGAATTATTAGATTGCCCAGTTTCAGGTGGAGAACCAAAAGCAATTGATGGTACTTTATCAGTAATGTGTGGTGGAAATAAAGAAACATTTGATAAATATTATGATTTATTAATGAGTATGGCTGCAAGTGTTGTTTATGTTGGTGCTTTAGGAGCAGGTAATACAGCAAAACTAGCAAATCAAATAGTAGTAGCATTAAACATCGCAGCAGTTTCAGAAGCATTAACACTTGCAAAAAAAGCAGGAGCAGATCCTGAATTAGTATTTCAAGCAATTAGAGGTGGCTTAGCTGGTTCAACAGTATTAGATGCTAAAGCTCCAATGATGATTGCAGGAGACTTTGCTCCAGGATTTAGAATTGATTTACATATTAAGGATTTAACTAATGCCTTAAATGCATCTCACAATGTTAATGCAGCTTTACCATTAACAGCACAAATCATGGAAATTATGCAATCACTTAAAGCTGATGGAAATGGTCAAGATGATCATAGTGCAATAGTAAAATTTTATGAAAAAATCTCAAATGTATCAGTAAAAAAATAATAGTTAGGAGAAACATATATGTCATTTAAACCATATGGAATAGTACCACCAGTTATTACACCATTAACTGAAGATGGACAAGTAAACTACCCAGTACTAAAACAAATGATAGATCATTTAATAAATGAAGGGGTTCATGGAATCTTTTCACTAGGAACAACAGGAGAGTTTTATGCATTTGATAATGCAGAGTACAAAAAAATACTAGAATTTACAAAAGAAGTAGTAGCAAATAGAGTTCCTCTATATGCAGGTGCAAACCACATAACTACAAGAGGTGCAATAGAACTTGTAAGAATATGTGATGAAGTACAAGTAGATGCAGTTTCAGTGCTAACACCAATGTTTGTTTCACAAACACAAGAAGAATTATATAAGTATTTTAAAGATATTGCAGAAAGTACAAAACTTCCAATTATCTTATATAATAACGCACCAAAAACTAATGTTACAATTACACCTGCAACAGTTGCAAAACTTGCAGAAATTGAAAACATTGTTGGAGTTAAAGATAGTACAGGAGATATGACAAATTCAGCAGAATATATCAGATTAACAAGACATCTTGAAGATTTCCATGTAATGATGGGTAGAGATACAATTATTTATGCAGGTCTAGCTTACGGAGCAACAGGTGCAATTGCATCATGCGCTAATGTAGCACCTAGAGTAGTTGCTGACATCTATGATAAATACGTTGCAGGAGATTTAGAAGGTGCATTAGAAGCACAATTTAAATTAGCTCCACTAAGAATTGCAACGGCAATGGGAACATTCCCTGCAGTAATTAAAGAAGGATTAGTAATGCAAGGTATTCCAGTAGGAAAATGTTTAGATCCAATTGGAGAATTAACAACAGAAGAAAAAGCTAAATTAAAAGCAATTTTAGTAGATATGGATCTAGTAAAAGAATAAAACATAAATTTAAAAATATACATCAAACAAAGTCCACTACAAAATACTGGTTTTTGTTTGATGTATCAACAAAATAAATTGGCACAAAGTAATTTGCAGGTCAAAAATGAGCACTTAATTCATTTGTTAAGTGCTCATTTTAAGTTTGAAAGTATGTTGTTGTTTAAATGCTTACATTTTATTTGATAACTTTGCATATTTATCTATTCTAGGTATAGATAAGGTTAAAGAGTAATCGTAATAATTACATATAAACCTTATCTTATTAATACAAAGTATAACAAGAGTATCATTAATACTGTGATATTTTAAAGGAGCATGTTTATACTTTTTTATTTCAGGTCTGTGAAGTGACATCATTTATCGCAAGTACAAAGCTTTTTATATTAGAGTATTAGCTTTTACAATTTATATATAAAATGATATTAATGATACAAAATTAAAAGCAGATGTTAGGAGATATAAAAAATGGATCCATTTAATTGAATCCATTTTTTATGAGTGCCATTCAGTATATCTAACTAGTGGAAGTCAGCTAAGTTCATAGTAAGAAAGTAGTCAATGGTACTGAATGACGTAATCTTTGATAGTGAAGGTAGTTGGTATGTACTTGAATAGATCTAGGTGTAGAAGAATGAGCAGCGCGATGAGATTAACTGGGAAACTAGTAATTAAAGAAAATATCAAACTGGCAATAAAGAGAGTTAAAAGTAATAAAGGCGCACCTGGTATTGATAATATGAAGGTGGATAAACTATTCTAAGATTAGAAGCATAAAAGGGTATCTAGATAAATTGGGATAATGGTTAAGACTTTTATTACGATTAATCATCATGAAATAAGGTAATAAAACAACATGAATCTATATCAATTTCATGAAATTGAATAAACTACAAAAGTGTAACTTAGTGATGAAAAAATATATTAAGTGGCTAATTCAAAATTAGGACTATATCATCAATACGGAATGCATGGGGTTAATTTTCTACTAAACCTAAACATCTTATCTATAAAAAAAGGATAGGCCAGGTTTGGTCTATCCTCTTTAATAATATCTAAGTCGTTTGTGAATAATATAAATGTATTATCGTATAAAAGACTTGTACTACGGTGTAATGGAAGAAGGCAAAAGTGTAATTACTTTTCTTCTACCATATTATAAATTATTAAATAAATTTTCAATTAGCTTTTTAAGAACTACAGGTACTACTTCAAATGAGTAATCAACTAGTATTCTTTCAGTATATTTATGTGGGTCACGTCCATGAGGTCCATAGTTAATTACCGGCACATTTATTTTAGAAATATCATCTAAAGGTAAAGTATATGTTTTATCTAAAGTAGGCATATTCGGTTTTAAATATGCTAAAACATCTTCAGCATCTTCTAATGCAAAATAACTTAAATCACATAAACCTTGGAAATAGTTACATTGTTTAATATCAACACCAAATTTTTCTTTTGCATAAGCAATTGTTTCAGTGCTTGCAGCAATAACAGCCTTATGGTTAGGTTTAGAATCATCTAAGCTAACATGTGGATAGTAAGGTGGTGCAAAGAAAACTATAACTTTTGGATTTTTATTACTTGATATCTCTTGCATATATTGGATTAATGAACAAGTTAAATCTCTTTCATCTAATTGTTTTTGTTGAAGTTCTTCTATTTTTGTAGTTAATAGTTCATCAATATTACTAAATTCATTTTTAACTTCATCATAAAAATCAGCATATGTATAAACTTGAGGATTTAAATTTAGTGGAACTAATGGTAGATTAGATAATTCTTTAAATTCTTTATTCATCTCTAATACAAATTCATATGATTCATTGATAGCATCAGTTGCAATTTTAACGCATTTTTCCATATATATTTTTGGAGAATCTTTAAATGTTTGTAAATTATAGTAAATATGTCCTGATAATGGTGTTTGAACATTATATAAACGTTTATGATCTTCCATTTTTAGACTAGTAGGAGGTAGAGTAACTTCTTTTCCAACTTTTTCACAAAAATCTAAATTAAGTTCCATACGTTTAACAATATTAGCTAATATCAAATGAGTATTTAAACCAGCTAAAGACTCACCAACATGAGTTTCCTTTCCTAAAACAAAGAAACCAGCAAGTAATTTTCCAACTGTACCTAAATACATGTATTTATTATCATCATTAGGATAAGATGCAAAATCAGGTTCAGTATCTAATGCTGCAATAGGAACTAAGTCGAATTCTTCGACCATTTTAGCAACTTCACAAACTGCTGCAAGAACACCTTCAGAGTTAGTTTCTTCGTCCCCAACAAAAGAAATTAACAAATTACCATCAAATGAATCGCTATTAGAATAGTATTCTAAGTTTTGCATATGTAAAGCTACACCAGCTTTCATGTCCATTACTCCACGTCCAAATAAATATTCACCAGAAGCTAAATCTTCCTTAGAAGCTGGGTCTAAATTTAATCTACCAATCTGCTTAGTATATTCATCAGGGTTTAAAATATAATCTTTTAAAATACCAGCATCATCAATACCAACAGTGTCAAAATGACCAACACCTAATAATGTATTTTTAGAAGTACCTTTACTCATTAAAGCAACAACAGCTTTTCTTTCAAAGTTTCCTTTTACATCAACTAATCTTAAATGATCAGGATTATTTTTATAGTACTCTAAATTAGAAAGTTGTTCAAAGACATACTTTGCAGCATTCACCTCATCAACAGTAGCTGATATACTTTTAATTGCTACTAATTCTTTCATTAAAGCTAATAACTCTTCTTTTGTCTGCCATTTCATAAATAATTTCTCCTTATCGTATATATTTTCTTAATATGTTTATAAACATATCACTCATAGATATACTGTAACATATAAATGATTGAAATAAAAATATAAAAGCAATAAATAAGTAAAGATAAAATCAACTATATATTAATAGAATATTAAGAATTAAACAAAGTTAATTCGTATTTTGTATTTAAAGTTAATGTTATAATATTGTTAATATAAGTTGGAGGAAAGACAATGAAACATAACCGTATATTAACATTAATAGTATTATTGCTAATGATATTATGTCCAATAAAACTAAGTGCCTTAGATACAGACTTATTTTACGACTCATTAATAATTGAATTAGAAGATGGAATAACAAATGAACAAGAAGTCGAAGAAGAAATAAATGATGAAACAAACAATAGTGTAGAAGAAACTATAGAAATAGATGTTGAAGATGCTGAACTAGTAGAAATAATATTAGAAGATAATACAGATTTAGACAAGACAATAAAGGAATTAGAACAACTAGATACAATAAAAAGTGTAAACCCTAATTTTAAATATAAAATTAATAATTATATGACTAGTTCAACTTGCTCGATAAATAATACTTGGCATTTAAGTAGTAATTACATGAACTACAATTTATTGAGCAATGATTATAGTGGTCATAATTGGGTAGAAGTAGGTATACTTGATACAGGAGTTAATGCTTCTCATAAAGAGTTAAAAGGTTTGGTAAGTTCAAAAAGTTATGATTTTACCAAAAATTCAAAAAAAATAGTTGATAAAGATGGTCATGGTAGCCATGTTGCAAGTACTATTGGTGGTAAAAACATCGGTTTAAATAGAACAACTAAAATAGTATCATATCGAGTTTTAGATGATGATGGATATGGTAGCACTGCAAATCTAATCAGAGCTATAAACAAAGCAAAGAATGATAATATTAAAGTATTAAATCTTTCACTAGGTATTAATTATGCAAGTGGAATTGATAAACTACTCTATAATTCAATTGCTAATTATAATGGTTTAGTAGTAGCTGCTGCAGGAAACTCAAATAGTAAAAATATTGACTATCCAGCAGGCTTTAATCTACCAAATATTATATCTGTTAATTCAATAAGTAAAAATGATAATAGATCATGGTATAGTAACTATAATGCTAAAACAGTAGATATTGCTGGTTATGGAGAAAATATATGTGCTGCAAATGGTAAAAACAATAATGGTTATATTCAAAGTTCAGGAACAAGTATGTCAACACCTATGATTTCAGGCACTGCAGCTAATCTACTATCAATAAAGCCAAACTTATCATATCAATTGATGAAAAATGCGATTCTGGACAACTCTACTAAAATAAAGGCACTATCTTCAAGTAATTTAATGTCATCAAAAGTAGATATGGTTGAATCAGCTAGAGAAATTCAATATGTTAATACTAATATATTTAACTATGCAAAACATACTGCTTTTATAAGTAAAGGAAGTTTATACTTATATGGAGCAAACGACTATGGACAATTAGGAACAGGCAATAAAACAAATAGAACTAAAACAAATGCTCATAAAGTAAGCTTACCATCTAATCAAAAAGTATCAAAATATTATATAACTAGAAAGAATACATTTATTGTTACAAATACTGGAAATGTTTATGTAACTGGTGCTAATGATATAGGTCAGATAAATAATAGTGGAAAAGCTACAACAAAATTTACTAAATATCGAAAACTCAGCAGCAAACATAAAATAACTGCAATGGACTTTCGACTTTTAAATGGAAAATACAATGAAAATAATATAAAATACATATTAAAACAGGGAAAAAATGAAACATATTATAAAGTGGGTTCAAATGTTAAAAGATATAATTCAAATAAAACATATAAAACTAAAACACCAATATATGTAATATTTAAAAATAATGTAAGAGCATCAACATCATATTACACAAACTCATACAAATTAAACAAAAAAGAGACGTGGACATATTCTAGTAAAAGAACTTTAACTAAAAGGACTTTTTATGTAGCATCCAACAAAAAAAGAACACTTACATCATATTGGTATAAAAATAATAAAATATCAAGAAAACAAATTCAAACAAGAAATACAAAAAATAAAAGAATTAAAACATATGACTTAACTTATACAGTTAAGAAAGTAAAAGGATCTAATGTTTATAAAGCTTATCGTAATAAAAGACAAATCAAGAATTATAAAAACGGAACCTTAACTAAGAATACGATTACAAAATACAATAATGTTGGAAAAAGAAAAGCTAATTCAAAATCTAAATCTTATTTAGAAATAAGAACTTATAAAAAGGGTAGACTTAGATTAAGAACAAGAAGACAATATAATAAAAAGGGTAAACTAAGTAAAAGAGGTACTAGAGTTACATACACAAACAAAAGAAAAAAGGCAAATTATAATTATAAATTTGCCTAAATAAACATAAAGATAGGACTAATAAAAAGGATAATAAAATCTAAACTATAGTCCTTTTTTTGTTACCTAAGGTAAATATAGTTTAACATCTAATTTATTATTGATATCATCATATTTATTAAGTAAGAAATCACTTCTAATACTACCAACTAATAAATCAGAAGCTTGTATTAAATAATGATATTTAGAGTTTACATAATTGATATCATAATCAATATTACTTGTAATAATACTATCAACACTAGCTAATACTTCATTTAAATTATAACCTAAATTTAAACTATGAGGCATATTATCAATATCAATTGCTAAATTTAAACGATTATTACAATCAATATTATGATTGTTTAACTCATGCTCAATAACTTTAACAACGATTCTTTTCATAATATATTCTCTAAATTTAAGCTTAAACCCCTTCTCAAGTTTAAAAACCTGCTTTAATTTAGAAACATCAACAATAACAGCATAAGTAGAACAATGTTTAAATATTAGTTCTAATAATAACTGACGATGCCTTGACTCAATATTATAATTTTTAATTTCAGGACACTTTTTGTAACTACAACAACAAATATTTTTATATTGCCTACAATAATGATGTTTAATACTATCAATAATTTCAAAATATTCTTTCAAAAATTTTTTTTGCTTATTTAAATCATTAAACCATATACCACCATAAACTGAACATTTATCCTTTTTATTAATTAATCCTGATTCATCCATGAACATATTTATAACTTGCACTTAATTATTTCCTTTCTTTTATATAGAATAATATAATATGATTAGTTAATATATTTATTGAAATAACATAATATAAAAATAAAATATACCTAATTATGTAAACGTAACTTAGATAATACAGAAACAGTTAAAAAGCTACGATTAATAACAAACTTTTTTAGTTTAATCTTTGTAAATATAGTAATATGTTGATTATAATATAAATAAAGGAGATTGATTATGAGACATAAAATTGAAAATGTAAGCTTTAAAGATATATATCAAATGTATATTAATAAAGTAGAAAAGAAAAATCATACTAAGCAAGAGCTAGACCAAATAATAATTTGGTTAACAGGATATAATCAAAAAGAGCTAGAAAATATCATAACAAGCAAGGAAACAATGCAAACTTTTTTTAATAAGGCTCCTTTAATAAATCCAAATGCTAAATTAATTAAAGGTGTTATTTGTGGCCATAGAGTAGAATTGATTGAAGATGAACTTATGCAAAAAATTAGATGGTTAGACAAGTTAGTTGATGAACTAGCAAAAGGTAAAAAAATTGATAAAATATTAAGAAAATAAAATAAAATTAGAATTTCTAACATACAAGCAAATATGTTAGTTTTTTATTGTAAATAGTTATTAATATATTTAAAAGTCAATGATTATTGAGCTTTAAAATAGTATATAACAAATCTTAGATATAAAAATTATAAAATGACTTGAAATAAAATCATTCTAGATTATTAATAATTCTAATGTTATAATGTATAAGTTAGGAGTGATCAAATGGCAAAGAAAAAATATGATGAATCAACTATCCAAATATTAGAAGGGTTAGAAGCAGTTAGAAAAAGACCTGGAATGTATGTAGGTAGCACGGATTCTCGTGGATTACATCATTTAGTATGGGAAATAGTTGATAATGCAATAGATGAATCACTTGCAGGTTATGGAGATCATATTAGTGTAATTTTAAACAAAGATAATTCAGTTACAGTAATAGATAAAGGGCGTGGTGTACCTACAGGAGTTCACTCAACAGGAAAATCAACACCAGAAGTAATTTTTACAATATTACATGCCGGAGGTAAATTTGGACAAGAGGGTGGATATCAAACATCTGGAGGTTTACACGGTGTTGGATCAAGTGTTGTTAATGCACTTTCAAAAGCAATGCAAGTTACCATTGAAAGAGATGGTTCAATATATGAAATTAGTTTTGAAGATGGAGGTAAAGTTGCTAAACCATTAGAAGTAGTTGGTAAATCAAAAGAAACAGGTACGACAATCACCTTTTGGCCTGATGATAGTATTTTCTCAACAACTAAATTTAGCTTCACAACTATATCAGAAAGACTAAGAGAAAGTGCCTTTTTACTAAAAGGACTTAAAATAGAGTTAACTGATAATCGTCTAGATGAAGTGAAACATGAACTATATCATTATGATAATGGTATAGAAAGCTTTGTAACTTTTTTAAATGAAGACAAAGAAACATTTGGTGATACAGTCTATTTTGAAAATGTTGAAAATGAAATAAATATTGAAATTTCATTCCAATATAATGAAGGCTATTCAGAAAATATTTTATCTTTTGTAAACAATGTTAAAACTATAGATGGTGGAACACATGAAGTAGGTTTTAAAACGGGGCTTACAAAAGTATTTAATGAGTATGCTAAAGAACAAAAATTATTAAAAGAAAAAGATAAAAATCTTGAAGGTAGTGATATAAGAGAAGGTATAACAGCAATTATATCAATAAGAGTACCAGAAAGACTACTAGAATTTGAAGGACAAACTAAATCAAAATTAGGTACGCCTATAGCTAGAAGTAGTGTAGAAAGTACTATATATGAGAAAATGTATTTCTATTTAGAAGAAAATAAAGAATTTGCACATAAACTAGTAAAAAAAGCAATAAAAGCTTCTCAAGCAAGAGAAGCTGCTAGAAAAGCAAGAGAAGACAGTCGAAAAGGTAAAGATGGAGTAAAAAGTAGAATATTAGGTGGAAAATTAACACCGGCTCAATCTAAGAATTATGAAAAAAATGAGTTATTTATTGTCGAAGGTGATTCTGCAGGTGGAAGTGCTAAACAAGGAAGAGACCGTAAGTATCAAGCTATATTACCTTTAAGAGGAAAAGTAATAAATACTCAAAAAGCAAAGTTTGAAGAAATAATGAAAAATGAAGAAATTGCTACACTTGTCTACACTATTGGTGGAGGAGTTGGTAATGATTTTAGTGCAACAGACATAAACTATGGAAAAATAATTATTATGACCGATGCAGATACAGATGGAGCTCACATACAAGTATTGTTATTAACATTCTTCTACAGATATATGAAAGACTTATTTATGCAAGAAAAAGTCTATCTAGCTATGCCACCACTGTACAAATATAATAAAAAGAATGGTAAAAATAGCATTCTAGAATATGCTTTTGATGATGATGAATTAAATGAAATTATTGAAAGAAATGGTAAAGGCGAAATACAAAGATATAAAGGTTTAGGAGAGATGAATGCTTCTCAACTTTGGGATACAACAATGGATCCTGAACATCGCCAACTAATAAAAATAACTATTGAAGATATGGCAATTGTAGATAAAAGAATTACAACTTTAATGGGTGATAAAGTAGAACCAAGAAGAGAATGGATAGAAGAAAATGTTAGTTTCACAATGGAAGATGAGTATGCTAACATGATTAAAGGAGAGCTTAAATAATGAAAGATAATGATAAAAATATTATAGTAAAAGCTCTAGAAGATGTAGTAGGAGATGGCTTTGGTAGATACTCTAAATATATAATACAAGATAGAGCAATTCCCGATGCTAGAGATGGTTTAAAGCCAGTTCAAAGAAGAATATTATATGCTATGCATAAAGAAGGTAATGTTTCAACCAAAGCATATCGTAAATCAGCAAAATCAGTAGGGGTAATAATTGGTAATTATCACCCACATGGAGATAGTAGTGTTTACGATGCAATGGTTAGATTATCACAATCTTGGAAATTAAATTACACTCTAGTAGATATGCATGGTAACAATGGATCAGTAGATGGGGATTCAGCTGCAGCAATGCGTTATACTGAAGCAAGATTGTCACAAGTTAGTGCACTTTTATTACAAGATGTTGAAAAAAATACAGTACCTTTTGCACCAAACTTTGATGATACAGAACTAGAACCAGTAGTACTACCAGCTTATTTTCCCAATTTACTAGTAAATGGAAGCACAGGAATATCTGCTGGTTATGCAACTGACATACCACCACATAACTTAGCAGAATCAATAGATGCTGTAATCTATCGAATGAAAAAGCCAAAATGTCCTTTAGATGATTTGTTAGAAATAGTAAAAGGCCCTGACTTTCCAACAGGAGCTACAATTCAAGGAAAAGAACAAATAAAAAAAGCATATGAAACTGGAAAAGGTCGAGTAGTAGTTAGATCAAAAGTAGAAGTTAAACCAGTAAAAAATATTAAAGTAATAACAATATCACAACTACCTTATGAAGTTAATAAAGCAGAGTTAGTTAAAAAAATAGAAGAAATAAAATATGATAAAATAATTGATGGCATAATAGCAGTAAGAGATGAATCAGATAGAAATGGATTAAGTGTAGTAATAGAATTAAAAAAAGATGCAAACGAAACAACAATTCTAAACTATTTATATAAAACAACAAATTTACAGGTATATTATAACTTTAATATGGTTGCAATCGTTAACAAAACTCCAAAACTATTAGGACTAATTGGAATGCTAGATGCATATATTGAACATCAAAGAGAAGTATTAACAAATTATTCATTATATGAATTAGATACAGCAAACGCTAGAATGCATATAGTAGAAGGATTAATGAAGGCAGTAGATGTAATTGATAAAATTATAGTTATAATTAGAGCAAGTAAGAATAGATCAGAATCTATTACAAATTTAATAACAGAATTTGCTTTTACAGAAAAACAAGCTAGTGCAATAGTAGACTTAAGACTATATCGTTTAAGCAATACAGATGTTATAGTACTACAAGAAGAACAACTAAAATTACAAACATATATTGAATATTTAACAGATATTTTAGATAATGCAAAATCATTAGATAAAGTAATAATAGATCGAATGAAAAAAATAAAAAAAGATTTTGCTGAACCAAGAAAAACAATGATTATAGATGAAATAGAAGATATAAACATAACTAAAGAACAACTAATACAAGAAACAGAAGTAATGATCTCAGTATCAAAAGATGGTTATATTAAAAGATCTAGTTTAAGATCATACTCATCTAGTAATGATGCAATTATTAGAAAAGAAGATGATTTTGTCATAGCTATAACAAAAGCAACAACTCTAAATAAATTATTAGTATTCTTTGATAATGGATATTATGCATATATTCCTGTTTATGAGATAATGGAAACAAAATGGAAAGACTTTGGTAGACATATAAACAACTATGTATCAGGTTTAACTGATGCTAAAGTATTAACAGCAATGATAGTAGATAGTTTTAAATCAGATGCAACCATAGTTAGTGTAACCGAAAATGGTCAAGTAAAACAAAGTAAATTTAGTGATTTTGAAGTATCTAGATATACAAAAGCAATTAAGTATAATAATCTAAAAAAAGAAGACAAAGTTGTTTCTGTGTTCAGTGCAAGTATGTTAGATGACATAATTATGATGAGTAAAAAAGGATATACATTGAGATATCCATTAAACTCAGTATCAATAACAGGTCTTAAAAGTGCTGGAGTAAAAGGTATCAAGTTAGATAATGATCAACTAGTCTCAGCAGTTGGTACTGAATCATTTTCACAAAATCAACTATTTATGATCTTTGAAAATGGAAGCACAAAAAGAATTAGAGTCGAAGAAATAGCTATATCAACAAGAGCTAATAAAGGAACTTTAAGTGTAAAGAACAAGAAAACTAACCCAGACCTTTTAACAAAACTATTCTCAATTAATGATAATGAACAAATATTTGTTTGTGATTCAGGCTTTAATGTTGAAATGATAGAAGCATTTGATACAAAATTAAGTCATGGACATGAAGGAATAAAGAAAAGTATTAAGTTAAAAGATGGTTTAATTATTATAGAGGCATGTATAATACATGATTTACTGCATATACCTCTTATAGTAGAACAAACAAAACAATTTTTAGAAGATTCAAAATATGAAGAATTCACACCAGAACAATTAAGTATTTTTGAAGAAAATGAATAAAAAATAATATTGAAAAAAGATGTAGTGCATTGATTTGGCTCTTTGTCAAATAGGGTGGAATTTTACAATTTGATACATGAGTTAGAACAGGATATAACAGAAATGTTGTATCCTTTTTTTATGCTTTTTCTATACAATTAATAATTCTTGTATTATTATTCTAGTTTTTAATCTTTCAAATCTTCTAAACCCGCAAGATATTGTTTTTAACTTCTTGAATTTAGATATTGTACCTTCTATTATTCCATTATTATACTCAACATCGAAACTATCTTTAATATATTCAAAATACTTAATAAAGGTAGATATACAAGTTTTAATTTTATCTGAAGCTAATTTATTAGGCTGATCAATTGTTTTCTTAAACATTTCCATATTATTGTATTTTAAAGAAAATAGTAAATCTTGATATATTTCATAATTATTTTTAAAGTCCTCATTATTTTCGATTAAATAATTTAGAATTGCTTTATTGTTTGTGAACTTATAATTAAAGGTTGCATGCTTAAACATCACTTCTGAAAGATTCTCTTTTAACTGTAATATAGGTTTCCA
The DNA here is from genome assembly GCF_049478495.1 of Mycoplasma sp. P36-A1. Taxonomy (NCBI): domain Bacteria; kingdom Bacillati; phylum Mycoplasmatota; class Mollicutes; order Mycoplasmatales; family Mycoplasmataceae; genus Mycoplasma; species Mycoplasma sp. P36-A1. The sequence goes on along the minus strand of NZ_CP168083.1, from coordinate 1,365,681 downwards.
AAAATTTTTGAACTTATTTCTGTTTTTTTCATCTGCATTCATAATTGCAACTCTAGTTTTATTAAAGGCTCTAGTTAAATTCTGATAAATATGAAATCTATCTAATATTATTTTAGCATTAGTAAAGACATTTTTAATGATTTCAATATAAGGTGTATACATATCAATTACAATATATTCAACATTATCAATAGCTTCTTTTGTATAGTAGCTAAAATAGTTCTCTAAGTAAGCTTTTTGTCTGTTTTCTACGATATCTAGTAGCTTTCTTTTTTCACCATCCATAATAACAAAGGACATATTGCCATCAGCATCTTTAGTAGATTTAAACTCATCAAAATGAAGTACTTTTGGTAAATAGGATTTAATAGTAGTAGATTTAGCAGCCTCTGCATAAGTATCTAATACTCTAAAAACAGAATGTGTAGATACATTATGATCTTTAGCAATATAAGTACAAGTAAGCATATTAGTTAATTTAAGAGCAATAAGATATTTAACTTTATTAGAAATAAAACATCCAGGATTTGTTAGAGTATTAGCAGGAATAAAAGTTTTATTACATTCCATACATTTGTAACGAGTTTTAGTAAGCTTTAAATAAGCATCAAAACCAGAAACCATAGGTAATTTAATAAGAGATACTTTTTTATTATGTACATAAAATTTATTATGAACTTTATTACATTTAGGACAAACATTATCATTAAAAAATAGAATTCCATAAAATACTTTAGAAATATTATCTTTAATTTTTTCATCTTGAAATTTATATATATTAATATTGGAGTCATTAATTCCAATAATTTCTTTTAATTCTTTATTGTTTTTATTAATTATGTTATTATTAATCATGACATTTATCTCCTTAATTTATTTTAGTCGCTTAAATTATAACAAAGATAAATGTCTTTTTCTTTATATTAACAATTTAAGGGTGGATAACATTTCAAGTAATACTTGAATTTGTTATTCCACCCTATAAATTATAGAACCTATTGATTTTAATCAAACATTACATCTTTTTATGTATATTCATTTCATCTTAATTTTAAAATTAGATAATAGCAAATATAAAAATAGCATATTATAATAAAATTAAAAAAAGACTTTTTTTATAAAAACGACTAGATAACAAGCTAAAATACTGAAAATTTAAATATTTTAGCTAATCAAATAAATGGTAATAAATATACCACTATAAATAATACAAATAAAAGATAAAAATTAATCATGAATCAACAAAATAAATAAAAATTTTTTTATCTCAGATAAGTTAAATAATTAAACTATTATAAATATATTAAGATAAAAAAACAAAAAAAGAAGTGAAAAAATAATAGAATTGATTTCAAAATCATCTCTAAGACAAGTAGGTAGCGCATACATACATATTTAATATGATTTTAGACAAATTTATATAATTAACCTAGTTATAATCAAAATGAAACTAAATTATAAAATTATCCATAATGTTTAAAAATCATCTTGTACATTTTATGGATATTGTTATATAATATTAAGGTAACTTATACATATAGGAGGATTCTCAATGCAAGAATTTATTAGCCAGGCACAAGACGTGAACTTTGATTTATTAAAAGTGTTTGCAGGTCTAGGACTATTTTTATTCGGAATTAAAATGATGGGAGACATGCTTAAGATCTTAGCAGGATCAGGTATGAAATCTCTAATTGACAAATACACAACTAATCCAGTGAAAGCTGTGTTTGTCGGTGCGGCAACAACAGCCCTAATCCAGTCAAGTTCTGGGACAACAGCTTTAACAATTAGTTTAGTTAGATCAGGTTTGATGAACCTAAAACAAGCTATTGGAATCATAATGGGTGCAAATATTGGTACAACAATAACAGCAATCCTAATTGGTTTTAATATGACAGCTTATGCCCCTTACTTTTTAGTAGTAGGAGCATTTATGATGATGTTTTCAAAAAAACCTAAAACAGAGCATATTGCTTCATTAATATTCTCATTTGGTTGTTTATTTTATGGTTTAGATGTTATGGGATCAGCATTAAAAGTACTAGCTGATATGCCATTATTCCATGAATTAACAACACAATTATCAAACCACAGTATTTCAGGAGTACTTCTTGGTGTTGCAATGACATTACTAATTCAATCATCAAGTGCAACAATTGGTATACTACAAAGTCTATACAACGATGGACTTATCGATTTAAAAGGTACATTACCAATATTATTTGGTGATAACATCGGTACAACAATAACAGCAATCTTAGCAGCAGTTGGAGGTACTATAGCAGCCAAACGTGCAGCCACAGCGCATGTTTTATTTAATGTAATAGGTACATCATTCTTTATGCTTATTTATCCATTCTTCTTAAAATATGTAGAATGGGCAGCAGATGGACTACACTTAAATAGAAAAATGCAAATAGCATTTGCCCATTCATCGTTTAACATCGCAACCACGATTGCATTACTACCCTGTATAGGAATAATTGCAGCAATAGTAAGTAAGATATGGAAAGAAAAAAATGAAGATGATTTTGTACCAACAGTTGTCTTAGATACATCTATAATTGCAGAATCACCTAACCTTGCTGTACAATTAGCAAAAAATGCTACAAAAGAAATGTCTCGCATTTGTTTAAAAATGACAAAAAGGACAAAAGAATATGTAGTTTCAAAAGATTACAAATTAGTAGAGAAAATAGAAGGGTATGAAGAAGTAGTAAACGATTTAAACAGTCGTATTTCAGATTACTTAACTGAAATTTCATCATATCCACTAAGTCCAGAAGATAATGCAACCTTAAACGATCTATTATATACATTAAAAGATTTAGAACGTATAGGAGATCACTGTATTAATATAATGGAATCATTTGAAGAAATCTATGGTGCTAAACAAGCCTTAACACCACTAGCACTTGCAGATATGTTAGAGATGTTTGATGTATGTGAAGGAATTTTAGATAACATTAATGAAATTATTGAAACATTTAATCAAGATTTCGCAAATAATGTTAGCGAAAAAGAAGATGTTTTAGATAGCCTTGAAAGAAATGCAAAACAATCTTATATGGAACGTGTTAAGAACAAAGAAAAAATGGATCCAATTCCAGTTACTTTGTATGTAGATATTTTAAGCGACCTTGAAAGAATTGGTGATTTATCATACAATATCTCTTCAAGAGGCGAAAAAAATAAATTTAATAAACATTAATAACAGAAAAAGTGTTTCTAAGTAAACACTTTTTTTAGAGGAGGAACAATAAATGAGTAATGAACTATTATTAATAATAAGTGTCTTTATCTACTTTGGACTATTTTTAGTAATGTACAAATTATTTGGAAAGTATGGATTAGTAGTATGGAATGTAGTTGCCTTATTATTAGCAAATATCGAAGTAATGTTATTAGTAAATGCTTTTGGAATGACCATGACACTTGGAAATGTAGCCTTTGCAACCTCATTTCTAGTATCAGACTTAGTATGTGAAAAGTATGATCGAAAAACTGCCGATAGAATTGTAATGCTTGGATTCATCATTTTACTAGCTTTTATAGCAGCATCACAACTATGGCTACATTTTAGCCCAGCTGAAGGTGATGTAATGATGTCGCACTTTAAACTAGTGTTTTCAAATTCACCAAGAATTATTTTTGCAGGATTGTTTGTCTATGTGATAGTACAATTAATCGATGTAAGATTATATTATATGTGGTGGGGTATTACCAAAAAATTTAATAAAGATGAAAGTAAATACTTATGGATTAGAAACAATGGCTCAACCTTAATATCACAACTATTAAATGCCATACTTTTTAATCTTGTAGCATTTTATGGTGTATTTAGTAATACTGATTTGATAAATGTTATAATTTCTACTTATATAATTTATATATTTACATCTCTAATTGACACACCTTTTCTATATTTATGCCGAAAAATTAAACCAATAAACCTATTAGACATCTAATAAACAGAAAAGAGCTATTAAAGCTCTTTTTTTATAAATTAATTCTATATCGATATAAATAATAATCAAGTTATTGTTAAAATTTAATTATATAAAGCAACTTTAAGTTAAAAATATCTATAAAAAACCATAATATCTAGTTAACTAAAAGTTAACATTTTATTTTTATATCTTTAATTTATAGAGTTTATTATATATGCGAAAAGGAGATGTAAGAAATGAAAAAATTTAAATTAGTAAAATTATTATGTTTTGGTTTAATTGTAGCAAGCATTAGTGCTTGTAGTAGCTCAGCAGCAAAATTAACTATATCTGGATCAACGTCAATGGCGCCATTGATGGAAAAGCTAACAAAAGTCTATTCAGAAAACAGTAATGAAGAAATTGTGTTATCACCTGATGGTTCAAGTGCTGGTATTAAAGCAGCGATTGAAAAAGTATCAGACATTGGTATGAGTTCAAGACCACTAACAACAGAAGAACTACAAAGTGGAGTAGTCGATTACAAAGTAGCAATAGATGCTATAGGAGTAGTGGTTAATAATAAAAACAGTGTTAAAGATTTAAGTATGCAACAATTACATGACATCTTTTCAAAAAAAATTGTGAATTGGAAAGAACTTGGAGGAGAAGATTTACAAATAGTTTTAGTCTCAAGAGAAAGTGGAAGTGGAACTAAATCAGCCTTTGAAGAGACACTAGATTTAATTAAAGAAGACAAGTCAAGTGTTGTAGATTCACTAGGCCCAATAACAGCAAATTCTACTGGTGCAGTTATTGAAAATGTAAGTCAAAAAGAAGGAGCAATAGGTTACATATCTGTTGATTCAGTTGACTCTAAAGTAAAACTTTTATCAATCGATAAAAAAATACCAGCAGAAAAAACAATAAGTGATGGAAAATATCCGTTAAGTAGAGATTTTCACTTAGTATATAAAGAGGAAAATAAAAATGTAAGTTCATTTATAGAGTATTTACAAAGCAATGATGGACAAGAAGCAATTAAAGAAGCTGGATTTGTACCAGTAAAAGCAGGAAAATAAAAGTAATGGTTCCAATAGGAACTTTTTTTGAAAATAACTCCACAAATATAATAAATAACTAAAAGTAGCTTTTATTGCTTAAAATGATTTCTATAAATCAATTTGATAAATAAGTAATAAAGCTTAATCTTTTATTATCAATTTAAATATTATATTAAAAAGTCTATGTTATAATTTCTAAAAATACTATTATATTTAATATGAGAAATCATAACTTATCTATAAGTGAACATAATATTAAATTAACTTAATATTAACTAAATATTTTTTTAAATTTTATGGATTTTAGATATTATTATGACGAAAAGGAGTTGTGTGAATGAAGAAGAAAAAGTTATTAAAATTCTTTAGTATTGCCCTATTAATAGTAGGTTTAACAGGTTGTAGTGAATCATCGATAAAAATGGAAATATCAGGTTCAACTTCAGTTGCGCCATTGATGGAAAAATTAACATCGGCATACACTAAAAAAACAGGCGAAGGAATAGTATTGGCTGCAGATGGATCTAGTGCAGGTATTAAAGCTGCAGCATCAAAAGTCTCAGATATTGGAATGAGTTCAAGACCTTTGGCCGAAGATGAGCTACAATTAGGACTAGTTGATTACAAAATTGCCATAGATGCTATAGGAGTAGTAGTAAGTAATGAAAACAGCATCTCAAATTTAACTGTAAATCAATTACACGACATCTTTTCAGGAAAAATTACAAATTGGAAAGAATTAGGCGGATTTGATGTACCAATAGTTTTAGTTTCAAGAGAAAGTGGAAGTGGTACAAAATCAGCCTTTGAAGAAACGGCTGACTTGATTCAAGAAGACAAATCAAGCATCGTAGATACATTAGGCCCAATCGTTGTGAATTCAACAGGGGCAGTAATAGAAAACATAAGCGAGAAAAAAGGAGCAATAGGTTATATATCAGTTGACTCAGTTGATGAAAAAATCAAGCTAATTGGTGTAAATGGTATTGTTCCAAATGAAGAGACAATTTCAAATAATCAGTACATATTAAGTAGAGACTTTCATCTGCTTTATATGAAAGAAAATACTGATGTCAAACAGTTCATTGAGTACTTGAAGAGTGAAGATGGACAAAAAGAGATTAGAAATTCAGGTTTCATACCTGGGAAAGTAGAGCAATAAAATGAAAAACAGACAACTTAAAGGAACGATTTTTGAAACGTTATTCAAAATAAGTGCTTTATTGGCTGCAATAATATTAATAGTAATTATTGGATTCATCTTTGTATCAGGATTTCCTGCAATGAAAGAATATGGATTCTTTCAAATGATATTAAATGGACGTTGGGCACCAGATGCCTCACCTCAATCATTTGGACTATTAAAAATGATATTAGCAACCTTTGCAACAACAATATTATCATTAGTAATTGCAGTACCAATTGGAATATTATGTTCATTATATTTATCTAAAATAGCAACACCAAAATTAAAAAGTTTTGTAATGTTTTTTGTAGAGTTATTAGCAGGAATACCATCAGTAATATTTGGTTTCTTTATTCTAAAAACCCTAGTGAAATTCATCTATGACAACTTTTATTATATACATGGAGTAGTTGGTAATAGTTTATTAGCAGCAGTAGCAGTACTAACACTAATGAGTCTACCAACAATTATATCAATCTCAGTATCAGCTTTAGATGCTGTTGATAAATCATATAAAGAAGCAAGTTTAGCTTTAGGAGCAAATGAAATTCAAACAATGTTTAAAGTTGATTTAAAAGCAGCTAAAACAGGTATCTTTTCTGCAATAGTTTTAGGAGCAGGAAAAGTTATTGGTGAAACAATGGCTGTAATGCTAGTATCAGGAAATGCGGTAAACAATCCAAGCAATCTTTTGTATCCAGTTAGAACATTAACTTCAAACATTGCAACAGAAATGGGATATGCTTCAGGACTGCATCAAAATGCCTTATATGCAACAGGAATAATCTTGTTTATACTAATAATGATATTAAACTTAATATTATTATATGTAATGAAAAAAGGTGGTGCTAAAAATGCTTAATAGCAAATTAGGAAATAACATTTTAAAAGGACTAATATATTTATGTGTTGCGATATTATTAATTAATGTTGTTGCAATAGTATACTTTGTCTTTTTACAAGGAATAACAAACCTTAATTTAGAGCTACTATTTAGATCATCAGGATTAATAGTTTCAACTTTAATGGTAATCTTAATAGCATTAGTTATTGCAGTACCAATAGGAGTATTTAGTGCAATATACATGCAGTTATATGCTAAAAAGAATAGAGCATTAGAAATAATAAGATTTTCAATTGATTCATTATCAGGAATACCTTCTATCATCTTTGGATTATTTGGATTATCATTCTTTATCTACTTTGTAGGAATGCATCGATCAATATTAGCAGGATCATTAACTGTTTCATTAGTAATATTACCATTACTAATTAAAAATACAGAAGAAGCAATTAAAACAATAGAGCGTTCTCAAATAGAAGCTTCATTAGCTTTAGGAGCTACAAGATTTGATACAGTCGTAAAAGTAGTTGTACCTGGATGCGTAGATGGTATAATAAATGGTATAGTACTAGCTATTGGTAGAATAATAGGAGAAACAGCAGCAATCTTATTTGTAATAGGAAGCTTAGCAAAATTTCCAACATCTATCATGGATCCTGGAGCAACCTTAGCAACACAATTATACTTAATATTACAAGAACCAACATATGCAGAAGGTGGAATAAATGAAGCCTACTCATTAGCATTAATATTAGTTATAATAGTAATTGTATTAAACTTAAGTATTAAACTAATGAAATCACACTTTAAGAAGAAAAGAGGGTACTAAACTTGGATAATACTTTAAAAACAGAGTTTGAAATAAAAAATTTAGATTTATATTATGGAAGTAAACATGCATTACATGGAATATCATTAGATATTTATAAGAATAAAGTCACAGCATTAATAGGATCAAGTGGGAGTGGTAAATCAACATTTCTTAGATGCTTAAATAGAATGAATGACTTAATAGATAGCGTTAGTATAACAGGAGAAATACTTTATGAAGGTAAAGATATTTCTAAAAGTGATGTTTTAAGTTTAAGAAAAAATGTTGGAATGGTATTTCAAAGACCAAACCCATTTCCAATGAACATATATGATAATGTAATTTATGGACCTAAATGTCAAGGAACAAAAGATAAAGCAACTTTAGATAAAATAGTTGAAGATAGTTTAAAAAAAGCAGCTTTATGGGATGAAGTAAAAGATAGATTACATGAATCTGCAATGTCATTATCAGGTGGTCAACAACAAAGACTTTGTATTGCAAGAACAATAGCAATGAATCCAGGAGTAATCTTAATGGATGAACCAACAAGTGCTCTTGATCCAATTGCAACAGCAAAAGTAGAAGAGCTAATTGAAAGTTTAAAAGATAACTATACTATTATAATAGTTACTCACTCAATGCAACAAGCAGCAAGAATTTCTGATTATACAGCATTTTTCTATATGGGCGATTTAATAGAGTACAACAACACTGATACAATCTTCTCAAATCCAGATAAACAAGAAACAGAAGATTATGTAACAGGTAGATTTGGATAGGAGGAAATAAAATGGTAAAAAATTTAATCGATGCAACATTAGAAGAACTACAAGAAGAAGTGTTAAGAATGTTTGAGTTAACAATTAAAAACCACAAAGAATCAGTTGAAGCATTACTACAAGCAGATAATAAAAAAGCAGTAAAGGTAATTGAAAGAGATGATATCATCAATCACTTAGAAGAACAAATCAATTATACAGTAATGGTTTCTCTTGCGAAATATCAACCGATGGCTAAAGACTTAAGAAGATTAATTGCAGCTTTAAAAATATCAAATGACTTAGAAAGAATTGGCGATTATGCAAAGAGTATAGCTAAAACAGCTATAGTAAATACCGACAAAACCTTCCTAACTGAAAGATTTTTAAAAAATACTATGAAAATGTCTAATATTGTTGTGAAAATGTTAGAGAATTGTGTTACTATAATAAATGAAGAAGATGTTAACGCTGCTTACAAGTTAGCTTCTTCAAATGAAATAGATGAAGTATTGAATGAGACTTTAAAAAGTAATCCTTTTGACTTAATAAAAGAGGACAATGTAGAGTCGTATGTCTTATTAATGGGTGTAATGAGAAATCTTGAAAGAGCAAGAGATCACATTAATAATATTTGCGAGGCAATAATATTTATCGCAAATGGTACTTTTGTCGAACTATAATGGGGGATAATACAATGAAAAAAATACTAGTAATTGAAGACGAATCAGCATTACAAATGCTACTTGAGTATGATCTAAAAGAGCAGTATGAATTAGAATTTGCCGATAATGGGCAAGAAGGATTAGAAAAGTTACAAAATAATTTTTATGATTTAGCTATTGTGGATTGGATGCTTCCACAAAGAGATGGTTTTAGTGTAATTCAAGAGATTAGAAAAACAAATGATGATCTAAAAATTATAATGTTAACAGCTAAAAATGAAGAGATGGATATTGTTAGAGCTTTAGATGCAGGTGCAGATGATTATATGACAAAACCATTCTCATCAAGAGAACTAAATGCAAGAATTAATGCACTTTTAAGAAAGACTAAAAAAGGAAATAGCCACATAATTAAATTTGACGATGTTGAAATCGATTTAGATAAACGTTCTACAACAAAAGATGGTCAAGAAATAGTACTATCTAAGATAGAATTTGATATGTTAGTTTATTTAATAGAAAATAAAAACATTGTTATAAGTCGTGAAAAAATCATGGATAAAGTATGGGGTCATGATGAATTAAATGATTTAAGAGTTATTGATGTTCACATATCATCACTAAAAAGAAAATTAGATTTAAAAAATAGAATTTCTTCAAAAAGAGGTGTAGGTTATTTATTCACTGCGTGATTATCTATCTCCGTTTAAGCTCAATAACGATGTAGACGAATTTTTTACGGATAATATAATCCCCAGGGAAACAATGATTATTGTTGTTAACCTGGTTTTTCTCTTTGTCATCATATCGTATTACTTAAGATCAAGATATATAAAAAAGAATGAAGATGATCATCAAAAATTTCAAAGAAACCTAGACGAAAAAGATAGAATCCTAGGGGATATGGTAATTAGTCTACGATCACCTGCAGTAATGATAACTTTTGATAAAAATGTTATCGCAGCAAATACAAGTTTCTTGAAATTACATGATGAAATTGATATAACTCAACAAACATTCTTACAAACAGATAAAACAATCGATGACTTTGTAAGAGGTGGCCACAACAGTATTAGAATAGATAAAATAATTGATGGTAAGGATTATTATGTCGATTTAGATAAAATAGGTCGCAATGATGAAAAAGCAATATTAATATCTTATCATGATGTTACTTCAATAAAAGATTTAAATAGACAACAACAATACTTTATATCAGATTTAAGACATGAGGTTAAAACACCCTTAACAGCAATTATAGGTTTAAGTGATTTAATTGATTCAGGTCGTATTACAGATGAAAAAGAAATAAAAAAAATAATTGGTACAATAAACTCAGAAGCAAATAGAATAAATGGATTAGTAGATAATTTAACAACTACTATGCAAACAGAAATAGATATTGATAAAATATCATTATCTAAACTATTCGATGAACTAAGATTTATTTATGAGGCACAAGAGACTAGAATACCAGTAGAATTTCATAATTATGTAGAAATTCCACTTAATTCAAACTATCAACTTCTAAAACAAATCATAATAAATTTAGTAAACAATGGAATTAAATATACTAAAGAAGGTAGTGTAAGTGTTAGTGCTATGAGAAATAACAGCAAAATTAAAATTGCTGTTGTAGATACTGGAGTAGGTATTTCAGAAGAAGATAAAGCTAAAATATTTGATCGTTTTTATAGAGTAGATAAATCAAGACATCGTGATAGTGGTGGTTTTGGTTTAGGATTAAGTATAGTTAAAAATTTAATAGAAAAACTACATGGTAATATTGAAGTAGAATCAGTAGAAGGAAAAGGATCAACTTTTACAATAGAACTTCCTATTAAAGCTGCTGATAAATTAAAAAATGAACTGAATGATAATATAGAAAATGAAAAAACTAAAATTGAACAAGATAGTTAATATCTTGTTTTTTAATATAAAAATCTAGATTAGGAGAAATAAAATGAACAATGAAAAGCTTTTACAAAGATTTATAAGTTATACCAAAGTAAATACTCAAAGCAATCCCAACTCCACAACAATTCCAAGTACAAAAGAACAGAAAGACTTAGCAAAAATATTAAAAAACCAACTACAAGAGATGAATCTTATAGTTAAAGAAGATAGTAATGGCTATTTAGTCGCAACTCTAAAAAGCAATTTAGATTATAAGGTAGATAAAATAGGATTTGTAGCACATATAGATACATCATCTGATTACAGTGGAGAAAATGTTAAGGCAATTATTCATAGAAACTATAATGGACAAGATATTGTTTTTAAAACAGGGGAAGTAATGAGTGTTGAAAGATTTAATGAATTAAAAAAGTATCAAAATCAAACACTTATAACTAGTGATGGAACTACATTACTTGGTGGTGATGATAAAGCTGGAATTGCTATAATAATGGAAATGTTAGAATACTATAGCAATAATAAAGCTATATTACATGGAGATATAATTGTAGCTTTTACCTTTGATGAAGAAATAGGTAGTGGAATAGATAACTTTGACCTTGAATATTTTAAACCAGACTATGCTTATACAGTAGATGGTGGTGAAATTGGTGAATTAAATTATGAAACATTTAATGCTGCAAGTTTAAAAGTAGAAATACAGGGATTAAACGTTCATCCAGGTAGTGCTAAAAATAAAATGATAAACTCATTAGAAAAAGCATATGAATTTCATAGTATGTTACCAAAAGCTGATAAACCAGAGCTGACAGATAACTATCAAGGCTTTTATATGTTAACTAATATGAGTGGTGATGTTGAAAAAAGTATCTTAGAATATATTATCAGAGATCATAATAGCGATATATTTGAATATCGAAAAAAGTACATATACCAGATTGTTGAACAAATGAAAAAAGAACAGAAAGATCTACAAATAGAAGTTACAATTAAAGATCAATACTATAATATGGCAATTCCAATATTAAAAAATCCAAAATGTGTTGAAATAGCTAAAAAAGCTTTTATAAAAAATGATATCACACCTAATATAAAAGCAATAAGAGGTGGAACAGATGGATCAAAGTTATCATATGATGGAATATTATGCCCTAATATATTTACAGGTGGAAATAACTTTCATGGAAGATTTGAATTTACTGTTTTAGAATCCATGGCCAAAGCAAGAGATATTATAATTGATATTGTAAAAATAGTATCTAAACAAATAGATTAAAGAAATATAATAGCAACACAAAAAAGAACATAAACAAATTGATTGTCTATGTTCTTTTACTTTTAAGATAAAAGTTTAAAGATACTATTTTATTTCACTAAATTAGAAATATTTTTATAAATATTACTATAATCATTTGATAATTCATATGAGTTAATAAATATATTTTCAAGAATATTTGCTTTAAATGAATTTTCAACATTGATTAAGGAATTAAGCGCATAATCATTAGAAAAAGGATTTTTAGTAACATTAATATTAATAATATTTTTATTATCCAACATATCTTTATTTAAACAAGATAACCACTGAAAAAAAGATAACAAAAAAGGAGAAATCATATTATTGTATATAGAAAAGCAAATTATAATATTATGATAATTGCTTAGCATATTATTAAAACCAATAATATCATATGGAATATTACCCTCATTATAAATATCAGGATTAAACAATGGTATTTCTAACATTCTAGTATCAAAAAATTCATAATTATTATTTACTGCTAGCTGAGTAGCAAATAGTTGATTAATGGAATTAATACTATTACTTCCAGCAATAACCAAAGTAGACATATTAAACTTCCTTAACTGCTACAATTCCAGGTATTTCTTCAACCATCATTTCTTCAATAGACATTAAAGTAACAGCACTAGATCCACATCCAGCACACTGACCTAACATTTTAATATAAACTATACCATCTTCAAATTTTACTACTTCAAAGTCGCCACCATCTCTTCTAAGATATGGTCTAATAGTTTCTGTAAATTCATTTATTTGTTGTTCAATTGTTTTCATTTTAAAGACCTCCATTAATAAATATAAATAAACATGTGCTAACAATTATTCCAAGAATAAAGCCACCAAAAACTTCTATTCTTTCATGACCTAATATTTCTTTTAACTTAGTTAAATAAATAGGATCATCTAATTTTAAAGTTTGTAGATTTTTTAAATCATTGATTAATTTTTGCGTTAAAGCAATATGTTTTCCTGCATAAAGTCTAACATTCATAGCATCATACATAATAATACCAGTTAAAGCTAAAGCAAGAAAAAAAACAGAGCTGTCAAAGCCATCCTTAAAACCTAAAGACAAAGTCATTGCTGACATTGTTGAGGCATGAGAACTAGGAAAGCCACCAGCAGCTAATATCTGGTAAGGATCCCAAGTCTTAGTTTTTACATATTTAGTAACAGGCTTAAGCAACTGTGCGATTACATTTGATAAAAGTGATGCAATTAATGGATAAAAAGTATATAACATATTATAACCTCCATTCATATTAATTATAACACATTTAAATATAAAATTAAAATAAGCCTTAAAAAAAATCACTTGATTTTGGTTAGTAATTATCTTTTTTAATGTTAATGTATACTCATTTTATGTTATAATTGTATTCGAGGTGTTAGTATGAAACATAGAAAAGGCGACATAGTCGAAGGTAAGATAATATCAATAAAACCCTATGGTGCTTTTATAGTCCTTGATAATGATGAAACAGGACTTTTACATATATCTGAAATATCTCATGATTATGTGAAAAGTGTTGACTCTCTTTTAAAAATAGGAGACAAAGTAAAAGTTAAAATAATGGATGTGGATACTAGTAATAATCACATTATTTTTTCACGTCGTGCAATTACTAAACCTAGACGTCGTACTAAAAACAAATCTTTATATAATAAAAACAAAGAATTAATTAGCGAAACCAAAAAAGGTTTTGACGAGTTAAGACTGAAACTACCACAATGGATAGAACAGTATCGAAAAGGAGAATAAAATGTTGAAATTTAATGATGAGAATAACTTAATAGACTTTGATCCTAGATACATGCGAAATCGCTATGTAATGATAAGAAAAGGAATGTTAGAAAAAACAGCTTTGGGGGCTGCAGAATTTTTAGGATGGAATGATAGTCTATTAGATTATGACTTTACAGAAGTAGATAATATAATAAAAACAATTGAAAATTTTAAAGCTAAAGCTAAATTGATGATAGTAATTGGAATTGGTGGATCATATTTAGGCAGTAAAGCAGTGTATGAAGCAATGAATGGTCAAGATTTAAATTCAGAATATAAATTAATGTTTGTAGGTAATAATATATCAAGTGACTACTTAGCTCAAATATATGCTTATTGTTGGGATAATGATTTTGTCGTTAATGTCATCTCAAAATCAGGAACAACACTAGAACCTGCAATAGCATTTAGAATATTCAAAGAGTTAATTGTAAAAAAATATGGAGAAGATCAACTAAAAGAGCGAATAATAATTACAACAGATCCAGTCAATGGAGCTTTAAGAGAATTCGCAAACAAAAATGATATCACTTCATTTTCAATACCAAAAGATATAGGAGGACGCTATTCAGTGTTTAGTCCTGTTGGTATAGTTCCACTTGCATTTGCAGGGTTTGCAGTAAAAGATTTCATTAGAGGTGCTATATTAGCAGCAAAAGAAAACTTTATTGAAAGTAATGATAATATAGCCTATAACTATGCAGTTAATAGACTTTTATTAAATACAACAGCATCTAAAAAAATAGAAAATTATGTTGTGTATGAACCTTCATTAAAATATTTTTGTGAATGGTTAAAACAACTGTTTGCTGAAAGTGAAGGAAAAGATGGAAAAGGAATAATACCTACATCAATGACTTTTACAACAGATTTACATTCATTAGGACAAATAATTCAAGATGGTCCTAAAATAATGTTTGAAACAGTATTTAATGTAAGAGATGCTAAATTTAATTTGCATATTCCATTAGAAGAAGATGATTTTGATGGTTTAAACCAATATACAAAATATGGGCTTAATGATATAAATCAAAAAGCAGTCAGTGGAGTTATTAGTGCTCATGTTCAAGGTGAAGTACCAAATTTATTTTTTGAAATCGAAAAAATAAATGAGCATAACTTAGGTTATTTAATGAGTACAATGATGTATGCATGTGCATATTCATCATATTTAATAAAAGTAAATCCATTTGATCAACCAGGTGTAGAATTTTATAAAAAAGAAATTCACAAAAATTTAGAATAAAGCAAGGAGTAACTTATGATTAAAGTAGAAGATGTAAGTTTTAGTTATTTAAGTGGCGATGATGAAGAAGAAAAAATCTTTGAAAACCTATCTTTAGAAATAGATGAAAATATACACACCTGCATTTTAGGACATAACGGTAGTGGAAAATCAACACTTGCAAAAATGTTTATAGGATTGATTAGTCCTAATACAGGTAAAATAATAGTTGATGGGTTAGAGCAATCACCAGAAAATGTTTATAAAATAAGAAGAAAAATAGGAACAGTTTTTCAAAATCCTGATAATCAATTTATTGGTTCAACAGTAAAAGATGATATAGCTTTTGGCTTAGAAAACTATCAAATAGATCCAAGGAAAATGCCCGAAATAATTGAAAAATTTTCAAAAATGGTAGGAATGGAAAGCTATTTAGAACATGAACCAACAAGACTTTCAGGAGGTCAAAAACAAAGAGTTGCAATTGCAGGAGTACTAGCGATGAATCCACAAATATTAATATTTGATGAAGCGACAAGTATGCTTGATCCTGTTGGAGTAAATGAAGTAAACAATAGTATAGCAGCACTACAAAAAAGTGGTGAAAAAACAATCATAAGTATTACTCATGATATAGATTATGCTATGAACACTGATTATGTAATAGTGTTAGATAAAGGTAAAGTAATATTACAAGGTAATCCAGAAACAGTTTTTAAGAATAACTATGAATTATTAGTTGAAATTGGTTTAGATATACCATTTGCCTTGAAAATATCAAACAGACTACAAAAAGATGGTTATAACATCCATAGTAGTATGACTTTAAAGGAGTTAGATGAACAATTATGCCAATCAAGATAGAAAATTTGATATATACATATGGAATAAATACTCCCTTTGAATACAAAGCTTTAAAAGGTATTAATTTAGATATTAATAATGGAGATTATTTAGCAATAGTGGGAAAAACAGGAAGCGGTAAAAGTTCATTAATACAGCATTTAAATGCAATACTAATACCGACTTCAGGAAGTTTAAAAATAAATGAATACACAATTACAAATGATGATAAAAAAACAAGTTATAAACCATTAAGAAAAGTAGTAGGAGTAGTATTCCAATTTTCAGAGTATCAATTATTTGAGGAATCAATAATAAAAGATGTAATGTTTGGACCACAAAACTTTGATGTAAGCGAAGAAGAAGCCCATAAAAGAGCAGTGAAATATTTAAAGCTAGTAGATATAGATGAAGATATATTCGAAAAATCACCATTTAATTTAAGTGGTGGTCAAAAACGACGAGTAGCAATAGCTGGAATATTAGCAATGGAACCAGATGTTATAGTTTTAGATGAACCAACAGCAGGATTAGATCCTCAAGGTATAATTGAAATCATGAGTATAATAGAAACATTAAACAAAGAACATAACAAAACAATAGTTTTAGTAACACATGACATGGATGTAGTATATGATTATGCAAAAAGAGTAATATTAATAAATGATGGCAAAATAATGTATGATGATAGCACCTTAGATTTTTTTAATAGAGAAGATTTGAATAAGTATAATATAGAAAAACCAAAGCTACTACAAGCATATATTCAATGCATGTTAACAAAACCAACAGAAGTGATTAAATTTGAAAAATTAATCCAACTAATTGAAGGAGTTTTAGATAATGGCACTACTAAATAACATTGCAATTGGAACATATGTACCAGCTAAAAGTTTAGTACATCGTCTTAATCCTCTAGCTAAAATAATTGCCATGATTATTTTGTTAGTTGGAATTTTCATCATAAAAGATATAAGTGTCTATGTAGCAACAACAATACTAATAATTATATTAATAAAAATCTCAAAACTATCAGTAATAGAAATGATAAAAAGGCTGAAAATAATGGCTTTTATGTTCGTCTTTTTATTTATAATAAATTCATTTGTCATAAGAACAGGTGACTTACTTTTTGAATTATCATTTTTCAAATTATACACAGGAGCTATCTATCAAACATGTTTAATATTGTTTAGACTTACACTAATGGTTTTTGTCAGTTCACTATTAACAATGACAACTAAACCATTAGATTTAACCTTAGGATTAGAACAAATGTTTAACCCGCTTAAAAAAATAGGCTTTCCAGCTCATGAATTAGCAATGATGATCTCAATAGCCCTACGATTTATACCACTATTAGTAGAAGAAACAAACAAAATAATGGTAGCACAAACATCAAGAGGAGTAGATTTTCAATCTAATAAATTAAGTGTTAAAGTAAAAGCAATAATATCATTGCTAATACCATTATTCACATCATCAATAAAAAGAGCTGAAGATTTAGCAGATGCAATGGAAGCAAGAGGATATAGTCCAGATGCAGAAAGAACAAGATTTAATCAATACAAATGGCAAAATATTGATACCATTGCTATAATAATATCAATCATCTATACAGGAGTTGTAACATGGTATTCAATTACAAATTAACAATTGAATACGATGGTACACTATTTTATGGGTATCAATCACAAGTAAAAGAAAGAAATGTTTCAGATGAATTAGAAAAAGCTATAACAAGACTTAATTCACAAGAAAAGGTAAAGTTAATAGCTTCAGGTAGAACTGATGCCAAAGTCCACGCTAAAGGACAAGTAGTAACCTTTAAATCAACTAAAGAATTTGAGAAGCAATACTTTCTTTTTTCAATAAATAGATTGTTACCAGATGATATCTATGCAAAAGATTTTGAGATTGTAGCTAATGAATTCCATCCAAGATTTAATGCAAAAGCAAAACACTATCAATACAAAATAAATACTAAAGAATATAATGTATTTAAAAAAAATTATGAATTACAATATTGTAAACCAATAAATATATTAAAAATGATTGAGGCATCTAAACATCTAATAGGAAAAAAAGACTTTAGAACCTTTTCAAGTGCAACAATTAACCAAAATAGTATTAAAGAAATACATGAAATAAGATTTAAAGAAGAATCAGGGATATTAATAATCGATTTTTATGGAACAGGTTTTTTAAGATACATGATTAGGAAGTTAGTAAGCATATTATTAGATGTAGCACAAGAGAATAAAAGCATAGAAGAAATGCTAAAACTATTAAATAAAAAACAAATAAGCGCCTACTCTAAAATAGCGCCAGGTTGTGGATTGTATTTGATAGAAGTAAGTTACTAGGAGGGAAAAAATGAAGGGTAAAAAAGTGATTAAAAAGAAAGTATTAACTATTGCTTTAACAGCAATAGCATTATTGAATGTAAAAAGTATTAATGCAGCAACCTTTAAAGCGACATTTCCAACAAATGAAAACTTTGCATCTTGTGTAGCTAAAAACTTGGAAAAAGACCTAAGTGATGAAGTAAAAAATAGTGAAATAGAAAACTTAAAAATATTAAACTGTAGTTCAGCTTCAATTACAAATATAGCTGACATTACCAAATTACCTGCATTAGAAGAAGTAAACTTTTCAAACAATAATATCAAAAATGTTGGAGCAATGGGATATTTAAATAAACTGCATACAATAAATTTAACAAATAATAGAAATATTAATAACCTTAATTCATTGTACTATGTAAGCTCATTAACAAACTTAAATGTTAGAGGAACAAGAGATGAAAATTTAAACATCTTAAGTGAATTCACCAATTTAGAGGCTTTAGATATAAGCAATAATAAACTAGATAATCTTGACTTTATTTTGCGATTATCTAAGTTAAAAGAATTGAATATATCAGATAATGATTTAACAACAATTTCTAGTTTAACTAATTTTACTAAACTAGTAGTATTAGAAGCAGATAACAATAAATTAGTTAAAATAAATAATTTACCAAAAAATATTATCAATTTAAATCTTGCATCAAATAAAATAACAACAGTATTAAACTTAAAAGATTTTCAAAAATTATCATACTTAGATTTAGCTAACAATCAATTGAAAAATATCGATTTTTTAACAGATCAATCTAATATAAGATATCTAGATATCTCAAATAACAATATTACAAGTGCAGTGCCTTTGAATACAATGAACAACTTGCAAGTTCTAACATTAGATTATAACAAAATAAAAGACAGTAATGAACTGAATACCAAAGTAAGAGAATTATATGATAGGAATGCACAAACACAGCCAGAAAGCTCTGAAAACAGCGATGGTGACAAAACAGTGAGTGAATCAGAGAGCCACTGGTACAATATTTTATTAGAAAATAAGATTCCACTAGCAATAGTAGTTTCATTAATAGTAATTGCTATAATTTTTAGTGCAGTAAGAAAGAAAAAGAATAGCAAATATGAAATGTATGAAAGTGATATAGAACCTTCAGTACAACCAGAAGAAAATACCGAAACTAAAAAAATAAATTTTGATGATGAAAATGAAAAAAGTAAATACGAAAAAGAATTAGAAGATAGAGTAAATGCTAACTCACTTGAAAATATTGAAAACAACAATATTATTACAAGTACAAAACCAGTAGATACTCAAGAAGAAAAAAGTGATGCAAGTGTAGATGATTTACCATTAGTTATGGATAAAAAAATGAGTGAAGATTATGCAGATGGAGCATTTAGTCATCCTGCATTAACAATAATAAAACCATTAAAAGTAAAAGAAGAAGAAACACAAATAGAAGAGTTAGAAAATACCAATTTTGATATCAAAACAGTAGTAGAAGAAATTAAGAAAATAAAAAAAGAAGAAAAGAATAACGAATCTAAAAGTGATGATAAAGAATTAGCAGATACAAGTGAACATTTAATGAGTAACATTAATAATAAACTAGAAGAAAATGAAAAAGCAGCTCAAACAAAAAATACTACTTCATATGAAGATAATGACTTAGGAAAATTGTTAGAAGGATTAGATTCAAAAAATAAAGAATAACACATAAATAATGAAGCTATTTTTATAGCTTCATTTATATTTTAATCAATATATAAACATAAAAATATTTAATAGAAGCTGTATAAAACACCTAATATATCAATAATTTTAAGTTTTATCATAAATATTGTTGACATGAAAAAACTATCGTGTATAATAGAGTTTGTTGGTTGCAATAACAAAAAATTAATCAAAAAAATATCTTTAAAAAGTATTGATTTTTAATTAAAAAATATGTTATAATTTCTAAGCAAGTTAATTAAAATCTTAATTAACGGGAAGTAGCACAGCTTGGTAGTGCACCTGGTTTGGGACCAGGGGGTCGCAGGTTCGAATCCTGTCTTCCCGACCATTTTTAAAAATAACATGGGGCCTTAGCTCAGCTGGGAGAGCACCTGCCTTGCACGCAGGGGGTCAGCGGTTCGATCCCGCTAGGCTCCACCATTAATATTATTAGAAACACGGCGGGGTAGCTTAGTTGGCTAGAGCGTTCGGTTCATACCCGAAAGGTCGGGGGTTCAAGTCCCTCTCCCGCTACCAATTTTTAAATTAAATAAATTGATGGACCTATAGCTCAGTTGGTTAGAGCTACTGGCTCATAACCGGTAGGTCGCAGGTTCGAGTCCTGCTAGGTCCACCATCATTTTAAATCCGGAGGAATACCCAAGCCTGGCTGAAGGGATCGGTCTTGAAAACCGACAGGGCTGTTAAAGGTCGCGGGGGTTCGAATCCCTCTTCCTCCGCCATTTAATTTAAAAGAAAAACAGAATAAAAGACATCGCGGGGTGGAGCAGTTCGGTAGCTCGTCGGGCTCATAATCCGAAGGTCGCAGGTTCAAATCCTGTCCCCGCAACCAATGGTCCAGTGGTGTAGTGGTTAACATGCCGCTCTGTCACAGCGGAGATCGCGGGTTCGAGTCCCGTCTGGACCGCCATTGGCTTCGTAGCTCAGTCGGTAGAGCAGAGGATTGAAAATCCTCGTGTCGGCGGTTCGATTCCGTCCGAAGCCACCATTATAAAAACTAAAGCCTATTAAAGGCTTTTTTTGGTTTGTAAATAAAATTGAATTGCACATAATGTTAATAAAAAGTAAAAAGACATTGTCCTTATTATAATAACCAATAAATTCTTCAACAAACATTAAATTACAAATTAAGACATGGACAAATATTGACTATACTGTTAATATTGTTTTTTAAGTTTTAATAACCATCTATAAAAAAGTGATTTGATAAGCATAAAAGATAAATATATAAACAGCGCAATTCTATATATTATAAATAATTTAATTTAAAATATAAAATCAAAAGTTTAGTTTGAAACAACAGTAAAATCAGTTACTATGCTATCGATACTAAAAATTGAATAAGAGTCATTTTAATACTATTTAAAATAATAATACAAAGTATGTTAAAAATGTTAATTATTGAGTTGTATGAAAAAGATAACTTATTAATGTCGAGAAATTAATCAATATAAATCACTTAATTATATGATACATACCAATTTTTAATAGTAATATTAGTCAAAGTTTATAAGAATATTTAATTGAATTATATACTTACACTCATAAAATAATACTATTATAATCGATAATAATTATATACCATTAATTAACACCGTTATAACAAAAAACTATTCGATTTGTAACATTAATAATTGCAAACAGTATTTTACTATGCTATAATATATTAGTCTTAAGTTACAGAACAAATAAATGCGCCAGTAGCTCAACTGGATAGAGTGCCTGACTACGGATCAGGAGGTTGTGGGTTCGATTCCTGCCTGGCGCGCCATTTTTAAATAACATAAGATATGTCGGGAAGTAGCACAGCTTGGTAGTGCACCTGGTTTGGGACCAGGGGGTCGCAGGTTCGAATCCTGTCTTCCCGACCATTTAAATGGGGCCTTAGCTCAGATGGGAGAGCACCTGCCTTGCACGCAGGGGGTCAGCGGTTCGATCCCGCTAGGCTCCACCATTTAATAAAATACAAGAGTTGGCGGGGTAGCTTAGTTGGCTAGAGCGTTCGGTTCATACCCGAAAGGTCGGGGGTTCAAGTCCCTCTCCCGCTACCAATTTTAATACGGAGGAATACCCAAGCCTGGCTGAAGGGATCGGTCTTGAAAACCGACAGGGCTGTTAAAGGTCGCGGGGGTTCGAATCCCTCTTCCTCCGCCATTAAGTTTTATTAAAAAATTGAATATTTATACATCGCGGGGTGGAGCAGTTCGGTAGCTCGTCGGGCTCATAATCCGAAGGTCGCAGGTTCAAATCCTGTCCCCGCAACCAATGGTCCAGTGGTGTAGTGGTTAACATGCCGCTCTGTCACAGCGGAGATCGCGGGTTCGAGTCCCGTCTGGACCGCCATTGGCTTCGTAGCTCAGTCGGTAGAGCAGAGGATTGAAAATCCTCGTGTCGGCGGTTCGATTCCGTCCGAAGCCACCATGTAACAAATGACATCTCTTAGAGATGTTTTTTTATTTTTATGATAAAGTTTCATCTTACTTGTATAAAAGATGTCATTTTAATAAAATAATAGTAGTATTTCCATATAGTCTAGGTTATAATTATTATAAATAAGATTGAGGTGATTTAATGAGTAATGAAATATATGGTTTAATTTATTCAACATTAGCAGGTTGTGCAATGATCGTTGGAGCATTGTTCAGTTTACTATTTAAAGATAAATTAAAAAGCTATACGCATTTATCTTTAGGATTTAGTGCGGGAATAATGATTTATGCAAGTTTAATGGAAGTCTTACCACATGGTATAGAACACCTAAGTGATTCATTAGGATCATCATTTGGTGGAGTTATGGCTATGTTTGCCTTGCTTTGTGGTGTAATCATAGCACACTTACTTGATAGATATTTACCACATTCACATGAACATGCTCATATAAATAGTAATAACGAAAATGATGATAATTCACATATTTTACGATTAGGAGTTATAACAGCAGTTACAATTGCAGTCCATAATTTATTAGAGGGTTCAGCTGTTTATTTATCGTTTATTAGTGAATTTGATACTGGAATTGCTTTAATGATGAGTGTTGCTATACATAATTTTCCAGTAGGAATAGCTATTGCTTTACCAATATACTATGCAAGTAAAAAGCCACTAAAGGCTTTAGGCATAACTACACTGTCTGCATTAGCAACAGGTCTAGGAGCAGTGTTAACACATGTTTTTCTAAAACCATATTTAACTGATAATATATTAGGATTTATCTTTGCTTTAGTCAGTGGGATGATGATATATATTGCATTTGATGAACTATTACCAACAGCAAACAAATATGGTGATAGACATAAAGTTGTATATGGAGTAATAGCAGGAATGATAGTAATGGGTTTAGCTTTAGTACTCTTTAGTCATGGAGTGCATAATCATTAGAAAAAAGGGGGAGATTAAATGTTTGAAACTCATGTAGTTATACAAGCATTTTTAATGACAATGTTTGCCGGTTTAGCAACCGGTATTGGCTCATTAATAGCATTAAGAGCTAAAACTACTAACATGAAGTTTTTAGCTGCATCTTTAGGTTTTTCTGCAGGTGTAATGGTTTATGTATCATTTGTTGAGATATTACCAGAAGGTGTTAAAAATTTAGTAGAATTTTTTGATGGTAAACAAGGTGAGTTATTTGGAGTTTTAGCCTTTTTTGGCGGTATTGCCATAGCAGCTTTAATAGATTTTCTAGTTCCAAATGAAACAAACCCACATGAGCTTGTAAGTCCACAAGAATATGAAATGTATCAAAGTAGTAGTAATGCACAAATGAGTGCCCAAGAAATTGAAAAAGCCATTGGAGCGCATTGTGCTATAAACACAAAAGAAAAGAAGTTGATGAGAGTAGGGATGATGTCAGCAATTGCCATAGCAATTCATAATTTTCCTGAAGGTATTGCAACCTTTGTTGCAGGACTATCAGATCCTCAACTTGGTATAAGTATTGCCATAGCAGTAGCAATCCATAATATACCAGAAGGAATAGCAGCTTCAGTACCAATTTATTATGCTACAAAAGATAAAAAGAAAGCATTTAAATTTTCATTTTTATCAGGTCTTGCTGAACCAGTAGGTGCAATCATAGCATACTTTTTATTAATGCCATTTTTAAATGATGGACTACTTGGAGTAGTATTTTGTGTGATAGCAGGAATAATGGTTTATATTAGTATTGATGAATTACTGCCAGCTGCACATGAATATGGAGACCACCATTTAATTATTTATGGATTTATTGCTGGAATGGCAATAATGGCTCTTAGTTTAGTTTTAATTTAATATTAATAGCATATAGTTTGCCATATGTAAACGAGATGTGTCATAATAGTGTAGTACAAATATTATTAATATTATTTTGGAGATGAATAAATGAAAAGTGAAGTTTATATTATAATTGATGAGTTATGTGTAAAGTTATATTTTGCAAACTTGAAAGCTAATTATATTTTTTCTTAAAAACAGAATATAATGATTTAAACTAGAAATAATACAAATTAGTATATTTCTAGTTTTCTATTTATTATAGTTTAAAAATATTATTAATTTTGTTAAAATAGAAATGTAGTAGAATGAGGGAGAATAAATTATGAAACTAAAAAGAAATTTTGCTTTTTTAATACTAATAACAATATTTTTAATAACAATAAATTCAATTTTAAGTTATACATTTCATGTAGCACTAATTGATAATGTAAGTGTATATGATAAAGTAAATATATATATAACTAATATCTCATTGATGACAAACGGTGGAATAATGTATATCTATAATTTTCCATTTATCTTTTCATCAATTAGTTTTGTAGTTTTAATGGCAGCGATACTATTT
Source organism: Mycoplasma sp. P36-A1 (assembly GCF_049478495.1). Classification (NCBI taxonomy): domain Bacteria; kingdom Bacillati; phylum Mycoplasmatota; class Mollicutes; order Mycoplasmatales; family Mycoplasmataceae; genus Mycoplasma; species Mycoplasma sp. P36-A1. The sequence goes on along the minus strand of NZ_CP168083.1, from coordinate 1,340,418 downwards.
TTTGAAAAAACTGATGATACAAAGTATCGTTATATGAAAATAAGTGTAGTTTTAAGCTTTGTGATTTTATTTTTCTATAACCAATATTTTATGGATCAAATAGGTTTTTATTTGAATTCACATAGTATGATAAATAATCAAGTAATGTTTTTATTATTTAACTTTATTACATATAATGGTGAAAGCATAACTGTCTTAGGTGTATCTTTAATAAGTGCTATATTATATATAGTAATATTGACTGCATACCAATTTGATTTAAAGAAAGATAAAAAAATAAGATTTCTACAAAACCTAAAATAGGTTTTGTTTTAATATACAAAGGAGTAATCAAATGTTTTTTGAAAGCATCGCAATAATGATAATAGTAGGTTTAGTATTTGCAAAATTAAGTCAGAAAATAAAATTACCAGGTATTTTTGGAATGATAATAGCAGGTATGTTAATTGGGCCATTTAGCTTAAATCTAATAGATAAACAAGTACTAGATCTCTCAGATGAGATAAAAAAAATTGCTTTAATAATCCTATTACTACAAGCTGGGATTTCACTTAAGATAAAAGATATTTATAAAGTCAAAAAAGCTGCGACACTAATGTCCTTTATACCATCAATATTAGAAATAATAATTGTAAGTCTATCTACATCCTTTATCTTTAATATAAGCATCATTCAAGGATTTCTATGTGGTTGTATTGTTGCAGCATCATCGCCTGCTGTAATTGTACCTAAAATGCTTCAAATAAAAAAAGAGGGCTTAAACAACAAAGGAATAAGTGAAACATTAATATGTGCGACTTCAATAGAAGGTATTTATATTGTTTTGTTATTTGGAATACTAATACAAGCAAATCAGGCTAATAACTTTGAAATAACAAGTATTATAAACATACTAATCGCCTTAATACTTGGTTTAATTTTAGGTTTAATAATAACATATACCTATAAACTGACAACTAAAATATTTAGTTTTTCTAGTATTCAAAAAGTTATCTTAATTATTGCATTGTCATTTGTTGCTATTGGAATAGAAGTAATATTTAGTGATAAAATAAATATAAGTGGCATGTTTGCAGTAGCAATTTTATCATTGTTAATAAGTGGTGAAACCGAATTACAAACCGCAAAGATTCAAGAGTCATTTGCAAATATTTGGGTCTTTGTACAAGTAATACTATTTGTCTTTGTAGGAGCTTCAATAAGTGCATCAAGTCTAATAAAATATGGTATATTTCCATTAATAATAATTTTACTAGGATTATTCATGCGCATTGTAGGAGTGTATATTAGTGAATATAAAGGTAACTTGAATAAAAAAGAAAAACTATTTATTGCAGGTGCCTTTACACCTAAAGCTACAGTACAAGCAGCAATAGCATCTACACCATTAGCATTAGGAATAAGCTCAGGAGAATTACTACAGACAATTGGATTATTATCCATTCTAGTTGCAGCACCAATAGGAGCTGTTTGGATTGATAAAACAAAAGATAAATTATTAGCTTAGAAAAATAGTTAATTAAAGGCTATTTCTTTTAATATGTGATAAAATAAATTTAAGTCAAAAAAAACAAAGGGGGGCATCATAATGCTTTATTTAAACAAACAAACAGTAACCGATTTAATAGATATAAAAGATTCTGTTGCATTAATTGAAGATTTAATGGTGAAGTATGAAGAAGGTAATTACTTAATGCCAAATAGATTAAGAATTACTAGACAAGACCATAATTACTTGTATATGCCATATTTTTCAGATGAGGTAAAAGGATCTAAAATTCAAACTATCTTCCCATCTAATAGAGAACATCAACAGCCTGCAATACAAGGAGTAGTTTTACTAAATAATAGTGAAAGTGGAAAAATAGAATGTATCCTTGATGGAAGTATATTAACATCAATGAGAACAGCTGCAGTAGCTGCTGCTGGTATAAAATATACAACACCAGAAACAGTTGAAAGTCTAGGAATAATTGGAGCAGGTATTCAATCATTTTATCAAGTTATCTTTGCAGTAGTTATGAGACCAAATATTTCAAAAATATACATTTACGACTTATCAGATGAAGCTTCATACATATTAAAACAAAAATTAATAAAAATTGCTGATGATTATGCAAGTGTTGCGAAACTAAAAGATATGGAATTTATCTTATGTGATAGTTCAACTGATGTAGTAAAACAAAGTGAATTAATAATAACAGCAACTTATTCTCAAACACCAGTCATTCCAAATGACCCTGCATTATTTGAAGGTAAATACTTTGTAGGTATTGGTTCTTATCGTCCAGATATGAGAGAATATCCAGATGCTTTATTCACACATCTAAAAAATGCATATACAGATGTTTATTATGCTAGAGAAGAAAGTGGAGATTTAATTGATCCAGTAGACAATGGAATTTTCCCAGCAAATAATATATATACTTTAGGAAATGTTATAAATGGAGTAGTAAAACCAATAAATACTAGAAGAACAACATTCTTTAAAGTAGTTGGTATGGCAATGTTTGATGTAGAGTTAGCAAATATGTTATATAAAATAGCAATAGAAAAAAACAGAGGACAAGAAATGATAGAGTAGTATAAATATTTATTATTTATATATAGAAAAGATATAAGATAAATCAATATAAATCTATTGAATTAACATAAGTATTGGAATATACTTTAAATAGGGAATTATAAAAATTCTCTCTTGTCTAATATATTTTTTAAAACAGTGATTGTAGCACTGTTTTTTAAAACTTCAATATCAAATAGGATAGAAGTTTATTATTTGATGCATGATTTACTCAGGATATAACAATAAATGTTATATCCTTTTTTTAAGGCTCTTTGTCAAATAGGGTGGAATTTTACAATTTGATACATGAGTTAGAACAGGATATAACAGAAATGTTATATCCTTTTTTTTATGCTTTTTCTATACAATTAATAATTCTTGTATCATTTTTCTAGTTTTTAATCTTTCAAATCTTCTAAACCTGCAAGATATTGTTTTTAACTTTTTGAATTTAGATATTGTACCTTCTATTATTCCATTATCATACTCAACATTGAAACTATCTTTAATATATTCGTAATACTTAATAAAGGTAGATATACAAGATTTAATTTTATCTGAAGCTAATTTATTAGGCTGATCAATTGTTTTCTTAAACATTTCCATATTATTGTATTTTAAAGAAAATAGTAAATCTTGATATATTTCATAATTATTTTTAAAGTCCTCATTATTCTCGATTAAATAATTTAGAATTGCTTTATTGTTTGTAAACTTATAATTAAAGGTTGCATGCTTAAACATCACTTCTGAAAGATTCTCTTTTAACTGTAATATAGGTTTCCAAAAATTTTTGAACTTATTTCTGTTTTTTTCATCTGCATTCATAATTGCAACTCTAGTTTTATTAAAGGCTCTAGTTAAATTTTGATAAATATGAAATCTATCTAATATTATTTTAGCATTAGTAAAGACATTTTTAATGATTTCAATATAAGGTGTATACATATCAATTACAATATATTCAACATTATCAATAGCTTCTTTTGTATAGTAGCTAAAATAGTTCTCTAAGTAAGATTTTTGTCTGTTTTCTACGATATCTAGTAGCTTTCTTTTTTCACCATCCATAATAACAAAGGACATATTGCCATCAGCATCTTTAGTAGATTTAAACTCATCAAAATGAAGAACTTTTGGTAAATAAGATTTAATAGTAGTAGATTTAGCAGCCTCTGCATAAGTATCTAATACTCTAAAAACAGAATGTGTAGACACATTATGATCTTTAGCAATATAAGTACAAGTAAGCATATCAGTTAATTTAAGAGCAATAAGATATTTAACTTTATTAGAAATAAAACATCCAGGATTTGTTAGGGTATTAGCAGGAATAAAAGTTTTATAACATTCCATACATTTGTAACGAGTTTTAGTAAGCTTTAAATAAGCATCAAAACCAGAAACCATAGGTAATTTAATAAGAGATACTTTTTTATTATGTACATAAAATTTATTATGAACTTTATTACATTTAGGGCAAACATTATCATTAAAAAATAGAATTCCATAAAATACTTTAGAAATATTATCTTTAATTTTTTCATCTTGAAATTTATATATATTAATATTGGAGTCATTAATTCCAATAATTTCTTTTAATTCTTTATTGTTTTTATTAATTATGTTATTATTAATCATGACATTTATCTCCTTAATTTAGTTTTGTCGCTTAAATTATAACAAAGATAAATGTCTTTTTCTTTATATTAACAATTTAAGGGTGGATAACAATTCAAGCAATACTTGAATTTGTTATTCCACCCTATAAATTATAGAACCTTTTTTAATGATAATATGTCTAAAAATTTTACTAAATTTTAAAATAATGTATAATCAAATAAAGGAGTGATAATTATGTATAAAATAGTATTAGTAGAAGACGATATAGATTTAGCAAATGAAGTAAAAATAGCCTTAGAAAGGTTTAATTATAAAGTATATTTAATAGAGGATTTTCAAAGTATTACCGATTTCATATTAAAAGTAGATCCACATTTAGTAATAATGGATATAACTTTACCATATAATGATGGTTTTTATTGGACAACACAAATTAGGAATAAAAGTACTGTTCCAATTTTATTTATGTCAAGTAGAGATGAAAGACTTGAAAAAGTAATGGCTATGAGTATTGGAGCAGATGATTACATTACTAAACCAATAGATTTAGAGTTAACTATTATAAAAATACAAGCAATACTAAGAAGAGCATATGATTATGAGACATCAACAGAGTCAGCTGATACATTATCATATGAAGGATTAACATTAGATCTTAAAAAATTTGTGATCTCATATGGTAATGAAAAGAAAGATCTAACTAAAAATGAATACAAAATACTTCAAAAATTAATGTTGCACCCTAAACAATATGTAAATAGAGATGAATTAATGAACTATTTATGGGATAATGATTCATTTATCGATGATAATGCCTTTAATGTAAACCTATCAAGACTAAGAAAGAAAATTGTTGATATTTCTGGAGAAGATTTAATTGAGACAAAGAGAAAAGTAGGCTATAGAATTGGAAAATAATAAATTATCCTTTGTTTATTTAACTTTTTTATGGATAGGTAATCTAGGAATATTTGCGATATTTAAAGTTTTTGATGATGATTTTGGCATGACAAGAAACTCTTTTATAAATGTTGTAATATTCTCAACAATATTATATTTAATTTTATTAACATTAAATATAATTAATTATAAGAAGCAGCTTAATATTAAGAATAAACAATTAACTGTATTTGAAGAACATGATTATGTTATAGATGAATATAAAAATAATCAACTGTTACAAGAAATGTTTAAAAAGAATGCTAGACTTAGATCTAAAATGTTATCAATGAATGAAGAACAGAATCGATGGATCCATGATGTTAAAATACCATTATCTACATTAAAATTATTCATTGCAAATAATAAGACTAAGTTTGAAAGTGATGATATACGAATATTAAGTAGTATTGCTACTAAAATAAGTGATGATGTTAATAAAAAAATAATGTTTGATAAAATTGAACTTGAAATAGATGATATTAAACCAGATAAATTTAATGTAAAAGATTTAATTAAAACAATTATTAAAGTAAATAAAGATCAATTCTTTTATAAATCAATGAGTATTAATCTAGATATACCAGATTTTTCTATTTTAAGTGATGAAAGAACACTTAGATATTCTTTAGAACAAATATTTGCTAATGCTTTAAAATATGCAGATGATAAAAGTGAATTATCTATTTACCTAAGTGATAATACTCTTTGGATAAAAAGTATAGGATCACCATTATCAATCCAAGATAGTAAAAGGATATTTGAAAAAGGATATACTGGCTCTAATAGTATAAATAAAGGTATGGCATCAACTGGCATAGGAATTTATATGGTGAAAAAATCTTTAAAATTCTTAGATTTAGATATTAAGGTAAGAGTGTATGATAAAACAACAGAGTTTGGTATTACATTTAATAAATTATATACTGATTAAAAAATGGACTGAAAGGTCTATTTTTTCTTGAATATTACGCTTTTGTAAGATAAATATAAGATTAAATGAATGAAGTAAGAAACAAAATAACCTATAATATAAATACAACAAGGAGGTATTACAATGATTAATGTAGTAGATGTAACAAAATTATATGGTCAAGAATTGGCCTTAGACAATATAAGTTTAGAAGTAGAAGATGGTGAATTTGTAGCGATAATGGGACCATCAGGTAGTGGTAAATCAACATTGTTGAATTTAATGTCTGGAATAGATCAAGCAACAAGTGGTTCAATTATTTTTGATGGAAGACCATATGAAAAGATTAAGAATAATGAAATGGAAAAAATTAGACAACAACAAATGGGATTTATCTTTCAAGAGTATAATGTCTTAAATAGTTTAAATGTTAGAGAAAATATTGCATTGCCTTTAACTATTCAAAAAGTTAAGAAAAAAGAAATCCAACAAAGAGTAGAAAAGATTGCAACAGAATTAGAAATTGAAAAATATTTAGATAAATTACCATATCAATTATCTGGAGGTCAAAGACAAAGAGTTGCAATTGCAAGAGCTTTGATTATTAATCCAAAAATTGTTTTTGCTGATGAACCAACAGGAGCATTAGACAGTAAAAATGCACACAGATTTCTTTCTAATTTAGAACAACAAAACCAAACTAAAGGTATAACAACAATGTTAGTAACACATGATCCTTTTAGTGCAAGTTTTGCTTCAAGAGTAGTTTTTATAAAGGATGGTAAAATATTCCATAGTTTAAGTAAAGGAGCTTTAAGCCGTAAAGGATTTTACGAACAAATAATTAAAGTATCAATGATGCTTGGTGGTGATTTCGATGTTGATTAAACTTGCAACACAAAATATTAAGAGATCACAAGGGTTCTTTTTAGCCTACTCTTTGACAATAGGAGTGCTTTTCACAATAATATATCAATTAACAAATATCGAAGCACAACTTAGCGTTCAACTTGGATTTGAATCAGCTTCAATGGGTGAACTAGATTTAAAATCAGTCTTTGAATTTCTTAAATATTTTATGTATGCAGTAATATTATTCTTCACAGCATACATATCAAGATTCTTTATGAAAAGAAGAAGTAAAGAAATAGCACTATTAAAAACATTAGGTTTAAATAGAAAATCTATTTGGAGTATGTTTTTAATTGAAAACTTAATAATAATTATTTCAGGAGTAGTAATAGGATTGTTTTTAGGCGTTATAACTTCAAGATTATTCTCAATAACTGCTATGAGTTTATTAGGTTTTCAAGCACACGATGTTGGCTTTAGTATTTTATTAAGTGGAATGTCTGATGTAGCAATAATAATGATATTAGTATATATAGTAATGGCAATAGCACCACTTAAAGCTATATCACAAAGTTCAATTGTTCAATTAATGGGTGATCAAGTAAAAGTTGATGTTGTGACTAAAAAACCATATGTATCATTTTTCATCTTTATTATTAGTACAATTATCTTAGTATTCTATTCAATATTTATAATTCCAACTACATTGACATTACCTACTATTGCTCTTTATCTATTACTAGGAATAATTGTAGCAGTAACTTTATATCGAGGTTTTGCCTTAAATTATTTTTATTCATTTACTAAAAAAGGTAAAGGTTTAGGTAAGCCAGTAAGACAACTAGCATTCTCACACTTAGGTGGTAGTGTAAAAGGACTATACAAAATGATGGCATTTATTACAATAATTGCTGCTGTTGTAACTGTAATAATAACAACAACATTTGGTTATTTAGATTCAGTTCTTACTAAAGCAGATGGTTTTGTTAAAAATCCTCTAATGGTTGTAAGTGATTCACAAAAAGCAACTGAAAAATATGCAAATTTAATGAGCGAAAACGATATAAATAACAAATCATATGAAATACTTAATTCAAGTGATGTTCAATTTAAAAATGATAGTGATGATAATCAATATAGCTATACAACAACATCTCAAAATTTACTTATTATAAAAGCTTCAACATTTAATGATTATGCTAAATTTAGAGGTAGTAAGGTTGTAATAAATAAAACAACTTCTAATGTAAATGAAAAAGACTGTAATTTAATGCAAGATTATTGTAATTTATTAGCTAGTGAAAACTTAAATAAAGTAGCTTATAATGATGAAGTAGGAAGATTATTGACAGCACAACTAAGCAGTAATTACTTTAACTTATATGATCCAGATACAATGCAACATACAAATGAACTATCAAATAACTTTATTGATCCAACAATAATAGTACTTTCAGATGCTGATTATGAAAGTTTAAATAAAAGTGATTATACACCATATTATGTTGTTTCAGGAGATAAACTACCACAAAAAAATGAATTCTTTAAATATAATAATATGTTTTTAACAGATCCAGTTTTAAATAATAATAAAGTTGCAGTTATAGATCAAACACCAATTACTTTAATGCTTAGTAATGTTGCAATTGGATTATTTCAATTAATCTTACTTCTTGCAAGTATTATAACTTCAATAGCATTAATGATGGCAATATTCTTTAGAACATTAGAAAATATGGAAAAAGGAATAAATGAATATGTAATTGCTAAACAGATAGGAATGTCTAAAAAACAAATATTACAAGCAACATCATTAGAAGCATTTATTTCACAATTAGTACCATTTGCAATAGGAGTAATTGTATCATTGTTTATGTTTAATCAAATGTTTCAAGTTGCTTTTGATGAAAATACAACAATATTTACAATACTGTTCCAACCATCAAATATAATGATATTAGGTGGATTATTCTTAATGTTAATAATTTTAGTATTAATACTTGTATTCTTAATTAACACAAGAATAAATGATCAAAAGAAAATGAACTAATATTAAATACCTCTTTAGTTAAAAAACTATAGAGGTATTTTAAATTACAACTAGAAAATGTTACTCATAATTGTAAATAAGTAAACCTACTTAATTATGAAGGATCAATGATTAGTTTGTTAAATGATTTAAAAAGATATAAATAAGCTTTAATTAAGTAATTAAATATAAGTAATATCATATATATAAATAATGTGTTTGCTTGTATATAAGGCTTAAAAATGGTAAGATACATAATATATATTTTATAAAAATAAAGGAGAATGAAAATGGAATTTGACCCTGGGTCCATAATGCAAGTAGCATTAATTATCATATTGATCATTGTAAATGCTTTTTTTGCTTCAGCAGAGATGGCAATTGTTTCAGTGAACAAAAACAAAATTAGTACATTAGCAGAAAAAGGAAGAAAAGATGCAATTAAGTTAATGAATATTTTAAAAGATTCAACTAGTTTTCTATCTACAATTCAAGTAGGTATTACATTAGCCGGATTTTTATCATCAGCATTTGCTTCAACTACTTTATCAGCGCCATTAGAGGCAGTGTTTACTAATCTAGGAATGCCTAGAAATAGTGCTAACACTTTAGCAATTGTACTGATTACTATTATATTAGCATTTTTTACTTTAGTATTTGGAGAGCTTATTCCTAAAAGAGTAGCTTTACAAAATTCAGAAAAAATCGCCTTAAAATCAGTTGGTATTATTTCTGTAGTATCTAAATTTACAGCACCTTTTGTAAAAGTGTTGAGTTGGTCAACTAAGTTTTTCATGAAAATATTTGGTATAAATACTGAAAATATTGAAGAGCAAGTAACCGCAGAGGAAATTAATTCATTGTTAGAAGTAGGAAAGAAACATGGCTTAATTAATGATACAGAAAAAGATATGATTGATTCTATAATCACATTTGATAATAAAATAGCTAAAGATGTTATGACACCAAGAAAAAATATGTTTTTCATGGATATAGATACACCTTTAAGTGAATACTATGATGAGTACTTTGATATGATGTATTCAAGAGTACCAGTGTTTGAAGATGACAGCGATAATGTTATAGGTATTTTATATTTAAAAGACTTAATGCATAAAGCATATGAAGTAGGATTTGAAGATATAAATATTAGAGAGATATTACAAGATGCCTATTTTACTTCTGAAAGAAAACCAATTGATATCTTATTTAAAGATTTACAAGAAAATCAAAAACACATTGCAATCTTAGTTGATGAATATGGTGGAGTTTCTGGTATGGTAACAATTGAAGATGTTATTGAAGAAATAGTTGGTGAAATAGAAGATGAATATGATCAAAATGATGATATTCAACAATTAAGTGATGATACATATTTAGTAAAAGGATATGTATCAATTATAGACTTAAATGAAGCATTAGATTTAGAATTAGATGAAAATGCTGAAGAATATGATACAATTGCAGGTTTAATAATAAATGAATTAGGTGATTTACCTGATAATATTGAAGATAAAGATGTTACTTTTGAAAATCTAGACTTACATATAGAAATACTAGATGACAATAGAATAGATTTAGTTAAAGTAACAGTACATCCAATTCATCATGAAGATGAAGAAAATAATGAACAGGAAAGTGCTTAGCACTTTCTTTTTTAGGAGGATATATGGAAGACAACTTAAATATAGAAATTAATAAACTACTTCAAGATAGAGAACAACGCAGTATTTATCAAAAAAAACTTCAAGAAAATAATGAAACATTATTAGTAATAAAAGCTAATTATGTAGGGGCTAATAAAAACAATCATTACACAGCATATGCAGTAATTAAGGCTTATATGATATTAGCTAATAAACTTAATATTAACGATTTTTATATGACTTCTGATAATGAAGGTTTAATAATGTACATACTTAGTAGTGAAGAAGTTAAAAGTGCTAAATTAAAAGCGATTGAAGTAGAAGATAGCTTCATAGGACGTTTAATAGATCTAGATGTATACTATCAAGATATTCAATATTCTAGAAAAGACTTTAACATTGCGGCAAGAACATGTTTTATATGCGATGAAAATGCTAAAATATGTGTAAGAAGCCAAAGACATTCATATGAACAGTTAAAAGAATATTTTGAAAAAATAATAATAGAAGATATTTTTAATAATAAAGCTGAAGTGTATAGCAATTTAGTTTTATATGGCTTAATAAATGAAATAAATAAACCCTACAATTTTGGTTGTGTAGGAATTAAAACACAAGGTTCACATTCTGATATGGATTATAAAACATTTATAAAAAGTATAAGTGTATTAGCACCATTATATAATAAATTAACAGATATAAACCTTAAAGACTTTCAAGAGTTAAGAATATTAGGAATTGAAATGGAAAAAGCTATGTTTAATGCAACTAATAAAATTAATACTCATAAAGGTGCTATTTTTACCATACTAATGATTTTAGCTGGTTTAAGTATAAGTAGTAGTTACACAGATGCAAGTGCTGCAATAAAAACTCTATCTAAAGACATATTTACTGACTTTGAAGCACTTAAAAATAATAGTGCTGGAATAAGTATTTATAAACAACATGGAATAGGTGGAATAAGAGAGTATGCCTATAATGGATATGATATTCTTTTTGATAAAATAGTTCCTTATTATTTAACTACAAGAGATGATACTAAAACATATTTATTACTTATTTCTCTATTACAAGATACTACTATTATTAAAAGAAGTAGTCTTGATCATTTAAATAAACTACAATCATTAGCAACTAACACTAATGATTATGATTATATACAAAAGTATTGTTTAAAGCATAATATAAGTTGTGGTGGAAGTGCAGATATGTTAGCAGCAACTTTCATAATAGCTTTAATAAAAGATAATTATCAATTATTTAAAATAACAATAAAATAATTTGTATTATAAATGTTTTAAATATTAATTCTTTTAACATTATTGTATAATTATAATATACATACGAAAGAGTTGATTATATGAGCAAAATTCAAAAGAAAATTTTAAATTTTATTCAATTATTAACAATTATTATAATGGTATCATTATTTGTAATTAGTTATAGTAAATAAAAATCTAAAAAAGGCCTACATCATTTTGTAGGCCTTTTACTGTTAAAATTATTTATTCATCATTAATTTTGTAGATTCTTTTCCAGTTATGTGTTCAATCTCTAATTCAAACATTTGAAAGAAATTCCACTCATCATCAATTAGTTTATAAGCTTCTTTCATATATTTACTAGAATACTTTAAAGAGAGTAATTCAATGGTTTTCTGTTTTAAAACATCATCACAAATTAAAGTAACCTTTCCAAAAGCAACAACACTTCTAAACTTTGATGTAAATTCTTTAGCTACAACATCATCTTTATCAATAACACAAAAAGATGCTTTAGAACTATTGTTAATAGCATCAATCTTGTGCCCAGTTTTTGCACCATGGAAAATGATCTTACCATCATGATAAACATAGTTTAAGGGTACAGTATATGGATAACCATCATCACCATTTAAAGCTAAAACACCAGAACTGTTTCTATTTAAAACCGCATCAATTTCCATTGTTGCTAAACCTTGCTTAAATCTTCTCATTTCTCTAAACATAAGAAAAACCTCCATTCATAAACTAATAATAGCAATAAAAATAAGACAAAACAATAGAAGTATAAAAAAAGTTTGCTTTGGATGGAAGCAAACTTTTTTAAAATATATAAACAGCATAAACTGCCTTTTTGTAATAACTTTCCTGAATATATTTATTTCAGAGAGTATTTTTGAGTTGTTATTTTTTGTGAGCTTAGAATGAGTAAAGTCCTAAGTTCAAGTTTTAATAATATTGTCATACCCAGGACGATTCAATAAGGTAGGTCTACTGGCTTGGTTTCACTTCATATATAACCTTCCCAAGTTAATAATTAACTCAGTGGTATACTAATATATGATCCACTTTACAGTTGCTGGGACAGCTCTAGCATTTCTAGATTCCCTTTTAAGTCTTTCAACACCTTACATGTTATTACACTAATATTATAGCACTGCAGTTTACAATATGCAATAACAAACAGTAGTTGTGTCCTAGATATAAAAAGTAGTTATCATAGAAGGCAAAAACTATTTCAAAAAATTATAGCTATATCTATTGTAAGCGTTTACAATTTGTGATAGACTATAAATGTAAAATATTTGAGAGGTGAAAACAATGGCAACAATTAAGTATACATACTTGTTTAATCAAGGAAATAGATCAATGGTAAATCTATTAGGAGGAAAGGGAGCTAACTTAGCATATATGGCTAATAAAGGCTTACCAGTACCACCAGGATTTACAATTACAACTCAAGCTTGTAATGAATATTATGCAAATGACAAAACAATTTTTAGTGAATTACAATTACAAATAGATTCAAGTTTAAAAGAAGTAGAACAAGCAACTGGAAAATTATTTGGTGGTATTGATAATCCATTATTAGTTTCAGTACGTTCAGGTGCTCCTGTTTCAATGCCAGGAATGATGGATACAGTACTAAACTTAGGTTTAAATGATGTAACAGTAGAGGCTTTAGCTAAAAAAACAAATAATCAAAGATTTGCTTATGATAGTTATAGAAGATTTATTCAAATATTCTCTGATGTAGTTCTTGAAATAAAAAGAGATATTTTTGAACATAGATTAGCAAAGATTAAAGCTAAATATAATGTAGTTCATGATAATGAACTATCAGTTGAAGCACTTGCAGAAGTTATTGAAGCTTTTAAGGAAATTGTAAAAGAAAACAATAATGGAATTGCATTCTATCAAGATGTATATGTGCAACTTAAAATGGCAATTGAAGCTGTGTTTAGATCATGGCAAAATGAAAGAGCTATAATTTATAGAGATTTGAACCATATTTCACATACAATTGGAACAGCAGTTAACATCCAATCTATGGTATTTGGTAACTTCTCTGACAATAGTGGTACAGGAGTTTTATTTACAAGAAATCCAATAACAGGAGATAATGAATTATTTGGTGAATATTTAATTAATGCACAAGGTGAAGATGTTGTAGCAGGAATTAGAACACCTATGCCATTAAAAAAATTGCATGAAGACATGCCTAAAATATATGATGAACTATTTGAAATAGTTAAGAAAATGGAAATCTCATACAAAGATGTTCAAGATGTTGAATTTACAGTAGAAGATGGAAAACTATACTTTTTACAAACAAGAAGTGGTAAAAGAACAGCTTTAGCAGCTTTAAAAATTGCAGTAGACATGTACAATGAAGGAATCATTGATAAAATTACAGCAATCACAAGAGTTCATCCTGATCAAGTAGAACAATTATTACATCCATCATTTGATGCTGATGAAATTAAAAACTTACAACCAATTTCAAAAGGATTACCTGCATCTCCAGGAGCAGCAAATGGACAAATTTATTTTGATGCAAAAACTGCAGCTGCAAAAGCAAATGAAGGTGAAGAAACAATACTTGTAAGACATGAAACTACTCCAGATGACATTGAAGGAATGATTTATTGTAATGCAGTAGTAACATCAACTGGTGGAATGACATCACATGCTGCAGTTGTAGCTCGTGGTATGGGAAGAACTTGTATTGTAGGATGCCAAAATGTTGAATTAGATTATGCAAATCATAAAGTTAAAATCGGTGAAAAAATCTACGATGAAGGTGATTGGATTTCAGTAGATGGATCAACTGGTAATGTTTATGAAGGTAAAATAGATATTGAAACAACAGCTATGCCTGATCAATTATCAACATTAATGGAATGGGCAAATGAATATGCATTAATGGAAGTAAGAGCAAATGCTGATAATGCACATGATGCTGCTAAAGCCTTAGAGTTTGGAGCAACAGGAATTGGACTTTGTCGTACAGAACACATGTTCTTTGAAGAAGATCGTATTATTGATATTCAAAGTATGATTCTAGCTGAAACTAAAGAAAAAAGAGTAGAAGCTTTAGATAAACTATTCCCTCATCAAAAGAAAGACTTTAAAGAAATTTATAAAGTAATGAAAGAACTTTCAGTTAATATAAGACTTTTAGATCCACCATTACATGAATTTTTACCACATACAAAAGAAGATGAAGAAAGACTTGCCAAAGCCTTAAATTTAGATGTTTCATATATAAAAGAAAGATCTTCACAACTAAAAGAAGTTAACCCAATGCTTGGACATAGAGGATGCCGTTTAGCAATCACATATCCAGAAATCTATTTAATGCAATCAAAAGCTATTGTAGAAGCTGCTATTGAAATAAATGAAGAACTAAACATTAATATAGTTCCACATATTAAAATACCACTAGTAACAACAGAAAATGAATTGACTAAAATAAGAAAACAAATAGTTGATTTAATAGAATCACTATGTGAAGTTCATAATACAAAAATAGATTATAAAATTGGAATAATGGCAGAAACACCAAGAGCATGTTTAATCGCTGAAGATTTAGCACCATATTCTGACTTTGTATCATTTGGAACAAATGATTTAACACAAATGACTTATGGATTCTCAAGAGATGATTTTTCTAAATTCTCTAATGATTACATATCACAAAAAATAATTGCGGCAGATCCATTTGCTGTAATGGATGAAAATGGTGTTGGTCAATTAGTAAAAATGGCCACAGATAAAGTAAGAAATTATGATCCTAAAATTAAAATTGGTATTTGTGGAGAACATGGAGGAGAAGCACAATCAATTCTTCTATGTTATCAATATGGACTAGATTATGTATCTTGTTCACCATATAGAATATCACTTGCAAAACTTGTTATAGCACAAGCAACAGCATTTAAATTACTAAGTGTAAATAATTACTAATATTATACATATTACCAAAAACTCATACTATATATTATAGTGTGGGTTTTTGTATGTTAAAACAAAAGTAAATTTTATAAGTGTAATCAAACACATAAGAAGTGATAATCATTAATTTATAGAATAATCATTCATACTAGTAAGTGTTGATAATATAAGAATAAGTATATCTAAAAAAGTGATTTAATATGTAAAGATTATAACACTATACAAAGACATCTATATATTAATGTACTAAATCAAATCAAAACTAGATTAAGGTTATTAAAAATGTTTCATTATAAACATTTGATGTTAAGTAATGAGTAGGATAAAAAGAAAATTGTAGCCTTTTTTGCGATTAAGAATGACAAAAAATAGTAATACTTTTGTAGTATTTCATATCCTAAATTAAATAAGAACAGATGTTTTAACTTTATATTGTACAACTAAGTTTAAAATAGTCTTTTACATAGGATAATTTGTCTAAACAGTTTAAGATATTATTAAATTTTGCTATAATAAAGTGTGAAGGAGTAGTGATAAAAAATGCGTAAAAATGAATACTTAAAATGGATTGAATCATTTACAATAAATCCTGAGATAAAAAAACAATTATTTTTAATGAGTGAAAGTGAAAAAGAAGATGCTTTTTCACAGAAAATAGAATTTGGTACTGCTGGAATTAGAGGAAAAATAGGACCTGGAAGTAATAGAATAAATCATTATGTTGTAGCAAAAACAACATTAGGATTTATTCAATATCTAAAGAAAAAACATTATGATATTAATGATAGTGGAGTATGTATAGCTTATGATAACCGTAAATTTTCACAAGATTTTGCAGCATTAGTTGCTAATTTATTAGCAAAAGAAAATATTAAAGCATATATATTTGAAGATTTAAGACCAACTCCACAACTTTCATATATGATAAAGTACATGAACTGTGCTGCAGGAATAAATATAACAGCAAGTCATAATCCAAAAGAATATAATGGTTATAAAGTATATGATGCTAATGGTTGTCAAATATTACCTGATGAAATAAGCAAAATTGTCTATGAAATAGATCAAATAAAAAATGAATTAGAAATTGATATTGATAATTTTGGAAGTAATAACCAACTTATTCATTTCTTAGATTCTAAAGATGATCGCCCATTTGTTGATGCTGCTGTAGAGTGTATGATAAATAAGGAATTAGATGTAAGAAATCATGGTATAGTTTATACACCATTACATGGTGCTGGTGGACCAATAATTCCTAAAGCACTACAACAAGCTGGATTTACCCATATTTTTCAGGTGCCAGCTCAAATGGATGCAGATCCAAATTTTAGTACTGCACCAGAACCTAATCCAGAAGATATTAAAGCCTTTGCTTTAGGAATAGAAAAAGCAAATCAGCTTAATGTTGATTATGTAATTGCCACAGATCCTGATTGTGATCGTGTAGGAGTTTGTGTTAGAAGAAAAAATGGAGAATTCAAACTTTTATCAGGAAATGAACTAGGAGCAATATTATTAGAATACATCCTAAGTTATCGATATAAACAAAATAAATTAGAAGATAATTCAGTGATGATTGATACAATTGTAACAAGTGATCTAGGTAAAGAAGTTGCCTATAAATATAATTTAACAAATATCTCAGTATTAACAGGATTCAAGTATATTGGTTCTTTAATTGAAGAATACTCAAAATCACATGAATATAAATTTGAATTTGGTTATGAAGAAAGCCTAGGTTTCTTATCAAATCCATATGTTCAAGATAAAGATGCTGTTTCTACAACAATAATAATTGCCGAAATGATTAATCATTATGGAACATTAGAAAAATCATTACTTGATGCATTAGTAGACATTTATCATGAACATGGTTTTTATCAAAATAAACAAGTATCAATTAACTTAGATCCTTTAAAGTCTAAAGATCAAGTACAACTAATAATGTCATTTTTTAGAAATGGAGAATTAGAAAGTATTATAAACCAGAAAATAACTAAAATATATGACTTTGAATTTAAAGAGATAATAGAAAATGGTAAAGTTGTAAGTTCAACTAATTTACCAGAAACAAATGCCATTAAAATAGCCTTAGAAGATGGAAGTTGGCTAGCAATAAGACCAAGTGGAACAGAACCAAAATTAAAATTTTACTTAGCTTCAAAAGCAGATACAATCTTAAAAGCTAAAGATAAAATACAAAAAATGAACATCTTTATAAATGAAACATTAGAATCACTATATTAATTAAAAAATGAGAACAGGGGAACATTATGAATACAAGTACAATCATTTTAATTATCGTATTAATCGTTTTACTTTCTATTTCAGCTTTTTTCTCTTCAAGTGAAACAGCATTAACATCAGCTAATGTAATGAAGCTAAGAGCATTATCAAAAGATAGTGATAGTAAATTAGAAAAAGCTAAATTAGTTTATAAAATGCAAAAAAACTTTACCAAGTATCTAACAACAATATTAGTTGGGAATAATATTGTTAATATTCTAGCATCATCATTAACAACAATGGTTTTTATATCACTTTTTAATGAAAGTGCAGTAGTCTATGCCACAATTGTAATGACAGTATTAGTATTAGTGTTTGGTGAAGTACTACCAAAAACTTTTGCAGCTAATGCACCTGAAAAAGTAGCAGTTGCAACAGCCAAACCATTATATGTAATTGGCATAATTATGAGACCAATCACTTATTTATTTGATATTTTACAAAAAGCTGTAAATAAAATTGCTAAATCACAAAACAATAATTCAAAATACTCTTTCACTGAACAAGAACTACATGATTTAGTCATGTTAATTGAAAATGAAGGTGGTCTTGATCAAGATGAAAGAGAATTAATAGAATCAGCAATTGAATTTGCTGATGTTAAGATTAGTGAAATCATGGTTTCTAAACAAGATATAATAGCAATTAACATAAATGATAGCAATCAAAAAATAACAAGAATATTTTCAAATACAAAACATTCAAGACTACCATTGATGGATGCTAATAATAAAGAGATAATAGGTGTTGTTTTAGAAAAAGACTATTTAATGAATATTGTTTTAAAAAATAATAAGAGTTTAGAAGAAATTGCTAATGTACCAATGACATTATCAAAAGAAATGAATACTATAGATGTTTTAGAAGAGTTACAACGAAAAAAGAATCATATGGCTATAGTAGTAGATGATAAAACAGCTGAAACAATTGGAATAGTAACTTTAGAAGATATCTTAGAAGTACTTGTTGGTGAAATATACGATGAAACTGATGATTTACCAGCAGATGTTATTGAAATAGGATTGCATAATTTTGAAGTAAGTGGGCAAACAGAAGTACAATTACTATTTGATATGTATTTAGATGCAACTAAAATGCCAGAAAATGCAAAAGGACTTAAGGTTGCTGACTGGGTTAAAAATATTATGAAAGTACCTAAAGTGTATGAAGGTATGAAAACTGTGTATGAAAACTTAGATATAAACATATCACAAGTTAAAGATGGGCGTATAATAAAAGTAGAAATAGAAGAATTGACTCCAAAAGACGAATTTTTTGAATAAAGGATGGTTTTAAATGAGGGAATTTATAAATGGTTTGATTGATAACATATCTAATATATTAGAAGTGTCTTTAGCATTTCTTGCATCTTTAGGATTGCTTGGTGCCTTTGCAATGCCGTTTTTAGAAGCAATAATGCCAATGTTACCACTAAATGTAATGTTGCTAGCTAATATAGAAAACTATGGACCAATTGTAGGTTTCTTAATTACCTATGCAGGATCAGTAACTGGAACAATTGTTGTATTCATTACAATTAGATATTTTATTACAGATTGGTTTTTAAATTTACCACATATAAAAAATAATAAGAAATTGGATGAGGTATTCAATTGGGTAGAAACAAAAGGAATGTGGATATTAATGTTATTAATGATACTACCATTTTTTCCACACTCTTTAATTAGTTATGCATGTGCACTTTCAACAATTAGAAAAAGAGAGTTTTATGCAGCTATGTTAAGTGCAAAAGCTGTTGCTTTAGGTTTTAATACTTATTTAGGAGAATCACTACTTCATGTATTTGAAGATCCTAAACCATTGTTAGTAGGAGTTATAGTTTTAGTGTTAATAATACTACTTTCAAAAGTAATTCAAAACAAATTTAGTAAGGAGGATAATGATAAATGATAGAAATTTTACTAATAATAATCTTAATAGCAGTCCTAATACTAATTGCATTACAACTAAAAAATAATCAGCCAACTGATTACAATAAAATTCAACAAGACAATAAGTTTAATAATCAAGAATTATTGTTTAACATCAATAATTTAATGCAAGTAAGTAGTGATAAATTATTAGATAATAATAATAATGCTTTTAATAAACAACAAAAAGATTCTTTTGAAAATTATGCTAAAATAATAAGGCTTTTAAATGATAGTTTTGGAAAAATTAACGATCTTTTAAAAGACCAACTATACAACATAAGTAAAGATATGAATGATAAAATCAATAAGAGTTTTGAAAAAACAAATACTTCATTTACCTCAATGATAGAAAGATTATCTAAAATAGATGAAGCACAGAAAAAAATTGAATCACTATCAACTAACATCATTTCATTACAAGATGTTTTGACTGATAAAAAAACAAGAGGTATTTATGGAGAAATACAACTTTCAAATATCTTGAAAAACATTTTTGGAGAACCTGGAAAATACTATTATTTACAAAAGAAATTAAGTAATGACTTTATAGTTGATGCTTTGATAGATGTTCCAGATCCCGTAGGAAAAATAGCAATAGATTCTAAATTTCCATTAGAAAACTATCAGAAAATGGTCGATGAAAAATTAGATAATGCTACTAGAACTCAAGCAGCTAAATTATTTAAACAAGATATGAAAAACCATATAGATGCTATCAGTAGAAAATACATAATAAAATATGAAACAGCTGAAAGTGCAATAATGTTTTTACCAGCAGAAGCAATCTTTGCTCATGTAAATGCTTATAATGAGGATGTATTAGAATATGCTTATAAAAAGCATGTCTGGATAGCCTCACCAACAACAATAATGGCAACATTAACTTCTATTCAAGTACTTTTAAGAAATATAGAAGCTACTAAATATACAGAACAAATTCATCTACATTTGAATAAACTAAAAGAAGAATTTACAAGATATGAAAAAAGATGGCAGTCTTTATCAAATAGTATTGGAAAAGTAAGTAATGAAGTAAAAGATATCACAACAACTACTAATAAAATAAGTAGAGAATTTACAAGAATATCAGATTTAGAATTTGAAGAGAAAGAAGGAGATTTAATTGAATAAAAAAAGATTAGTTAAAAGTTTAATATTATTAACATTATCATCACTTATTCAAGCATTTGCACTTGTAAACTTTTATCAATCAAGTGGATTATTATCAAGTGGATTAACAGGGGTTGCATTAATAGTCAATAAATTATCAAGTGGAGCAATACCTCTTGGTGGAGCATTACTAGTAATGAACATACCTCTTGCAATATTAGCATATTTCAATGTTGGTAAATACTTTACAGTTTTATCATTTATAAATGTTGTTATAACATCTATATTCCTAGGAATTATGCCAAGTGTAGTTCATCTAGATGACATCATGTTAAATGCTATTGTCGGTGGTATATGTGCTGGTATTGGTACAGGTGTTGCCCTAGAAGCAGGTGCATCAACAGGTGGTACAGACTTTGTTGCCTTGTATATGTCAGTAAAAAAACAAGTATCAGCAGGAAAATATATGATGATATTAAATGGATTAATTGTTTTAGCATCAGCATATTTCTTTAATATAACAATTGCAGTGTATACATTAATTTCAGTATTTGTTTCAAGTAAAGTAATTGATGCCATACATGTTCGATACAATAGAGTTACCTTAGCTATAATTACAGGTGAAGGCGACAAAGTAATTCAAACTATGTTAGATAATACAATACATGGTATGACAGTATTACCAGCAAAAGGTGGATATACAAAAGAAGACAAAAACTTCATTTACACAGTTGTTTCAACATATGAAATAAATTTAATAAGAGACATGATCTTTGATATAGATCCACATGCTTTTATAAATGTTACACCTTCAAAAGAAATACTAGGAAATTTCCAACCATCTAAATATGATTAAAAAAACAAGAGTCAAATATTATGACTCTTTTTTAGTTATGAATATACTTTATGTATCAATAAAGATAACATAAATGCATCGCATAAAATTCTAATGTTATATACTTTACTATTTCTATGTTTAATATATAATATAGATAACTAATAACAGTTAGAAGGGAATGATTACTTATGAAATATTCAGTAAGAGGAGAAAATGTCGAAGTCACTGAGGCGTTAAATGAGTTTGTTAAATCTCGTCTAGATACACTAGATAAATACTTTGTAGTAGATGATACTACAAAAGCTAATGTATTACTTAGTGTAGAGCGTGGAGGAATTGAAAAAGTAGAAACAACAATTCCTACAAAGTTTGGAATTCTTAGAGCAGAAGCTACAGAAAAAGATTTATATGATGCAATTGATAGAGTAGTTGATAAACTTGAAAGACAAGTTAGAAAATTAAAAACAAAATTCAAGAAACATCGTAAAGAAAAAGAAAAATTAGGACTTGCTTTAGATCCTGCTTTCTTAGAAGCACCAGAAGATCTATACTTAGAAGAAGAAGAGGAAATTGTAAGAACTAAACATATAACTCCAGAGGCAAAAGATGTTGAAACAGCAATCTTAGAAATGGAAATGTTACATCATGATTTCTATATTTATAGAGACATTGAAACTGAAAATATTCATCTTATTTACAAACGTAAAAATGGTGGATATGGTGTAATAGAAACAAATTAAATATATATTACTTACATAACAACAAATGGTATTACTTTTAAAGTAATACCATTTTTTTAGGTTATTTTAATTTTTATAATATAATTCTAATAACAATAATAAATAGACTAAATAATAATATGAATAAATAATCATACCAATTAATATTAGTTTTATGATAACAACTACGTAAAGCATCATCACTAAAACCTTTAGATTCCATAGCTAAAGCAAGCGCATTTGAATAATAAACCGATTTTACAAGCAAGGGTAAATATAAATTAATATTAAGTAAAGAAGGGTTTAAACCACGAGCTTTAAAACTATACTTTAGTTTAAAATATTCATTTTTTAAAAGAGGCATCATATTAAGGCAAGCAATTATACCATAAACAAATTTTGGTGGTAATTTTAATTGCTGTTGCATTGAATAAGAAAAATCTATTACATCAGTAGTTAAAGTAAAGGCAGCACCTAGCATAAAATAACCATAAGTTCGTGCTACAAGCTCAAAGGCATACATACTTTTACTATCAGTAACAATATTAAAAAAGGCAATATTACTTTGGTTTTCTAAGGCATAAAAATTACTTGCTGAAAAATATAAACTTAAACAGGCAATTGAAACAATTAAGAATGTTTTAATAAATGTTAAATAATTTATTTTAGACAACAAAAGGCATACTATTAAGAATGATAATAAAGCTAAATCAAAATAAATATTACTTTGAAAAGCTAAAACTAAGCCTGTTATTAAAAATAATAAACATTTTATTGAAGGGTTTAATATATTTAGCATGATATATCACCATCTATAGTATTTTTCAATAATTGAATACCATCATTAGTAAAGTGTAAATGAACATGTGAAAAAGCACTGGCCAATTCATAATCATGAGTAGTATAAATAATTGTAGTATTATTATGATTATTCTTATCAATTAGCATATTAATAACTTTAATTACATTATTATAATCTTGACCATATGTTGGCTCATCACATAGCAATAATTGTACATTTCTACTAGTTATTAAAGATAATGCAAACCTTCTTTGTTGTCCTTGACTTAATTTATAGGGAGATAAATCTTCTTTATTTGCTAAACTTAAGTTATTTAAAACATTTAAAATAGTACTTGCTATCTTTGTTTCATCCATAAAGTTTTTTAAAGACAGTTCTAATTCTTGCTTTAAATTATTAGTTAGAAATTGATCAATAGGGTTTTGGAAAACATAACCTATATCTTTATAATAAATTTTTTTATTAAATTTACATAAGTCAGTCTTTTTATACAATGCTTTACCCTTATAACTATTCATACCAGCTAAACTGTTTAAAAAACTACTTTTTCCAATACCACTTACACCAGTAATAGCAATAATGCTACCTTGATATATTTTAGTAGTTAAACAGACATTAGCTTCACTATTATCCTTTAATAAAGGTATAAAATTTTCTAGTTCAAATAATACTTCTTTGGTATGTAAATTAGGATAAATAAAATTATAGTTTTCAGTATTAGGATAATTATCTTTATTATATACTGTTATTGTTTTATTATCTAAGACATATATATTATCACTGAAAGCTAATAATTTATCAATTTTGTGATCGATAATAATAATAGTTTTATTTTTATCGTGTTGTAGTTGTACTAATTTCTTGATCAGTAGTCTAGTTGTGTCAGGGTCAACATTGGCAAAAGGTTCATCTAACAACCAGACATCACTATCAAGTATATAATTACATGCTAAAGCAACTAACTGTTTTTGACCTCCAGATAAAGTTGAAAGCACTCTAGTTTGCAAATGGCAGATATTTACAAAGTTTAAAGCATTCATAACTTTATCTTTAATTAATAAGGGATCACAATTAATATTTTCTAAGCAAAATATTAGTTCATTTTCAACAGTATCCATACAAAACTGTAAATCAGGGTTTTGAAACATCAAAGATAAATAATGACATCTATCTTGATTATTTAATTCATATAAGTCAATATCATCAATAAAAACATTACCTTCAAATTTAATTGAAGATTTATTTAAAGAATTAGAAATGAAATGAAACAATGTAGATTTTCCACTTCCACTAACACCAGT
The DNA here is from genome assembly GCF_049478495.1 of Mycoplasma sp. P36-A1. Lineage (NCBI taxonomy): Bacteria > Bacillati > Mycoplasmatota > Mollicutes > Mycoplasmatales > Mycoplasmataceae > Mycoplasma > Mycoplasma sp. P36-A1. The sequence goes on along the minus strand of NZ_CP168083.1, from coordinate 1,315,635 downwards.
AACTAGATTGAAAGAATTATTTTCAAATTCAAGATTTAATTTATTAAATAAAGTATATTCTTTAAATGATAAACTGAAATCTTTTATAACTAAAGACATTAGACTTCATTGTTGTTTATTTCATAGTTTTCTAAAACACCAGTCTTAGCTAATGCATCTACTAATTTTTTAACTAAAAATCCACTAAAAAACCAAGCTGAAATAAATCTAATTACAAAAATCGCAACTAACATTCCAATAGAGATACCTGTAAAATTAGAACGGAAGAATCCCCAAATAAAGCTTGTAATTGTTGCACCTAAAGCAGATATAGTAAAAGTTTTCATTGAATAACTTTTATATGAAGTTGCAAAGAAAGCTGCTTCAGAACCAATACCTTGAACTAAACCAGACACAAAAATAATTGGGCCATACATGTTTCCTAAAAAAACTTCAATTAAAGCTGCAAGCATTTCAGCTATTGTAGCAACTCCTGGTTTTCTAATAATATAAACAGCAAGTGTTGCCGCCATAAACCAAATTCCAAAAATAAATTCATTAGCTAAGATACCTAAACCAAGAGGTGTTAGTAAAACTCCTAAATAAATACCAATATGAACAGCTCCTAAATAAATAATTCCAAAAATAATTGAAATTAGACCAATCATAATTATGTCTTTTAATTCCCATTTATACATATTTTTCATTATAGAGTTTCTCCTTTTAAACTAGGACTGTTTACACTTAAAGTTGCTTCTAAAACATAGTGATTCAAGTTTTTAAAAGAATAACTTAAAACTTCATTGAAATAATCAAACATATCTTTAGCAGAACCAGTTAAAAGAGTTACATAGTGATCACTAGTAGGTTTTAAATTATATTTATTTGCAAGTTCTACAATATACATAATTTCTTTCATATAATCATTATCTCCAAAAACATAAAAAGAATACTTAGCATGTACTAGAAAAGAATCATCAGTTTTTACATCTAAATTATCCAGCTCATTTTCTTGAATAATAACATCAGCATCAACATCTCCAGGACAGCCTTTAGAAAAAGTTAATTCACAAACACTATGAATATCTTTGTGATAAGCATTAGTAAATAACTGCTTAGCAGTATGTACTACATAAGATTGACTTCCACGATACATTGTTGAAAATAAATCAGTTTTACTATAAACCTTACTTGAATCTACATCTTTAACAGCATCTAATATTATATTGACATAATCATTAGACATAGGATAATACGATAGACGGCAACCAGTAATATTAATATTACCAGTGCAACCACATTGTGCTTTGTTTTGCATTTTAATACCTCCAAAAAATTTATATACAAAAAAACCGTGCTTATTCCACTGAACAAAAACGGTTACGTGTTAAATCGTAATCACTTCCCTACGTTGGTACTAACCAAATCAGGTTCAAAGGGACAGGAAAAGACCATCTCAGCATTAAGCGCCCCTAGTGGAAAAGAATGTATTAAATTGTATGTAATAAATATAACACAAAAAAAGACTAGTAAAATAAAAATATCGTAAAATAATGGTTAACTAAAGTTTTTTTCAGGCTGAATTATGTATTACTACTATTATAGTTATATTCATAATTATGTTTTTAAAACAATTTTAATATTATATAAACTAAAAATTTAAATAAATAATGATTCAGCTACATAATCACATAAAACATAAGATAATAATATTTTACTAATTGTTTTATAATTACTTCTAGTAATAAATATAAAGATATGATAGAATAGAGAAGCTGAGTTAAAATTGCTTGGTAAAGTGTAAAACTTAATTCTACACTTAGGCTATAGATGGTTCATGTAATACTAAATTCTATATCTAACGATTAAAAGGTGTTTTTTTAGTGATGTTTACTTTCAATACTTATCTATAGTGGTATACTTATATTCAAAGTAAGACTAATTTCTACACACTGAAAATCATAGTAGTTTTGTAATTTTGTAATGTTGTAACACTAACTTCTACTATGTATGTATTCATTCATTCGATAGAATTTCGCTTATTTTGATATTAATTCGTTACGGTTTATTTCTTTATAAGTTTTGGCTTAAGTATTATACTTGAAGGTTCTATTTCACTAATTTTTAGTAATTGTAATATTTCATTGGTGTTATCAATAAAATATTTCATATAATTAATTGGTGATTTACCATTACAAGTTTCAACTGGATATGAATTAATATGTGAAAAGATTAGATCTAAATCTTCTTGTGATTTTAAGCCAAGATTATTTAGATCTTTTTCTTTTGGCAATATATATCGCAATGTTACATGGCCTCTTTCAACATTTGCTTTTTGATATGAAGCCATTGGATCACAATAAAATAATTTACTACCTAATTCTTCAATTTTATCAGTTGCATAAAATTCACTACCTCTATCTGTTAAAATCACCTGAAATATATTTTTATATAAGTCATCTCCAAGTAAAGACTTTAAATATTTTAGACCATTTACCATTGCTTCCATAGATTTTTCATTTTGATAGACCCCAATCATAATTTTGAATTTTCTAATATAAAAAGTCTGAATAAATGGACCAGTTGATATATTATTATATACTGTATCCATTTCTACTACAGAGGATGAAGCATGTTCCAATAAATATTTTTCAAAGTCATTAAACTTTCTGTTGGTTAAATAAGCTCTATTATTTCTTGGCTTTGATTTAATTTTTTTTACTTTTCTTGATACTTTACATCTTAAATCGAGATCTATTAAACCATCTTTAGAAAAGACTCCATTAGAAATATAATTATAGAGTGTCTTTTCACAAATATTTAAATTATCATTAGATTTAATAATCGCATATGGAGAATGTCCATTATTTATTAAAGGTTTGATAATAGAACCGATAATTGAAGCTTGAGAAGTAGTAAGGTTTACACCTATACGTGAATCTACAAGTGAATACTCATATTCATTTTGAGCTCTTTTCGCATCATATCTATACCTAGTATATCTACAGCTAACTATATCAACACATCCATTACAAACACCGATTATTTTATCTCTATGCTTACAAGGTATCATTGAATAATCAGAGCAAGTATTATTACATTTATTAACTTTACATTCTTGCATATGAATACAATCAAATACAAGACTTCTATCTCTTGAATAAGACTTAATATATAAGTATCGATGATTTTTAATTTCTTTGCTTATTGTAGATTTACTTTTACCTAAATCTTTAGCGATTGAAGTTTTAGTAGCAAGTTCTTTAAGTTTACTTTCAATGTATTCTCTTTCTACTAAAGTTAAATGTTTACCTTTGTTTGTTTCCATACTAATCACTCTTTCATAAAAATATAAAAAGCGAAATCTATTAATACTATTGTATACCTGTGTAAGACTAACTTCTACTGATATTTTAATGATAATCGATGTAAGACTTAATTCTACGAATTAAGTGGAAGTGTAGAAGTTAACTTTACACTTTACAGTTAAAATTGCTTATATATAAGCTTTCAACTTAATTGTATATAGTATTGACAGTTAAAGTTAATTTTGATATAATTACAAGTGCGTGGAAAGAAGATGCAAATCTCACCCGATGACAAAATAGTTATGGGTAAAGGTCACTGACGATACAGTATGTAGAGACAAAACCTTATTGAGAAAATGTAACACTCTTTTTACAGAGTGTTTTTTTATTAAAATGAAATGGAGGGCACTATTATTAGTAAATTTGGTTCAGGAAATAAAGGATTTGCCAAAAATGATGATTTGGTAAATGAGGCTATTAGAGCAAGAGAAGTATTATTAATTGACGATAAAGGGGTACAAGTTGGTGTTATTAACACTAAAGAAGCAATGAAAATGGCTTTAGAAAAAAACTTAGACTTAGTTGTGGTTGCAGCAAAAGCAAACCCACCAGTAGCCAAAATAATTGACTATGGAAAATATCGTTTCGAAGCTCAAAAGAAAGCTAAAGAAGCAAAAAAGAATCAGAAAATTCAAGATACAAAAGAAATTAGATTATCACCAGTAATTGATACTAACGATGTTAATACAAAATTAAAAAATGCACGTAAGTTCTTAGAAAAAGGTGACAAATTAAAAGTAGCAATGCGATTTAGAGGACGTCAAATGGCTCATACTGATATAGGTAGAGAAATTATGAAAAACTTTATTGCAGGTATCGAAGATATAGCAGTGGTGGAAAAAGCACCTAAGTTAGAGGGTAACAACATGATCATGTTTGTTGCACCTAAAAAGAAATAGCATAGGAGGAAGAAGATTATGCCAAAAATGAAATCACACCGTGGTTTAGCTAAACGTGTTAAGAAAACAGGAACAGGAAAACTTAAAAGAGGACGTGCTTATACTTCTCACTTAGCACCAAGAAAATCAACGAAACAAAGAAGACAACTTAGAAAAGCATCATTAATTTCTAAGAGCGATTACAAAAGAATCAAAACATTATTAGTTAAATAATTAATAATATAAGGAGGAAACGAAAAACATGGCAAGAGTAAAAGGTGGAAACGTCGCAAGAAATAGACGTAAAAAAGTATTAAAACTTGCAAAAGGTTATTATGGATCAAAAAGCAAGCTTTATAGAACAGCAAATGAGCAGGTAATGAAATCATTACAATATGCTTTTAGAGATAGAAAACAACTAAAAAGAAACATGAGAAGATTATGGATTGCAAGAATCAATGCAGCAGCAAGAATGCATGATATTTCATATTCAAGATTAACTCATGGTTTAAAATTAGCTGGAATTGAAATCAATAGAAAAATGCTTTCAGAAATGGCTATTCACGATGAAAAAGGTTTTGAAATTATTGTAAACCAAGCTAAAGATGCATTAGAAGGAAAAACTACAGTAACTGTAGAAGAAACTGCTGTTGCAACTGAAAGTTTAGAAGATAAAACTGTCGTAGAATTAAGAGCTATGGCTAAAGAAGCAGGTAAAACTGGTTATTCTGCAATGAAAAAAGAAGAATTAATCGATTTACTTAAATAATTAATCAGGCTAAAATACGGTTGTATTTTAGCTTTTTTTTAATTAAAAATTATGAATAGGAGAAAATACAATGGAAATAAATTTAGAAAAAATTAAACCAATACAAGCTGATTTAGATCAAAAAATTGCAGCTATACATAATGTTAACAACCATGATACTAAATCAAAAAGAATATTAGCTTTTTTAGTAGAATTAGGTGAACTAGCAAATGAAACAAGAACATTCAAATATTGGTCTTTAAAAGATGCTTCAGCTAAAGAAGTAATATTAGAAGAATATGTTGATGGAATACATTTTTTAGTATCATTAGCAAATGATCTTGATATACAATTAGATTTTAATGTTGAAAATGATAAACAATCATTAACTCAACAATTTATAAAAGTATTCACATTAGCAACAAATTTAAATGATAATTTTAACAATGAGAACATTCATAAATTATTTGAACAGTATATTAAAGTAGCAATTAGTCTAAACTTTACTAAAGATGATATTATAAATGCCTATATGGAAAAGAATAAAACAAACCACCAAAGACAAGCAGATGGTTATTAATGGATAGTTTTAAACATCGTAATTATTATGTTGTAATAGATAAAAAATCAAAAAATAAAAATACTTATATTAGAATGAAAACAGATGGCTCACTATTAATTACAACACCTTATCATACTAACAAAGAGCAGTTACTACCATTTATAGATCAATATATAGATAGGATAGAAAATAAGTATGATTTAGAAAAAATGAAAAAGAGTGGCTACCAAAATAATGATATTATAAACTATCTTGACAATCAATATACTATCCAAGTGAAAAAAACAAATGGTAACCAAATAGCATTTATAGAAAAAGAATACTTATATATAATGGTAAAGGATATCAACGATAAAGAAGTAATTAACAAACTAGTTGATAAGTTTATGGTTGAATCTGCAAAAAAAATATTAGAAAAAAGATTTTTTGAGATAGTACAGTCTTTTCAACACATTGATTTTTTACCGAAATTAAAAGTGCGAAAGATGATTTCAAAGTATGGAACATGTTATTATAAAAGAAATGAAGTAGTATTATCTTCTATGTTACTTCATTATGATCAAGAGTGTATTGATTATGTAATAGTGCATGAATTAGCACACTTTATCATACCAAATCATTCAAAAAAGTTTTATAACTTAGTAAGTATTTATTTACCAAATTATAAAAATGCTGAAAATAAACTTAAAAATTTGAAAAGATAGTCTGTTTAATCTTACATTTTTTTAATGTTCACTGTATTTATTTGAACTAAAAGAATAAATAAGGTAAAATATTTAAAGAAACAGGGGGATTAGATGGATAAAAAAACAAAAAGAAATTTTGCGATTATAGTAGCTATTACATTTGTAGTAATGGTATTTTCATTTAAGAATGATTATGAGAATATTATTAAAATGTTTTCAAATATAAATATATTTTGGTTTATCATTGCCCTAGTTATAATGATAATGTACAACTTACTTGATGCTTATTTTATATATTATTATTGTCGAAGATTTGATAAAAACTATACGTTTAGAAATGCTATTGATGCTCAACAAACAGGGGCTTTCTTTAGCGCAATTACGCCGTTTGCAAGTGGTGGACAATTTGCACAAGTATTATTGTTTACTAAACAAAAAGTACCTTCAAACAGATCAGCTAGTATGTTAATGTTAAGTTTTATATCTTGGCAAAGTGTATTAGTAATTTTTGGAGCTTTAGCATTACTATTTAACTATGCTAAACTATCAGTAACATTTGATGCAATATTTAATTTAGTATTCTTAGGTTTTTTCATAAACTTGGTAGTTATAGTAGGACTGTTTTTAACAGCTTTTTCAGAAAAATTTCATCGCTTTATATTTGGAACAATCATTCCTTTTTTAGGAAAGATTAAAATTCTAAAAAATGTAGAAGAAAAAAAGAATTCTGCCAAAATATGGTTACAACTATTTAGAGATGAATTTAATACTTTACTATTACATAAAGATATAATGATACACAGAGTTGGTATAGATACCTTAAAAATATTTACTTTTTATTCAATTCCATTTTTTGCAGCTAAAGCATTAAACTTACATTTAGATCCCTCACAACTAATGAATATAATCATATTAACAGCTTTTGTCTTTATGATTGCATCATTTATTCCACTACCTGGAGCAGCAGGAGGAACTGAAGGAACATTTATGTTATTATTAGGGCCAGTGTTTGGAGTTGCCACAACATCAGTAATGTTATTATGGCGTTTTCTAACATATTACTTAGTAATGATAGTAGGCTTTGTGATATTTGCTAATGTAAAAGAATTGAAAAAGGGAGTTGAAGATTAATGAGAGTAGCAATCTTTACAGATACATATTCTCCTGATATCAATGGTGTAGTTACATCAGTTCGTATTCTAGAAGAAGAGCTCAAGAAAAATAAACACGAGGTCTATATAGTAACTTCATCAAACAATACAAGAATCACAAGAGAAGGTAACTTAATTAAATTACCTGGAATATCAATAAAAAAATTATATGGTTATAACCTTTCAGGATTCTATTCAAGAAATGTTATTCAATATTTACATAATTTAGATTTAAACATTATTCATGCTCACACAGAATATGGTGTGGGTATTTTTGCACGTATAGCTGCAAGACAATTAGATATACCATTAGTGTATACCTATCATACAATGTATGAAGATTATACTCATTATGTAACCAAATATACTAACGGACATTTTGAAAAACCTTTAAAAAAGTTAATAGATACAGGAACAAAGTTTTATGCTGATAATACAACAGAATTAATAGTACCATCATTTAAAACGGCAGATGCCTTGTTAAGATATGGAGTAAATAATACAATAAATGTAATCCCTACTGGAATAGATCTATCAAAATTTAAAAAAGACTTATATACAGAAGAACAATTACAAGAAGTAAGAAATGCATATAATATAAAAAAAGATGATTTTGTAGTAATCAATATAGGAAGAATAGCACCAGAAAAGAATACAGATGAAATAGTGAAAGCATTTATTGAAATAAAAAAACAAAATATAAATAATGTAAAGTTACTGATAGTTGGAGATGGACCAAGTTTAGAAACCATAAAAAAAATGATAGTAGATAATAAACTTGAAGAAATAGTATATACAGTAGGAAAAGTAGTTCATGAAAAAGTAGCAATGATGTATCAATGTGCAAATGTTTTTGTTTCAACATCAACATCAGAAACACAAGGATTAACATTTATTGAAGCTATGGCCTCAGGATTGCCAGTTATTTGTCGTTATGATAAAAACTTAGAAAGTTTAGTTATTGAAGACAAAACTGGTTATTATATTGATAGTTATAATGAATTAGCCTCAAAAATACTTCAATTATCAAATATAGATAAACAAACATATGAAAAACTAGTAGAAAATGCATTAAATAAATCAACAGAATATTCAAGTGAACTATTTTATAAACAAATAATGGTGGTGTATAACAATGCAATCAGAAATCTTAGAAGTAAAAAAATCAAAAATAATAACATACAAAATAAAATCGCTATCAAAAACAAAAAGATTTTATAAGTTAGAAATAGAAAATCATGAAACAATAATTGTTAATGAAGATGATATTTTTGAGTTTAAATTATATAAAGATCAAGAAATTTCTAGTACAGATTATGAAATACTAAAAGAAAAAGGAATATACTATCAAGTCTTAGAATATGCAGTTGATATTACAAGCAAACGTTTTATTACTAGTAAAATGTTGCAAGATAAATTAGAAAACAAACAATATGATAAAGATATAATAATACAAGTAGTCCAATATTTAAAGAAAATAAAACTACTTGATGATAAAGCCTTTCAAGAATCATATATAGCTCAAAAAGTTAGAGAGGGTTATGGACCACTTTATATAAAAAATAAATTATATGAAAAAGGTATTAATACAAATATCAAGCTAACTGAACAACAACAAAAAGAGATATTAGAAAAAAAATATGTAAGTGGTTTTTATAAGAGTAAGAACAAAAGAGAATACAATCAAAAATTTATCAATAAAATGAAAACACAAGGCTTTGATATGTCAATAATAAAACAAACATTATATCAAATTGATGAAGAAGAAGATTTAGAAAATTTAGATAAAGATGCAAGACAACTTTACAAGAAATATGCAAATAAGTATACAGGATATAAGCTTAAATCAAATATATATGCAAAATTATATCAAAAAGGTTATGATAAAAATAGTATACTGCAAAAAATAGAGGAGTTAATAGAAAATGAAATACATTAATGAATTTGCTGAAGGAGATAAAATAGAAGATATCTACTTAATATCAAATTTAGTAAAAGGAAAAACAACATCAGGAAATGATTATTTAAGCCTTAAATTACAAGATAAAACAAATGAAATCGATAGTAAATTATGGCAAATTAATAAAGAATTATTAGATACAATAAAAACAGGAATGTTTATAAAAGTAAAAGCTAATGTTATTGATTATCGAGATAATTTACAGTTAAAATTAGAAAAAATTGAAATAGTAGATTCTGCAACAATCGATATGAGTAACTACATTAAAACAGCTGTATTATCAAAAGAGGAAATGCATCAATTACTACAACACTTCATCTCAGAAATTAATGATGAAGTAATACAAAAACTTGTAAAAGCAATGTTGAATAAATACCATGAAAATCTATTTGATTATCCAGCAGCTTCTAAAAATCACCATGCATATCATGGTGGCTTAGCATACCATACAGTTTCAATGCTTAAACTTGCAAGTGCATTAAAAAAACTTTATCCTCAAATAAACAAAGATTATTTATATGCTGGAATAATAATGCATGATTTAGGAAAAATAGAAGAGCTTAGTGGAGTTGTAGCAACAGAATATACAATAAAAGGTAAGTTATTAGGACATATATCAATAGTACATTCAGAACTATTATGCATTGCTAAAGCATTTAAAGTTGAAGACTTAGAACAAACAATGATCTTAGAACATATGATACTATCACATCATGGAAAATTAGAATATGGTTCTCCAGTCTTACCAATGACAAGAGAAGCAGAACTTATAAACTATATAGATAATATAGATGCTAGAATGGACACTTTAGATAAAGTATATGAATCAATAGATCCAGGAACATTTAGTCCTAGAGTCTTTCCATTAGAAAACAGATCTTTTTATAAATATAAAGAAAATAAATAAACAAAATAAGAATAAGTAAAAGTGAGTTCACACAGAACTCACTTTTTTGTCTTATAGTAAATCAAAGAAACTATTATTTAAAATATAGTGCTAATTATAAGAAACAGATTAAAGTATAATGTTAAAATAAAAAAGAACAAATATAAATAATGGAGGGATTATAATGAATTATTACATAGTAGAATATGACTATACTGATGATGTAGTAGAAATTTTAGAAAGATTAATGTGTGAATCAATTAAAGATGCAGATCAAAATAAGTTTATGAAAGATGGTCAAGCAATGATAAATGCTATAAATGAATTACTACAAGCAGGAATAGCAAATGAAAATGAGAGAAAACAAGTAGTAGCAATCAAAGAGGCAATTGCAAAACATTTAGACTATTTAAATAGGTATATTAAAATAAATAAAATACTACTATTTGGTCCAAAATTAACAGAGTTTGGGAGTTTTGTTATAATTAAAATGGATAATGAAAATGATTTAGAAGATTTTCTAAAAGAAGATCCAATGAATAAAGTAAAATTATTAACTTGTAAGACACATCCAATAAGTATAACAAATGGTCTTCAAGAAATCATGAATTGGGCTCAAATAAACAATTAAGAAAAAAGATAATAACAAAAAGGCATAGTATTTTCTAAAATTAGTACTTTTTGTTATACTAAACATATAAAGTAAAGGAGATGGATACATGAAATATGACTTTGATAAAGTAATAGATCGACATAACACCTATAGTACAAAATGGGATTTTATGAACACATTAGATCAAAGAGCAGAAAAAGATACCTTACCAATGTGGATTGCAGATATGGATTTTGAAATAGCTTCTCCAATATCAAATGCAATTAAAGACTATTTAAAACTGAATTTACTAGGATATAGTATGCCAACAGATCGCTTAAATGAAGCAATACTAACCTATTATAAACGAAGATTTGATTGGGATATCTTAAAAGATAGTATTTGCTTTTCACCAGCAATATTACCAGCAATTTCAAATTTAATTCAACTTCTAACTGATGAACAAGAAGGAGTTATAATACAATCACCAGTATATACACCTTTTTTTAATCTCATTAAAGGAAATAATCGAGTTGTAGCAAACAATAAACTTATATTAAAAGATGGAAGTTATCAAATGGACTTAGTAGATTTAAGAAAACTTGCTAGTAAGGGTGAAAATAAAGTAATACTGTTGTGTTCACCACATAATCCAGTAGGTCGAGTTTGGTCAAAAGATGATTTAGCTGAAGTAATAAGAATAGCAAGAGTAACTAATACTTATTTAATAGTAGATGAAATACATTGTGATTTAATAAGAGAAAATGAAAAACATAATCCAATATTTAATGTTGTAAAACATCAAGATAGAAATCAAATAATAAGTTTAATTTCACCATCAAAATCATTTAATATACCAGGATTATCAACAGCATTTGCTATAATTGAAGATGAAAAATTACGAAATAGGTTTAATACCATGAATAAAATGAGTAAAGGATTAGGTGGTATGCAACCATTAAGTATAGTTGGTACTATTGCAGCTTATGAACAAGGTGATGAGTGGCTAAATCAACTGCTAGTATATCTAGATGAAAATTTTAAAATGTTTAAAGAAGAAATAGAAAAAGCACTGCCAAAAGCAAAGATAAATATAGCTCAAGGAACTTATTTAGGATGGCTAGACTTAAGCGCTTATGGAAGCAATGAAGTAGTTTTAGAAAAGCTTATAGAAAAAGGTAAAATATTATTACAAGATGGAACTTTATTTGGTTTAGGTGGAGAAGGCTATTTTAGAATAAACTTAGCAACATCTAAAACAACCATTAAAGAAAGTATATATAGAATTACAAAAGCATTAAAATAAAAGATCGGAGAGATAAATATGATAAATAACAATGATGGAATGATTAACCAAAGCCCAAACGAGGACTATGTAGATAGTTCAAAAATACCAAATGATCAAAATGCATGTTCAAATGTTACAAATGACTCAGTGCCACTACCAAATATTGATGATGTAGAGCCAACAGCAGGTCAAGTCTCATCAACAGTAGATGAAATTGCTAGATCAAAAGCAAAGAGTGTTTCAAAACCAACATTTACCAATACTGAATCAGATTTAACAGGTGATGATCAGTTATTCGACTCACCAAATGATGATTATGTAGATAGTTCAAAAATTCCAAATGATCAAAATGCATGTTCAAATCAAACAAGCGATAGTAGTCCAATTGGAAACATTAACAAATTATAAGATGTAGTGTATAATAAGGCTAGCTAAAACTAGCCTTTTAAATATTTAAGAAATAGGGGAGAATTATGGATTACATAAAAAAACAATTAATTGAAGAGATGACATGTGTAAAAATAAAACAGGAGTTTAAAAATTCAGAAATCTATGATTTACAATTAATAACACAAGGATATTATCGTATAATGATAGCAGTAGACTTTGATAATGGACTAGTAGATATAAAAAGTAATATCAAAGAAATAAATAATGAAACTTTATTTGAAATAGAAGTAGAAGATGATGAAGGATTAGAAGCAATATTAACACAAGCAGACTTTATATTTTCTAATTTTATCTTTTTACAACTGTTTAATGATGATGTTGAAATCATGGTAGCATGTGAATATCTAGATATAAAAGAGTATGAAAATATAGTAATAAAAGCAGCCAATGAATTTAATCAATATATTAATGCAATCGAAGTAGATGAAAACCATGATTTAGAATATCATCTATCAAAAATGGATGATATCAAAGGTCATCAGTTACATGATACAATACAAAGTACAAATGAAAAAATTGATGATATTTTCATCGAATCACTATTAGAAGCTGAACCATTTTCATAGTATAAGAGTTGCAAATATCAAATCAATATGATAAAATATCGACAAGACTAAGAAGGAAAGTCTACAATTAGTATATTCTTGTAAAGCGATTCTGAAGCTGGTGAAAGTCAGAAAAGAATTAATTGTAGGTAACGCTCCAGAGTTTGTTTTTTGAACTAGAGTAGAAAGACACGTTAGCAACGTTACAGCTTTAGAGCGCACTTAGAAAATACTAAGTGAATTAGGATGGTACCGCGAATAAATTAATTCGTTCCTAAATTAATTTTGGGTGCCTTTTTTATTTTGGAAAACAAACCTAAAAATTTAACATAAAATAAAATAAACAGGAGGTTATTATATGATTGATAACTACATAGCAGAGCAGGCATTAATTAGTGATTTATATGAAGAAATAGCTAGCTTAGAATCAAAAACACTAGAAGAATTAGATATAATTACACTACAAGGTTGGATTAGAACTAATAGAGATAATGGGAAAATTGGATTTATTGAATTGAATGATGGAACACAATTTAAAGGTGCTCAAATCGTTTATAATGCAGATACATTAGAAGATTATGATACAGTATCAAAATATCGTACAGGGGCAGGAATCAGTGTAACTGGAAAATTAGTTTTAACACCAGATTCAAAACAACCATTTGAAGTTCACGCTGAAAAGATCGTTCTAGAAGCAGGTTGTAGTGAAGATTACCCATTACAAAAGAAAAGACATTCACTAGAATTTTTAAGAGAAATTCCACATTTACGTCCAAGAACAAATACATTTATGGCCGTAATGAGAATTAGATCTGCTTTATCAATGGCAATTCATGAATTTTATCAATCACAAGGGTTTGTTTATGTTCATGCACCAATCATTACATCAAATGATGCTGAAGGAGCAGGAGAAGCATTCACAGTAACAACTAGAACTGATGGCGATTATGAAAAAGATTTCTTTGGTAAGAAAACATCACTTTCAGTATCTGGACAATTGCATGTAGAAGCATATGCTCTTGCATTTAGAGATACTTATACATTTGGACCAACATTTAGAGCAGAATACTCAAACACAAGTCGTCACGCTTCAGAATTTTGGATGATTGAACCTGAAATAGCATTTGCAGATTTAGGAGATAACATGGATTTAATTGAAGATATGGTAAGATATTGCATTGAGTATGTCTTAAAAGCATGTCCTCAAGAAATGGATTTCTGTGAACAATTTGTTGAAAAAGGAATAAAAGAAAAACTACAAGCTATTGTAGATTCTGAATTTAGAAGAATGACATATACAGAAGCAATAGATATATTACTTAAATCAGGAAAAGAATTTGAATATCCAGTAGAATGGGGTATTGACTTACAATCAGAACATGAAAGATATATTGCAGAACAAATAGTTAATGGACCAGTGTTCTTAACTGATTATCCAAAAGATATCAAAGCATTTTATATGAGATTAAATGAAGACAACAAAACAGTTGCTGCATGTGACTTACTAGTTCCAGGTATTGGAGAATTAGTAGGAGGATCTCAACGTGAAGAAAGATATGATAATCTACTAAAAAGAATGGAAGAAATGAGCATTCCTGTTGAAGGAATGGAATGGTATTTAGACTTAAGAAAATATGGTGGAGTAAAACACTCAGGATTTGGATTAGGATTTGAAAGATTCTTAATGTATATTACAGGAGTTTCAAACATTAGAGATGTAATACCATACCCAAGAACACCAAGAAACTGCCTATTCTAAAATAATAAATATAATTTTATCTAAAAAGGAATTAACAAAAGTTAATTCTTTTTTTTGACATCTATAAAAGCAATTATACAAAATATTGTAATTATTATAATTTAAGTATAGAATAATAACATAAATAAATATCAAAAAGTATAAAAGCTTAGCATCTTATTAAACATTAATATAAAAATATGCTATTCTAAGTAAAAGTATTAAAAGGAGAAAATCAATGAACATAAATTTAAATATAAATATAACACCACAAGAAAGTATCGTTATTTTACCAGCTAACTCAGGTAAAATAATAATAAATAATGAAGCAAAGTTTGATAAAGAAACAAATGATTTAGCTTTAATACTACTCTATGATGGTAACAGACTAGATAAAATGCAACTATCTCGAGACTTTAAAGAGAATGATGTTCAAGACATAAGTAAAATAGTTACAATAATACCACCAAGTAAAATAGAAACATTAAAATTAATCGAATTACTAGAACAAGGTGGAATACATAGACGAGTAATTTCAGATGCACGATTATTAGCTTTTGAAGCAATGTTAGAGCTAATAATGAATACATTAGGATTAAGTTTAGTAGTAACTAAAAAAACAATACCATACAAAGGAAAAGCAGTTCATCGTTGGAATAAAGCTATTGCAGATGAAGTTTTTTATGTAGATCATAATAACAGTAAAGCAACAGTAACATGGCCAACAAGAAGTAAAATGGTAATTAAAGCAGGAGCTACTTTAAGTTTAGACATACCTCTTAATAAAGATGGAAGTGCACGAATGGATGCACGAATGACAAGTCAATTAAGAGATGAAAACAAAAATAAAATAAAAGGAAATAAAACCATCGAAGATGTAATATTAAAAAGTGTTAATGAAGTAGGACTGTTTTTATATTATGGTAATACTAATAGTTGGTTAGTCTTAAAAACAAAAGATAATAAAACAATTAATGAATTAAGTTTAGTAAACAGCAAATAATAATTCAAATTAAATCATACACACATTAAATATAAATAAAGAATATTAACTAAATAAGCTTTATAGTGTATAATATTAACTTGAAGGATTGATAAGATGAAGAAAATAGAAAATATAATAGCAACTATATTAATTAAGTTAACATTTTATCTAACTTATTTGTTGCCAGTTAATAAAAATAAAGTAGCAATAATATCATATTTTAATCAAGACTACAATTTAGAATTTAATAAAATAGTAGAAATATTAAATGCCAATAAAGTAATAGTCAAAAGTGATTTACATAAATTTAATAGTAGTTTAAAAGGAAAGTTTCTATACTTATTTAGTTTTATACATCAAACATATTTGTTTAATACCGCTAAAGTAATTGTAGTAGATGGGAATAGTTTTGTTCATCGTACTATTAATAAAAAGAAGAATGTTCACATAATGCAAGTGTGGCATGCAACAGGTGCCATAAAAAAATTTGGTGAAGAAACAGAAAATAGAAGATATAAGATAAAAGCTTATGATTCAATAATAGTAGGTTCAGAATACTTCAAAGCAATATTTGCAAAAGCTTTAGCGACACCATTAGAAAATGTTAAAGCACTTGGAGTTAGTAAAACAGATTACTTATTTGATCAAGATTTTATAAATGATAGTCAGTATACATTTTATAAAAAATACCCTAAATTAATTAACAAAAAAATAGTACTATATGCACCAACCTTTAGAGGTGATGGTATTGATGATATGAAGTTTGTTAATAAGGATATTAAACAACTACAAAAGCAATTACCAAGCCAATATCAATTAATAGTAAGACTACATCCCCTAATAAAAGAAAAAGTAAATGACTTTATGATGTGTGATGAGTTTAATTTATATACTATGCTTAGTGTAAGTGATATAATAATCTCAGATTACTCAGCACTAATCTATGATGCAGCTATTTTAAATAAACATATAATAATGTATTTAGATGATTTAGAAGAATATAAAAAAACACGTGGCCTAAGTGTGAATATAGATGATTTTTCATTTATAAAAAGCTACACTATAAAAGAAGTAATACACAGTATTACAAATTATAAAATTAATAATGAAAAGAACGTTAAATTTATAAACGAATATTTAGATAAAATAGATGGTTTAAGTAGCCAAAGAATTGCTAAATATATCCTAGAACTTTTGAAAGAAGGTAATTAATAAATGAGAATCAGCAAAAATACCAAAATACTATTTGGAGTATTAACAATATTAATTCTAGCTTTGACATTTACTGAAGTTAAATCAGTTTATGATGCAACTAAAGTAACAAAAAGCACAGAAGCTGAAAAAACATCATTAGAAATTGGACCATACTCAGTCAGTATTACACAATCTGAATATGAAAAATTAATACAAAGTGAATTAACAACAGCATTAGAATCTAAAAAAAATAAAGATATTGTCAATAGTGTTACAAAATATTTTATATCTGACTACTTCTCATTAAGAGATAAACCTAATTTTAATAGTGTAGGTGGAACAGGTTTTGTATTTTCAAAAGTAAAAAAACAATTTACTAAAAATGCAATAAGCGGTTATTACATGGATCTAGAGCAATATAAAAATACTTATGGAGCAGAGAACTTACCACTTGTTAATAAAGTTACAATAGTTAAAACAACTAAAGTAAATAAAACTAAAGTTGCAACATCAGAAACTAAAACTACAAAAGTTGGTGGAGTATATGATGTACAAGTAAAATGGACATATGAGGCCAATGAAAAACTTAGTACTAAATCAATAATAAAAAAAGCAAAAGTAAGACTTGTAAGCAATCCAGAAACAAAAGTATGGTATGTTTATGATATAGAAGCTATTGCATAAATATGACTTATAAAAAAAGGCTCTTTGTCAAATAGGGTGGAATTTTACAATTTGATACATGAGTTAGAACAGGATATAACAGAAATGTTATATCCTTTTTTTTATGCTTTTTCTATACAATTAATAATTCTTGTATCATTATTCTAGTTTTTAATCTTTCAAATCTTCTAAACCCGCAAGATATTGTTTTTAACTTCTTGAATTTAGATATTGTACCTTCTATTATTCCATTATTATACTCAACATCGAAACTATCTTTAATATATTCGTAATACTTAATAAAGGTAGATATACAAGTTTTAATTTTATCTGAAGCTAATTTATTAGGCTGATCAATTGTTTTCTTAAACATTTCCATATTATTGTATTTTAAAGAAAATAGTAAATCTTGATATATTTCATAATTATTTTTAAAGTCCTCATTATTCTCGATTAAATAATTTATAATTGCTTTATTGTTTATAAACTTATAATTAAAGGTTGCATGCTTAAACATCACTTCTGAAAGATTCTCTTTTAACTGTAATATAGGTTTCCAAAAATTTTTGAACTTATTTCTGTTTTTTTCATCTGCATTCATAATTGCAACTCTAGTTTTATTAAAGGCTCTAGTTAAATTCTGATAAATATGAAATCTATCTAATATTATTTTAGCATTAGTAAAGACATTTTTAATGATTTCAATATAAGGTGTATACATATCAATTACAATATATTCAACATTATCAATAGCTTCTTTTGTATAGTAGCTAAAATAGTTCTCTAAGTAAGCTTTTTGTCTGTTTTCTACGATATCTAGTAGCTTTCTTTTTTCACCATCCATAATAACAAAGGACATATTGCCATCAGCATCTTTAGTAGATTTAAACTCATCAAAATGAAGTACTTTTGGTAAATAGGATTTAATAGTAGTAGATTTAGCAGCCTCTGCATAAGTATCTAATACTCTAAAAACAGTATGAGTAGATACATTGTGATCTTGAGCAATATAAGTACAAGTAAGCATACTAGTTAATTTAAGAGCAATTAGATATTTAACTTTATTAGAAATAAAACATCCAGGATTTGTTAGAGTATTAGCAGGAATAAAAGTTTTATTACATTCCATACATTTGTAACGAGTTTTAGTAAGCTTTAAATAAGCATCAAAACCAGAAACCATAGGTAATTTAATAAGAGATACTTTTTTATTATGTACATAAAATTTATTATGAACTTTATTACATTTAGGGCAAACATTATCATTAAAAAATAGAATTCCATAAAACACTTTAGAAATATTATCTTTAATTTTTTCATCTTGAAATTTATATATATTAATATTGGAGTCATTAATTCCAATAATTTCTTTTAATTCTTTATTGTTTTTATTAATTATGTTATTATTAATCATGACATTTATCTCCTTAATTTAGTTTTGTCGCTTAAATTATAACAAAGATAAATGTCTTTTTCTTTATATTAACAATTTAAGGGTGGATAACATTTCAAGTAATACTTGAATTTGTTATTCCACCCTATAAATTATAGAACCTAAAAAAAGACTTCTTCATTGAATTCTTTTTTTTATACAAAACATAGATTATAATGAATATATTTTGAGTATAGCTTTAAATATAATAATGTGTTATCTTATATTTAGAAGATTAATAATCTAAGTATTAAAAAGAAATGGAATAGGTGATATATATGAGAGATGAAAGAATAAATAAAGTTGCTAAAATGTTAGTAGAATATTCAGTTAGCATACAACCTGATGAAATAGTGAGAATCATGGCATATGATTTTGAATCAAAGCCATTAGTTAAAGAACTTATAAAAGAAATATATAACAAAGGTGGAATACCAGTTGCAGAATTCATTGATGAAGAAGTTGCTTCATTACAAATGCAACATGCTAGTGAAAAAAGAATTAATACATTAGCTAAATGGGAAATGCAAAAAACAAAAGATATGGATGCATATATCCTAATAAGAGGAAAGAGTAATGAGTATGAGATGAATAAAGTTCCTCAAGAAATAATTCAAAAAAATGCTTTAGCAAATAAAGAAGCACAACATATAAGAGTAAATGAAAGAAAGTGGGTACTACTTAACTACCCAACTAATATGTTTGCTAACAATGCTAAAATGGGCTTTGATGAATACCAAGACTTCTTCTATGATGTAATGCTAGTAGATTATCCAAAAATGTATGAAAATGCAAAACCATTAAAAGAATTGATGGATAAAACAGATAAAGTAAGAATTGAAAGTGATACTACTAATTTGACTTTTTCAATAAAAGGAATAAACAGTGTTATATGCGCTGGTAGCAATAATGTTCCAGATGGTGAAGTGTTTACAGCTCCAGTAAAAGATTCAGTGAATGGACATGTACAATACAATACCATTACATCAGCAAGTGGGGTAGAGTTTAAAAATGTTTATTTAGAAGTTAAGGATGGAAAAATAATTAAAGCAACTAGTGAAACAAATAATGATAAAATTGAAAGTGTATTTAATACAGATGAAGGAGCACGTTATTTTGGAGAGTTTGCTTTAGGATTAAATCCTAAAATAAATAAACCAGTAGGTGATATTTTATTTGATGAAAAAATCTATGGAAGTTTTCATTTAACACCAGGCCAAGCATATGAAGATGCTAATAATGGAAATAACTCAGCAATTCATTGGGATTTAGTTTGTATTCAAACACCAGAACATGGTGGAGGAAAAATCTATTTTGATGATGAATTAGTGCGAGAAAACGGCGATTTTGTTAAAAATGAGTTAAAATCATTAAATAAATAACAGTTTTATTGCAAGATGTCCAAATATGTTATAGAATATAAGTGTCTTAGATATCAAATCTAAAGTAAAGTTTCCCTCAATTTCTTTACTTTAATATATTATTCCCATAGTCTAAGACGTTCTCATTTTTAATTATTTTAAACTGCTTGTTTACAAGCGAAAAAAGAAACAGCTTTTTGTGAACTGACACCCGTCAAGTAGACAGTGTAAATAATTAAATTCTTAACATTGCAATATAGCTTAAACACAAGTTGTTTGAGTTATATTGTTTTTTCTATCTATATTTTCCCAGTATTTAACCACTTTAGGATTTGGAACGATTGGATAAGTTACAACCACTAAATTATTTTTAATCTGATCTAAAGCTTCATTTCTAACTTCTATTGGTGTTTTATAGTTAAATCTAGGTTGTAATCTTATATTATTATAGAAGTATATGTGTTCAATAATATAATCTTTTAACTCAGATATACTATTTGCTTTATTGTAATCTACCATTTCAGTTTTTAGTATTGCCCAGAATTTCTCGATTGGACCATTATCTATACACCTTCCAACTCGTGACATACTTTGTACCATGTTTTGATCTTCCAACATTCTTTTAAATGCTTTTGATGTGAACTGATAACCTCTATCGCTATGAAACATAGCTTTAGAATTAGGGTTATTATTTATTGCTTCTCTATATGCATCGAATACTAATATATTATCGTTTCTTTCGGATATTTGATATCCAACTATTGTATTATCAAACAAATCTATAATAGCTGCCAAATATAGTTTTAATCCTGTTGATGATATTTTAAACTCAGTAACATCACAACACCATTTTTCATTTGGTAAATTAGTGCTAAAATCTCTGTTCATAATATTTTGTGCAACTACTTCAGGAGTACTTCTAATATATTTTGGTTTAGAGCTCTTTCTAATTTTTGCCTGAAGGTTTGATATTTTCATAATACGATATATTCTTTTAGGATTATAATTTGCGCAAAATTCTCTATTAACCATTGCACACATTATTCTATAACCAAATATATATTTATATTCCTCTTGTTTTTGCTTAATAAACTTATAGATTTCTATATTTTCTATATCTTGCTTTGATTCTGATCTTTTTAACCATTTGTAATAACTACTTCTATTTAGTTTTAATATTTTACAAGTAAATTTAATACTAATTCCTTCACTATAAAATGCCTTTACTAATTCATATTCTATTTCATTTTTCGGCGTGAAAGTAACACGCTCCTTTCTTTCTCTTCTAGCTTTTTTAGAATTTTATTCTCTAGTTCTTTCAATTCCAATTCTCTTTTTAGTCTTGAATTATCACGCTGAAGTAGTTCAATTTCATCTAATTCACTATCATCTTTCTTGCGACCACGATTATCTTTTAAACCATCAACTCCATCCTTTAAATATTTTCTAGTCCAATTGTAAACGTTAGAATAACTAGTTTTATACTTACTAGCAGTATCGATATAATTTAAGCTATTTTCAATACAATATTTTGCAATAGCTAACTTTTGATCATAAGTATATTTATTATTGTCTTTCATATAGACACCATTACTTTCTAAAGGCTTATGAGCCTTTGTTTCTATATGATTATTATACTTATTAATCCAAGATTGTAAAATACTGATTGAGCTTATATTATATTTACCGATGATATCATTTAAAGAACCTAATCCATTAATATAATCATTAATTGCATAATTTTTCAAATCAGTTGAATAAGACTTATTAAATTTATTGGTTATCAATGCTTGTTCACCATTGCTTATATATTTATTTAACCATCTTCTTATAGTGGATTCATTTACAGTTAATCTATACGCAGCATTACTAACTGATTCGACCCCACCAACTATGTCTAATACAGTTTTCATCTTTATCTCAAAACTGAATTTAGCTTTTCTTCCCATAATAAAACACCTCCAAAATATTTAGTGTAATTTGTTTTTTTACACTGTCCACTTTAGAGGTATCATATCATTATAGCTGTTCTTTTTTTTATTTTTTTTTGACAATTAAATATAAAATTACTAAAAATGTTATAAAGATAACAACCAAACTTAGATTACTTAGTACTTCTAAGATCGATACATGTCCATTAATAATAGTACCGAATTCATATTTAGTTATAAAACTTCTAATTATATAACTATTAGAAACAGCTCTTACTAGAACAATAAAAGCTAAGATAATAATTATTAGCTTTAGAATACTATTATTACTATTTAATAGATTTGAATTAAGACCTTCACTAAATTGCTTAGAATTAGTAGTAGGCTTCTTATCTTTAGTATTATCAAAAAAACTCTGATCAAACTTTTGTTTATTGTTATAATCAATATTAGTTTTTAAATAATTACTAATAATCGTTTCACAAGATCCAATTTTAGAAACGATAAAATCATAAGTACAATCATCAGGACAAAAACTATTAATATCATTTTCAGTTTTAAAAATAATTTGTGACTTATTTTGAATATTAGTATCATCAAGCAAAATTCTTAACTGCTTGAGATAGTCTTCTTTGTTTTTATTCGACACTTTATTATTTTTTATGGTCTTTTCTAAAAGAGTTTAAAACATCCTTAATAACACCAAGTCCTTCTTCAGTAACACCAGTAGCTGAAGTTACATTACGATGACATTCATCATCATCAAAAGCATTAACATTGTCTTCACTTGCTGAATTAGATAAAACCGATTCATGTGAAATTCCATCAATCTCAGGTTCAATTCCTGTAACAATTACATCATCTTTTCCATCATCAATAAAGACAGCATTTTGATGTGATTCATTTATTTTAACTTTACCATTTTCAATAACTTCTTCAACTACATCTACTTCTACATTTTTATTTTCTTCCATGACTATCTCTCCTTTTAGTATATTTAATTATATTCTAAACTATTTTTAAAATAAAAATATGAAATATACATATATTTCGTATTTATAAGATTAATAATAAAATTAATGAATAGATATGTACAAAAAGATAAATTAAAAGGTTATGCAAATAAAAAAGCGCCTTAAGCGCTTAACGATAATTTTTAGTTGGTAAAATAATAACTAAAGCAATATAAAAGATTATAGCTGCACCAAAGCTTATTATTCCAGCTAAAGCAAAAGCAATTCTAATCAAACTAACATCTACTCCAAAATATTCTGATAATCCATTACATACACCTGAAATCATTTTATCATAAGCTGTCTTATATAATTTTTTTTCCATTTTATTCCTCCTAATACTAATTTTTCTAAATTTTATAGTATATTTATTTTATCATATATAATGAGTTATCGCAAAATTGATAGATTATTTATATTATTTTGATAATAAATAGTAAAATACAAAAAAAAGTACTTAATTATCGCATATTTTTTGAATTGACTTAGTTTTAATGTATAATAAATAAATATAGAAACAAATAGTAGTTTTGTTATCATTCATTATTAGATTATTATCTTAAATAATGATATAATAATAATGATATTAATTTGTGTAAACTATTGTTAAAGGAGACGTGGATGTAATGGCAAAAATTATAGTAATCGAAGATGAACAATCTTTACAGACAATTTTAGAATATGATTTAGAACAACAAAATCACGAAGTTGATCTAGCAGATGATGGAGCACAAGGTTTAGAAATGATTAAACAAAATCAATATGATTTAGCAATTGTGGACTGGATGTTACCAAGCTTATCAGGTGTAGAAATTATCCAAAAGGTTAGAGAGTTTAATAAAAAAATACGTATTATTTTATTAACTGCCCGCTCGGATGAAATGGATATTGTTAAAGGGTTAGAAGCAGGTGCTAATGACTATGTAACAAAACCATTTTCTCCAAGAGAATTAAGTGCTCGTATAAGAGGACTTTTAAGAGATGTTGAAAACACTGATGAAACAGAACAAATAGTTCAAGTTACTCCTAGATTAAGTGTTGACTATCCAAAAAGAGATGTGTATTTAGATGGTAGCTTAGTTGAGTTAACTAAATTAGAATATGATTTATTCATATACTTAGTAGAAAATAAGAATAAGGTAGTAAGTCGTGAGCAAATCATGCAACATATCTGGTCTTATAATTATGAGAGTGAAAACCGTGTTATCGATGTTTATATTCACTCAATTAAAAAGAAATTAGATATATTAGATGAAATAGAAAGTAAAAGAGGTGTAGGTTATATATTCGTTAGCAAGTAGCGTTAGGCCTTCATTATTTCTAATAAATATAGTACTTATAGTTGCGGCGATATTCATAGTTACCTATGGTCGCCGCATTAAGTTCAATTATGAGGTTAAAAAACGCAGTGAAGAAAATAGAAAAACTTATAATAATCTATTTGAAGTACTACTTGAAAGTAACTCACAACCAACTATGATAGTCGATGTTAATGGAATAGTTCAATCTTACAATGCAGCAGCATTAACAGAACTAGGCATCGATGATTTTGATTGTTTACCTGCTGATTTTGATTTTATAAGTGTTTTTACAAAATCAAATAGCATACATATGGAAACAGAAATAAAAGTTAACGAAAATTTTTTCTTTGTTTCTATTTCTAAATTTAAATCAGCAATTCTAAACGGAGCGTTTATTAACTTTACTAACATAACATATATAAAAGAATCACAAGAACTGCAACAAAGCTTTTTACAAAATGCATCACATGAACTAAAAACACCAATTGCAGCAATACAAGGTATATGTGAATTGTTACTAGATGGTAAAGTAACTGACAAGCAAAAACAAATGGATTTTATAAATGTAATTGCCAAAGAAAATTCTAGATTAAAGGGAATAATTGCAGACTTAACTTCTAATAATGAAAGATTACCAATTTATACTACTTTCTCATTAGAAGATATGTTTAAAGATATAAAATTATTCTACCAAAATTATCATGTTGATAATCAAGAACCAAAAAATATAAATATCGAATTAAATAATGAGCTGAATAAACCTATAAGACAAGATCAAGAATTAGTTAGACAAATACTAATTAATTTAATTGAAAATGCCTATAAATATACTGATGAAGGACTTATTACAGTAAGTGCTCAAGAAGAAAATGATTTATTGAGATTTAGTGTTAAAGACACAGGTATTGGTATTGAATTTGAAGACATTAAAAATATCTTCAATAGATTTTATCGTGTTGATAAATCACGTTCAAGAGAAACTGGTGGTAGTGGATTAGGACTTAGTATTGTAAAAGAGATTGTTGAATCTTTAGGTGGAACAATAGAAGTATCTTCAGAAGTTAATAAAGGTACTGAGTTTATAATATATTTAAGGGATAAAAAATAGTATGGATTATCAAATAACGAATTGGATCTATGGAATGCATAATGCTTTCAGTGATCCAATTTTTAAAATAATTACTTATTCAGGAAATCTAATGCTTATCTGGATAATCATAACATTAGTACTCTTAATTAAAACTAAGAAACTAAATGTAAAAAGTATTATTTACTTAAATATAATTCCTATAGTACTTTCACTATTCAATGAGTATGGACTAAAAACAATCATTGAAAGAAAAAGACCTTTTATCCAATATGAAAAGTTTGTACCACTAATTATGCCACCACATGGTAGTTCTATGCCATCAGGACATTCATTAAGTTCATTTTTAATGGCAACAATACTTAGTTATTACTTTCCTAAATACAAAATACCATTATATATATTAGCAACTATGATTTCACTTTCAAGAGTATATGTTGGAGTACATTATTTTAGCGATGTCTTAGTAGGTTCAGCATTAGGAGTAATATTTGCAATTATTTATTTGAAAATATTAAAAAGATATACAGTTAAAATCTAAAAAGATTAATAGAAGAAATAAAAACAACAAGGTAGCTATTTTGCTACCTTGAATTATGTAAAAAAGTGTAGTCACAATGATATTACTCATTTGAGTAGATCTAAAATAATAATAAAAAACAACTAATATAATAACAATAATAGTTAGAATAAAAACAAAAGCATAATCTAAATAATTTCTGTTTATTTTAGCTATAATTATAAGTGAGTTAAAATAGCGATAAATTCAATAAAATAATGAAATAAAACTGTAAAAAGAACACAAATCAAAGAAAAAATAACAAAAGTAGTAGACATTAATATTCTTTAATGATAGAATAACATCAATCTTAAACAAAAAGAAAGGTATGGTGAATGAAATGATTAATAATACAACAGTTAAAATTAATACAGTAATCCGCCGCCGCCGCAATAGATATTCAATAACGAATAGAGATTGCGTCTTTTGTGCACGAAGATAAAAAAGTGTAGAAAATAAGACTTAAACTATAAATCGCTATTCAATCTAGAATAGCGATTTTTTTGTTTAAAAAACTGAATTTAATAAAAAAAGAAAGAGGTATTGATTATGAAAAAGATGAATTTCACAAAACTAGCAATGGTATTTGCATTACTAACTTTATTTGTAACAGGTTGTTCTTCTAGCACTACAACAACAGATAAAGTAGCAAAAATTAAAGAAGCAGGAGTAATTAAAATTGGAACTAATTCTGGTTATCCACCTTATGAATTTTATTTAACAGAAGATGGTAAAAAAGAACTTGCTGGTTATGATGTAGACATAGCAAATGCAGTAGCAAAAGAATTAGGTGTTAAAGTTGAATGGGTTGACACAGACTTTGATGCTTTAGTACCATCATTAATGACAGACAAATTTGATATTGTTTTAGCTGGTATGGTAAATACTGAAGAAAGACAAAAAAGCATTGATTTCTCAGATGATTATTATGATTCTGAAACTGTAGTAGTTGCACCAAAAGATAAAATTGATGAAGTAAAAACTGCAGCAAACTTAAAAGGTAAAAAAATTGTTGTTCAAAGTGGTACTACACAAGTAGATGCAGCTAGTGCTGTAGAAGGTGCAACAGTTAATCAATTACCATCAGTAACAGATACAATTGCAAATATCTTATCTAATCAATCAGATGCTTTATTCATAGCAGAAGTTAGTGCAAAAAACATAGTAGCTCAAAACAGTAATTTAGCATATGCTAAAATTGAAGGTGTAGATGAAAAACTACTTAAAGATGGAGCAGCAATTGGAATTAAAAAAGGTAATGATGATTTAAAAACAGAACTAAACAAAATTATCAAAAACTTAAAAGATTCTGGTGAATTAGATAAAATGTTTATTAAGAATCAAAAATTAGCAGAAAATAATAAAGTAAGCTAATAAAATAAAAAAGAAAGTGTGGGAGTCATTGTGTATTTAAGTAATATTAGTATAATGTTAGATTTCTCATTTCTGAAAAATCCATCTATTGTTGGAGGATTTATATCAGGAACAGGATTCACAATTTTAGTAGCCTTTATAGGAGTACTTATCGGTATTGTTATAGGGATGTTACTAGCAATAGGAAAAATTATAGGAAACAAATTTGTAAGAGGATTATGTACAGTTTATATTAACTTTATTAGAAGTACACCATTACTTATTCAACTTTATTTAATTTATTATGTAACACCATTTATTGCTCAAGATTTTAATATTAGTATTCAAATGTCAGGTCTACTAGCTGGTATAGTAGCAGTAGGACTTAACTCAGGAGCATATGTAGCAGAAATATTCAGAGCAGGTATTATGTCTGTTGATAAAGGACAATTTGAAGCTGCAAGATCATTAGGATTAAATTATAAACAAACATTAGCAAAAATTATAGTACCACAAGCAATTAAAAATATCTTACCAGCATTAGGAAATGAATTTACAACAGTAATTAAAGAATCAGCAATTATTTCAATAGTAGGAGCTAAAGATTTAATGTTCTATGCAAACCAACTTAGAAATATTACTTACAATCCATTTGCGCCACTATTTGTAGCTGCAATAATCTACTTTATTGTAGTATTCTCATTAACTAAATTAGTAAGCATTTGGGAAAGGAAATTACAAAATGATTAATATAAACAACTTAACAAAAAAATTTGGTGACAATATAGTATTAGATGATATAACTACAAATATAAAAGACAAAGAAGTAGTAGTTGTTATCGGACCATCAGGTGGTGGTAAATCAACATTTTTAAGATGTATTAATTCATTAGAAACAATTGATGGTGGAGAAGTAATTGTTGATGGAATTAATTTAGAAGCTAAAAATACAGATATTAACAAAGCAAGAGAAAATATAGGAATGGTGTTTCAACAGTTTAATTTATTTCCTCATAAAACTGTAATGGAAAATATTACCCTTGCTCCAATGCTTTTAAAAAAAGAGTCAAAAGAAGTTGCCGATAAAACAGCAATGGAATTACTTGCAAGTGTTGGACTAACAGAAAAAGCAGAAGCATTTCCTGCAAGTTTATCTGGTGGACAAAAGCAAAGGGTTGCAATAGCAAGAGCTTTAGCAATGAATCCAGATGTAATGTTATTTGATGAACCAACAAGTGCATTAGATCCTGAAATGGTAAGAGAAGTATTAGAAGTAATAAAATCATTAGCAGGACATAAAACAATGATAATTGTAACTCATGAAATGAACTTTGCAAAAGAAGTAGGAACAAGACTATTATTTCTAGAAGGTGGAAAAATAGTAGAAGATACTAAACCAGTAGAATTCTTTGAAAATCCACAAACAGATAGAGCTAAAGAATTCCTAGATAAAATATTATAAATCTAACTCAAATATTAACTTAAATGAAAGGTGGCTAATCCCATGAAATACTCAAATATAAACATTATGAATATCACAACTACATTTAGCCGCATCCGCAACACACACTCATACTTGAATAGTGATTGCGTTTTTTCAATACGGTAATAAGACCATATAATAAAAACAAAAATATAAAATCGCTATTCTTAAAGAGTAGCGATTTTCTTTATCTAAAAAACAAATGAAAGAGGTAAATTACCATGAAAAAAATAAATATAAAAAAATTAAGTGTACTAGCAGCAGTATTTGTCTTACTATTAACAGGTTGTTCAACAAGTAAAACAACAGATACAGGATCATTAGAAGCAATCAAAAAAGCAGGAGTTATAAAAATAGGTACCAACTCAGGATATCCACCATATGAATTTTATATAACTAATGATGGAAAAAAAGAACTAGCAGGTTATGATGTAGACTTAGCAAAAGAAATAGCAAAAAAATTAGATGTAAAAATTGAATGGGTTGATATTGATTTTGATGCATTAGTACCATCATTGTTAACTAATAAATTTGATATAATAATGGCTGGGTTAATTGCAACAGATGAAAGAAAGAAAAGTATCGATTTTTCAGATAATTATTATAACTCTAAAACAGTAGCAGTTGCTAAAAAAGATGTAGTTAATGACTATGCTAAAGCAGAAAATCTTAAAGGAAAAACAATAGTAGCTCAAACATCTACAACACAAGCAACAGCAGCTCAAAGTATAGCTGGTGCTAAAGTAACTGAACTACCGGGTGTAACTGATACAATTTCATCAGTTCTTTCAAATCAATCAGATGTGTTATTTATAGCAGAAGTAGTGGCAAAAAGTATTGTTGCACAAAACCCAGATTTAGAATATGTAAAAATAGAAGGAATAGATGATAAACTACTACAAGATGGTGCATCAGTTGGTATGAAAAAAGATGATGCAGCACTTCAAACAGAAATAAATAAAATTATTACCGAATTAAAAGATTCAGGTAAACTAGATGAAATGTTTGTGAAAAATCAAAAATTAGCAGGAGAACAAAAATAACATAATTAAAATTTAAATAATACAGATAAAAAGATAAGTAGTAATTTAAATAATTAATTATTGATATAACAATATTAGAATATAATACAAATTATAATTTTGTATTATATTCTTTTTTAAATTATTAAGACAAATTTAAATAAATAATTAAGATAATGAGTATCAATATAGTGAATTATTGATAAAAATGTTAATATTAACATAAATTAAGGAGTGATATTATCGATAAATTGAAAAGAGTTTTTTTAGAACTAGTAAAGATCATTAGAAATAATGAAAATGGTTGGATACCAGCATCACTAGCCTATTCATTCATAGTATCTTTTATACCAATAGTTTTTGCCTTTGCTATTATTGCAATAAAATATTTTGTAAATGCACAAGGAGTCGTAAAGATATTAAACAATACTAATAGTAGCATTCCATATGTAAACGAAATAATAGAAAATGTTCAAAACAATTTTTCAACAACTAGTATTTTTTTAACCTTCTTTTTAGTAGGCTACTCAATCTATATGGCATCAGGTTCTATTAGAAGTATAATAACAGCAACAAATAATTTCTTTGAATTTAATAAAAAATCTGGCATATATAATCTAATAGCATCTATATTAGTTGTACTATTTTTATTAATATCAATGTTGATAGCAATGATAGTAATAGGATTTCTTCCAGAAGTATTAAGATTTCTAAGACTAGATATCTTAATATCATATAGTTATATTGCAATTATTCCTATAATGTTCATTGTATTATATATAATATTTAAACTTACAAGTGGTTTAAGACTGCCACATCAAGCAATTTGGCCTGGTGCATTACTGAGTTCACTGAGCATTTTTATATTAGTAACATTTTCATCACTAATATTGAATAAACAAGGAGTGGCATCACAAATATTTGGTCCATTCATAACTATTCTATTATTTGCACATTTTCTTTATTTTATTAGTTATTGCATTTATTTTGGTTTAGCATTAAATGTAGCTTCATTTAGAGTAGAAAAATACATTAAAAGACAAAAAGTAATTAACCATAATACTATATATGGTAAATAAAAATAAACAGTTTTATAATTTAAGAAAAAGTCATATTAACATAAAAATCTAAGTAATCTTTTAAATAAAAGACTCCTTAGATTTTTTTGATAAGTATTAATTAAAATATTAAAGTTAATTCTATATATTTTATGACAATAGTTACAAAAATGTAAGAATAAATTAAGAAAATATTTAGGAATTAAAACTTGTATTTTGTTATCATATGACTAATTAAATAAAGAAAAGTTATTACTAATAATAGAATACATTATTAATATAGATTGCATAGCTTTACAGTTTAAACGTAATATCAGTAACAATAAGTAGAATCATGTACTGATTAAGTTACATTATTAAATTGTTATTGACTTGTTTTTAAATTCTATATATATTAAAAAAAAGATGATGTTATAAACTGGTATATCACAAATAATAGACATATAAATATTGTGATTTAATAATGTATTAATTATTAGTTTTAATAGTAAGTAATGGTTTTTGTAATAAACAATTAACAATAAAGATAGCTTTGCATTTAAACATGATGAAATAAAGGAGGCATAATTAAAAATATATAATTGTAAAAAATAGCAAGAAGCTATTCAATTGTTCAAACAAAACTAATAAGTAAAACAAGAATAATTAAAGATAAATATGTCTGTATTTTTAGATAAATCAAAATTAATTATGAAAGGAAAAGGCATTTAATTAGCAGGTAGTAAGTTAGCTATAAAATGCTAGGAATATTTAGTGTGAATAAAATAGATACTGTAGAAAAGGCAAATGAATTGAACATAATAGATGAAATACAAAACCAATCATTATATATTGGATTAGGCTCATTAATTCTTTATTTTTTATTAATAGCCGTTAATGGTATAGAGTTCTTTCCTTTATGGTTGAGGACAAGCAATATTTTTGCGTATATAGTTGTAATTTGTTATTTTACTTTGATTCAAGTACGTAAAAAAAAGAAAGTTAAACTAGCTAGCTTTAAATGGCAAAAAAAATTATCGATTGTAGAGAAGACTATTTTAACAGTCACAGCATACTTAATAGCTACAATTTTTATTGATCTAAATGCACTGTTTTTATTAATTACAACACCAACATTAAATCCTGAAAATCTTACCAGTATTAGTTATAAAACAATGAGTTGGTCTACTTTTTTATTAATAATATTCTTTTCTTCAATTTTTGAAGAAATAATATTTAGAAACTTCATGGTAAAAAGTTTAGCTAAATATGATGTAATGTTTGCTATAATTAGTATTAGCATTATATTTGCAATGGCACACGCAGTTGGAGTAGTCTATGCATTTATATCAAGTGTTTTATTTGGAATGCTTTATATATGTACTAGATCAATTATTTTTCCATGCTTAATGCATCTAGCTATTAACTTTCCAAGTGATTTAACCTATGCTAAATTCATGGGTAAATATGGTGAACTTAGTACTAATACTATAATTAATCAGGCATTAATATCTATAGGAATATCACTTTTGTTATTAGCCTTAATTTTTGTAATATTTAAAAACAATGCAAAACTTAGAGTAATATTTATAAATTTCACACCAGTAGCTATTTATAAGTCTATAAAGATAAATAAAAAATTATATAAAGCATTTTTTAGTAGTGTACCAATAGCATTTTATTTAATACTTACATTTAGTGCAGTTTTAATGTACTATGCATTTCTTATAACTAAATAATGGACAGTATTATAATTAAAAATAAGATAAACAGATGTTAGACTTAGCAAAAGTGTAGAAATAGTATAAAAAATATTAAGTAAATCATTAAAAAATAAGCTATTTAAACCACTAAATGCAACATATAATAAAAGTAATAACTGGTTTTTCAGTGTTATTAATATAGTTGATTTTATGTAAAAAAAAGTGTATAATAATAGTAAGAAATAACTAGTTGAGAGGTGAAAACCTCTCTTTATTATTACTTAAGCTACATAAGGAAGGTGAGTTAATGGTAAACAAAATCAAAGAGTTGATTACTTCAGCAGTACAAGAACAAGGCTTAGAAATTTATGATGTTGAATTTATTCAAGAGAATAATGAATGGTTTTTAAGAATTTATCTTGATAAAGATGGAGGCATCGACTTAACAAGTATAGTAGATGCTACTACAATTATTTCAGAGATATTAGATGAAAAAGATCCAATTGAACAAGAATACGTGTTAGAGGTGTCTTCTCCTGGTGCGGAAAGACCATTGAATACTAAAGATAAACTACAAGGTGCAGTAGAACAATATGTTAGAATAGAATTCAACAATCCTACTTCAGGATTAGACTTTGTAGAAGGATATTTAAAATCATTTGAAAATGATCAATTAGTAATAGAATATTTAGTTAAAACTGCTAAAAAGAAAATTGAAATTGATTATGATAATGTAAAGAAAGCTAGAATTGCAATAAAGTTTTAGAAAGGGTAATGTGTAGAAATGAAAGCAAAAGATTTTATTAAAGCTGTTGAAATCCTTGAGAAAGAAAAGGGTATTGACAAAGAAGTAGTAGTAGAAGCATTAAAGGAAGCATTAGAAAAAGCTTACAAAAAAAACTATGATACAGATGCAAATGTAGAAGTAGTTATAGATCCTAAATTAGGAGATATCAAAATATATGAAAAAAAAGTTGTAGTTGACAACTTAGATGATGAAGAAATTGAAATTTTTGTAGAAGAAGCAAAAGAAATTAATCCTGACTATGAAGTAGGAGATACAGTTGTAACAGAAATAAAAATTGAAGATTTTGGAAGACTTGCAGCAACACATGCTAAACAAGTAGTGCGTCAAAAAATTAGAGAAATAGAAAAAGATATGGTTTACAATGAATATGTTAATAAAAAAGATGACATAATTATTGGAACAATTGATCGTGTTGAACCTAATTTTGCAATTATAGATTTAGGAAAAACTGGTGGTATTTTACCATTAACTAACCAAATTGCTGGTGAAAGACTTAGAGCTGGAGACCGAGTTAAGGTTTATGTTTTAGAAGTTGATAAATCTGCAAAAGGGGCTCAAGTTGTTGTTTCAAGATCAGATTCTGGTTTCTTAAAAAGACTATTTGAAGCTGAAGTACCAGATGTATATGATGGTAGTGTTGTCATTAAATCAATCGCTAGAGAAGCAGGAGATCGTTCAAAAGTTGCGGTTTACTCTACTGTAGAAAACGTTGATCCAGTTGGTTCATTAATTGGTCCAAAAGGTGCAAGAGTACAAGCTATTTCTAATGAAGTTAATGGAGAAAAAATTGACATTATTGAATATAATGAAAATCCAGAAATATATATTACTAACACATTAGCACCATCAAAAGTTCTTTCAGTTAATTTTGATGAAGAAACTAAAAGTGCAGTTGTAATTGTTCCAGATGATCAATTGTCTTTAGCAATTGGTAAAAAAGGTCAAAATGTTAGACTTGCAGTAAGATTAACAGGATTTAAAATTGATATAAAATCATTAAGTGCAGCACTTGAAGCTGGTCTTGAAGTTAAAGAACTACCAGTAGATACAACTACACATTCAAAAGCTAAAATTGCAGAAGTAGAAGAAGCAGAGCATGAAAATGAAGGACCAGTAGTAGATATTGATAGTCTACTTGCAGATATTAGAGAAGCTAATACTAAAAAACCAGTTAAGATTAAAAAAGAAGTAATGCCTAAAAAAGAAGAAAAAGAAGAAGAAATTACATTCTTAGATGTAGAAAAACCAAAAGAAGAACCTGTTCTTCCAATATATACTGCAGAAGAATTAGCTGCAATAAAAGAAGAAGAAGAGAAAAAAGCAGAAGAATCAGATGAGTTCTACGATGATGTAGACTATGATGAATACGATAAATATTACGATTAAGAGGAATAAATATGAAACAAAGAAGAGTTCCATTAAGAAAATGCTTAATAAGTAATGAACAATTTCCAAAACATGAAATGGTTAGAGTTGTAATTGATAAAGATAAAAATATAAGTGTAGATACCACAGGTAAGAAAAACGGTCGTGGAGCATATCTTAAATTAACAAAAGAATCATTAGAACTTGCAAAGAAAAGACGTGTTTTAGAAAGAGAATTTAAAGTAGAGAATGTTGAAGAAATATACAATGAGTTAGAGAGAATACTAAATGAATCATAAAAATTGGCTTAATGCTTTATCACTTGCTCAAAGAGCTGGAAAAGTAGTAAGTGGTGATAGAGTATTGCCCACAATACGAAATAAACAAGCAAAATTAGTATTACTTGCAACCGATGCAAGTGATAATACCAAAAAGAAATATCATGATAAAACTACCTTTTATAATATTGAAATAAAAGAGTTAGTTGATTCGCAACAATTATCTATTGCAGTAGGAAAACATAATAGAATGTATCTTGCAATTACAGATAAAAACTTTGCAGAAATGATATTAAATAAAATGAAGGAGGAATAATATGGCTAAAAAGAAAAGAACCCACAAAAGAGCGGATACTAAACTAAAATCTAATATTCCAACAAATGTTGAAAAACATCAAGAAGAAGAAGTAACAGGAGTAGTATATTATGAAGAAGGAGTAACTTTAAATGAGCTTGCAGCAAAATTAAAGAAAAACTCAGCAGATATTATTAAATTACTATTTATGTTAGGACATATGGCAACAATAAACTCATCACTTAGTGATGAAATGGTTGAATTAATTGCAATGGAATATGGAATAGAAGTTGAAAAACATCACGATAGCAGTGAAATAGATTTTGAAGACTATGAAATAGTAGACGAAGAAAAAGATTTACAACCAAGAAGTCCAATTATTACAATAATGGGACACGTAGATCATGGGAAAACAACATTATTAGATGCTATAAGAAAAACAAAAGTAATCGAAGGTGAATTTGGTGGAATTACCCAACACATCGGTGCTTATCAAGTAGAAGTACAAGGACAAGAATTAACATTTTTAGATACACCAGGTCACGAGGCTTTCACTGCAATGAGAGCACGTGGAGCTTCTGTAACTGATATTGTAATCATTGTTGTTGCTGCAGATGATGGCGTAATGCCACAAACAGTTGAAGCGATTGATCATGCTAAAGCTGCTGGAGTTCCAATAGTAGTTGCAGTAAACAAAATGGACAAAGAAGGAGCAAATCCTGAAAGAGTAATGTCAGAAATGTCAGAATATGGATTAATGCCAGAAGCATGGGGTGGAGATGTAATCTATAAAGAGATCGCAGCTAAACCAGGAATCGGTATTGAAGAATTACTTGAAACATTATTAATTGTTGCAGAATTATCTGAATTAAAAGCAAATCCAAATAGATATGCTTATGGAACAGTTATAGAAGCAAAACTTGATAAAGGTAAAGGTGTAGTTTCAACTTTATTAGTTCAAAATGGTACATTAAGAATTGGAGATCCAATAGTAGTAGGAAATACTTTTGGTAGAGTTAGACAAATGTATGATGATTTAGGAAAACTAGTAAAAGAAGCTGGTCCAAGTATGCCAGTAGAAATAACAGGATTAAATGATGTTCCAGAAGCTGGAGAAAAATTTATGGCTTTTGAAACTGAAAAACAAGCAAGATCAATTGGTGAAAAAAGATACTCTAAAATGTTAGATGATCAAAGACGTGCATCTTCAGCTTTATCTTTAGATGATTTATCTAAACAAATACAAGCCGGAGAAGTAAAAGAAATCAATGTAATAATTAAAGCCGATGTTAGTGGTTCTGCAGAAGCTATCAAAGCAACACTTGCTAAATTAGACTTAGATGGTGTTAAAATAAATGTAGTTAGATCAAGTGCAGGAGCTATTACAGAATCAGATGTTTTACTTGCACAAGCATCAGGATCAATAATTTATGGATTTAATGTTAGACCAATCGCAACAGTGAAAAACAAAGCTGAAGAAGAAGGCGTACAAATTAGATTACATAATGTAATATATAAAATAGTTGAAGAACTAGAAGATGCAATGAAAGGTATGTTAGATCCAGATATCGTAGAAAAAGTAACTGGACAAGCTGAAGTAAGACAAACTTTCAAAGTAAGTAAAGTTGGAACTATTGCTGGATGTTATGTAACAGATGGAAAAATAGTAAGAGATTCAAAAGTAAGATTAATCCGTGAAGGAGTAGTTGTCTTTGATGGAGAACTAGCTTCATTGAAAAGATTTAAAGATGAAGTTAAAGAAGTTGCTTCAGGATATGAATGTGGAATTACTATTGAAAACTTCAACGATATTAAAGAAGGCGACATCTTAGAAGGATATATTATGGAAGAGGTGGCAAAATACTAATGGCTGCTGAAAAAAAAGTAGATAGACTTAACCATATAATTCAAAGAGAAGTTTCTCAAATAATACAACAAGAAATGAAAGATACAAAAGTAGGATTTGTAACTATTACAGATGTAAATCTTACTAATGATTTATCTTTAGCAACAATCTATGTTAATTTCTTAGGAGCAGATTCAAGAAATGAAGCTGGACTTGCAGTCTTAAATAAATCAAAAGGTTTTATAAAGACACTATTATCAAAAAGACTTACAATTAGAAAAGTCCCAGAATTACAATTTAAAATTGATGATTCAATGGAAAAAGGTCGTAAAATAGATAATATCTTAAAACAAATAAACGATAAGTAAAAAATTACACAAAAAGAAACTATATAGAAAATATCTATATAGTTTCTTTTTTTTATTATAACAGTGATTAAAGACTATAAGTATCGTTATATTTTAACAGTTAGTAAACAAGTAAAGTAAAAAAATCACTTATATAATTGTTAAAATTGCACATATAACCATGACAAAAGAATAAGTAAATGCTACAATAGAAATATAAATAAAAAGGATTTTTCAGTTATAGTCAAAGGGAGGGTTTAATATGATTAATCCATTAATATTTGACAATATTTTAGAGATGAATGTTGTCATGAATGCATTTGTTGTGGTTTTCTTTGTAGAATTTGCTGCAATGTTTGTCACAATTGATAGATATTACTATCAACCAAATAAACAACTAGGATTTCAAACAATTTGGTTAGTAATGCTTGGTTGGTTTGCCTGTTTAATTGCCGGGCCATTTTTTAGAAGTAGTAATGTTCCAGAAATATTAGCTAATATGGTTTTACCACATTTTATTTTTTATCTAGGTGTAATAATAATGATTATAGGGATCGTTTTTCACTTAGTAGCTATCATTTCAATAAAAAAGACAAGAAGAACATCAATTAAAGATCAATCATTTATAAGTAGTGGAATTTACTCAGTAGTAAGAAATCCAGGTCATGCTGGTAGTATTATTACTGTGATTGGTCTAGCAATGACTTTTAGAAGTCTACCAGCTATCATCTTTGTAATAGTAGTAAGTATGATAACTTATTATTTTAGAATAAAAAACGAAGAACAATATCTAGAAACAAATTATAAAGAAGAGTATAACACATACAAAAAAGCAACAAAATATCGTTTGTTTCCAGGTATATATTAATTTCAAAACACCTATTTTTAAAAATGGGTGTTTTTTAGTGTATTATGATATATATAGCAAAGAAAGCTATGATAAAATTAATATAGAAAGAGGGGATAAAATGCCAGCAATAGCAACACATTATTTTTTTGCATTAGATGTATATGATAAACTTAACAAACAAACAAAAATAAAGATAATAGAACATTTTGATGAATACAAAATAGGAGCACAAGGACCAGATATCTTTTTTTACTACAAACCAATAGGATATAAAAATGATATAAGAGCATATGGACAAAAACTACACCATTCACCAGCTTTAAATTTTATCAAAACAGCCTTAGATAATGTTAAAGAAAATAACTCAGAATTAGGATTGAGTTACTTATTAGGGCTTATTAGTCATTTTTGTTTAGATAGCTCATTTCATAAAGTCATTAATAAAGAAGCTTATAACTTTGATCTACATATGATACTTGAAAAAGAATTAGATAGATATTATATATACAAAAAAACTAACATATCCCCATTAAAATTCAAACGATATCTTTTAGTAGACTACAACAATAATTACTATCACAGTTTTCTAAAATATATCTATCCAGAAGTAAATCCAGATATAAGTTATGATGCGATAAAAGAAATGTATGAAATAAATAAACTATTATACTCTCCAAATGGTATCAAAAAAGAAGCTTTTAAAATAGTATTTAAGGGAATAAAGGCAGTACCATATGATTATTCAAACATGATAATAGACATTGATGATGAAATGTTATTTCACAATACAATCCAAAAACTTGATAGCATGTGGCCAGAAACAGTAGATAAAGCTACAAAATTAATAGAAAATGCATTAGCTTATTTAGAAAACAAGCAAGACTTAGACAAGTATTTTGAAAACGACTTTGAATAAAAACTAATATAAAAAATAAATGATATACAAACAAATATAACTGTCTTTATATCATTTTTTATTAAATAGATAAAAAATGAATACTATATAACTGATCTTAAATAATATATTTGAGTATTTTCATAATCAAAGTTCAAAATATTTATAATTTAAAAGAGTAAAGATTAAGATAAAAAAACCAAAAAAAAATTTAAAATACAACAAACATATCTAAATAAATACTTTAGCTAAAACAAAGAATTGTTATAATTTTGTTACAATACATATAGTGAAATAATATAATAAATGTTATAATTAATTGAAAGGGTGATGATATGGGTATAATTAGTGATAACTTTAATAACTTAAGTCCAATATATCAGATGTTAATATCTTTTTTAGATGTCTTCATAGTTGCAATAATCATCTATGCAATTTTATATATAGTAAAAAACAATGTAAAAACTTTAAGAATATTTAAAGGTACAATAATTGTAATCTTTATCGATTTTATAGCAAAGTTTTTTCATTTTACAGCTTTACAATCAATAACACAAAACTTAATAAACTGGGGGTTTTTAGTATTTATCATAATATTTCAACCAGAGATTAGAAATTTCTTAGAAAAAATTGGTAAGAGTGGATTTGGTAAACATTCACTTGTTTCATTACATTTATCAGATGAAATGATTGATGAAATAACAAGTGCAATGATTGATTTAGCAGCTAATAAAACAGGAGCTATTATAACAATTGAAAGAGATATATCATTAAAAGATTTTATTGATACTGGTGTTAAAATTGACGGAGTAATATCAAAAGAATTAATAAAAACAATATTTAAAACAAATACA
This sequence comes from Mycoplasma sp. P36-A1, assembly GCF_049478495.1. NCBI lineage: Bacteria > Bacillati > Mycoplasmatota > Mollicutes > Mycoplasmatales > Mycoplasmataceae > Mycoplasma > Mycoplasma sp. P36-A1. The sequence continues at coordinate 1,275,142 of NZ_CP168083.1, read as the reverse complement.
CCATTACACGATGGTGCAGTAATAATACAAGGTGATAGAATAGCATGTGCTTCAACATATTTTCCACCACCTTCAATTGAAGTTTTACAAAGCTTTGGAGCACGTCATCGTGCTGCGATTGGAATAAGTGAAATAACTGATTCATTAACAATAGTAGTTAGTGAAGAAACAGGAAGAATAAGATTAGTAGAATATGGAAATGCAACTATTGTAGATCCAAGTGATTTCAAAAAAGAATTTGTAAACATGTTGACTGCTTCAATAAACCAACAAGAAATGCAGGAAGTAAGCAATGGCTAAGAAAAGACCTAAAAAAACAGAAACAATAAAAACAACAGATGAAGTAAGAAGAACACAAAGAATAGAGGAAGCTAAAAGAATAGCTAAGCAGTCAAGCGAACTTTTAGATACTAACTACAATCGAGTTGTGAAACCATTTAATAAAGCCTTTATTTTTCTAAACCAAAAATTAGATTTTATATTAACAAATTCATTTACAGCAAAGGTGTTATCATTATTTTTAGCAGTAATGTTGTATTTAAGCATAAACTATTCTGGAGATATAAATGTCTTTGGAGCTAGTAATGTTGGTAAAAACTTAACAGGAGTAAGCGTACGAGCAATCTATGATACAAACAAATATCAAGTAGAAGGATTACCTGATAAAGTAGATATTTCTTTAGTAGGTAATGTTGAAGCAATTAGAAAAACAGAAGTTCTAAGCAAACAAGAGGTAATAGCAGATTTGTCTAATTACAAAGCAGGAACAAATCAAAAAGTAGAGCTTTTATATTCAGGAATTGCCTCAGGCATCAATGTTACATTTACACAACCAACCTATGAAGTAGATATATATAATAAAGTTAGTAAAAAGTTTAACATAACACCAGAACTAATAAAAGTGCCAGTTGATCAAAAGTATAGTTACTATGATATTAAACTTTCACAATCAACAATAGAAATAAAAGCAGCACAACATACAATAGATTCAATAGCAAAAATTGAAGCTTTAATTGATGTAAGTGGTCAAAATAAAGATTTTTCAACAATATCAAACCTTGCAATTATTGATACTGAAGGAAAAACAATAGAAAATATATTACTAGATACACAGCAAATACAAGTTGATGTAAAAGTTAAGGAAAAATAAAAACAAGGGAGAAATAAAATGGGAAAATATTTTGGAACAGATGGAGTAAGAGGTGTTGCAAATGAAAAACTAACAGCAGCAATGGCTTTTAAAATTGGAGAATATTTAGGACATGTCTATCAAGGAAATAAAGTAATAATTGGTAGTGATACTAGAATATCTAAAGATATGTTGCGTGCATCACTGTGTGCAGGGCTAACTTCACAAGGAGTAGATGTATGCAATGTTGGTGTAGTTTCAACACCATGTGTATCATATCTAACTAAGAATGATAAATTTAAAGCTGGAATTATGATTTCAGCATCACACAATCCATACTATGATAATGGAATTAAAATATTTAATGAAAAAGGCGAAAAAATTTCAGCTGAATTAGAAAATGAAATAGAAGACTTTATTGATAATAAAATTGATTTAAAGCACACAAGTCGTGATCATATAGGTAGAATAATAGAATATAATGATCATGTAAACTACTATCTTGATAATATTATTTCAACAGTAGAAGAAGATTTATCTTCATTCAAAATAGCAGTGGACTGTGCTAATGGATCAGCTTCACAAATAGTTTCAAAAGTATTATCAGATCTAAATATTAATGCATATATTATTGATAATAAACCAGATGGTTATAACATTAATGTTGATTCAGGTTCAACACATTTAAACAATATTGCAAATTTTGTGAAAAAGAATGAAGGATTTGATTTAGGTTTAGCTTTTGATGGAGATGCTGATAGAGTACTAGCAGTAGATGAAGAAGGAAATGAAGTAGATGGTGATCAAATAATGTATATTTGTGCACGCTACTTAAAAGAAAAAGATAAATTAGTAAATAATACTATTGTAACAACTGTAATGTCAAATATTGGTTTATACAAAGCCTTAGATAAACATAATATTGCCTATGATGTTGTATCAGTAGGAGATAAATATGTTTATGAAAGTTTAAAGAAAAATAAATTAAGCTTAGGTGGAGAACAATCAGGTCATATTATTTTTAATGAATATGCAAATACAGGAGATGGAATGTTAAGTGGTATACAATTATTAAATGCTTTAAAATATTTCAACAAGTCACTAAATATGATGTTAAAAGAACTAACAGTTTATCCACAATTATTAAAAAATGTAAGAGTAGTTGATAAAGATAAAGTCTTAAATAATGAACTACTTTTAACAAAAGTAACAGAAGTAGAAAACACACTTAAAGATAATGGTAGAGTTTTACTTAGAGCAAGTGGAACAGAACCTTTAATAAGAGTAATGGTTGAAGCTGCCAGTGATGAAGAAGCTAAAAAATATGTCGATGTCCTTGTTGACATCATAGAAGGAATTGAGTAATATGATATCAAATGATCACATGCTATTTATTTGGATGTTTGTAATTGTTGGATTTGCTGTTTTTGAAGCAATGACACCAGGAATGGTCGCAATTTGTTTTTCAATAGCCGCAATCATTCCACTAGGAATGGCAATTTTAAATATAAACATACTAATTCAAATAATAGTTTACATAATAATATTAGCTTTATGCTTATATTATTTAATACCAGTATTAAGAAGAATAGCAAAGATTAAAGTAGATCCAGATGATCAACATGTCAAAACAAATTTAGATTTGGTAATCGGAACATATGGCGAAGCCTTAAGTGATATATCATTTTTAAATGATGGTTTAGTGAAAGCTGATGGCAAAGAATGGACTGCGAAAGTAGAAGAAGAAAAATTAGAAATAAAAAAAGGTGATAGAGTAAAGATTAAAGCTATTGCTGGATCAAAAATCATCGTCGAAAAAGGAGAACAATAATATGGCAGATAAAATTATTCCATTAGTATTTATTGTATTAGCAATTTTACTACTAACTTATTTAGCAACAAGAATTAAAGTAATACAACAAGCAACATGTGTTGTAATAGAAAGACTAGGATCATTCAACCGAGTGTGTAACAATGGTATACACTTCTTTGTTCCATTTATTGATAGACCAGTATCTAAAATATCATTAAAAGAACAAGTAATTGATTTTCCACCTCAACCAGTTATCACAAAAGATAATGTTACAATTCAAATAGATACTGTAGTTTATTTTCAAGTAACAGATCCTAAACTATACACATATGGAGTAAACAACCCATTAAATGCTATCGAAAACATAACAGCAACAACATTACGTAATATCATTGGGGATTTAGAATTAGATGAATCACTAACTTCAAGAGATACAATTAACTCAAGAATGCGTACAATCTTAGATGAAGCATCAGATCCATGGGGAGTTAAAGTAAACCGTGTAGAACTTAAAAATATCATACCACCATTAGATATCCAACAAGCAATGGAAAAACAAATGCGTGCAGAACGAGAAAAAAGAGAAGCAATATTAATTGCTGAAGGTCAAAAAACATCTGCTATTACAAAAGCAGAAGGTGAAAAAGAAAGTTTAATACTACAAGCAGAAGGTCAAAAACAAGCTGTAATTAAAGCAGCTGAAGCTCAAGCTGAATCAATTAAACTTGTAAACGAAGCAACTGCAACTGGTCTTCAATACATAAAAGATGTAAACATTGATCAAGCAGTAATTAACCTTAAATCATTAGAAACATTTGCAAAAGTAGCTGATGGAAAAGCAAATAAAGTAATTATACCAAGCGATATTCAAAATATGGCAGGCTTATTTACATCACTTGCAGAAACAGTAAAAGATGCAAAATAATCAAAAATAACAAGACTTGTCTCCTAATAAGGAGGCAAGTTTTTTATATAAAATAATCAAACAACTTTTAGATATAACATGATATAATAAGCTTACTGAAAGGGTGGTAAAATTTGAAAAAAGTAAATGTAATAGGAGCAGGACTAGCAGGAAGTGAAGCCGCATATCAACTAGCTAAAAGGGGTATACAAGTTGATTTATATGAAATGCGACCAAAAAAAATGACACCAGCACACACAAGTGGTGATTTTGCTGAACTAGTATGTTCAAATTCATTAAGAGGAGATCAATTAATAAATGCAGTAGGAGTATTAAAAAAGGAATTGTTAATGTTAGATTCAATAGTATTACAAACAGCATACGAACACGCAGTGCCAGCAGGGGCAGCACTAGCAGTTGATCGTGATGGGTTTCAAAAAGCTATTACAGAAAAAATTAAGAATATAGAATTAATAAACATATTAAATGAAGAAGTTACTAAAATACCAAGTGGACCAACAATAATTGCTACAGGACCACTAACAAGTGATGATCTATCATATGAAATAAGTAATTTTGTACAAGCAGACAGTCTATATTTTTACGATGCCGCAGCACCAATAATAGAAAAAGATAGTATAAACATGGATGAAGCCTATTTTAAATCTAGATATGATAAAGGAGAAGCATCATATATAAATTGTGCAATGGAAAAAGATCAATTTGATAATTGGTATGATGCTTTAGTACAAGCAGATGTAGTAAAATTAAGAGAATTTGAAAAAGAAATATTTTTTGAAGGATGCATGCCAATAGAAGAGATGGCAAGAAGAGGTAGACAAACACTTACATATGGTCCGCTTAAACCAATAGGATTAGAAAGAAATAGTAGTGAAAGACCATATGCAGTAGTTCAGTTAAGACAAGATGATGCTAAAGCAACACTATATAATCTTGTAGGTTTTCAAACTCATCTTACATGGCCAGAACAAAAGAAAATAATTCAAATGATACCTGGATTAGAAAAAGCTAACATAATAAGATATGGAGTAATGCATCGTAATACCTTTATTAATGCGCCAAAAGTATTAAAGAATACCTATCAAAGTAAACAAAGAGAAGATCTATTCTTTGCAGGTCAATTAAGTGGGGTAGAAGGTTATGTTGAAAGTATTGCATCAGGTTTAAATGCAGCAATTAACATGGTTAGATATTTAAACAATGAACCAGAACTAGTCTTTCCACAAGAAACAATCTTAGGAAGTATGGCCCATTATATTACAGCGACTTCAACAAAAGATTTTCAACCGATGAATGCTAACTGGGGCATTGTAAAAGAACTTCCTAATAAAGTTAGAAAAAAAGATAAAAAAGAAGCATATGCTACATTAGCTTTAAAAACTATGGAAGAGTATATTCAATACCATGGACTTAATAAATAACACTTTCTTTGAATATTTATCATTTGAAAAAGGATTAAGTCCTAAAACAGTAGAAGCATACTTAAAAGATGTAATCCAGTTTAGTAAATACTTTAAAAAAGACATTACAAAAATTAATTATGAAGATACATTAGAATATCTAGAATACTTATATGACAAAAAATTAAGCAATAGTACACAAGCAAGAAAGATATCATCTATAAAAAGTTTTTATAATATGTTGTTACAAAAAGATATTATAAAAGATAACTTTTTTGATAAAATAGTTATACCAAAAAAAGAACAAAAAGTAGTAGATTTAATAGAATTAGAATCATTAATGAAATTCTTAGATAGTTTTTCTAACACCAATCTAGACCAACGAAATAAAGCTATATTTGAATTATTATATGCAAGTGGCCTTAGAGTACACGAATTAGAAAATTTAAATGTAAGTGATATAGATTATGAAAATAATCATATTAGAGTATTAGGTAAAGGAAGTAAATGGCGTGATGTTTTCTTTGCAGAAAGTACCAAAAAACTACTACTACATTATCAAGATAATGGAAGAGTAGAACTACTAAAAAATAAAGAAGAAAAAGCTTTATTTTTAAATAAAGATGGTAATAGATTAACAAGTAGAGGAGTTCAATATGTACTAAAAGAAAAGTGGAAAAAATTCATTCATCTACAAAATATAACACCACACCAGTTTAGACATACCTTTGCAACTCATCTATTACAAAATGGCATGGACCTTAGAACACTACAGGAATTATTAGGCCATGAAAGCCTATCTACTACACAGATGTATACAAAAGTTAGCAGAAACCAACTAGATAATGCAATTAATAGTCTATCTGCAAACAACTTTACAAATAATACAAAATAACATTAATTATACATTTACAATACATGCAACTTGTAGTAGAATTATTTATATTAAGTATATTATAATTGTCGTAATATGGACGACAAGTCTCTACCTAGTTACCGTAAATAACTAGACTAATAATACATGATAACAAAAAACTATTATAGCTTTTTGTTATTTTGTATTATTCTAAGAGACATTTATCACATTAATTAGGAAGATAATGTCTTTTTTTTTAAATAAATCAGGAGGTAAAGAAATGAGCAAAATTTTAGGCGAAGGATTAACATTTGACGATGTATTATTAGTACCACAATTTTCTAAAGTAGTACCAATGCAAACAAGTTTAGAAACTAATTTAACAAAGAATATTAAACTAAATATCCCAATAATTGCAAGTCCAATGGATACAGTATGTGAATCAGAAATGGCAATTGCTATGGCAAAACTAGGTGGTATTGGTATTATTCACAAAAACTTAACTATTGAGCAACAAAGTAGAGAAGTAGAATTAGTTAAAGAGGCAAAAGTAAACAAAGAAGATAAAAAAGCCGTTACAGATAGCGATGGAAAACTACTAGTTGGAGCAAGCGTTTCTATTGGAAGTGACTTTGAACCAAGAGCAATGGCTTTATATAAAGCGGGTATTGATGTTATTGTTATAGATTCAGCTCATGGACACTCAAAAAATATATTAGTAGCAGTAAAATTTGCAAAAGATAACTGTCCAGGATTAGATATCATTGCAGGAAACATTGCAACAAGAGAAGCAGCTATTTCATTAATAGATGCTGGTGTTGATGCAATAAGAGTTGGAATTGGCCCTGGATCAATCTGTACAACAAGAGTAATAGCTGGAGTAGGTGTACCACAAATAACTGCAATCATGGACGTATATGAAGCTTGTGCATACACTGATTGTAAAATAATAGCAGATGGTGGAATGAAAACTTCAGGTGATATTTGTAAGGCTATAGGTGCTGGTGCAAGTACTGCAATGTTAGGACAAATGTTAGCTGGAACAACTGAAGCTCCAGGAGAAATAGTAGAAATAGATGGAAAAGAATATAAATCATATGTTGGTATGGGTTCACTTGCAGCTATGAAACGTGGAAGTTCAGAAAGATATTTCCAAAATGCTAAAGAACCATCAAAATTAGTTCCTGAAGGAATCGAATCAATGATTTCTTATAAAGGTGATGTTAAGGACATTGTTTTTCAAATAGAAGGTGGATTAAGAAGTGGTCTAGGATATAATGGAGCACGTAATATATTAGAATTAACACAAAAAGCAAAATTTATTAAAATTAGTAATAGTGGATTAAAAGAATCACACCCACATTCATTAAACATAATAAAAAATGCGCCAAACTATGACGGGAGTAAAAGATAATGATAGATAAACAGTATATTTTAGTACTAGATTATGGAAGTCAGTATAACCAATTAATAGTACGTCGTATTAGAGAAATGGGAGTATATTCAGTACTACAACATCATGATATCGATATTGAAGAATTAAAAAAAGATAAATTATTAAAAGGAATAGTACTTTCAGGAGGACCTAATTCAGTATATGAAGAAGGTGCCTTCACAATCAATCCAGGAATCTTTGATTTAAATGTACCAATTCTAGGAGTATGTTATGGAATGCAACTTATATCACAAGAATTAGGTGGTAAAGTAGTACCAGGTACAGTAAAAGAATTTGGAAAAACTGAAATTAGTGTTGATGATGTAAAAGGATCTACATTATTTAAAGATACTGCAGACAAACAAGTAACTTGGATGTCTCACATGGATAAAGTTATTAGTATTCCAGAATCATTTACAAAAGTTGCACATTCAGATAATACAGAATTTGTAGCAATGGAAAATAATGAAAAACAAATATATGGTATCCAATTCCACCCAGAAGTAACACATACACAATTTGGTGGACAAATACTTAAAAACTTTGTCGAACTATGCGATATTCAAGATAAATGGTCAATGGTAGACATAGTAGATACATTAGTAAATGATATTAGAGCTAAAGTAGGAAAAGATAATGTAATTTTAGCTTTAAGTGGTGGTGTAGATTCAAGTGTAGTTGCTTACTTACTTGAAAAAGCAATACCAGGACAACTAACATGTGTCTTTGTAAATCATGGTTTACTACGTAAAAATGAAGCAGAACAAGTAGAAAAAATGTTCTCACACATGAACCTTAAATTAATAGTAAAAGATGAAAGAGAATTATTCTTTAAAAAATTAAAAGGTGCTACTGATCCAGAAGCAAAACGTAAAATAATTGGAGGAACTTTCATAGATGTCTTTGATGAAGTAGCTTCAACAATTGATAATGCTAAATGGTTAGCTCAAGGAACAATATATGCAGATGTAATTGAATCAGGAACAAAAACAGCTGAAACAATAAAATCTCATCATAATGTAGGTGGATTACCAGAAGATTTACAATTTGGTTTAGTAGAACCATTAAGAGAATTATTTAAAGACGAAGTTCGTAAACTAGGAGTAATCTTAGGAATGCCAGAACATATGGTATATCGTCAACCATTCCCAGGTCCAGGTCTAGGAATAAGAGTAATGAATGAAGTAACACCTGATAAAGTAGCTATTTTACAAGATGTAGATGCAATTGTAAGAGAAGAAATAGAAGCAGGTCCAGATAAATTCAATGCATGGCAATACTTTGCAGTGCTATTAAATGGAGTAAAATCAGTAGGAGTAGTTGGAGATCAAAGACAATATGGAGAAGTAGTAGCAGTTAGAGCAGTTTCATCAATCGATGGAATGTCAGCAGACTTCTGTGATATTGATCATAAATCACTAGCTAAAATATCTACTAGAATAATTAATGAAGTACCAGGAGTAGCTAGAGTAGTATATGATATTACTTCTAAACCACCAGGTACTATTGAGTGGGAATAAAATACAAAGGCATTTTGTCAAATAAGGTATAATTTTTACAATTTGATACATGAGTTAGTACAGGATATAACAGAAATGTTGTATCCTTTTTTTTATGCTTTTTCTATACAATTAATAATTCTTGTATCATTATTCTAGTTTTTAATCTTTCAAATCTTCTAAACCCGCAAGATATTGTTTTTAACTTCTTGAATTTAGATATTGTACCTTCTATTATTCCATTATTATACTCAACATTGAAACCATCTTTTATATATTCGTAATATTCTCGATTAAATAATTTAGAATTGCTTTATTGTTTGTAAACTTGTAATTAAAGGTTGCATGCTTAAACATCACTTCTGAAAGATTCTCTTTTAACTGTAATATAGGTTTCCAAAAATTTTTGAATTTATTTCTGTTTTTTTCATCTGCATTCATAATTGCAACTCTAGTTTTATTAAAGGCTCTAGTTAAATTCTGATAAATATGAAATCTATCTAATATTATTTTAGCATTAGTAAAGACATTTTTAATGATTTCAATATAAGGCGTATACATATCAATTACAATATATTCAACATTATCAATAGCTTCTTTTGTATAGTAGCTAAAATAGTTCTCTAAGTAAGCTTTTTGTCTGTTTTCTACGATATCTAGTAGCTTTCTTTTTTCACCATCCATAATAACAAAGGACATATTGCCATCAGCATCTTTAGTAGATTTAAACTCATCAAAATGAAGTACTTTTGGTAAATAGGATTTAATAGTAGTAGATTTAGCAGCCTCTGCATAAGTATCTAATACTCTAAAAACAGTATGAGTAGATACATTGTGATCTTGAGCAATATAAGTACAAGTAAGCATACTAGTTAATTTAAGAGCAATTAGATATTTAACTTTATTAGAAATAAAACACCCAGGATTTGTTAGATTATTAGCAGGAATAAAAGTTTTATTACATTTCATACATTTGTAACGAGTTTTAGTAAGCTTTAAATAAGCATCAAAACCAGAAACCATAGGTAATTTAATAAGAGATACTTTTTTATTATGTACATAAAATTTATTATGAACTTTATTACATTTAGGGCAAACATTATCATTAAAAAATAGAATTCCATAAAATACTTTAGAAATATTATCTTTAATTTTTTCATCTTGAAAATTATATATATTAATATTGGAGTCATTAATTCCAATAATTTCTTTTAATTCTTTATTGTTTTTATTAATTATGTTATTATTAATCATGACATTTATCTCCTTAATTTAGTTTTGTCGCTTAAATTATAACAAAGATAAATGTCTTTTTCTTTATATTAACAATTTAAGGGTGGATAACAATTCAAGCAATACTTGAAATTGTTATTCCACCCTATAAATTATAGAACCTTATTAATCAAACATTGTCCGTTCTCTAAATTACGAAGTCGCTTTTGATTATTTTCATCTACTTTATCAACTCCAAAGAATTCTAGTGTTTTTTTAATTTCATTAATATCAGTAGAACGGAAAGCAAACTTCAATCCTAAATTATTCTTTAACTTCTCATCAAATAAATCATCTGAATTTTGCGTTACAAAGTACACCACAGCATTCATTGCTCGACCAACCTTCACTAACTTCATAGAAAGTGTTTTTCCTTGTGCCACTTGCAAGAAAGAATAAGCCTCATCTAAACAACGATTTTAAAGATAGAACGGTCTGTGTGGATGAAATCATGAGAAAACGTACTAATATCAATTAGCATCGCAGCACTTAATAGCTCCATGGTTGTGTATTCTAAAAAATTAGAGGAAGCATCAGGTAAGACAAGGTCAGCTACTTGAATAATATTTAACTGTTTTTCTAAACTAATGGATTGTGTAATCGTTCCATCACTGAATAGAAGATGAGCAAGATCGTAATCCGTAAAACTTCCAATATGTTCTGCAATCGCATTACTTTCTTCACTATTTTCTTTTCTTAGTTCATCAATAACTTTTAGAAGTCATCCTCGTTGTTCATTTAAAGTCACATTACGAATAGCTCTTCTAAGAATTGGAAACTTTATCCCATCCCTTGAAGAAATCCCTGTTAAAAAGGTTAGGATATCAATTGCTAAATTTTCACTATCCTTTGTGTTTTGCAAGATGACATAAAGGTCTAATAATCCTTTATTCTTCGCATCACTGGTTAGATTTACAATGTTAATTTCATGTGCAATTTCAGGAAGTGTTTCTTTCCATTTGCCACGTTCAGATTTTTGGACAAGAATAACTACTTGTCCACCATAAAGAACAGCATAATATACAAGCTTATTATTAGCGAATGATTTACCACCACCTAATGAACTAATGAAAGCAGAGGCAAGTGCATTTGTAACTGATCCTTTTACGCCTTGAGATGCAATGGCAGGTTTCAAATACACATTTCACCCTGTGTCTAAGTTATATCCAACATAGATGCCACACGCTCGCCTAACATTTGTGTTGCACAAAACCAAGACTGGCAATAAAGTCTGAGGTTACGTATTGAATATAATCATTCATGTAACGTTTACTAGTAAATAGAAATTCACTATGAAGTACTAGCATATCCCCAAAAGGTCGAACAAGCTAGATACTCATATCATCGTAAAAATCTTTTACTTCATTGCATATTTTTGTTAGTTCTTCCAAAGTAGATGTAGATTCACGAATCAAATAACTTAGTTTGTACATGAATTCATTACTAGCATCTAGTGTTGTTTCAAGTTCATTGACACTATCTAATGCATCCAATATATTATTGCTGATATCATTATCACTTTCATAAGCGTGAGAATCTAAATCTTTTAGCTTCTTTTTCTTATTACGAACGGTAGATAATGCTTTTTTATTACCGACAGTTTCAATGCTCATTGAAGTATCAATAGGGAATGTAAATTGTTGTTGCTTATAATAGAAGATTTCACTTGATGGAAAATCTAGTCCTCCAATAATAGGGTTAATCGTAAAGCAAGCAACATATGATGTTTCATGCTCATTTGATATTTTGATATAGAGTTATTTTTCTTCAATTAAGCATCTTGTTGGTTTAAGTAAGTCACACCGCTTAACTAAAGTCTTACCATTGATTTTTTCAGTGGGTAAATGATACTCATAATTTTTCATATCCTACTTGGTGTTGATTGTATAAGTGGTCTAAGATATTGCCGAAATCATCTTGTCTAATTTTCTAATCTTGAATCTTCTTGATATCTTACTTTCCAATAGATGTTCCATTTTCATGAATCTATTTACTTCATCATCATTCATGTAGATAAAGTCACCCATTAACTTGTTACTTGCTCCATTTAGAAAATCATAGATTGCAAGATATAGTTCTTCATCAATACTTTTAATACTTAGTTCTTGCTCATTTAATAGTAGTTTAAAGCCAATAAAAAAGCGATAGTTTACTTGGTATTCACCAATCATAGAAACTAATGCTTCACTCTTTTCATCTATTTTTTGATATGCAATGTCTTTTAGTTTCCAGTTACTTCTTTTGGGGATTGCTCTTGCACCTCTTTGATACTTGATTTCATACTAATATGCAGTGCATGGATTTTGTCATCACGATTTTGTGCAATCAGTTGCCTGAAATTATCATGTACTATAAATTTCTGCTCAAGAGATAGAAAAGAATAGTTGTAGGGTATTAATTCATAATAGGCAAAACATTTTCTTTGATGATTAAACACCAAATTGTTTTCAATATATTTAATTTGATAATTCTAACATTTCATTCCTAACTGTTGTAATATGTTCATTTAATTTTATGGTTTCACATTGTAACTTTTTACCTTCATAAGATATTTTTGGTTTTACAAGGTAGGAGATAACAGACTATAGAAATCCATAGGGTTTCTTACCATAAAAACTTTTCTTACTCATAAACCAAGTAATTCCAATAGGAATATCTGTATATTTTAAAATTGCACCATCAACCCAAGAGAGTGGTGGTACATTACTAAATAACATCACTACAAAGAGTGACAATACAAACCATGTCATTTGTGTAAATGTAACCGGAAATGGTAAGTTTAAACCATTAATTGCATATATGACTTTTTCTACCAACCAGATACTGGTGTAACTTCTTATTTTTTTCATTTTGTTTCCTTTTTTTAAAATAAAATAAGAGCCACATAAGGCTCTTATAGTATAATTATCGTATTTCCATCAACTTGTCTAGTAACCAAATATGTTCATTGTAATCATCATTATTTAGAAGTTTATATTTTTGATTAGTAAGTTTTATAATGTTAATATTTTCTCCAAAGTTATTTTGTTTCGTTTCGAAACCTAATGTTGAAATAATGTGTTGGGTATTATCAAATTTACAATCTGATAAATATTTAAAAACTCTTTCATCATTATCATCGTCTAATTCCGCTCCAGCTGGGCTATCCAAAATTATTGGAAATCTGATAACTGAATCGTTGAACAAATATTTAAGTTTAAGAAGGTTGAAGTGCCAAATTAATGTAATAATAGATTTGTTACTACCTTGAGCACTTAAATTTTTGCTAACTCCTTGTATATCTTCATCTGTAATTTCAGACAAGCTGAAATTCATAGCATCTGATTTCATAAATTCATAATATTTCAAATCTATTTTCTTTTTCTTGTCAGTATATTCTGTTTTCTTTTTTTTCAATATTTTAAGTTTGTTTTCCTCACTATTTGATTTGCTTATTAAGACATTTTCATCTCTAAGTAACTTTGTTTTTATATTCGAGTACCCTTGGATTTTAAGAATTTCTTCCTTATTAATAGATATAGCATTAATTTTTGATTCATACTCAGACAACAGTTGTAGAAGTTCCTTATAGTGTTGTTCCTCTTTTTCAATTTGAACGAACAGAACATTTAAATCCCCTTGAAATTCAATTTTTAATGATGTTAAATCTTCTTCATTAGAATATTCATTAGCTCTTAAATCAAAAGTATCTTCAAGAACACTATCACAATGGGGACAGGTATGGGAAGACTTGATCGTTTTCAAATTTCTATTTACTAGTTTTATATTTTTATCAATTTCTTTTAACATCTTTTCTAACTCAAATTTTGTATTTCTGTATTGTGTAAGTTTTTCTTTTGCTTTATTTAATTTATTATAAATACTTTCATAATGTTTTTCATTTTTCTGAATTTCATATTCTAAAGTATCAGAGTTAGTAGAGGGTATGCTATTATTTGATTTCATATCTTCATTTATTTTGTTTATTAAATTATTTATAAGTGCTAGCTCTTCTTTTAGACGGGAAATTTTGTTAGTACAGGTATCAATTTGATTGATTAAATTGAAATACAGTTCATCTAATACCCCGAAATGAGTGAAAATTAAATCTGTTTTAAAATCTTTAAACTGCTGTAGTGAGCCAAAAGAGTTGAATTTGCTACCATCCATTTTATCTTGGTCAATATAATTTAACAAGTATGCATATGCAGGTGGTGCTATCACAAGTTCATTTGAACCTCTTTTCGGCAACATAATTTTGAATTGAAATAGCTCATATAGTTTTTCAGCGAGTTCACTGGCACTTGTAGTCATTAAGAGTAAATCATTGTTAGAATTAAAAATCTTAAATAGTTTACAAGTTCTTAATATAAAATAAATATTATTTTTAATGGAGAATTCCAAAATAAATATTTTTTGATTTTGCTCCAACATTTTATCAAAAAATGGCTCTGCTCCAAGTGTATAGTAAATGCTTTTAAGTATAAGTGATTTACCCCTCTTGTTCCCGTCTACCTGACTTGAGGTAATTATGTTTATATCTTTAGAAAATGCAACATGTTTTGCGATTTTTTCGCTATTTGAGTATATATATAGGTTATTGATAATAAGACTATTCATACATATTTTCCTCCCATTTTTTTAAAGTAATCAATACTAAAGTTTTTTTGTCTATAGTTGAATATTCGATTGGAAATAATGCGTTGCTTTCATCGACCAATAAATCAATTGTTTCAAGAATTGAGTCTTGCAATTTATCCTCACTGATTTTTTCGAGAATACTCAGCTCTATTGATTTACGTTGTTCATCATTTTGTAAATCGTATACCATTCTCTTTAGGGATTCTTTCCATTTTATTCTATTTTTAAAATTTGTAATATGTGTACTTATTTCACATTTACATAAATCTGTAATTTGTTTATTTTTTTCTGTGAATCTATTTAGAATTTCTTCGATTTTATGTCCTGAAAGTGATTTTTTTTCTATAAGCTCATCATATGTTTGACATGATTTTTCATAACATGCTTTACTTTGAATTTCATCTGTCAATAAATTGAATAATACTTTTGGTCTAAGTAATTCTTCATTCATTGTCTCTTCAAAAAAATAAGACGTTCTTCCAAGTAATATTTCATGTGGATTTTCAATAGGGATGTCAGTCTTGATGTAATAAATATTATCAAGACAAATATCTGATTTTTCAGGAAATTCATTATTTAAATTTTTTTTAATTATTTCTTGCTGTACTTTTGTTAATTCGCTAAATGGGATTTCGACATTATACTCTGTCACTGAATTTAATTCTTTTAGAGCATGATTAGAAACTATAGCTAGTTTTGAAGTTGGAGCATTATTTTTCTCATCTTCTAACCTCAAAGAATACAGTTTTCCAAGAATAGAGCTGACTTGAATATCTTTGCTTTTTTTTCGTTCACATAGTTTCGCAACCGTATGTTGTTTTTTAGATGAAGTTTTAACTTGATAAAATTCAAATGTTTCAGTTGTATGTAACTCTATATCGCAAACATAGTCAAAAATAACTTTGAAATCTTTATTTTGCTTATATTGAGTGAAGATTTTATCAAGCCCCCAAAGTAATTCTACTCTAAATCTATTTTTAGTCCTTGAACCAGCTAAATCAGATGTATATCTCATATAGTGCTCTTTCATAAGTTCACCCCTTATTATAGTTTTTTTAATTATACCAAAAAAGAGTCTGCTAATCTATAAGCCGTTTTAAACTAATATTAATTATATTCCAAAACACCATTTTTGCTTAGAATATAATTACCTTCAATATCTAAATCTCTTCCAAGTTTCATGTAATCGATATATGGTTCTAACTTATCTGATATTTCTCCAAAAAGTCTTAGTTCTTCGATAAAATATCGTGCTAAATCTTCCGTGGAATGACAATCACTATAACAAATAATGTCAACTTGATGTTCAATGATTTCATCTAATATATTAAACCAATTATTCATAATTTCATCTATACAATCATAAATTGGTGTTCCTTCAAGCTCCTGAAGTTTTGATGCAAGTTCATTTAATTCATTTATTGATGTATACTCGCTGATCTTAACTGGTAGCTCGTAATCATGAATTGCAAATTCCTCATATTCGTCATTTAGCCCAATTGTTTCTTTTACTTCTTCAAAATCAACGGGTAAATTAAACCACGCACCGACTATTTCACCTTCATTGTATTTGCCAAGATTGGTAATATAAACACTTAACTCGTTCATTAAATACTCCTTTCTATGCCCCGATAATTTTGTTGAAAATACTTAGTAATACATCTTTAACACCACCAGCGTTATATACTAATCCAACTGCAATCAATGCGATTACCAGAAATCCAATAAGTTTTGAAAACTCACGTTTAAATCCTAAAAATAGTACAATAACTACAATTGCTAGCAATACTAGGGATTGTGCATTACTTAAAAACCAATTATATAAATTTTGTCCGAAATTCATTTAATCATCTCCTTTGCGTATTAAATTTACTACTTCTATCGAAGTAGTAGCTTGTGCAATGATAACTTTATGTTTTGAAGATAACTTTACGTGCTTTTCTAAATCTTGATAAATTGTTGTATTTAATTCTTTATCAATTTTTTTTAATGTTTTGATAGTAGGCATCACTTGTTTGCTTAGTCAATGAATTGTTTTGTTAATGGAATATGGTTCTGGTTTTGTAGTAAATCTTAGTTTCTCACGATTCTTACCGATGAAACAATCCCACATAGTGCTGTTTTTCCAATCCTTTTTTCTTTGTTGATATCTTCATCTACAAATCTCACATATCGGTTAATAATGGAAAAGCAGGTTCGTTCAACATCTTGATAGGTTATTAAGTCAATGATAGCTTTATTTGCTAGTTCACTTTTTAATCGTATTTCAAAAGATTTTTAATTTCTGCCTCCTCTATTGGAATGTTGTTCTTAATGTACTGTTCATAATCTTTTTCATAGATACAAAAATGAAGTTTGCTTTGCATTGAACCAATATATAATGTACTGTCCATTCCATCGTCATTAATTGGTTTTGAAATTTCTCCTGATTCCGTATTTTTAAAACTACGAAAAACTGAAATGCATTCACCATTTTTTGATTTGGTGATTAACTCAGGAATTGAAAATATTCTAACTTTATCGTTGATTGCTAAATCAGCTCGTTTAAATACACCTTTTGCAATTTAGCAATCAAGAAAGAAGTCATACTATGTTCTACTTTGTGTTAGCAGAAAACATTAAAATTGTCTACATCCTTTTCCTTTGAGTTCAACCAAAACTCCTTTTTGAATATCATGGCTTGCTAAGACAATAATATCACCATAATAATAATGTTCATCGTATGAATAGAATCCATATACTTCATGAGACATAAACTCGAATTTCAACCCCAAAAAATGTTTCAACAACTTCTTTAGTATCAATTGTTGGAAACCTTATTCTCATATAGTCAAACATCATTTCAAGTGTGAGAATAGGGTTTAGTCTGTCTATGGTATCATCAAGTAATTGTTTGATTGCTTTTGTTGGTTCTACACGACCATTTTCAATCCTGCTAAGATATTCTCTTGTAATACCGCTAGCGACTGCTAATTTATGTTGGGAAACACTATAATCGATTCTTTTAGACTTTAGTGTTTCAAACCATAGTTGCTTTATTGTTATACCTCCATTCTAAATGTGTGACATTTACTTAAATATGTCACATCA
This sequence comes from Mycoplasma sp. P36-A1, assembly GCF_049478495.1. NCBI lineage: Bacteria > Bacillati > Mycoplasmatota > Mollicutes > Mycoplasmatales > Mycoplasmataceae > Mycoplasma > Mycoplasma sp. P36-A1. The sequence continues at coordinate 1,257,103 of NZ_CP168083.1, read as the reverse complement.
ATAAAAAAGCCTTGAAATCAGCTAATAATAGGCGTTTCAAGACCTTTTGTCGTTGTAATTTATCGTTTTGTGCCCCTCTGTTAGCTATGATGGGCTATTCACTGTGTGGCAAATGCCCCACAGTATATTTTGTTTTTTTACGACTTTCACTTCGTACGTCATCAAAACAAAATACTAAGATTTACTTGAAGTATAAATCTGTGTAAATCTTTTCATTAAAGGAATCAGACTTTTTCCCACCAGTGATTATCTTTCCTCTAAAAAAAATGGTAGGGAACATTCCAGTATCTAAATACTTAGTAATGTTTGAAGTCCCGCTACGTTTTGAAAGCATAGGGATGTTTGAATATATTTTTGGTAAAGTGCTGTCGATAAACTCAATTTGCACCATGTCCTTCTTATCGTTAACTCTTGTTAGCTTGGCTTTGCCATAAAATATTCTATCTTTTCCCCACGGAAAGAAGCGACTTGTTGATTTAATAAATAAATCATTAAGTGATAGTGTTTCATCATTGATTTTGAGAATTTTATCAATTTTTGAAATATCTTTATCTTTGTTTAAGTTGATAAAACTTTCTAGTGAATAATAATTATGTGCTTCTTTTCTTACTTGTTTACTGGTAGAAGATGAACTTCTTGATTTCTCTCCTTGTGATTCTGATTCGATATCACTATTTTTTTCAGTATGTGATGCTTGTGGTATAGATTTAACCATTTTAATCAATTCATTTTTACTAATAACGGTTTTTGCATCCTGAGTTTCAGTTTCAATAAACTGTTTTTCCTCTTTCAGCGTTACTTCACTACATCCAACCTCATGCCAGCGCTCATTTGTCGAAACACGAAAGAAATCTCTTTTCCCTGGACTATCCCAGTTAGAACAAGTTAGTGATACGCCACATTTTTTATCACAACATTGGAAGTTGTGTTTATCCACTAGCACACCAGTACGTGCAAGCTTTAACGCTTCTTTAGCTGTAACATTTTTTCTTAATTCCAAACTATATGCTCTTTCTGCCATAAAATCATCCTTTCTTTTGTTTTATTATACCAAAAGAATTATGACAATTCATCATTTTCATTGATAGGTGTCTTGAATGAAATAGACTTTAGAAAGATATAATCAGTTGGGATTAGTGGGGTATAGAATTCACTGATTACATTTGTTCCAACATCAATGTATCCTCGTCCTTTGATTTGTTTTATGAAAAAGTCTTTATTTGTTTCTCCAAACATCATGTTATATTCAAGGTCAGACATTCCCCCTAATGCGATTCTCATATTGAATTGGTCTTTAATTCCATCACCTAAATATTTTGCGTCAGGTCGTTGACAGGCAAGAATTAAGAAGAATCCACTTTGTCAACCAAGCATTACAATTTGCTTTAGCTTAGACATAACATCTGTAGATTCACAACCGATAGCATCCATGAATGCAACATACTCATCAAACACTAAGAAGTTTGCAGATAAACCTAGATAAGCGTAGTTTTCACCTGTTTTATAACCACTCATTTGCTTCATCTGTTGATTACGTTCCATCATGTCATCATAAAATTTATTCAAGCAAGAAATCATATCTTCTTTTTTGTGGTACACGTTGGGAATTATAACATCCAAATCTGTAAGGTCACTGTTCTTAGGGTCAAGGATATATAGGTTTGCACTTGTTTCTGCTAATGCCTTGATTAAGGTAAAATGAAATATGTTTTTCCACCACCAATTCCACCAGCCAAGAGCATATGGGGAAGATTATCAAAATCTCAGTATACATTTTTCATCAGCCTAAGTTTTCCATTATTAACAGTTGCATCATCAATACTAATTCGATTGCTGATTGTATCATAGAATATTACATATTCTACAAATGAATCTTTCAATTCTTTTGATACTAACTCACAGTAGAATCTAATTTCCAATTTTTTCTCCAAGTGAAGAAATTGATCTTGGTATTTACCAAGGACAATCTCAACTTGAATATGAAGTAAACCATTTTTCATTTGATAATATATTCTTGGAAACTTAGTAATTTTTTTTTGATTGACTACTTTTTAAATACTCAAAAAATCTAGATGAAGGAGTAGTATAAGCTTCGTACCATCCATTTTCTAAAATCATTCTTGCTATTTTTTGTCTGTGAACTAATTGCTTGAAGTGGTCGATTTTATATTTCCGATACACATATAATAAATGTATTAGTAAAAGCATAAATGTGATTAGGTTTATATAAAGTAGGAAACATTAAAGTCACTAAAATTAGCATCTAGTAGTTTTAACTTTTCCCATTCTATACTGGTAAGTGATTTAGCATTAAAAATAAAGGTTGTTATTAAAAACATTGTGCTGGCAACTATTAGAAAAAACATGAGTACAAGTTGATTATCTCTTGCGCGAATTTTCTTATCACGATACTTAAAAAATCTAATAAACTTCGCCTAATTTTCTATCCCTTAATCTTTTTTATTTATAGGAGTAGCAGATGTAGTTTTATTGTTTTTCAGAACAATATTATCTGCCTTTACGTACCAATCTACATTTGCGCCTTGAAATGTTGCTGTAGCTACTGTGTCAGCAATTGGATTGATTAATTCTACTTCTGTATTGTAATCAAATTTCTTTTCGCCAGCAGATGCTGGAATACTAACTTGAATCATGCAACCTTGTGCTCTGGATTTCAAATCATATGTACGTTCCTTAATTTCATTTGAAACCGTTCTATCTTCATTTTGTAACTTTACTTTATCTTCAGGTTAAAATTGTTTTTCGCCAGCTTGTGCTGGAAGAATTACAACAATATCATCAGCTCGTTGAACATCTGAATACAGATTATATTTTCTTGAAATAGTGGTCTGTTTTCCATTAATTCTTCTCTGTTCGATTTCACCTTAACTGGCGTATTCTAAGTTTCCAAACGTTTTCTCTATATTTGAAATTACATGTTTTAATATCATAATTTTTACCTCTTTCTATTTTGAATTTTTATTTTAATTATATATTTTACAGTAGGAGAGCGAACATTATTCAAAGGGAGTACCTAATCTTTCTTTTTAGGTTTTAACTTTAAATAAAGAAGTATTGTTACGCTTGTGATTAATAAGATTCCAAACAATCCAACTAACATTCCTCTTATATCTCTAGTTTGTGAGTGTTTTGCATATATTTTTGCATTTTCCAATTCTACAACAATAATTTCATAGTTATCTTTGATTTCAAATTTTACTAGTCTATCATTTAATGGATATCCATTAGGTGATCCATATTCTTGAAAGTAGTAAGTACCTCTTGGTAAGTCATTCACAACAAAGAATCCTGCATCATTTGTGATGCCTTGCTGATAATATTTTTATCTTTATCCAGGCATTTGTATCTTTGCTCCTGTAAGTAGTCGCCAGTATAGAAGTCAATTTTCTTTAGTTTTCCTGTAGCTTTGATTAAATCGTTTTTAATCTCAAATAGGATTGGTTCAACTTCCTTATCATTATTTTGCTCTGTGATCAATTTACCTGTATGGTCGTAGCTTGCAGACTATCTTTTGTTGAAATAATTTTAATAGGGTTAAGACTTAACACATAATCAGTTGTTGCAGGTTTTTGTTCTTTTAAATAAAACGTACCAACTGGAACAGTGGTAAATTTTCCAATAGATTGCTTATTAATCGTTACAGTCTTAATGATGTCGCCATGTTCATCTTCTAAAGTGAAGATTGTACCTTTTCCGTTTCTTCATATGAGAAAGTGTACCCATCTTTTTCAGCAATCGTTGTTACTTTATTTAATTATCTAATGCTAAATCTATTGAAATGAAGCTTATTTAAAATAGGCACAACATCAGCTTGTATTAGAATTTCTCTAGTAGCGTTATTGTCTTCTGAAATAAACTCAAATTCATACCTACTAGTATTGATATCATGGAATGCTCCTGAATCTAGTTCCTTGAAATAGTATTGTCCATTGGGCAATTGGATATTGATATCTAGCTCACCATTTTTTACAGTGCAATATGCAAGCAAATTATCCTTTTCTAAGAATTTATCACCTAAATCAAAGTCTTGATTACTATATAACCCAAACACCTTATTATTCGCCTTTATTTCGCTTATTACAGGTTGATTGTCTTTCCACTTGATGATGGTTTCTTCATTCTTAAATACTTTTAATTTAAGTGTTTGAAAATCATTCTTTACTATTGCATTTTGACTAGTAAACTCAATCTGTTGCCCTTGGTATGTGAATTCAAATGGGATAGGAGTTTTATCAATGATATATACATGTGAAGCAGAGAGTTCAACTACTTCATATTTACCCAAAAATAAAGGTGGCATGTCCATTAACTTTCCATCTTCACCAGTTGAAACAGTTGCAAAAATATCGTCATTTTTAGCATGTGTAGTAACACCTACGACAATATTCTCTTTCGCTCGTATTTCAAAGGTAACAACTGCAATAGGAGAATCATCAAATATAAGCTGATGAAGATTACCATATTCAGATTCAATGATATCAAAGTCTAACATCTTTTTCCATACTTTGTAATATCTAATATTCCTTATTGTAGTTTATTATCAAATTTAACTTTTACAGTTTTGTTGGGTTCAAGAATGAATGTCTTAAGTTCGCCTTTATTAAAATATCCATTAGAAGCAGTAACTTCTGTAACTGTTACTTTTGTTCCCTCAGGAATATTTTGTATTGTAGCCAATCCATTTGCATCAGTGATAATATCTTGTGTTTTATTTAGATATGAAAATCTTAATTTAGGTCCAGTAAGTGGTTTATTAGTAACTTCATCAACTTTAGTAATTTCAAGATTACCTAACTTGATTACATTTAATTTGATATTTGCTTATATATTTTGTTCTAAATGAAATTCTACAAGAGTTTGATGTTGAGGTTTCTTATAAACGATGGATGCATCTATTTGATTTGTAGGAACTTTTTTATAAGTAATTGCCCCATCATTTGAAGTAGCACTCGGAGTGATTTTCAGTTGATTTCCATTAGCATGTAATTGTGCTCCTGTTGGATTAGATGCTAACTGTATTCTACTAAATATACCACTAGCATCTGTTAATGTAATACTATCACCAACTTTTACATCAAATTGTTCATCATGCCATGATGGCAGAGTGTTATAGTTATTCACTTGTGCCATCATCTGTGCTTTTCTTGTCTGATAATTTGGAATGTTACTTGATTTGTAAGTATCACCAAGTGCTTCCCATATCATGACCTGTGTAACTGCATAGTCATAATCTGATTTACTAGTTAAGGTATATCCATAATATGCAATCTTGGAAAGTAATTCTTTATTTGAAGAAGTAAAGTTTGAAGGGATGTATCCATCTCCTGAATTTGTGTATATTCCTGATTCAATACAGAAAACATACTTACCATCCATTTATAATTTCCAGATGTTATCATTAACTGTATTTCCAGTGATTGAACTTACACCACTGTAGGCGTAGTTTGTTTTTTCTATTGCTAGATTACTTGATGCATGAACTGATGTAGTAGTTGCAAATAAACTTGTAACACCAATCAGAAATGCGAACAGCAATCCAAATATTGATTTTGTTTTTTTATTCATGTAAAATTTCTTTTCGTTTTAGAATTAAAAAAACATTTCTAAACTAAATAGAAATGCTCTTCTGATAAATAAAAATTTTAGTTTTTCTAGAGCTTTAAACTTCATAGAGAAACTTAATTTTCTTGATTTGCTTTTGAATTAGTAGTATTGGTATACTTATCAAATATGATTCGAATATATATAATATTTCCTGATTATGATATAATAATGATAATAAACTAATCAAAAAGGAGGGAGAAGATGAGTAGCTATAGTGAGAATCTGCTAAAAACTGTTATCGACAACTCAGAAGCAAATAATTGGGACAGTGCAGTTTTAGAATGGGATATTCTAGATTGTGAGGAGGATGACTTTAACAAGTCATCATGTGTTTGTGGTAAAGAAAATATAAAATATTTATACAGCATCATTAATACTTTAAATAATAATGTTATATTTCCGATTGGCAGTACTTGCATTACAAAGTTTGAACGTGAGGACTTAAATGAAAAAACATCTATAAATGAAAAGATGTTTCAACTACTACATTCAATCGAAGATGGGAAATTTATCAGTCTAACATCTGAATTTTTCTCAAGGAAGTTACTAACACACTTCTATGAGGAAGGTGTTTTCCAAGCAAACCAATACAATGATTTTAATCCGGAGAAGGATTATAATTTTATGATGAAGATGTTTAATAAGAGAAGTGAACCTACTGTAAAACAAGCACGTAAGGTACGTGGGATTATTGTCGCTGCAATAAAGCCGTATTTAGAAGAACTTTTAGAAGGAAAAATAAAAAGACAGTAACTAATGTAAATTACTGTCCTTGAATATTGGTTAGATAATAGTTCTAAATAGAGTGGTGTATATTGCACCAAAAATTGCACCATTTTTCTTTAAAATACGTTCTCTTATCTTACTTAATATACCCCTATAATCCCTTATTTTACGCTATATTTCGTTATATCACGCATCTAAGTTAGGGAGTGGGAATAGAATACAAAGGCTTTCTGTCAAATAAGGTGTAATTTTACAATTTGATACATGATTTAGTACAGGATATAACAGAAATGTTATATCCTTTCTTTTATGCTTTTTCTATACAATTAATAATTCTTGTATCATTATTCTAGTTTTTAATCTTTCAAATCTTCTAAAGCCACAAGATATTGTTCCTTCTATTATTCTATTATTATACTTAATACTGAAACTATCTTTAATATATTCATAATACTTAATAAAGGTAGATATACAAGTTTTAATTTTATCTGAAGCTAATTTATTAGGCTGATCAATTGTTTTCTTAAACATTTCCATATTATTGTATTTTAAAGAAAATAGTAAATCTTGATATATTTCATAATTATTTTTAAAGTCCTCATTATTCTCGATTAAATAATTTATAATTGCTTTATTGTTTGTAAACTTATAATTAAAGGTTGCATGCTTAAACATCACTTCTGAAAGATTCTCTTTTAACTGTAATATAGGTTTCCAAAAATTTTTGAATTTATTTCTGTTTTTTTCATCTGCATTCATAATTGCAACTCTAGTTTTATTAAAGGCTCTAGTTAAATTTTGATATATATGAAATCTATCTAATATTATTTTAGCATTAGTAAAGACATTTTTAATGATTTCAATATAAGGTGTATACATATCAATTACAATATATTCAACATTATCAATAGCATCTTTTGTATAATAGCTAAAATAGTTCTCTAAGTAAGCTTTTTGCCTGTTTTCTACGATATCTAGTAGCTTTCTTTTTTCACCATCCATAATAACAAAGGACATATTGCCATCAGCATCTTTAGTAGATTTAAACTCATCAAAATGAAGTACTTTTGGTAAATAGGATTTAATAGTAGTAGATTTAGCAGCCTCTGCATAAGTATCTAATACTCTAAAAACAGAATGTGTAGATACATTATGATCTTGAGCAATATAAGTACAAGTAAGCATATCAGTTAATTTAAGAGCAATAAGATATTTAACTTTATTAGAAATAAAACATCCAGGATTAGTTAGGGTATTAGCAGGAATAAAAGTTTTATTACATTCCATACATTTGTAACGAGTTTTAGTAAGCTTTAAATAAGCATCAAAACCAGAAACCATAGGTAATTTAATAAGAGATACTTTTTTATTATGTACATAAAATTTATTATGAACTTTATTACATTTAGGACAAACATTATCATTAAAAAATAGAATTCCATAAAAAACTTTAGAAATATTATCTTTAATTTTTTCATCTTGAAATTTATATATGTTAATATTGGAGTCATTAATTCCAATAATTTCTTTTAATTCTTTATTGTTTTTATTAATTATGTTATTATTAATCATGACATTTATCTCCTTAATTTAGTTTTGTCGCTTAAATTATAACAAAGATAAATGTCTTTTTCTTTATATTAACAATTTAAGGGTGGATAACATTTCAAGTAATACTTGAATTTGTTATTCCACCCTATAAATTATAGAACCACTATAATTCAATTGATAGTTTTCTTTTACTATAGTATTGGAGCAGGTGCTTTGACTACAATTAATTCTAAAGTATCTTCATTTAGATTTTTAACATTCATCTTTGTCTTGTTAGGTATTTTAAGTAAAGTACCATTTGAATATTCATTTACTTTTTCATCATTAAGACTAATAGAAAGTTTTCCACGTACTACAGTCATATAAACATTTGAATTTACAAAATGTACTGGTAAACCATCATCTTTATTTAAAACCATATGTAAATATTGAATATTTTCATCTAATAATACTTTTTCAATCACTTTATCATTACCTGTTGATATTTTATATACTTGTTCAATCATATTATTCATCCTCCTATTTACTTAATTGTAACATAGACATATCATGTCTTATTACTGAATTGCAATTCTAATACAAAATGAATACATTTATTAATAGATAATGCAATTATTAGAAAATTATCTATTGATTTTTATTTCTCTTACTAGTTTTATATATTATAAAAATTATTATAAGTAATAAAATAATAGCAAAACCTGCTACTAATCTACTTAAGATGTAAAACATTAATGCTAAAAATCCAATGAAAATAAAGAATGATATTATCGCTGCAATTATAATCATATTTTACCCCCTAATCTTTAATATACTATTATATATCTATAATTATACAATACAAAATCACAATTAATATGTTTATTTATAATGGAAGATAAATTTTATTAATAAGATAAAATATTACTGTTTATTCCAAATCATAGTATATTCAATTTCTTTGTTTATCTCATCTAAAGACTTATCTTTAATTAAAAAATCATTATTAAAATAAAAAGAAATAGCTTGTTTATTTTTTTGGTAGACAGTTAATTCTAAAGTGGAATTATTATTTTTAACATGGTTGATTAGTAGTTGACCAATTCCTTTTTTCTGATAGTCTTCTTTAATGAAGATACCTGCAATATAGTTATTTGTAAGGCCAATAAAACCTACTATTTCATTTTTAACTTTATAAAGATAAATATCACTATTATTAATTGCTGCTTTCACATAATCAAAATTATCATACCAATAATTACTATTAATATAATAATGAGTCTTAATATTAATATCTAACCAAATAGTCATGATTTGATTAATATCTTTATCTGTTGCTTTCTCTATCATAATATAGTCCTTTCTAGCTTGTGTTTACTATATTATACTCTATCTATAATACTTTAATACATATATAATGGAAAAAACACCACTAATATTAAGCTATGGATGTTAACTTAAAAATAGTGATGTTCTTAAAAGGGAATATAAAATTATGGATTATACAATTATATTATTATTTCTTTTTACAAGATCTTTTCCATAGAATATATGATGAACTTACTGATATAACGATGATAATTACTGTTAGAAAAGCAGAAATTAATGCTGAAATATTTGGTCCAACTAATGGAAAGATCACATAGTAGATAATTAATAATGAGATTAAAGGAATTATTGTTTTCTTAGGTGAAGCAATAATATATGGTGCTGCTAAAGCACCCATTAATCCAGGCATTATATTATCAAAACCAGGTTTTAAAATTGGATTTTCAAGAAATGGTGTTAAAAATGGTAGGGCAATTAACCCAATAATTAAAATAATTACTGTAACTATAGAAGTTGATGCTATAGCTATAGTTGAAGCTACTTCAGATTCTTCACTACCTTTAGCAGCACCTAAAGAATTTTGAGCTGATATTGAGGCTGGTAATTTCATATTTGAAATATTACCAGTAACAAAAGATAAATATGATCCTGATGGTCCTAACATTGGTACATATGCAATAAATTCAGCAATTCCTACAACAATCCAAACAGCAGCTACAGGAATTAAAATAGTTATTAACTCTTTAAAGTCTGGATAAACATTTGTAATAAACATTGATGCAAACGGAACACCAATCATTAATAATAAGGCAATTAGATTTGTAACTCTACCTAATTTATGAATTGATTCTAAGTATTCTTCTCTACTTTTCATTATAAAATCACTACTCCTATTCCAAATTGAGATAAAATGATAGCTGCAATCATACCAACTACAATTGCAAGTGGAAAGGCAAACTCACTTAAAGTTCTACTTTCTTTTTTCTTAGCAAATGATGTTAGAGCTAAGAAAGTTGCAGCGCTAATTAAAACAACAATTGCTGATAAAATATTAATTTCATACTTACCAGTAGCTGCAGCAATTTTAGGTAAGAAATATGGTCCACCTAAAGCTACAAGCAAACCTACAAACATTGCAGGTACTAAATGTGGTCCAAAGCTATTTGTATCATTTTCCATCTTAGTAAGCTTTTTAGACATTGGCTTTAAGAAGAAAACTGAACTAAATATTCCTGAACAAATTGCTATGGTCATTGTAAACATCATGATAATAAAACCATTTGTATCTAAACCATCAAAGTTTGGTGCACCAAGAGCTGAGGCAACTTGATTAGCAACCATGTTTTCATACATACCTGATCCAACTACTGAAAGTCTTAACCAAGGAAAGAATTTACCTAAACCAGGTGATAGCATTAATAAGAATATAAGAATAGGTAGTGCAGGAACAATTGCAAATATACCAGAACTTTTTGTAATTCTTTTTAAGTCATTTTTATCAATACCTATTTCTAATCCTCTTGAATAAGCTTTTTTATAAAACAGTATCGATTGTAAGATTACAAATAGGATAACAATTGCACATATAATAAACAATCCCCAACTATTTGCAAAATCTAAATAATTTTCATATTTCATAACAAAATTCTCCTTATCTATCTTCTAAATTGTCTAATATGATTTGCATATGGATTTTAGCTCCAACTAATAATGATTCTTTAGCTACTCTAAACATTGGATGGTGATTAAAATAATCATAACCTTCACCACTGCCACCACCAACCATTAAAAAGCAACCAGGTACTATGTCAGTATAAGCAGAGAAATCCTCTCCACCCATTTGTGGAAACGGCAATTCAATATAGTTATCTTGCCCAATAACTTTTTTAGCTGAGTTAACAGCAGCTTCATAACAATTCTTTTCATTAATTACACTACTGTAACCAGCTATATAATTAATAGATACTTTAGCATCATACATAGCAGCAATATTGTTAACAATAGTTTCAATTCTTTCTTTAACCTTAATTCTAACTTCTTTATTTGTAGTTCTTACAGTACCACTTAAAAAACCATTTTGAGCAATAATATTTGGGGCACTACCAATATTAAACTGTCCAACAGTTACAACAGTTTGATTAATAGTACTAATAGTTCTTGAGACAATTGTTTGTAAAGCACTAACAATTTCAGAACCAACTACAATTAAATCAATGGATAATTCAGGAGTTGAACCATGAGATCCTTTACCACTTAAAGTAATTTCAAAAGTATCGGTTGAAGCAGTTAAAGCATTTAGTCTAGAAGCAACCATACCTGAAGCTAAACTTCCAGCAATGTGAAGACCAAAAATTTCATCTACATTTTTAACAACACCAGCTTCAACTAATTCTCTAGCACCACCTGGTAATAATTCTTCGGCATGTTGAAATATAAACACCATTTTACCAGTTAGTTTATCCTGTATTTTTATTATGGCTTCAATAGCTCCTAATAACATTGCAGCATGAGTATCATGACCGCAGGCATGCATTTTACCAGCAACTTTTGATTTGTATTCAACTAAGGCCTCCTCTTGCATAGGTAAGGCATCAATATCTGCTCTTAATGCAATACATTTTCCTGGCTTTTTAGTATCTAATGTTGCAACAACACTAGTCTTTGTAGGTCTAGTTAAGACTAAACCACCTTCAAAAGATTTTAATACATCATAGATATATTGAGATGTTTCATACTCTTCAAAGGATAACTCTGGATTTTGATGAATATGATTACGCCATTTAACAATATTATCTAAATTAATTAATTCTAAATAATTCATTACAAACTACTCCTTTCAATTAAAACATAAACAAAAAATACTAATATTTAAGCTTATGTTCTCTAACATTTGCCTATATATTAGCATCTTTACTATAGTATATTTTTTATGTTTTAATGAAAGTTAAAAGAATAGTTTAATGACTAAACTATTCTAAATAGAATAAAATGAGAAATTTAGGTAGTATTAACAAATAAAATAATATTATAAAACTATCCTAAACTATTTATACTATCTTTTTATTGTAAACATAATCTCATTTAACATCATTTCTAGATTTACTTGGTTGTAAATACCTACATTTTCTAAAATATTTTTATTAAAGTTTTGAATATATTCTTTGAATTGAAGAGTAATATCTTTACCTTTAGTAGTTAATAATAATATTTTAATCCTTTTATCTTTTTTAGACTCTTGCATAATTACTAATTCTTTAGTTATCAAATTCTTAATTAATTGTGATATCATTGATTTTTTAATATTTAATCTAAAAGAAATTTCATCCTGAATAGATTGATCGTTATCTAAAATATACTCTAGTATTTTAGCTTGAGAAAAAGATATATTAAACTGTTTTAAATCATCCTCTATTTTAGCCTGAATAATCTTATTTAAAGAGAAAATGCCAAAAGATATATCATACATTTATAAACAACTCCTTTTTATGTTATTATATAGATATTATAGTACTTATACAAGAATAAGTATCTTGTAGATTGGAGCTAATATGAACTCATACAATGAAGCAAACTCAGTATTTACTTATGTAAGAAAAATAAGAAAGTATTTAAATGAAAACCCTGAGTTAAGTAATCAAGAAAGAAATACACAGCAAAAGATCATATCAGAACTAAAAGATATGAAAGTTGAGTATGAATTAGTAAGTGATTATTCAGTAATCGCATATGTTAATAGAAGTAAAAGATATAAAAAGAACATAGCATTTAGAGCTGAAATGGATGCATTACCGATTAAAGATATGAATAGTAATAACAATGTATCTCATGCAAGTGGTCATGATATTTCAGTAGCTACACTTTTAGGTACTATTAAAATAATAAGTGAAAATCAAAAAAGATATGATGGGTGCATAACATTTATTTTTGAGTCAAGTTCTCATATATATAAGGATGCTAAATACATAACAAATAGTAATTTACTAAAAGATGTAGACTACTTGTTTAGTTTGTTTTGTATAACAGAAGTAGGAAAGAACATAGTTGGTTGTAATTATGGTTTACAACTATTAGGTTCAGATATAATCGAAATAGATTGGTTTGGACAAGCTCAACCAAGTTCAGCAATATATAATGCTCAAGATGCAATTATGGCAGCAGTTAACTTTAGCGATAACTTAAGATCAAATATTTCTTCTAAATTAACTCCATACAGTTTAGTTCTTGCTACAATTACTAAAATACAAGGTGGATTATTCCATGACATTGTTGCTAACTATTGTGAATTAACATTAAATGTAAGATACAATGATACATATTCTAAACAACTTGCTCATAAAATAATAAATGATTCAATAAACTACAGTGAAAAAAGATTTAATGTAACAACAAAAAATAAAGTAGTATATTCAATACCACCTTTAGTTGCAGATGAAGAGGCAACTAAGTTATTAGAGTTATCAAGTAAAAACATTAATAATAATATAGTATTTCAAAGTAACTTAACTCCAATCTATTCAGAAGCAGTTTCATTTTATGCTAAGAAAATAAAATGCTCACTTGGTTATTATGGTGCTAATAGTAAAGTAAATATAAAATCACCGCTTGCATCAGATAAGTTTGCTCCTGATGAAGAGAGTTTTAAAGTAGGAGTTGCTTGGTACTTAGAATTAGCAAGAAACTACTTACTTAAATAGTAAATCCTTAGTTATATATCTTAGATAAGATATTCAAGATAATGAATAATAATATTACAATTTAAATATATATATTAATTTAAAATATATTAATACATATAAAGTTAGCTCTTAATAGTTTCTTTTTTTGACATTGAATGTGAAAATTAGACAGCGATTTTAAGGGCTTTTTTGTGACATTTTAATAAGATATATTGTTTTTATTAGACATATTATGATAATCTTATAGTTGATTTTATTATATTAAGAACACATACAAGGAGGGTACAGTATGGATAATATCTTCTTTTTACTACAAAAAGATAAAAATATTAAAAGACATATTCAAATATTAAAATGTCTAGGAAATAGAGAGGTTGTTTCATCAAAACAAATCTCTAAAGATTTACAAATACATCGAGGTACTTTAACAACAATAATAAATGAGCTACAAGAAAAATTACCAGATGATATTCAAATAGTTAACGACTTTAGAAAAGGTTATAAACTAGATTTTCCAAGTAACAGATCAATAGATTACTATATAGCAATAATTGCTAGAAGTACTTTATTATATAAGATAATTGATAAATTATTTCATAATGAACAATTAACAGTAACAGCATTATCAAAGCAGTTATATACATCAGAATCTGTTATCTATCGATTGTTAACACATTTATCGACACAGTTAAAACCATATAATATATCAATATCTAAATATAAAGTAAGATTTGTAGGAAATGAATCAGATATTAGATGTTTCTTATTTACTTTTTATCGTTCTTTTATGGATTATTTTTCAACAAGAGAAATAGATGAAATATATAATAGTTCTTATAATCAAACAATGTCAATATTAAATGAAAATGGTTTTGCTTCTTTACATGTAAATGATGCAAAGATATATTTATGGACAGTAATATCAAGAGTAAGAATACTTAATAAATGTACATTTATTCCAAATAAAGATTTAAAAAGAAATATCATAGCTAAAACGTCTTATCAACAATTTAAGGAGATATACTATAATACAGTTGAAAAACTAAAAGTAGAGTTTGATTTAGAAAATACAGTAGTTTCTGAATCTGAAGCTGTTTGGGCTTACTTAGTTAATTTAGATTGTATTGAATATGCAAGTGAACTTGATGGACTTAATATAAAAGTATATCGTGAAGACGATGATCAAGAGTACTTTAATAGTTACATTGAGATGATAAAAGATAGCATGGAGAATAGATTTAAGTTAAGTAACATTACCATAAAAGATTGTATTCCACTAGCAGCATATTTATCTAATACAAAAATGTTAAGTTATGCTTCTTTAAATTTTCAAAAAATTTCAAGTCCATTAAAACATCATATCATTACTAATTATAAGGATACACATAGAATGTGGAGTGAAATTATTAATAGCAATATAGAAAAATTATCATTTATAGTTTCAGTTGAAGATATTGCAGTTACCTTAACAATGCTTACAATACCAATTCTAAATACTCACAAAAAAGAAACAATTAATGTTTTATTCTCTTATGAGGCAGAAGTAGGGTATTCATCAGTTTTAGTTGATGCATCTAAACTTCATATTTTATCAGGAGTATCAGCAGAGTTTTCATTTTCTAAACCTATAACTGCAAAATATATTGAAGATAATAACATTGATATATTAGTTACCAACTTTGAACAAAAAGAAGAAGAACACTTTGATTGTAATATTATTAGATTATCATATATACCTACACCAGAAGAATGGGTGCACCTAAGAAATGAAATAGTAAATACATTCTAGTAAAAAGCCAGTTTAAACACTGGCTTTTTAAAATGTATTAAAGCTAAAATAGTTAATTATTTATTTATATAAAACTAAACATATAAAAGATTATCCCAATTATTATTAAATCGCTTAAGTATTTTATATTTTTTTTATTTCTTAAATACAAGTTTTGTATAATAAAATATATTAAAGTACTTATAATAATAAATAAGTACATTAAAGTAAAATATTTATAGTCAAAGCATGCAATAGCAAGAGAAATTATCAATATATTAATTACATAAATAAAGTAATTTAACTTAATAATAGTTTTCATTAACTTTAATGGATATATTTTATTTTCAAGCATAATCCAATCTTCTTTTGTTAGTTTTTCAAGTATTATAGTTGATGTAATGCATAGAAAAAACAAGTTTACTTGACCTAAAATTTGAAATGAACTCACGGTTTTTAGCAAGCTATATAAAGATAAATAAAATATTCCAAAATATAGATTAAGTCTAAGAATGTCTAACATTTTAAAGATTAGTAATGATTTAATGTTTTTAACATAATTTAGACTTAGGTATTTTCTTTTATTATTAATCTTATATAAATGAATATATTCATCTTTTCCAGTACTAAATGCACTATTATACAATAATGATGATTTAAAAAGTAGTTGATAATCTAGATCTATAAAATTAGTAAAACTATATATTAGAAAATAAATAAATAAAAAGAGATAAATATTTGGATAAAAAAGAACCAAAGTAGAAAATGACACAATCATAATTTTTTTAGCTAAAGATGTTTTTATTGTAATACTACAAAAGCAGATAATTAAAAGTATTAAAAATAAAAAATATGATATATATGAGTCACAGAATATATTCATTTTATTTTGCAAGTGTATAAATACAAATGAATAAAAATAGATTTTTGTAATTATAAAAATACGTAACCATCGTTCACTTATAAGTTTTAATTGATATTGTAATACAGGTATTTTAACAGAAGGCAACTCGCTGTTTGCTAATGACAAAAAGACAAATAAAATGATCCCAAGTATTATTCGTTGAATATGTTCATTTATACTAATACTAGGAAATATGTTAAAACTAGCACTCAAAATAATAATAGAACATGTTATGAATACATATAAGCTTATTCTAGGAACTAGTTTTAAATAAAGTATTGTATTATTGTAAGATAGTCTGAATTTTATTGATTTCATCAGTGTCCTTTTTATCAATAATTTCAAGTCTACCATTTTTTAAGTGTAATATCACATCACATATTGATACTAATGATAAAATATCATGGCTTGAAATTATTATACTCCTTTGTTTATTTTTTAATTTATGAAAGATAGATTGTAAATTTTGAATTTCAATTAAATCTAAACCATTAAAAGGTTCATCAGCCAAAATATCATTATTTCTACAAACTAATCTTAAAGCAATATTAAATCTTTGAGAAGTACCAAGAGATAATTCATTTGGAAAATAATCACTATAGTCTACTAAATTAAAAATTTCTAATGTTTTGTTAATGTCTAAATCATTTAGTATTGTAAAAAGATTAAAATGTTCTTTAACAGTCAAATTTTTATAAAAAATCTTTTGATTATTTATGATGAGTAAGGGATTATTTAAAAAAGATTTTTTAGTGTAATCAACATTGTTAATCATTAATTCACCTTCTATTATTTTATTATTACCATTTAAACATTCTAGAAATGTTGTTTTACCAATACCATTACGACCAATAAGGCCATATATATTGTTATTGTAAAATGAAAAGTTTATATTCTCTAGAATTTTTTTATTACCATATGAAAAACTCAGGTTCTTAATTACAATCATATTTATTCCTCCATTTTTTATTATATTATACATTATATATAATTATAATAATATAATATTTTTTGATATAAATGAACAAGAAGATTTATTTAAAGTAATTATTACATAAATTTAAATATAAATATCTGATTTAAGAGCTATATTTAACACTATAGTAATGTTTTCATTATTGTTTTAAATATCTTGTACGTATATAAATGATTAACTATTCGACTTAATAAAAATTTAAAATAGAACAAACTAATGATAATAATATAAATAGAAGATACAAAAGCACAATAAATGGTGCTAACTAGTAAGTTAATATATAAATAAATATTTTAATTATATTATAAATACAAATACATATAATAGACACCTGGTTGTAAGCAGATACAATGCAATATTAAAAGATGTTTGTTATACTAGAGTTAATTAGAAATACATAATTGTAACCTAATTAATAGATAGAAATATCTAATTGAAGTTTAGATATATTAATTGAATAGATCTAATCTTCTAAAGCTTAAGTGAAAAAGCTTTTGCTAAAGAACTCTTGTATCTTAATTTATAATTAAGATATAAGACTCTCAATCTTAGTATAATATTAATCTTTAAATTTATATGGAAAAACAATACATATAAAGCACACATAGCTAAGAGCACATGAAATGCAATTAAAAAAGATGTTTGTTATACTAAAGGCAATTAGAAATGCAGTGATGTATTCTGATTAAAAGATAGGAATATCTTATTAAAAGTAGATAGATGAATGCTTTGCAAAGATCTAAATACTTTACAAAGTTTAACTGAAAAATAAACTTTGTAGAAGAGTTATAGTATCTTAATTTTAATTAAGATACTTAACTTCTTCTAATCTAAATATAACATTACACTTAAAGAATACATGGACAAGTAGTACATGTAATCATGTTTAAAGCAATTAATAAGATGTTTGTTATATTGGTATAATTAGTAATACAGAAATGTAAACTAATTAAGAGATAGGAATATCTTAAAGAAGTAAATAGATGAATGTATAGCATAGATCTAAATACTTCTAAAGTTCAAATGAAAGTTTGAGCTTTCAAAAAAAGAGTCAAAGTATCTTAATTTAAATTAAGATACTAGACTCTTTTTTGTTACTCTTTAAGAATAGGAATATTGCTTAGAAAATCATGTAAATTAATATCATCCCAAGGTAAATGTTCAGCTATTGTTAAACCAACTACTTCAACATTATTAGAAACATCAGTTAAAATTCTTGATGCAGTGTTAAATGACATAGTACCTTTTGCAGCTTCTATTACTTCATTATTAGGATTTGCAAATAATAATGATCTAAAAGATAATGGATCTATAACATCTAAATCAAAATGGATTGCTAAATGTTCTATATTTTTTTCTTTAATCCAGTTGAGTATTATATCACTGTTATTAACAAGTTCTTTTGTTGTAACTATTTTTAAATCATGTTTAGTTACTATTTCTTTTTCTTCAGTAGTCATTTCTTCTAGTCCAGCATATAATACTAATTTAGAATCAAGCTTTTGTTCAACTAAGTTAGAAAATTTAGGATCACCAATTCCTAATAAATTAGCTAAAACCATTGCATGTTCATGCTCAAACATATTAGGATTAGAAATATCTGGATGGGCATCTAAAAAAAGAACTCCTAACTTATTATTATATCTTTTGTTTAAATAAGCAAATGGTGCTTGTGAAACTAAACAATCACCTCCTAAAGTTACAATATGATCTGGTTTATACTTATTAATAATATCTGTTGTTTGATCAAGTTGTTTTAATAATATGTCTTGGGCAACAACCTTATTATTAACTTTCAAATTATCATTGTCTGTATCAATAGGTACTTGTATTTCAAATGCATCTTTTGCTTTAGGTGCTAAAAAAGCTAATATTTGGGCTCCTAAATAATAATTTTTATTATTACCACCTTGCCATTGAGGCATTAATAATCTTAAATTTTTCATCAACATCAACCTAGTATATATATTTGATCTATAGAATAGACAATTATATAGACATTTTCCTTTCTATATTTATACAAACATAATACCATTTAGCTGAATGATAATACAATTATAGTAATTTAATTTGTTAATGGTATTACAATTAGTTATACACCTAAAGTTCATATCAATATAAGCATTTGAATAGTCAAAGATAAAGTCATTTGTTATACTAGAGTTAATTAGAAATACATGAATTTGTAATTCTAATTAAAGATAGAAGTATCTTGAATAGAAGTAGATAGATGAATGCTTCACATAGATCTAAATACTTCAAAAAAGTTTGAATGAAAGTTTAGACTTTAAGAAGAGTCAAAGTATCTTAATTTATAATGGCTCTTTGTCAAATAGGGTGGAATTTTACAATTTGATATATGAGTTAGAACAGGATATAACGGCTCTTTGTCAAATAGGGTGGAATTTTACAATTTGATATATGAGTTAGTACAGGATATAACAGAAATGTTGTATCCTTTTTTTATGATTTTTCTATACAATTAATAATTCTTGTATCATTATTCTAGTTTTTAATCTTTCAAATCTTCTAAACCCGCAAGATATTGTTTTTAACTTCTTGAATTTAGATATTGTACCTTCTATTATTCCATTATTATACTCAACATCGAAACTATCTTTAATATATTCATAATACTTAATAAAGGTAGATATACAAGTTTTAATTTTATCTGAAGCTAATTTATTAGGCTGATCAATTGTTTTCTTAAACATTTCCATATTATTGTATTTTAAAGAAAATAGTAAATCTTGATATATTTCATAATTATTTTTAAAGTCCTCATTATTCTCGATTAAATAATTTAGAATTGCTTTATTGTTTGTAAACTTATAATTAAAGGTTGCATGCTTAAACATCACTTCTGAAAGATTCTCTTTTAACTGTAATATAGGTTTCCAAAAATTTTTGAACTTATTTCTGTTTTTTTCATCTGCATTCATAATTGCAACTCTAGTTTTATTAAAGGCTCTAGTTAAATTCTGATAAATATGAAATCTATCTAATATTATTTTAGCATTAGTAAAGACATTTTTAATGATTTCAATATAAGGTGTATACATATCAATTACAATATATTCAACATTATCAATAGCTTCTTTTGTATAGTAGCTAAAATAGTTCTCTAAGTAAGCTTTTTGTCTGTTTTCTACGATATCTAGTAGCTTTCTTTTTTCACCATCCATAATAACAAAGGACATATTGCCATCAGCATCTTTAGTAGATTTAAACTCATCAAAATGAAGTACTTTTGGTAAATAGGATTTAATAGTAGTAGATTTAGCAGCCTCTGCATAAGTATCTAATACTCTAAAAACAGAATGTGTAGATACATTATGATCTTTAGCAATATAAGTACAAGTAAGCATATCAGTTAATTTAAGAGCAATAAGATATTTAACTTTATTAGAAATAAAACATCCAGGATTAGTTAGGGTATTAGCAGGAATAAAAGTTTTATTACATTCCATACATTTGTAACGAGTTTTAGTAAGCTTTAAATAAGCATCAAAACCAGAAACCATAGGTAATTTAATAAGAGATACTTTTTTATTATGTACATAAAATTTATTATGAACTTTATTACATTTAGGACAAACATTATCATTAAAAAATAGAATTCCATAAAAAACTTTAGAAATATTATCTTTAATTTTTTCATCTTGAAATTTATATATGTTAATATTGGAGTCATTAATTCCAATAATTTCTTTTAATTCTTTATTGTTTTTATTAATTATGTTATTATTAATCATGACATTTATCTCCTTAATTTAGTTTTGTCGCTTAAATTATAACAAAGATAAATGTCTTTTTCTTTATATTAACAATTTAAGGGTGGATAACATTTCAAGTAATACTTGAATTTGTTATTCCACCCTATAAATTATAGAACCTTTATAATTAAGATACTAGACTCTTTTTATTTTAATGTAAACAATAATTATGTATAAGTTATATATGAAATGCATGAAAATTGTGTAACTTGTAATTTTTGATATGATATACAAAAGGAGCGTGGAATGAATGCAAAAACCAATCTGTTTTATCTCAACAGCAGAACATGTTAAACAACAAATGGAATTATATGAAAGTATACTTCCTAATACTAAAATTACTCAAATAGAATATTATCCTGATTTTCCAGATAGAGTGTTAAATGGTCAGATGGATATTAATGGATTAACTGTTTATTTTTTAGAAATGGGCGCGGAAAATCCAGTAACTATAGGTTGGAATATTAACTTATATTGTAAGATGAATAGTGTAGAGGAATTTGATAGAATCTTTGAAGAATTATCTAAAGGTGGAACAATAATGATGGGACCTCAAGCTATTGAAAATTTCATAAAGGTAGTATGGTTTACTGATATATATGGTCTTACTTGGCAATTCAGTGTTGAATAATAAAATATCTTAAAATAATTAATAAATGGAGGAATAATATGAAAAGAATACATAAAGAAATTATACTTATAAGTGCACCTGAAATAATATGGAATGTACTTACAGAAAAAACAAATTATGAAAAGTGGACTAGTATTTTTGCACCTTCATCAACTTTTATAGGTGAGATGAAGTTAAATGAGCAATTAATCTTTACTAATGGACAAGGGTCTGGTTTAGTAGCTAAGGTAACAGAGTTTGCACCATATAAAAAAATAGTCTTTAGTTTTATTGGAGAGTTAGAAAATAATGAAGTAGTAACAAAAGATTATTATAATGGTGTAGTTGAAGAATATACTATTATCCAACAACAAGATAAATGCTTATTACAAGTTGATATTGATATTTTAGATTTATACTTTGAAGATATGAACAAAATGTGGGATCAAGCAATTATCAAAATAAAAGAGTTAGTAGAAGGAGAAAACTAAAAATGGAAGCAGGATTATATATTAATTTTAAGAATAGTAGTGCAGAAGCAATGAAATTTTATGAGGGAGTGTTTAATACTAAAATTGAAAATTCAATGAGTTATGGTCAAATGCCAGAAGACGATGATTTTAAAATAGATGATTCTATTAAAGATTTGATTTTAAATGCTTCTATGACAATACATGAAATGAATATTATGTTTTCGGATGTAGTTGATGGAATGTCAATGCCATTAGTAATTGGAAACAATATCACTATTGTTATTAATACTAAAGATGAGCAAAAATTAAGAAATGAATTTAAATTGTTAGCAGAGGGTGGTAATGTTACTATGCCTTTAGAAAAAACATTCTGGTCTGAATTATATGGCTATGTTATTGATAAGTATGGAATTGGATGGCAATTTAATTTAGCAAAATAACAAACAGGCTTAGGCCTGTTTTTATAATAAACACATTTTAATGAACTACATTTTCTTTACCATTAAACTATAATAAATAAAATATAGTATAATGGTTTAAGTGATTAAACAAAAGGACTGATTATATGGATATTGATAAAGAAGTAGATTTTTTAAGTGCTCAGTTTAAAAAATCTCAAGAGATTTTGATAGCTTTAGGTGATGAAACAAGGCAACATTTAATTTTAGAAATGATGAAAACCAAACAATGTAATGGCTTAAGAGTAGTGGAAATTGCAGCCTTTACTAATTTATCAAGACCTGCAGTGTCTCATCATTTACAAATATTAAAAAAAGCAGGAGTAGTAAAAATGAGAAGAGAAGGAACTAAAAATTATTACTACTTTGATACAGATTTAAACAGTATTAATAATCTTATACAATTATTAGAACAAACAAAAAAATTAATGTTACAACTACCAAATCGTAACATGGAAATGTAGGAAAAAAGATGGAATTATTAGAAATAATGAAACAAAGACATAGTGTTAGAGCATATACTGATAAAGTAATACCAACAGACATAAAGGATTCTTTAGTAAAACTAGCTACAAGATGTAATGAAGAAAGTGGTTTGGCAATTCAAGTAATATTTAATGATAGTAAAACATTCACTGGGATGTTAGCAAGTTATGGAAAATTTGATAATGTAAATAATTATGTAGCAATAGTAGCTAAAAAAACCAAACAAAACCTTATTAAAGCAGGTTATTATGGTGAAAAAATAGTTTTAAAAGCACAAGAATTAGGTTTAAATACTTGCTGGGTTGTTTCAACTTACAACAAAAAGAATGTTAAAGCTATTATAAATGATAATGAAAAACTAATTTGTGTAATAGCATTAGGATATGGAATCAACAATGGAAATGCTAGTAAATCAAAAAATATAGAACAGGTAAGTAATTATACAAAAGATATGCCTGTTTGGTTTAAACAAGGAATAGAAGCAGCATTACTTGCACCAACAGCTATAAATCAACAAAAATTTTATTTTGAATATAATAATGATAAAGTTAGTTTGAAAACTAAATTAGGAGTATCAACAGCAATAGACTTAGGTATTGTTAAATATCATTTTGAAGTAATAAGTAATAAAGAAGTAGAAATAATATAAGATAGTATCTAACTTATAAAAATAGCTTCCTTAAAAGTGCTATAATATACATGAAGTAATTTAGAGCACTTTTATTATAGACAAGGAGCAATAGTATGGATGGAAAAGAAATAGATTTAAATAAATGGGATCGCAAAGACCACTTTGAAGGCTATTTAAAGATGGCTAATCCCTGTTATGGTATTAATGTAAGAATAGATGTAACTAAATTAGTAAAAAGATGTAAAGAAAATAAAGAATCATTTTTTATTAATATGTTATATATATGTAGTAATGAAATGATGAAAATAGAAGAATTTAAAATGCGTATTGTAGATAATAAGCCTTATATATACAACAATTATCAAGTAAGTTTTTCAATAATGAATGATTATGGTTATTATGTAATAAGAGAAGTAGATTTAAATGAATATCAAACTTTTTATAATGATAGTAAAAAAATATTAGAAGTATCGAAAAAAGAAAAATCATTGCATATTAAAAATTATGATTATAATGTAAATAATATGTTTTATTTTTCAAGTGTGCCATGGATTGATTTTGAAGGATTATCTCAACCATTTGCTGGTGATGTAATGCAAGATTCAATCCCAAAAGTTGGCTGGGGAAAATATGTTAAAGAAAATGATAAATACAAAATGACATTACATTTAACAGTTAATCATGCTTTAGTAGATGGAAAACCATTATCAGACTTAATTTTAAATATACAAGAAGAAATAAATAAACTATAAATAATAAAGTATATTAACAACAATAAAAAAATACAACATTAAATTTCATGTTGTATTTTTTTAGTACTTATAGATATTTTATAGACAATAAAAGTATTGTTGTTAAAAATCAGAATTACATCTTGGTTTAAATGGAGTATAAAAAGCAAGATCTAATATATTTAAGTATGCTAGATTATCAATTTCTAATAAACCAAGTCGATATAAACCTAGAACAGAAGTACTACCAATAAATAAGGCACTAAAATATGCAATATTCATTTTTATAGTTACATTATAATCACTAGCATCTACAATAATATTACCACTTTCTAAGTTAATGATACATTCAGTAAAGTTGTTAGATTCATCAACAACTATTATTTTAAAATTTACATTAACATTGTTGTAGTTACGATAATTATATAATTTGAAACAGTGTTTAACATCTAATATTTTATACATTGGTCCAATGTATTGAGTATTTGTTTCTAAAAAGCCATAATCTGTATAATTGTTAGTATCATTTAAACAATTATCAAAGACATAGGCAAAGTTATCATCTAAAGTATTAATAATAACTAAGTTAACTTGATCATCTTGTTTTTTAATAAAACCAAGCAATTTTTCAAATGCTGTAATATTAGTATAGTTAAACTCCTTAATAAACATATTATTAATAGTATAGTTACCATCTTTACCATTCTCAAATTCATAAATAAAATAGCCATCAATTTTATCTTCTTCATTATAATTTGCAACTATTTTAATATCACTATTATTTTCAATATCATATATTTCATCAACCATTCGATTAAACATACCATGAGTTTGCTTAACTACTTTATCATGAAATGCTAGTAGTTCATCTACTTGCGATTTACAAGTAATAAATCTTATATCAGCTTCATTTGAATCAATTGGAAAATCAGTTGCTTTAATTTTGTATTGGTTTAACTTAGTACCTAAACCATAACCCATTTTCTTATAAAATTTAGGATTAAATGGTAATAAAGATACAATGGGAATTCCTAAATTATTAAAATATTGTTCATAAAACAATATCAATTCTCTAGCAACTTTTTGTTTTTTAAACATTAGATCAACTGCAACAGAAGCAACACCACCAGCTTTAACTATTACATTGAACAAGTTCATCTCAAAAGTAATAATACGCATAGCACCAATTAAAACATCATCATCAAACATTCCAAAGTATTTAGAAGTAGGATCATTAAATCTGATTCTTATAAGTTCTTTAAACTTCTCTTTACCTTCAAAAGAATTATCCTTAAAACTAGGATAAGAATTATAAGCAAGCTCTACATAATCATTCAAATCTCTATCTAAAGACATCTCTTTAATCTCTCTCATACCAACACCAACTTTCTTTATACTAATTATACCTAAACTATATTTCAAAAGATAATAATATATAAAAGAATTATCTTTTATATAAATTTAATTAATTATGAAAATATTTCACATAAAATATAAAATTTTAGAACATTATTGTAAAAATATGTTACAATTAACCTATAGTTAACAAAAAAGGGTGATATTATGAACGAAAAAGAAATTAAAAGCTTTGTTCTTAAAATGGGTTTATTTAATGCTTATCTTCTAGTATGGCTTTTAATTATACTATTTTATTATGAGCTAAAACTCAATCTAATTATTATTAATATGACATTATTTACATTAATTTCATTTACACATATTTTATATATTTATTTCTATAAAATAAAAAAACAAAGCAAGATAGATGTAGAACAAGAAGAAGCTGAATTAAATTGATTTATAATCAATTATTCAGCTTTTTTTATTTTTATGATTTAAGCACATCTTTAGAATAAAATTACTTTATAAATAATTAACCAAACACATTAAAGAAAGATAATGCTTGAAAAAGAATGAAAGAACAAATAATTGTAATAATAGCTCTTTCAATATATATAATAATCATGTGAGAAAACTTAATAGGTATTTTAGTACCTAAAATACAAGGCATCGTTCCTGATAAAAATAGTATAGTTGAAATAGATGTAACAGCAATAATAAATCTTATTTGTAAAGATACATTAGCAACACTACTTAATAAAGTTACTGGTAAAAACATTTCAACAAAACCAACAGCTACAGCTTTACCTGCTAATACAGCTTCATTTGGACTTATTAAATAAAAGAATGGATAGAAGATATAACCTAATATATCAAATATTGGTGTATTATTGGCAACAATAACACCAATAGTACCTACTGATAATAAACTTGGAATAACTACCAATGCCATTTTTATTGCTTCTTTAAAGTTAGTTGTCATAGAAGATACAAATGAAGGAGCATTTAAAGCTGTTTCTTTTGCTTCTAATAAAGCATGTTTAAAGATATTACCTTTATACTCAATTTCTGGTTTACCTTTTTGTTTTTCATAATATTCATTAGGTATCGTTTTTAAAGGTCTAATTCTAACAACAACAAAAGTAGTGAAGAATGTAATAAACAGTGTAGACCAAAAGAAAGTTAACCAGTGATCACCTAATTCTGCTGTGTCCTTGACAATAATCATAAAAGTAACAGATACTGTTGAAAAACCAGTAGCTATAATAGAAGCTTCTTTAGCGGTATACTTACCAACTTGATATAGTCTACTAGTAATTAGAAGACCTAAAGCATAGCTACCAACAAAAGAGGCTACAGCATCAATTGCACTTTTACCAGGTGTTTTAAAAATAGGTCTTATGAAAGGTCTAACTAACACTCCAACAAACTCTAATAGCCCATAACTTAAAATAAAAGATAAAAATACTGAACCAATTGGAATATACAAACTAACAGGTAAAGCAAGTTTATCAAAGAAATAGGGAAGTGTATCTGGATTAGTAATAAACTCAGGACCAAAATTAAAAAAATACATTGCAGCAAAAGGAATTGCAAGCAAACTTAGAATAGAAAAGACTAAAGAAATAGTGCTTTTATTATAGGTTTGTTTTATAAAAGGTAACAAAGCACCAATTATTATTATAATTAAAGTATATATTTTACATATATCAATAAAATTTCCTTGAATAAACTTAATTAAATGTTCTAAAGGAATTTGTGTTTTACCACCAATATTAACTTCAACAAAAAAGATTATAATACCAATAAAACTTAAAACGACTGCTTGAAACAACTTCAAATTCTTACTCATTATAAATACCTCCTTTTTAAATTGTGTCTAATTTTAGCACATCTATATCTAATGTCAAAGATAATAATAATTTATATATCAATAATTAATAATAATATTACAAAACTATTAACAATTAACAATTTCATAGCTAAAAAGCGATATACCTAAAAATAATATGATAGAATAAAGAAAAATTAAGAAGGAAGGTTACATAATGAACATTAGAGCAACTTCAATAGATGACTTAATTAATAAGTCATTAGATCATAAACAATTAATGATTAATTTAGATAGATTAATAACAGAAACACTACCACAATTAGAACGTTATTTTTTTGATATGAAAAGTATGAGTGCTATAGCCTATGGAAGAACAATAATAAAAGCTAAAACCTATGAAAAAGAATATCCATTAATAGCCTTAGCACCACAAAAAAATACAGTAAATATCTATGTACAAGGTGAAAAAGATGGAATACCAATAATAGAGTACTATCAAGGTAAAGTAGGTAAAACGACTGCAGGTAAAACTTGTTTAAGAATAAAAAGTTTTGAAAAACTTGAATTGCCAATGTTTAAACAATTTTTAATAGATGCTGCAAAACAATAGTACTTAAATTCAATATTGATTTATAAAAAATACCGCTATTTTATTAATAAAGGTATTTTTTTTATACAATAACAAGTGACTAATAATAACTAATCTAATGCAAGACAAGTTGAAAACACAAAAAGCACAATGGATTAACACTTTAATAACTAACATGTTAAAATTTAAGATAATATGCTATTAAATTAATAAAATATAAATATAATACAAAAAAGATAAATTATTAATGAAATATTATGAAAGTTTAATAAAGTTAACAAGTTATTTTTAGTAATTAAAAGAAACTAAAATATTATCTTTAGTAAACAATTAAACAATCGTAAATTTTTAATCTAAGAAAATCCTTATTATATGTAAAAACTTAATCTATAAAAAGAAAAAGGAAACATATCCAATTTAAAAAAGTTTATTTTAGCAACAATCACAATAACTAAAATTAGTAATAATGTATTTTAGTAGTTTATTATTACTGTAATTTATATAAAATGGATAACTACAATTTAATTGTTATAAATTAATCATTAGATAATTTAAAGATCTTTAAGAATATTTACATGAATTTATATAGATATATAATAGAGATAAATATCAAATTAAAAATAGAATAATAGGAGGAAGAAGAAATATGAAAAAAATTAAAAGAATATTGTTTAGTATAGCCTTATTATTTGCTTTGGTTCAAGCAAATAATTCAATACTAGCTCAAGAAAGTACTGATCAGGAATTCAGTTACACAGTGAATTATTTAGACAAGTCAGATAATGCAGCAATCATACCAGCAGATACCTTTAAAAGTGATCCAACAAAAGATGAGTGGAGTGCAAATCCATTCGAAATAAGCGGATATGAATACATCTCATCTAATGGGCAAGACAACATGATACAAGATGAGGATAATGCAACAATTACTATTAATTACTATTACAATAGGGTTAGTGATGCTAAAGCTATAAAAGGTAAAGAATTAAAAGCAAGAGTAATAGCTAGATATGTAGATGTTACTACAAAAAAAGATATACAAAAATATGATGCAATTAGTATAGATGGCTTAGATTACAACTGGCCTAGTATGCCAATTGATGGTTATACTTTCTTAAAAACAATTGGTGAGCCAGAAGATAAATTTAAAATAGGGACAACAACTATTACTCACTATTATGTAAAAGATAATGTAGATTATGATAATATCTATACTGTTAATTATATAGATAATGATACAAAAGAAAAAATTGTAGAATCAGATGTCTATATTGCAAAGGATAAAGATAAATGGCAAGCTAATCCATATGAAATAACAGGTTATAAATATATAGAAGCAAACGGTATGAAAAATGTTAGTAAAAAAGATAATAATATAACAGTAAATTATTACTATAAAAAAAGTTCAGAAGAAACACCAGAAAAAAAACAAGAATTAAAAGCAAACTTACTAATAGAATATAAAGATGTAGATACAAATAAAATATTAGATAAAATAGAAGAAACAACTATAAGTGGAATAAAATACACTGCAATAGCAAAAGAATTTAAAGATTATAAGTTAGTTAAAACAGACGGTGAAGAAACAGGAATATTTAAAATAGGAACAACAAAAGTTACTTATTATTATGAAAATAAGAATAAACCTATAATAGATGAAGGAAAAATAGAAAAAGATCCAATAAAAGATACTAAACAAACTAAAGTTACAAAACCAGAAAGTAAAAAAATAACAAAAAATGAAAAAGAAAAAAAACAAGCATTACCACAAACTGGTAGTAATTACTTGTTATTAACAATCACTACAATTGTAGTCTTAACTATAACTGTAGCTACTAAAAGAGTAATAACTAAAGAAAATAACTAATCAAAACATACATTAAAAGATGAAATTTTTCATCTTTTTTTTTTGAAAAAATTATCTTTATAAAAAATTATTTATAAAACTCAACCTACAAAGTAGCTAAAAATATAAGAAATAATACTATAAATAAAAAAGTAAAGTAAATAATTTAAAATATTTTTTTGATAACACGATTAGTGTAAGGTAATTTAGTATCATATAAATAAGAAATATGTATGTAAAGATAGTATTTATGTATAATCGATAATTAAGAAAGGAAACAATAATTTTATCTAAATAAATTAAAAAATTTAAAATAATATAAAAATAAGAAAGTAGGAAATGAATATGTCAAAAGTATATGTAGCAGTAATAAATGCTAAAACAGGAGAATTAGTAGAGGCGGATTTAATTCAATGTTTTCTTCGTAGAAAAGAGAATGCTTCAACAAGAACACATCTAAAAAAAGGTTATAACATGATATCAAATAAAGAAAGTAAAGGAGCTACACTTCCTGTAGGGTTTATTGAATTAGATGAAATAAATAATATGCCATCTTATTTAGAAGAATTTTTAAAAGAAAATGAAAACTATGATGACTACGCTATGGAAATGGAAAAAGAAGAATTTGAAGAATTAATAAATATTCCTGATTTAAGTGAAACAGAGGGATATTTATATATGTATATTTCAACAATACAAGGTAATCCTATAAAAAAAATACCATTATCAGAATTAAAAAATTCTAACAAATATAAAGCAACTTATGAAGAATTCTATAGAAGTATATTATATATTTTTCCGAATAATGAAATAAAATACAAAAATCAATTTGGATATACAGGTGCTTGTGTCGTTTTAACTGCTAATGAAACAGATTTTATAGAAAATAATTTAATAAATCAATTTAAAATAGAAGAAGAAAAGCTAGAAGATTATATTTATAAAATATCTTCAGAAGATTTACAATATTTAATGGAGAATAATTAGATTAACTTTTAAATATGTATAGAATATTATTACTTTTTCATTTAAATGTTGTTATAATTTTTTAAAAAAATATACTAGTCACTAGATATATTAAAAATAATTTTTAAATTTGATTTTGTTAATTTGAAATATGATATAATTTTATATATAAATACATATATTAAAGCAACTACTAAATATAGTAAGCATTTATTATTGCTTAATATTAATGCTTAATTCAAATACTAAAAAAATTGTTATATATATCATAAATGAAAATTGTGAAAAGGAGAAGTATGATATCTTATTATGTATAGTGTAAATAAATATCATACAATAATAGCAATGGACAATTTTAAAGAATTTAATATTAACAAATTTGATTTTAATCTTGATTCATTAGACACTCAACAGCATAATCTATCAATAAAATATACTAACAACTATCCAATGTTATATTTACTAACAAATAATAAAGAGATATACATAGGAGAAAGTGCTAACATTAAACAAAGATTAAAAACACATTTAAATACCAAAGAAAAAGGAAGTTTCAAAGAAATATTCACTATATCTAACGAAGAATTCAACAAATCTGCAGCCTTACATTATGAATCAATGTTAATAGAATATGCAATTGCTGATGATAAATATGCTACAATAACTAATTCAAATTATGGCCAAAGCCATAACTATTATCAAAGAGAAGTATATGCAGAAGCATTTGAAGATCTTTGGAATATTTTGTATAAAAAAAAGATATTTAATCAAGAATATACTAAAATTCAAGAAAGTGAACTATTTAAATTTTCACCATATAAATCACTTAATGAAGAACAAAGTAACTTATCAAATGAAATATTTTCAGTTGTTGAAAATGCTATAACAAATAATAGAAAAACTGTAATATGTGTTTCAGGATTAGCGGGTACAGGTAAATCTATATTAGCATTAAATATAGTTAGAATATTATCAGAATATATGCATGATGATGGAATAATCTTAGAAGACAAGTGTTTATCAGAAAATATAATAGAGAATAATGATGTAAAACTAGTAGTACCAAATAATAATCTTTTAAAAACATATAAGAATCTTTTTAGTAAGGTTAGTATTCTAAACAAAAAAGATGTAGTAAGTCCAACAGATTTCGCAAAAAATTATTCAAAAATTATAATTGTAGATGAAGCTCATAGACTCAAAAAAAGATATGCCATAACAAACTATTTATCTCATGATAATACCAATAGAAAGCTAAATCTAGGTAAAGAAGGTACTCAATTAGATTGGATAATGAATAATTCACTAGTTCAGATATTCTTTTATGATAGTAAACAAAGTGTGCTGCCATCAGATGTTGATAACATAGATTTTGAACAATTATTTTCAAAACAATATAATGAATTAGATTTTGATGTCCACAAATTTGAAATAAGATCACAAATGAGAGTAAAAGCTGGCCAAGAATATAGTATATATATAGATAATATATTAAGTAATAACAATCCTTCATATAAAGAATTTGATAATTATGAATTTAAAATCATTGATGATTTTAAAACTTTTGTAGAAGTTATCAAAGATAAAAATAAAAAATTTGGTATTTCAAGAATAATTAGTGGATATGCTTTTAAATGGAAGTCAAAAAAACCTGATATTCCAGATATTGAAATAGATGGAATAAAACTTTATTGGAATAAAGAAGTAAAGAAAATAAGTTGGTTAGATAGAGAAAGTTCTATAGAAGAAGTTGGATCTATACATACAATACAAGGATTTGATCTAAATTATACAGGTTTAATAATAGGTAATGATTTAAAATATGATCCAGTCAATAAAAAGCTAATAGCAGATAAAAATAATTATTATGATAGTAAAGGAAAAATGGGAGTCAATAATGACAAATTACTAGAATACATAATTAATATATATCAAACTCTTTTAACAAGAGGTGTATATGGAACTTACTTGTATATATGTGACAAAAACTTAAAAGAATATTTAAAGCAATATATAGAAACGTATAAGGGGAGTATATAATGAGTGATATTAGCAATATAACTGAAACAATAAATAAATTTAGAAATGATAGGAATTGGAGACAGTTTCATAATGAAAAAGATTTAGCATTATCTATATCATTAGAAGCAGCTGAACTTCTAGAAAAATTCCAATGGAAAAATAGTGAACAAGCTGTTTTAGAAGATTTAGAAGGAATAAAAGATGAATTAGCTGATGTATTAATATACTGTATAATGTTTGCTGATAATTTAGATCTAGATATAGAGACAATAATAAGAAATAAAGTAATAAAAAATAATGAGAAGTATCCAATAGAACTATTTAAAGATAGTAACAAAAAATATAATAAGTAATCATAAAAGAAGTTAGTGTTCTGAATAAAGAATGATAACTTCTTTTTTATATATACAATATACTAAAAATACCAACATAATAAAAAAATGCAATTCTAGTATTTAAATTTATTATAACTTGAGCATAAAAAACATAAACTCCTTACAAAATATTAATTAAAAGCATAATCACCTATAATTATTATGTTGTGTTTATACTTTTATGAAATAATTTTTAAATTAAAATAAAGATAAACAATAAAAATTAAAAATAAGTAATCATATTAGTAAATATTTTGTTGCTATAGAGTACTATTATAATTGTAGATAAACAATGGATATAAAAAACATTTGTAGAAAATACTTTATAAATGCAAATTAATTTTATACAACATAATTGTAAATATGGTAAAAGTTGAAATCGCATACTATAATCGTTATAGATTACAATTTAATACATTTTATAGGATATTTATAATAATAACTTATAGAAAATACCAACTATAATTCATAAACGTTATAAGTTAATTAGTTGATAGTATTAATATAATTAACAGAATTCCTAATATAAGTATACTGATATATAATAGCTTTAAAGATATTTAAAGCAATTTTAAAGACAATAAATAGCACTAATTGTCTAATAATCTTTACTTAAATACTAAAAATAATAGGAGGCTATAATAATGAAAAAATTAAAAAAAGCACTATTTTTTGTAATACTACTAAGTGGTATACTCATACAAACGAATAATGGTGTAAAAGCAGAGGAAAAAAATTACTTTTTTGATGAATGTAAGAATGATCCAAAAGCGCATTGTAATGATTATACAGTCAATTACATAGATGTAGATACTAAGGAAAAAATAATACCATCAGATGTATATAATTTAAGAGTAGGCTTTCTTAGATATTTGGGATATGACAAAAATGGAAATGCCGTTACTTCAAAAGATAATTTAAGTAAACTTGTTGCAGATTATTTAGTAAAACCATTTAATATTAGTGGTTATAAATATATAACTTTTGCAAACACTGGTACAAATGTATCTATAGAATTGAATAAGAGATTTGATGTTAATTTTATGTATAAGAAAGTAAGTGATGAAACTCCTAAGAAGGGAGAAGCAATACTTGCAAAATTATTAGTAAGAGGTATAGATATTGAAACACAAGAAATTA
This sequence comes from Mycoplasma sp. P36-A1, assembly GCF_049478495.1. Taxonomy (NCBI): domain Bacteria; kingdom Bacillati; phylum Mycoplasmatota; class Mollicutes; order Mycoplasmatales; family Mycoplasmataceae; genus Mycoplasma; species Mycoplasma sp. P36-A1. The sequence goes on along the minus strand of NZ_CP168083.1, from coordinate 1,222,292 downwards.
TTTTTGAAACTTCAGGTAACAATGCAGATGGAAGTAATGGAGATTTAAAACATCAATTAGCTGATAGTAATGATCAATTAGCACAAAAGTTGTTAAAAAATTATACTTATGTCAAAACAATAGGTTTAGATGGACCTGTAGTATATGAAGCAGGTAAAACATATACTACATTCCATTACTATATAAAAGATACTGAAAAACAAAAAATCATATATACAGTTAACTATATGGATGAAAAGTATAAAGATGATCCTACTAATGAAGAAGTATTAGCTCATTCAGATGTTTTTAATGAAGATGTTGATTTTAGAAATACAGTTAAACCAGTAGATATTGAGAATTATGAATACAAAGATATAAAAGGTATGAAAACAATTACTGGAAAAGGTAATAATGTAATAATAAACCTATATTATTCTAAAGTAGAAAAGAAAGAAGCAAGTATAGCTCAAGCAACAACAGGTAAACTATTAATTCAATATATAGATAAAGACAGTAAAAAAGTACTTAGCAAAAAAGAAAAAACAGCTGAAGTTGGTACTAAATATCAAGAAAAAGCTAAAGCTATTAAAAACTATAAACTAGTAAAAACTACTGGTAAAGAAAAAGGTAGTTATCAAGAAGGTATTACTAAACTAACTTATTACTATCAAAAGATTAAAAGTAGTAATTTATCATCAAATAGTAATTCAAATAAAAAAGTAAACAATACTACAAGTAATAAAACATCAAATACAACAACTAAAGATTCAACACTACCAAAAACTGGTACAAGCTATCTTTATATTTCAATAGTAACAATAACATTACTATCTATTGCAGTATTACTTAAAAAAGTAGTAATATCAAAACAATAATATTATTAAACAGTAAATTTATAATTGAATTTACTGTTTTTTTAAACTCATATAAAAAACAAAATAATTAAATAATTATTTAATAAAGAAGTTCTAAAATAAGAGTCATAATAAATAAGATAAGTGAGCAATATACTCACATAAGTAATTGATTATTGCTATTATTGTACTAGTATGAACATATTAGAAATAAAAAAATAATAACAAAAAAGTTGACAATGTAACAATCAAGAGTATAATACATTGTATACAACGAAACAACATTGTACACAATGTAAAAGGAGGTTGTAAGTATGAAGTATAAACAATTGAAATTAGATAATCAATTATGTTTTCCTTTATATGCATTATCAAAAGAAGTAGTTAGATTATATTCACCATATCTAAAAAAATTAAACCTAACATATACTCAATATATAACAATGATGGTTTTATGGGAACATAAACATATTAGTGTTAAAAAATTAGGTAGTAAATTATATTTAGATACAGGTACATTAACACCACTATTAAAAAAATTAGAAGCAAAAAACTATATTCAATTAACAACAGATAAAAAAGATAAAAGAAGTGTTATTGTTACTATTACACCAGATGGAGATCTATTACAAGAAGATGCTAAAGACATACCATTACATATTGCTTCATGTTTAAATTTAGATGAAGTAAATGCTCAATTACTATATGATACCTCATATCAATTGCTATCAATTATAAATAAAGCAGAAGATAAAGAAAGTAGTGGTGATTAAATTGTTTGATAATTACTTGGATAATAAACTTAAAAATAATCCAAATCAAATAATATCAAGGAGCAATTTAATAAAAGAAGCAAGTATAATTGGTATACTAGCCAATGTCTTATTTGCTGCAATCAAACTAATAGTAGGACTAGCATCTAACTCTATTTCTATAATCTCTGATGCAGTTAATAATTTAAGTGATGCTTTAAGCTCAGTAATAACTATTGTTGGTTTAAAATTATCACAAAAAGCACCAGATTTTAAACATCCATTAGGATATGGAAGAATAGAATATATCTCAGGAATGATTATTTCAGTTATAATCTTATTAACAGGATTAGAATTTTTAAAAGAAAGTTTTTCTAGAATATTTAATCCAAGTATAACCAACTATGCTTCAATACAATTTATAATAATTGCCATAACCATAGTTGGTAAATACTTATTATCTAAATATGTAATAAGTGTTGGTAAAAAAACCGAATCTGATTCATTAATAGCTTCAGGAATGGATGCTAGAATGGATGTATTAGCTACAATATTAACGGTTGTAGGAGCTTTAATATCACACTTTACTGGTTTATATTTAGATGGTTATATAGGAATAATTCTTGCCTTATTTATTATGTATACGGGAATTGATTTATTAAAAGATACTTTTAGTAGCATAATTGGGAAAAGACCAGATAAACAACTTGCTGATAAAATAAGAAAAGATGTTAATAAGTTTGAACCAATACTAGGAGGTTATGATTTAATAATACATAACTATGGTCCAACTACAAGACTAGGTTCAATAAATGTTGAAATACCAGATGTTGCAACAGTAGAACAAGCATATAGAGCCATGGACTTAGCACAAAAAGAAATCTATAATAATTATCAAATTTATTTCACTTTTGGATTGTATTCTGTAAATACTTATGATCAAGAAATTATTGAAGTAAGAGAGAATATACGAAAAATGATGAAAGAAATACCAGGAGTAATTAATATTCATAACTTTAATTATGAAAAAGAAAATAACTTAATAAGATTAGATATAGTAGTCGATTTTACCATACAAGATTTTAATAAGTTTAAAAAAGAAGCAAACAATATAATTACCAATGCCTATCAAGGATTTTCAACGATAATAAATGTAGACTTGGATTATTCATAAAGAAGGGTGATTAAAAATGAAATATGCAGTAAGATACTATTCAAGAGGTGGAAATACTCAAAAAATAGCTAAAGCAATAGCAAGTGAATTACAAGTAGAAGCAGAAGATATCTATCAACCAATTAAAGAGTCAGTAGACTATTTATTCTTAGGAGAAGCTATCTATGCTAATGGTATTGATGATAAAATAAAAGAATTTATTAAAAATACTGATCCAAAATTAGTAAAAAAAGTTGTGATTTTCTCAACTTCAGCAATAAAAAGTTCCGCATATCCACAAATGAAAAAAATATTAGAAAATGCAAACTTTAAAGTAAGTGAAAAACAATTTCATTGCAAAGGACAATTTAGCTTTTTCCATAAAGGAAGACCAAATCAACAAGATTTAAAAGAAGCTCAAGCTTTTGCAAAACAATTTGAATTATAAAATAAAAAATAAAAAGGAGAATCAAAATGAACATCTATGATTTCACAGTAAAAGACAACAAAGGAAATGAAGTATCACTAAAAAAATATGAGAATAAAGTATTACTTGTTGTAAATACCGCAACTGGTTGTGGTTTAACTCCACAATATGAAGCTTTAGAAAAAATGTATCAAGAGCTTAACAAAGAAGGGTTTGAAATTCTTGATTTTCCTTCTAATCAATTCTTACATCAAGCACCAGGTACTGATGAAGAAATACAAGAGTTTTGTACATTAACATATAACACAACCTTTCCAAGATTTTCAAAAATTGATGTAAATGGAGATACTGCAATCCCACTATATAAATGGTTGAAAGAAGAACAACCAGTTGATAAAACAGATGCAAAATCTAAACTGTTAGATATTACAACTAAACCATTAACATTAGGAAATGCAAAAGAAGATATCAAATGGAACTTTGGTAAATTCTTAATTGATAAACAAGGAAATGTAGTAGATCGTTATGCTCCTGGATATGTACCAGAAAAACTTGAAGCAGAAATAAAAGATTTACTTGCAAAATAACAAAAATGACTACAATTTAGCTAAATTGTAGTCATTTTTTTCACATTATTAAATAAATGTTAACTAATATATAAATAATATCAATAATTATTTAAGATAGTAGGTAATCTAGATAGAAGATATTAAAAGATAATGATATAATTATGATATCTTAGATAAAGGAAAGAACATAATGGAAAATATAAAAATAGGTTTAGATTTAGGCTTAAGTAGCATTAAAATTATCATTACTAATAATAAAAAAGAAATATTAATAAGAAAGTTAGTTGATAATGATAAATGTGATATAACTTTATTAGATGAATATCTAATAGGTTTATTAAATAAATCTAAAGTTGAATATATAGTAGAACAAGTAATCATTACGGGAATTGGGCAAAATAGAATAGATAAAGTCTTAAATACTAGACCAATATTTGTTGATGAAATACAAGCAATAGGTTATGGAGCACAGGTGGTTTCTAGTTTAAATGATTGTATAGTAGTTAGTATAGGAACAGGAACAGCCTTTGTAAATTGTCATAATAATGTGGTAGAACATATAGGTGGAAGTGCTTTAGGTGGTGGAACTATCATAGGTATTGGAGATCGAATGTTTAATACAACTAGATTTAAAGATATTATTAATTATGCAGTGCAAGGTGAAGTTAATAAAAGTGATCGTATGATAAAAAAAGATTATACAAAAAATGATGGTAGTAATATGTTAATAACAGCATCTAATCTTGGTAATGCAAGTGAAGAGTTTGTTAATGATTTTGATATTATGATTGGCTGTATAAAAATGGTTGTGCAAAATGTTTGTATAATGGCAGCTTTGTATGCAAAGCAATATCAACAAAACAACATAGTAATTACAGGTTCACTTGCTAATTTAGAACAGGTATATGATATTGCAAAAGATGTTGGAATACTACATGATGTTAATTTTATAGTTGGAAAGAGTCCAATGTATACTACCTTAACTGGAGCTATGCAACTAAGTGAAAAAGAGGAATAAAATATGAATAATAATCTTGTTTTTGTTTTCGACTTTGATGGGACAATAGTCGATTCTATGCCATTTTGGAATAATTTAGTAAGTGATTATCTAAATGAAAAGGCAATAGCATATCAAATTAATTATTTATATGATGGATTAGATGATACTACTACTAAAGCAGTATGTAAATGGTTAAATACTAAATACTTACCTCACATAAGTAATGAAGCAATAGAATTAGATTTAAGAAATAAAATGAATGATTTTTATAGTAATAAAGTAACATTAAAACCAGATATGATAGAAATACTAGAATATCTAAAACAAAAACAAATACCAATGATAATATTAAGTGCTACTGAGACACAGTATTTAAATAAAGCATTAAAACACTTAAATTTAGAACATTATTTTGAAGCTGTCTATAGTGAAAAAGATTTTGGACTAAGTAAAAATAATGAGCATTTATATAAAGAGTTTATTAATAAAGCTAATTTAAATGATAAATATATATATTTGATAGATGATAATTACAAAGTAGTAAAAGCATGTCAAAATACAAATATAAAAACAATTGGTATTTATGATAATACTCATTCAAAAAAACAGTATGAAAAATTAAATACACATGCTGATACATGTTTTATTAATAATAAAGCTTTACTAAATTATATTAAAACAATTGTTTAATAAGGGGGATTACATTATGAAGGTTATCAATGTAAATAATTTAAGTAAATTTTTTGGAAAAGTACAAGCCTTAAACAATGTCTCTTTTGATATTGAAAAGGGTGAAATAGTAGGTTTTATTGGACCTAATGGAGCAGGAAAATCAACAACACTAAACATTTTATTAGGACTAATAAAAGCAAGTTCAGGCAGTGCTAAAATAAATGATTATGATGTTTGGAATCATAATTTAGAAATACATAAAGATATTGCATATGTGCCTGGTGATGTTAATTTATGGCCCAATATGAAAGGTATAGAAGTAATAGATATGTTACTTAAAATACAAGGGCCAATAGATACTAAAAAAAGAGACAATTTAATAAAGATATTTGAATTAGATATCAATAAACGTTGCAAGGACTACTCTAAAGGGAATCGTCAAAAAGTTGCTTTAATTGCTGCTTTTGCATCAAGTGCAAGTATCTTTATTTTAGATGAACCAACATCAGGATTAGATCCATTAATGGAAAGAAAATTTCAAGACGAATTAGAAAAATTAAAACAAGAAGGTAAAAGTGTCTTATTATCTTCACATATTTTAAGTGAAGTAGAAAAAGTTTGTGATCGCGTAATTATTATTAATAAAGGAAAAATAGTAGATGATGGCTCACTTTCAGATTTAAGATACTTAACTAAATCTGTTTTTAAAATTGAATCTAGAGATCCAATAGATATATATGAATTTAAGAATACTAGTAACTTTGATAAAGATGGTTTTAGATATAGTTTTGAAGTTGATAATAAAGAAGTAAACAAATATTTAAATATTATAGCTAAATATAACTTAACTTCTATTGAAATAATGCCAACATCATTAGAAGATTTATTTTTAAATCATTATCAAAGTGGTGAAATATATGAATAGTAAAATTCATAATTTTAGTATTATCTTAAAACAAATGCTTTATAATGATCGCTTTTTTATCTTTTTTTGGGTAATAGGTTTAGCAATCGCAAATTTAGTAGTTTGTAATTTATATCAAAGTATTTTCAATGAACCAGCTTATATTTCAAGCTTTGTCTTGTTAATGGAAAATCCATTATACAAAGCTATGTTAGGAGCAATAAGTCAAGGAGTGACTACAACAGCTCAACTGTTTTCTGGGTCCATGACAATTTTTATGAGTTTAATAACAGCTATGATGTCAATCTTTTTAGTTAATAGAAATATGCGAGATAGTGAAGAAAAAGGAAAACATGATTTACTACTTGCAAATGTATTAGGAAGATATAGTATTATAACAGCAGTAATAATTGAAGTTTTAATAGTTTTTGTATTATTAACAACAACAACTGTATTGGCAATAAATATAAGTAGCATTACATCAAATACTTTAGGTGGAGATTTTAATTATGCTATAAGTGTTGCAAGCACCTTTGTTTTATTTGCAATGATAACATTAGCAGTAAATCAATTGTTTGAGTCAGCTAAAATAACAAGTGGTATTTCATTAATAATTCTTTTTAGTATTTATATTCTTAGAGGATTTAGTGATGTCTTTAATGATAAAATATCATCAATATTTCCATTAACATGGTCCATAATAGGTAAAGCATATTTAGATAATAATTACTTTGGAATATTCTTAAATTTTCTATTTGCACTTGTATTCATTATAGTTGCTATAATGCTTTACAATAAAAGAGATCTTAAAGCTGGTGTAATAACATTAAAAGCATCAAAAGCTAAGAATAACATCATGTTAAACACATTGCCAACAACCATTATATATCAATGTAAATGGCTAATAATAGTTTGGCTATATGTTTTAGTAGCTATAGGAATCATGTATGGTTATTTCTTTAATGAAGTAGATGTATTCTTTCAAGATAATCCAGCACTAAATAGTTTTCTATCCTTTAATAGTAGTGAATCAATATTAATACAATTTGCTACACTACTAGTATCAATCATGGCTATAGTAGCTAGTATTCAAGGAATCCTAATAATCTATAAAATAAAAACCGAAGAATTGAATAGCTATATTGAAAACATCTACTCAAGAAAAGTATCAAGAAATAGATATTTACTATCATACTTTCTAATTGCCTTGTTATTTACAACAATAACCTACTTATGTGGAGTATTATCATTATCATTTATGATAAATCTTGTAACAAGTGAAGGAATAAATGTCGTTGAAGTACTAAAAGCAGCCTTAATACACATACCTTTTATTTATGTATTAATATCAATAGCAACCTTTTTGTATTCTGCATTTATCCATAGATCATCATTGATCTGGCTTTATTTAGGATTTTGCTTTTTCATAAGATATTTTAAAGGATTTTTAAATATTCCAGACTATATTGCTAACTTTTCAATATTATATTTATTACCAGATTATCCAATAGAACCACTTAATATAACACTTGTGCTGTTATATCTATGTATAAGTATTGCAATATTCTTAATTGCCTTAAAAATATATGTTAAAAGAGATATAGTAAAAGAATAGTTTAAAAGCTACATTATCAACTAAATGATTATGTAGCTTTTATTATGTAAAGTTATTACAAAATTTCACAATTATAAATAAAACACATATATTTACTAATAAATACTATAATAAATAATATAAAAAACTATAAACAAATGGCAATCTATTGTTTTAAAATTAAGTGAGGAGAATAAAAATGAATGCCAATAAAGCAGCAGAAAGTAATATCTATAAAGCTGAGTTAAGTCTAAATAATATTAATAATCAAGATATGACTAAAAGTATCTTAGAAGAATTTTTTGAATTAATACCCCAAAATAAAAGAAGAAGTGTCAATAAGACCTTCTGTCAAAGCCAATACTTTGAAATTGTGTATAACAAAAATAATAATGAATTTATTGTTAAAGGTAAAAAGGATATTATATTTTCAACTATTCCTTATGACACCTCTAGAAATTATATGCAAAAAGCTGCCATTAACTATATAAAGAATCCAGATAAGACTAGACAATATCTAAAAAAACATGAAGACAATATTAGAAAATATATTGCTGCAGCTTTAGTGCAAAAAACTAATAAAAAAGTAATGCCAAAATCAAAAGATGTTACAAGTTATTTCAATAAGATATTTAAAGATCCAGCATTTGAAATTCAAATATTAGGTAGAATGATGCAGCATGATGATACAGGTCCACTTTCAGCAAATTTACCTGGTAAATTTTTATATGAAGAAAATAAAAAAACAGGTATCTCTGCATATATTATGGAATATATTAAATTTATAATACCAATTACAAACCAATTACCAATAAGAACAAATGGTAAAAAAGTTAAGTTGCTTGAAAAAGATTTAATAAATCATAAAACTAAATATCTAAATATAGTTAATAATAATCAAATAATATATTTAGAACAGCCTCAAGATGATACTGTGCAATTACCAACTAATGTTATAAATATTTTAACACCTATAATTTCAAAACATAATTCAGTAAATCATACACAGATACTGCTTAAATCCAACTTAAAAGAAGAACTATCACAAGTAAGGAAAAGTTATCATGCTCATAGTGTTGATCCTTCAAAACTTGAAAAATATTTCGATAATGTTTTACCAACAAGTAATGACAATTTAATTAATGTTATCTCAGATATTCATAATAATGGTAGTGAACTAGCAATAAAAAATAAAAATTTTAATATTCTAGTAGGTGATATTTCTGAAAATAAAATTATAGATAATGATATTAAAGGAATCTATGTTATGGGAAATCATGATATAAAAGATGCCGTTTTAAATAATTCATTAAAAGATGAAAAAAAATATTTAGAATTTAAAAAGTTTTCCTGGTTTAATACTTTTGTTTTAGACCCTGAATCATATTGGTATTTATTGCCTGTTGGAGACAATCATTTTTATGAAGTTGTAAAACAAGACATTGAAACACGCTTTAGCAAAATAAAAGTATTAAACAATGAAAGTTTTGACTATCAGGGAATACGATACATTGGTCTTACTATTCCAATTGTATTAAAAGAAAGAAAAAAACAATTGCAAGACTTTATTTTTAATACATTAAAACGATTGCTAGTTGATCAAAATATACCAACAGTTATTGTTTCACATGCACCATTATTTAATGAATTAAGCAATTTGAATCCATCAGCAAAAGCATATAAAAAAGAAAACAATTGTAGTGATGAAAGAATTCTTAAACTATTTGAAGAATATAATATTATTGGTGCAATTCATGGGCATCACCATATACCTGCATCACAAGGAATTGTAAAGAAAAAAACATTTGTTAAGAAAGAATTATTTGTTGTTTGTTCTATATATTCAAATATTAATACAGGATTTGAATTAAGCAGTTTGTTACCAACAACTGCAAATAACACATTTGTTGATAATGTTAAGAAAGAAAATCTAAAAGAAATAACAGTAGTCAAACAACCAACAGCGATAAATAAATTGAAAGCTATTATCCAGAAAAATAAGCTAAAAAATAAGAAAGTAAATAAGAAAAGCAAATCAAAGAAAAAGAAAGCTAAAAGATAAAAGATCTTAAAGTTAACTAAATGTAAAGTATAGTGTGAATTAATGATTTGAAAAAGTTACCTTTACTAGTTATAATATATATTATATTAAACTAATAACAGGGGATGAAATGGATGATTAAATATACTAAAGCAGTATATAGTGATGTAGATACTTTAATAAAATTATATGATGAATTAATAAATGTTCATGTAGAAATAGAACCAGATTTTTTTAAACAAGCACAACAAAGTAAAGCTTTCTTAGAACTAATAATTAATAATGATGATTGTGCTATAATAATAGCAAGAGAAAATAATAAAGCAATTGGTTTTGTCTTAATACAAACAGAAAGATCAATACGCTTAAGTATGATGAAGAAATATCGTTATGCCTACTTAACAGATTTATATGTAAGTAAAGATTATCGTAATCAAGGTATAGCAACACATCTAATAGAATATTGCTACAATTGGGCGTATGATAATAAATTAGACTATGTAGAACTAAATGTCTATACTAGAAATGAAGAAGCAATAAAACTTTATGAAAAGTTAGGATATCGAAATAAAATAAATACTTATATTAAAAAGATAAGTTACTAATGCTATCATTGCTGATAGCATTTTTTAATTTAAAACTAAATAAAGATTTGAGCACAAAAAAAGGTGAGTATACTCACCTTAAAATAAACTTATTTATTACTTGCTAATAAATTTGCTCCAAATTTATTAATCTTAATTACAGTATCATTTAATAATTTACTTTTACCCAGGGTATTAACAACAACAATGGCACACATAGTTCCAATTACTGCAGCTACTATCACATCAATAGGATAATGGACACCAACCCAAATTCTAGAAATACCACCTAAGATTGCTAGTAAAACATATAAGAATTTGTATTTGCTTTTACTAAACATAAAAAAGGTATATAAAGTTGCAAAGAATAAAGAAGTATGGTCACTTGGAAAAGAATTCCCAGGTGTTTTGTGTATAAGTTTATTAACATTTTCTAAAGATACAAATGGTTGTGGATGATCAATAAAGACACCACATAACTTACAAATAACCATTGCAATCGCAAAAGAAACAAATGCACAAATCAACATTTTTCTTGTTCTTATTTTATTATCATTAACAAACCATTTAGCAAGCATCAATCCAGCTATTAAAAATGGAAGAAACTCAGCTATAAAAATCATTATTGGGTTTAAAAAAGATAAAGACTTTGCTAAACCATTAATTGCTCTAAATATACTAATATCAATACTATTCATAATTTCACCTCTATTTATAAAATACATCTTTTATTCTAACAAAAAAGACACATCTAACTTGTGTCTATTTGATAACTTTTTTAGCTAAAAGATTACCTTTGTAGTTACCATCTACTACAGTATCAATATATTCAAATCCTAAATCATGATAATAACTATTTAATTTATCATTACCAACAATTGCATCTAACCTAATATATGATTTATGTTTAGTAACAGCTTCATTCAAAGCATAGTTAAGTAACATCTTACCACCATTTTTTAATTCTTTTTTGGTAACTAGATTATGAACAAATAAAGCATCACTGTAACCAGGCCAACGTGCATCTAACTCTAATAGAGTCATAGCTCCCCATATAACATTAGCTTCATCTTTTAAAACATAAAGTAACTTATCATCTACTAAATCTTCAAAATAACTATAAGTATATTTAGCTAAATAACCACTCTTATTCCATTGATCAATTCCAACTTCATCCATCCAATCAATTCGATGTTTTATTAAATCTATTATAGGATAAATATCTCTTTTTCTAGCATACTTTAACTTATATAAAACTTCACTCATTATCATCACCTCTTAAAATAATAATAGCATAATTATTTACACTAGAGATAGCTAAAATACGTTTTAATAGAACAATAACTATAAATAAACAATCTTAAATAAAAAAAGATTAGTAGCTATAAATAAAATAATAATTTATAATATAAAAAGGAGTGATAACATGCAAAATTTCAAAAAAACATTCATTAAAGTATATAGTGGACAAGCTTTTTCAATCGTATCAAGCTCAGTAGTTCAGTTTGCTTTAATATGGTATATAACATTACAAACAAAATCAGGATTATATGTCTCATTAGCAACCTTAGCTGCCTTTTTACCACAAGGTATTATTGGTATATATGCTGGAAGTGTAGTTGATAAATACAATCGTAAAAACATAATGATATATGCTGATATGTTTGTAGCAATTATGAGTTTATTATTACTAATCTTATCTAATATTTACACACTAAGCATTCCAATGATACTAATTTTTTTAATGTTAAGATCTATAGGAACCGCTTTTCATGAACCAGCCTTACAAGCGAGTGTTCCATTAATAGTACCAACAGAGAAACTATTAAAATATAACAGCTATGTTAATATGATTAACTCAACATCAAATATTATAAGTCCAATGATAGCATCTTTTTTATTAGCAGTAGCTAATATCAACTTCATTATAGCTTTTGATATACTAGGAGCCATTATAGCAATAAGTATGATAAAAATAAGTGACATACCTAATGTAGTACATGAGCACTTTAAAAAAGAATCATACATAGACAGTATGAAACAAGGATTAAGTATAGTAAAAAACAACAAAGTATTAAAAGTAATCTTTATAAATGGATTATGTTTTACAATCCTATACATGCCAATTACATCATTATTTCCATTACTTATTAATCAACAATTTTTAAAAGATGAATCAGGTATTGCAATTGTTCAAGCAAGTTATGGTATAGGGATGTTACTAGGAGCTATAGTAGTGACAAAGTTAAAAATATTTAGAATATTACTAAGAAACTTAAGTATTGCTACAATACTAATAAGTATTTCTTTATTTATAAGTTATTTCTTGAATGTAGATCAATTTTATATTTTTATAGTAGTGTGTCTACTACTTGGTATGGGTGCTCCTATTATAAATACCTCAGTAGTAACAATGATTGCAAAAAATGTTAATAAAGAATATTTAGGTAGAATATATGCTAATTTAAGTACTATTACTATAATAGTAATGCCAATTGGTTTATTAATATCAGGTAATGTAGCTGATATTATTGGAGTAAGTAATTGGTATTTAATATCTAGTATATTATTTTTAGGATTAGTAATCTTTCAGTATACGGCTTATAAAATTATTTCAAAAGATAAAACTAGTAAAATATATAAATAAATTACAAGTTAGCTATATAGAATAGCATTAATAAAATTATTGATGGAGTGATTTATATCGCTTCATTTTTATTTTATTTATAAATATAAAGTGCTATAAGCATTACTTTAGTGTATTTACTAATAAATATAATAATATATTATACGTTTTATGTGTAATATTAAAATAATAATAAACATAGTTTACCATTTGTGCTATAATATAAATTGTATAATATTGAAGTTATTTCAATACATACAATAAATAAGAAAGACATGATTATAGATAATAAAGTAATAATACTTAAATATCTAAACAACTAATAGGTTGCATCAAGTAAAGAATCTTGATAAAACCTTGTTTTTATGTTTAATAAAAACACATGATCACTTACTTACAATACAAAATTACAGTTAGATATAAATATTTAACTATCTATATATTAGAGATAATAACAAAAAACCTATTTGTTACAAGAGTATTTTATTGTGAGTAAACTATTTATACTAAATAAAAGTAGAATAAAATACAAGTAAAAGATAAGGAAACTCTATGAAATTTGAACAACTTGGGATTAGTGCGCCTATACTAAAAGTACTAGCAGAAGAACATTATGAAAAGCCAACACCAATACAAGAAAAAACAATACCAAGTGCTCTTGAGAAAAGAGATATACTAGGTTTGGCACAAACAGGAACAGGTAAAACAGCTGCCTTTTCAGTACCAACATTACAAATTTTAGCAAATCAAGATATTAATTTTGATAAAAGAAAATTAAAAGCCTTAATATTAACACCAACAAGAGAATTAGCAATCCAAATACAAGAAAGTATGTCAACTTATGGTAAATACTTGCCATTAAAATCAACTGTTATTTTTGGTGGTGTGAAACAAGGTAGACAAGTAACAGCTTTAAAAAAAGGTGTTGAAATATTAATCGCAACACCTGGAAGATTGATGGATTTAATGAATCAAGGTTATGTAAAATTAAATGATATTGAAATATTTATATTAGATGAAGCTGATAGAATGTTAGACATGGGCTTTATAAATGATATAAAAAAAGTCATGGCAAAATTACCTAAAAAGAAACAAACTATGTTATTTTCAGCAACAATGCCAAAAGAAATAAGAGGAATAACTGATAAATTATTAAACAATCCAGTAGAAGTATCAGTTACACCTGTTTCATCAACAGTAGATACTATAGATCAATCAATAATCTATGTAGACAATAATAATAAAATAAATGTTTTAAACAAAATATTAAATGAACATCCAAGTTCACCATTCTTAATATTTACAAGAACAAAACATGGTGCTAATAAAGTAGAAAAAGATTTAGCAAAAAGAAAATTTAAAGTAGAAGCAATACATGGAAACAAATCTCAAAATGCAAGAGTTAGAGCATTAGATAAGTTTAAAAATTATCAATTAGATGCATTAGTTGCAACAGATATTGCAGCTAGAGGAATTGATATAAACGAACTTAAATATGTAATCAACTTTGATTTACCAGAAGTACCAGAAACATATGTACATCGAATTGGAAGATCTGGACGTGCAGGTAAAGAAGGTTTTGCGATATCATTATGTAGTTTTCAAGATAAGCCATTACTTAAAGACATTGAAAAAGTAATTAAGAAACAAATAGATGTAATAGATAATGAAGAATATCCAATGGAAGACTTTACGCCTAAAGCTAAAAAGAAACCTAATAATACACCTAGAAGAAAACCTAGTCATAAAAATGATAAACCTAAGGTTAAAAAGGCATATAAAATAGATAAGAATGATAAAAAAGCAGTTGCTAAAGATGAAAGAAATAAAGAAGCTAGAAAAGAAATAAAAAGAAAAATTACTGATAAGAAAAAACGCAACAAAACAAGTGATGAAAAAGTAAGTCTTAGCAGTAATAAAAGATATAAAAGAAAAGATGATAAAACTAATTCATCAGATAGAAATAAGAAATTTAAAACTAAAGGTGAGAAAAAACCTCGCCCAAGTAAAAATAAATAAAAATTACTATGAAAAAAGGATAATAATATGAAAAATACTATTAGAAAAGACATAACAATAGGTAGTAGTGTAAGAGTAGTTCAAAAACAAGATCAAAGAACAGGTAAACTAACAGAAGGTGTTGTTAAAAGACTACTTACAAATTCAGCGCAACATCCACGTGGTATTAAGGTCATGTTAGAAAGTGGAATTGTAGGCAGAGTACAAGAAATAATCGAATAACATAAGCTAAAAAGAAAGAGGTATTTAGATGGAAAATAACACATTAAGAAAAAATGAAAAAATTAAAGTAGATATAATAGATTTAACATTTGAAGGATTAGGAGTAGCAAAGCATAATGGTCTAGCAATATTTGTTAAAGGAGCTTTAGTAAATGAAGAAGCATTAATAAGAATTACTAAAGTAGAAAAAAGATATGCATTAGCAGATGTAATAAGTTTAGATGTTATATCAAAAGATAGAGTAAAAGTTGAAAATAAGCTATTAGATAGTACTATTCCTTTACAACATTTAAGATATGATAAACAATTAGCATTTAAAACAAAAATAATAAAAGATATATTTGCAAAAAGCAAAACAATTAATGATGTAAGAATAAACAAAACAGATGGTTCTGCTAAAGAATGGCATTATCGTAATAAAACACAAGTACCAGTAAGAGATGAAAATGGTAAAATGGTAACAGGAGTTTTCTCAAATAAATCTCATCAAGTATTACCAGTAGATGATTTTAAGATTAATTTAGAAGGTATAGATGAAACAGTCTCAAAAGTAAGAGATATATTAATGGAATTTGGTGAAAAACCATATAATGAAAAAAGACATACAGGAAATATAAGACATATAATAGTAAGAAAAAGTGAAAAAACTAATGAACAAATGATTATTATTGTAACAAGATCAAAAAGTTTATTCCCAACTTCTAAAATAATACCTGCAATAACTGAAAAATTTCCTAATACAGTAAGTATTATTCAAAATATTAATAATAAAAAATCATCTGCAATATTTGGAAATGAATCAAAAACATTATTTGGTACAGACTCATATAAAGAAGAAATACTAAACAAAAAATTTATTGTGACACCACAATCATTTTTACAAGTAAATACACCACAAGCCGAAAAGTTATATACTAAAGCTATCGACTTATTACAACTAACAGGTGAAGAAATAGTTGTAGATGCATATAGTGGAATAGGAACAATATCATTAAGTTTAGCAGACAAAGCAAAACAAGTAATAGGAATAGAAGTTATTCAAGAAGCAGTAGATGTAGCAAATGAAAATGCGAAACTAAATAATATAAACAATGTAAGTTTTAAATGTGGACTAGTAGAAGAAGTAATAGACTCATTAGAAGTAAAACCAAATGTAATTGTTGTAGATCCACCAAGAAAAGGATTAGATCCAGACTTTGTGAATTCAGTAATAAATATTAATCCAGATAAAATAGCTTATATAAGTTGTAATCCTGCAACACTAGTAAGAGATTTAGAAAAATTTAAAGAAGCTGGTTATGCATTTAATGAAGTATTCCCAATTGATTTATTCCCACAAACAGTACATGTAGAGACAGTGGCGTTGCTTACTAGGAAGAAGTAGAAACATAGTTGAAAAGCCTTTATTTCAAGGGGTTTTAAAGAAAATCGAGATTTTAGGAGAGATGAAAATCATACTTGAAGTCTCGATTTTTGTTTGTTCAGAAACATATCAACTGATTTGAATTTTGTGGGGTTGACACTACCAGATTACTTTTTGGGTAGGTTGACACTACAAGAAAGATGACACAAATATTATTATCAGTACCTATGTGGGGGAAATGAAAGTAGCTTAATTGATACAATGGAAAATTGAATAACTGCCTTGATTTCAAGGACTTTGTAGGGAGTTGGATTTTTGGGACTCTTTTTTATTTTGCATTTTTTCATAGAGAAAGTTGATTTGACTAGATTTGCTGTGGTAGGTGTGTTTTTACCCCCTTTTGAGTCTGATTTTCCCCGCTACAAAAAGAATGTTTTAATAGCATTTATATATAGTATAGACAATACTAATTAATAATATAATCAATTCATGTTTGACATCCTGAATATATTATGATATACTGGTATCAAGTTAGAAATTGTATTAGATTTTATAGACAAGAAAATACCAATATTTTTTTAATCACAAATACTTAGTACAAACAATACTAAGTATAAGTAGAACGGAGGATTACATGACAAACGAAATAGAATGGAAAATTGCCAATGAGTGGCGTGGGAGTATGACACCTTATGATATGCCTTTTATTTTAATAGCAAGTGCATATCTTAAATATAAGAACAAAGATGTAATAAAAAATCTGATGCTTCAAAATAAAGAATCATTTAATGGCCACTTAGAGCAAGACTTAATTCAAGAAAAACATATTCCGAATGTAACTGGGTTTCTTAAAAGGGTAGACGAAGTTATCACAAGACTTCCAGACGGTAAATATCGTGAAACTTTAAAATTATTAAATGAATGCAGTTCAAAGATGTTGATTGACGCAGGTTTTGATGTGATGAGAAATCAAGGAATAAACAATTCAAACACTGTTAATTCTTCAAGTTTGAACACGTTAATTGTAGCCTTGGCTGAGATAGAACAAGGGGATAGTGTTTTGGATGCGACAGTTGGTTCGGCAGGTACTCTTATTGAAGCCATTCAATACCATCCATCGATATTAGTTGGGCAAGAAATAAATGAAGAGGTTGGAGTATTTGCTGCTATTAATTTGATTGTGAATGGAGCACAAGAATCAGAAATATTAATAGGCGATACCTTAAAAAAACCTGAGTATCTTCATTATGGAAAATTTGATAAAGTTATTCAAGTTCCGCCCTTCGGTCTGAGGATAGAAAGTGATTTGTCAAATGACGACCGCTTTAAGTTTGGTCCGTTATCTAAGTCTGTAGGAGATTGGGCTTTTGTTAGTAATGCTTTGTCAGCTATCAAAACTGATGGAGGACGAGCAGTTATTGTCGTGCCGAATGGAGCGTTATTTAGAAGTGGACCAGATAGAATTATTCGCCAATCCATCCTAAACTTTGATTTCATTGAAGCTGTCATTTCATTACCTAATGGGATATTTAATAACACAATGATTCCAACGGCAATTTTAGTCTTGAACACAAATAAAAAAGATAATGTGAGGGAGCAAGTTCAATTTATAAAAGTGTCCGAAGAAATGGTTACAGTTATAAATAGACGAGAACGCATATTACCGAGTGAACTAATAGGTAAAATCATGGCAGTCTTTGAAAGTAAAGATTCGATTAAAGGATTTTCTTCATTGGTTTCATTAAAAGAAATTCGCAATGGAGATCTTACTGTAGATTCCTATGTGGTGCAAGACAGCTATCAATTTGATGGACTAGAAATAAAAGCTAACTTCAATAGACTAGAAAATATTGAAACAATAAAGTTAACTGATGTTGCCACTTTAAGTAGAGGATTTAATAACACTCGCTCATCAGAAGATGAAAATGGAAAATATCAAGTCATCAGAATCTCTGATATCACAGAGAAAGGTATTAATTATGATGAATTAGTCAGCGTTTCATCAGATATAAAAAATATTGATGACTATAGTGTTTTTAAAGGAGACTTGCTTCTTAGTATACGTGGTACAACAAATAAAGTTGGATATGTAGATATTGATGATGAGTCATTACTTTTCAATGCTAACTTAATTAGGATTAGAACACATAAAGACTGCGACTCAGAGTGGTTAAAAATTTATTTGGAAAGTCCAATGGCTAAAGTACTTTTAGAGCGAATTTCTAGAGGAACTACCATTCGCCAAATTAGTCTTCAGGATTTGAGAGAGCTCCCGATTCCTAGGCTCACTCTTGAAGAACAAACGAAATCTAAGTTAGAGTACAAGCAGGGCATAGAAGAGATAGAAAAAGAATTAGAGATGTTACGTTTAAAGGAATATAATATAAAGAGAGCATTTTATCAATCATTACCTATAACAGAGGCTTTTGAAATCACATCTGATAAATATCATAGAGTAGGAGAGTAGTAAAAATGGCAAAACAAACAAATGCAAAAATCGGTTTTGAAAAAGAGTTGTGGGCAGCAGCAGATGCAATGAGAAATCATGTGTCATCCTCAGAGTATCGAAAAGTAGTGGTAGGATTAATCTTTTTGAAATACGTATCAGATGCTTTTGAGTATCGTCATCAAGAGTTAATCGAAGAAGGATATGGAGATGAAGAAGATCGTGATGCTTATCTAGAAAAAAATGTCTTCTTTGTTCCAGAAGATGCACGTTGGAAATTAATTGCAGAAAAAGCATTTACACCAGAAATTGGAATTGTGCTTGATAATGCGATGCGTGCTATTGAAAAAGAAAACAAAACATTGAAGAATGTCCTTCCTATTATATATGCGAACCCTGACCTCGATAAAAGAGTGCTTGGGAATGTGGTTGATATTTTCACAAATATTAACATGCATGATGAAAATGAAGAAAAAGATTTGCTTGGACGTGCCTATGAATATTTCATCGAACAATTTGCAACTCAAGAAGGAAAAGGGGGAGGCGAGTTCTACACGCCAACTTCTATTGTTAAGACAATCGTTGAGATATTGAAACCTTATAAGGGCAGAGTATACGATCCTGCATGTGGTTCTGGTGGCATGTTCGTACAATCTGCCAAATTTATCAAAGAACATAGTGGAAATATTAATGATCTCTCAATTTATGGAGAAGAGTCTAATCCAGATACATGGAAAATGGCCAAAATGAACATGGCTATTCGTGGACTTGAGGCAGATTTTGGTCCTTATCAGGCGAATACATTTTTAAATGATTTGCATCCAACTTTGAAGGCAGATTACATTATGGCAAATCCTCCATTCAATATTTCTGATTGGTGGGATCAATCTCTCGAAGATGATAGACGTTGGGCTTATGGAACACCACCAAAGGGAAATGCCAACTATGCCTGGATTCAACACATGATTTCTCACTTGGCACCGGGAGGAAAGATAGGATTGGTATTAGCCAACGGTTCCCTTTCGACTTCGACAGGTGGAGAAGGGGAAATCCGTAAGAAAATTATTGAAGCAGACTTAATTGAAGGTATTGTGGCTTTACCATCAAATCTCTTTTATAGTGTTACGATTCCAGCTTGTTTATGGTTTATTTCTCGTGATAAAAAACAATCTGGGAAGACAGTATTTATTGATGCTCGTAAAATGGGAGAACTGATTGACCGTAAGCACCGTGATTTAAATAACGAGGAAATTAAAAAGATTGCCGATACTTTTGAGTCCTTTCAAAATGGAGAACTAGAAGATATCAAAGGTTTCTGCGCTGTGGTTGGAATAGCAGACATTGCAAAGCAAGATTATGTTTTAACTCCAGGCCGTTATGTAGGGCTTGAAGAGCAAGAAGATGATGGAGAACCATTTGAGGAGAAAATGGAACGCTTGACATCAGAATTAGCAGAGATGTTTGTTCGTTCACATGAATTGGAAACAGAGATAAAAGAACGATTGGGGGCGATTGGATTTGAAATATAAAATGCTCTCGGAAACGAGTAATTACATGAATGGGAGAGTTGAGGTTGCAAGTTTAAACTTGGATAATTATATTTCCACAGAGAATATGATGCCAAACAAAGGTGGAGTAATTGAGGCCAATAAGCTACCAATGGGGAAAACCACTACTTCGTATAAAAAAGGTGATGTTCTTATGTGATATGATACCTCTAAAGTGGACAGTGTAAAAAAACAAATTACACTAAATATTTTGGAGGTGTTTTATTATGGGAAGAAAAGCTAAATTCAGTTTTGAGATAAAGATGAAAACTGTATTAGACATAGTTGGTGGGGTCGAATCAGTTAGTAATGCTGCGTATAGATTAACTGTAAATGAATCCACTATAAGAAGATGGTTAAATAAATATATAAGCAATGGTGAACAAGCATTGATAACCAATAAATTTAATAAGTCTTATTCAACTGATTTGAAAAATTATGCAATTAATGATTATATTAATGGATTAGGTTCTTTAAATGATATCATCGGTAAATATAATATAAGCTCAATCAGTATTTTACAATCTTGGATTAATAAGTATAATAATCATATAGAAACAAAGGCTCATAAGCCTTTAGAAAGTAATGGTG
Source organism: Mycoplasma sp. P36-A1 (assembly GCF_049478495.1). NCBI lineage: Bacteria > Bacillati > Mycoplasmatota > Mollicutes > Mycoplasmatales > Mycoplasmataceae > Mycoplasma > Mycoplasma sp. P36-A1. The sequence goes on along the minus strand of NZ_CP168083.1, from coordinate 1,200,946 downwards.
TCTATATGAAAGACAATAATAAATATACTTATGATCAAAAGTTAGCTATTGCAAAATATTGTATTGAAAATAGCTTAAATTATATCGATACTGCTAGTAAGTATAAAACTAGTTATTCTAACGTTTACAATTGGACTAGAAAATATTTAAAGGATGGAGTTGATGGTTTAAAAGATAATCGTGGTCGCAAGAAAGATGATAGTGAATTAGATGAAATTGAACTACTTCAGCGTGATAATTCAAGACTAAAAAGAGAATTGGAATTGAAAGAACTAGAGAATAAAATTCTAAAAAAGCTAGAAGAGAAAGAAAGGAGCGTGTTACTTTCACGCCGAAAAATGAAATAGAATATGAATTAGTAAAGGCATTTTATAGTGAAGGAATTAGTATTAAATTTACTTGTAAAATATTAAAACTAAATAGAAGTAGTTATTACAAATGGTTAAAAAGATCAGAATCAAAGCAAGATATAGAAAATATAGAAATCTATAAGTTTATTAAGCAAAAACAAGAGGAATATAAATATATATTTGGTTATAGAATAATGTGTGCAATGGTTAATAGAGAATTTTGCGCAAATTATAATCCTAAAAGAATATATCGTATTATGAAAATATCAAACCTTCAGGCAAAAATTAGAAAGAGCTCTAAACCAAAATATATTAGAAGTACTCCTGAAGTAGTTGCACAAAATATTATGAACAGAGATTTTAGCACTAATTTACCAAATGAAAAATGGTGTTGTGATGTTACTGAGTTTAAAATATCATCAACAGGATTAAAACTATATTTGGCAGCTATTATAGATTTGTTTGATAATACAATAGTTGGATATCAAATATCCGAAAGAAACGATAATATATTAGTATTCGATGCATATAGAGAAGCAATAAATAATAACCCTAATTCTAAAGCTATGTTTCATAGCGATAGAGGTTATCAGTTCACATCAAAAGCATTTAAAAGAATGTTGGAAGATCAAAACATGGTACAAAGTATGTCACGAGTTGGAAGGTGTATAGATAATGGTCCAATCGAGAAATTCTGGGCAATACTAAAAACTGAAATGGTAGATTACAATAAAGCAAATAGTATATCTGAGTTAAAAGATTATATTATTGAACACATATACTTCTATAATAATATAAGATTACAACCTAGATTTAACTATAAAACACCAATAGAAGTTAGAAATGAAGCTTTAGATCAGATTAAAAATAATTTAGTGGTTGTAACTTATCCAATCGTTCCAAATCCTAAAGTGGTTAAATACTGGGAAAATATAGATAGAAAAAACAATATAACTCAAACAACTTGTGTTTAAGCTATATTGCAATGTTAAGAATTTAATTATTTACACTGTCTACTTGACGGGTGTCAGTTCAATTTCCAATATCCGACCTTATTTTAAAAAAATTTGGTATGCAGAAAATGAAGGTGGTTGTTCAAATGATGTTCTTGTGATTCGTGCAAATAAAGATGTTGATTCGAAATTTCTTTATTATGTTTTGTCTGATGATGCATTCTTTGAGTACGATACAGCGACATCGAAAGGCACGAAAATGCCTCGTGGTGATAAATCTGCCATTATGCAATATCAAGTGCCAGATTTGAGTATTGAAAGTCAAAGAGAGATTGCTAGTACTTTAACTGCTTTAGATAATAGAATTGATGAAAACAAAAAGATAAATCATCATTTAGCGGCTTAGTCAGTTACTGATAGCTCGCCAGACATGAGTTTTGGCAATAATGTATCACGTAATTCAACCAGACGTTCAATCTCAAAACAGTTATTACTAATTGCATTAAATAATGGATTGACTAATTTATTGTACTCTTCAATTACTTCAGAATCGTATATCGGAAGCTCTAGTTCTTCAACGTTGCCTTTGTTGATATGTTGTTGGGCTCCACCAGTTTGTTTTGCAATTAACTGATGAATACGTTCGATAATAAATGGATAAATATAGGTGTAAGGAATCTTTTTGCTCCCCTGTACGCCAACAACCGATTGATTGGTGCAACTTGCTATTTCTAATAAGCTAACTTGTCCAAGTGTAGCCCCAGTTATGGCTAATACAGTAGTATGTGCAGGCAACAGTTTTGTGGAAGATTTTGCAAGTCCCAGTTCGGAGATTTTTTCTGTTGGCTCAATAATTCGGAACTTGTTTATTTCACCAGAATTTATCCATGGAATTGTTCCGCTCCAATATTCTGGTTTTGAGCGACTAGGAGTTCCTCCAAGAGAAATGATGCATTCATCACCTAATCTTGATTGCCGAAAGGATTTATCTACAAAATAGTTGCTGAAATTTAGAAATATCATCTGCTCTAAATGATGATTTATCTTCTTCCTACCTCCGATTCTTGCTAGAATTTAGAAGAAACGAGGTAGGGAAGTATGAAAGATAAATTAATTACAAAAATTCAAATGGAGATGGCAAGTTGCCTGACACAATCGCAGATGGAGGAATTAAAAAGAGTTCTGACTAATAGCTTTCATTCATTCGAAGTGACAATGGCAGCGACATCAGGACAAGATGAAATTGATAATCAGAAAATGCTTGAAATCTTTATTTCAGCAAAGCGAGTAGAGGGATGTTCAGAAAAATCTTTGAAGTATTACGAAATGATAGTTCACAGAATGATTGAACAAGTGAATCAGCCTATTAGAGATATTACGACAGATAATTTGCGAGGATACCTTGCAGACTATCAGAAAAAGAGAAATTCTAGCAAGGTGACAATTGATAATATGCGAAGAATATTTAGTAGTTTCTTTGGTTGGTTGGAAGATGAAGATTATATTTTGAAAAGTCCTGTAAGAAGGATTCATAAAATAAAAACAGATAAACCTATCAAAGAAACAATCTCTGACGAAGGACTTGAATTACTACGTGATGCAAGTGATGAAATTCGAGACCTAGCGATGATAGATTTACTTGCTTCAACAGGGATGCGAGTTGGTGAGCTGGTTGGACTAAACAGAGAAGTTATCAATTTTTTTGAAAGAGAGTGTGTCGTCTTAGGAAAAGGTGGTAGTGAGCGTATGGTTTATTTTGATGCAAGGACGAAGATTCACCTGCTTAATTATCTTGAAAGTCGTGTAGATGATAACCCAGCACTGTTTGTTACCTTAGCCAATCCTTTCAATCGATTGATGATTGGTGGAGTCGAGACAAGACTTCGAGATATTGGGAAAAAAGCAGACTTGAATAAAATTCATCCTCATAAGTTTAGAAGAACATTGGCTACAAGAGCGATAGATAAAGGAATGCCCATAGAGCAAGTTCAACATTTGTTAGGGCATGTAAAAATTGATACGACCATGAATTATGCAATGGTCAACCAAACGAATGTGAAGAACTCACATCGAAAATTTATTAGTTAGGAGACCTCTATGAAATTGAGTGAAGTATGTGAATTTCAAAACGGATATGCCTTTAAATCAAAGGACTTCGTAGAAAACGGTGATTACAAAGTCATTAAGATAAAAGAATTAAAAAATGGACTGACTCAATTTTTTAATGACAGTGCATCAATTGAAACTATAAGTAGCAATCAAGAAAAGTACGTTGTACACAAGGATGATGTGTTGTTTGCACTTACAGGTGACCCTGTTAGTAAATCTAATCCGTTAACTTGGGTTGGACGAGTTTCCAGATATCAGTTTGATGAACCAGCATTATTGAATCAAAGGGTATGCAAAATTATACCTTATGAAGATCAAGTGGATAAAGATTACTTATATTACTTTTTTCGTGAATTTAGTAATTTTTATGACTTAGCCCAAAGAGCAACAGGAAGTGCTTCTCAAGTTAACATATCCACAAAGCAAATTGGAGAGGTTGAGATTGACTTACCAAGTTTAGATGAACAGAAAAAAATTTCAATAACGCTACGCTCATTAGATGAAAAGATTGAAAATAATAAAAAGATAAATCATCATTTAGCAGAGATGGCTCAGTCAATTTTTACATCTTGGTTTATTGATTATGAACCTTTTGGTGGAGTAAAACCTTCTAACTGGACTAATGGTAAGTTATCGGACATATTAATGCAAGTTAAGAATACGATAAAGTCAGGGGAAGAACCAGATCTACCATATGTTCCGATTGATGAATTACCGATGAATTCATTGGGTCTAAATACGTTCCGACCAAACGATGAAGCAAAAAGTAGTTTGATAACATTTGACAAGAATGACATCTTAATCGGTGCGATGAGGGTTTACTTCCACAGAGTTTGTGTTGCTCCATTTAGAGGAATAACTCGTTCTACGTGTTTTGTTCTACGACCAACCTATGCTGAATATTTGGAATTTGCATTATTGATCTGTAATCAAAATTCTTCTATTAATTTTGCCAATAGTACGTCCAAAGGATCTACTATGCCCTATGCTGTATGGGAGAATGGACTAGCTGATTTAAGTATTGATATACCGCCAATGGATGTTATTTCAGATTTTTCAAAAATAGTAAACCCGATGATTGAAAAAATTAGAGACTCTTTATTCGAGCAGCATCAGCTAAAGGCTACCCGAGATACATTGCTTCCAAAACTGATGACTGGTGAGATTACTGTAACTGACGAAGAAACTAAATGATGATTTACCACTAAAATAAAAGGAAGAAAATTATGGTCAATCAAAGTAGTTACTACAGAAATTTAATACAAAATGTTATTGATAAATCCGTCTCAAAAATCTGGGATTCAGCTGTAATGGAGTGGGTTATCTATGATGTAGAAGAAGATGAACAACAATTAGAATCCTGTATTTGTGGTAAAGAAAGTCTGAAATATCTTTATACAATTAGGAACAACGAAAATGGAGTTATGGTTTACCCTATTGGAAGCTCTTGTATCAAGAAGTTTGAATGTAGTGATTTGAATGAAGGAATTAACGTCAAGGAACAACTGTTCAAACTCCTTCATGCAGTAGAAGAAAATGCTTTTCTTACTTTGTCCCTTGAGTATTTTTCTAGGAAATTACTCGGATATTTATATCAAGAAGGAGCTTTTTTAGAAACATCCTATAATAAATACGATGGTATTAACGATTACCAGTTTATGCTAGATATGTTTAATAAAAGAAGCAGGACTACAAGTCAAGATAAAAAAGCTACAGCAATCATTCTTAATTCAATAAAACCTTTCTTAGTTAACAGGTTAAAGGATAAAGTAAGAAACACAGGAGGTGTAGACGATGGCGTTTGCAGAAGATAATTATGAAAATGCAGTAATACAGCTGTTAGAGGAGTTGGGTTATACCCACGTTTATGGACCTGATGTCGCTAGAGACTATTCAGAATCACTTTATTTGGGTGAATTAGAGTCTGCGGTCTCTCGTATTAATCCATCTTTGCCATCACTAGCCATCACAGAAGCAATCAATAAACTAGTGAAATTTGAGAATGGATCACTAGTCCAAAAAAACGAAGTGTTTATGAGGTATTTGCAAAATGGAATTGAAGTTTCTTATTACTATAATGAAGAACAGCAAAATGATATTGTAAAGTTGGTTGACTATGAGCATGTAGATAAAAATACTTTCACGGTAGTTAACCAATGGACAATTGTTGAAAATAGCGAAAAACGTCCAGATGTTCTTGTTTTCTTGAACGGAATTCCTGTGGTTGTTTTTGAACTGAAAAGCCCTTCACGTGAAGAGACAGATGCATCAGATGCTTATCTGCAACTAAAGACTTATCAGAAAGAAATTCCAAGTCTTTTCAATTATAATGCATTTAATGTCATGAGTGATTTGGCTACCTCAAAAGCAGGGACGATTACTGCAGGTGAAGACCGTTACATGGAATGGAAAACTACAGATGGCAGTTATGAGAACACTCAGTATGCCCAGTGGGATACTTTTATCGAAGGAATCTTTGAGAGAAGTAGATTCTTAGATATCTTAAAAAACTTCATCTGTTTTTCGGGTGAGGCAAAAATTCTTGCAGCTTATCATCAGTATTTTGCAGTCAGAAAGGCTATTGCCACAACATTTACAGCAACTCAAGGTGATGGACGAGGAGGTGTTTTTTGGCACACACAAGGTAGTGGTAAATCCCTATCTATGGTATTTTATGCCCATTTACTACAAAAAGCATTGAACTCACCAACAATTGTAGTGTTAACTGATAGAAATGATTTGGATGATCAGCTGTTTGGTCAATTTGCAAAATGTCAAGAGTTTCTACGTCAAACACCTGTACAAGCAACAGACCGTGCTAATTTGATAGAACTGCTAGATGGTCGTGAAGCAAATGGTATTATTTTTACTACCATGCAGAAATTCGAAGAATCTGATGAACCTTTATCAGAGCGCAGAAACATTATTGTAATGGCAGATGAAGCACATCGTGGACAATATGGACTTGAAGAAAAGGTAGATGCAACGAGTGGTCAAGTGAAAATAGGTGCTGCACGAAAAATTCGGGATAGTTTGCCAAATGCTACCTACATTGGATTCACTGGAACTCCAATTTCTAGTAAAGATAAATCTACTACAGAAGTTTTTGGTAACTACATCGATGTTTATGATATGACTCAAGCAGTAGAAGATGGGGCAACTCGTCCAGTTTACTATGAAAGTCGTGTCATTCATTTGAAACTTGATGACAACATTCTAAAAGAAATTGATGAAGAATATGATGTGATGGCAGAAAATGCTGAAGGGTATGCTATCGAAAAGAGTAAGAATGAACTTGGTCGCATGGAATCTATTCTTGGTGCAGACCAAACACTTGAAGCTTTGGTAGATGATATCATTCAACATTATGAAGAAAATCGTGAACAAGAACTAACAGGAAAAGCTATGATTGTAGCCTATTCTCGAGCAATTGCTATGAAGATTTATCGCAAAATTCTTGTGAAACGACCAATGTGGACAGAAAAGCTAGGCGTTGTAATGACATCTGGAAATAATGACCCGGAAGATTGGCATGATATCATAGGAAATAAACGCCATAAAGATGAAATGGCAAAAAAATTCAAAGATAACCAAGATCCATTCAAGATTGCAATAGTTGTTGACATGTGGCTAACAGGATTCGATGTTCCAAGTCTTGCTACAATGTACGTTTACAAGCCAATGAGTGGTCATAATCTAATGCAAGCTATTGCGAGAGTTAATCGTGTCTATAAAAATAAAGAAGGTGGACTAGTTGTAGATTATGTTGGTATTGCTGGTGCATTGCGTCAAGCAATGAACGACTATACAAAGCGTGACAAAGGGAATTTTGGAGACCCTAATATTGCTGAAACTGCATTACCTAAATTTATCGAAAAACTAGAGGTTTGTAGAGACATTTTCCATGGGTTCGACTACTCAGCATTCATGGCTGAAAATGCTACAGATTTAGTCCGTGCAAAAACTATTAGTGCTGGAGTAAACTTCTTATCTGGAATTGATAAAAAAAAGGAAAAAGAAGAGTATATTAAGCAAGTATTATTACTTCGCCAAGCACTCACACTTTGCCGTTCTTTACTAAATCCAGAGCAGCGATTTGAAGCAGCTTATTTTGAAGCTGTAAGAACACTACTTACCAGAATAACTGAAGCAGGAAAACCTTTGTCATTAAAAGAGATAAATCAACGCATCAACGATTTACTCAAATCCAGTATTAAAAGTGAAGGAGTTATTAACCTATTTTCTGATATAGATACAGGATTTTCTCTTTTTGATCCAAAATTTCTGGAAGAAATCGCTAAGATGAAGGAGAAAAATCTTGCTGTTGAGCTATTGAAAAAACTGATTGCTGAGCAAGTATCGTTGTACAGAAGAACAAACCTTGTGAAATCTCAAAAATTCTCAGATTTGCTTTCAAATGCAATGAAAGCCTATTTAAATGGGATGCTTTCAAATGAAGAAGTTATTCAAGAATTGATGAAAATGGCAAAGGAAATGTCAACTGCAAGTGAAGAAGGAAATGCTTTGGGACTGACTGAGGAAGAATTGGCCTTCTATGATGCATTAACAAAACCAGCTGCAATCCAAGATGTTTATGAAAACGACCAATTAGTAGCATTGGCACATGAGCTTACGGAAATGCTTCGTAAAAGTAGAACAGTTGATTGGCAGAAAAAGGAATCAGCTCGTGCAGGTATGAGACGAATGGTAAAACAATTGTTAAGAAAATACAAATATCCACCTGAAGGCGTGGAAGATGCTATTACTACTGTAATTGGACAGTGTGAGATGTGGACAGATGCAGGATAAACCTGTTTATTACGTTAAAATTATTTAGATAAGGGGTTAGGTCGTTTATGTCAAAAGAGTATTCATTCAAGGGATTCATTCATAAAAAATTATACAATCAGATATTTGAATCGATAGAAGAATACATTCCAGATCATAGGTCTGAATTCCAATTTTATTCCAACTCAATTGATGTAGAGTACTTAAATGGTGACGACTTGTCTCTTGAAGATACTACTATTGAACAAGTCTATGTTAATGGAGATACTCAAACAAATCAGATAGAATTTGATGTAATTACCTCTGCTAAAATCTCTTTTAGTGAATATAGCAATCGATATGGAGATAGTGAAGACACTTCTACTGTTTTGTTTCACATTATTTGTAATGCAGTACTTAATGTGAAAAAGCGTTTGTTTGCACTTGAGTATGTAGAAATTTATAATAAAGCCACTAAAAATAGATTTAAGAGAAGCTATCGGATGCACTTGTGCCAATTATATCTAAGGATGATTTGGATTTTGAAGCAGAGTTGTTTTTGAGAAAGTATTGTCCTATGGTACTAGAATTCCCTCATGCAGTAAAACCATTTGAGATTGCTAAAAAATGGGACTTACAGTTATTTACAAGGAAATTATCGACGACTGTAGTATTTTTGATCAAATATTCTTTCAAGTTACGGAAGTAGACGGTAAAGAAGTAAAAGCAGGAACAATGTTTGTTGATTCGAGAGTTGCTGAGATTAGAAATATTGAGGCGTTAAATAATACTGTTATTCACGAATGCGTACATTGACATAAACACCGACTTGCTTTTGAATTGGTAAGATTGTATGAACCAGAACTATCTAATATTGTCGCAACTGTTGAAGAGTTTGATGGAATTAAATCGAGTCATCTAATGGCAATTGACTGGATGGAATGGCATGCTCGAGCACTAGCACCTAAAATATTGCTTCCTAACAAAATGTTCAAGCAACATGTAGATTTTATCCAACGTGAATATAACCTTAGAAATAATGGCAAGCAAAAGTCTTATGAAGAACTAATTGACCAACTATCGACATCTTTTGAGGTGTCAAAACTTGCTGCTAAAATTCGTTTGGTGGAGTGTGGATTTGAACAAGCTATCGTGGCTTATAACTGGATAGATGGCCACTATGTTCAAGCACACACTTGGAAAACAGAAACGCTGAATCCAAAACAAACATTCACAACCGATACGTTAAATGCTGCTCTCCAGTCTGTAATTGATCCAGAATTGCGTGAAAAGCTAAATTCTGGTAAATATATTTATATTGATTCCCATTTTGTTTTGAATACACCTAAATATGTTGAAATAGAGATATTTGGTGATATAGTTTTGACAGAGTATGCGCTACGAAATATGCATGAATGTGCTTTGGTCTTTGATGTAGCCCTTAAAAATAAAAATATTTCGTAAACGTTTAAATTATCCTGTGTACTAAATCGTGACCAAGAATCTCCTTATGAATTAGAATTGAAATTACATAAGGGATATGAAAACTCGACACCAGATAAACAATCAGCCTATATAGAAAAAATAATGCTTGAAGAAGCTGAAAATGCTTAATAGCCTTCCCAAAAGATTACTGCAAATGCTTAGAAATGGTTCGTGAGTGGCGAGGAATGAGCTATAAATCAATTGCTGAAAAAGTACTTATGAGTAATAAGCAGGTGAGAAGAATTTTCAAAGGTGAATCGGATGGTTCAACACAAGCATTGGTGTCAATCTGTTTTGTGCTTTATCTTCCACCAGAAATTAGCAATCACATTATCTCAAATTCTGCATATCCATTTAAACCGGGAAATAAGGATCATTAATGGTATCAATTTGCACTAAAATCTCAGTGTGGTAAAAAAAGGATGAAGTTCGAAAGTTTCTATTTGACAAAAATGTAAATTTATAAAAATAATTTTTCATAAATTGGACATGATAATGTCCTCCATAATTATCCTTATTCTAGGATTAAGCCTTTTTTTGTGCATTGAAATGGACAAGAACATGTCTGTTTTGCTACTTGGAATCTACTTTATAATTTAGTTAGTCAGAAATAGTTCTGATGAAAACAATGTCTAATAAGGTGGCCACCAAAAAGGACGGATTGAAACGAATATGAAAAAAGAGCTGTAGTTAGCTACAACTCTCATGATTTCATTGTTTCTCCGTGATTTTGGCGAGCCTATTTTTTATGCCCATTTTTCGGTAAGCAATTATCAATTTCTAACTTCTTTCGATTCGTCCAATGGACCACAATCGAAGGGAGTCAGGGAAAATGACTAGATTTTTTAAGACAAGCAAGAAGAAATGTACTAACTATATTTATTTTCATGCAGATGGTACTAAAACTGCAATTGAGCCAAATGGTGACATGGAAGTATTTATTGAACTATTACATGGTGAAGATGATGAAGCAGTAAATAAGAACAGTCACCACGAATATTATGTTAATCAATCATTACACCAAACCGTCAATAATGATAATGGTAAGGATATTTCACTTGGTGATATTGTTATGGCTGATGCACTAAATCCATTAGAAGAATTACTGACGTGGGAATCCACCAAAGAGCAGGAACAGTTAATTTCAAAACTTCATATGGCGATGACAGAATTAACTCCACTTCAACAAGAAACTTTAAAACTATTTTTTCTTTGATGGCATGACAAAGGTTGCGATTGCTACGATCATGGCTCTAGATAGAGCAATACGAAATGGGAATGTGAATTCTGCATCTGTTTATGATGAGAGAGGGTTGTTTGTACTTTAGAATACCTCACTATTGTAATTCTAAAAAAAAGGTGTATAATAGACTTGTGAACAGAAGTCTGAACAAAAATCTAAAGGAGGAATATAATGGGATATAGAGTACAGTTTACAGTGAGTGATTCTGAAAAGCTAATGCTTGAGAAAGAAGCCAAAATGAATGGTTTCCCCAATATTTCAGAGCTATGCAAACATCGTTCTTTACAGGGTAAGAGTACTTATGCCGAGCTTTACAAAGAAATGGTAATAAAAATCAATGAGCTGAGGAGTGGAGAAAGATTTAAGCTTCGAGAATTGATTGATACCCCTCCTGCTCTATTAGGAAGGTGGCTCTTTGATAATGTTGAAAACGGTACAATAAGTGGTGTAAAGCATTTAGGAAACAATGGAAGTGATGCAGAAGAATATGAAAAAATTTAGTGCAATACAACACAGGAGAAATAATAAACAATGAGTGAAAATAAAGAAACGAAAAGGACAGTTAATTACCTTAATGGTTCTGAGCCAAATTACATATTACCAGAAGAGTATCAACCATATCGTTTTGCTCTAGGTAAATTAGGAAAGAATCCATTTGTTGCTATTTCCATGAACCCTTCAGCTGAAGCGAATATTCTCGCTTCTTTAAAAGTCTAACTTTTGGGGTGCATTACATAGTTGTGGGATTTCTTTGTTTGCTGATTATAATAATATTTTAATAACTATTGTGTCTATCAACCAAATGGTTAATAATATTCTTAGCGTGAACTTGGAGGTGCTGAATGACTGTGGCAGAAATGATTAAAGAACTATGTGAACAAATGAATATAAGTGTTTCTGAACATGCTAGGCGTATTGGGCAGACTCCACAGAATTTCAATAAGAAATTACAACGAGAAACGGTAACCTTGGATGAGCTGAAAGCCATCGCTGATGTGCTGGGGGTCAGGTTTGAGCAGGCATTTATTTTTACTGAAGGAAATGTAATAAAGATAGGTAATGAGTAAAGGAGGTATATTTTGGATCTAAATAGTATGAGAGCTCTTTCGTATGATGAGCTACGTTCTTTATACAGAAAATTCTTACATAACCAGAGGATTTCAAAAGCAACAATTAATACTGCTTATGTGGACACCTTTTACCTTTGGAGAAAAGAGAGTAAAGAGCTATTTTGGGATGTTTTAGCAACTACTAATTTTGAGAAAGAGGCAAGAAATGCATTATTAAAAGCTCTTTCTGAGAACTCGTCAGGTAATGTTAATTCACTGGTTAGCGGCTATATGTCTCATCTTAGAAGATTCCGCTTGTTTCTATCGTCTAATGAAGCTATTGAACCTATTGAATATAAACAACAAATCACTGCAAAGCCAAAACCTGCGAGCCGTGAGATAATAATTAATAAAATGTATGTTGGGACCTATTTGTCTGAGGGTGAAAATATAGGACATGAAATCATTAACCTTTATAAGGCAGATGATGGAAAAAATTATGTTTATCTCAATTCACAAGGATCGATAGATTTGTCTCATAAAGAATATGAAATCACTGTTTTGTTGGTTAGGAAATTTGCTCAAAAAACTTATAAAGTACTAGCGAAAGCAGAGGGTATTACGATTCTTGATTTTGCTGACAGCAAATTTCCACGAAAAGAGAGGTATAAAGGACAAGTTACATTAGGATTGACCTATGGTGGAGTAAGTCTAGTTGATTTATTTGAAGAAAATTTATATCGTGGTAGTCTTGAAGGAAACAAAAATGTTTATACTACCTTTGTTGCAGACAGTGTTGTCAAACCCAAAAGTCCTGTTTACATTACAGATGATGAATCTGTAAGTGATGATAACGTATTTTTTGTTCGCACAAATAAAGGGTTTGGCAAGCAAACATTAAGGGAGTTCTACAACGAAAATAAAAAGCCAGAGTCCTTCACTGATTTGAATCAAATAATAGAAAACAAAGAACTTTGGGAAGAAGCGAATACGACACAAGCAATATCTGAATTACCAGAACCTCAAAAAGATCCCAATTTCAATTTCCTAAAAATAATTAGGCAAGAAGATAATGAACTCGCATTTTCAAATATGTTTACTTACTTTTTTGATATAAATAGAGATGCTTTTTCCAGGTTTGCACAGGAAGTTTTATCTGTAGATGTACAAACTGATTTTACCATTGAGAGAGAAAAGAAAAATATTGACCTACTAATTTCTGATAAAAATAATGCTGTTGTAATAGAGAATAAAATCAAATCTAGCATTAATGGCATTAATGAAAGTCATGATATCTACAGCAATCAAGTACAGTCTCAGCTAAATAAATACTATCAATTTGTTACAACTGATGATGAGTACTGCAAGAAAACTGTGAGTTGTTTTATTTTTTCACCAAATTACAACCGCATTGATTTGAGTAAGTTTTCATGCGGCGAAAAATACACTGTGGTTTATTACAGAGAAATCTATAATTTCTTCGTTGAAAATAGAAACCTGTATGATGAGATGCCTTATTTTGAAGATTTTATTAATGCATTGCATAAGCATACAAAGGACTATGATAATGAGCTAGAGGAAGAAATGCAAAGAAGATTCCAAAGTACTATTTACAAAGCGAAAAAGAGAGAAAATGTGGGGTTAAAATAATGAGTTTAGATCAAAACAGTATCATTGAAATACTGGATGATTATTTGGTATGGGAAGAGAAAAAAGCAGAAAAGAAATATGACCAACTTTCTAGTAAAGAAAAAGATGAGCTTAAGCTGAAATATGATAATGATGCAAAATACTATAAAAGCCAAATCAATAAAGAAACAGGTTTAAAATATACTGATGAAGAAGCGATATATGCAGATACAATTATTTCTTTCTGGACTCCATATATAAGACTGCTTGAATTAGAGGCAGGATGGAGTACCTTTAAAACAGAAAAAAGTCTTAATGAACTATTATGGCAAATAAGAACAAATAAAGAAACTGCATATTCTCAGAGAATCAAAGACGTTAATTTAAAATTATATGTGTTTGCAAAATTATGCTATACACCAGGAAACTTTATGCTTCTTCCTAATCGCCAAATGAATAATGAAAGATATAAAATTACAAACGATCGAATAGATATGACTCTGTATGAATGTTTTGGAAAAGGGAAATTATCTGAATTTTTTGAGAATGAGGAAGAATTAGTAGATTGGATAGTGAGTCAGAATCTTAGTTTGGTTTTTAGTGGCAGAGATATATGTAGAGAGAAGATTGAATGGTTTGTTAGAGAGGATAAATCCAAATTAATTTCACAAATGAATGCTGATGAAATTTTTGAATACATAGATAACTCAATTAGTTTTATAGAAAGTAGAAACACGTTGCTAGCTAATTTCTGATATGTTCCCGCATATGAAAGGCCTAAGTGGATATATTCCCCAAAAGAGAAATTTCCCTTAAAATATTCAAGTGACTAATTTTTGACAGCTATGAATTCATCTCAAAACATGTTGAGTGTGTAGTGTTGTTAACAAAGAAAAATAACTAAAAGGATATTTTAGTGCAGTTTCTATAAAAATGATAAAAAGGCAAGACTGGTTAGAAAATCAGTCTTGCCATTTTTTTGTTGCTTGAAAACATATTCTTTTGTGAAAAACACAGTCATTTCAACATTTGGAAGTGTGTGAGAACACATCTACTGTTTGAATTGGGTGTTTGTGAGAGCAATTTTAGCGTTTTTTTTGCTTTCTCTAATGCACTCAAAATACAAATGGTGAATTTGTTTATTTTCAAAATCTTGTTGTCCACCTGGTTCTATCAAAGCTCAGCTAGTTTTTTTGTCTGTTTGTATACTTAATCCATCAAGCAGATATTTCAAATACTTGTGGGCACTCTCCTTGTCACAATGCTCTTTTTTCCAAAACACCCATTCCAAAATTAAGAGCAAGGTGTTGCTGTAATGATCTGAAACAATTTCGCTTGGAATTTGATAATGTGGTGTTAAAGAACATTTTTGAAATGTTTCTCTGACTTTTGCATTCATATAAATCTTGAAACTATTAAACATATATCCCGATTCCGTGTTGTTACTTAAAATCTTTTTAATAATTTCATTACTACTTTCAACCACATCATATATACGGTCAAAATATATGTAGAGACTTTCTCTAGGATCCATTTTTTCATATTCTTCAAGATGAATCTGTTGATCCAAAATATGCCAACAATAATTCAGTAAATCGAATTTGTCATCAAAATAATTATAAAAGGTGGCTCTTGGATAGCTTGTCATATCGCATATCTCATTTACTGTTATGTCCTCAAAGCCTTTTTTTGATAGCAAAGTAAACATTGCGCAAGATAGTGCATCTAGTGTTCGCATAGCTCCTTTTGTTGGCTTCTTTGATAAATCATATTTCATAATACTACTCCTTTTTTTGCAGATTCAAAGTTCTGTCCAAATTTAGACAAATCCGCAGTTTTATCACTTGACTCTTCTTGATATTCACTTTATCTTAAGGATAAGCATTTTGTAAGTGTCAAAATCCTTACATATGTAAATTCTACAAAACAAGGATATAAGAATAGAAGATATATTATGAAAGTTGCTATTACAACCAGAACAACATCTTGTCTTGGAAAAGAATTTGTTAAAACAATAATAGGCAAGATGCCAGAAATTAATGAGATATGGCTGATTGCCTGCTGAAAAGAAATGCTAGAGAAAATCGCTGAGGATAGTCAAAGTATTAGTTTTAAGTTACTACCCTTTGATTTATCGGATGATGAAATTCTGAACAACTTTAAAGAAATATTGGTTCATGAAAAGTCAAACATTAAATTACTAATTATCAATGCAGGCATTGTTAGAAGTGGAGAATTCAAAAAGGTAGATCTTAAAAGGCAGAAAATGGTGTTTTCATTAAATTCTAAAGTGCCAATAATTTTGACTTATATGGCACTCATTATATGAAATCAGAAAGTATGATTATCAACTGTGCTCTGTTGCTAGCTTTGTTCCTTACTCAATATAATTGTTTATAGCTCAACAAAGGCGTACACATTCAATTTTAAAAAAGGTCTTTTTGAAGAGTTAAAAAAAGAGGGAATCAATGGTCTAGCACTTTGTCCTGGGAATATGCAGATAGAGATGTTTTCTTCTCCTACAAGCCCTTCAGAACATAAGAGCTTCGTAAACATGTTACCTTTTCTTAACGTTGAAAAAGTGGCAAGGAAAACTTTACGCCTATCACAAAGAAAAAGAGGGGTTTATACACCACTTTTATTTTATAAGAGTTATAGGTTGTTTGCAAAAAACCATTCCTCACGAAATTTTGATGAAGTTTTCTAAAGTATAATACCCAATCGTTGGGTAAAAGAAAGGAGTAGATTAATATGATTTTTTATTTTTCGGCAACAGAAAACTGTAAATATGTGGCTGAAAAAATAGTCATTGCAACAAATGATAATATTTTTTCTATCACAGAGTGTGTCAATAATGATAAATTAGAGTTTGATCTAAAAAATGATGAGTTGCTAGGTTTTGTAACGCCTACTTATTTTTGGGGACTGCCGTTGATTGTACGTGAATTTATCAAGAAGTTGAAGCTGAACACATCCGATTCGGGCTCACACTATTGCTATAGTATAGCTACTTATGATACGACTACTGGACAAGTTGGACGTATGTTGAATGATCATCTGAAAGAAAGAGGGTTTGCACTTGATGGATATTTTAGCGTTAAAACACCAGATACGTGGACTCCAATGTATGATTTATCAGATAAAGATGCAGTAAAACGCACTCTTGAAATATCAAGGGTACAGACTGAAAAGGTTGCTACAAAAGTTGCTCAAAATCTTTGTGGAGATTTTCAGGATAGTAAAATGCCATCACTTGCGGTGAAATTATTTTATCCAACGTATGAACGACAAAGAAAAACTGAAAAATTCACTGTACTTGAAAACTGTATCGGATGCGGACTTTGTGCTAAGAAATGCCCTTCAAAAGCAATTCATATGCAAGAAAATAGACCAATATGGGTAAAAGACAAATGCAATCTTTGCCTTGGATGTCTTCATCGTTGCCCTAAATTTTCTATTCAATATGGAAAGAAGACCCAAAAGCATGGGCAATATGTCAACCCAAACAC
The DNA here is from genome assembly GCF_049478495.1 of Mycoplasma sp. P36-A1. Classification (NCBI taxonomy): domain Bacteria; kingdom Bacillati; phylum Mycoplasmatota; class Mollicutes; order Mycoplasmatales; family Mycoplasmataceae; genus Mycoplasma; species Mycoplasma sp. P36-A1. Next base: position 1,183,852 of record NZ_CP168083.1, on the reverse strand, counting down.
GAAGATTTAAAATGATCAAAATAAAGATATCACTACGGCACTCTGCGCTTGATGATAGCAGAATATAAATGGTTAAATAAGAATACTCAAAAGTGTGAATGTAACTTTCTGCAGTTATGCATACGAGTATTCTTTTTTGTTATAATCATTTTGAGGTGATTATAATGACAGATATAGTATTTCAAAGTATAGAATCAGTAGAAGATTTAGCTTTATTCTCTAAAGTTTATAAGAAAGGCATGATTAAATTAAACATTAAAACTGATAAATTAAACAATCCATCTTTTAATTTTACATTGATTGTTATATAATTTTGTTAAAGAAAATAGCAGTTTTGCACTCAAAAAAAATATTCAATTAAAATTTAGAAAAAGGAATGAAGAAATATGAAAAAGAAAATAATAAGTTTATGTATTATATTTACATTTATTTTTATCATATTTGGTATGAAATCAAATGTAAATGCTAGAACTATTCAGCCTAGAAAAGAGCTTAAATTTGACTGTCCTACAAAATATAAATTAGTGACTAATTGGAAAGATGGGTATGTTTATGTCAAATAGAAAATTTGTAGCAATTTGTTTATTTATATTTTTTATATGTGTTTTGAGTGGTTGTGCAAAAAACAATAATCTTGTAATAGAAACTGGAAATGTTCCATCTTCTATTGCTATATTTGGTGGTCATCCAGTTCTTAATTGGAACATGGATAACATCTTTATTCGGACTGGTCCTGCTGGAAATATCAAAGCTGAAAAGGAAAAATCAACTGAGAAGATTGATGGAGCTATTGCTACGATCATGTCTCTAGATAGAGCAATACGAAATGGGAATGTGAATTCTGCATCTGTTTATGATGAGAGAGGGTTGTTTGTACTTTAGAATAACTTACTATTGTAATTCTAAAAAAAAGGTGTATAATAGACTTGTGAACAGAAATGTGAACAAAAACCTAAAGGAGGAATATAATGGGATATAGAGTGCAGTTTACAGTAAGTGATTCAGAAAAGCTAATGCTTGAGAAAGAAGTCAAAGCGAATGGTTTCCCCAATATTTCAGAGCTTTGCAAACATCGTTCTTTACAGGGGAAGAGTACTTATGCCGAGCTTTACAAAGAAATGGTAATTAAAATAAATAAACTGAAGAGTGGAGAAAGATTTAAGCTTCGAGAATTGATTGATACCCCTCCTGCTTTATTAGGAAGATGGCTCTTTGATAATGTTGATAACGGAACAATAAGTGGCGTAAGGCATTTAGGAAACAATGGAAGTGATGCAGAAGAATACGAAAAAATTTAGTGCAATACAACACAGGAGAAATAATAAACAATGGGTGAAAATAAAGTAACTCAAAGGACAGTTAATTACCCTAATGGTTCTGAACCAAATTTCATATTACCAGAAGAGTATCAACCATATCGTTTTGCTCTAGGTAAATTAGGAAAGAATCCATTAGTTGCCATTTGCATGAACCCTTCAGCTACAAGCGAATATTCTCGCTTCTTTAAAAGTCTAACTTTTGGGGTGCATTACAAAAAGAGAAAATAAAGTATTATATAAAATTGTATTTGTTAATATAAAAGTAACAACCTGTTATAGAATTTACAAATAATACATTTATAATGAATATGTATTATTCTTTATGATAGTAATAGAATATTCTTTAAATTAGTAAAAATTATAAACATAGAAAGAGGAATGAATATGATAATAAGTGATTTGATTAAAATAATAGAAAATGATGAAATGCCAGCAGATACAATTAATTCTAAAAAAATATTTGATGTAGAAGAAGGAAGTCATTTTAAGTATGATAATAGATTATGGATAATTGAGGCAGGTGGGTTAGCTAAAGCAAGTCAAAAGTTTCATATAATTAATTTTCTTAAAACAAAACATGAAGAAAATTATACTGGTTTGTATTTGAAAAATCCAGCATTAATAGTTTATTTAAGAGAAGTTATTAATAAAGAAGATATGAGTGAAATAACAAATAAAATTTTAGATGTTTATTCAAAAAGAAGTAAGAATAATAAGAAGTATAAAATTAATGATTCAGAAGTAATTAGTCTTGCTAAAAAAGGTTGGAAAGGATTATAGAAAACTTTCAATAATATAAAAAGTATTAGTGATATGCTAATACTTTTTTGTTGCATAAAATATTATAATTAACTAGATGATATTTTATTAGATTTTGACATGTCTGATTAAGAAGTAGAACTTTATCAAATTATATTTAAGGATATTCTTAGCAATCATTCTGTATTGAAAGAACTTAATGATTTGTCTAATAATGAATTTGCTATTGATACTATTTACAGTTTTAATAATATTGAAAACTACTATTAGAAAACATATGAAAAGTATGTACGATCTAAATTATATTTACAAAATAAAGAATTTTCTTTTACATATAAGTATCTTTAACTTAATAATGAATATAACATTTCTATATTATAATTTACTAATATGCTATTATAATAGAAAATATATATAGGAGATAAACAATGGAAAAAGATATTAATAAAAGTATTAAAATATACAAAGATTATCTAAAAGAAGGTTATATTCAAGATGCATATAAAGCATTAACTAAATATATTGCTTTATTAAAAGCTGATTTTTGTACAAAATATAAAACAGGAAATATTTCTTTTGGTTACTTAGATTATACTTATTTTGCTTTTTATAATGACTATTTAAGAAATAAAGGACTTAGATTTGGAATTGTTTTAAATCATAAAGAAATGCAAATTGAATTGTGGTTAATGGCAAGAAATGAAGTGCTACATCAAGAATATTGGAATATTCTTAAAGATACAAAATGGAATAAAAATGTAACAAATATTCCTAAATATTCAGTTTTAGAAGTAGTTTTAGAAAATAATATAAATTTTAATAACAAAGAGCTAATGACAAAAAATATAATTGATAGCGCAGTTGATCTTACACAAGAAATAGAAGAGTATATAAAAAATAATGTATAAATCATGCTAAAATAATGCTAAAATAGTATATAGTAGTAAAAAATTACGATTAGAAAAAAACAATCAGAATGCCCTTATACTTAACATAACTTCCTATTTGAGTTGCTAGAATAGTAGCTTAATAAAAGTTATAATTATTACATAAAATATATAAGGAGATTATACTAATGAGACTTGGAAATAATTTAATAAAAGCAAGAAAGAAAAGTGCATTATCACAAGAAGAAGTTGCAGAAAAATTAGGAGTTAGTAGACAAACTATCTCAAAATGGGAATTAGAAGAAACAATACCAGATATTAGACAAGCAAAAAAATTAGCTAGTATATATCATATATCTTTAGATGAATTAATAGATATTGATCTAGATGTTCAAGAGATACAAAAAGTAATTACTGAAACAAATGATAAAGTAACAAATAAAATAGATTGGAATAAAGCATGGTCTAAAAAATATCCAATTCTTTCAGAATACAAGCAACAAGTGAACAGTGAATATTATGCTAAGCAATTAAAAATACTACTTAATGATCTAAAAAAACAGTATAACTACAGTGATTTAGATGCATTATTAGTACTTAAAGATATCCTAGTAACAGTATGGAAAACAAAATAGAAATAGGAGTTAATTAATGAAAGAAGTAATGAAACAAGCAGCAATATTTGTTTTAAAGTTTTTACCAGTTATGATAGTTGCAGGTGCATTTGTAGGAATATATTCATTTGATACCTTTGATAAAGAAGTACAAAATCAAATAATTGATCAAATAGGTAGTTATAAATTACTAATAGTAGTAGCATCAGTACAAACAGTGATATTTAGTTCAGTTTGTGGCTTTATAGGTTATATTTTATCAGTTAAAGTAAACTTAATGAGAAAACTTAAGTTTAAAAAAGAAGCTTTAACTAAAACACTTATTATAACTTTAATATGTGGAATACTATTCAGCTTAGACTACTGGATCTTTGGAGCTTTTATACCTAAGGTCGCAACATTATATGAAACAAATACAACAATTGCAAGTTTAATAGGTTCTGCATTATATGGTGGAATAATAGAAGAAATCCTAATGAGATTATTTTTAATGTCTTTATTTGTTTATATTATTTGGAAAGTAATATATAGAAATAAAACAAAAGAAGAAATACCTATGAGTGTATACATAATAGCTAACATCATAACAGCATTATTATTTGCAGCTGGTCATCTTCCAGCTACAATTAATATCTTTGGTCAGTTAACACCATTACTAATCATAAGATGTTTTGTATTAAACGGTGGATTTGGACTAGTCTTTGGATGGCTCTACACAAAATATGGTATTCAGTATGCCATGGTATCACATATGGGTCTTCATATTATCTCAAAATTAATTTGGACAATCTTTATTTAAAATATAAACTTAAAAGACATCTTATTTCTAACTAAATTAAAGCATTTAGAAATATAGAAGTCTTTTTATATATATAATGCTATAACAAATTTTATAAAATTAATTAAACAATTATTACATTTAATAGGAATTATATATAATAATTCTTTAATAGTCTTTATAGAAGATCATCAAAAATGTCAAATAGATATTAAATAATTAAAAAAGAACTCAATAAAAAAAGAAAGTAAAATAAACAATGAGAATAATCTAATATGGATGAAATTTACTAAATAAGTATATCAGGTTAGCTAGCGATGAATATTAATTTTTCAATATACAACACAAAAGACCTAATTCTAGATTATTTAAAAATTATAGAGCAATGAACACCATCTATTTTGTTGTTTCTACTCTCAGGTATCTTAGATGGTCTTAGAAAAGATATTGAAAGAGGCTTTGATAACTATTTAATAGCTATTAGTGTTCAAATTTTAGAGTTATATTAACTTAGATTTCAATAAGTACTATTTTGTTCTAAATCTGTAATGCACAATTATTATCAATAAAATGATTTATCATTTATATATATGTTATTGTAATAGCACTAACATTAAAAGATTGAAGGTAAAAATATGATTAAATATAGAAAGATAAAGAAAGAAGAAATAGAACAAGTTGCTACATTATTTAGTAATGCATTTTATGAAGATGTTTTGTTTAACACTTTTTTGAATAAACATAAAAACAATAAGAATGCATTTTATGACTTATTTTTAATTCAAACAAAAGTTTTTTATAAAAAACAAACTTGTTTAGTAGGTATTTATAATAATGAAGTAATTGCTGCATCTTTTTTAAGACAAGGAGATAAGACAAACTTAAAACTTATTGATTATCTAAAGGCAGGAGGTTTTTCCTATATTAAAAAGTATGGTATCAAAACCGTCTTTAATCTTTTATCAGTCTCAAAAAAGATAGAAAAATCATTTGAACCAGAAAATCCTTTATTTTGGTTTTTAGAGTTATATGCAGTTTCTTCAAAAATGCAACAAGAGGGAATAGGTAGTAAAATGATGGAAAGAGCTATTATACCTTATATTATAAAACACAATGGTAATATTTTAAATCTTACTACTAACACACCAAAAAATAGATACTTTTATGAAAAAAATGGCTTTAAAGAAATCGCTAATACAACAATTAAAAAGAATAGAAATGTAATTAATAACTGGTGCTATGAAATAAAAATATCTAAAAAAAATGCTACAATAATTTCTAGATTAGCAGATTATATATTACCTATTAAATAAAATAAATAAACCGCAAACTATATAACTAAGGTTTGCGGTTTGTCTATTTTATTTAATTTTATATACTATTGTTTTATATTTACTATTATCAGAACCAGCATTCTTTTCATCATAAACACTTAAGGTTATAATTTTATCATTCATATTAGGAATTAAAAATGTTGCAAAATCAAGTATTTTTTGCTTTCTATTAGTATTTAGTTCAACTAAATATAATGGATTTTTTTCCTCTATATCATTAACTGTTACTAATAACATGTTATTAGTACCAACTTGAGTAATATAATCATAACGAGAACAGTGTTGATATTCTAAATCACATATTAGTGAATTACTGTTATAAAATATTATATAATTTAAATCTACATTTACTTCAACAGTATTATAAGAAGATTGATTATTTTTAATTTCTACTTTACTTAGAGGATTACCATTAATATTATCAAAAACACTCTCTAAAGAAAATTCACTAATTATATGATGTGTCAACTCAGCTTCTTTATCAACAATTACTTCACTAATAAAAAATATTTTATCATCCTTTATATACAAATTCATATAATCATTATCATTAAAATCTACTTCATCTAATAATTGATTATTTTTATTATATTTTCTAAACCAGGCAGTATCTGCAGTGAATTCTATAGTATATAGATCACCATTTGTATAATCTAAAGCATAATCACTAGACATAGAATAAAATTTACTAACACGTACTGTTTTACTTTCAGATACTCTCCATAATCCAGAGTTATTATCAGAATCATGATTATTTATTATATTAAAATAAGCAGTATTGTAATAGAAAATATAATTTATAGAAAAAGCATTTACATTTTCAAAAAGATGAATAAACTTACAAGAATTCTTATCATTTGCTATATAAATACTATAATTAGTACCATATTGTCCCTCTTTATCAGTACTATAAAATCTAACGCCTGTATTAGAAGATCCTAGATAACTATTATTATTACAAATTTTGTCTTGTTTTGCATATTCAAAATTTTTATTGACTACTTGATATTTCTTTGAAATTTTAGCTTTTTCTGGCTTATTTTCAATAAAGTCATAATCTTTTAAACTAGCTAAATCAAACTCTTTAACATCTACATAAGTTGTTTTAGGACTGCTTGCACAACTAGTAGTCACTAATAATACAATAATTAAAACTAAACTTTTAATCATGCTAAGATATTTTTAGTGCTACTAGGTTGTAATTCTATTAACTTTTTAGCAATAGTGGTAGAGACACTTACTTCACCGTTAGAATTTGTTTTTGTTTCTTCTAGTGTTTGCTGTACATTTTCTTCTATAACACCACTTAATGCTTTAACATCATTTTGCCCATATGCTAATACACATATTAATAACAGTATTAGGTATTTAATTGTTTTCATAATATATCCCTTTCAAATTTTATTGAACTGGCCAGCTCTTAGACATATTATATCTAAAAATGTACACTATGTGTTATATCTTCAGAATATCTTCAGTGTATAAATTGTGTATTAAATATATTTATAGTGCTATGCATATGTATATATTAAAATATTTTGCGATGTACACAAATAGTTAACATACACCTATAATTAGTAATATGATATAATAAATTAGTAATATGTGCGTATAATTGATCAGCACAGGAATTTTTTCCTGTGCTGTTTTTTTTGCTCATATGCAACAGAAAGGAAGATTTGATTTGAAATTTAAACAACGATTACCACATTCATTAAAAGAAACAGTATTATTTATGGCTATTATTTCTATTCTATCGGTTAATACCATTGCTCCTATAATAACAGGATTAGAAATAGGCTTTAGTTTTGATAATTATAAAGCTGTATTACATCAAATACCTTTATTATGGATATTTGTCATAATAATGGTTATTTTAACACAGAAACCAACTCAGTTTTTAGTAAGTAAAATATTAAAGGATCATGATAATAGTTTTGAAGCTACAATGATAATAACAGCATTATGTAATGTTTTTTTAATGTCACTAGTACTAAGTGTAGTAGGTACTTGGATTGGTACTAGTAGTATTAGTATAGACCCAATAGTTCATTTCTTTGAAAAGTGGCCAAGAAATTTCACTATTGCATTTATTATAGAGGCTTTTTTTGCTCAACCAATAGCTCGAAGTGTAATGGCAAGATATCATGCAGCAAATGAACTAGCATAAAAATCATTTAATAATATTTCTTTTTTAAAATATTAAGTTATTACTTAATATTATCTAGTATCTTTGTGTTATATTAAATAGGTAATTATGAAAAAAAGGAGTGTAAAAATGAATAGACCATATATATTTTGTCATATGTTGACTTCATTAGATGGAAAGATAATGGGCAATTATATGAATACTAAAGAAGCTGAAAGTGCAAGTAATGATTTTTATAACATTGCATTTGGAAAAAATGCCTATTATAAACACCAAGGATGGTTATCAGGTCGTATTACAACTGATGATAATTTTACTTTTTATGAAAAACCTCTTTTAGATTTAAATGCAAAAGAAGTTGTAAAAGGGGATTTTATAGCAACAACAGCTGCATCTATGTATTATGTTTCAATAGACATACATGGAAAATTAGGTTGGAAAAGCAATATTTTAACATATAATGATACTAAAGCTCATATAATAGAATTATTATGTGAAACAACTAGTAATGAATATAAAGACTTTCTTAGAAAATTAAATATTTCATATATTATTGCTGGAGAAGATACTTTAGATATTGAACAGGCAATGATTAAACTAAAAGATTTATTTAAGATTGAAACTTTAATGCTAGGTGGTGGTGGTGTTTTGAACTATACTTTTATGGATGCTGGTATGTGTGATGAACTAAGTATAGTAATGTGTGCTGCTGCAGATGGTAATTCAACAACTCCACCACTATTTCTAGATAAAAGTAATAATGATAATCAAGCCTTTACATTTAGCTTAAAAGAAGTAAAAATGCTAAATAATAGTAATATTTGGCTAAGATATCTAGTAAATAAGTAATAAAAGTGATTATAGTGTTTACTAATCTTGAACTATATCATTAAGAGGTCTATAATTTAATAAGATAAGTAATGATGTAAAGTGTTAGGAGAATAATAATGGAAAAAACAAATGTGATGAGAATGTTAGAACAAAAAAAGATACAATACAAAAGCTATAGTTATGCTGATACTGATGCAATAAGTGGTATGGAAGTAGCTATGACTTTGCATCAAGATCCGGAACAAGTTTTTAAGACTCTAGTAGCAAAAGCATCTTCTAAAAAGAATTATGTTTTTCTAATACCAGTAAATAAAGAACTAAATCTTAAAAAGGCTGCCAAAGCAGTTAAAGAAAAGAAAATAGAAATGCTTAAAGCTAAAGAACTATTACCATTAACTGGTTATATTCATGGAGGTTGTTCGATAATAGGAATGAAAAAGTTTTTTAATACAACAATAGATGAAAGTGCAATTTTACAAGATACAATTATCTTTAGTGGAGGTAAAATAGGCTATCAAGTAGAAGTATCTTTAAATGATTTAGAAAAAATTATTACATTTGAATGTGCTGATTTAACAGATTAATTATATATAAAACAGTAGGGTTATTAATAACCTTACTGTTTTGTTTATATATGCTAGAATAAATTATCTTATTGTTGACATATGCCATTAATGGAGTATAATTTATATTTGTGGCATATGTCATTAATTAAAATAATTAAAGATAGAAGGTGCAAGTTTTGGCAAGGCCAATAAAAGGAAGAAAAGTTTGTACATTACCTAAGTGTAATACATATGGTCCTTTAGATACTTTAGATGAGTCAAATAAAAAAATTACGATGACAATTGATGAGTATGAAAGTATAAGGTTAATTGATTTAGAAAATATGAGTCAAGAAGAGTGTTCAAAAAAGATGAATATTGCTAGAAGTACTGTGCAAGGTATTTATAATGAAGCTAGAAAAAAATTAGCTCAATCGTTGGTAAATGGTAATACCTTACTAATCAATGGTGGTAAATATCATTTGTGCAATGGATTAGATAATAGTTGTGAATCAATATGTAATAGTAAAGAGAAAAAACCATGTTGTCAAAATAGAGAAAATATTAAATAATTAGAATAGAGGAGTTATATTATGAGTGAAAAATGTGATCAAAGCTGTAGTAGTTGTGCAGAAAATTGTTCAGACAGAAAAGAAGAACAAAATGAATTTGTAGAAAAATTACATGAATTAAGCAATGTAAAAAAAGTAATTGGAATTGTAAGTGGTAAAGGTGGAGTTGGTAAATCATTAGTAACATCAATGCTTGCTGTTACTATGAATCGTAAAGGTTATCATACAGCAATCTTAGATGCTGATATAACTGGTCCATCAATACCTAAAACATTTGGAATTAGTACAAAAGCAAAAGCTAATAAACTAGGGTGGCTTCCAGTAAGTACTAAAACTGGAATTGAAATAATGTCAGTTAATTTATTATTAGAAAACGATACTGATCCAGTTGTTTGGAGAGGACCAGTAATCGCTAATACTGTAAAACAATTTTGGTCTGAAGTTATTTGGGATGATATTGATTATATGTTTATCGATATGCCTCCTGGTACAGGAGATGTACCATTAACTGTTTTTCAATCAATTGCAATTGATGGAATTATAATTGTAACATCACCACAAGAATTAGTATCAATGATAGTTGCTAAAGCAGTAAAAATGGCCGAAATGATGAATGTGCCAATAATTGGACTTGTAGAAAACATGTCATACTTTAAATGTCCAGATAACGATAAAGAATACCAAATATTTGGAGAAAGTCATATAGATGAGATAGCTAATAAACATAATCTAAAAGTACTTGCTAAACTACCAATAAACCCAGAAATTGCCAAAGCATGCGATAATGGAATGCTAGAAGATTTAGACTTTTTACTATTTGATTCAGTAGCAAAAACTTTAATTGATTTAAAAAAATAAATAAAGAAAAAAATAAGAAAAATAGATAAATAAATATAAACAAAGCCGTAAAACTATTAATTAGTTTTACGGCTTTGTTGTATTTAATTTAATTAATATTTAGTTACATAATAATCATTTCTACTATGGTATAAAATGTCTAAAACACTTTAAAATTATGTAGTTTCTAAAATATTTTTAGGTGTTAATAAAGTTAAAAGAAAGACAAAAATAACAGCGAATAAAATTCCAAATAAGTTATTTTCTATTCTAAATAAGATTGATGAATCAATTCCATATAGACTGCTTGCTAATAATAATGCTCCAAAACAATTAAAAACACTATGCCAAAAATAGGTTACTGAAAAGCCAATACACAAACCAGCAATTGGGCCAATCAATGAATAGTAATCAGCAGGTATAACACTCGAAATAAGACCAAATGTAAGGCTGCCAACAACTACTCCACTAAAGCGATGAAAAGCTCTAGTTTTTAAATTGTTTTGATAAGGTAGCAATATTGACATACATGCATAACCAATCCACACAGCTCTTTCAAATTGTAGTAAATGTCCAATGAATAAGGCTAGACTGACACCAGTAGCCAATCTTAATTGCCAAAGTGATTTAAAATCAAACTTTAAAAATTGCTTTAAAAGTTCAGAGGTATGTTTGTTTTTATCTTTTTTATAATGTTTTTTGTATAAGATTAAACCGCATGTAATAAAAGAAAATAGTAAGGCATAAAATCTCATTGATAACAATGAAGTAGCTACAGGTGTCTCTACGATGAAAATATAACTAAAAACATAAATACCTGCATTACCCATTATTGGTTTTGCAGTAACTAAGATTATAATCAAAAGTAAAAATAAGAAATTACTTATTAGGCTAAAATACAAATTATTTGTTAAAGAAACTAAGTTAGCTACAAAAGTAAGAATAAAATACAATGCTAGAATAGCAATGCTTTCCTTTATATTAATATTGTATGATATAAAGCGAATACCTAACAATATACAAAAACTACCGACTGCAATACTACTATTTTCAATACCAAAAACTACTGTATAAAAACTTATGTAGACTATAGCAAATAAAATAAGCAAGAAATTTCTTAATGTAATAGCAATAAGACAACGCTTTTTTTCTTTACTAGAATCTGAGTCTTTAATCATTTCTTTTAATGTCTTTGGACTTAGTTGTAATAATTGATACATTATAATCATTCCTTTATAATATTTAACTCAAATTAAATATAAATACATATCTAAATTTTAGCGACAATAAACATTTTAGCATGAAAAAGAACAATTTTCAACATATAGTAAATGTATAATGTATAATTATATTAAGATTAAAATGAGGTGTGAGTATGATAATTAGAAAGTATTTAGATTTAGATTTTGAAGAAGTGAATAGCTTGTTTTATGAGTGCATTAATACAATAAATGCCAAAGATTATAATAATAATCAAGTATTGTTATGGTCACAAGCTTTAAAAAACAATAAAGATAGCAAAAGTGTACTATTAAGAAACAATACAGTTGTAGCAGTAAAAAATGATACTATTGTTGGCTTTGGCAGTTTAGACAAGAATTATTTACAATATCTCTTTGTACATAAATGCTATCAAAAACAAGCTATAGCAACAGCGATATGTGATGTGTTAGAAGCTAGCATAAAAAATAATGTTATAGAAACTCAAGCATCTATTACTGCCTATAATTTCTTTTTAAAAAGACAATATGTATTAATTAAAAAGCAAACCGTTTTTATAGATAATACTTCATATATTAACTATTTAATGCAAAAATAACGATAAAAAACCGAGTCTGTATACAATACAAACCCGGTTTTATTATGAATTTTTAGCAATTACAAAATAATTGTCTTCTGGATCAGGAAAATTAAAAGTTAATAGACCATTATTATCAAATACATCACCAACATTGCACAAACTATCATGTAGCTCATAAAAATTATTAACAAATAACATAATAGATGGAGTGCCTATTGTTAGTTCAGGTGAATGCATTTTAATAAATTCTTTTGGAAATAAACCTAATTCTACTTGTTCATTAATACTAATTACACTACCTGAATAGTTAGCTGATAAAAATATTTCTTCGATTTCTTTTGCATCAAAATTATCAATCCAAAATTTCTTGATGTTAGCAACATCATCAACATATAACATAACTCTTGTTTTATTAATCATATTTAATCCACCTTTCTTTGAAAATTAAATATAACATTAATTATTATTTACTTCAAAAATAATGAACTAAAACTTAAAAAAGAGTATTTTTTTTGTTTTCTAAATATAAATCATAAAGTGTAATATAAGACATTGCATCAATAACAGGAATGATACGATTAATTATTGTTTTATCATGTCTACCTTCAATTATTAAAGATTCTATTGTCTTAGTTTCAAGATTAAAAGTCTTCTGTTCACCCATAATTGATGCAATAGGTTTTATAATAGTGCTAAAGACAATGTCTTCACCATTAGTAATTCCACCATTAATACCACCATTATGATTCATTAATGTTGTAACTTTATGAGTGTTAGCAAAAATAATTTCATCCTTTAATTCACTACCTAAATAATGAGAATTACCTTCAATACTACCAAAACGGACTCCTTTAACACTTGGAATTGAATATAGTAAACTTGATAAAACACTTTCTACTGAATAAAAGAAAGGTTCACCAATCCAACTTGGTGGATTAATAATAATAGTTTCTATTAATCCACCAAGAGTATCACATTTTAATCCTTTAGCTTCATTTAACATAACATCATAAGCTTCTTTAGAAAAGGTTGGGAAATTGACATCTTTAATAGAGTTAGTTAATTTAGCATGTAATTTTAAATTAATATCTAAAGCTAACATAGCTAAAGAAGATGTGTTTAACTCTTCTAATTTATCAAGGGTAGATAATCTTTTATCGACCACTTCTTTTCGATAATCATAATAAGAAATATCATGATGAATCCCTAATCTTTTAATATGAGAAACAATTTTCATCTCAGAAAATAATTCTTGCATTATTTGTTTTATAATACTACCTAAAAAGACAATAGGTGTTGTCATACGTCCAGAAAAATGACCACCACCTCTAAAATCATTTGCTTCTTGATACTTTTTTGCAGCAACAATATCAGCATGTCCAGGTCTTGGTTGTTTTAAAAATGGGAAATAATCATCCTCAATCATATCTTTATTATGGAACAAAACAGTCATAGGCTGTCCTGTAGTTTTTTTCTTAAAAAATCCTGAAACAATATCATACTCTACATTTTCTTGCCTTTTTGTATTAAAAGCAGCATTACCTTGTCTTAAAATCAAATCATTATCAATAATATTAAAATCAATTTCAAAGTTAGCTGGTAAATTATTTATTGTAATTCCAATAGCTTTACCATGCGATTCACCAAATAAAGTAAAATTAATATTGTGACCATAATTACTGTTCATCAATAATACCTCCTAAATTTTTAAACTGTTCCACAAATGATGGAAACGATTTATTTATACTTAATATTTCATTAAGATATATATCTTTATTAGCTATACTACTAGCAATTAATAAGCTCATACAAACTCGATGATCTTTAAATGTATTATAAAAGCCACCATTAAAAATACCTTTTTTAATGAGTAAATTATCATTGATAATTGAATAATCAATCTTAGCAGTTTCTAACATATCAATAATTGCTTTTAAACGATCAGATTCTTTATACTTTAATCTTTCAGTATTTAACAAAGTACCTGAGTATTGAGAATAATATAATGCCATGATATTAGCACAATCAGGTCTATGCATTAAATCAAAGGTAACTTCTTTTTTAAAAAGAGCATTAATTAAATAAGCATCTGCTTGTAAAGAATCATTAACATTATTTTTTATATCAATTTTATTATTTGTAAAAGAATTAGCAACTTCAAAAAAAGTACGTGCTGAATAATCTTGTTCAATATCAAAAGATGCTTTTAATACTTTAGCACTATTATTATTAATTGTATATTGTGTATAATCTTCATTTACTTTTACTTTAATATTAAATTTATTTAAAACATCAATACTCATTAAAATATATGGTAATGATTGTGGCTTTTCTTGTAAATAAAGCGTACTTTCAAAAGGCTGAATAGACATTAATAATAAAAGACCACTGATAAATTGAGAACTTACATTACTGTTAATAAAATAACTATCTGAACTAATTCTATCACTAATATTCATAGGTAGATAATGATTTGCAACAGTACTAATAGTAAACTTTACTTTATTATCTTCCATAATATTAAGATACTCATCTAATGGTCTTAAAGGAAGTCTATTACTACCAGTAATATTAACTTGTTTAGCATAATAATTTAAAATAGGTAATAACAATCTTAAAGAAGTACCAGATTCTTGCATATTTGCATTTAAATTATCTAATTTTTTAATATTACTATTATCTATAAATAACTTATTGTTACTATAAACAATTTTACTATTAAAACTTGTCAAAATATTAATTGTAACTTGAACATCATCACTTATTTCATAAACATTATTTAAAGTGATATTAACACCATGTAAAAAACTAACTATTAAATATCGATGTAAATAACTTTTACTTGGTGGAATTATAACTTCTCCAACTAAATTATTATTACTAATTTTGTAACATATAGGAATAGTTTTAACTTTTTGTTGTATACTTTCATATAGTTCTTGATACATTAAGATTAATTGATCAATAGGTAATAAAGTAATTTCAAATTCACCAAGATTATTTAATAACACTTCTTTAATACCTTTATCATTATTTTTCTTGTCATACAATATTTTAGAAAAGTCGACATTTGCTAAAGGTTTTAAACATTCAAACTTTTCTAGAATATTCTTTATATATTGATAATAAGTATTATTTAAACCATTGTTGTTCAAAGCACTACTTAATAACATACCAATTGCAACACATTCACCATGAAAGTATTTATGATTACTCATTTCAATAGCATGTGCAAAAGTATGTCCAAAATTTAGAGCATGCCTAATATTTTTATCATAAGGATCTAATAATACAAAGTATTTTTTCACAGATAGGGACTTATATATTAAATTAATTATTAGTTGTTTATTACTAATAAGCTCTTGAATATTAGAAACTAAGCTTAAATCATCTAAGATACTTAAATCTTTAATAAAACCATGTTTTAATAGTTCCACAAAACCTTCTTTAAAAAGTCTAGTCGATAAAGTAGTTAAAAAACTAATATCTATAATAACTTTATTAGGATCATAAAAAGTACCAATTGTATTTTTAACATTATTATAATTAATAGCAACTTTTCCACCTATTGAACTATCAACCATAGATAGTAAAGTAGTAGGAACACTTACAAAATCAAGACCTCTATTATAAGTTGCTGCTGCATATCCTGCAATGTCACAGATTAAACCACCACCAATTACTAATACAGTTTGTGATCTATTAGCTTTGTTAGTAAACAACATTTCATATATTTTATTTAAACTTTTAAAAGTTTTATTATCTTCTAAAGCTTCAATAATAACAATATCAACACTGTTGTTAATTATCAAAGCAAGTTTATCTTGGTATAATTGAAAGACATTTTTATCAATACATAAAAAATATTCCTTATCATGAAAATATGAATCAAGTTCATGACTTAGAATATTATTACCAATAGTTATATTATATTTATTTAATTCAAGTTGTAGAGTATTCATTAAATAGTCTCCTTATTTATTAAAACAGTTATTAAGTTTATTAACATCTTCTACTAATTTAATATATTGTTTACTAGTTAATGTTTGATCTTTATCACTTAATGCTTGTTCTTTATTTGTATGAACTTCAATTATAGCGCCATCACACCCAGCAGCAAGTCCAGCCAAGGTTGCTTTATTAACCATCCAATCAACACCAGTACCATGTGAAGGATCAATTAACACAGGAAGGTGTGTCATTTGTTTCAAATAAATTATAGCATTAATATCGATCATATTACGATAAGATGATTCAAAACTTCTAACACCACGTTCACATAAAACAACATTAGGATTACCTTCAGCCATAATGTATTCAGCACTATATAAAAACTCTTTAATAGTAGCTTGAAAACCACGTTTTAATAATACAGGTTTGTTAGTTTTACCAACTGCTTTTAAAAGCTCAAAATTTTGCATATTTCGCGATCCAATTTGAATCATATCAACCAAATCAGCATAATCTATAACCTGCTGAGCACTAGTTAGTTCTACAACAACAGGTAAATCAAAATCATTTCTGATCTTTTGTAAGTAGTCTAAACCAGCAACTTGAACTCCTTGAAAAGAAAAAGGACTAGTTCTTGGTTTAAAGACACCTGCACGCATTAAAGGTGTTTTAGTATTTTTTAAAAGTTGAGCAGTGTCAATTAGATTATTCTCTGTATCTACTGAACAAGGGCCACCAATTAAAGTGAAATCATCTCCACCAATAGCAATATCATTAACATAAACAATACTATTATCTGCTTTAAAGGCTCTTGAAGTAAAAGCAAAGCCATCATTAGTTTCTATAGTTTTAACAATATTGTTTTTAATCATAGTTGTATCTATATTTTTATCAAAAGGTATTATGTAAATATTATTGTTTAAAATAGTTAATTTATACTCAAAAGGTAAAGCTATTCTAGGTAATTTATTAAGTTGTATTATCATTGTTATTTAACTCCTTCATATCATAACTATTTATCATAAAAAATATGACATCTAATATAATATTATACGATTATTAGCATGTTTATGCAAATAAATATTTAAGACAACTAAATAATGAACATATTAAATAAAGGCAAAAGCAAGCACTGTTATTAAAGTAACAAAAATAGTGATGATAATCATTTTTTTAGCAAAAGGTCGAGCTAAATTTAAGATAGTACTACCAACCATACCATCAATATAATCTTCTTTATCATCTTTATTATAATAATATAAGCCTCCAAGTTTAACCTTAGAGGTATTATCATTTAAATCTAATTTTAGATTTTTAATTTTTCGAACACTTTTTTCAACTATAACAGTGCATATAATCATAAATAAGAAAAGTATTATAAACATAATAGCACTTGCCATATAAGTAGGTAAAGAAGCACTTATTGCAATAAAAACAGCACTAACATAAAAAGTATTTTTAATATTTGTATAAGTTTTTTCTTTTAATTCCTTGATAGTTTTATTACTAGTTTTTAAATTTAAATATAAGAATTTATTTTGATAGTCCTTACTAAAAAAAGAACTTTTATATATCTTTAAAATAATAAAGATTACTATTAAAATAATTAGTGCAATTACACCATTTAGTAATTGATCTGATAGTAGCATATTAAAACTCCTTTTTTCTTTTAATTATAACAAGTATTGGTTGTAGATTATATAGTTTACAAATAAAAATTGTTAGAGATAGTAAATGAGTATTGTAATGTCTAGAAGAATGAAGATAAAAATGGTATAATTTTATAGTAAGAACCTAGAAATAAGGTTAAAAGGAGAAAGAAATATGAAATATAATTGTGCCTTGGTTTTAGAAGGTGGTGGCATGCGTGCGGCATACACTAATGGTGTCTTAGATTATTTTATTACTAATGATATTGATTTCAACTATGTTGTAAGTGTAAGTGCAGGTGTTGGTTGTGCAATGAACTTTATTGCTAAAAACAAAGGAAGAGCACAGTTCTTATCAACTGAATATGCTAGTGATAAAAGAATTATGTCAGCAACAAATTTAGTATCAAAAGGTAGTTATTTTGATTTAAATATTATATATAATGTTTTAGATAAAGAAGTACCATTTGACTATAAAACCTTTTATGAAAGTAGTACTGAGTTAATGGTAGGATGTTTTAATTTAAAAACGGGAAATGTTGATTATTTTAATAAAGAATATATTAAAAAAGATAATAGTGTTGTAATAGCTTCAAGTTCATTACCATTGTTATCTAAAGTAATAAAAGTAAACAATACACCTTACATGGATGGTGGTATGCGTGATTCAATACCATTAAATAAAGCTATAGAAGATGGATATCAAAAGCAGGTTATTATCTTAACTAATCCTGCTGATTATGTTAGAAGTAAAGAATCAAGTTTATTTCTAATGAAAATGGCATATCGTAAATATCCAAAATTAATAGAAGCCATGGAAAGAAGACATACAGTATACAATGAAATGATTGAAAGAATAAATAAATTAGAAGCAGAGAATAAGGTTTTTGTTATTAGACCAACTATTAAATTAGAAGTAGGTCGTTACACTAAAGATGCTTTAACCTTAACTAATGCTTATAATCAAGGAGCAACTGATGTTGCTTTTATGAAAGATAAATTATTAGAATACTTAAAGGAGGACTAAAAATGAGAGTAGGATTTATTGGCGCAGGTAATATGGGTGGCGCACTAATTAAAGGTTTAATTGAAAATAAAAAGTATGAAATTAATATTTGTGATCATAATTTAAAAGCACTAACAAAATACGAAAAAGACGTTAATATTACAACTGATGATGCAAGCAAGGTGATTAATGAATCAGATATAATTATTCTAGCAATCAAACCTCATATGTATAAAAATTTCTTAATCGAAAATAAAAATATCATAGGAAATAAATTAATTGTTTCAATAGCAGCAGGTATTTCAAGTAATTTTATGAGTAACTTAGTAAGTAAATACTTAATAGTGATGCCAAATACACCAGCTAGTGTTAATTTAGGAATGACTTCAATAGTAGATAATGATTTATTAAATACAGCTGAAAAAGAAGCAATTGCCGATATCTTTGGATCAATTGGAGAAATAACTCATATTGAAGAAAAAGATTTAGAACTAATGATTACTATAGCAGGTTCTTCTCCAGCTTATTTTGAATTAGTTATAGAAGCAATGTCTAAATTTGCAGTTAAACAAGGTATGGATGAAAAAAGTGCTTATATGATAGCAGCACAAGTAATGAATGCTACTTCAATGATGCAATTAAAAAGTGATTTAAGTCCAAGAGAATTAACTACTAATGTTTGTTCACCAAATGGAACAACTGAAAAAGCTGTTAAATACTTTGATAATAATGGCCTAGCAGATATGTTTGATAAAGCAATGCAAGCATGTTTTGATCGTGCTAAAGAAATGAAAAGAGAAAATGATGAGTCACTTAAATAAGTTAAGTGTTGGACAAAGAATAGAAATTCATAGTTATAAACATGATGAAAAAATCCATCGTGTTTGGAAGTATGGAACAGTAGTTGATATAAACAAAGATTATTTAGTAGTAGTAAATAATAAAACAAGAGTAATTGAAAGTAGTGGTCGTGTATGGTATACCAAAGAACCAGCAGTTTGTTTCTTTTTTAAAGATCACTGGTACAACATTATAAGTATGTTAAGAACTAATGGTATACATTACTATTGTAATATTGCCTCACCCTTTGTATGGGATGGAGAAGCTATCAAATATATTGATTATGATTTAGATTTAAAAGTATTCCCAAACAACTCTATGAGAGTGCTTGATGAAAAAGAATATGCTCAACATGCAAAGCAAATGAACTATTCTAAAAAACTAGATTTTATCTTAAATACTGAATTAGATTATCTAAAAGATGATATATTAAAAAAGGATTCTGTTTTTAGTAGAGAAAAGGTATATCAATACTATGAAGAGTTTTTACATCTTAAAGATATGAACAATTCTTATAAGTAAGTCAAAAAGCTTAATTAAATGATTTCATTTAATAAGCTTTTTTATAAAATAATTATAATAAATGAGGTATTAACATGGAAAATGAAATGATAGCAATGAGTGCATGTTTAAAAGATATCAAAGTTAAATACAATGGTGAAAGTAACAATAATCATAAAGTAGACAGTGCTAAAATATTATTGATATGTCCAGAGGTTTATGGAGGATTAAGCACTCCAAGAAATCCTGTAGAAATAGTTGCTACTTGTAAAAGAAGCAATACTTTTGAACAATTGAAAAAACAAGAAATAAAAATATTAGATAAACAAGGAAATGATTATTCAAAACAATTTTTAGAAGGTGCTTTGAAAACTTTAGAGTTATTAGAAAATAACAATATTAAAAGAGTAATTTTGAAAACTAAAAGTCCAAGTTGTGGTATAAATAAGGTATATGATGGAACCTTTAGTAATCAATTAGTAAACGGTAGTGGTATTTTAGCATCACTACTTAAAGAAAAAGGTTATCAAATAGAAGAGAAATAGTGTCTGAAAGGGAAATAGAGATATGAAAAATATAGTTATAATTGGTGGAAATGCAACGGGGATGAGTGCAGCTACTAGATTAAGTAGAATAAATAATGAAGATAATATTATATTATATGAAAAAAGTGGTATTGTATCTTATTCAACATGTTCAATGCCATTTGTTTTAGGTAAAGTAATTAAAGATCGTAATGCTTTAATAATTAATACTGCAAAGGATATTCAAAATAAGTATGGAGTTCAAGTTAATATTAACCATGAAGTCATCGAAATAGATAAAGCAAGAAAAATAATAACGGTTAAAAATAGAGAAACATTAGAAGAGTTTGAACAAGAGTATGATATCTTAGTATTAGCATTAGGAACTAATCCAACAATCATACCTTTTGAAGGAATAGAAACAGCTAAAAACATATTTACCTTAAATAAAATGGATGATTTAGATAAAATAAATGATTTTATTTTAACAAATAATCCTAAAAAAGTAGCTATTGTTGGAGCAGGTCCAATTGGAATTGAATGTGCAGAAAACTTAAATCGTATAGGAGTAGAAGCAACAGTATTAGATTTAAGTAAGCAAATATTGAATGCCTTTGATGTAGATATAGCACAAATAGCTGAAAAAGAAATAATCAAACATGGAGTAATAATCAATAAAACAATCTCAATTAAAGAAATTTTAGATGAAGGTAAAAGATTACTTCTTACAAATGGAGAATACTTAGAAACTGACATGATTATTTTAGCTATTGGAGTTAAGCCTAATGTTCAACTTGCTAAAGAAGCCGGTTTAAATATTAGTGAAAAGGGTGGTGTCATTGTTGATGAATACCTTTTAACATCTGATAGTAGTATCTATGCAGGTGGAGATATGATTGAAGTTACTAACAGAGTTAATTTAGAACCTACTAATGTTTCATTTGGTGGTGTAGCTAACAGACAAGGAAGAATGATTGCAAATTCAATTATGGGTGATGGTCGACCTTACTTAGGAACACTTGCTACAGGAGTAGTAAAAGTTGGTGATTTAATTATTGCTTCAACAGGTCTTTCTCATAAACAAGCAATTAAAGAAGGTTATGATGCTTTAGTTTGTCATGTTATTGCTAATAACCATAGTGAAAACTTTGAAAATAGTGGAGAAATAACTTATAAATTAGTATTTGATCGCAATACTAGAAGAATACTAGGAGCTCAAGCAATAGGTAAAGAAGGTACAGAAAAAAGAATTGATGTAACTGCAACTGCGTTGTACTATAATGGATTAGTAGATGATTTAATCAACTTAGATTTATGTTATGCTCCACAAGTAAACTACACTAAAGATCATGTAAACATAGCAGGACAAATTGCACAAAATATTCTTGATGAAGTATTCATTCCTTTTTATCCAAAAGATATAAAAAGAATTGTACAAACAGGAACTAATATTATTGATGTCAGACCAGCCTTTATGTATAATCAATGCAAATGTAATATACCTAATAGTATTAATATTCCATATACTGAAATAGAAGATAGTCTAGAAATGATTAACTTTGATCATGATATCTATATTACTTGTAATGAAGGAACAACAGGTTATAAAACGGCACTATTTTTGAAAAGAAATGGTTTTACAAATGATATTTATAACTTAAGTGGTGGTATGAAATTCTTTGAACATGTAAAGAAATAAACAATAAAAAATAACTAATTAAAATAGCCTACAAATTCATCGAATTGTAGGCTATTTATTATATTTAAGTGTTTAATACTTTATTATTTTTTATAAATTAATCCTAAATGAAAACAAGCATTATAAATGCCTTGTTCATTTACAAAATCAGTAATATAAGTTGCATGTTTTTTTAATAAAGGATCAGCATTACCTAAAGCAACACTAGTGTTTGCTAAATCAAACATACCAATGTCATTTAAACCATCTCCAAAAACAACCAAATCATCAGCAGTATAGTCACTATTATCAAGTAAGGCCTTTATACCTTTTTCTTTTAAACCACCACCAGGGTTGACATTTAAGCCATATAAATTCATTCTTGCAAAGATCATCTCAGGAAAGAAAGGTAAAATTTCTTTTTCTCTTTCTTTTGTAATACAAATAGTCATTTGCATGATATCATCAAGATTATCAATTGATTCAACTAGTCGTGGATAATCCATATTGAAGCCATTATAATAATTTAAAATGCTTTGATTATTTTCCCATAATGTTTTAGTACCATCAATATCCCCAACAGAAAAAGGAATATCTTTTTCTATACAAAAATTAACAAACTTTGCAGCTAAATCTTTATCAAAAACATCTTTATAAATTAATTTTCCTTCTAACATTACATAATTCCCATTTAAAGCTATATAAGTATCAAATTTAATATCTGGTATGAAATTCTCAATATAGACAGGCCCTTTACCTGAAGCAATACCAATTATATGATTGTTTTGTCTCAACATTGTTAAAGCTAAGTGAGCACTCTTAGGTAAAATACCGCCATTAAAGTGATCTAGTAGAGTCCCATCTATATCAAATAAACATATTTTTCTTTTCATAATTTTTACTCTCCTTTAAATACTATAATATATATCTATTATTATACTCTTATATTTATAGTAGTAAAACATATTGTTCTATGATTATTAACAAGTATGTTTTAAAGTCTAATAATGTTTGGTATAATGAAAAAAAGGGAGTGGTAATAATGATTAAACAACTTGAAGAAGTAAGAAAGAATATTGAATTATATAAAACAGTAGATGATGTTGTCTTAGTTGGAGTAACTAAAAGACAGAGTATGGATGATATTAAAAAATTAGTTTCATTAGGTGTAAGTAACCTTGGGGAAAATCGTCCACAAGAATTAAGAGATAAGTATGATTTAAATGAAGTAGATGCAAATTGGCATATGATTGGTCGTTTGCAGGCTAATAAAATAAAGTATGTCATTGATCGATGTGTTTTAATACATTCAGTAGATGATGAAAAACTAATGAAAGCAATAAACGATGAAGCTTTTAAAAAAAATAAGATAATGGATATCTTAATACAGATAAATCCAAGTGAAGAAGAATCAAAGCAAGGTGTTGATAAACAAGGTTTAGCAGACTTAGTAGCCTTTAGTAAAACATTAGATAATGTAAATGTTGTTGGCTGCATGTGTATGGCACCATTAACTGATGATAAAACAATTGTAAATAATACTTTTGCTCTAGCTAAGCAATGGTTTGATGATTATGTTGATTTTAAATATCTATCTATGGGAATGTCACATGATTATATATTAGCTTTGCAAAATGGTTCTAACATGCTTAGAATTGGTTCTTTATTATTTTTAGAAGACTAAAATAATATTACAAAAGAAAGAATGATAATATGAAAAATGAACAAAAACCTAATCCGATGACTATCTATCCACTAAAAAATAATGAATCAGTAACCTATGTAAAACCAACGATTACTAATCCTAATATAATTGTTGGTGATTTTACATATTTTAGTGATAAAGACATTGAAAGTCATGTTAGTCATCACTATGATTTTTATAATGATAAATTAATAATAGGTAAGTTTACCCAAATTGCTGCAGGAGTAAATTTTGTAATGAATGGAGCTAATCATCAAATGAATGCTGTATCAACTTATCCATTTTATATTTTTGATGGATGGAAGCAAGAAATACCTAGTTTAGATGATTTAGTAAATAAGGGTGATACTATTATTGGTAATGATGTTTGGATTGGACAAAATGTCACTATATTAGCAGGTGTTAAAATAGGAGATGGAGCAATAATTGGTTTGAACAGTGTTGTAGCAAGTGATGTAGAAGCATATAGTATAGTTGTTGGAAACCCTGCAAGAATGATTAAAAAAAGATTCGATGATGAACTGATTGAATTAATGCTAGAATTAAAATGGTGGGATAAAAGCATTGAAGAAATAGACAAACTTATTCCATTACTAACTTCAAATGACCTTGAAAATACTAAAATTAAAATAAAAAAAATGCTTTAATCAATTTTGATACTTAATATAAAAAAGCCTAAAACATAAATGTTTAAGGCTTTTTTGATTAGGCTGACCAATTATTAGTATTATTAACTTCACTTTCATTTTTAATTTTAAACGACATTAATGCACCTACGACAATTAAGATAATAGCAATCATAACTAAACTTGCTGTAGTTACAAAGATATAAGAGTATGCAATAGTTGCAACAACAATAATCCATAACAGAATTAAACGAAATACTTTGTTAAAACCATTTAAGAGATTTATTATCATTATACCTGTTAGTAACCCTAACAAAGTGAAATAAAAGGCATCTTTTAAAAATATTCCTAAGATAAATGCATAGGTAAATGAAGCTATCATAATAATAGCAAGTAAAACTGTTCGTAATCCATTGTTCATAATAATCTCCTTAAGAAAAAGGAAGTATTTTATACTTCCTTAGATTTTGATTTTGGTAAGATAAATTCAAAACAAACAGCATATTCTTCATCATTATTTATATTATAAATATTAGGTGTTGAATGGTGTTGTTCTAATATTTGTTTAACAATAGTTAAACCTAAACCAGTACCATTTTTATATTTAATTCTTGAATCATCAGCACGATAGAAAGGTTCAAATAAATGAATAATTCTTTCAGGATCAATATTTGTGCCATGATTATATACTTGTACTAAAACATGATCAGAAAAAGATGAGGCAAATATCTCAATCTTAGCTCCTTTATCAGAATATCTAATAGCATTTTCAATAATATTTTTAAAGACCATTGACATACTTGATAAATCAATATCAACTATTGCATCGGTAACAACTATTTCTAAATCAATCTTATTTTCTCTAAATAAATATTCTAAACGATTTACTGTATCATATATTAATTTTTCCAAGTGATAAGGTTTCAATGTTAATTTCATATCACTAACTGAAAACTTAGCATAACTAAGTAAGCTCATAACTAAATTTTCCATATTATCGACTTCTTCCATCATTGAATCAATATGATCAAAAGGATTTTTATATGGGCCTATTTGTTCTTTAATACCTTCTAAAGTACCTTTTAAAATAGTAATAGGAGTTTTCAATTCATGAGACATACTTGCAAATAATTGCACTTGTTTTTCTCTAGATTCTTTTTCTACAATTACATTTTCTTTTAATTTATTAATAGAATGTTGTAATTTATCAGATAAAATATTAATATTAATAGCTAAATCACCAATTTCATCATTTCCAACAACTTCTACTTTATTAGAAAAATCTAAATTACTTATCTGTTTAGTAACATAGCTTATCTTTTGTAAAGGAGTTGAAATATAACGTGCTAATATATAAGATAAAATTGCTGAAACAACAACAGTTGCAACAAATATTAATAAATAAGATTGTTGTAATAATCTTATAGCACTACCATATTGCACATAGTGTGTAGTCATGATATATAAAGTATCATTTAAACAAAACTCTTGAATTAAATAATCAGATTCAAAATTAGTTGGAGTACTAATGCTGACATCATTTTCTTTAGCATTAATGACTTTGCAAGTATCTGCAATATCTTGTTTAGTATTTTGTTCTTGTGTAAAAAAGTTAGAAAATTCAGAATTAGCTGAACTAATTGTATCAACTCTTACTTCATTATTAGCATTATCATAGTAAACTTTTTTTAAATCAATTTGATTTTCGTATAAGTAGTCAATAATATCATTTTCATCAGATTTTAATCCTTCACGTACATTTGATAATTGTTGAGTTATACGACTATCTTCACGTCCTTGGTTATGTTGGAACAAGGAATCTTGAGCTAGATAGCTAGAAAAAGCAAAGAATAAGGCAAAGCAGAAGAAAGTTATGAAAAATCTAGTATGTATTTTCATCTATTTGGAATTTATATCCTGTTCCAAAAACTGTTTTAATATATACTGAAGCTAATCCAATTTTTTTACGTAACTTCTTAATGTGTGTATCGACAACTCTTTCATCACCATCATAATCTAATCCCCAGATAGTATTAAGGATATAATCTCTATCTAAAGCTTCGTTTTGATTTTCTAAAAAGAATAATAATAAATCATACTCTTTAGGCATTAAATGAGTTTCTTCACCATCAACATAAACACTTTTTCCTACAGTATCTACTCTTAGAATACCTGCTTCGATAACACCTTTATTTTCAAAGGCTACAGAATCACGTCTAAACACTGCATCTACTTTCTTTCTTAAAACATTTAATGAGAAAGGTTTTGTAATATAATCATCAACAGTTAAATCATATCCTTTAATTTGAGATACTTCATCATCTAATGCAGTAAGTAAAATATATGGTACTGTTGAAGTTTTTCTAATTTCTTTTAATAGTTCCCAACCATCCATGTTAGGCATCATAATATCTGATATAACTAAATCAATATGTTCTTCTTTAAATATTTGATATGCTTCTTCACCATCTTGGGCTTCAAACACATTATATCTATCTGTTAGTATTGAAATAATAAGATCCCTTAATTTTTCTTCATCTTCAACTATAAGTATTGTCTTCTTAATCATTGTTAACACCTCTTTTATTGTATTTTAATTTATTATATAATACCTAAGGTAAAAAAACCATAATAATGGACATAATTTGAATATGGTCACATTTTGTAAAAAAATAAATCATATATTATTAAATAAGAAAATCATTAATAATTATAACAATAAGTGATAAAAAGATTAATTATAACTTATATTAATATGAATATTAAATAAAAAATTATTATTTAGCTTAAAATATTTAAGATATACGGACTATTAGTATAAAAAAATATGTTTAAAAAACAATAAGATATTTAACTAACTTGTATTAAACATAAAATTATAATAAAATTATAGTATATGAAAAAAATAAGAAAGAGTTGAAATATAATATGGGTAGAAAATGGAATAACATTAAATATGCAAAAGCTGCAAAGGATGCTAATAGATCTAAAATCTATGCAAAGTTTGGAAAAGAAATATATATGGCAGCAAAACCAGATCCAGATCCAGAAAGTAATCGTAATTTAAGACAAGTATTAGATAAAGCTAAAACTTATAAAGTGCCAAGAGAAATTATAGATAGAGCAATAACAAAAGCTAAATCTGGTGTTGATGAATCTTATACAGATATTAGATATGAAGGATATGGTCCAAGTGGTTCTGCTATTATAGTAGATACATTAACAGACAATGTTAATAGAACAGTTGCTGAAGTAAGATCTGCTTTCAAAAAAGCAGATGGAAATTTAGGAGTAAATGGTTCAGTATCATTTATGTTTAGTCCTACAGCTGTATTTGGCGTACCTGAAACTGATGCAGATGAACTTTTAGAAAAATTATTAGAAGCTGAAGTTGATGTGAATGATGTTGAAAACGAAGATGGAAAAACTATGATTTATGGAAATTCAGAAGCATTTCATGAAATACAAGAAGCTTTAAAAGCTACAGGTATTGAAGAGTTTGAAGTTGCTGAAATTACAATGCTTGCAAATGATTTAATAGCATTAGATGAAGAAGCTGCTGAAGGATTTGAAAAATTAATAGATACTTTAGAAGATCTAGAAGATGTACAAGAAGTATATCACAATATAGATTTATAGAAAAAGGCCCTAATAAAGGGCTTTTTATTATTTTAACTACTATTTTATGATTAAATCTAGGTTGTATTTATCAAATATAATTATTATCTATTTAAAATGTTTTAGTATAGTTATATATTAATTAAAAAATTTATTTAGGTTTCTAATATCAATATCTTGTAACATCTCAATAATTAAAAATGAACAATTAGAAGTTGATTGAATAACAAGATTTTCTCTAATAACACTAGCAGCATCATGTTCAAACATAATCTTATTGTTTAGTAATATTTCACCACTTAAACATACTATGTAAGCTTGTCTATTATGTTTGATTTCTAAATTATACTCTTTATTCTTCTCACTTTCACAAACATATAAATTTATGTCTTGATCAATTTTAATAAAAGCATTTTTAGCACTACCAACCATATGTAATAAATTATTATGTCTTTCTTCCTTAGTAAAACTAATAGCATCATACTTTGGAATAGTATTTTTATGTTTAGGAGTAACAAACATAGTAATCATCTGTAAAGGAGTATCTTGTTTGTTTCTTTCACTGTGCATAATACCAGTCCCAGCATGGATAAATTGTAATGATCCTGCCTTTAAAACCGTTTTATTTTTTAAATTATCAATATGAGTTAAAGTTCCACTAACAACATAACTTAGTATTTCAATATTTTTATGAGCATGGGCATCAAAACCTTTCATCGGTAGAATTAAATCATCATTTAAAGCTTGTAATACACCATAATTCATTTTATTAGGTGCATAGTAATCAGCAAAACTAAAATGGTAATAAGTATCTAACCAAAAAGGTGCTTTATTTTTTTTGAATTTTTCTTTTGTATGTATCGTTATCATATATATCACCTCTTAATTGAATTATACTAAATAACAAAATAATTATAGAATGATTTGCATAACAAAACCACTTTTACAAGTGGTTTTAAGATTATATTAAGCTTTTGCCATTTCTAATATTACAAATAATGAATTTTCTTCTGCTTTAATTTCAATATTTTCTTCAACTATTTCTGCAGCATCACCATGATTTAAGACAACATCATTAACTTTGATAGAACCTTCAGCATTAACAATATAAGCTTGACGATCTTTGCCAATATTAAAGCTTAATGTATTATCCTTATCTAATTCAGAGTTATAAATATTCATGTCTTGGTTTATTTTT
Organism: Mycoplasma sp. P36-A1; assembly: GCF_049478495.1. NCBI lineage: Bacteria > Bacillati > Mycoplasmatota > Mollicutes > Mycoplasmatales > Mycoplasmataceae > Mycoplasma > Mycoplasma sp. P36-A1. The sequence continues at coordinate 1,154,130 of NZ_CP168083.1, read as the reverse complement.
ATTGGTGCATCACCACTTTTTGAAGATACCATTTGTAATAGTTTGTTATGACGATCTTCATAAGTAAATCGATAATCACCATAATTAGGTGTGTGTGAATCAGCATCAGGTAAAATCCATATTTGGAAAAAACGCAATATTTTATCACTATCATTCATTTCGCTGTGAACAACACCAGTACCAGCACTCATGTATTGTACATTACCACGAACTAAAGTATGTTTATTTCCCATACTATCAGCATGAGAAAGTTCCCCTTCAATTACATATGAGACAATTTCCATATTTTGATGAGGGTGAGGAGTAAAGCCACGCCCAGGTTGTACTAAATCATCATTAACAACTCTTAATGCACCAAAGTTGATATTTTGTGGATTATAATACTCTGCAAAGCTAAAATGAAAATGTGAATTTAGCCAAGATGGTTGTGTGTTTCTTCCTAAATTATTATACTCAATTTTTTTAATCATTTAAATTTCTCCTTTTTTTATTTTATAGATTAATAATAGCACTATTCAATTGTATATAATATATATTAGACTCAAAGTACACAAAAAGATAATATAAATCATTGTTTGTGTATAGTTAATGTCTTTAAAAGTATTTTAATAGATATATTGCCTTTATGTTTTATAGCATTAACTATATTTGTTATAATTATATAAGGAGGTATTAAATGAATATATTATTAGGAATAGGTTTGGTATTATTGTTTTGTTGTGTTTCAAGTAAAGTAATGTATAAATTTGGAATGCCTACACTTGTATTGTTTTTAGGATTAGGTATGTTTTTAGGAAGTGATATTTCAGGTTTAATATACTTTGATAATGCAGATTTAGCAGAACAAATTTGTAATGTTGCTTTAGTTTTTATAATGTTTTATGGTGGATTTGGACTAGACTGGAAAAAAGCTAAATCAACAGCTTTACCAGCAGGAGTACTTGCTAGTTTAGGTGTAGCATTAACAGCATTATTTCTAGGGTATTTAATTCATATTATTTTTGGATTAACTTTAGTTCAAGGATTAATATTAGGATCAATCCTTGGTTCAACAGATGCTGCTAGTATATTTTCTATTTTAAATTCACACAATTTAAATTTGAAAAATAATTTAAATTACTTATTAGAAATAGAAAGTGGATCAAATGACCCGACTGCTTATATGTTAACAACTATTTTTATTGCTATAGAACTAGCTAAGTCACAAAATATCTTTTTAACTTTAATAGTTCAAATAGTAGTAGCAATAATACTTGGATTAGGCATAGGTAAACTTGGAGTTTATTTAATCAATAAGATTAACTTAGAAATAGATGGTTTGTATTCTATTTTGTTAATATCAATTGCTTTATTATCTTATTCAATTACAAGTGCACTTGGGGGTAATGGCTTTTTAGCTGTTTACTTTACCGGTATTGTAATAGGTAATTCAAGAATTGTACACCGTTTTTCAATGATTAAATACTTTGATGGATTAACTTGGTTAATGCAAATATTACTGTTTATAACTCTAGGATTGTTATCATTTCCAAGTACTATGAAAGAACATCTATTAGATGGGGTAATAGTAGCTTTCTTTATGTTTTTTGTTGTAAGACCAATTGTAGTATTTCTAATCTTACATTTCTTTAAAAGATATGACTTTAAGCAAAAAATACTAATATCCTGGGCAGGATTTAGAGGTGCTGCCTCTATCGTATTTGCAACATACACTTTAACTGCAAACTTAGATAATGCTGATTGGTACTTTAATGTTGTATTTGTTGTAGCACTACTATCAGTCGTTTTTCAAGGTACACTATTTGTGCCATTAGCTAAAAAATTAGATTTAGTAAGTGATGATGTCAATAACTTAACAAACTTCTATGCAGAAGATGGAACAATTTCAGCTCAGTTACTAGAAGTAGATATTACACCAACATCACCAGCTTTAAATAAAAAGATTATTGATTTTGATATACCAGAAGAAGTATTAATTATAATGATAAGAAGAAACAATAAAATTATTACACCTAAAGGTAATACAAAATTATTACTAGGAGATAAAATATTAATAGGTGGACCACAGAAAAAATTAATTGCACTTGCAAAAGAATTAGAAAATAGAAAATTAAATACTTCTATTGATTTTGAACAAGAGATTGAACAAATATAAAATACATTGCTATTGTTCTAATATTTTAGTATAATATTAATGTCCTAGAACTTGGCCTTTAATAACTCCATATTACTTGCTAGGTCGTAGGCTTAAATTCAAAATTAAAGGAGAAACAAAAATGATTACTAAACAAAAAAAATCAGAACTAATCAAACAATTTGGTCAAGATGAAAAAGATACTGGAAGTGCAGAGGTGCAAATTGCAATTCTTACTGAAAGAATCAACAATCTTAACGTTCACTTTAAAGAGCACAAACATGATTTCCACTCAAACCGTGGATTATTAAAATTAGTAGGTAAAAGAAGAAATCTTCTTGCTTACTTAAAAAATAAAGATGTAGCTAGATATCGTGAATTAATCAAAGCATTAGGATTAAGAAGATAATTAAAAAAGTTAGGGTAATTCCTAACTTTTTTTTATAAAGGAGAAATTAAAAATGGAAATAAAAGATGTTAGTATAATAGGTGCAGGTCCAATTGGAATGTATGCTACTGTATATAGTTTAATTAGAGTAATGAGTGTAAATTTAATAGAATCAATGCCAGAGTATGGTGGACAACCAAACAGTTCATATCCACAAAAAGATATATATGATTTACCAATGTTTACAAATATTAAAGCTGAAGATGTAATAGCTAGACTAGAATCACAAATAGAGTATAATCGTAAAGACTTATTAGATGTAACATTCAATGAAGAAATTGTTAAAATAGAAAAAGAACAAGATTATTTTAAAATAACAGGAAAAGATAATAAAGAATACTATTCAAAAACAATTCTTTTAACAACAGGTAGCGGAATTCTTACTCCAAGAAAAATAGGAATTGAAAACGAAGACAAATTACCAAATATATTTTATACTGTAAAAGATCTAGCTGTTTTTGATAACAAAACAGTAAGTATTTTAGGTGGTGGAGACAGTGCATTAGATTGGGCATTAATCTTAAAAGATAGTGCTAAAAAAGTAAACATTGTCCATCGAAGAAATGAATATCGTGCTAAAGAAGATAGTATAGAAAAACTTAACAATTCAAATGTAAATCAATATATGAACTATTTAGTTGAAGAAGTTAATGAAGTAGCTAATCATACAGAAATAACACTACAGGAAAAAGACACAAAAAATGAAGTTAAACTTGAACAAGATATCATCTTAGTAAACTATGGAAATGTTTCTAAAGTATCCGATTTTGGTGGTTTAAAAGTAGCTTCAAATGTCTTTGGATATGAAACAAATAGACTATTTGAAACAAATATTGAAGGATTGTATGCATGTGGAAATGCAGCCCATTATGAAGGTAAACCTAAGCTAATAAGCGTTGGTTTTGGAGAGGTTCCTGTAGTAATAAATACTATAAAAGGCTATGTAGATCCAAGTTCAAAAGGTAAAGTTTTTTACTCTAGTGTTAGCGCATCCAAATAATTGTTAAGATATCAACTCATTAAATGTAAATACTTGATAAAATTTAAATATAAAATTGATTTTTTAATGTAGATAATGTATATTAAAATTGTAAATAAAATACATATATTCATAGGAGGATATACATTATGAAAAAAATTGCAGGTTTAGCAACTGCTTTTGCTTTAGCAATCGGTTTAACTGCTTGTGGTGGTTCATCAACTGCTGATTGTAAAGCGACAAGTGTTATCGTAACTGATACGGGTGGAGTAGACGATAAGTCATTTAACCAATCAACATATGAAGGATTAAAAAGATATGCTGATGAATTAGGTAAAGAGGGTGCTTGTAATGCATCACCAATCCAATCTGCATCAGCTGCTGATTATGTTCCAAATCTAGAATCAGTATCAGGTAAAGACAACGCATTAGTAGTTGCTGCTGGATACTTATTTGAAGATTCAATGAACGATGTTGCATCTAAAAATCCAGATCAAAAATATTTAATTGTTGATACTGTTGTAGAACAAAAAAATGTTGTTTCTGCTGTATTCTCAGCTGAACAAGGTTCATTCTTAGCTGGTGTTGCTGCTGCTGAAAAAGCTGTAGAAGCTGGTAAAGATACTGTTGGTTTTGTTGGTGGAGCTGAAGGTCCTATCATCGGTGCTTTTGAAGCTGGATACATTCAAGGTGTTAAAGCTGTAGACAAAAACATCAAAGTTTTATCTCAATATGTTGGTGCTTTTGATAAAGCCGACGTTGGTAAAACTATAGCTGCTAAAATGTATGATCAAGGTGCATATATTATTTTCCAAGCTGCTGGACAATCAGGAAACGGTGTTATCAATGCTGCAAAAGAATTAGTACAAGCTGACAAAGATGTATGGGTTATCGGTGTAGACAGAGACCAATACGAAGATGGAAAAGTTGGAGACAAATCAGTAATTTTAACTTCAATGGTTAAAAAAGTAGATGTTGCTGCATATAATGTTTCTAAATCAGTTTTAGAAGGTAAATTTGAAGGTGGAAAAACAATTACATTTGATTTAACAAATGATGGTGTTGGTCTTCCAGATGAAAATCCTAACTTAGAAAAATCAGTTATGGACAAAGTAAACGAACTTAAAGCTAAAGTTATTAGTGGAGAAATCGTAGTTAGTCCTAAAAAATAATAATTTAATTTTAAGCTAGTCATATAAGACTAGCTTTTTTATTGCTTGACTATCAAATTGCTAATGGTATAATATTCAAAGGTGATGAAATAATGGAAGATGTTATATCGAGGATATACAAAAAATTAAATAGTAGTAAAGAGACTTTTCTACTACTAGAATCAAATGATATACCACTAATATGGGAAAGTAAGTTTGGTGGTATGCCTTATATGTTAGAAAAAGATATGTATCCAGTTACTCTTGATGAAGGAGAACCATACGAATTTTTATTGCAAATAAACTTTGCAGATCTACCAAAAAATGATTTATTTCCCTCAACAGGTTTAATTCAATTTTTCTTAAATCATAACTATAATTATGATAAAGAAGATAAACCTTTTATAGTGAAATACATAGATAATATAGAATATGATGAAAAGAAAATAGACTTTGATATTGATGATGAATATGAAATAAATGATTTTGAATCAGATCTTGAACAAGAAGAAGATGAAGATGAAAATGATCATATGATTGATGAAGAATACAAAATAATATTTGAAAAAGCACTAGATGAAGTTAATCCATCATCATTAGAATGGAAATCATTCTCTTTACAACTAAGTAAACAATTAGAACCCTTCAAAAATAAATTAGAAGATTATGATAAAGTGGTTAGTAGTGATGGTTACATTCGAGACTTATCATTTATTTTTGAAAATGAAGATGTCGAAGAAGTAATGTATGCAAACAAGTTACTAGGTTATCCAGCAAATCCAGGTAAAGATATTCGTTTTATTAATAAAAAGTATCAAGATTATATTTTATTACTACAATTAAATCCTGATACAGAAGCTTATGATAATGATGATGAAATAAGTATTGAATGGTTTATCCATCCAAATGATTTAAAAAATAAAAATTTTGATAATGTTATTTGTTCATATTTTTATGACATAGATAAAATATAATAATACTAAATCGACACTAGTCGATTTTTTTTATACAAAAAAAAGACTAAATCAATATAAATTAATTTAGTCTATAAATATTTATTTAGAATGCGTTTTATTAATAATTAAAGGAACAATAATTGGGTTACGTGTTGTTTGTTGGTATAAATAAGGACCAACATTATTTTTCAATGCCTCTTTAATTTCTTTAAAAGTAGGCTTTGTTTTCATAACCTTAATCATAGTCTCATGTGCTAGACGTTGTGTTTCTTTAATTAGTTCCGTATTTTCTTTCATGTAAATGAATCCTCTAGAAATAACTTGAGGTTTTGCTACTAATTTATTAGCTTTAGAATCAATAGCAACCATAATAGCAATAACACCATTATTAGCTAAGTGAACTCTATCTCGAATAACTTTAGTAGATAAACCAGAGATATCATTTCCATCAACATAGATATCATCACTATGAACACGACCACCTAATCTGATTTTATGTTTATTTAATAATAAAACATCTCCATTAGATAGTACACTAATGTTTTCTTTAGGAATTCCAACTTCTTCAGCCGTTTTAGCATGAGCTTTTAACATTCTGTATTCACCATGAACAGGGAAGAAATAGGTTGGAGTCATTAATTGAAACATTAATTTTTGTTCTTCTTGAGAAGCATGCCCAGAAGTATGGATATTATTTAAAACTGATTTAGTAATAACTTTAGCACCAGCTTTAGATAACTTATTAATAATATGATTAATACTCATTTGATTTCCAGGGATAGGTGAACTAGAGAAGACAACCGTATCATTAGGAATAATCTTAACTTTGTGAATACCATTTGCAATTCTACTTAAAGCAGCAAGAGGTTCACCTTGAGATCCAGTACATAAAATTAGCGTTTGATTAGGGGGTAGCTTTAAACCAATATTAGGCTTAACAAATAAATTATCTTTAACCTTGATAATACCACTAGCTCTTCCAACATCAATAACATTTTCCATACTTCTACCAAATACAATAACTTTTCGATGGAACTTATCAGCTGCCTCTAAAATTTGTTGTACTCTTGAAACATTAGAAGCAAAAGTTGCAATTATTAGTCTATTAGGAGTATTTCTAAAAATATTATTGATAGATTCAGATACTTTCTTTTCTGACATAGTGAAATCTTCAACTTCAGAGTTAGTGCTATCTGAAAGAAGTAAATCAACACCTTCACTACCAATTTTAGCCATTTTTTGAATATCGGCTTTATCACCAACAGGTGTTAAATCAAACTTAAAGTCTCCTGTTGTAACAATTCGACCATTTGGAGTTGAAAATACAACACCATATGCATCAGGAATTGAGTGGTTTTGTCTGAAAAAATCCACCTTTATCTTTCCAAACTTATATTGAGAGTCACTAGTAAACTCAATTATTTTAATATTCTGTTTTTTCTCACTTAATTTTTTTCTAATTAAAGCTGCCGCTAATGGCGGAGCGTATATTTCTTTAATATCAAGTATTTGGAGAAGGAATGTTATTCCACCAATATGGTCCTCATGTCCATGAGTGATAATTAGTGCTTTAAACTTATCATTATTTTCCTTTAAATACGAATAATCAGGAATTACATAATCAATCCCAGGTAAGGCATTATCCCCAGCAAACTTGACACCAGCATCAACCAAAACGATTGAATCCTCGTGTTCGATGCAGTATGAATTTTTACCAACTTCACCTAAACCACCAAGACAAAATATTGCTGTATCATTTTTACGTTTTTTCATCTATGAATGTATGATAGCAATCTATCATACCCTCCTTTCATTTTTTATTATCAATCTTTTATAGTATATAAATATGACTATGTAATTATATCACATTTGTTATATTTATTAAAGTTAATACATATATAGTAGAAAAGAATAACATATATGAATTATCTAAATAAAATTAGACACTTTTATACTATTAAGCGATTATACATTATATAACATTATATATATGAACATATTATTACATATAATTAATAAAATAGATATGCTATAATTAGTGTCAGGGTGATAAAATGATAAATAAAATTAAAATAGCATTTTTTGATATGGATGGAACACTTTTTGACCATTCAAGAAAAATAGTTTCAAAAGAAGTAATAGAAGGTTTGAAAAAGCTAAAAGAAAATGGTGTAATACTTTGTATTGCAACAGGTAGACCATATGAAATGTTAAATCAAGTAAATAGTTATATTGATGAAATTGATTTTGATTATTTAATAACAAGTAATGGACAATCAATTTATGAAAAGAGAAAATTAGTATATCGTAACTTTTTAGATAAAGAAGATGTAAAAACAATAATAAAGATTGCAAAAAAACATAATTTAACATTAAACTTAGTAGGAGATAATACTAATATAGTAACTAAGAAAAACGATTTATTAAATATTTCATGTGAATCTGTAGGTTTTGAATGCCCAACAGTTACTCAAATAGGAAATGATTTTGATAGAAATGTTGATCATGCTGTTATTTATGAACCATTAACATATCGAAAATACTTTGTAAACAAACTAAAAAATTCAGTTATAACATATTGGTCAAGTGATGTTTTTGAATTTACACCAGATAATGGCGTAAAAATACATGGTATAAAAATATTATTAAAACAACTAGAAATTGATAAAGATAATGCCATCGCTTTTGGAGACGGAGCTAATGATGTAGAAATGCTAGAATATGTAGGTTTTGGTGTTGCTATGAAAAATGCTACTGATTATGTTAAAGAACATGCTGATTATATAACAGATGATGTTCAAGAAGATGGTGTTTTAACAGCATTACAAAAAACAAATTTAATATAATAAATTGATCTTAATATTAATGTATTAAGATTTTTTTATAATTTATCTATATTACTAAGCAGTAATACTTGCATTCTATTTTACTGTGTGGTAATATAGATACGAGGTGATACAATGGAAAGCCAAATCTTTAAATTACTTGGGGATGAGAATAGATTAAGAGTAGTTGTTTTACTTTTAAATAGAGAGTTATGTATGTCACATATATCTTTAGGTTTAAAATTAAAACAGGCAAATACATCAAAAATATTAAAAACATTAAATGAAGAAGGCATTGTTAGTATAAGAGCAAAAAAGAATAATAGATATTATTCTATTAATGAGCAGTGCATCAACAAATATCCAGATATCTTTGAGTATATAAGAAAACTACAAAGTAATAAAATATACTTAGAAGATTTAGAATATGCTAAATCAATAGAAAACTGCGGTTGTCAAGATAACTGTGAATGTCGTTTTTAAGGGAGAAAAATAATGAAAGATATAATTAAAGTAGAAGGAATGAGTTGTGCATCATGTAGTGCAACTTTAGAAAAAAAATTAAATCAAACAAAAGGAATCAACAGTGCTGTAGTTAATTTAAATAATAATAGTGCACTAGTTGATTATGATCAAAATATTTTAAAGATAGAAGATATTTATCAGATAGTAAATAACACAGGTTATCAAGCTGTTGTTAATAATTATAAAAAATTAGAATTTATCGTAAATAATATGACATGCTCAAGTTGTAGTGCAGCTATTAATAAAGAATTGAGTAATTTAGCTGGTGTAAATGATGTCAATGTTAATTTAGTAAGTAAAAAAGTGAGTGTTTTATACAATGAAGTATTAGTAACACCACAACAAATAAAAGATTCAGTAACTAAAATTGGTTATGAAATAGCATCATCAGATAGTGTTTATACTGCTAATATTCAAGGTATGACTTGTTCATCATGCGCAGCAGCAATAGAGAAAAATGTAGCTAAATTAACAGGAGTTAAAGAAGTTAATGTTAATTTAGCAACAGAAACAATGAATGTTATTTATAATGAAGAATTAGTTAAAAAAAGAGATATAAAAAATGCAGTTACAGCATTAGGATATACTGCTAATAATGTAACAGTAGAAGAAAAAGAAGACAACTCTAAAAAAGAACGTCAAACCTTAAAAAAGAAAGTTATTTTAGCACTAGGTGCAACAATAATATTAATGTTCTTTTCAATGGGACATATGTTTAATATAACATTACCAAATATAATTAATCCTGAACATAATGCTTTGAATTTTGCTCTATTACAATTATTTTTTACAATGATAGCTTTATATGCAGGTAGAAATTTTTATAAAGTTGGTTACAAAGCATTATTACACCATGTACCTAACATGGATAGTCTAGTTGCCCTTAGTACAAGTGTAGCTTTAGGTTATAGCTTATATGCTACCTATGAAATAGCAATAGGAAATCATGGATATGTACATCAATTATATTATGAATCAGCAGCTATGATTGTTGCCTTAATATTATTAGGTAAATATTTAGAAAGTCGTAGTAAAGTAGCAACTAATGATGCTTTAAAAAAATTAATAGATCTTAGTCCTAAAAAAGCTATTATTTTAAAAGATAATCAACCAATTGAAGTAGATGTAGATGATATAGAACTAGATGATATATTAATAATAAAACCTGGTATGTCAATTCCAGTAGATGGAATTGTTATAAAAGGTGAAGGAAGTATTGATGAATCAATGGTTAGTGGTGAAAGTATGCCTGTTGATAAATTACTAAACGATAAAGTATTATCAGGAACAATCAATCAAAATGGTTATTTAGAAGTAAAAGCAACTAAAACAGTTGAAAATTCAACACTAGCACAAATAATAAAACTTGTAGAAAATGCTCAATCAACAAAAGCACCAATTGCAAGATTAGCTGATAAAGTAAGTGGTGTATTTGTACCAATAGTAATTGTTTTGGCAATCGTATCAGGTTTAGGTTGGTACTTTTTAGGACACGAAACACTAAACTTCTCATTAACAGTAGTAACAGCAGTATTAATTATTGCTTGTCCTTGTGCACTTGGATTAGCAACACCAACAGCAATTATGGTTGGTACTGGAAAAGGAGCAAGTGAAGGTATATTAATTAAGAGTGGTGAAGCATTAGAACATACACATCAAGTTGATACAATAATTTTTGATAAGACAGGAACTATTACCAAAGGAATGCCACAAGTTGAAGAATTTATCTTTTTTACCAAGGAAAATCAAAAAGACATTTTAGATAAAGTATATACATTAGAAATGCAAAGTGAACATGTTTTAGCAAAAGCCATTTCTAAATATACAAATGATCAAAATGCTAAAGCACAAAACCTTGAAAATTTTGTAAATACGATTGGTAAAGGTGTCTTTGCTACAATAAATGGCAGCTTAGTAGAAATAGGTAATGAAAAACTAGTAGGTGATATAGAAGATACTAAAATTAAAGATACTTACAAAAAACTTGCAGATCAAGCAATGACTATAATGTATGTAAAGATTGATAATGAAATAGTAGCAATGATAGGTATAAAAGATCCTATAAAAGAGTCTTCTGCAAAAGCTATTGAAAAGCTAAAAGCAATGAATTTAGATATTTATATGATTACAGGTGATAATGAAGCAACAGCTAAAGCAATAGCTTCATCTGCCAATATAGATAATGTTATAGCATCAGTTTTACCAGAAGATAAAATAAATAAAGTAAAACAATTACAAAAAGAAGGTAAAATAGTAGCTATGGTAGGAGATGGTATTAACGATGCTCCAGCCTTAGTTCAAGCAGATGTTGGAATCGCTATAGGATCAGGTAGTGATGTAACTTTAGAATCTGGAGATATTATCCTAGTAAAAAATGATTTACTAGATGTAGTAAAAGCAATAAAACTATCAAAAAATACAATTAAAAATATCAAGCAAAATCTATTTTGGGCTTTTTGTTACAACATAATTTGTATTCCAATTGCAATGGGATTACTACACCTTTTTGGTGGACCATTACTTAATCCAATGCTAGCAGCTGGAGCAATGAGCTTTTCTTCAATTTCTGTATTACTTAACTCTTTAAGATTAAAAAGAATGAGTATTTAAACAAGTTATAGAAAAATATAAAATAATACCTTAATATTGTAATGCACCCCAAAAGTTAGACTTTTGAAGAAGCGAGTTTATTCGCTTCTTTTTTGATTTTCAAAATATTATTTTTTAAAAATAGACATCACTATTAGTATTATCACTCATAATTATAAAAAATTAAAATATCTACTAATGCTTTTATAAAAATTCAAAAAAAAATAAAAATTTTTTAGGTAAATATAATTTAAATGTAAAAGACAAGTGAGGTGATAATATGAAAAAGCTTACAATGCTAATACTCTTGTTATTTTATTTAATAACAGGCAGTAAAATTCAAGCATCAATTAAAACTACAGATGATGGTTTTAAAACAACAAATGGTTGGAGTATTAAAAGAATAGTTATAAATAACAAACTAGCCTTTTGTATACAACCAGGATTAAATGCAGGTACTAGTAGTTATTCAAGAAGAAACTTTGCTAGTAATTACAGTGGTATATCTAATGCTAAAAAAAGACGTATAGAAGTAATAGGATTAAGTGCTACAAAGCTATATAATGAAGCAAAGGCTAATAATAATTCAAATTATATACGAATATATTATGCTGCCCAAGAATTAATATGGGATGAAATAAGTAATAAACAGTATCGATTCACAATCAATCTTACATCACATCGAAATAATATAAATAATAGAGTAAATGAATTTAATAAAAACTTAGAATTTTCAAATAAAACTTATAATATTAGAGCAGGTAGTAATTTAGTCTTAAATGATTCAAACTTAAAAGACTGGGTTATAACTAATCTAAGTAATTTTCAAAATCAAAGTGGATTAAAAATTACTAAAACAAATAACAGTATTAGAATAGAAAATCCAATAAATAATAATAAAAATATCACAACTAATTTGAATTTAATGAAACATAATGAACTAGATAAAGACTATACTTTTGTTTATTTACATAATGTATTACAAGATTATGTTTTAGTAAATTATGAAAATGTATTAACAAATAATGTAACATTCACCACCCAGAAAGGACAAGGTAAAATTGCAGGTTACAAAATAAATGAAAGTGAAGAAAAATTAGAAAATGCTCACTTTGGTGTCTATTTAAACAATGCTTTAATTGATACTATGATCAGTAATAAAGAAGGCTATTTTGAATCAAAATTACTTGATCAAAATACATATATTATTAAAGAAATTAAAGCTCCAACTAATCATTATTTAGATACAACGGAATATACAGTTAATATAAAAATAAATGAAACAGTTTATATAAATGAGAATAAACCTATAGTAAATCAATTTTATAAAGGATTAATAAAAGTAGTTAAGTATGGACAAAAGCAATCAAAATATGGCTTTTTGAACGAAAAAAATGAATTTAACTTACAAAAAAGTCAATATAATAAACAGGAACAAGAAAAACTTGAACCTAAACCAGAACCATTAGCAAAAGTAAAATATGAAATATATCAAGATACAAAGCTAATTCAGACTTTGACTACTAATGAAGAAGGAATAGCAATATCACAAAAGTTAAGAACAGGTATTTATCAAGTAAAGGAAATAAAAACTTTAGAAAATTATCTTTTAGATGATACTGTTTATGAAGTTGAAGTCTTAAAAGATAAAATTGTTCAAATAAACAATGATAAGCCAATAGTAAATGTTTTAGAACAAGGGGGGTTTAAACTAATAAAAAAAGATGAACATAACACACTGCTTAATAATATTGAATTTAGTTTATTTAATAGTGAAGATATTTTAATTGCTAAATATTATACTGATAAAAATGGAGTCATTGAAGTTGATAATTTATTACTTGGAAAATATTATCTACAAGAGAGCAATCAAAATCCAATATACATAAGCAACAATAACAAATACCCAATAAATATTGAGAAACATCAACAAATAATAGCTCTAGAAGATATAATAAATTATTATCAAAAACATATATTAGTAATAAATAAATTAGACATAGAAACTGAAGTTGGTTTAGAAAATGCTGTTTTTAAAGTTATTGATAAGCATCAAAATGAACAAATACTAAAAAGTGATAAACAGGGTAAAATAATAATAGAAGCTTTGAAAAATGATTGTTTTAGTGTAAGTGAAATAACACCACCACCAAATTACTTACTTAATGAAAATAATACGCAAGAAGTCTGTCTTGAAAATGATAATAATATTAAATTTTTAAATAGTAAAATTACCGATGCAAATCTAATATTAAAAAAGGTAGATTTTGATAATAATAAGCCAATACCTAATACGCAGTTTACAATTATTGATAAAAAGAAAAAGGAATCAATTCATAATACAGATGAAAATGGGATGATTCAATTAAAGCTTGAACAAGAGTGCTTTGTAGTCAAAGAAACTAAAGCAGCAGTAGGATATTTTTTAGAAGAAAAAGAAGAAAAAATCTGTATTGAAAACAAACCTATTGAGAAAACTTATACTAACAAACAGTTGAAAATCCTAGAAACAGGGACTAAAACAAAGAAAGCGCTTTTTGGTTACGCTTTCATTTTAATAAGTCTTACTTATACACTTTTTAAACGAATATTTCGTTGCTTTTAAGATTTTATTTAATTTTTTTTGTGCTATACTAAGACAATAAATTGAAACAAAGGAGAGTTTTACTAAATGAAAAATTCTAAAATTATTGCAACAATGGGTCCAGCTACAAACACAAAGGAAAAAATAGCAGCACTTGTTGACAGTGGATTAAATGTTGTACGAATCAACTTCTCACATGCTACAGGAGAAACAGCTATACCGATTCTTAAAATGGTAAAAGAAATTAATGAAGAAAAGAAAAAATATGTAGCTTGGCTTGCAGATACTAAAGGCCCTGAAATTAGAACGCATATGATAAAAGATAATAAAGCAGTCTTAACTACTGGTGAAATAGTTGAGATATATATGCATGAAATTGAAGGAGATAATAAAAAGTTTTCAATTACATACTCAGACTTATATAAAGAAGTAGTACCAGGAGACAGAATTTTAATTGATGATGGTTTAATTGAATTAGAAGTAATGGCAACAGATGAAGAAAAAATTACTGTAAAAGTTTTAAACTCTGGAAATATTTCATCTAAAAAAGGTGTAAATGTTCCAAACAAATCTTTAGATATGGAATATATTTCAGAGAAAGATAAAGCAGATATTGAATTTGCTTGTAATAATGGTGCAAGTTTTATTGCAGCTAGTTTCACAAGAAAAAAAGAAGATGTATTACAAGTAAGAGCAATAACAGATGCATGTGGTAGAAAAGATATACAAATTATTTGTAAGATAGAAAACCAAGAGGGTGTTGATAATATTGATGATATTATCGATGCTGCAGATGGAATAATGGTAGCACGTGGAGATTTAGGAACAGAAATACCAATGGAAGATGTTCCAGTTGCACAACGTATGATTTGTGAAAAATGTAATAACAAAGGTAAAATTGTTGTTATAGCAACACAAATGTTAGATTCAATGGAAAGAAATCCAAGACCAACAAGAGCTGAGGTTGGAGATGTTGCTAGAGCAATTAGTGATGGAGCTGATGCTGTAATGCTTTCTGGAGAAACAGCAAAAGGAGAATATCCAGTTCAGGCAGTTCAAGCAATGGCAAAAATAGCTGAAAAAAGTGAAATAGCATTACTAGATCGTTCTCGATTTGTTGAAAATAGTATTGGAGATATTGAAGTTAATCCATATGATGGAATTGGAATTAGTGCTGTAGAATTAGCTGCCAAAATTGGTGCAAAAGGGATTTTTACATTTACAGATTCAGGTTCAACAGCAAGACAAATATCTAAATACAGACCAATTTGTCCAATCTATGCATTATCACATCATGATCAAACATTATATAATTTAGCACTTAATTGGGGAGTATATGGTGTTGCTAAAGGTGCATACACAAGTTTAGAATCAAAATATGGAATTGTAAATGAAAAAGCTAAAAGTGTTGGGTTACAAATTGGTGATTATGTTATAATCACAGGTGGTCATCCAGATGGAACTCCAATTACAAATTTCTTAAAAATAATGCAAATAAATTAATATTTTGTGAATATTACTTGCAATAATTAATTTATGGTGCTAGAATAGAGAAAATCACAAATGCAATGAACAAGACAAGATTGTTAAGGCACTCAAACAGCGAGTTTGGAAATGGTGTAAGCCAAGCATTGAACCAGTTAACAATTACTACTTGCAAGCAGCCCTTGAAAAAGTGAGCCGGAAACTTTTACGTTACAAAAGATAGAGGTTAGATTAATTCTAACAAACTAAGGTGGTACCACGAACGTTTCGTCCTTTATGGATGAAGCGTTTTTTTTATTAAAATAGAAAGTTGAAAGGAAGATTAAAATGATTAAAATTGAATTCTTAGATGGTATGGTAAAGGAATATGAACAAGGAATTACATTAGATAAAATTGCATCAGAAATATCTAAATCACTTAGAAAAAAAGTAATAGCAGGAGAAGTTAATGGGAAAATGGTTGATTTATTAACTCCGATAAATGAAGATGCTAAAATAAAATTAATTGAAATTACAGATCCAGAAGCATTTGAAATATTAAATCATTCTGCAGCACATTTAATGGCACATGCAATTAAAAGATTATATCCAGATGCACAATTTGGAGTAGGACCTGCAATAGAAAATGGTTTCTATTATGATTTTGTATCAGAAGCACATATTAATGATGAAGATTTGAAAAAAATTGAAAAAGAGATGCAAAAGATAGTTTCAGCAGCAATTCAAATAGAAAGAAAAGAAGTAAGTAAAGAAGAAGCTTTAGAATTATTTAGTAATGATAGTTATAAAAAACAAATAATTGAAGATATTTGTGAATATCCAATATCAGTTTATACTCAAGGAGATTGGGCTGATGTATGTAGAGGACCTCATGTAGACAATACTAAAGTATTAAAAAGCTTTAAATTATTATCAATTGCTGGAGCATATTGGAAAGGTGATTCAGATAATGAAATGATGCAAAGAATTTATGGTATTGCTATGAGTTCAAAAGAAGAATTAGAAGAACACTTAAACATGTTAGAAGAAGCTAAAAAAAGAGATCACCGTAAATTAGGTAAAGAGTTAGATTTATTCATGATTAGTGAATATGGACCAGGATTTCCATTCTGGTTACCTGCAGGTATGACATTAAGAGAAAATCTTTTAAATTACTGGATGAGTGTTCATAAAAGAGAAAACTACACTTTTATTAATACACCAATAATGTTAAATAAAGAATTATGGGAAGTATCAGGACACTGGTTTAACTATAGAGAAAACATGTATACTTCTGAAATAGATAAACATGAATTTGCTATTAAACCAATGAACTGTCCAGGAGCTATGTTAGTTTATGATTACCAAATTCATTCATATAAAGAATTCCCAATGAGAGTTGGAGAATTAGGATTAGTACATAGACATGAAGCAAGTGGAGCATTACATGGTCTATTTAGAGTTAGAGCATTTACTCAAGATGATGCTCATATCTTTATGACTCCAGATCAAATTGAAAGTGAAATTGTAAGCTTAATTGATTTATATGCAGAAATCTATAACACATTTGGATTAAGTTTCCATATTGAAATTTCTACTAGACCAGAAAATGCCATTGGTTCAGAAGAAATATGGGAAAAATCAGAAGCAGCTTTAATGAAGGCAGTAAAAGCAGCTGGATATGATTATATAATTAATGAAGGTGATGGAGCATTCTATGGTCCAAAAATCGACTTTAAATTAAGAGATTCAATTGGTCGAGTATGGCAATGTGGTACAATCCAATTAGATCAAAACTTACCAGAAAGATTTAATTTATCTTATATTGATAAAGATGGTAGTAAACAAAGACCAGTAATGTTACACAGAGCATTATTAGGTTCAATAGAAAGATTTATTGGAATATTAATTGAACACTATGCTGGAGCTTTCCCAACTTGGTTAGCACCAGAACAAATTAAAATCATTCCAGTTAATGAAGTACATGAAGAGTATGCTGCAAAATTAAATGCTCAATTCAAAGGTTTAGATTTAAGATCAAGTATTGATTTAAGAGATGAAAAACTAGGTTATTTAATAAGAGATGCTCAAGTTAAAAAGATTCCATATCAATTAGTAATTGGAGATAAAGAAGTAGAAAGTAACTCAGTAACTTATCGTAAATATGGAAGTGAAGATCAAGTTAATGTATCAATAGAACAATTTATTGAAATGATTCAAGCAGAAATAGCAAGTAAAGGTAATCAATAGTATGAATAAAGTAGCAATATTGACATCAGGTGGCGATGCACCGGGAATGAACGCCGCAATTAGAGCTTTTGTCAGAACTGCTTTACACCATGGTATGGAAGTCTATGGAATCCGCGATGGATTTCATGGGCTTTACCATGATGATATTTTTGCAATGGATCGTTCTAGTGTTTCTGATACCTTAAATCGTGGAGGAACAATTTTAGGTACAGCAAGATTTTTAGAAATGTTAGAACCAGAAGTTCAAGTTGAGATTGCTAACAAGCTTAAAAAAATGGGAATTGAAGGATTAGTAGTGATTGGTGGAGATGGTTCTTATAGGGGGGCCTTAGCTTTAGCAAGACATGGAATTAAAGTTATAGGAGTCCCAGGAACTATTGATAATGATATACCATCAACAAAACTAACAATAGGCTATGATACAGCAGTAAATACAGTAGTAGAAGCAATAGATAAATTAAGAGATACATCAACTTCACATAGAAGATGTTCAATAGTAGAAGTAATGGGCCGAAACTGTGGCGATATTGCTTTAAAAGCGGGTATATCAACAGGAGCTGAAGCCATTATAACTTCAGATTTTGAGTATTCTTTTGAACAGTTAGTGAATCTAGCAAAAGAAGCATTTGCTTCAGGAAAACAGCACTTTTTAATAGTAATAACTGAAAATATTACTAATGTTTTAGAACTTGCAAAGGCAATAGAAAAATGCACAAAATTTAACAGTCGAGCAACAATATTAGGTTACATTCAAAGAGGGGGTACACCTAGTGCTATAGACCGTTATATCGCATCATTGTTTGGGGCAAAAGCTGCAGATTATTTAGTAGCGGGAAAATCAAAAATATGTTTAGGAACAGATGGTTTTAAAATATATGCAACACCAATAGAAGAAGCCTTAAAACTAGACAGAGAAATAGATTATGAAACATATAAAATAGCTGAAATAATAAAATAAAATAAAAACACCATTTTTGAAATGGTGTTTTCGTGTGCCTATTAATATTTGTTTGATAACTCATATTCATATGATTCATTCTTTTTATATAATGCAATCGCAATAGGTAATACATCATAAGAATAGGGTGTATCAATATAATCAGAAACAGAAAGAAATAAACGACAAGTATGATCAGCATTTCTTTCAATCATTTTTATATGATCAATAAAAACGGTAATTGATGATCCATCTTCATAATTTAACACCAAACGATGATCTTCATAAAGTTTATCTAAAGTTGCTTCTATCATCATATTAATGTTATCTAATTGAAGATACAATTGTTTTTCAAATTTCTTTTCTTCTCTTCTTTGAATTAATCTATTTAACATTTCACTTCACCAACCTTTTAGACTAAAAATAATATAACATACATCAACTAAAAAGTATATTGTAGACAAAAACAAAAAAATAAAAACATTTAAAAAGTATAGGTTATTAAGTCATAAATAATTCACAAATAAATAAAACGTATATCTATATATAATATAGTAGTTATTTAAGCACACCAATTAAAAACAAAAGTTAACATTTTCATTTTAAAATAACAAAGAGCATGAGATAATAATTGTAAAGAAGATAATAATTAAGGAGGTATACATAATGAGTGTATATACTAAAACAGGAGATAAAAAAACTACTGGTGTAATTGGTGGTCGTATATCAAAAGGAAGCGAAAGATTAGAATCATATGGGACAACAGATGAAGCATCTGCACATATAGGAAAACTATATGGTTTAATTAAAGAAGAAGAATTGATTAAACAATTAGAAGATATCATGACATTATTTTTCTATATTGGATCAGATTTAGCAAATCCAACTGAAACAATTCCATTTTCAATTACTGAAGAAGATGCAACTAGAATAGAATCATATATTGATGGCTTAGAAAAACAATTAGAGCCATTAAAAACTTTTACTTATCCTACAGGTTCACAAAGATCTTGTGAAGCAGGAGTAATAAGAACAATTACAAGAAGATCTGAAAGAAGAATAGTAACACTAGTAGAAAATTTAAATGAAGATGAAAAATTTAATTCTAACATATTACCACTTATAAATAGAATGAGTGATTATTTCTATGTTTTATCTAGATATTTAAATAAACTAGACAATGTTGTTGATCATCCAATGATTTTTGAAAGAAATAATAAGTAATTACAAATAAAAGAAACTAAACACAACAAACAACATAGATATTTCTAATAATTATATTAATACTCAAATATAATGAATGTGAAATTATTGTTAAAATTAGAGAAAAGTATTTATTATTTATAAATTAAATATTAACACAAGAGAAGTGTTAAATATACACAAGTATAATGTTAACGCGCATTATACTTTTTTAGTGTATATTTAATAAAATTATGTTTTTCTTGTGATATAATACGTATGTAAATATAAAAGGAGATGAATTATTCATGGAGAAAAAATTACCAAAAGAAGCCTATGGAGGCGTTGCCGGTAAAGATTATGTTCCTTACATCAGCGAAGGAAACCAAACTGGTGGAAACACAATCGTCCTAATTATCGGTATTTTACTTGCTGCATTGTTTGCCGCGTCAACAGCATATTCAGGTATGAAAGCTGGGTTAACAGTAGCTGCAGGTATTCCTGGATCTATTCTAGGAGCTGCCCTTGTAACAGCATTAGCTAAAAACAAAGGTATTTTAGGAACTAACTTAGTTCAAGGGATGTCATCTGGTGGAGAATCAGTTGCATCAGGAATTATCTTTGTTTTACCAGCTGTATTATTAGTTGGTGGGCAAATCAGCTTTATTGAAGGTGTTCTAGTAGGATTTGGTGGAGTACTATTCGGTATCGGAGTTGCATCATTAGTTTACAACTACTTAATTATTGAAGAACATGGTAAATTAATGTATCCAGAATCAATGGCCATTTCAGAAACACTTGTAGCATCAGATACAGGTGGAGAATCATTGAAATATATGGGAATTGGATTTGGTATTGGTGGAATTATTACTTTAGTTACAGGATCTGTTTTAGGTTTATGTAATAATGTAATGAGCTGGGTAGGTTCAGAAGCTTACAAATGGAAATTCGACCTTGAAGTTAACCCATTACTATTAGGTATTGGATTTATCGTAGGTATGGAAGTTTCATTAACAATGTTTGCTGGATCAATCTTAGCAAACTTTGCAGTTAATCCATTAATTGGTTACTTCTCTCAAATGGCTGATGCATCAGCTATTACATGGAATACAATTGGTTCAGATGCACCTATGTTAGTAAAAGATATGGGAGCTGCAGACATTGCAGGTTCATATACTAAATATATTGGTGCTGGTATGATGTTATTTGGTGGTATTATTGGAGCATTAAAATTAATCCCAACAATTATAACTTCATTAAAAGAAACAATGAAAGGTTCTAAAGGAGAAGGAGCTGAAAAAGGTTCTAACTTAGGAATAATCATTTTAGTTGTTGGTGCAGTAGTTGCTTTAATTGCTGGATTTGTAATTTCAAGTATGAACGTTGGAATGGCTATCTTAATTACATTAGTTTCATTAGTATTAATGTTCTTATTCGTAATCGTTGCAGGTAGATTAACAGGTACTATCGGTACTTCTAACTTACCAGTTTCAGGTATGACAATTGCATCACTAGTTATTGTAACTTTACTATTCTTAATCTCAGGATGGACTAGTCCAGAAAACAACCACTCTTTATTAATGTTTGGTACATTAATAGTAACAGCTATAGCAATGGCTGGTGGGTTCTCTCAATCACAAAAAGTTACATATGTAATTGGTGGTAACAAAAATGAAATGACAAGATACTTTACAATTGCTGGTTTAGTAGGAGTTGTAATCGTAGTTGGAATTATCGTTTTATTAAAAGATCAATTAGTAGATCCAAATCAATTCGCATTACCACAAGCTAACTTAATGGGAACATTAACAAAAGGTATTATTCAAGGTGACTTACCATGGGGTATGATCATTGCTGGTATCTTTATGGCAGTAGTATTATGGATGTTAGATTTACCAATTATGACTGTTGCAATCGGATTCTATTTACCAATCGCAACAACTTCAATCATTCTTGCTGGTGCTTTAATTAAACTATTCGTTGAATTAAAAACTAAAAAAGATGAAGCAGAAAGAGACGCTAGACTTGCAAATGGTGTATCATTATCATCTGGACTTGTTGCTGGTGGATCAATCATTGGTTTAATCGGTATTATTTTACAAGTATCAGGTATAATTACAGCTGGAACTCCAGCAGGATTTGCAGCTGGTAATGGAATGGCAATAATATTATTTGTAATAGCTGTTGTTTTAGTAACATTACCAATAGCATTTGGAAAACTTAAAAAGGACTAATATATGAAAAAAAAGCAAACCATAATTAAAACAAATGAAGATGTCTTAAAAGTTGTATATCAACATAAAGATGGACTTGAATATGAAGTTGATGAAAATGGCATTGTAACAATTTTAATTAAACAAGATCATAGAATTCAAAAAATACTTAGAAAAATAAAAGTAAAAATACCTGAATATTCAAGAATGTCCTTAGATAAACATGCTAGTACAGTTTTTCAATTAATCGATGGTAACAGAACCGTTGATGACATTGCTAAAGTGTTAAAAGATCAATATGGTTTTAAAGATGAAGGTTTGTATGAAAATTTATTATTATTCCTAAACCATATTGAAGCAAACTTTAAGTATATTCATAAAGTTAATTAAACCTTTTATTAGTAAATACTAATAAATACAATAAAAACCTAGACTATAAATTATAGCCTAGGTTTTTTTTTGAATAAATTATCAAAAAGTAAAAAGGCTTTATTTTTGCATACCTAATACATTAAGCATATAATAAATAAGGAAATTTAAAATAAAGGAAGATTTAATATGAACACTACATTAATATTTGCGATAATTGCAATAACATTAGCATTAGTATTTTATACAACAGCCGTATTTGCAGAAAGAAAGAAAAAGACACTAACATTCAAACATTTGATACTGTTTGCATTAGGTTTAGTATTTGATACTATTGGAACTACTTTAATGAGTACAATAGCTTCAGCAACAACAACTAATTCATTACACATGATTACAGGAACAATAGCTATTGTTCTGATGGCAATTCATTTAGTTTGGGCAATAGTAGTTTACTATAAAGGTAATGAAAACATGAAAGCAAACTTTCATAAATTCAGCTTATTAGTATGGATTATTTGGCTAATTCCATATGGAATTGGCATGGTTATGGGAATGTCTAGATAAAAAATGACAACTGTTTAAACAATTACATCTTTAATTTTAATGTTTTTATAGTAATCTTTTGCAATAAATATAAATTATTTTAAGACATAATCATAATAGAATTACATTTATACAATAAAAACAATAACATCATTGTAAAAATTATAAACTTATGATAATATAATAAATATATTAAAAGCAAAGAATAGAAGGAGTAAATTAATTAATCATTAAAGAGAGTAATCGTTTGGTGTAAGATTACATGATATTAATTGAAGGTAGTCTAGGAGCTAGAAATGTGAAATAGTAGTAACATTATCTCGTTTAATCTCGTTATCGATTTCTAAGTGCATAAATATTTTTAATATTTATGAATTAAGGTGGTACCGCGTATATAACGTCCTTATTATAGGGCGTTTTTTTTATTTTGAAAGGAGCATAAACATGAGAAAAATTAATGATAAATATAATCATCTTCAAGTTGAAGAGCACAAAAATCAAAATTGGATAGATAAAAAATATTTTTCAACAAATGATTTAAGCAAGGAGCCATTTACTATTGTAATTCCTCCACCAAATGTAACTGGAAAATTACACTTAGGACATGCATGGGATACAACACTACAAGATGTCTTAATAAGATATAAGAAAATGAAAGGCTTTGATACTGTTTGGGTATCTGGAATGGATCATGCTGGAATATCAACACAAGCAAAAGTAGATCAAAGACTAAGACAACAAGGAACTTCTTTTAGAGAATTAGGTCGTGAAAAATTCTTAGAAAAAGCATGGGAATGGAAAGATGAATATGCTGCAACAATAAAAGAGCAATGGGGTAAGTTAGGATTAGGTCTAGATTATCAAAGAGAAAGATTTACATTAGATTCTGGACTAAATGATGCTGTAACTAAAGTATTTGTAGATTTATATAATAAAGGCTATATTTATCGTGGCAAAAGAATCATTAACTGGGATCCTGCAGCTCAAACAGCCTTATCTAACATTGAGGTTATTCATGAAGATGTAGCAGGATTTGAACATTACTTTAAATATGAATTTAGTGATGGTAGTGGTAAGTTTTTAGAAGTAATGACTACAAGACCAGAAACAATCTTTGGAGATGGTGCTATTGCAGTACACCCAAAAGATGAAAGATACACAAACTATATTGGTAAAGAAGTATATACACCAGTTTCACATATAGCAATACCAATAATTACTGATGAATATGTTGATATGGAAGTAGGTAGTGGTTGTGTTAAGATTACCCCAGCCCATGATCCAAATGACTTTGAAGTAGGAAAAAGACATGATGTACCAATAAAAATTATTTTAAATGATGATGCAAGTATGGCAAGCAATGAATGGGTTCCTAAAAAGTTTCAAGGATTAGATCGATTTGAATGTCGTAAACAATTTATTGAAGCATCAAAAGAAGAAGGTACATTTATCAAAATGGATTCAATTATTCACAGTGTAGGACATTCTGAAAGATCAGGAGCAGTTGTTGAACCACTTTTATCATTGCAGTGGTTTGTTGCCATGGATAAATTATCACAAGCTGCAACAGATTATCAAAGTACATCTGATAAAATTAACTTTGTACCAGAACGTTTTGAAAAAACCTTCCTTCAATGGATGGAAAAAGTAGAGGATTGGACAATTTCTCGTCAATTATGGTGGGGACATAGAATACCTGCTTGGTACCACAATGAAACCAAAGAAGTTTATGTTGGAATCAACCCACCTCAAGATATAGAAAACTATTCACAAGATGAAGATGTCTTAGATACATGGTTTTCATCAGGACTTTGGCCATTTTCAACACTAGGTTGGCCAGAAAAAACACCAGATCTTGATAGATATTTTCCAACAAGTGTTTTAGTAACAGGTTATGATATTATCTTTTTCTGGGTATCAAGAATGATTTTCATGTCACATGAATTTCTTGATGATAAACCATTTGAAGATGTATTAATACATGGACTAGTAAGAGATTCAGAAGGTAGAAAAATGTCAAAATCATTAGGTAATGGTGTTGATCCAATGGACGTAATAGATAAATATGGTGCCGATTCACTTAGATTTTTCTTAACAACTAATTCATCACCAGGACAAGATTTAAGATATACAGAAGAAAAAGTTGAAGCAACAAAAAACTTCATAAATAAATTATGGAATGCAGCAAGATTTGTAATGATGAACATTGAAGATACAACAACAGATGTATTTGCAATAAGTGATTTATTACCAGCTGATAAATGGATCTTAAAAAGATTAAATGAAACAATTCAAGAAGTAACATTAAACATGGAAAAATATGAATTTACAATAGTAGGTAGCTCACTTTATAGTTTCATCTGGGACGATTATTGTTCATGGTATATTGAAATGTCTAAAGCAACAATGGAATTAGAAACAACAAAATCAGTACATAAATATGTACTAGAAGCAATTTTAAAAATGTTAAATCCATTTATGCCATTTGTAACAGAAGAAATATATACTGCATTAACAGGCGAAGAAACAATAGTAACAACAAATTATCCAGAAGAAAATAATGATTATAACTTTGATACTACAAGTGCTCAAGATGCAATGGAATTAATTACAATGTTTAGAGAAATTAGAAAAGAGTATGAAATAAAAAGAGCTATTAAGATTAACTATGAAATTGATAAAGACTTATCACAAGCTAATGAATACATTGAAAAAATGATAAACTTTACTAAAGGAATAAGTGATCAAGCTTCAAGAATAGAAACATATATTACAAAAGATGGAACAACAGTAGCAGTAGATTTAAGCATGGTAGAAGAAAAATCTAATGAAGAAGTAATAGCAGAATATCAAGTAGAACTTGAGCAACTAACAAAAGAAATATCAAGAGCAAAAGGAATGCTAAGCAATGAAAAATTCATTTCAAAAGCACCAGCTGCAAAAGTTGCTGAAGAAAAAGACAAGCTTGCTACTTATCAAGCTAAGTATGATAGTATTCAAGCAATTGTAGATCAACTTAAATAACTAAATAGATAGTTTACAAAGTAGTGAAATTTTGCTATAATGATAAAATAAAATACCAAGATGAAAGATAAGTAATTATCATATAGTTTTATAAGAGAACAGATGTTTGGTGAAAATCTGTAATTATATATAATGAAGCTCCTTTCTAGTATATTGTGAAAACAATACGTAAAACTGCGTTAAAGTTAAATTAAGAGCATTGAAGACAATGAATCAGGATGGTACCGCGAAGATATTTCGTTCCTGAATTTATTGTCTTTTTATATTATTTAAATACAGGAGGATATATATGAAATATCAAACAAGTGCTGAAATAAGAAAAATGTTTCTAGACTTTTTCAAAGAAAAGAATCATATGATAGAACCAGGAGCTCCTTTAATACCAAATAATGATCCATCATTACTTTGGATAAATTCAGGAGTAAGTGCATTAAAAAAATACTTTGATGGAAGTGTAACACTAGAAGTGCCTAGAATAGCAAATTCACAAAGATCATTAAGAACAAATGATATAGAAAATGTTGGTTTAACTGCAAGACATCATACAATGTTTGAAATGTTAGGTAATTTTTCAATAGGAGACTATTTTAAAAAAGAAGCAATCGCTTTTGCTTGGGAGTTTTTAACAAGTGAAAATTGGATTAATTTTGATATAGATAAATTATATGTAACAATATATACAGATGATGATGAAGCATATAAAATATGGCATGAAGAAATTGGTTTAGATGATTCAAGAATATTTAGATTAGAAGGAAACTTCTGGGAAATTGGAGCTGGACCATCAGGACCAAATTCGGAAATATTTTATGATAGAGGAATTGAATATGATCCAGAAAACATTGGAATAGAACTGCTTGCAAAAGATATGGACAATGATCGTTATATTGAAATATGGAATATCGTATTTTCACAATATAATGCAGTAGAAGGTGTTGATAGAAAAGACTATAAACAACTTCCACAAAAAAACATTGATACAGGAATGGGTCTAGAAAGATTAACTTCAATAGTACAACATGCTGAAACAAATTTTGAAACAGACTTGTTTATGCCAATAATAAAAGAAATTGAAATAATGTCAAATCAATCATATACAGGTGCTCACAAAAGAGCGTTTAAAGTAATTGCAGACCATATTAGAGCATTAACATTTGCTTTAGCAGATGGAGCAATGTTTTCAAATGAAGGTAGAGGATATGTCTTAAAAAGACTTTTAAGAAGAGCTTCTAGATTTGGTTTAGAACTTGGAATTAAAGATCCATTTTTATATAAATTAGTAGATGTTGTCACAACTACAATGGAAGATTACTATCCATATCTTAATGATAAAAAAGATTTAGTAAAAAAAGTAATTAAATTAGATGAAGAAAGATTTCAAAAAACACTATCTTCTGGATTGAAATTATATGAAGAAGTTAAACAAAATAGTAGTGATACAAAAATAATAAATGGTGAAGATGCTTTTAAATTATATGATACATATGGTTTTCCAATAGAATTAGTCTTAGAATTAAGTGAAGAATCATCATATGAAGTAGATATTGAAGGATTTAAAAAACATATGCTAAACCAACAAGAGATGGCAAGAGCAAGCTTTAAAGACTCTTCAAATATGAGTTCACAATCAGCTGATTTATTGGATTTTAAAAAACAATCAGACTTTATAGGATATTGTGCTAATAAAGTTCAATCAAAAATAATAGGATTGTTTCAAGATGGTGTATCAGTACAAGAATTAAAAGGTAGTGGAGAAATTATCTTTGATAAAACAGTGTTCTATGCTGAAAGTGGAGGACAAATATCAGATAAAGGAACAATAACAGTAGATAATAAAGTATTACAAGTTATCAAAGTTAGAAAAGCTCCTAATGGACAACATCTTCATTTAGTAGAAAAAGCAGATTTAAGTATTAATCAGGAATGTTTATTACAATTAGATATTGAATTTAGAAAATTAGTTCAAAGAAATCATACTGCTACACACTTATTACACCAAGCACTTAAAGATGTAGTTGGTAAACATGCAAATCAAGCAGGTTCATATGTAACTGAAGAATACTTAAGATTTGACTTTAGTCATTATGAAAAAATAAATAAAGAACAATTAACTGAAATTGAAAATATTGTTAACGAAGCTATATTTAGTGGAAGTAATGTTAGTATAGAAAGCATGAACATTCAAGATGCCAAAGATAAAGGTGCAATGGCTTTATTTTCAGATAAATACGATGATGAAGTTAGAGTAGTTGAAGTTGCAGGAATATCAATTGAGCTATGTGGAGGAACACATGTTTCATCAACAAGTGAAATAGGACTATTTAAAATAGAAAAAGAAGAATCAGTAGGTTCTGGAATAAGAAGAATAATTGCTAAAACATCAAAAGCAGCATATCAACTATTAAAAGATGAAGAAGATATATTGAATAATATAACTCATAAACTAGGTGAAAATGATTCTTTTAAAGCATTAAAAAAACTTGATAATTTATTACAAGAACAAAAACATAATAAACAAGAAATAACAATGTTAAAAGAACAGTTATTAAATGGAAATATGAACAATGATTCTTTAATTGAAAAAAACATAAATGGAATAAATTATATCATAAATAACTTAGCAACAGAGGATGTAAAAGACTTAAAAGCATATGTTGATAAAATTAAAAATGAAAAAGAAAACACTATTAGTGTAATATATTCTGATCTAGGTAAAAAACCATATGTTGTAGGTGTTACTAATGATTTAGTATTAAAAGGTAAGAAAGCTAAAGATATTGCACAAATAATTAACCAAGAATTCAATGGAAAAGGTGGCGGAAAGCCAGATATGGCTCAAGGCGGCGTATCAGAAAGCATAAATTGTGAGAAAATAATAGTTCTTTTTGAACAAATTTAGTTATTAATAGATATTTTATGTTAATTATAGTAAAATATTATTAGATAGGATGGTGGTAGTTTATGTCAAGCACAAATTACAAAGATGAACAAACAATGCTTTTTGATGCTTCTGAAATACAAGACCAAAGAGTTCGTAGTATTTTAGAACACGTAGTAAAAGCATTAGATGAAAAAGGTTATAATTCTATAAACCAAATAGTAGGTTACTTAATCTCAAATGACCCTGCTTATATTTCAAGTTATAACGATTCAAGAAAGATGATTCAAAAAGTTACTCGTGATGAAATAATCGAAGAACTAGTAAAATCATATCTAGGTAAATAATTATAGCAAAAATAAAAAGAATCATTGGATTAGACTTAGGAAGTAAAACTTGCGGGATTGCAGTATCAGATCCACTTGGATATACAGCACAAGGTTTGAAAACTATCCGCTTTGAAGAAGATTCATATAAAAAAGCTATAAGACTACTAAAAGAAGAACTTGCTAAATATGATATAGACAAGTTCATTTTAGGTAATCCTAAACATATGAATGGTGATTTATCAGAATCTTCACAACGATCAATCAATTTTAAAAAAAGACTTGAAGATAACTTTAAAGTAGAAGTTATTTTATGGGATGAAAGATTAACTAGTGTTATTGCAGACAACTTTATGATCTCAATAAACATGTCTAGAGAAAAAAGAAAACAATCAATTGATAAGCTAGCTGCAGTAAGTATACTGCAAGCTTATCTTGATTCAATTAAATAGGAGGAAAAATGATGAACACAGCAAATATTACAAACGATGAACAAGCAGAAATCATTACATTAATAGATGATGAGGGGAATGAAAAAGACTATGCAATCCTTTTTACATTTGAAAGCCCAGAAACAGAAAAAAGCTATGTTTTCTATTATGATGCAGATTTAGAAGATGCTGATGAAAATGAAGAAATAGAATTTGAAGTATATGTATCTTCATATGATGATGATAATAATATCTATCCAGTAACAGATGAAACTGAATTAGATATGATAGAAGAAGTATATAATACAATGGTAGATGAACAAGGATTAGGTATTGATGAGTAGTAGGAAGTTAAAAGTTTTTTTAATTTTTATCTTAGTAATCGTATCAGCAGCATTAACATCAGTTGTCTTATTTGTAACACCAGTAGATCAAGAAGATAAAACAACAAGTAACTTTTCAATAACTACTGGACAATCAACTGATGAAATATTAAATGATTTATTAGAAGATAATTTAATAAAAAATACTTTAGCAGCTAAACTATACATTAGAATAAGTAACAACTCCGATTTTAAAAGTGGAGTTTTTACCTTGTCTAAATCTTTAAGTATGCCTGAAATAATCCAAAAACTAAATACTCAAAGTATGACTGAAGAAGTAACAGTTACCTTTAATGAAGGTATAAGAGTAATAGATTATGCTAGCATAGCAAAAAAGAACCTAGGAATTGATGAAGAAGAGTTCAAAAAAGCTTGTAATGATACCACTTTTATAAATGAACTTAAATCAAAATATCAATTAATAAAAGATTATAAATTTAATGATAAAGAAATATATCAATTAGAAGGATTACTAGCACCCAACACTTACAATTTCTCAGTAGGTTCAGATGCTAAAACAGTAATAGATAGATTAGTTTCACAAAGCAATACAGTCTATTTGGAAGAAAAAGCTAAAATAGATAAAAGCCAATTTAACACTAATGAAATATATACACTAGCAAGTATAGTTGAATCTGAAGCTAAAACATATGAAGATAGACAACTTGTTGCTTCAATATTTGCTAATAGATTAGATAAAAAAATAACATTAGGAAGTGATGTTACTACTTATTATGGTTTACAACTAAACATGTCAGATAGAGACTTAACAGAAGCAGAACTAACTCAAGTAAATGGATACAATACAAGAGCAGACATGTTAGGTTTACCAATAGGACCAATTAACTCACCTTCACTAGAAGCAATAGATGCAGTGCTAACATATAAAGCTAACGATTATTTATATTTTGTAAGTGATAAAAATGGAAAAATATATGCTACAAAAACTTTAAGTGAACATGAAAATAAAATCCAAGAACTTAAAGATCAAGGATTATGGTTTACATATTAAAACAATAAGAGGAATACCTCTTTTTGTTTTTTTTTAAGTAAGCTAAGTGAAAGCACTATAAAAAGTTAACAATATGTTCTATAATATTAAAGTAAACTAAATAAAGTTTTAAGGAGCAATATAAAGTGATATTAGAAGAAATAGAAAAATATGCCAAAGAAAATTCCATACCTATAATACAAGAAGAAGGAAAAGAATTTTTATTAAACACAATTAAAGAAGAAAAAATCAAAAGTATTTTAGAAATAGGAAGTGCAATAGGCTACTCAGCTATTGTTATGGCAAACTTAGATAAAGACATTAACATAGATACCATTGAACGAGATGATAGCCGTTATCAAATAGCAGTAGAAAACATCAAAAATACCAAGTTAGAAAAACAAATAAAGCTAATAAAAACAGATGCTCTAACATTTGATATAACTAACTTAAAACATACTTATGATTTACTTTTTGTTGATGGAGCCAAAGCACAATCACAAAAATTCATCGAAAAATACGAAGAACTATTAAATAAAAATGCCATTATTTTAATAGACAACATTAATTTTCATGGATTTGCTAACGACACTAAAATTACAACCAACAGAAACACCAAACAATTAGTTAGAAAAATAAAAGAATTTAAAAAATGGATGCTAAACAACAACCAATACGATGCAAAGCTTTATGAAGTAGGCGATGGAATAATACTAGCAAGAAAGAAGTAGAGAAATGAAGACAAAATTACTAGCAGAATTTTCTAGTTTAGAACAAGCACTAAAACTAATAGAAAATAACATAGATGCTTTAGTTATAAATATAAAAGGGATATCATTAACAAAACAGTTTAACTTATACACAAACGAACTAATAATAATATGTGAAAAAGCAAAAGAAAAAAATGTAGAACTATTTGTTAATATAGATAGAATATATCACCAAAGTGATTTAATAGGCTTAAAAGTAATACTTAAAAAAATAAAAGAATACGGGATATCAAATATCATAATTACCGATGTAGGAGTTATAGAATATTGCAAGCATAATAATTTAGAGTTTAACTATTATAATGGTAACTCAATATTAAACACAAACTATGCAACAATGAATTACTTATCATTGTACTATCAAGGATATATCCTTTCTAATGAAATAAATATTAATGAAATAGCCAAAATACTAGAAAACAATAATAGTCAAAATATCGTACAAGTATTTGGAAAAGCAAGAACCTTCTATTCAAAAAGAAAGTTATTAACAAGCTATTTTGAATATACAGAACAAGAAGAAATAGATTTTAGTAAAAATAATAAAATAATCTTTGATGAAGAAAGTGAAAAAGATAATCGAACATATGTATATGAAGATGATTTTGGTACTTATGCATATACATATTACAACTTAGATGAAACATCATATTTAAAAAAATTACAAGATTTAAATTTACAATATGCATACATTAACAATATGTTTATTGAAGATAGCAATTATGAAAAAATAGTAATAGCCTTTAATAACTATTTTAAAGATAAAGTAACCTTAGAAAGATTACAAAAAGTTATAAAAGAAAATGCAAATAATCTTTCAACATCATTTTTTGAAGATAAGACAGTATATACCATAGAAGAAGCTAAATTATTAGAAAGGGGCTTATAATAGTGAAAAAACCAGAATTATTAGCACCTGCTGGAAATTTAGAAAAGCTAAAAATAGCAATATTATACGGAGCAAATGCAGTATATATTGGCGGAAAAGAATTTTCATTACGTTCAAATGCCTCAAACTTTGATATAGACGATATCAAAGAAGGTGTAATATTTGCTCATGCAAACAATGCAAGAGTATATGTAGTTGTAAATATTATATTTCATAATGATAATCTTGAGGGCTTAGCAGAATACCTAATTAAATTAGAAGAAATTGAAGTTGATGGTATAATTTGTGCCGATCCTTATGTAATAGATGTAGCAAAACAAAACACAACAAATATCGAAATTCATATATCAACTCAACAATCAATAGCTAATACATATGCAATAGAATTCTATGAAAAATTAGGAGCTAATAGAGTAGTACTAGCTCGTGAAATTGATAAAGAAGATTTATTAGACATAATGCATGAAACAGATGTTGAAATAGAATATTTTGTTCATGGAGCTATGTGTGTAGCCTATTCAGGAAGATGCATGCTATCAAATTATTATTCAAGAAGAGATAGCAATCGTGGTGGTTGTTCACAAAGTTGTCGCTGGAATTATAACCTATATTTAGATGATGAAGAAAAAACATCATTAACTAAAGAAGGTGTTCCATTTACAATGTCTAGTAAAGATTTGAATTTAAGTTATTCAATTCCAGAACTAATGGAAATGGGAGTAGACTCATTAAAAATAGAAGGACGTATGAAATCAATCTACTATTTAGCTACCATTGTTTCAACATATCGAAAATTAATAGATGACTATGCTGATAAAAAATACAATGTCGAAAATTATGATAGTTATCTAGAAGCTTTAAATAGTGCTGCAAATAGAGAAGTTTCAACTGGCTTTTATGAAGGTGCAATAGATAGTAGTAAACAATTATATGCAAACAGAGAAGAACATCCAACTAAAGAATTTATAGGTTATGTTTTAGACTATGATGAAAAGACTAAATTAGTAAAAGTAGAACAAAGAAATTATTTTGAAATTAATGACAAAGTTATATTATTTGGTCCTGATAAACAAAATATCAAGTTTAAAATAACTAAGATGTATGATGAACAAATGCAACCATTAGATATTGCAAGACATCCACAACAAATAATCTATATAGAACTAGAACAAAAAGTTGCTAAACACAGTATGATAAGAAAGGTAAAATAAAGATGGATAATAGACCACTACTAATTGGAATAGCTGGAGGAAGTGCTAGTGGAAAAACAAGCGTTTCTCAGTCTATATATAAACAATTTGCTAAGACAAATCGTGTATTTATTTTAAAGATGGATGATTATTACAATGATCAAAGTAATTTATTAATGGAAGATCGTATAAAACAAAACTATGACCATCCAATGGCATTTGATAATGAATTAATGATTGAACAAGTGCATAATCTAGTATTAAGAAAATCTATAAACAAACCTACATATGATTATACTAATCACACAAGATCAGATATAGTTGAAATAGTAGAACCAGCAGATGTAATTATTATTGAAGGATTGTTTGCATTAGAAAACGCTTGTTTAAGAGAATTATATGATTTAAAAGTATTTGTAGACACAGATGCAGATATTAGATTTATAAGAAGACTTAAAAGAGATGTAACTGAAAGAGGTCGTTCTTATGAATCAGTTATAAATCAATATATGGCAACAGCAAGACCAATGCATAATCAATTTGTTGAACCATCTAAAATGTATGCTGATATCATCATACCAGAAGGTGGAAGCAATCATGTTGCCATAGATTTAATAAATACAAAGGTGTCTAGTATTTTAACAGATTATTTGATATAATAATATAGATATAGTGAAATAGAGGTGCAAATAAATGGAAGAAAAAATATTACTAACCAAAGATGGAGTTACCAAATTAGAAGCAGAAAGAGATGAATTACTTAATGTCACAAGACCACAAGTAATTGAAGAATTACAAGCTGCTCGTGCACAAGGGGACTTAAGTGAAAATGCAGACTACGATGCTGCTCGTGATAAACAAGCACAATTAGAAGAAAGAATTAAACAACTTAATTACATGTTAGATCATTACACTTTAATAGATGAAACTAAAGGTGGAATATCAAAAGTATCATTAGGAGCTACAGTTACAATTTTAGACATGGATGATAATAAAGAAAAAGCCTACACAATTGTAGGATCAATAGAATCAGATCCAGATCAAAATAAAATTTCAAATGAAGCACCCTTATCAAAAAAGATTGATGGAAAAAAAGTAGGAGATACAGTAACAATTGATACTCCAGAACATACTTACAAAATTCAAATTTTAAAAATAGAACGTGGATTAAACTAATAAAACGACAATTATGTCGTTTTTTTTTAGGAATAAATAAATACAAAGCATAAATAATAATAGGTGATAAAATGAAATTAATCAAAATAATTACTATAATATTATTATGCGGATGTACTAATAATGATACAGTATCTCAAATAAGATATAGACAGCATAATTTACTTGTTATTGGAATATATGGAGAAGTAACAAATCCAGGTATTTATAATATCGAAAAAAATAAAAGCTTCAATGATTTAGTAATATTAGCAAGTGGCTATTCAAAAAATGCTATTAAACAACAAAATATTAAACTAACAAAAGATAATACATACTTTATAAATTCAAATAAAATAAAAGATAAAATAAATCTAAATACAGCAAGTTCAAAACAATTACAAAGCATCAAAGGAATTGGACCTGCAATGTCAAAAGCAATCATAGACTACAAAGTAGAAATTAACAATTATAAAATACTAATTCAATTATTAGAAGTAAAAGGAATAGGAGAAATAGTATTTTCAAAAATATATCATTATCTTTACATATAAACGAAATAATAATATATACAAGTATTCAATTTTTAAGTCTATTCTATACATACTACTATCAAACACAAGAATACATGCTAATTACATTACTAATAAATATATTTATAATATATAAAATAAAAAAACAATATGTATTAATAACAATAATCACGATATTTCTACTTATAATTACATCAATAAATATTAAAATTGACCCACCTAAATCAAGTAAATATCATGTAATAAAAGTAAATAATTATGATTATACAATTAAAAGTAAAGAAAGTACTATAATCTTAAAAACAAAAAAACAATTATTTATAAATGATGAAATTATAATAAAAGGTAATTATACAAAAATAAACAGTATTTCAAATTCAGGATTATTCAATTATAGTGAATATCTAAAAACTAAAAAAATTTTCTATGAAATCAGAACAGATGATATAACAATAGTAAAAAGTAATCAAAATAAAATGACAAAAACAAGTAGTCAAAATAAAGTAAATAGCTACTTTGATTATTTATATTTTGCAGATAAAACAAATATCGATAAAGAAATAGTAAAGAGTCTTTCAAGTTTAGGAATAATACATATATTTGTAGTTTCAGGTATGCACTTCAACACCTTTTATACAATTCTTAGTTACTTACTAATTTTTATTAAAAATCAAAAACTACATCAAATAATAATCTTTGTAATACTATTTTATTATTGTTACAAGTTAGAATTTCCAATACCAGCATTTAAAGCTTTATTTGTATTATTATTAAACAATATAAAATTAACCAAAAACCTATACAGCTTAACTAAAGCATTTTTATTTATTGTAGTCTTGATATTAGTAAATCCATATTTATTAATAGGAAATAGTTTTATTCTAAGTGGAGTTGCAACAATAGCTATAGAAGTGCTTAAGAAGTATCAAATAAAAAATAAACTATACCAAAACTTTGTAACAATGTTAATAATGATACCCATTAT
The DNA here is from genome assembly GCF_049478495.1 of Mycoplasma sp. P36-A1. Lineage (NCBI taxonomy): Bacteria > Bacillati > Mycoplasmatota > Mollicutes > Mycoplasmatales > Mycoplasmataceae > Mycoplasma > Mycoplasma sp. P36-A1. The sequence continues at coordinate 1,117,423 of NZ_CP168083.1, read as the reverse complement.
TTCAAATATGAATTATCATATATCAATATTTTCATTCATATTAAACTATCTATTTAGTTATTTCATAATAATAGTTTATCTAATAATTGCACTAGCAAAGATAATAGAACCAATACAAGAATATGTCATAATACTGATACAACAATTAGAAAAAGTATTAATAAACTTAAACGATTATAATTTTTTAATAAATAGTGGCTATTTAACTTTAACTAGCATACTAGGTTATTATGTATTATTAAACAGCTCATTAAAAAAGAAAAATTTAAGAATAAAACTAATATTCATCATCTATACCATTATACTATTATCAGGGATTAAACCATATTTAAAAATTACATACTTAAATATAGGACAAGGAGATACCATAATCATACAAGCACCATTTACTAAATGTGCTTTAATGATAGATCCTGGACAACCATATAAAGCTTCTACAATAAAAAACATTACATACCCATATTTACAATCACAAAGTATTTCTTGTATTGAAAAAATTGTTATTAGCCATGATGATTTAGATCATTCTGGTGGCTTAGAAGATTTAAAGAAACTTATAGAAGTAAAGAAAGTAGTCAGTAAGAAGCAAGAAATTATTAAATATGCTCAATATACATTTGTAGATGTTTTGCATAATGATAAATTTAAAGATAAGAATGCAAACTCTATAACTATGTATTCAAGAATGCACAACTATAACTTTATGTTTACAGGAGATATAGATGCTAAAGCAGAGGCAAAAATATACACTAAAGTAGTAAACTTACCAATCGACATATTAAAAGTAGCACACCATGGTTCTAAAACTAGTACAAGTAATGAATTTTTAAATCTAACTAAACCAGCATATGCAATTATTAGTTCAGGATTAAACAATAGATATAAACATCCTCATGAAACAGTAATTGATAGTCTAAACAAGCATAACATTAAAATATATAACACAGCATACAATGGAAATATTGATATTTATATGTTTTTTAAATGGAAATATATTAAAACATATAAATAAAAAAATACATAATTATAATATATTTAAATTAATTAACAATATTAAATGTCTTTCTATTCAATGATTGTTAAATTAACACAATAATAACATAACAAAGGTGTTCAAAGTGTTAAAAATTAGTTATAATACATAATGACAGTTTAAGTGTTACACATAGTGTAAACGAAAGTTGATACAAGGTTGTATAAAAACATTAATATCCTTTAATAAAAAAAATATTAATGTTATAATTATTATGGTGATATAAGATGATATATACAATACAAGCAAACGATGAAGTGTTAGGAAAAGAAGAACTTCAAAAAATACTAAATAAAGACAGTGTAAAATCTGACATGATGAACACAGTTGAATTTGACTGTGAAAATGCAGATATAGATAACATTATAGAATATTGTTATACTAGTCCTTTCTTTGCGCAAAGAAAAATAGCTATACTAAAAAATCCTATTTTCATGAGCACAGAAAAAAGTAAAAAGGATTACACAGAATTTGTTGAGAAATTAATAGAATATTCTAAAAAACAAAATGAATCTACAATAATGATTATATATGCAGTATATGATAAAGTAGATGCAAAGAAGAAAATAGTGAAGTATTTAAGAGATGAAACTAAATACACACTAGTTACAACACCCAATACAATGCAAATAAACGAGACTGTTAAACACATGGTAAATAAAAAAGGTGCTAAAATTTCTAATGAAGCAGTATCAATGTTGATTGAAAAAGTAGGTCCAGCTTTTCTAGACTTAGCAAGTGAAGTAGATAAGCTAACAACATTCAAACCAAAGGGTACAATTGAAAAACAAGATGTAATAGATTTTGCAACAGTAAATGTAGAATCAAATATATTTGATCTTTCAAATGCTATATTAGAAAAAAGCATTCCCAAATCAATTACATTATTTGAAGATTTGATTAAAAATGGTATGGAACCAATCGTTTTAACAAGTGTTCTAGCCAATCAATTTAGACTAGCTTTAGTATCTAAAAGCTATAAAAGAGAAGGAAAGAATAATGAAGAAATAGCAAAGATATTGAAAGTGCATCCTTATAGAATAAAACTAGCATCTAGACTTATGTTTAGTGATAAGGACTTAAAAAATATTTTGCTTAAATTAGCTGATTTAGATTATCATGTAAAAACTGGAAAAATAAACAAATTTCATGGAATGAAATTATTAATTTTAAGTATCTAATTTAACTAGGAGGAATTACAAATGCAATCGCTAAAAGAATTTTACAAAGAAGGACCAGGTCCTTCCTCATCCCACACAATGGGACCACAAAGAGCTGCAAAACAGTTTAAAGAAGAATTTCCAAATGCCAAGAAATTCATCGTAACATTATATGGTTCATTATCTTTAACAGGAAAAGGACATTTAACTGACTGGATAATTGAACAAACATTAACAGGTTACGAGCTAGAAATAATCTGGGAAGATAAATCATTACCAAGACATCCAAATGGGATGAAATTTGTAGCATTAGATGACAAAGGTGAAGTAATGGGAGAATGGACTGTTTACTCTGTAGGTGGAGGAACAATAGAAATTGCAGGACAAGGTGGACAAGGAAATGTTCCAAGTATATATCCACATAATACATTAGATGAGATATATAATTATATTAGAGAAAATAACATTACATTAGTTGATTACATCAAAGAAGTAGAAGGCGATGACATTTTAGAATTTATATCTGACATCTTAGATGCAATGATGAAAAACACAAATAGAGGTTTAGTAGCAGAAGGTTTAATACCTGGAAAATTAAAATTAGAAAGAGTAGGAAAAAGACTACTTGAACAAGCTAATAACACAACAGATTTAATCTTAAAAGATCGTTTATCATTACAAGCATATGCATATGCAATGTCAGAAGAAAATGCATCAGGTGGATTTGTAGTAACAGCACCAACATGTGGGGCTGCAGGAATAATACCTGCATTGTGGTATTATTATATGCATGATAAAAAAACTGATAGACAAACATTACTAGAAGGACTAGCAGTAGCAGGTCTATTTGGAAACTTAATAAAACAAAATGCAACTATATCAGGAGCAGAAGGTGGATGTCAAGCAGAGTGTGGAACAGCAACAGCAATGGGAGCTGCAGGAATGGCCTACATGGAAAAACTTGACTTAACTCAAATAGAGTATGCTGCAGAAAATGCCATAGAACATTTATTAGGACTTACATGTGATCCAGTATTTGGATATGTTCAAATACCTTGTATTGAAAGAAATGCACTTTGTGCACTTAGAGCAAGAGATTCATTAATGGTTGCAGCAACAGTTGGAGCAATTAAACTAGACTCAGTTTCATTTGATACAGTAGTTAGAACAATGAAAGAAACAGGACAAGATTTAAAAGTAGAATATCGTGAAACAGCCTTAGGTGGATTAGCAACAAACTACTTTAAGAACAATAAATTAGAAAAATAAATAATTATAAAATGGGGATAATTAAAGGAGGAATAATTATGGAAAAAATAGTACTATCAATAAACGTCAAAGAGCCAACTGAGCTCTTTGACGTTGTTGTTTCTAATGAGGAATTTATAAAAAAAGCATTTGCAAGTTACATGTTACCACAAGATATTAATCAAGATTCTTTAGCAATCTATTATTTAGATCAATTTGATGAAATAGTATCAATCAATGGTTTCAAAGCATTCTTCTTCAAAACAAGAAACTCTAAAACAATAAAAAACATGGTAAATAAGGCAATGCAGAAATTGCAATTAGATGAACATTTGCAAATTTATGAAAAATATCTAGATAGAATAAAAATATATGATAATGAAGATATCTATGATTTAGAAGGAAAAATGGATGTTTCATTTCATGATTTAGATTTAGAATATCGAGACTTAGATGAAGAAAATTTAGAAAACGTAAATGCTAGTTTTTTACTTAATCATATAGATACAGTGTTTTTTAATGATGCAGAACAAGATAAGTATATAACAGATTATGTAAAAACAATCAAAACAGCAGATATGAAAGAAAGAAGAATGGAAAAACTAGATTCACTTCCATCTTATTTAAAACATATAACACTAATATGTAGTGCTATGAATAAACAATTAGCACAAGTTAACGATGCATATTTTAAGATGTTTGACTTTAATAATAGATTAATAATAAGCTTTAGCACAACAGATAAAAAAGATTACTCATACATAGATTTAGGACAAGAACTAGTCTTGTGTAATAGATATGATGAAGAAATAAGAAGATATTCAAAAAAAGGATTAGGTGATTCATATGAATAAAGATAACTTAATGTTACAAAAAAATATAACAAGAGATTTCTTATTATTAGATCTATATAAAGAAGATCTAGTATTCTATTTTGCACCAAGTTCAGTATTTTTAAGTACAATTTCAACATCAATTATTTTAAATTTATATTTAAATGATAAAATCTCAATTAATTCAGAAACAAAAGATTTTAAAATAATAGATCAAACTAGTATAAGAACCTATAATAAAACAATGATGGAATATATCGAAAAAAATAAAATAACTAATTTACATAAATTAGCACAACAACTTTTTTTAGATACTGATTTTGTTATGGATTTATTTGAATATGTCATAAAAGAATTTGAAAAAGATGATATTATTGAAGTTAAATCAGAAAAAAGACTAGTTTTACATAAAAATATAGTAAAATTAAAAGACAAAGATTCTGTAAAAAAGGCATATCAAGGATTATATGAATCATTATTTTTAGATGATGAAGCAAATGAATTTGTTGCTTTAGCGTTATTAATAGATACATTTTATTCAGTGGATGATTATTTTTCTGAAGATGAACATGGTCAAATTAAAGAACGACTTAAAGAATTACAAGAAACACAGTTATACTCTGACATAAAAGTATTTAAAGATGTTATTGAGGATTTCTTTAGCCTAATAGCATCAAGAAACACTAATTACTTTGGTATATAATAATGAAAAAAATACTATTATTACTAACAGTATTCATACTATCAATTACGATTGTAGGGTGTTCACAAGATAATTCACTAGGGTATGAAACATTAAAAAATCAAGACCACATTATTAAAGAAATAGATTATAATCAACTAAAAGAAAAACAAGACAACAAAGAATCATTTTATCTAATGATAGGTAGACCAAGTTGTAGTCATTGTGTAGATACAATATTAGAATATTCTAACATTGCTAAAGAGCACAATATTAAAGAAGTATACTATTACTCATTTGAAGAAATAGCTCAAAAAACCATGAATAACCAAGCTCTTTCAGAAGATGAAAACAAACAGTATGACTATTTAAAAGAACAACTTAAATTTGAAGGTGCAACTCCAGCATTTTATTACATAAAAGAAGGCAAACTAGCACTTTCAACTGATGATATTGACACATCAAATCTAACTACATGGTCAGAAGTGTTGAACAAATTCTTTGATGAAACAATTAAGTAACCAAAAAACCAATTAATTTTGGTTTTTTTTAAGCCTTAAGGTATATAAACACATTATATACAAATCTATGTTCTATTATTAAATTAGTAATATGTCTAAATAGAACATTAAACTTAGTAATTTGTATATAGTTGTAAAATGAAACTAATAATAATATTAATTTTATAATTATTATATGATTTTGAAAATAAAATATAAAAAAGTTTATTTTATTAACTGATATTGCAAATATAAACAATTGTATAATATATTTTCACATTTTACTTTTTTACATAAAAAGCAAATTAATAAGTTATTTTTAATAAACTTAAGCTAAAATTTACTGATTATTACTAAATTTATATTATTAGTCAAAAAACATAAAATATGCTTTTTTTCGTTTAATTATAGTCATTATACTTAAACTGTGATAATATAATAATATAGAATTAATATAAATAGAGAATAACTAATAGATAATTTTATACTTGTTCAAATAAATGTTTTTTATGACTGAATAAAGTATATTTTATGTGCAATATTAACTATATGAAATCTAGTTTATATTTGCTATAATTAATGAAGAGGTGAAGCAAGATGAAATTAAGCGATTTGAAACGCGGAGAATCCGCAAAAATACTTTGTATTAACTTGGAAGAAAGAGCAGTTAGAAGATTAGTATCTGTTGGCTTTTCATATGGTAATACAATTTTATTTGAAAGAAATGCCCCATTAGGAGACCCACAACAATATTATGTTGCTGGTAACTATATTGCTATAAGAAAAAAAGATGCACAACGAATAGAGGTAGAGAAATAATGAAGAAAGTAGTTTTTTTAGGAAATCCAAACGTCGGTAAATCGGCTTTAATAAATGCCATTAGTGGTTCTAAAATAAAAGTAGGAAACTGGCCCGGTGTTACAATAGAAAAAAATCATGCTAATTATACATATAATAATGAAGAAATTAGTTTAATAGATTTACCAGGAGCATATCAATTAGATAATGTTTCAACTGAAGAAAGAATTACATCTGAAGTATTATTAGAAGGAGATTATGATTTAATAATCAATGTACTTGATACTACAAATTTAGAACGTAATTTATATATGACTTTATTAGCTAGAGAACTACAAAAGCCAATGTTAATTCTTTTAAACTTTGAAGATCAAATAACTAAAAAGGGTGTAGTAATAGATACTGTAAAATTACAAAGATATTTACAAGCACCTATTATTAGAACAAGTGCTATGAAAGCTACTGGAATAGATGCTGTTAAAGACTTTATTGCTAATTTTGATCCAAATGAAAAAGTTAAATATAATATCTATTACAGTTCTGAAATTGATATTGCAGTAAATAGAGTACAGGAAATATTAACAGAAGATAATATTAAAGCTCCATCATATGGCTTAAGTTATTTATCATATCGTTTATTTGAAAAGAATGCTACATTCACTAATGCTGTTCCTGAAAGTACATTAGTTAAAATAAATGAAACTTTAAACTCTGATAAAGATATTTCTTTACAATCGTCTAATTATAATCAACTTCAACAAAAACGTTATGATCAAATACATAAAGTGTTAAAAGAAGTAGTCGATAATAAAGGAGTATCAAGATATAACATTACTAGAAAAATAGATAATATAGTTTTAAATAAATGGTTAGGATTACCAATATTATTACTATTTACAATTTATTTTTTATCACTTATATTTAATGTTGCCAATCCTTTTGTTGATTGGATAGATGGATTTATAGGTGGCTATGTTACTTATTATGTTGGATTATTAGTTGCCGGTGCACCAGATTGGTTCCAATCAATGATTTTAGATGGAATCATAGGTGGAATAGGTGGGGTATTAGTCTTTACGCCTCTAATGTACTTTATTTACTTATTAATGGGTATATTAGAAGAAAGTGGAATAATGTCTCGTATTGCTTTTTTAATGGACCGAATAATGACATCTTTTGGGTTAAATGGTAAATCATTTATTTCAATGGTAATTGGTTTTGGTTGTACAGTACCAGCAATAACATCAACCAAAGCATTAGAAACAGAAGCAGCAAGAAAGAAAACAGCCTTAATGTTACCATTTATAAGTTGTGGTGCAAGATTACCAGTGTACGCACTATTTGCTACAACTTTCTTTTCAAGAAGTGTCGGACTTGTAGTAGCTAGTTTATATGTACTAGGTATAGTTGTTGCAGTAATAATTGGACTATTAATGAAAGCATTTCATATTTATGATTCAGAAGAACAAGATGCTTTTACAATTGAATTACCTCCATACAGAATTCCAGAAAGAAGAATATTATTCAAAAATGTTAACAGTAGAATTGCAGGATTCTTAAGAAAAGTTACAACTTTAATAATGGCAGTATTATTCATAGTATGGGCTGCAAACTACTTTCCAACAGGAGAAGCTAAAGATAGCTATCTAACAAAAGCAACACATATAATTAAACCAATATTTGCTCCAACAGGATTTGGAGATTCAGATATTGCTATTGCAGCATTACCAACTTCAATAGCAGCAAAAGAAGCTGTAGTTGGTACAATTAAAGCATTAGCAGCAGAAGATCTTGCAGCTGATGAAGAAGAAGTAGAAGGAGTACCAGAAGAAGCAACAATAAGCTATCAAGCAATTGCGCTTAAAGATGCAGCAGTATCAAGTGTTAAATCAATCTTCTTGCCAGATGTTGCAGGATTATTTGCAGCACCAACAGATGATGAAGAAGTAGAAGATACTGTAAATGCCGCTAATCATATGTTTACTGGTGAAAATGCACCATTAAAAGCCTATTCATACATGGTATTCATATTATTATTATTACCATGTGTAGTAGCCATTGCTACTATTAAAAAAGAATTTGGTTGGAAATTTATGTGGCAAGTTGTTGCAGTTACTCTAATAGTTCCTTATATTGTTTCAACAATAGTCTTTCAACTAGGTAACATCTTATTTTATTAATTTAATCTTGAAACAGTACAATTTTATTTGTACTGTTTTTTTTTAGAAATTTTAATATTAAAGTATTATTGTATAATTATCGATAGAAAATAAATAAATAATTCAATAAGTTTTATAGAAGTATAATATTAATTAATAATCGAAGATAAGCTTTTATATATGCTACTTATAGAAGTATAAATAGATAATAATAATATAGTGAAAGCGCTTGCTCTTCAAAAAAAAATATGTTAAACTTTAGGTGTAAAACCGGTTTCAAGAAAGAGGTGCATTATGAGTAATATTAATGATGTTGCAAAAAAAGCAAAAGTTAGTAAAGCTACAGTTTCTAGATACATTAATAACAAATCTGTTAGTAGTGAACTATCTAATAGAATAGAGAAAGCTATTTCTGAGTTGAATTTTACTCCAAACAAAATTGCTCAAGGATTATCGACTCAGCAAAGTGCACTTATTGGATTAATAGTACCAGATTTATTAAATCCATTTTTTAATGAATTAGTAAATAAGATAGAAGAGTATGCTCAAGATTGTGGCATAAACTGTCTGATCTTTTCATCAAAAGGCTCAATTCATAAAGAAAAAGAATCTTTACAAATTGCCTCATTATTTAAAGTAAAAGGAGTAATTTTAATCACAAATGATAATAACATTGATTTAAGTAATTATAATATACCTATTGTTGCTTTAGATAGAAAAGTAGAAAGTGCTTTAAAAAATGTAATAATTGACAATGAACAAGTTGGAAAAAAAGTTGCTGATTATTTGTACGAACAAAATTCTACTTATATACTGTATCTAGAAGGAGACCCTTCTTTAGATACAACAATATTAAGAAGAGAAGGTTTTATCAAAAGAGCTTTAAAATATAATTTAAAGTATGATATAGTCTCAACATCTTATGACAATTTAAAACAAGTAGATCAAGATGTAAAAAAAATAGATAATAAAGATAAATATGATGGAATATATATGGGTAATGAAACGATAGCCTTTTCTGTTATAAATAGTGGATTAAAAAAAGAAATACCTAAGATAACTATTGATAAGACTTATTTAAATGATTATTTATTAGATGAAGTATATACAATAGTTCAACCAATAAATCAATTAGCTAAAGTTTCTTTTGAAAAGTTAATTAATTGGGATGAAAATAAAGAAACAATAATCTTAGAATAATAGGAGATAAATATGTCAAAAGTACTAGTAATAGGAAGTTCAAACATAGATATAGTATACAACGTTGATAGATTGCCTAAATTAGGCGAAACAATTGCAGGTAGTAATATCAATAAACTACCTGGTGGAAAGGGCTTAAATCAAGCTGTTGCAGCAAGTAGGGTTTTTAATAATACATACTTTCTTGGCTGCTTTGGTAATGAAAGCTCAAAAGCTTTTTTTAAAGACATTTTAGATAAAGAAAATTTAAATATTGAAAATGTAAAGCAAGGCAATTTAGAAGCTGGAACTGCCATAATTACAGTGTGTGATAATGATAATACAATAATAGTAATTCCAAGTGCTAATAATGAAGTTGATATAGACTATATTATTAAAAATATTTCTTTATTTGAAAAAGATACAATAGTAGTTTTACAAAATGAGATAAAACAGGAAGTAAATGAGTTTATAATTAACTACTGTTATGAAAATAATATTAAGACAATTTATAATCCAGCACCTGCTCGTAAAATAAACCTTGATTTAATAGATAAAGTAACATATTTTACACCAAATGAAACAGAAGCAGAATTTATATTTGAAAATATGAATTACAATCAAATAATTGAAAAATATCCAAATAAAGTAATTATCACTATAGGTAAAGATGGAGTTATGTATTATGATAAAGAGCTAATAAATATTAAACCATCTAAAGTAAAAGTAGTGGATACCACTGGAGCAGGAGATACTTTAAATGGAATTCTAGCTGCATGTATTGCAGAAAATATAAATTTGAATACAGCTCTTGAAATTGCAGTTAAAGGAGCTACTAAATCAGTTACTAAATTTGGAGCTCAAGGTGGAATGCCATATAGAAAGGATCAACAAGATGAAAAAACATGGGATTTTGAATAGAGAAATTAATTCTGTTTTAGGTTGTTTAGGGCATACAGATCAAATAACAATTGCTGATTGTGGACTTCCTTTTCCAGATGGAGTTAAAGTTATTGATTTAACTCTTAAAATTGGAACACCTAGCTTTTTAGAAGTACTAGAGTTGATAAATGATGAGATGAAAATAGAAAAAATTATTTATGCTAAAGAAATTGAAGATCACAATCATATAATACATAAAGAAATAAATAAGAAGTTTACTAATATTGAAGTTATTAGTCATGAACAATTAAAAAAACAAACAGCAAAATCTAAAGTAATAATTAGAACAGGTGAAGCAACACCATATGCCAATATCATATTACAAAGTGGGGTGATTTTTTAATGAAAGTAGAATTTAAACATATTGAAAAGTCATTCAATAAAGTACATGTTTTAAAAGATGTTAATTTAGTAATTGATGGACAAGTACAAGCCATTATGGGTGAAAATGGGGCTGGTAAATCAACTCTTATGAAAATACTTACTGGTGTTTATCAACCAACTTCTGGAGAGATATTTATAGATGGAGTACAAAAACATTATAAACATCCAAAAGAAGCTGAAAAAGATGGTATTGTTTTTATACATCAAGAGTTGACTATTTTACCAGAAATGAGTGTTACTGAAAATATCTTTTTAAATAAAGAGTATAAAAAAGGCTTTATAGTAGATAGTAAAAAAATGAATGCTGAGGCTAAAACCTTATTGGAAAGTTTAGGATCAAATATTGATGTAACTAAAAGAGCGGGCTCATATTCAGTAGGACAACAACAAATAATTGAAATTGCAAAAGCTATAAGAGAAGATGCTAAACTATTGATAATGGATGAACCTACAGCAGCATTATCAGAAAAAGAATGCGAAAAATTATTTAAAATAATAAATGATTTAAAAGATAAAGGAATTACAATTGTATACATATCTCATAGAATGGAAGAAGTCTTTTTATTATCAGATAAAATATCAGTTTTAAGAGATGGAATGTTCATTGCTACAATGCCAACTAAAGAAACAAGTTTTAATGAAGTAATAAAACTAATGGTTGGTCGAGAATTAAAAGATATATTTCCTAAAAAGCCAATGTATAGTGAAAAAGTAATTTTAAAAGTTGATAACATTTCTAAAAAGAATCATTATCATAATATAAGTTTTGAATTGCATGAAGGTGAAATATTAGGAATTGCTGGTTTAATGGGAGCAGGTAGAACAGAAATAATGCATGGTATTTTTGGTAGTCAACCTGTAGATTCAGGTAGTATATACATGAATAATCATAAACTAAAAAATAATATTGAAAATAGTATCAAGCATAAAATAGCTTTCATTACAGAAGATCGAAAATCTGAAGGAATAATTACTAGCTTTGATATAAAAAATAATATACCATTAACTAATTTAGAATCTATATCAAATAATAGTATTATTTCATTAAAAAAAGAAAAAGCAATCTCTGATGAATTTATGGAAAAATTACATATAAAAGCATCAGGAATAAACCATAAATTAGAAAAAATGAGTGGTGGTAATCAACAAAAAGTTGTAATATCAAAATGGCTTAATATTCATCCTAAAGTATTAATTATGGATGAACCTACAAGAGGTGTTGATATTGGTGCTAAAAAAGAAATATATGATATTATGACAGACTTATGTGAACAAAAAAATAATGCCATTATTTTAGTATCAAGTGAACTTGGAGAAGTTATTGGAATGTCAGATAGAATACTAGTATTGCGTGAAGGTGAAATGATGGGGATTTTAGATAAAAAAGATGCAACCCAAGAAAATATCATGACACTTGCAACAGGAGGAAGCATATAATGTTAAAAAAAATAGATTTTAGTAAATACACGGCACTTATAGCCTTTATAATCTTATTTGTAGCGTTATCATTGTTATCAAAAGATTTCTTAACAAGTGATAATTTATTACAAGTTTTAAGACAAATTGCAGTAAATGGATTAATAGCTGGAGGAATGACCTTTGTCATTTTAACAGGTGGAATAGATTTATCAGTAGGATCAATATTAGGCTTTAGTGCAATGAGTACTGTTATCATAATTAACTCTGGTATTCCTTCAACAATAGCTATTATCTTAGGAATGATTATCGGTGGAGTAATTGGAATGTTCAATGGATTCTTAGTAGCAAAAGCTAAACTACAACCATTTATTGTAACATTAGCTTCAATGACAATTATGCGTGGTGCCACTTTAGTAATATCAAAAAGTATGCCAATAACAGCATCACCTGATGCTACTTTATTTAGAGCAATAGGTAATTCGTGGTTTTTAGGAATACCTCTACCAGTAATTATCTTAGTAATTGTTTTTATATTATTATGGTTCTTATTAGAAAAGACTACTTTTGGGAAAAAAGTATATAGTATTGGTGGAAATGAAGAAGTTGCAAGACTTTCAGGAATTAAAACAGATCGAGTAATAATTGCAATTTATGCAATAGTTGGCGTTGCTTGTGCACTAGCAGGAGTAATTTTAGCATCAAGACTAAATTCAGCACAACCACAACTAGGTAGTGGCTATGAATTAGATGCCATTGCAGCAGTAGTTATAGGTGGAACATCACTTTCAGGTGGTAAAGGTAAAATATCAGGAACAGTAATCGGAGTATTATTAATTGGAGTTTTAAGTAATGGTTTAAACTTATTAGGGGTACAATCAGATTATCAACAAATAGTAAAGGGGGCGGTTATTTTATTAGCAGTATTGGTTGATAGAATAAAAAAAGATTAAAATATATTATAACAAGGAGAATAATTATGAGAAAAAAAATTATTGGAGTCGCGTTTGCTTTCTTATTAGCAATCGGATTAACAGGATGTGGTGGATCTTCAAGTTCAACTAATGAAGATGCAGAAACTATTGGATTTTCAATTTCAACTTTAACAAACCCTTTCTTTGTAACAATGAAAGAAGCAGCTGAAGCTAAAGCAAAAGAAGTTGGAGTAAATCTTGAAGTACTAGATGCAAAAGATGATTCAGCAACACAAACATCTGATATTGAAAATTTAGTAAACAAAGGTATTAAAGTAATTATAGTAAACCCTACTGATTCAGCAGCTGTAGCACCAACAATTAAAACAGCAATTGAAAAAGGGGTAAAAATTATTTCAGTTGATAGATCAGTAGATGGTGCTGATGTAACTGCACACATAGCTTCTGATAATGTAGCTGGTGGAAAAATCGCTGGAGACTACATCGTAGATAAATTAGGTGGATCTGGTGGCGTTATTGAATTAGAAGGTAAACCAGGAGCATCAGCTGCAATTGAACGTGGTAAAGGATTTGAAGATGCAATTGCTGGTAAATTAGATTTAATAGCAAAACAAGCAGCAGACTTTGAAAGAGCAAAAGGATTAACAGTAATGGAAAACTTAGCTCAAGCACACTCAGGTAAATTTAAAGCAGTTTATGCTCAAAATGATGAAATGATTTTAGGAGCTTTACCTGCATTAGAAGGTATTGAAGGATTAATAACTGTTGGATTTGATGGTGGAGCTGATGCTTTACAATCAATTAAAGATGGTAAATTAACTGCAACAATTATGCAACAACCAAATATAATGGGAGAAAAAGGTGTTGAAACTGCCTTTGCTGTAGTAAGTGGAAAAGATGTTGATAAAACAATTCCAGTAGATACTGTTTTAGTAACAAGCGACAATGTTGCTGAATATTTAAAATAAGATTATATTTACAAAATGAAATAACATTATTTCATTAGAAATTAAACCTCTAAAGAATGCCTTTAGAGGTTTTTTATGTAAACTAAAAATCTTTCATATATAATATTTGAAGAAATCTTATTTAGTCTATTATTTAAAAAATACAACAGACATATCGCTTATATATAGAAATTCAACTTAAGAGGAATAGTATATTTTACAAAAGATTGTGTTATAATATTTTATGAGGTGATATGCATAAATGAAACAACTTTTCATAATTAATGATTTTGAAGGACCACTTGATTTACTTCTTCACTTAATAAAAGAAAATAAGATGGATATAATGGATTTTGAAATAACTACAATCATTAATCAATTTCTTGAAATGATAGATGCTGCTAAAAATATAAATTTAGAAATTGCTAGTGAATTCCTTGTTATGGCATCAACTCTAGTAGAGGTTAAATCAAAATTATTATTACCAAAGCCTGAAATAGAAATTGATTTAGAATATGAAGAAGAATCAAAAGAGGCTTTAGTAGAAAGACTTTTAGAATACAAAAGATATAAAGAATTAACTAGTGTCTTCAAACAATATAATGAAGAAAGAAGCTTGATTTATACTAAACCAGTTGAAAATCTAAACCAATTTGTTAAAACAGAAAAAAAAGTAGATCTTCCTAATAATTTAGACTTATATGACTTAATAAAATCTCTAGATAAGATGATGAAAAGAGTATCAAAAACACAGTCGATTAATTCAATTATGAAAAATGATGAAATTAGTGTAGAGGCTAGAAGCTTAGAAGTATTAAACCTTGTTAAAAGATATAATAAAGCTAAAATACCTTTTATAAACCTAATTAATATTAATACTAAAAGTTACTTAATTGTAACCTTCTTAGCAGTGCTAGATTTAGCTAAAAAACAAAAAATTATAATAATACAAGATAAAATTCTTGATGAAATATATGTTGAAGAGGTGATATAATTGAATGATAAGAAAGCCGTCTTAGAAGGACTATTATTCTTAGCAGGTGAAGAAGGAATTGATTTTATAACGATTCAAAAAGTGCTTGATATTGATGGAGAAACACTTACTATTTTAATAAATGAATTTGATCAATCATTAAAAGCAGCTGATCGTGGACTGATGCTAGTAGAGTTAGGCAATAAATATAAATTAAGTACTAAATCAATTCATCATAATTATTATGAAAAGCTAGTTGAAAATAATAGTTCATTTAATTTTACAAATGCTACACTTGAAACATTAGCAATTATTGCATATAAACAACCTGTAACAAGGGTTGATGTAGAACAAGTTAGAGGTGTAAACAGCGATAGTATTATAAGAAGATTATTAGCTAATTCACTTATAAAAGAGGTTGGTCGAAAAGAAACTTTAGGTAGACCTTTAATGTATGAAGTAACAAGTGAATTCTTAGATGTTTTTAATTTACAAAGTATTGAAGAATTACCTAAAATCGATTTGGAAAATGAAAACTTACAACAACAAAATATATTTAACACAAAGTTTAATGAGGAGTAGAAAATGGAAAGATTACAAAAATTTATTGCAGAAGCTGGAATAGCTTCTAGGCGTAAAGCAGAAGAAATGATAGCTCAAGGTAGAGTTAAAGTAAATAATGATATTGTTACTGAACAAGGAATAAAAGTGTCTGATAGTGATATTGTTTCAGTAGATGGGAAAAGAATAAAAAAGAAAGAAAAAAAAGAGTATTATTTATTATTCAAGCCAAGAGGGGTAATTTCTTCATCTAGTGATGAAAAAGAAAGAACGACTGTAATAGATCTAATTGATGAAAGTAATGCAAGATTATATCCTGTAGGTAGATTAGACTATGATACTAGTGGTGTGATTATAATTACCAATGATGGTGAGTTTGCAAACTTATTAATGCATCCTTCAAACAAGATTAAAAAGACATATGTTGCTATGGTAGATGGTCTTATTGATGCTCAAGCAATGAAAAATCTTGAACAAGGAATTATTTTAGATGGTAAAAAAACAGCAAAAGCAAAAGCTAAAATAATGAATAAAGACAGCAAGCATAACAATTCAAAGGTAAGGCTAACAATTACTGAAGGAATGTATCATCAGGTTAAAAGAATGTTTGAAGCTGTAGGATTTCCAGTAAAAAAACTACATAGAGAAATGTATGGACTAATAAATTTAAATGGATTAGAACCTGGACAATACCGTAAATTAAAGACAGATGAAATAAATGATTTAAAAAATCTAGCTACAGGAAAGCCTTTAGAATACAAGTAATCTAAAGTTTAAAGAAGTAAACGTTTTCAGTTCTAAATAACTATAAATAATTAATATCATGTTAGATAGTTTCCAATTAATGTATTTTTTAATTATTTTTATCTATAGTTACTTTAATTTACTTCGAATATCTTGTATAATGGATATGTACTAAAAATGTATACTATATTATAAGGAGTGTTTTGATGATTTTTAGCGGAAAAGGTAGAATTCATCTGAATGGTCATAAAGACCTAACAGATAAAGCAAAACCTATCGTAATTAATGATTTCGAATACGTTTACATTCCAATGATGAATATGAACAATACTAATATTGAAATACTTGTAAAAGAAGGGGATTATGTTAAAGTTGGACAATTAATTGGACAACGTAACGATCACTTTAATGTGCCAATCTTTTCAAGTGTATCAGGAGAAGTAGTAGGAATCGAAAAAATGATGAGTGCTAGTTTAATTTATGCTCAACATGTCAAAATTAAAAATGACATGAAATTTGATGCTATTGAACAAACTAGTAAACTTGATGTTTCAAGCGCTGGTAGAAAAGAGATTGTAGAAGCAATAAAAGCAGCTGGTATTACAGGTTGTGGGGGATCAGGATTCCCAACTTATGTTAAATACAACTCAGAAGCTATCATAGACACTGTTTTAATTAACGGTGTAGAATGTGAGCCATACATTACTATCGACTATAAAATGATGATAACGTATGCAGAAGATTTAGTTCTTGGTGTTAAATATTTACTAAAAGCTTCAAATGCTAAAAAAGCTATTATTGCTTTCAAAACTGGTAAAACAGCTTTAAAAGAAGCAGTAGCTAAAGCATTAGAAAATGTTAGTGAAGATATCACATTTAAAGAAGTTCCAGATGTATATCCAATGGGATGGGAACGTACTTTAATAAAAGAATTATTCCAAAAAAGATACAAGACTTTACCTTCAGAAATTGGTGTTATTGTTAATAACTCAACTACTGCAATTAAAGTTGCTCAAGCATTACAAGGAAGATTACAATATACAACAGGACTTACACTTTCTGGTGAAGCATTAAATACACCAACAAATGTAATTGTACCTACTGGTGCTAAAATTGCTGATATTGTAGAAAAAATTGGAGGATACAAATCTGATTTAACTCCAGGTACTGCTAAATTAGTTATGGGTGGACCAATGATGGGTAAAGCTGTTGTTACTGATGAAGTAGCTACAAACACTTATACAAATGCTGTAAACGTTCTATATGATGAAGGTCTTGAAGATGTTGCCTGCCTTAGATGTAGTCGCTGTGTTGAATACTGCCCAGCAGGATTACAACCAGTTCAAATCAAAGATGCTGAATTAGCTCAAGATGTTAAACAACTTGAAAAATTAGCAGCAGACACATGTATTTCATGTGGTTTGTGTAGTTATATCTGTCCAAGTAGAATTCAGGTAACTGACTACACATCTAAAGGTAAGAACAGACTTTTAGGTTCAAAAAAATAGGAGGCGTATTTAATGAAATTCAAATATAGTCTATCTCCAAATTATCATCATCCATTAAGCACTAAACAAATGATGAAAGATTTAATGATAGCGTTAGTATTTATTAGTATTTGTAGTTTAATACTACAATTCAACTTATATGGAATGACAGGAGCAATAAGAGCTTTCTTAATCATGGTAGTTGCAGTAATAGGTTGTGTAGGAACAGACTTTTTATATTTTAAAGCTGTTAAAATTACTGGTAATAAAATGAAAGCTAAAGTAAATGAAAATGTTCCTTTTATAACAGGTTTAATTTTAGCTTTATGTCTTCCATTAGGAGATTTATCAAGCAACATGATTTTATATGTAACATTAATATCTGCAATTATTGCAGAATTATTTGGTAAATTAATTTATGGTGGATTTGGTTACAACATCTTTAACCCAGCTGCAGTTGGTCGTGCATTTGCATTACTTGCATTTGGTGCTTTATTAGTTGTACCACAAATAGATGGTCTTGCTTCAGCTACACCATTAGCTTCTTTAGCTAGTAGTGGTGGAATCAATGCAGTAAAAGGATCAGTAACTGATTTTACTTCATTCTTAATTGGTACACATGGTGGATCAATAGGTGAAACAATGGTTATCCCATTAATCATAGCAGGAATCTTCCTTGCTTATAGAAGAGTAATTGACTGGGTTTTACCAGTAGTTGCCGTTTTATTTGTAGGATTACTTGCATTTATTATTGGATCTTTTGATGGACATGCATTAAATTATGTATATGTTCATATGTTTGCAGGTGGATTAATGTTAGGAGCTGTATTAATGATTACAGATCCAGTTACAAATCCAATTTCTCGTCAAGGTAAAATTATATATGCAATTTTATTTGCAACTATTACATTCTTAATTAGACTTTTTGCAAGTTTACCAGAAGGTGTAGTATTCTCAATTTTAATTTGTAATATGTTTGTGCCAATGATTGATAAATTTACTGCAAATGTTACAGATGTTAATACAGGTAAAAAAGCATTATCAGTAGCTGTAGTAGCAATTGTCTGCATTTTACTAACAATTTTATTCAAAATTGCACAAGGTTAGGCGAGGTAATATAATATGAAAAAAATAGTTAAATTAGCCGTATTTCTAAGCGCAATTTGTATATTAGCATCAGCTGCATTATACTTTGTAAACGATATTACATCAGTAATTATTCAAAGAAATACACAAGCAGAAACAAATAAACTTTTAGCTGAACTTTATCCAGATGCTGAAGATTTTGAAGCTCAAGAAGCAGCAGAAAAACCAATCACTGGTATTTATAAAGCTGTAAAAGGTAAAGAAGCTCAAGGAACTGTTTATGAAATAAAAACAAACGGATTCCAAAGTGAAATTGCGATGTTACTTGCAATTAACACTGATGGAAGCCTTGGAGGAATGAAAGTTATTTCTCAAGCTGAGACTCCAGGTTATGGAACTCAAATCACAACAAATCAAGATTACATTAATCAGTATACTGAAAAAACTGTTAATGATGAAATCGACACTATTACAGGTTCAACTGTTACAACTTCAGCTGTAAAAACAGCAGTAGATGCAGCAATTGCAAACTGGAAAAGTAATAATTAAGGGAGGCTTTTAGAAATGAAATCAAATGAGTTAATGAAAATCTTTTCAGCTGGTATTTTCAAAGAAAATCCTGTATTCGTATTATTCCTTGGAATGTGTCCATCATTAGGTGTTACAACTACTGTTGTTAATGCTCTTGGTATGGGAGTAGGTGTACTTGCAGTATTACTACTTTCAAACATCATTATTTCATTAGTTAGAAATATTGTACCAGATGAAATTCGTATACCGGTTTTCATCGTAATTATCGCAACATTAGTTACTATTTTACAAATGTTTATGCAAGCATATACACCATCATTATACGATTCAATGAAAGTATTTATACCACTTATCGTTGTTAACTGTATCATTTTAGGTCGTGCTGAAGCATTTGCATCACAAAATGGACCTGGTAAATCAGCACTAGATGCATTAGGAATGGGATTAGGGTTTACTTTAGCACTATTCGTAATTGCATTTTGTAGAGAATTACTTGGAACAGGAGCTATTGCAGGAATTCAAATTTTCCCTGCAGACTTTGCAATCGGAGCATTTACTACAGCAGTAGGAGCATTCCTAACTTTAGGAACTCTAGCTGGTATTACAATGATCTATTCAAATAGTAAACAAGATAAAAAAGATGCTGCTGAAAAAGCTCGTATTGCTGAGCTTAAAAAAATCGCAGCAGAAAAAAAAGCTGCAGCTGCTAAAGCTGCAACACAAGGGGAGGTAGCTTAATATGGAATTATTCCTATTGTTCATGGGTTCTGCCCTAGTTCATAATATTATCCTTACTCAATTCTTAGGTATTTGTCCATTCCTTGGAGTATCAAAGAAAAGTGAATCAGCTATAGGTATGGGTGCAGCCGTAACATTTGTTATTTTCATAGCATCTATCCTTGCTTATGTAGTATACAATATGTTACTAGTACCTTTAAAAATAGAATATATGCAAACAATTGCATTTATTTTAGTTATCGCATCACTAGTACAATTTGTTGAGATGTTTATTAAAAAATTCTCACCATCATTATATAAATCTTTAGGAGTTTTCCTTCCATTAATTACTACAAACTGTGCCGTATTAGGTACTGCAAATGCAGTAATTACTAATGAATATGGATTTGCTGAAACATTAGTTTATTCAATCGGTATCTCATTAGGATTTACATTAATAATGTATGTATTCTCTACTATTCGTGAAAGATTAGAGATAGCTCCAATAACTAGATCATTCAAAGGAAATCCAATTGCACTTGTAACAGCTGCAATCATGGCACTTGCTTTCTTTGGCCTAGGTGGATTGGTTTAAGATCATGCAATTCTTAGTGTTACTTGGCTTTGTGGCAATTATTGTATCAATGTTTTTCCTAACTTATTATTTAAATAATAATACAGAAAAACCATTAGATATTGATATGGCAGATTGTGGTGGATGTCACAACATAAGTTGTGGTCATTACAAAGCTGAAAGAAAAAATAAGGAGGAAAACTAATAATGTATGCAGTACTTACACTTGCTATTATGGGTATTGTTCTAGGAGTTATCCTAGGATTAGCTGACAAATTTCTTCAAGTTGAAATTGATGAAAGAGTTAAAACAATTAATGATATGCTACCTCAATTTAACTGTGGAGCATGTGGATTTCCAGGATGTATGGGTTTAGCTGAAGCAATCGTCGAAGAAACTGGTAGAGTTTCAAATTGTAAACCAATTAAAGAAGATGCTAAAGAAGAAATCTATAAATATATGGAAACAGCCGAAGGACCAAATGGCGAAAAATTTAATATAGCAAAAGTTAAATAATTATTATAAAAAGCTATAATGTATTGATTATTAATCAAACATTATAGCTTTTTTTGTGCTTTTTTACATTAGATTATACTATAAATAATGTTGCTAATAAAATAAATATAGAGAAGTTTAATCTCATTTACTTTAATTATATTAAGATCATTAATAATAATATAATCATAAAAAAGGATATTTTACATATATCATATAAGATAGATTAACATTAGTTATAAGATTTAAACTTATATTCTTTTTATATGTATTGTTAAAATAAAATTAATAATAAATTACTAAATCATATTTAAGATACATATTTTTTAACTTTATTAAAATATTTTTATGTATCTATAATACACTATAAAAATAGATTGTAATTTAAAAGTTGGTTTGATATACTTTATTTATCAAATATAAGCGCCTAGGTATCATTAAATTTGAAAAGATAAGAAGTATTAAAACAAATTGAAGGAGAATAAAATGTGAAAAATGTAAAATTTATTGTGCTTGTTTTTTACCTTACTTTAGGAATTAATATATTAAATAACAACTCAGTTTCAGCAATTAGCAATAATAAAGAAATTAATATTCAAACTAACAACAATACAATAATAACAAAAGAAAACATATATAAACATCTACTTGATATGGGTTTTTCTAAGAATGAAAGTAGCAAACTTATAAATAGTGATCCAGTCTTAAATAATGAATTATTGAATACTGAGTATTCAAATTCAAGATATAATACTACAATAAAAATAAGCAATTCAGATTTAGGATTATCTTTAACTTTAAATGGTATAGCATCTATGTCAAAAGCAACATTAGCAAAAAAAATAGTATTAAAAATGGGAGCATCTGCTGCATTATGGGCACCAATAGCTGTAGGATCAATAGTAGGTTATTTAAATGATAAAGCGGGTTGTAAAGGTTTTAATAGCAATATACAACAACTGTATTCAACTAACAATGATGGTTTTATTAGTTGGATTGTTGGACCACTAAC
The DNA here is from genome assembly GCF_049478495.1 of Mycoplasma sp. P36-A1. NCBI lineage: Bacteria > Bacillati > Mycoplasmatota > Mollicutes > Mycoplasmatales > Mycoplasmataceae > Mycoplasma > Mycoplasma sp. P36-A1. Next base: position 1,095,027 of record NZ_CP168083.1, on the reverse strand, counting down.
TATTAAGCCGTATAAATGATGAAGTTTAAATTCAACATACAATTATGTATTTATTCTATTGTTGCGATAGTTTATTTCATAGTTTTACCATTTTTATCATTATCACTATACAATAAATACTTGTTTCCCATACTATTTTTCCCAGCTTTATTAACAAGCTATACTTATTTAAAAAACAAAAAGAATATTATAAGTATATTACTATTTATTACAATAATTATATTTTATATTTATATTTTATTTAATATGTTTATATAAATGACTAGACTGAAACTTAAATGTATAATTTTACATAACACCCATTAAAGTTAGTATAAATTCTAACTTTAATGGGTGTTATTATATATCTAAATATGCTAGTGTTTTAAACTATAATTAACTAGGCAACCTTTAAGTTTGTAACCTTCTTATTTTTTATGTATCTTTTATTATTAGTACTTGATTTGATAATTTTTCCTTTTAGAGTTAAGCCTTTATAAGTCTCTTTTTTAGAATAAGCGGCAAAATTACCAACAGAACTACTAGAAGTAGCATAGACATTACCTTTTGCCTTTGAATTATATATAACACCTAAATTACTTGCGACAAAGCCACCAATTTCTTTTTTAGAGTAGGTGTTACCAGTAGCTATACAATTTTTAAGTGTACCTTCATTATCAGCAACAAAACCAGCAGCTTGAAAAACTTTAGCATAAGAATTAGCATTTGTTTTTGTATTCGAAACATAACCAAACTCATTGTCTCCAATAGCTCCAGCAGCTTCATCATTTAAAGAATAAACATGATACTTAGCTTTCTTAGCATTAAAAGTGCTGTTGTGAAGTCTAGCAAAATTATTTATTCCAACAATACCACCAACTTCAGAATAACCTTTGATATAAACTTCACCTGAAATATTTACATTGTTTATGCTAGCTTGTAAATTCTTATACTTACTACCTTTATAACTAATCCATGAGTATTTATTACTATCATATTTTTGTAAGTTAAAGCCAACAGCTCCACCAATTCTTTTACCTCCATAAACTTTAATATTAGAGACTTTTACATCGTTAATTTTTGCATTTTTATTTATAGAAGGGGACTTATGATTAATACCAGCAATACCACCAATAGCATCATCAGCATATATTCTTATATTATTTATTGAACTATTACTAATAATAGCACTTCTATTATACCCAACAATACCACCAAAATAATCACCTTCATATGATTTTTTACTACCATTGAAAGCTAAATTACTATATTTTTTATTATTATTAGCTCTTTTAGATTTTAAACGTATATTATCCAGTTTAACATTCTTAATAATAGCTTGTTTAATTACTCTTTTAGCATAAGTTTTATTCTTATTAGAAGAAACATTATTAGCAACTAATCCTCCAGCAATATCATTACAAACAACATTAACCTTACTAGCCTTAATATTTTCTACAATACCCTTATTTTCAGAAATAATACCACAATAATTATTACCAACAACATTGATTTTATAAAAATTTACATCTTTAATTACACCATAATTATATGAAATAACTCCTTGATTATTAGCATTATCATTATTAAGAATTCTTGCATTATTAATGTTTAAATTAACAATCTGTCCATAGTTTTTAGCTATTAGTACTTTTGAAGTACCAATAAATGCTTTATTATTTCCATATACAATTACATTTTTATTTATAGTAGCAGTATTCATATTAGATCCAGAAAAATTAATATCTTTTACAATATTAATATTTTTATTCTTAATATTAATACTATTTGTAGCAAAATTATTCCATTCAGCTAAAGTAGTGATGTTTATAATAGAATCATCAACTTTTATTGCTTTCATATCACATTCAATATTCAAATCATCTAAAATATCACATTTATTCTTTTGACATTGAGCATCACAATACAAACTATCATTAATATTTTTATCACTTATAGAAAAGATGTACTTATTATTAGTATATTTATTGATTTTACTGTAGCCAGCTTGATAATTAGTAACATCATCTTTTTCATTTGCCATTACAAAGGTTTGATTTATATTTATTATTATGATTATCATAATAAAGGGTAGTATTTTCTTTATAGTATTTTTAATATATATATTTAACATTATTGGCCACCTTTCAATTTGTTCACTATTTGTCTAAACCATTATACCATAATGCTTTAAATATATTAAGTTAAAATTAATTAAGTGAAAATAATATTATGATTATCAATAAATAAACAATTAATAATTAGTAACAATATATTAACAACCATCTAATATGACTAAATAATAAGAGATTTTTATAATAATATTTGATAGAACCTTTAACTTAGACAAGCTAAATGTTACAATTAAGTAAGTAAACAATAGGAATTAAACAAAGGAGATATTTATGGACGTATATTCACAATCAATTGAGTTGCATAAAAAGTTAAAAGGTAAAATTAGTACAGAAACTAAAATGCCAATTAAAACTAAAGAAGAATTATCACTTCTATATTCACCTGGTGTTGCACAACCATGTATTGAAATAGCTGATGATGAAAGCAAAGTATATGATTATACAATTAAGGGAAATACTATTGCTATTATTAGTGATGGTAGTGCAGTTTTAGGTTTAGGAGATATCAAAGCTAAAGCTTCAATTCCAGTAATGGAAGGTAAAGCAGCCTTATTTAAATCATTTGCAGATGTTAATGCTTTTCCAATATGTGTGGAAACGCAAGATGCAGATGAAATAATACAAATAGCTAAAAATATAGCTCCAGTATTTGGTGGAATTAATCTAGAAGATATTAAAGCTCCAAAATGCTTTTATGTTGAAGAAAAATTAAAAGAGATGTTAGATATTCCAGTTTTTCATGATGATCAACACGGAACTGCAATAGTATGTCTATCTGGATTAGTAAATGCCTTAAAAGTAGTTAATAAAAAAATAGAAGACATTAAAGTTGTTGTTAATGGTCTAGGATCTGCAGGAGTAGCTATTGTAAAACTATTTGCAGTCTATGGAGTTAAGAATTTTTCTTTATGTGATATCAATGGAGAGATATTTAGTGGAGAATTAACACCAGATTTAATTGATGGTTTAGTTGATATGATTCAAGAAAGAAAAGTTATCACTGACTCACCTAAATTAGCTGAAGCAATTAAGGGTGGAGATGTTTTTATTGGAGTATCAGCAGCTAACATTGTTACAAAAGAAATGGCAGAATCAATGAATAAAGATGCTATTATATTTGCAATGGCTAATCCTAATCCTGAAATAAAACCAGAACTAGCTAAAGAAGCAGGAGTAGCTATAATGGCAACAGGTCGTAGTGACTATCCAAATCAAATTAATAATGTCTTAGTTTTCCCTGGTATTTTTAAAGGGGCATTAGATGTTAGAGCTAAAGCAATTAACACTGAAATGAAAATTGCAGCAGTAGAAGCTTTATCTAGTATTATAAGCGATGAAGAACTTAGTAGAGAGTATATAATACCTAGTCCATTTGATGAAAGAGTTGTCGAAAGAATTAGTAATGCAGTCAAACAAGCAGCAATAGATACAAATGTTGCTAGAATAAAATAACAAAAAAACTATCACTTCATTCAAGTGATAGTTTTTTATAATGTAATTTTACATTCGTTATACTCAGCTATAAAGTTTGCAACATTGCTTTCATCAATAACAATAACAGATCTTAGATAATATATTATATTAGCAAGTGATAGTGTTTTTTGACTCATGTTTGATTCAAATTCAGTCACTAAATTATCAGCCATTTTATATAAAAGAAATGTAATCATATTTTTAAAATCAGTAGATGTTTCTAAATTTTCACCTTTACTTTTATTTAAAGTAGTTAATGCATCTTTATATCTTTCCTGTATTATTTCAGTTTGATATATATTATTCTCTAAAGCTAAATTGTATAAGTCATTCAATATTATTTCATCACTTATAGTATTTTTAATTACTTTATTGAAAACAAACTCTAAACATTCTTTTTTCTTAGCATCAATGAAATCGTTACTTTTAATAGTATATTCACTGTACTTATCAATAACATCATTTAATTCAACTTTAAACTCATCTATTGTACCAATATCTGAAGATTGATTACTATAGTCTAATATGTTCATAGTATTACCCCCTTATAATATAAAATATTATACCAAATAGTTGTAATAATAAAGCATAAGGCTTTATTTAATAAAAACTATACAATTAATTATGATATTTAGTTACATCTATGATGTAATAAACAATAAAGATATTACTTATTTATAAGTTATGACACTATCCATTCTTACATCATAAGAATCAGTAGGTAATTTTTCAAATATAAATTCATTAAAGCTAATACCAACTATAGCTGAATTTGTTGCTTTAATAATATAACGATCATAGAAACCTTTACCATGACCAAGTCGTTCATTTTTCTTATCAAAGGCAGCAGCAGGAACTAAAATCAAATCCAATTCTCTTGGATCAATTGTATCATCATTATATGCTTCTAAACAGCCAAACTTAGTCATTCTTACTTTTGTAGGATCATATTTAACAGCTACCATTTGACCATCTTTAATAATTTTAGGAATATAAATATTTAATTTAGAATTATTAGCTAAAGATGTTAAATCTACCTCATTTGACATAGGTAAATAAATAAAAATATTTTGATAGTTGTTTTTATTTATTAACTCATTAACTTGCTCTAATATATTAGTATTTTGTTGTTCTTTATCTTTAATTATTATAGATTTAGCATATTTACGATAGTTTCTTTTATTTTCTTTTAAGCCAATTAAACTTATCATACGACCACAATTCTTATTTTCTCTATATGAAAAATAATCACTATATGTAAAGGTATCATGATTTAAATATTGAATGTTATCAATAAGAATACCTGCTTTTTGTAATTGTAAAGTATTATATAATCTATTATCAAATAAATATTTACCATTACTCTTAGTTTTAAATAATTTTTCAATATCAAATATTTTAGATGCATTAACTAAGTTTTTAACATAATCATCAACTTCATAACTATCTTGCATTATACTTGGCCCTAAAAAAACTTTAGTAGTTTCTAGATTTAAACATTCATTTTTTACAAGATAGTTTATAGTATTAAAAGCAATAAGTTTTGCAGAGCCAGCATAACCAGCATGAATAGCACAAACAATGTTACTTTTATAATCATATACTAATATTGGTAAACAATCAGCTGTAAATACAGATATGTAGACACCAGGTTCTTTTGTGTATAAAGCATCTGCTTGATCAATAGGATTTAGCAAACCTTTGTTTACCTTAATAATTTTAGAACTGTGTATCTGTTTAAGATAGTAAATATTATTAACATCAATATTTAAATCATTAGCAAGAATGTTGTAATTAGCATCCACATCTTCTTTTTTATCATTTACATGATAGCCAAAATTTAAATTATTTAAAGGTAGAGATGATACTCCATCTTTATTATTTGAAGTAATTGCTAAGACATTATCATCATTAATCCAAGTATAATACATATTATTTATCCTCTCTTTAATTGAAGTATTAATTCATAATTATTATCAATTGTAATAGTTTCATTAGTATTAAATGTTACCATACCTAATTTAGCACCTTTTAATTTTTTTAAATTTTTAACTAAAGTGTAATCAACATCATACTTTATGTCTTTAGATGCCTTTGAATAATATAAAGCTAATCTTGCTCCCCATTCTAAATCATTTGAAGTAACATTTTCAGAATGAATAATAACATGAGAACCTGGAATACCTTTAACATGCGTCCATGTATCAAAGCGACTTGCTAATTTAAAGGTAATATAATCATTTTGAATATTATTTTTACCGACAAATAAAGTAGTATTATCAGGAGTAATGTATGTTTCATACATTGGTGCTTTCTTCTTTTTCTTAGATATTTTATGATTTTTAATATGAATATATTTTTTACTAACTAGTTCATCAATAATTTCACTAGTATCATTAATATTAGCATATTCTAAATTTTCAAGACTATTTGATAAGACATCATTAATTATGGTAGCTTGATCAATTTGTTCTTGAATAAAAGATAGTGAATTTTTAGCTTTATTATACTTATTCATGATTCTACTTGCATTTTCTATTAAAGTATATTTAGAATCAAGAACGATAGTTATACTCTTATTTAAATCATAATCAAATACATCAATTTGATCATATCGCTTATTCTTATCGTATAAGTAAATATTATTAAAAATTAAAGTAGCTTCATATTTTAAATTATCATTGTTTTGATTAACAATTAAATCATTAGATAATTTATCTATTTTACGTGAATTCTTTTTTATTGTTGATTTTATTGTTTTAATCTCTTTCTTAAAGATTTGGTTAATCGACTTTTCACTACTTTCTTTAGAATATTGATAATCAAAAGCAGCATTAATATCATTAAATTGCTTATATTCTTTTGAAGTATAGTTTAAAGGAATCATTGAAATAATATCATCATAAACATAAACCTTATTAGAATCAAGATATTCTTTTAAAATAGAACTTGCATCATATCCTTGAGTATTTAAATGTAGAAATTCTTTATTAATCATCGAACTAAATCCTTGATACTCTTTTGTATAGTCACTAGAATTTTCAATAGATTTTAAAGGATTCTTTTTATCAGATACTAAAGGTTCATAGTAAGCACCTTTATGCATAATTCTAACAGTTCCCATAGATAAAGGAACAAATCTCAAAGTATGAATAATTTTAAAATTTTCATCAGTTAAAATAGTATTTGAATGTCTTCCTACTAATTCAAATATAAGATATCTTTTTTGTTCATCTCTTAATTCATTTAATTTAGTAATTTCAAAAATAATACTTCTATCTGCTTCAGTTTGCTTAATATCACTAATAATCCCACCTTCTAATTGTTTTCTTAAAACCATAGTAAAGTTTGTAGGAGTATCTAATGTTTGATAATTGTTTTCACTTAAATGCAACCTAAATGTATTGCTTTGTATAGAGTTAATAAGTTGATAACTCTTTCTATTTGCTCTTATTTTAAATAACAATTCAAAATCATTCAATTGATATATTTTTTGTATTTTTCCAGTAAGAATTTTTTCTTTTAAATCCTTTACTAAGATTGTTGTTAATAGTCCATCTATCATTTTTATCACCCAGTAAATTATAACATATATAAAGTAATTATATATGAATCTTTTAATCAAGACTTAATACTAATTGTGTAATTATAGTGATAAAGATAACTTATTCACAAGTACATATTGAAATATTTCTAAATAAAATATATAATTAACTAAGTACATTTAGGAGTGATTTATTTGAAAAAAGGCAAGCTAATAATATTAAGTGGACCAAGTGGAGTTGGAAAAGGAACAATAAGAGAAAGGCTGTTTGAAGAATCTAATTTAAATCTAGCATATTCAATTTCAATGACAACAAGAAAACCAAGAGTTGGTGAACAAGATGGTGTAGATTATTTCTTTGTTAGCGAAGAAGAGTTTTTAGCAAAAATTCAAGAGCATGGATTAATTGAGTGGGCACAATTTGTTGGTAATTATTATGGAACACCAAAAGCTTACGTTCAACAATTATTAAACGAAGGAAAAAATGTTTTATTAGAAATAGAAGTACAAGGAGCAACACAAGTTAAATCAATGGTACCAGAAGCATTAACAATCTTTATAGTACCACCTACAATAGAAGAGTTAGAAAGAAGAATAAGAGGGCGTAGAACAGAAGTTGAAGAAGTAGTTCAACAACGACTAAATAAAGCTAAGTATGAACTTACTCTTACAAATAACTATAGTTTTGTTGTAGAAAATAATGATTTAGAACAAACCGTATCAGAAATTGATGCAATTATTAGAGATAATGTTTAAACTAAAGAGTTAATCTTTAGTTTTTATTTTGAAAGGGGGGAGTAGTTTAATGTATACAATCAATATTTTAGTTCAATATAAAAATATCTTACTAAATCAAGAATATACTTATTATAGTAAAAATGAAGTAAAAAAATATTCAAGAGTTCAAATAAACTTTAATAATAAAGAAATAATAGGTTTAGTTATTAATGTAGAAGAAGGTATGATTAATAACAAAAAAGATTTTAAAATAAAAGAAATAACTAAAGTAATAGACCAAACACCTTTAATAAATGATGAGTTATATAATTTAGCATTATTCATGCAAAAAAAATACTTAGTATCAAAAATGGATGCAATTACAACAATGTTACCATCTAAAATGAGATTAGATGATAAAACAAAAGTTTCTCAAGTTGTATGGATCTACTATCAAGAATCTAATGAAGTAATAAAAGGAAAAACCTTAAAAGCTAAAGAATATTTAAAAAATAGTGAAAAAGTACTATTAAAAGACTTTACTAAATTATTTTCAAGTTACTGTGCTAATAGTTTAGTGGAAAAAGGATATGCAAAAAAAATTAAACATAATAAACTTTACAGTTTAGTTGATCAAAAACAAAAAGATTTTAAAAAACTAAATAATTTACAAGAAAAAGCCTATAATGCAATTATTGAGACAAAACAAACAACTAGTTTGTTACATGGAATAACTGGCTCAGGTAAAACAGAAGTATATTTACATTTAGCTAAGCATTATGTTTCAAATAATAAGTCAGTTCTAATTCTAGTACCTGAAATTACCCTTACATTAATGATGCAACAAAGGTTTGCTTCAAGATTTGAAAATAACATTGCTATATTACATTCAAAATTAACTGACAATGCTAAATATCAAGAATACCAAAAAATAGTTAACAACGATGTTAAAGTAATAGTTGGTACAAGATCAGCAATATATGCACCAATAAAAAATCTAGGATTAATAATAATAGATGAAGAACACGATAGTTCATTTAAACAAAATAATAATGTTACATATAATACTATTGATATTGCACAACAAAGAGCACTATATCATAATGCTAAAATAGTCTTAGGTAGTGCAACTCCTAGTATGAACACTTTTACTAAGGCTTACACCAAACAATATAACTATGTAAGTATTAATCAAAGAGTAAATAATTTGAATTTGCCTAAAGTTAATATAGTAGATTTAAACTATGAAAACATAGCTAATATCGTTAGTGATACTACTCTTAATAAAATGCAAGAGTTTTTAGATAATTCTAAACAAATAATAGTTTTACTAAATAGAAGAGGCTATTATAATTTCTTTCAATGTCGAAGTTGTAAAGAAATAATAAAATGCCCTAATTGTGATTTACCACTAACATATCATAAAAAAGAAAATACATTAATCTGTCATCATTGTGATTATAAAATAACCAACTTACAAGAATGTCCTACATGTCATAGTAAAGAATTTAAAAAAATAGGTTTTGGAACACAAAGAATAGAAGAATATATTCAAGAAAAATTTAATAGTTATAATGTAGCAAGAATAGATCAAGACAGTGTTAAAAACATTGCAGCATTAGAAACTATAATCAATAATTTTAATGAACAAAAAAGTGATATATTAATAGGAACACAAATGATTGCTAAAGGATTAGATTTTGCAAATGCCGATTTAGTAGTAGTTTTAAATATTGATTCATCTTTATCATTTAATCAATATGATGCAGCATATAATGCGTTTGTTTTATTAGTACAAGTTCAAGGAAGAAGTGGAAGAGCTAGTGGAAAAGGAGAAGTAGTAATTGAAACCTTTATGCCACAAGATTATGTAATTCAAAAGGCTATTAACCATGATTATCTTGGCTTTTACAGTTTAGAAATGTCCAAAAGAAGACAGAGTAATAATCCACCATACTATTACCTAGCTCTTTTAACTTTTTCATCAATTGATGAAAAACAACTTGAAATAGAAGTAGAAAAGGCAGAACAAAGCTTAAAAAAATACTATAATAATCAAGATAATATAATAGTAGAAAGAGAATACTACATCTTACATAAAGTTGCCAATACTTATAAAAAAGCCATTATCGTAAAATATAAAGATTATGATATAATATATAAACAACTGTACAAGCTAAAAATGATCTATGCTAAAAATAGAAATATAAAATTACAAATAGATACAGAATACTATTAGGAGAAAATAATGAAAGACTATAAAAACCCAAGATTAGTTGCTTATGAAGCAATATATGAAGTAATGTTTAAAGAAGGATATTCAAATTTAATTTTACAAAAAAGTATGAATGCTTTAAGTGAAAAAGATAAAGGACTATGTACAACTATAACTTATGGAACAATTCAAAATTTTGATTTATTAAACTATCAATTAACACAAGTCCATTATGATAAATTAAATAATAAACAGCTATGTATTATAATAATGTCATTGTTTCAAAAACATTTTTTAACTAAAATACCAGACTATGCAATTATTCAACAAGCTGAAAAGGTTACAGAACAAGTAATAGATCGTAATGCTAAAAGATTTGTTGTAGCACTATTAAAACAATTGCTAGAATTACCACTTATTTATGCTAAAACAGATAATGCTGATAAAGATTTAGCAATAAATTATTCTCATCCACTATGGATGATAAAAATGTTAAAAAAACAATATGGTGAGGAAACACTATTAAAAATACTAAAATCAAATAATGCAATTGCTAAAACGCATATCAGATACAATATTTTATCAAATAAATTAGATGAAGTATTAAAAGATCCAAATGTAAAGAAATCAGAAGTAGTCGAAAATGGCTATTATTATTTAAAAGGAGATCTTACAAAACAAGAAATGTATCTTAAAGGATACATAAGTATACAAGATTTTTCATCACAACAAGTTGCAATTTTTGCAGATCCTAAACCAGATATGAAAGTTCTTGATATGTGTGCAGCACCAGGTACTAAAACAACACATCTAGCAGAATTAATGCAAGATAAGGGTCAAATTGATGCAATTGATATATATGCTCATAAAATTGATTTAATAAATGAAGGTGCTAAAAGACTAGACTTAAAAAGTATAAAAACATATTTAAATGACTCGACTAAACTAACAGAAACAATACCAACAGAAAGTTATGATTTGATATTATGTGATGCTGTATGTACAGGACTAGGAGTTATAAAAAGAAAACCTGAAATAAAATATCAAAATATAGGACAAGGAATGGATGAAATAATGGATGTTCAAAGAAAATTATTAGAGCAAGCCTATCAATTACTAAAAAAAGGTGGAACATTAGTTTACTCTACTTGTACGATAAATAAAAAAGAAAATGAAACAATGATAGCTAAATTCATTGAAAAACATAATGATGATTTAACCTTAATAGCTCAAAAACAAATCCTTGGGTTTGAAGTAGATGGCGATGGTTTTTACATGGCTAAAATAATAAAAAAATAATAGTATAAATAAGAAGAAACCACAATTTTTTTAGACTGTGATTTCTTCTTTTTGTATATTCAGTTTTTATAGAATTACTCTAATATCAATTATCAAATTTTATATTTAATTAATATTTAAGCGAATATAAGTTACGATATTAATTTAAATTAATGTTAATTTAATATTAAATTAACAACTTTAATACTATCTACATGTTGTAATTTGAAATTATAATAGTATAATGTTTATTAATAAAGAAATAAAAATAGTTTTAAAGAAAGAGGCCTTTTATGAAAACATTAAACCAATACACAAATAATATCAAAAAATTATATAATCCTAAAAGTAAATATTTCTTATTAAATTTAGTAATTACCTTCTTTTTAATAATATTAGCAATTAAATCATTTATACTAGGATTATTGTTTGATAAAGTACTTGATTCAATTTTACTAGTAACAATGTTTTATTATGCAGTTTCAAAGTTTAAAAAGAATAAAATAAATTCATAAACACATATTCACAATAAAAGCCAGGCTAACTTTATTAGCCTGGCTTTTATTAAGAATTATAATTATCTTTAGTTACTTTTCCATTTTCAATCTCTAAAATAATATCAGTTTTATTTGGATGCATAATAATTATGGTATTATCAACTTTTGTTTGTTCTATATCAAAAGAGTTAGATAACTTAATTAATTGATCCTTTATCGAGTTCCACTCTTGATTAATAAAAGAGTTTTTAGATAGTAAAGTAGCAAGATTAAATAAAGGTGTATCAATTAAAGGCGTAATAACTATAGTATAAGAATTACTTGCACTTTTTGTGATTTTAGCTGTAGCAAAATTACCAAGTGTATCACTAAATTGATTTAAAAGTTGTTGTTCAACAATACTAATATCATCCTTTTTAATATTAGTCTCAATATTTAAATTTTTTTCTGAATCTATATGCTTTATACTACAGCCACTAATACTAAAGCAAATTAATAATAAAATTAGATATTTTTTCATAGTAACCTCCAAATTTGTATAATATAATTATAACCTATTTAATAAACCATAACTAGAGTAATTTAATGACATAAAAATCCAACACTATTTAGATAATGTTGGATTTTTAAATAACTATTTTTTAAATATTCCTAAAGGCTTACCTAGGGGTAAAAATGTTCTGTTAAAATGTTGATTTAAAACATTAGCTGCAACACCATAAAATGAGACAATGGCAATACCTAATTTAGCAAAACCAGCCAACATATGAGTTTCATGATAAGCAATTCCAAAAGTTGATAATGATAATCCAATAAACAGCAAATCAATAAGAATAAAAATTATTAATAATACTTTATTAGTTTCAATTGCTCCTATAGTCATGATTAATGTGAAAATTAAATATCCAATAAAAGCTATTCCTAATTCATTTGGATCAAAAGCACTTTGAAATTCAGCTCCAAATATACCGCTTTGAACCATCCAAGTAGAGGCAATTCCTAGCCAGAATAATCCATATCCAAAAAAAGCTGTTGCTCCAAAGACATTGTTATGTTTAGCATCATAAGCTGCTGCAACTAGTTGAGCTATTGCTCCTAAAAAGATTGCCCAAGGTATAATTCCAGAAACTCCAGATGTAATTCCTAATTTTTGAGATGATGCTACAAGAGTAACCATTGCTAATCCAAATAAACCAATTGCTGATGGATCAATTACTACATGCTTTACATTAATACTGTTTGTTTTTTCCATTTATTTATTATTGCTCCTTAATATTTTTTATTGCATAGTAATTCTATCAAGACGCAATGAAGTTATCAACTAGTTAAAACTTAAATAACAGTTATTAAAGTTTAAAATTAGTTAAAATAAACAAATGTTGGAATTTGTATTATTAATAAATCAAATTTTAGTTCTATATTCATAAAGCTATATTATAAATACTGTGAAATGTAACGATAAAAAGTCTATAATATTACATAGTATTTAGCAAAGATTTAGTTTATAATATATAAAGGTGATTAAACAATGAAATATATATATGATTTAAACTTAGAAGACTTAGAAGAGTACTTCTTACAAATAAATGAAAAAAAATATCGTGCAAAGCAAGTATATGAATGGCTATATGTAAAAAGAGTAGATTCTTTTGAAAAAATGAGTAATTTATCTAAGAATATAATAGCTCAATTAAATGAAAGTTTTTACTTTGATGAGTTAATTTTACATACTAAACAAGAAAGTTTAGATGGTACAATTAAATACTTGTTTAAATTAAAAGATGGAAATTACATTGAAACAGTTTTGATGCGTTATAATTATGGTAATAGTGTTTGTGTATCTTCACAAATAGGCTGTAATATGGGATGTGCTTTTTGTGCATCAGGACAGTTAAAAAAAGTTAAAGATTTAACTAGTGGACAAATAACAGCTCAAGTTATGTTAGTTCAAAAAGATATTGAAATTAATGAAGAACGTGTTTCACATGTTGTTGTAATGGGAATAGGTGAACCTTTTGATAATTATGACAATGTTATGAAATTTATTAGAAACATCAATAATCCTTTTGGTTTAGCAATTGGAGCCAGACATATTACGATTTCAACATGTGGCATAATTGAGGGTATTAATAAATATATGAATGAAGATTTACAAACAAATCTTGCTATATCTTTACATAGTGCAATAAATGAAACTAGAAGTAAATTAATGCCAATTAATGTTAAAGATGATTTACAAGTACTTAAAGAGAGTATTAATCAATACATTCAAAAAACAAATAGAAGAGTAACATTTGAATACATACTACTTAAAGGTATTAATGATTCAGAAGAAGATGCTAAGAATTTGATAAAATATGCAAGAGGAATGAATGTTTATATAAATTTAATTCCATACAATTCAGTTGATAATACAACTTTTAAAAATGTTTCAAGAAATGAAGCTAATAAATTTTCACAATACTTAAAAGATGCCAAAATTAATGTAACTATTAGAAAAGAACATGGAACTGATATTGATGCAGCCTGTGGTCAACTAAGAAGCAAAAAAGAAAAGGAGTGAGTTTATGAAGAAATATGCAATAACTGATATTGGAAAAGTCAGAGAATCAAATCAAGACCAAGCCTTTGTTTATACAAACAATAATTTAGATACCATTGGAATAATATGTGATGGAATGGGTGGTCATAAAGCAGGAGCATATGCTTCATTATTAGCTGCTAAAACTGTCTTGGACTACTTTATAGATGCCAAAGAATTTGCATCAAAAGATGAAGCTAGTCAGTGGCTGTTTGATGCAATAATGGCAGCAAATAAACTAGTAAAAGAAAAATCAGATAATGAAGAAAAATTTCAGGGTATGGGAACAACTCTTTGTATAGCTTTAGTAACAGAAAAATTTATTATGATAGCTAATGTAGGTGATTCTAGAGCTTATGTTATTAATGAAGGAGAACTAAGCTTAATTACAGAGGATCAAACACTAGTTAACATATTACTTAAAAATGGGAAAATAAGTAGTGAAGAAGCACTAAACCATCCAAATAAACATGTGTTGATGTTTGCAATAGGTACTATGGATGAACCACAAATTGATATTTATGAACTTGCTAAAAAAGACTGTACATTATTACTGTGTAGTGATGGAGTATACAATTTAGTAAATGAAAAATATTTACAAACAGTTTTAGATAGTTCATTACCAATTTCTCAAAAAGCAATAAGTATAATAAATGATGCCAATGCAAATGGTGGCTATGATAATATATCAGTAGTTTTAATGGAGGTAAACTAATATGGATAACAGTAACAATGGATATCTTTTAAATAATCGTTATCGATTAATAGATCAAATTGGAGAGGGTGGAATGGCTAATGTATATTTAGCTAAAGACACTATTTTAGAAAGAAATGTTGCAATAAAAGTATTGCGTGGAGACCTTTCACATGATGAAACATTTGTAAAAAGATTTCAACGTGAAGCATTAGCAGCTACGACACTAGAACATCCAAACATTGTTCAAGTTTTTGATGTTGGAGAAGAACAAGGTTATCATTATATAGTTATGGAGTATGTTGAAGGTAAAACCTTAAAACAATTAATTAAACAACATGGACCACTTTCAGTAGGAGAAGTTATAGATGTAATGGAACAATTAGTATCAGCAGTAGAACACGCGCATTCACGCCATGTAATACATCGTGATATTAAACCACAAAATGTTATGGTTAGAAGTGATGGAGAAGTAAAGTTAACTGACTTTGGGATTGCTATTGCCCAAAACTCAGCACAACTAACACAAACAAATTCAATAATGGGATCAGTTCACTACTTAGCACCTGAACTTGCTAAAGGACAACAAGCTTCAGTACAAAGTGATATTTATGCATTAGGTATAGTAATGTTTGAATTATTAACTGGAACAATTCCTTTTGCAGGAGACAGTGCAGTCAATATTGCTTTAATGCATATGGAAGAAAAAATACCATCAGTAAGAGAGATTGTAGGTAGTGATGTAAGCCAAGCTGTTGAAAATATAGTCTTGAAAGCTACAGCTAAAAATAAAAATTATCGTTATCAATCAGCTCATGATATGCTAATTGATTTAGTAGATTGTCAATATAAAGAAAATGAACCAGTATTTAATGTTGAAGATGATCAAGTTGAAGAACCATCTGAAACAATAATAATGGATCGAAACGAAATAGATAAACAATTAAAACCAAATAAGACAAGAATGTCAAATAAGAAAAAAGGAATTATTGCAGCAATAATAGCAGCAGTTGCTGTATTAGGTGTAGTACTATTTTTAATCTTTGGTCCAAATTCTAATATGACAGATATTAAAATGCCAGATTTAATTGATAAAACTGAACAAGTTGCAACCGAAGAGTTAACAGCATTAAAAGTAACTGAGGATGAAGGCTTTACAATTAATGTTGAAAAAGAGTATTCAAGCGATATTGCTGAAGGTAATGTAATTTCAACAAATCCAGTTGCGGAAACACAATTAGAAAAAGATGCTAAAATAGTATTGAAAATATCTTCAGGGCAAAAACCAATAGCAGTTGAGAGTGTCGTTGGATTAATGCAAGATGCAGCTACATCAAAGCTACAAGCTCAAGGTTTTAAAGTTAATGTTGAAACTCAAGAATCAGATCAACCACAATACACTGTATTATCTATGAATCCAACTGCTTCAACTGAGTTAGTTCCTGGAAGTTCAGTTACTATTGTAGTAGCAACAGAAGCAAAAGTTACCGTAATCAATGTCAGTGGATTTTCTTATTCAACTGCATATAGTAAATTACAAGAATTAGGATTATTAGTAACAACTAATAACTGTACAGAGGATGCTGTAGTTAAATCACAAAATAAAGCAGCAGGAGATAGTGTTAAAAAAGGAACTACTGTTAAACTAACATGTGAAGTTCAAGAACCAACAACACCATCAGAGCCTAATACTGATAATTCAAATGATGGAACAACAGTTCCAGATGCTGAAGCAGAAGACAACACAAGTACAAATGAATAGTTAGGAATACAAAATGGAAAAAAATGGGATAATCTTAAAACTTACTGGTGGTAACTACTATGTTCAAGTAAAAGATAAAATACTGAAATGTAGAGCACGTGGTAAGTTTAGACATCAAAATATCAAACCCGTAGTTGGGGATAATGTAATAATTGAAATATTAGATCATGATCAAGGATACATATTAGAAGTATTAGAAAGAAAAAATATTTTAATAAGACCAGCTATTGCTAATATTGATCAAGCATTAATTGTCACAAGTTATAAAGAGCCAAACTTTTCTACTAACTTAGTAGATAAATTTCTAGCAATAATTGAAAACTATCAAATTAAGCCAATAATAGTGGTAACTAAAACCGACTTAGCCAAAAGTCTTGAAAGTGCTAAAGATGATTTTAAAGACTACCTTAATAGTGGATATGAAGTATACTTTACAAGCATAAAAGATACTAAGAATTTAAAAGAGTTAACAGATAAAATGAATAATTCAATAAGTGTTTTAGTTGGACAATCAGGTGCAGGAAAGTCTTCACTTCTAAATTCAATGGACCAACAATTTAATATAAAAACAAATGAAATATCAAAAGCATTAGGAAGAGGAAAACATACAACTAGACATGTAGAAATCTTTCAAACAAAAGTTGGATGGATTGCAGATAGTCCAGGATTTTCTAGTCTAGATTTAGAAATGTTAACAGCAATTGAATTAGCACATTCATATCATGATTTTAAAGAAGCTAGTCAATATTGTAAATTCAACAACTGCCTTCATGAAAATGAACCAGGATGTGAAGTAAAAGAAAGAGTAAAACAAAATATTATTCCCCAAGAAAGATATAATAACTATTTATATTTTTTAAACGAGATAAAAAATAGAAAGGAAAAATATTAATGAAAACAATAATAGCACCATCAATATTATCAGCAAACTTTTTAAATTTAAAAGAAGATATAAATAAAATAGACAATTCAAAGGCAGAGTGGATTCACTTTGATGTAATGGATGGACATTTTGTACCAAATATTAGTTTTGGACCAACAATCTTAGAAGTGTTCAAAAATAACTCTAATCGATTCTTAGATGTACACTTAATGGTGAATAATCCTAAATTCTTTATTGATTTATTTATTGATGCAAAAGCTGATTTAATAGTATTTCACTATGAAGCAACTAAAGATATAGAAGAAACAAAACAACTAATTCAATACATTCAAGAAAAAGGTTTAAAAGCAGGTGTTTCAATTAAACCAAAAACAAATGTTGAAGATATTATGCCTATTCTTGATATCGTTGATTTAGTATTAATCATGTCAGTAGAGCCAGGATTTGGTGGACAAAGTTTTATGCTTAATAGTTTAGATAAAGTAAAATATCTAAAAGAATACCAAGCTAAAAATAAAGCTAAATATCTAATACAAATTGATGGTGGAATTAATGAAGAAACTGCACAACAAGCTGCCAATGCAGGTGCGCAAGTACTAGTAGCAGGTTCATATTTATTTAAAAAAGAAGATTTTGCTGCAGCAGTTGAAACATTAATCTATGATGTCAAATAAAAGTGTTAATATAGTTGCAAGTATTCCTTATTCATTAGAGTATGAAAAAGGTGATTTTATAGGTGTAGATCAAGGCTGTCGCTATTTAATTGATAAAAACATCGACATAAACTTAGCGATAGGTGATTTTGACAGTTTAGAAAAAAATTACCTTGATATATTGAGTGCAAATAACACTAAAATAGTAAAACTAAACCCCCATAAAGACTATACAGATTTAGAATGTGCAATAATAGAAGCATATAAACTTAAATATAACCATGTCAATGTTTATGGTGCAATAGGAAAAAGGATTGATCACAGCTTAATAAATATAAATTTATTAAAAAAATATCGCAACTTGAATTTTTACGATGATTATTCAATTATTAAAGTTATTACTAGTACTAGAACATCATTAGACAACTATGCATCAAAATATAAATACTTCTCATTTTTTAATATAGAAGATAATACTATTATTACCTTAAAGAACTTTGAATACCCCTTAAATGATTATCTACTTAAAAGTGATGATACATTATGTATATCAAACGAAATATTAAATAATAGTGAAATAATTACAAATAAAGATATTATCATGGTTGCCTCTAGATAATATCTTTTTTTAAGAAAGGAAAATTAAAGTGTTAATAAATTTAAATGTAAAATCACATTATACAAACAAAAATAGTTTATTGAAACCAATAGATATCATCAATTTTTCAAAAAACAACAATTCAAAATATGCAGCAATTTGTGATTTGAACTACTTTGGTGGTGCTTTAGAATTTATAAAAATTGCACAAAAAAATAATATTATACCTATCTTAGGTTTAGAATTTGAAATAAAAGATCAGTATAGTAGTTATACAACAATTGCCTATGCTAAAAACATACAAGGTTACAAAACTTTACAAAAAATAAGTTCAATACTATATGAAAATAATAAAAAATACCTTGAATTAGACAGTCTTAAAGACAATCAAGAAAACTTATTTATCGTAATAGATATTCTAAAAAGTAAAATTTATCAAGACTATTTACTAGAAAATGATAATTATCAAGACACTTTAAATTTTTACAAAGAAAATTTTAACCAGTTTTACTATTATGTAGATAACTACTATTTTGATGAAGAATTCATAAAACAATTCAGAATAGATTACAATTATGAAAAAGAAATATTAGCAAATCCAGTACGCTATTATCAACCCGAAGATGAAGCAACACTAAAAATATTACAAGCAATAGACAATCAAACAAAATTAGATAGTAAAATCGATAGTTTAAAAGGTAATCAATATTTAAAAGATGAGAAACAATTAAAAGAGAACAAAGATGCTCAAACAATTAATAATACACAAACATTTATAATGCAATTTTCTGACATTATACTTCCTCAAATAGATACTCTTCCAATGTTTAAGTCAACTACAAAAGAAATAAATGATTATTTAACATCATTAAGCATATATGGCTTAAAAAAGAGACTTAAAACAGATATAATTCCAAATAATTATCTAAATAGATTAAAATATGAATTAAGTATAATAATAAAAATGAATTATTCAAACTACTTTTTAGTTGTTTATGATTATGTTTTATTTGCTAAAAGCAATAATATCTTAGTTGGCCCTGGAAGAGGGAGTTCAGCTGGATCATTAGTGGCATATACACTTGGAATAACAAATGTAGATCCAATAATTAATAATCTTATCTTTGAAAGATTTTTAAATCCAGAAAGAATATCATTACCAGATATTGATGTTGATTTTCAAACAAATAAAAGAGAAGAAGTAATTCAATATTTAATAAGCAAATATGGTTATGAACATGTAGCACACATCGTAACATTTGGAACCTTTCAAGCAAAGAATAGTTTAAGTGATGTAGCTAAAGTGATGCAGTTACCAGATTATAAAGTAAATAATCTAAAAAAACTAATACCTGACGTTGCTAAAGTACGATTAATAGAACTACTTAAAACTGAAAAGGCAATAAATTACATGTTAGATCAAGATGAAAAACTGAATTTTGTTTATCATCAAGCAATAAAATTAGAAAATATTATAAGACATATGTCAACACATGCAGCAGGAATACTTTTAACAAAAGAAAAACTAATAGAATATGTTCCAACAATAAAAATTCAAGAACAACCATTATTAGAACAATATGATATGACTTATCTAGAAGATATAGGCTTAAATAAAATGGATATACTTGGATTAGAAACACTAGATGTACTAAGTGGAATATTAGATGATATTGAAGAAAAAATTGATTTAAATAAAATACCACTTAATGATAAAAAAACTTTAGATTTAATGTCATCAGGTAAAACATTAGGTATATTTCAATTTGAAAGTGATGGTGTTATCAACGTTTTAAAAAGAATGAAAATTGACTCAATCAATGATATGGTTGCTACAACGGCCTTATTTAGACCTGGACCAATGAAATATATCGATAACTATATTGCTCGAAAAAATAATCTAGAAAAAGTAGATTATATTGTAGATGATTTAAAACCAATACTACAAGAAACTTATGGAATAATTGTATACCAAGAACAAATTATGCAAATAACACAGGTAATGGCAGGATTTTCATTAGCAAAAGCTGATATAGTAAGAAAAGGTATGGCAAAAAAACAAATAAAAGTTTTAGAAAATATTAAAACAGACTTTATCCAAAATGCAACTTTGAAAGGTTATTCACATGAAGTAGCAACTAAAGTATTTGCAATGATACTACAATTTTCTGATTATGGTTTTAATAAAGCCCATGCTTATAGTTATGCATTGTTAGGTTATTATTTAGCATACTTAAAAGCAAACTATCCTAAAGAGTTTTTCAACAACGTTTTGTATTCAAATATCAATAAAGTTGATAAAATAAAAAAATATGCCTTTGAAATGAAAGATTATGATCTAAAATTAAAAACACCAGACATAAATCTATCAACATTAAAATTTAATAACATAGACAATTATTTTGTTTTACCATTTACAAGTATTGCTGGAATTGGACAAGCAGCAGCAAAATCTATTATTGAAATAAGAGAACAAAACAATAATCATTTTAGTTCATATATAGATGCAGTTGCTAAACTTAAGATGGCCCATATAAATGAAAGTACCATAAAAAACTTAATCTATGCTGGAGCCTTTGATGGATTTTCATATAATAGAAAAACTATGATAGAAAATCTTACAAAAGTACAAAACTACATAGAGATAAATAATCTAGATTCAAATCAAACTATTTTACCATTAAATGTAGTTGCTCCCCCAAAAATAGTACCATATCAAGAAACAGAAGAAGTCTTGAATCATGAATATGAATTACTTAAATTATATTTAAAGAATAATCCTTTAGATAAATACTTAAAAGATAATCCACAACTAATACTAGATAACATCAAAGATAATAAACAAGCAATAGCAATAGTAGACAGTATAAAAGAAATCAAAACAAAGAAAAATCTACAACTAATGGCATTTGTAAGAGTAAGTGATCAATATGTTAGTAAAACATTAATCATCTTTCCCAAAACATACATCAGAATAAAACCAATTTTGAATGTTAAAAATGTTATACTAATTATTGGTAAAGAAGATGAAAAAGAAGTAGATAATATTATAGTAGATAATATTAAAGTGCTTAATAAAAATTAAAAGTGAGGTAAAATATGAAAAAATTAATCGCAATAGATGGAAATTCATTATTATTCAGAGCATATCATGCAACAGCCTTAAGAAACTTAATGCAAACAAGTGATGGAGTGTATACAAATGCTCTATACTCTTTTATAAATATGGTTAATCGAATTCAAAATGTATATGAATATGACTACATAATAGTAGCCTTTGATGCAAGTAAAGATACTTTTAGAAAAAAACAATTCGATGGATATAAAGGAACAAGATCAAGATCACCACAAGAACTAAATATGCAATTTCCACTAGTTAGAGAGTATTTAGATATAATGAATATTCCAAACTATGAAATAGAAGAATATGAGGCAGATGATATAATTGGAACATTAGCTACATTAGGCGATAAAGAAAACATACATGTTGATGTTATAACTAGCGACAAAGACATGTTACAACTACTTAGCAATAATGTAGACTTATTAATGCCTCAAAAAGGTACTCCTGATTTAAAAGTTGTTAATTGTGATAACTTACATGAAATTTGGGATGTAACACCAAAACAAATAATAGATTTAAAAGGACTAATGGGAGATGCAAGCGATAATATCCCAGGAGTAGCTGGTGTAGGTGAAAAAACAGCTGTAAAACTATTGAAGGAATATAATAGTATTGAAAATTTATATGAACATGTTGATCAAGTAAAAGGAAAAATGAAAGAAAAACTTATCATCGGAAAAGAATCAGCATTTATGTCAAAACAACTTGCAACTATAGTAACAGATATGAAATTACCATTTGAAATAAGTGATCTAGTAATAAAAGAGCCAAATTGTAATGAATTAAAAAATTTCTTATATAAATATGAGATGAAATCACTTGTTAAAAGACTGAATATTGAAGATGACAAACCAATTGATAAAGATGAATTTACAATTGATATTGTAGAAAACATCAGTTTAGATTTACTTGTAGATAATAATTTCATATCATTACTATCACTTGAAGAAAATTATCACTTTGCAGATTTTTTAGGTCTGTTTGTAGCAGATAATAAAAAAGTAGAATTTATATACAAAGATAATATTTATCAGGATACAAAACTACTTAACTACTTAGAAAACAATATTAAAATTAGTCACGATGCAAAAAGAAATATTATATTAGCTAAATGGCATAACATTAATATCGCCAATATAAATGATGATATTATGATTAGTAGTTACTTACTTGATGTAGATAATAAAACAGATGCCAATATTATAATTGATGCTAATTTTAATATTGAAACATTAGATGAAAAAGCTCTAAAAAAAGCAGATGAAGCAACTATAATTAATCAAAAAGCAATACAAGCTTATTATCTAAATAAAATGAATCAAATAAATCATACAAAGATGAATGAAATAGAATTAAATGAAGTATATCAAGTAGAAATAAAAATTAGTGATATTTTAGCAAATATGGAATATAGTGGTATTAAAATAGATCAAGATCAAATGAATTCTTTAACTATAGAATATGAGCAAAAAACACAAGAATTAGAACAACTAATTAAAGGATACTATCCAGAAGAAGATTTTAATGTGAATTCACCAATACAACTTGCCACAATCATATTTGAAAAATTAAATATTCCATACCCTGGAGCAAATGGTAAAAAAGTTAAAAAATATTCTACAAGTGTAGATATACTAAATGAAGTAATAAGTCAACATCCAATAATTCCATTAGTGTTAGAATATCGTACATACAAAAAGCTATTATCAACTTATTTGAGTCCAATGCCTAAATATATTAAAAATGATGATAGAGTACATACAATATATAAACAAGCACTTGCTCAAACTGGAAGACTATCTAGTATCGATCCAAATCTACAAAATATCGCAACTAAAACAGATGTTCAAAAACAAGTCAAAAAAATGTTTGTATCAAAAGAAGGTTATTCATTATTATCATTTGACTACTCACAAATTGAATTAAGAGTATTAGCAAGTTTTTCAGATGATCCAGTATTTATTGCCGCTTTCAATAACAATGAAGATATACATGCATCAACAGCAGCAAAAGTTAATGGCATACCAATTAAAGATGTTACTTCTGAAGAAAGAAGTAAAGCAAAAGCCACAAACTTTGGGATTATATATGGATTAAGTGATTATGGACTTGCAAGACAAATAACTGTTTCTAGAGAAGAAGCAGCTACATTTATAAAAAAATACTATGAAATATACCCAAACATACATGGATATTTAAATAAATTAATAGAAGATGCAAGAGATAAAGGTTATACTAGAACAATATTAAATAGAATAAGATATATAAAAAATATAAATTCAAATAACTTTAATATCAGACAAAATGCTCAAAGACAAGCAATGAATACTCCAATACAAGGAAGTGCTGCAGACATTTTAAAACTTGCAATGATAAACATTGAAACAAAGTTAAAAGAAACAGATCTTGATATTACAATGTTACTACAAGTTCATGATGAACTAATATTTGAAGTAAAAGATGATCAAATTAATGAAGCAACAAACATAATAAAAAAAGAGATGGAAAATGCCTATAAATTAAAAGTAGAGCTTGCTGTAGATGCAATTGCTGGTAAAAATTGGTACGAATTATAATAATATTAATTAATACATTGTATTTGTTTAATTAATATAATATAAAAGTTATAAAATAGTAAATTTAAACTAATTGTTCACTATTTATATTATATAGAAAAATACTATAAGCTCTATTATTAAAAACCATAATAATTGAGCTTTTTCTATAGATTTATACCAAAATTACAAAAAAGCGATATATTTAATACTTTAACATAATAATTACAAAAGAGGATATTTATTAAAATTAGATATATAAACTGTTGTTATTTAATTCATATTTACACTAATAGTAAAATCAAAAACAAGCACTTTTGTTCACGATATGAATGTATGTGTTATAATTCACATAAATCAGTTGATAATATTAAAAAATAGTAATACAATTAATGCAAGTTTTAAAATTTAGACATTCAGGAGTGATTATATGGAAAAAGTAGAATTTATTAGAAAACAAGTAGAAGAAAATGACATTCATTTTATAAGACTACAATTCACTGATTTATTAGGTCAAGTAAAAAGTGTAGAAGTTCCCGTATCACAATTAGAATCAGTATTAGCAGGAGAAGTAATGTTTGATGGATCATCAATTGAAGGTTTTGTAAGAATAATGGAAGCAGATATGTTTTTAAAACCAGACTTTGATACTTTTAGAATTATTAGAAAAGATGAAGATGCAAAATTAAACATAGCACGTATTATTTGTGATGTTTTTAAAACAGATGGAACACCATTTGTTGGAGACCCAAGATATATTTTAAAAAATATGCTATTAAAAATGAGAGAACTAGGATTTGCTAACTTTAATATTGGATTAGAACCAGAATTCTATTTATTAAAAACAAATGCAGATGGAACTCCATCAACAAATCCTAATGATTCTGAAAGTTATTTTGATTTAACTTCATTTGAAATGGCAAGTGATTGTTTAAGAGATATTGTTTTAACATTAGAAAACTTAGGATTTGAAATTGAAGCAGCTCACCATGAAGTAGGTCCAGGTCAATATGAAATTAATTTCAAATATGCTGATGTACTTGCTGCATGTGATAATTTACAAACATATAAACATGTTGTAAAAACAGTAGCTCAAAAACATAACTTATATGCAACATTTATGCCAAAACCTTTTGGTGATAAAGCTGGAAATGGTATGCATGTAAACTGTTCATTAAGTGATGATGAAGGCAATAATGTCTTTTATGATCCAAAAGGATACCTAGAGTTATCTACAGTATGCCAACAATGGATTGCAGGAATAATGAAACACGCAAGAGGACTTACTGCTATTACAAATCCTATAGTCAACTCATATAAAAGATTAACACCAGGTTTTGAAGCTCCATGTTACATTGCATGGTCAACAGAAAACCGTTCAACTTTTATTAGAATACCTGGAACAAGAAAAGCAGCTACTAGAACTGAAATACGTTCAGTTGATGTTAGTGCTAATCCATATCTTGCAATGGCTGCAATACTTGCTGCAGGCCTAGATGGAATTGAAAATGAATTAATACCAGATAAACCAACTTTTATTAATTTATTTGCATTAACTAGAAAAGAAAGAAGTGCAATGGGTATTGTTAACTTACCTAATTCATTAAAAGATGCTTTAAATTCATTAGAAGATAATGAGTTTATTCAAAATGCAATAGGAACACATGCTTACAAAAAGTTTGTTAAGGCAAAACTTTCTGAATGGAATGAATATAGACATGAAGTTACTCAATGGGAAATGCAAAAATACTTCAGTAAACTATAATTAAAACTTAATTTATACAAATAATACAAAAGAGTGATTTTTGATCACTCTTTTTTAAATATACAGAAAAATTATAGCTTAAATATGATATAATTAGGCAAGGTGATAACTATGGATTTAATATTAAAACAATTTTTAGAAGAAGAACTTCAATTACCTTATCAAGTAATTGAAAAGCTTCAAAATGCAACAATTGAAAAAGTAGAATATCTTGAAAAAAATAAAGATAAGAAATCTCAAATCTTTATTTTTATTAATTTAGAACAAACACTACCTTTCAAGACATATTTAGAGATAAAAAAACAAATAGAACAAAGTATCTTTAATATAAAAATTATATATAAAACAAGCCTAGCTCTTTATTATAAAGACTCGGTTATTTCATATTATAAATATTTTGTGCAACAATATGCTGATAATGGAATGGTTTATTCAGATGTCTTAAATTTTGAATTTGAACAAAATGAGTTAAGTGTTAACTATATAAATGAAGGTATACAAGACATGTATAAAGTTCATAAAAACAAGATTGAACGTTGCATGGAACTTGTAGGTTTTAAAATAGATTATGTATATAAAGTAGTTGAAGATGAGGATATTAACAAGAAACTAGAAACACTAACAAAAACTAATACAGTTAAAATGCCAATGAAGGCAGAAGTACATAACTACTCAAATGATAACAACAGTAATAATATCCAAAATCAAAAAAGAACATTTTTCAAAAAATCCTTAACAGATTTATCAAAGTATGAGCCAACTAATATTAAAACATTATATGAAGAAGAAAATGATGTTTGTATAGAAGGTTATATATTTGATGATGAACTAAAAGAAACAAGAAATAAAAAACATATTCAAACACTTAAAATAACAGATTATACTGATTCAATACTAATGAAAAGATTTGAAGGTAGAGGATTAAATGTTGAAGATTTAAAAGAGATAAAAAAAGGTATGTGGGTTAGAGCAATTGGTCAAGTGAAATTTGATGACTTCACACAAGATTATGTTTTATTTTTAGAGGCAATTCAACCAATTAAATCAAAAGAAATATCTAGAGAAGATAATTCTTTAGAAAAAAGGGTAGAATTACACTTGCATACAAACATGTCGACAATGGATGGAATATCGCACATAACAGATTATATAAAATTAGCAAAGGCATTTAACCATACAGCAATTGCTATAACAGATCATAATAACATTCAAGCTTTTCCAGAAGCTCAAATGGCAATAAGCCAAACTGATATTAAACCAATCTATGGCATGGAAGCTAGTATAGTTGATGAAACAACATTAATTGTCGAAAATGCATCAGATGATAATATTCAAAGTGCTACCTATGTCTTTTTTGACTTAGAAACAACAGGTTTAAGAAATCAAAAAGATAAAATTATAGAAATAGGTGCTGTAAAATATGAAAATGGGATACAAATAGATAGTTTTGATACCTTTGTTAATCCTCAAAGAAAGATTCCTGAGACAATAAAAGACATAACAAACATTACAGATTATATGGTAGAAAAAGCACCACTAATATCAGAAGTATTACCTAAGTTTATGGATTTTATTAAAGACAGTGTTTTAGTAGCACATAATGCATCATTTGATATGGGCTTTTTACAACAAGCATTATTAGAAAATAAATATGATAAATGTAGTAATACAGTTGTAGATACCTTATTAATAAGTCGTAGTATTACCAAAAAGGGATATCACAATTTAGGAGCATGTGCTAAAAGATATAAGGTTGCCTATGATAGTGAAGGAGCCCACCGTGCTGACTATGATGCTATGGTATTAGCAAGTGTTTATGAGGGCATGAAATTAGATTTATTAGAAAAGCATCAAGTAACAACATTTAATGATATAAATAAAAAAATGATAAGTAAGAACTTTTTAATTGGACAAAGATCACAGCACTTAAGTATATTAGCTAAAAATCAAAAAGGACTTAAAGATCTTTTTAAACTAGTTACCTTAGCTAATACAGAATACTTTAGTAATGAACCTAAGTTATATAAAAGTGTTATTGATAAATATCGAAATGATTTACTAATTGGAAGTGGTTGCTCTAGTTCAGAAATATATAATCTTGCAAATAATGCCAATAAGCAAGATTTACAAAAAGCAATGCAGTACTATGACTATATTGAGGTACTTCCACCAGATATTTTACATTATCAAGTAGACTTAGAACAATATCAAAGTATTCAAGAATTAGAAGAAACAACTAGATATATAATAGAATCGGCTTTAGAAATTAATAAGATAGTAGTTGCTACAGGTGATGTTCATTATACCAATCCAATTCTACAAGAGTTTAGAAATGTTTATGTGTGTGCACCTCGAACTGGTGGTGGATTTCACCCACTATATGATAGAAAAAATAGAATTAAACAAATGCCTAAACAACATTACAAGACAACTCAAGAAATGCTTGATAGTTTTCAATTTTTAAAAAATGATAAGCTTATTAAAGAGATTGTCATAATAAATACCAATAAAATAGCTGATTCAATAGAAGAAGTAAAACCAATAAAAGATGGTTTATCTACTCCTAAAATAGAAGGAGTAGATGATAAATTAACTGATATGTGTTATCAAAATGCATATGCTCAATATGGTAATCCACTTCCAGATATCGTTTTAAAAAGACTAGAAAAAGAACTGAACAGTATTATAAAACACGGTTTTTCTGTAGTTTATTATATTTCATCAAAATTAGTAGTTAAATCATTAGAAGATGGTTACTTAGTAGGTTCACGAGGATCTGTTGGTTCTTCATTTGTAGCAACGATGGCAAATATAACTGAAGTTAATCCACTTGCTGCTCATTATTATTGTCCACATTGCCAATTTAGTGAATTTTTTGAAGATGGTAGTATATTAAGTGGATATGATTTACCTAATAAAAAATGCCCAAAATGTGGTAAAGATTTAATAGGTGATGGTCAAGATATACCATTTGAAACCTTTTTAGGGTTTGAGGGAGATAAGGTTCCTGATATTGATTTAAACTTCTCAGGTGAGTATCAAGCTAATGCTCATGACTATACTAAAGTACTTTTTGGAGAAGAATATGTTTATAAAGCAGGAACTATTCAAACAGTACAAGAAAAAACTGCCTTTGGATATGTAAAAGGATATTTTGAAAAAAATATATCTTTAGATCCAGTTCGTAAAGTAGAAATGGAAAGAATAGCCCAAGGATGTGCTGGAGTTAAAAGAACAACAGGCCAACACCCTGGTGGGATAATAGTTATACCAGATTATATGGATGTACATGATTTTACACCAGTCAATTTTCCAGCTGATGATGTAAATGCAAGATGGAAAACTACCCACTTTGATTTTCATGCAATCCATGATAATGTACTTAAATTAGATATACTAGGTCATGTTGATCCAACTGCAATTAGAATGTTACAAGATTTAACAGATGTTGATCCTAAATCTATCCCAACAAACGATGAAAAAGTAATATCTTTATTTTCATCTAATGATGCATTAGGAATTTCAGATTTAGTAAACTATAAAAATGCAGCAATTGGAATTCCTGAGTTTGGAACATCATTTGTTAGAGGTATGCTTGAAGAAACTAACCCAAAATCTTTTGCAGAACTAGTACAAATTTCAGGATTATCACATGGTACAGATGTTTGGTTAAATAATGCTCAATCATTAATAAAAAGAGGGATCTGTACACTAAGTGAAGTAATTGGTTGTCGAGATGATATCATGGTTTATTTAATGTACAAGGGATTAAAACCTAAACTTGCCTTTACAATTATGGAAAGTGTTCGAAAGGGTAAAGGTTTAAAAGAAGAATGGATAGAAAACATGAAAGAAAATAATGTTCCAGAATGGTACATTGATTCATGTCTTAAAATAAAATATATGTTTCCAAAGGCCCATGCTGTAGCCTATGTATTAATGGCAATTAGAGTAGCTTGGTTTAAAGTGTATTATCCATTAGAATACTATGCAACATACTTTACAACTAGACAAAAATCTTTTGATATTTATACAATGACAAGAGGATTAAGTGAAATAGAAGAAAAAATGGCATATATAAAATCGCTTGGTTATGAAGCAACCGAAAAAGAAATTTCATTGTTTGGAGCTTTTGAAGTTTGCGTTGAAATGCTCAAAAGGGGCTATAAAATAAAAACTATCGATTTAAATAAATCACAAGCAAATTCATTTGTTGTTGATCATGAAGAAAAAGCCATTATTCCTTTTTTCAAAACAATAGATAACTTAGCTGATTTAGTTGCTCAAAGAATAGTTGATGAAGCAAAAATAAAGCCATTTATTTCTAGACAAGATTTACAAGAAAGAACAGGACTAAATAATAATCATATGATGTATTTAGAAAAAATAGGTTCCCTTGAAAATTTACAAGAATTAAATCAAATGAGCTTAGAATTATTTTAAAAGATAATCAATGTTAATATTACGTTAATTGAATGTATTAATTATGAACAACTAACAGACTTTAAAGTCTATTAGTTGTTTTTTATATACTATAAAATAACATATATTGTTTATATTTAGAAAATATTGTAGAGTAAAGCAATAACTTTGTCATTTAGTTATAATTAAGTTAAAATATCATTAGTAAAACAAATAGGGGTGTTAAGCATGAATTTTAACAGAAAAACAAAAAATAAATATTTACTTGGAATATTTGGAACTAAAACGATTTCTTTAAATACTAAGTATAGTTTAAAAGTGAAAAATAAATATAATCAAATAACAAAAGTACTATACTATAACCAAAATATGAGATTAAAAGAAATAGTATGTTACAACTATTATAAGTGTAAAAAGATTAAAAATAAAAAAATTATTGTATGGGATCAAAATAATAAAATAATCTATTTTAATGAAAAAAACTATTACTTAAATAGAAAAATAAAAGATCAACTACACAAACATTATGATCAAGATTTAAATATTCATAAAATTGCTAACTTCAAATATACAAATAAAGGAGATCTTCTAATTAGTGAAATAATAAATGAAAATAAATCTAAAAACACAAAAAAAGTAAGTAGTTATATTTATAATAAAAAAGGTCAATTAAGTTCAAATAAATCAGGCAATGCCTTTAAGATAATTACAAACTTTATCAATAATCAATTAGATTCAATTATAGAGTATAAATACGATTTCAAAGGTAATCTTGTTAACAATCATAATAAATTATGTACTTAATATTAAAAAAAAAACTGTAAAGCATTGATTTTAAAATCAGTCTTTACAGTTTTTTTGTTTCATCTAATAGCTATTTTATATAGTGTTTTCATTTAGACTATTATTGTTTTACTCTGATATTCTTTTTTATTTAAGTAGTCTAAGTTTTGTTTAGCACATGAATATACAAAAGTAACCCTTTTTTCAAAATCTAATGAATTAGATTTAATGGCTGAAAAATTAGATATAACATGATAAGTCGTTAGTTTTTTTAAAGTTTTTATGTATGTTTGTGCGAATTTATTCATAGCTAAAATTCTAATATAATCAACTTTAATATTTAAATGCTCAGTTTTAGTATGATTTAATAGTAAATAAATGATATTTCTTTGGATTCTAGTTTTAGGATATCTTTTTGAAGATAACATATCTATGTAATCAAAAATATTGTTTGTAGAATTAATATGTTTTTTAAATAAAAACTCTAAACCTTCATCAAAACCATAAATCTCTTTTAACTGAGAAGTTGAATAAGTATTTACTAAGTACTTTAGTAAATAGAAATAATCATTAAAGTTTACTAATTCATTATTATTTTCTAAAACTTGAGACATACTTGAATATTTTTCTATTGTTTTATTATTATGTAAGTGATGTCTAATTGCAGTAGCTGAACTAATATTACCAGTTGTTTTTTTAGATAAGAAACTGTTAGTACGTAAAATTGATATTGGTTTAATATCATAGTTATTTCTTACTATTTCTTGAATATAAGCTAAAGCAAGAATATCATTTGACTCTTTTACACTATCAATACCTAAATCATTAAATGCATAATTGCATGCATTAGCATAACGAATACCTTTTTTTACATAATCTTTTAAAAGTAATTGATATTCATTACTAGTAGATACTCTTGCAGCATTTATTAAAGAATCTACATCATTATTTTCAGAACCAAACACTAAATAATCAATCTGACATTCGTTTAAGATTGAAAGAGCACCTTTAGCAAAGTAATTTGCACTATTAATAGCATAAATACTAGGTAGTTCAATTAACAAATCAACGCCATTTCTTACAGCAGCTACTGCTCGTTCATACTTATTTAAAACTGCAGGTTCACCACGCTGCATAAAAGTTGGCGACATAATAGCGATTAATAGATCGCAGTTAGTTTTAGCACGTGCTTCTTTTATATGATGAATATGTCCATTATGGAAAGGATTATATTCAACTACAATTCCTGTTATTACCATTAAATCACCTCGTATAAGTATAATAACGATAATTTAAAGCAAAGTAAATAGTAATTTATAAAAAACGCTAATTGCTATTAGCAATATAAAAATGCTATAATAATTCAAGGTGATATGATAGTGAAAAAATCAAAAATAATAATAATTGCAATTATACTTTTATTTATTGATCAAATAAGTAAATATTTAGTTGCTAGTAATATGAACTTATACCAAAATATAACAATTATTCCAAATTTTTTCAGTCTGTTCTATATTAGAAATAGCGGTGCTGCTTTCTCTATACTAGAAGGACATACTGAATTCTTTTACTTAATTACTGTTGTAGCTTTAGTAGTAGTTTACTTCTTTTATAAAGAAGCAAAAACAAAACTTGCTTACATTGCAACAACATTATTATTGGTTGGAACTTTAGGTAACTTTATTGATAGATTACTCTTTAAAGAAGTTATCGATTTTTTTAGCTTTAGTTTTAAAAACTATAATTTTGCGATTTTTAATGTTGCAGATATATATGTTGTATTGGCAGTAGCACTTTTAATTTTAGATAGTTTTAGAAAGAAGGATGTAAATGAAGAAAATAATAATTGATGAATCATATGATTTAGATAGATTAGACAAAGTAGTAATGAAAGAAGAAGAAGACAAATCTAGATCAACAATTAAAAAAATGATAGAAGAAGGGTTTATTACAGTAAATGATCATCATGTAAAAGCTAATTATACAGTTAAAATAAATGATGTTATTAATATTACTGATTTTATTTTAGAACAACAAACAATCGAGGCTGAAGATATACCTTTAAACATAGTTTATCAAGATGATGATATACTAATAATAAATAAACCATCAGGAATGGTAGTTCATCCAGGTGCAGGTGTGTATTCTAAAACATTAGTAAATGCTTTGATGTTTCACATTAAAGATTTATCAAGAATAAATGGTGAAGTTAGACCAGGAATTGTTCATCGAATTGATAAGGATACAAGTGGTTTATTAGTAGTTGCTAAAAACGATAGAGCCCATAATATTTTGGCTAGCCAATTAGTTGATAAAACATTGAATAGAACTTATTTAGCATTAGTGCACAATCAAATATTTGATGAAAATATAGTAATTGATGCACCAATTGGTAGAGATAAAAATGATAGAACAAAAATGGCAGTGACTTCGCACAATTCTAAACATGCTTTAACTAAAGTTAAGGTCTTAGATGTTTTTGAAAATTCATCATTTGTACAATGTAATTTAGAAACAGGTAGAACACATCAAATTAGAGTGCATTTAGCTTTTATTAAACATCCAATTTATGGTGATCCAAAATATGGTTATCGTAGAGACAATCAAGAGTATGGTCAATATTTACATGCATACAAATTAGGTTTAGTTCATCCAACAACTAATGAATACATGGAATTTGAAGTTGAACCAGAACCAGAGTTTACTAGAAAATTAGAAGAATTAAAATTAGAAAAGAATATTTCTTAATAAAAAAGAGCTAAAATAGTTCTTTTTTATTTATAAAGACTAGAAGTATCGATATTTTAGCGATACTTTAAGTACATTTTGTATATAAGGAGAATTTATTCAAAAATGTACACTTAAAAATTTAAATTGTAGTATAATAAATTATATTGTTATAAAAAGGAGGAAGAAGTTTGAATAATAATAAAAACATATTTGATCGTTTAAAGGTGTTTGAAACGGTTAAAGTCTTAGTAAACTATTACTCCTATAAAGAAGTAATTATAAATAAAGTAGATGGTATATTCCTTGAAAATAGGGCAAGTGAGTGGACTTTAATAAGAGTGAGTGAAAAGAAGTTTGCAACAGTAGAGGAATTTAATGCCGACTTAGAACTTATGAGAAAAGTAAGTGCTCAATATAAAAGAGTAAGCAATATGGATAACATTAAAATATTATGTATTTACTTTGGAGGAACAGTTGCAAGTGAAGTTGAAAATATAACTTCAATAGTAATTGAAAACAGTGATAATTTAAGTCAAAATCCAATTATAGAAAAAGCATTTCCTAAACTTCTAGATGTTAATTTAGACCAAATAGATGGAATAATTCAAATGCAAAAAGATAATGTAAGCACTAAACCAGCTGCAGGAATGCTAGCTGATAAAGTGGTTTTAAAAACTATGAAAGAATTGAATGAAAAGACTAAGTTCACTAGATATTTTGTAATATTATTTATGATTATAAATATGGCTGCAATTTTCTATTTTGATAATGTCAGTGCTTTTCTAACTAATACAAGTTACTACTCTGTCTTTTTTGAGCAGTTTAATCAGTATTATCGCTTGTTTAGTTCAGTATTTCTTAATTCCAATATTTTATATATTGTCTGTTTTATCTTTTTCTTCTTTAGATATAATACTTATATCGAGTTAGAATTAGGTACTAAAAAAACCATTATGTTATATGGAATTTCATTAGTAATGGTAATACTAACAATGATGTTTTTCATTAAAGGTATTGTTGTTGCAGGATCATTTCCAATACTATGTATCTTAGCAGGTGCATATGTCGGAATAGCATCATTACCAGAGAAAAGAAAATTTTTGTTTGCCAATATGTTTAATATAATGATGGTTTTGTTAATGATAATGTTAATATCTACAATGAATTACATTAATTTACCTGCAGGTATAGTTGGTTTTTTAACTGCCGTTGCTTGTGTTTATGCCTTAAATTTAAATAAAGAGGCTATAAATAAAGCGTATTTAGCTACTTTTGCAGTAATTGCAATTGCAATTGCTGGATTAAGCTTTATTCCAGAAAATATATTAGTTAGAGATAAGACATTTGAAGAAAGTTATATAACAGCAATCAAAAGTAAGGATAAAACCAAAGCATCACAACTTTCAGATAAATTAAATACTTATTATGAAAAAATTGGACTTGTAGAATATGAATAAAAAATACTTTGCTGATGCTAAAAAAGCATCTTTACTTTCTAGTGATCCAAATACTCAAGTAGGATGTGTTATTGTAAGCGATGATAAAATAGTATCAGTAGGCTACAACTGTCTTCCTCAAAATTTAAAATGTGAAGATTATCCTTTAGAGTGTAGAAATGGTGAATTTTTAGATACTAAATATCCATACATCTTACACAGTGAAGCTAAAGCAATCGTAGATGCTAAATGCAGTTTAGTAGGTAGTGATTTGTATGTGACACTCTTTCCTTGTAATGAATGTGCAAAACTAATAATTCAAGCAGGAATAAGTAATATTTACTATTTAGAAGATAAGTATGCAGATACAGATATAGTAAAAGCATCAAAAAAAATGTTAGAAGATTCAAATGTAATATTTAAACAAATAATATTATAGAATAGATTAATTAGAAATGTTATAATAATAAAAATTTAAGAAGAGGTGATTTTAATGAGCTTTCCAGAGTACGAATTATTAGTAGATCCTGAAGAGGAACAATTAGGTTTTATTAAAGAATTAAACAGTTTATTACAAATTAATACCAATAATGATTATTATATTGATGAGGAAATTTTTGGTTATGGACTTGAAGTAGAAGTTAGTGCTAAAGTCTCAAGAACGCACATTGTTTTCTTAAAAACAATGTTAAATAACATCATTAATGTAATGAACTATCGTGGTAACATCGTTACTGACAGAACCATAAAAGGTGATTATGGATTTGAGATCTGTTTAGACCCATTAGGATTAGTTGAATGTACTGATGTTTATTATAGAATAAGAGAGATAATTGATTTCTCTAGTGGTGTTTTAGAAGTAACGGCAGAAAAAGCTTGTGGTTTACATATAAATATCAAGGCTGATGAGAGAATTAAAGCAGAAAAATTTAAACAACTATTTGAAATTATTGATATAAACGACAATGAAACTTTTAGTTTTAATGAATATAAAAGAATTATTGATATTCCAGACTATGATACATATTTAAAATTTCAAAAAGAAGTAAGTGGTAAATACCTTGCTGTAAATCTACTTAAAAATAATCTTATTGAATTAAGATGTGTTAACTCATTAATTTCACAAGAAAATTTTGTTTCTTTACTGAATAAAATAGAAGCAATATTTGGAGGTAAAGATGCGAGTAATAGTACAAGTAGTCAAGAGTAGTAGTGTAATAATTCCAAAAGAAAATATAAATAATAAGATAGCAAAAGGTTTAAACTTACTTGTAGGATTTAACCATGAAGATAATCAAGAAATTGCAAAAGCGATGGCAAAAAAAATTAGTAATTTAAGAGTCTTTATAGATGAAAATGAAAAAATGAATTTATCAGTTAAAGATGTAAATGGACAAATTTTATCAATATCTCAATTTACATTGTATGCAGATGCCAAAAAAGGCAATAGACCTGGATTTGTAGAAGCAATGGAACCAAGTAAAGCTTCTGCTTTATACAATTATTTTAATCAGTGTTTAACAGATCATGATATTGAAGTGAAAACAGGTATATTTGGAGCCGACATGATTGTAAATATTGAAAATGATGGTCCAACAACTATCATTTTAGATAGTGATATTATAATAAAAACAAAATAGAATATGTTAATATAGATACTCATTGTAAAATTACAATGAGTATTTCTTGTTAAAAATTAAAAAATTTTAAAAAACACATGAGTTACATACATTTGTCGACTAAAAGAATTATTTATAAATATATTACATGTAAACTTATTTTTGATATATATCACATGGAAAATTAGTAAATCTATACACTGTAGGCAATATCGATAATAAATTACTATACATTAACAATAATGATTATAAATAACTTTGTTAACAATAAATTAACCTTTTTTATACTTAAAAAGCTCTAACATATATGTTTATTTTATACTTTTTTAGTAGTATAATGAAATCATATTAATAAATCGAAGGGAGAAGAAATTCAATGGCAAAAGAATTCTTATCAATGGATGGAAATACCGCTGCTGCATATGTGTCTTACGCATTTACAGAGGTTGCAGGTATCTATCCTATCACACCATCATCAAACATGGCAGAACAAGTAGATGCATGGGCAAGCCAAGGAAGAAAAAACTTATTCAACTCAGTTGTAAAAGTTAGTGAAATGCAATCAGAAGCAGGTGCAGCAGGTGCAATACATGGTGCAATACAAAGTGGGGCTTTAGCAACTACTTATACTGCATCTCAAGGTTTACTTTTAATGATTCCTACAATTTACAAATTAGTAGGTGAATTAAATCCAGCAGTACTTCACGTTTCTGCTCGTGCTTTAGCAACTAGAGCATTATCAATCTTTGGTGATCACCAAGATATCTATTCAGTTAGACAAACTGGTATCCCAATGTTAGTATCACATTCTGTTCAAGAGGTTATGGACTTAAGTGGAATTGCCCACTTAGCTGCTATTAAAGCAAGCGTACCATTCTTACATTTCTTTGACGGATTTAGAACATCTCATGAAATTCAAAAAATCGAAACTATCGATTATGCTGATTTAGATCGTCTTTTAGATAAAGATGCTTTAAAAGCATATAAAGAAAGATGTCTTAACCCACACACAAATCCAGTAACACGTGGTGGAGCTGAAAACGATGATATCTACTTCCAAGGTAGAGAAGCGTCAAATGCTCACTATGACAAAGTTGCTGATGTAGTAAATGATTACATGAAAGAAATCAGTAATATTACTGGTAGACATTATGCTCCATTTACTTACTATGGTAGTGAAAATGCAGAAACAATTATTATTGCAATGGGATCTGTTACAGATACTATTCGTGAAACAATTGATACTTTAAACAAATCAGGTTACAACGTTGGTTTAGTTAAAGTTCACTTATATAGACCATTCTCAACTAAATTCTTAACAGATGTAATTCCAGCTAGCGTTAAAAATATCGCTGTAATGGACAGAACAAAAGAAGAAGGTTCAACTGGTGAACCACTATATGTTGATGTAGCAACTGCTTTAACTGGTAAAGGTTACACAATTATTGGTGGACGTTATGGTTTAGGATCAAAAGATGTTGACCCATCTAACATTAAAGCTGTATATGATCACGCTATTAAAGGTGGAAAACACAACTTTACAGTAGGTATTAACGATGATGTTACTAATCTTTCAATTGAAGTAGATCCTACTTTCAAAGTTGAAGCTGATTATACTTCATGTTTATTCTACGGATTAGGTTCAGATGGAACTGTATCTGCTAATAAAAACTCAATCAAAATTATTGGGGACAAAACAGATTTATATGCACAAGCTTACTTTGCATACGATTCTAAAAAAGCTGGTGGAGCAACAAGATCTCACTTAAGATTTGGTAAAACTCCAATCAGATCAACTTACTATGTAAGAAACATTGATTTCATTTCATGTTCTCTAGATTCATATTTAGAAAAATATGATATGTTAGCTAACTTAAAAGAAGGTGGAACTTTCCTTTTAAATACTACATATACAAAAGATGAAATTATTGATCACTTACCTGAAGCAGTTAAATATGCTTTAGCAAGTAAAAAAGCAAAATTCTTCATTATTGATGCAACTCACATTGCAGACAAAATTGGAATGGGTCGTCGTACAAACACAATCCTTCAATCAGCATTCTTTGCTTTAAATGAACAAATTATTCCTTACGAAAAATCAATTGGTTATATGAAAGAAGCAGCAAATAAAACATACGCTAAAAAAGGTATGGACATTGTTGAACTTAACTATAAAGCAATCGATAATGGTAAAGATGGACTAGTAGAAATCGCTATTGATCCTGCTTGGACTTCTTTAAATCCAACATACATTCACCCAACTAGTGGTGATGATTACTTTGATAACTTTGTTATGCCAATTAACACATTACAAGGTTATGACATGCCTGTTAGTTCATTCACTACTGATTTATTAATAAATGGTGGAATGAGACCAGACATTACATTTAATGAAAAACGTACAATTGCAACTTCAGTACCATCATGGATTAAAGAAAACTGTATCCAATGTAATAGATGTGCATTCGTATGTCCTCACGCTACTATTAGACCATTCTTAGTAGACGAAAAAGAAAAAGCTAATGCTCCTGAAGGATTAGAAACAATCGCACCAGTTGGAAAAGACATGGACGGTTTAGAATATACAATTCAAGTAACACAAGAAAACTGTGTTGGTTGTGCATTATGTGTAGTTGAATGTCCTGGTAAAATGGGAAATAAAGCTCTTGAAATGAAAGATATTCATGAAGAACTTCCTAAAGCACCAGTATCTGATTACGTTTATACAAATGTAACTTATAAAACAAACAAATACCCACTTAACCAAGTTAAAGGATCTCAATTCCAAAAACCATACTTCGAAATTTCTGGAGCATGTGCTGGTTGTGGAGAAACTCCATACTACAAATTAATGACTCAATACTTCGGTAAAGATGCTTTAATTGCTAATGCAACTGGTTGTTCTTCAATCTATTGTGGATCAACTCCTTCAACTCCATTCGTAACTGACGAAAATGGAAATGGACCTGCATGGGCTAACTCATTATTTGAAGATAATGCTGAATTTGGTTACGGTATGAGACTTGCTCAAGATCACAAACGTAATGATATCAAACATTTAATTACAGAAAACATGGATAGTGTTGAAGCTGAATTAAAAGATGCATTCACTAAATATTTAGCAACTACATCAAGAGAAGAAGAAAGAGAAATCGCTCCAACTATCATTGATTTAGCTGCAAAATCATCTAATACAACAGTAAAAGATACTATGGCTAAATTAGGTCAAGACCTAGTTGACAAATCAGTATGGATTATTGGTGGAGATGGATGGGCTTATGACATCGGTTACGGTGGATTAGATCACGTAGTAGCTAATGACTTAAATGTTAACATTTTAGTTCTAGATACTGAAGTTTATTCTAACACTGGTGGTCAATCATCTAAATCATCTCAACGTGGATCAATTGCTAAGTTTGCTGCTTCAGGTAAACAAACAGCTAAAAAAGACCTTGCACAAATTTGTATGACTTATGGTCATGTATATGTTGCTCAAGTATCTATGGGTGCAAACCAAGCACAAGTTATTAAAGCGTTCCAAGAAGCTGAAAGCTATAATGGACCTTCATTAATTATTGCTTATTCTCCATGTATTGAACACGGAATTAAAGGTGGATTAATGAATCACCAAATTACACAGAAAAAAGCAGTTGAATGTGGATACTTCAACCTATTCAGATTCGACCCAAGACTTGAAGATGCTGGTAAAAACCCACTTCAAATCGATGGAAAACCTGCAAACTTTGATTTATTCAAAGACTTCTTAGCTAATGAAACTCGTTTCTCTCAATTAAGCAGAGTTAATCCAGGACAAATGGATGAGTTATTCGAACAAGCTAAAGTAGATGCTGAAAAACGTTATAACAGATTAATGAAATTAGCTCAATAATTTCTTTAAACATATAATTTAAAACTAGGTACTGTAAAGTATCTAGTTTTTTTAGATATCTAACAATTTACAAATACAGTATTGTATAAACAACTTGTACACAAAATTTCTTTATGTTAAAATAAAGTCACTAATGTAATTTAAGTAAACCTTATTAATAAAGGCACTACTGAAAATTATCATAAAAAATACAAAGGAGAAATTTTATGAAATTTACTGTAAAGAACATTGTTTATATAGGACTACTAACTTCATTGACAATAGTAGCAACTTTTATTGGATTCACAATTCCATTGTATGGAAGTAATGGAGCACTAATGCATTTTGGTACTGCAGTATCAGTTGTATCAGTACTAGTGTTTGGTAAAAAAACTGGTACGATATCAGGAACACTTGGAATGACTTTATTTGATATTATTGGAGGATGGGCAAGTTGGGCACCTGGTACCTTTTTTTCAAGACTAGGATTAGGATATATTTTAGGAAAGTTTTCATACGATAAGAATGATAAATTAAGAAATACATCTTATCAAATGATTGGATTATTCATAGGTGGTTTATGGATGTGTTTCATATATTATGTATGGGAAGTAATATTATATCACCAACCAATAGTAGCACTAGGATCAATTCCTGCAAATGTAATACAAATTGCAAGTGGTTTCTTAATTGGAATTCCAATAGCAAAAGTTTTAAATAAATCATTAAAAATAGATAGATTCTAAAAAAATCAGCCTAATGGCTGATTTTTCAATTGCATACAAAAAAAGTCTGATTAATCAGACCTTCAATAATAATTATTTTACAGTGTTTACTAATCTTTGTAATGAAGATTTTTTTCTTGCTACACTGTTTTTATGTAAAATACCTTTAGAATTAGCTTGGTCAAGTTTTTTACTTGCGATAGCAAGGTTAGCTTGAGCCGCTTCAAGATCATTACTTTCAACAGCAATACTTACTTTTTTGATTGCAGTTCTCATAGAAGATTTGAATGCTGAGTTAAAAGTTCTTTTCTTTTCATTAGTTTTTACACGTTTCTTTTGAGATTTGATATTTGGCATTATTTTTCACCTCCACATAAACATAACGCTTAATAATTATATCAACTATTTACAACTTTTTCAATAGCATAAGCTAATAAATAGTCAAAAAGACCTTGCCTAAAGTATATCTTAAATAAGATATAATAGCAATATCTAAAAATATATAATAACTTTACAATTATAACAAGCTCTTATATTAATTAAGTAATTATGGTATAATTACATCGGTGATAAATATGAAAAATAAAAAAATAATATATATGGGAACTACTGACTATTCAGCCTATATCTTACAAAAACTAATAGATAATAAATACAATATAATTGCTTTAATTTCACAACCAGATAAACCATTTGGTCGAAAAAAAGAATTAAAACCAACTCCAACAAAAGAAGTAGCACTAAATAATAATATTGAAGTGTTAGCCTTTGATAATATCAATGATAACTTTGATATTATAGACAATCTTAAACCTGACTTAATAATTACTTGTGCATACGGCCAAAAAGTTGATATAAACATTTTAAATATACCTGAATATAGAAGTATAAATGTTCATGCATCATTATTACCTAAATATCGTGGTGGTGCACCAATCCATTATGCAATAATGAATGGAGAAATTGAAACAGGAAATACCATAATGTATATGGAAGAAGGCTTAGATACAGGGGATATGTTAGCACACTCAATTACTAAAATTGATATCACAGATACAGTCTCATCATTATATCCTAAAATGATGAAAGATGGTGCAGACTTATTAATCTCAATGCTACCTGAATTTTTTGAAAATAAAATAATACCTATAAAGCAAGATAATTCTAAAGCAATAATTGCTAGAAACATTACTAGAGCACAAGAATTTATAACATTTAATAGAGATATTAATGTAGTATATAATCATATGAGAGGTTTAATAAATTGGCCTGGATGCTATAGTATTTTAAATAATAAAAAAATAAAATTTCATAAAATATTTTTTGAAAAGATTAATCATAGTTTTGAACCAGGATTAATTAAAATTGATAGTAAAGAATATTTTAAAATATATACAAATAATGGATTTATTAAAGTTTATGAATTTCAGCTTGAAGGTAAGAAAAAAGTTGAATTTAAATCATATATAAATGGTAATAAATTAGAAATAATGACAGATGAAATTATAAACAAAGGGGTAGAATAAATGAAAATTGATCAAACAAAGATTAGAAACTTTTCG
This sequence comes from Mycoplasma sp. P36-A1, assembly GCF_049478495.1. NCBI lineage: Bacteria > Bacillati > Mycoplasmatota > Mollicutes > Mycoplasmatales > Mycoplasmataceae > Mycoplasma > Mycoplasma sp. P36-A1. The sequence goes on along the minus strand of NZ_CP168083.1, from coordinate 1,051,429 downwards.
ATAATAGCACATATTGACCATGGTAAGTCAACACTTGCAGATAGAATATTAGAAATGACACATACTGTAGAATCTAGAGAAATGAAAGCTCAACTATTAGATACAATGGATATTGAAAGAGAAAGAGGTATTACTATAAAGCTAAATGCCGTTCAGTTATACTATAAAGCAAAAGATAATCAAACTTATCTTTTACATTTAATAGATACTCCAGGTCATGTTGACTTTACTTATGAAGTTTCAAGATCACTTGCAGCATGTGAAGGTGCAGTTTTAGTAGTTGATGCTGCTCAAGGTATCGAAGCTCAAACATTAGCTAATGTCTATCTAGCATTAGATAATAATCTAGAAATAATACCAGTAATTAATAAAATTGATTTACCAGCAGCAGATCCAGAAAGAGTTAAAAAAGAAATAGAAGATGTCATTGGTTTAGATACAACTGAAACGCCACTAATATCAGCAAAATCTGGTATAGGTATTGAAGATGTTTTAGAGGCAGTAGTAAAACATATACCAGCTCCAACAGGAGATGTTAATAATCCTGTTCAAGCATTAATATTTGATTCATACTATGATCAATATCGTGGAATAATTGTTTCAATCAGAGTAATTGAAGGAAAAATTAAAAAGGGTGACATAATTAAAATGATGTCTACTAATGCAGAATTTGAAGTTATTGAAATGGGTGTTAATACACCAAAAGAAGTAAAAAAAGAAGAATTAGTGACTGGTGAAGTAGGTTGGATTGCTGCAGCAATTAAATCAATTAAAGATGTAAATGTTGGGGATACAATTACAACTAAAAATAATCCTGCATCAAGTCCAGTTCCTGGATATCGTAAAATGAATCCAATGGTATTTTGTGGTTTGTATCCAATCGATTCTGCTAGATATAATGATCTTAGAGAAGCACTTGAAAGAATGCAATTAAATGATTCATCACTTCAATTTGAACCTGAGACATCACAAGCCTTAGGGTTTGGATTCAGATGTGGATTTTTAGGATTATTACATATGGATGTTATTCAAGAAAGATTAGAAAGAGAATTTAATCTTGAACTAATTGCAACAGCACCATCAGTTGTCTATCACACATATATGATGGATGAAACAATGATAATCGTTGATAATCCATCAAAACTACCCGATGTTCAATTAATAGATAGAATAGAAGAACCTTATGTTAAAGCAACAATCATGTCTCCTGGAGAGTATGTAGGCCCTATAATGGAATTATGTCAAAAGAAAAGAGGAACATATATTGATATGCAATACATAGATCAAACAAGAATGAGTATTGTATATGAAATGCCACTTTCTGAAATAGTATTTGATTTCTTTGATAGACTAAAATCATATTCAAAAGGTTATGCATCATTTGATTATGAATTAATAGATTATAAACCTAATAAACTTGTAAAAATGGATATTTTATTAAATGCTGAAGTAGTTGATTCACTAAGTACAATAGTACACAAAGATTTTGCTTATGGAAGAGGAAAACAAATTGTTGAAAAACTAAAAGAAATAATACCAAGACAACAATTTGAAGTACCAATACAAGCAGCAATTGGTGGTAAAATAATTTCAAGAGAAACAATAAAAGCTATGAGAAAGAATGTTCTTGCAAAATGTTATGGTGGAGATATATCTAGAAAGAAAAAATTACTAGATAAACAAAAAGAAGGTAAAAAAAGAATGAAAGCAGTTGGATCTGTGGAAATTCCTCAAGAAGCATTCATGGCCGTCCTATCAATGGATGATGAATAAAGCAATCTTTAAAGGTATATATTTTCATATACCTTTTTGTGATAACATTTGCAGTTATTGTGACTTTAATAAAATGTATTATAATGAAAAATTAGCAAATGACTATTTAGAAGCTTTAAATATAGAATATCAATCATATAATATTAATACTGATTATGTTGAATCACTATACATTGGTGGTGGAAGCCCATCATCATTAAATGAAAAACAACTTAAAAGACTTTTTGATATTATAAACCCTAAACAGTATAAAAATCTTAAAGAATTTACAATTGAAATAAATCCAGAATCATTCAATAAAGATAAAGCAGAAATCCTAAAGCAATATAACATTAATCGTGTAAGTATAGGTGTGCAAACTTTCAATGATGTATTATTAAAACTGATTAATAGACAACATACTAAAACACAGGTAATAAATTGTATCTCAATACTAAGAGAAAATAAAATAGATAATATTAGTATTGATTTAATGTATGGTTTAGAAAAACAAACAGCAAAAGACATAATAAATGATTTAGAAATAGTAAAAGATTTAGCAATAAAACATATTTCAGCATATTCTTTAATAATAGAAGAAAACAGTATTCTATATAAACAAAATTATCATAAAGATGAAGATTTAGATTATGAGTTAGAAATGCTGCTTCATCAAGAATTATTAAAACAAGGTTTTGAACATTATGAAGTAAGTAATTATAGTAAAAATCAAAAATATTCAAAACATAATTTATTATATTGGAGTAGTCAACCTTATTTAGGTATTGGTCTAGGAGCTGGTTCCTATGATAAAGAAAAAAGATGGTATAATACTAAAAGTATTACAAATTATAATAAAAATAAATATAATAGAGAAATAGAGTTATTAGATTCAATTGAAAAAAAGATCAGTGATGATATAATAGTGCAATTTCGTATTTTTAATGGAATAAATTTAGACTATTTTATGATTGAGTATAACATTGATTTTCAAAAAAGATTTAAAAATGTTATAATTAAACATAGGGATAAATTATATATAAAAAATAATATATTATATTTTACTAAACAAGGGCAAGAATTTTTAAATGATATAATACTAGCCTTTATAAAAGAAATAGAGGAGTGAGCACAAATGGAATATAAAAACCCTGAATTAATTGTAGACTCATTAAGAGCTCAAGGTTATAGAATAACTAGAGCAAGAGAAGATATTATAAAAGTACTTTGTAATGTTAAACACTATACAGTTGAAGAACTAGTAACAGAATTAAAGAAAATAAAAGATGGTGTTAATGTTGCAACAGTATACAACAATTTAAACTTCTTGGTTGCTGAAGGAATTGTTAATGAGTATAATTTTAATAATAAAAATAGTGTTTACGAGTTAAATATAGGTTTACATGCACATTTAATATGTATAGATTGTAATGATGTAATTAACTTAGAAATACCTGAGTTTATGCAAGTTAAAGATCGAGTAGAAAAAGAAACGCAATTTGATGTTATAGATGCTAAGCTAGATATGTTTGGACATTGTAAAAAATGTATAGATGAAAAAGCTTTAGAAAATTCAAAATAAAAAGAGTTCAATTTGAACTCTTTTTTTTTGTTAATCTACAATTTCAACATATCATTTGAAATTTGAATAACTTCATTATTTTTATAATAAACTCTTGCAAGTCTTGGTCCTAAATTAGTTAATACCTCATGTGTTATAGTATTTAAATGCTTTGCTCTACTATATACATTAATACGAGTATCAGAACCTAAAATTACTATTTCATCATTTATATTTACTTTAACAGGAAATTTAACCATCATTTGATCCATACATATAGATCCAACAATTATACCTTCAACACCATTACATAATACAATAGATTTAGTAAGATGTCTTTGAATTCCATCAGCATAACCAATAGGTAGAGTTGCAATATACTCATAATCAGTCTCAGTAGTATAGTTATTAGAATAACCTATTTTACTACCAACAGGATACTTCATTACTTGAGTTATTCTAGAAGTAATTTCTAAAGTGTCCTTTAATTCATATTTTTTAATAGCAATATCTTCTAATGCATTATACATAGCAATACCAACTCTATTTGCAGTAGTAATTGTAAACTTATCAGCAAACTTTAATAAAGAAGCACTATTAGAGCAATGAATATATTCGTATTTAATTTTACTTTCTTTAACTATACTAGCAAATTTATTATATTGTTGCCATAGATAATCTTCTTTATCATAATCTTCAGCAGTTGCAAAATGAGTATAAATACCTTCGATTTTAATCATCTTATTTTTAGATAATCTTTTGATTGCTTCTAAAGTACTATCAATATCATAAAAACCAATTCTATTCATTCCAGTATTAATTTTCAAATGTACTTTTAAACTTTGAACTAAATCTAAACTTTCTAAAGTTTTAACATTATCTAAATTAGCAACAGTTACAGTAATATAATTTTTAGCTGCAACACTATAATCAGAATCTCTTGTAATACCTAAATTAAGAATTTTCATTCCTTTTTGATGAGTTCTAATTGCTAATGCTTCATCTGTAGTAGCAACAGCTAAAGCATCAACATTACTTTCCTTAACAATCTTAGCCATTTCAATCAAGCCATGCCCATAAGCATTACCTTTAATAACAGCAAATAGCATTTTATCTTTAGAACATGTTTCTTTTATTTTATTTAAATTATATAAAACATTATCTACATTTATTTTAACAATGCTATTACGATAATAATTACTCATATTTTTTCTTATATTCAACAAGACCATCTTTGATAATTTTTGATGCTCTTGCAAGTTTGTCACAATCTAATATATATGCAATTCTAACTTGATTAATTCCTAAATTAGATGCATAAAATCCTTGCGCAGGAGTTAACATTACAGTCTCCTTATTTACAGAAAATTCTGATAATAACCAAGTTACAAAGTGTTCAGCATTTTTAACTGGTAAGTCTAATACAAGATAAAAAGCACCTTGTGGTTTAACAAACTTCATACCATCATGATTATCTAACTCATTAAATAAGAAATCTCTTCTATTTTTATATTCATTTTTAATATCAGTTAAAATAGATTGATCCATATTATATAAAGCAGTAGCGCCTACTTGATCAAGAGTAGCAACACATAATCTTGCTTGTGCTATTTTTTTCAATTGAGTCATAAATTCCTTGTTTTTACAAGCAATATTACCAATTCTTGCTCCACATGCTGAGTATCTTTTTGAAATAGAATCAATGATAATAGTGTGTTGATCCATTTCTTTAAAACTTGCAGGAGAGTAATATTCAACACCATCATATACAAATTCACGATATACTTCATCACTAATAATATATAAATCATGTTCTCTAGCAATTTCACCTAACATAAGTAATTCTTTTTTAGTATAAACTGTCCCAGTAGGGTTACCAGGATTAGAGAATAATATAGCTTTAGTTTTGTCATTAATTTTAGCAACAATTTCTTCTTTACTAGGAAGTCTGAAGCCATTTTCTGAAGAAGTAGTAATAGCATTAGGCACAACTTCACAAATATCAAAGAAACTATTGTAATTAGTATAATAAGGTTCAAAAACAATAACTTCATCATTTGCATCAGCAACACTACTTAATACCATAGATAAAGCTTCACTACCACCAACAGTGACAACTATATCTTCAAACTTAAAATTAAGATTAAATCGATCATAATATTTAACCATAGCATCAATTAATTCTTTTTCACCTTCAGTAGAAGAGTATCCTAATATATCTTCATTGAAATTATTAACTGCTTTCCAAAATGCCTTAGGAGTCTTAATATCTGGATCACCAATATTTAGGTGTAAAATATTAATACCCTTATCTTTAACACTTTTTGCAATACCATCCATTTTCCTTACAGGACTTTCTGGAATGTTTGCGATTCTTTTTGAAATTTTCATAAAAGAACCTCCCTTCGTATTAATCATAACAATAATATTATAAAAAATAAATAGTATTTTACTTAAAATGTATCTTTATTATGTTCTTTTTATAACATACTCTAATAATGCAATTAATTCAAAATAGAAAAAATACTTTAATAAACTAATATAAGTAAAAAAAGCATCGAAAAAAGGTTATAAATTATATATATTTTCAATATCTATAATTATAACTAATGAAAGCGTTTACAAATATATACTATTTTCATTTGATATTTTATAAAGTATGTTATATAATGTACATGGTGATATTTATGATAGCATGTATAAAATTCTCAGATATTTTCATAGTTATTAAAGGTGAAAGAGATATTATTAATTCAATCACTTTTAGTAAAGAAAAAATTACTGAAAATTACTCAGATGATAGTGAAGTAGCAAAAGCAAGATTACAGCTTTTAAAATATTTAAATAAGGAACTTATCGAGTTTGATTTAAAACTTAATTTGCAAGGTTCTAATTTTAAATTGTGTGCTTATAATGGAATGATGAGCATACCTTATGGCAACACACTGAGTTATAAACAACTTGCAAAACTAATCAATAATCCAAATGGAAGTAGAGCAATTGGAAATGCATGTAACAAAAATGAATTTATAATAGTTGTTCCATGTCATCGAATCTTAAAAAGTGATGGTGGCTTAGGCGGATATGCACCAGGTTTAAAATACAAAAAGCTCTTATTAGAGTTAGAAAATAATGGAGGATATTATGGATAAAAATTTAGCTTTAGATTTAGTCAGAGTAACTGAAGTAGCAACAATTAGAGCTGCAGAGCACTTAGGTAAAGGTGATAAAAATGCAGCAGACCAAGCAGCAGTAGATGGAATGCGTCGTATGTTTGACCACATCGATGTTGATGGTAAAATAGTAATTGGTGAAGGTGAAATGGATGAAGCGCCAATGCTTTATATTGGAGAACATGTTGGTATTCCTAATGAAAACTCAGAAGAAATAGATATTGCAGTAGATCCTCTAGATGGAACTAATCTTGTTGCAACATTAAAAGAACAAGCAATTGCAGTAATAGCAGTAACACCAAGAGGTAAAATGTTACATGCTCCAGATATGTATATGGACAAAATTGCAGTAGGACCTAAAGGTAAAGGAGTAGTACATTTAGATTTACCATTAGAACATAATATTGTTGCACTTGCAAAAGTATTAAACAAAGATGTAGAAGATTTAACAGTAGTAATGCTTGAAAGAGAAAGACATCAAAAATATGTAGACATTTGTCGTAAACTTGGATGTAGAGTAAAATTAATCAGTGATGGTGATGTTTCTACAGCAATGGCAACATGTTTTGAAGATAGTGGAATTGATTTAATGATCGGAATGGGTGGAGCACCAGAAGGTGTTTTAGCAGCAGCAGCAGTTAAATGTTTAGGAGGAGACTTCCAAGGACGTTTAATTCCAGAAGATGAAGATCAAATTACTAGAATGGAAGGTATGGGATTAGAACTTAATAAATTACTTACTTTAGAAGATTTAGTAAAAGGTGATGAAGTTCAATTTGCAGCAACAGCTGTAACAGATACAGATTTCATGTCAGGTATTAGATTTGGTGAAAATGATACAGCTTGTACTCAATCAGTTGCAATGAGAGCTGAAACAGGTACTGTAAGATACATCAATACATTACACCACTTAAAAAGAAAAGAAAAATATATTATTTAATAATCTAAACGAGAGCTTTTTAGCTCTCTTTTTTTTAACCTTTTATGTTACAATATATTTATGGAGGTGCAATTATGTTAAAAAACAAACTAAACATTACAGATACTTTAAAACTAGCAAAACAGGAGGAAAGAATATCTAAATTAAAAGCAAAACAACTTTATGACACTAATCTAATAAACGAATTAGAAGTTGGAACATTCCAAGGACTATCTAACATACATAAGTATCTTTTTGAAGATATTTATGACTTTGCAGGTAAACTAAGAGATGTAAACATAGCTAAAGATAACTTTCAATTTGCACCTAGAATGTACCTAAAATCATCACTTCAATACATTGATGAACTACCACAATCAACCTTTGATGAAATTATAGATAAATATGTTGAAATGAATATAGCTCACCCATTTAGAGAAGGTAATGGAAGAGCAATGAGAATATGGTTAGATCTAATACTAAAAAAAGAAATAAATAAAGTAGTGGATTGGTCAAAAGTAGAAAAAGAAGACTATCTATTAGCAATGCAAAGAAGTCCAATCAAGACAATTGAAATAAAACATGTACTATCTAATGCACTAACTTCTAAAATAAATGATAGATCTATCTACTTAAAAGGTATAGATTATTCCTACTACTATGAAGGATTTACAGAGTATGTTTCAACTACAATAAAGTAATGTCTGTCTTAGATAAAAATGATATATTAAGTAAGCCATTTTTTTATAATATAAAGTATTATTAATACATTTTTATGTTTATAAATTTTAGATTAAAACACAATATATTAAATATTAATAAACTATGATATTGATACTTGCTAATTTGTAGAACTGTTAGTAAGATATCTTTCATACAAAATTCAAGATAAGTTAACCCTTATCTTTTTTTTATAAAAGCAACATATGATAGTATAATCATAATAACTATAATATTTTAATTATTATATGTATAAAGTTAAAATTATGTTATTATAATATTAAAGGATGTGAAACTATGAGGGATAGTTATAAAAGAGAAATTGATTATGCAAGAATATCACTATTAGATAATTGTAATATGAAATGTTTATATTGTTATGATGAGAAAAATAAGACTAATAACATAATAGAGTATGATAATGTGATAAACATTATCAATGTACTAGACACATTAAAATTTAAAAAAGTTAGATTTACCGGAGGAGAACCATTACTTCATCCAGATATTGAAAAAATAATAGAATATACAAATAAATATACTAGCATTAATGATATTGGTATTACAACTAATGGAATAGGTCTCATTGATAAAGTACAATCATTAAAAAAAGCTGGTTTAAAAAGAATAAATGTTAGTCTTGATTCATTAAAATTAGATAAGTTTAATAGAATTACAAAATCAGATAAATTACCTGAAATTATTGAAGGTATTCTTAAAGCTAAAAGCATAGGATTAACAGTAAAAATTAATGTAGTATTAATGGAAGCAAACAAAAGAGAAATTAAAAGCTTTTTAGAGTTCAGTAAAAAACATGATATTTTAGTTAGATTTATTGAAATAATGCCTTTTTGTAGTAATACTAATTTTTATGATAAACAAAAAATGTCAATATTTGACTACTTTGAAGATATAAAATATCATAAGGCTAATTTTGATACAAGAGAAGTTGCTAAATACTATTACACTGATGATAATATACTATTTGGTATAATCTTACCAATAAGTACTAATATATGTAGATCATGTAATAGAATACGCTTTACTAGTGATTTAAAAATTAGAACATGTTTACATAATAACATTGAAGTTGATTTAAGTGACTGTATAAATAATCCCAATAAATTAGAAAACATAATAGTAAAATCACTAAAAGAAAAACCAGCAAAACATGAATTACTTAATGATAAATTATCACAAAGATCGATGAATAAAATAGGTGGATAATTCCTTTATATATAACAATTGTAATTAATAATTATAAATAAGTTAGTTAATAGATTATTTATTAAGGATAAGTTATTAAAATGATACATATAATTAATAAAATTATAACATTATGTTATAATTGTTACATATCACAATGGAAGGAGTGTTATTATGAATTCATACAATGGAAAAGTACTTAGAATAAATCTTGAGACAAAAGTTATTACTAAGGAACCATTAGATCAAGAATTAGCTAAAAAGTATATTGGAGGTAGAGGATTAGGAACTGCAATGTTAATGCAAGAAATTGATATTAAAGTAGATCCTTTATCAAAAGATAACAAGCTAATCTTAATCACAGGACCATTATCAGGTACTAGAATATCAACAGGTACTAGGTATATGGCAGTAACAAAGTCGCCACTAAACAATTTAATCGCTAGCTCTAATAGTGGTGGTATTTGGGGATCAATGCTAAAATATGCAGGTTATGATGCTATCATATTAGAAGGAAAGGCAGATAAACCAGTATATATCGATATTGATGATGAAAGTATTAGTATCCAAGATGCTAGCAATGTTTGGACTAAAACAACTGAAGAAGCTACTAATATTATTAAAGAAGAGCTAGCATATAAATCTAAAGATAATGCCTTTGTAGCACCAAATTTAAGAAAAAGCACCTCTGTTTTAGCAATTGGACCAGGTGGAGAAAATCTTTCAAATATGGCTGCAATAATGAATGAAGTAGATAGAGCAGCTGGTAGAAGTGGTGTTGGTGCTGTTATGGGATCTAAAAATCTTAAGGCAATAGCAATTACTACTAATCAAAAAGAAATTCCAACTTTTAATAAAGAAGAATTTAGAAAGCTTATTGGAAGTAGTGCAAAGACATTAAAGGACCATCCGGTTACTGGTGAGGGATTACCAGCTTATGGAACTGCTGTTTTAGTTAATATTATCAATAGTGTTGGATCATTTCCTACTAATAACTTCTTATTAGGAGAATTTGATAAAGCTGATGATGTTAGTGGTGAAACAATGGCAGAAAAATATTTAACTAAAAATACTTATTGTCATCACTGTACAATTGGTTGTGGAAGAGAAGTAAGAATGAAAGATAAAATAGTTGGTGGACCAGAATATGAAACGCTTTGGGGCTTTAGTAGCGATGCTGGTATAAGCGATTTAGAATCAGTAATAGAAGCTAACTTTTGGTGTAATGAAATGGGATTAGACACAATATCTGCTTCAAATACAATAGCATGTGCTATGGAACTATATGAAAAAGGCTTGATAAAAGAAGAAGAAGTAGATGGAGTACCATTAAAGTTTGGAAACTCAGAAGCAATTATTGAATGGGTAAAAAGAATGGGAACATCATACAATGAATTAGCTATTGAAATGGCTAAGGGTTCAAAATCACTAGCTCTTAAGTATGGCGCACCAGAATTATCAATGAGTGTTAAAGGATTAGAAATACCAGCTTATGATCCAAGAGGAATACAAGGAATAGGTCTAAACTATGCTACAAGTAATAGAGGAGCATGTCATGTTAGAGGATATACAATTTCACCAGAAATTTTAGGAGCACCACAATTAGTAGATCGTACTATTACAGAAGGAAAAGCAGATTTAGTAAAAGTATTCCAAGATTTAACAGCTGTTATAGATTCTTTAGGAATTTGTTTATTCACATCATTTGCTTTAGGAGCACCAGACTATGCTTCAATATATAATGCTGCAGTAGGAGAAAACTTAAGCGATGTTGAAATATTAGAAATTGGTGAAAGAATTTACAATTTAGAAAGAGAATTTAATAGACTAGCTGGAATGTTACCAGAAGATGATAATTTACCAGAGAGATTAACTAAAGATGCCTTGAAAAATGAAGCATCAAAAGATATGGTAAGTAGACTAGATATTATGCTTCCAGAGTATTATGAAGCAAGAGGTTGGATAAATGGTTTTCCAACACAAGAAACATTAAAAAGACTAGGTATTGATATCTAATGATTGAGGTTAAACTCTTTGCTAGCTTTAGAGTCAATAGAGAAAAAATAATGTATATAGAATATACTGAAAATATGAATATCAAAGATGTTGCCAAAAAATTAGCTATTAATGAAAAAGAAATTGCAATTTCATTAATAAATGGAAAACATGCACCTCTAGATTCCATTTTAAAAGACAAAGATAAAGTATTTTTATTTCCACCAGTAGGTGGAGGTTAAAATGAATACAAGATATTCAAGAAATTACAATACCATAAGTATTGAACAACAAAAAAAGCTAGCTAAATATAATATCTTAGTAATAGGATTAGGTGGTTTAGGATCACATATAATAGAAGGTCTAACAAGACTAGGTATACAAAATATTGGAATTTGTGATTATGATGTCAGTGAAGAATCAAATATAAACAGACAATTATTAGTGTTTGAAAATAATTTAAATCTGCCTAAAACTAAACTAGCTACTCAGCGTATTTTAGACATAAATGGTAAGTGTAAAATAAAAGTATATCAAAAATTTTATAATAAACAAATTCAACAAGATCTACATGAATATGATTTAATAATAGATTGCTTAGATAATAATATAGTTAGCAACCAATTACTTGAAATATGTATTAAAGCTAATAAGAATATTATCTATGGTAGTATTGCAGGTGATTATGGTTATGTAGGTGTTATAAATAATGATAACAATATATTTAATTACTTGAATTATAATTTAAAAGGAATTGAAAATATGGTAGGAAACCCATATTACATTGTATCTTTAGTTGCAAGTATTCAATTAAAGCTAGCTTTAAAAGTATTATTTAATGAAAAATATATTAAAAAAGGATTTTACTATATTGATTTAAAAGAATTAAGTATTGAAAAAATCACCTTTGAATAAATTTGTCTCCGAGTTTAATATTCTAAGTCAAAAGATATGAATATTAAACCGTTAGGGTTATATAAGAAATCATATAGCCTTCCATTGTGAAAAGGAGATTTTAACATTTTAATTATGTTAAAGTCAATAATAAATCAGAATAAGGGGAATTTCAAAATGAAGAAATTAAATAAATTAATTGTATTAATGTTTATACTTTTTTTAACTGCATGTTCAAGTTCAACACCAAATGGTGATACTATGATGGCAACAACAACAAGCTTAAATGATAGTGGATTATTAGATGCATTAAAACCAGAATTTGAAAAATCAAAAGGTGTTGATCTAAAATGGACTTCAGTAGGTTCGGGTGAAGCCATAAAATTAGCAAGAGAAGGTGAAGCAGCCTTACTGCTAGCACATAGTCCTGCTGATGAAAAAAAATTAGTAGATGATGGTGTATCATTAGGTAGAACAGAAATAATGTATAATAACTTTTTATTTGTAGGCCCTAAAAAACTACAAGCAACAAATCTAAAAGATGCTGTTAAAGAAATATGTGATTCTAAATCATACATTAGTCGAGCTGATGATTCAGGAACACATAAAATGGAAATTTCATTGTTTAAAGAATACTGTAATGGAAAAAATCCAACAAACTATACTGAAGCAAATGATGGAATGGCAGCAACGCTACAACTAGCATCCGAAAAAAAAGGCTATACTTTAGTTGATTATGCAACATGGTTAGAGCAACAAGACAAATTAGATTTAGTAGAAGGTTACTACAATAAAAAAGATTTAGTTAATACATACTCAATTCATTTAATTAAACATGAAAGTCTAAGCGAAGAAGAAGTAAATAATGCAGTGGCTTTTAAAGAATGGTTACTAAGTAGTGAAGGATTAGAAATTATTAAAAATTATGGAATAGATAAGTTTAATAAACCAGTATTTACTCTAGTAGATGGATTAGAGTAAATTTATGTTAGAAATAATCTTACTTACATTATATGTAAACATAAGTTCTACTATTATTGGAATGATAATAGGATCTTGCCTAGGATATATCATCTATTTAATGAAAAAAAGCAAAGTTAAAAAACTTATTATTTATATAAATAAAACACTAATGGGTTTACCTCCAGTAGTATTAGGATTATTTTTGTTTATGTTGTTAAAACGTAGTGGTTCATTAGGTTTTTTAGAAATATTATATACACCTACATCATTAATTGTAGCGCAAACATTATTAATTATACCTATTGTTTCAGGAAACGTTTATCAGCTTTTAATATCAAAGGGTGAAGTTTTATTCTTCACTCTTGATATGTATAAAGCTGATTTTTTACAGACAATAAAAATATGCCTTAAAGAATTTAGAAATGATTTAGTTTTTATATTAATATTAGGATTTTCAAGAGCAGTATCAGAAGTAGGTGCAGTAATGATAGTAGGTGGTAATATAAAACATCACACTAGAATAATGACAACAGCACTTGCAAATTTAAAAAGTATGGGCAACTATGAAGAAGCAGTGAGTTATGGAATGTTATTATTAATCATTTCATTTGTAATACAATTTTTCTTAAGCAACTTAAGCAAGGAGATAAATAATGAAAATTTTTAATCTAAAAAGAAAATATAAAAATTTTGAATTAGACATTGAAATGCTAGAATTAAAAGATAAACAAATAAACTGTTTAATAGGAGATAATGGTAGTGGAAAATCAACACTTTTAAAAGCTATAATAAAAGATGAAAACACTATTTCAAGTAAAACACTAATGTTACAAAAACCATATATCTTTAAAGCAACAGTTCAAGAAAATTTAGAGATTATCAAAAAATTAACAAAAAGTGAAATTGATATTATTGAAATATCACAAAAACTAAACCTGTTTGAGTTACTAAAGCAACAAGCTTTAACACTTTCAGGAGGACAAAAACAAAGATTAGCATTTGCTATGAGTATCATTAGTGATCGTGATTTAATATTACTAGATGAACCGTTTAATAATGTCGATTTAAAATCATTAAATTTAATGCTTTCACTACTAGAAAATTTAGATAAGACTATCTTATTAGTATCCCATAAAATACTTTTATCTAAAAAAATAGGTGAACATTTTATTTTAATAGAAAACGGTAAATTAAACCTTACTGGAAATAAAGAAGAATTTTTTAATCAAGATAATAAAACAATATCTTTAATGATAGAAATGGAGTAACAATGAAACTACTAAAAGTAAGCAGTATCGATAGTATGCAAGAATACTGTATACAATATTTAAAACAAAATATCAAAACAGAAATTATTGATATTAATGATCTAAATAATAGAGTGTTGTCAAAAGATATTTATGCAGCTGAAAACATTCCACAATTTAGAAAAAGTAATGTTGATGGTTATGCAATAAAAGCTTATATTTCAAATGGAGCCACTGAAAATAATGCTATACCATTAAAACTTGTTGGTAGAGTCAAAATAGGAGAAAATACTAATATCAATATGCAAGATGAAGAGTGCATCTATGTTCCTACAGGAGCTATCATACCAAATGATGCTGATTCAATGATTATGATAGAAGATACAAGCATGGTTGAAAATAGTAATATAGTTTTAATAAAAAAAGCCGTTTCTATCAATAATAACATCAGTCAAATAGGACAAGATATCTCATTAAATGAACAGATTTTTAAAGTTAATCATCAAATAAATGAAAGAGATATTGCAATACTTGCTAGTTTAGGTATAAATAAAGTAGAAGTATATAAACAATTTAATGTTAGTATAATATCATCAGGTAATGAATTAGTAGAAATAACAGAAAGTGTAACTGATTCAAAAATACGTGATGTTAATACAATACTTTTAAAAACATTATTAGAAAAAAATAACTTTATAATAAATAAAACATTATTGATAAAAGATAATTTACATGATTTAGAAAAAGCCTTAAATAACAATAGTGATATTATAATAACAAGTGCAGGTAGTTCAAAAGGAGAACATGATTATACTTTAAATGCAATTGAAAATGTTAGTAAAAATATTTTAATAAATGGAATATCTTTAAAACCAGGTAAGCCATCTATCTTAGCTCAAACTAAAAAACAATTGTTTATAGGCCTACCTGGAAATCCAGTATCAGCATATATAGTATTACTTTTAACACTAATTCAAGCTAAAAAATCATTATTATGTAATAATAATAAATCAAGAATTAAAGCTAAATTAAGCAGTAATTATGCAAGTGATCCTGGAAAAACAAATATATTACTAGTTGAACTAGAAAAATATAATGATGAAATAATAGCCAAACCACTGTTTTATCGCTCTAGTCAGGTAAAAATATTAGCAAAAGCTGATGGTTATGTAATTATACCTATAGCTAAAGAAGGATTAAAATTATTAGAAGAAGTTGAGGTGAATTTATTTTGAGAAATACATATCTAAAAACAGTAGATTTAGACAATGTCATGGAGCTATATCTAAATAGAATAAAAAACATTAATGTTTTAAAAACAGAAATCATCAACATAAAAGATTCATTAAATAGAATTACATCAAAAGCAATATATGCTAAAATATCATCTCCAAATTATAATGCTAGTGCAATGGATGGTATAAGTATAGATGCTGCACTTACAGTTGATGCTAGTGAAAACAATCCAATTGTCTTAAAAGAAAAAGATTATAAATATGTTGATACGGGTGATGTAATTAAAGATAATCACAATGCTGTTATCATGATAGAAGACCTTCTTAAAGATTATCAAAATAATATAACTATAATTAAACCTGCAAGTTATTTCCAGCATATTAGAATAATTGGTGAAGATATTACTCAACAACAGATGATAGTTGCTAGTAATCATCAAATTAGAGCAGTTGATATTGGTTCAATAATCGCTTCTAAAAATGAGTATATTGAGGTATATAAACAGCTAAATATTGAAATATTACCAACAGGTGATGAAATAGTCGATGTAGGTATTAAAAAAATGGATCCAGGAATGATAATCGACTCAAATTCAATAATGATTAAAAGTTTATTAGCAGAAATGAATTTAAATTCTAATATTAATCCTGTATGTAAAGATAATAAAGCAGACTTAAAACAGACTCTAACTAGTTTAAGTAAAGAAGCTGATATAATTATAATAAATGCTGGAACAAGTGCTGGAAGTGAAGATTATACAAAAGAAGTAATAGCAGAATTAGGAGAAGTAATAGTTCATGGAATAGCAATTAAACCAGGAAAACCTGCAATTCTAGGTGTAATAAATAAAACAATAATAATTGGACTTCCAGGATATCCTGTATCTGCATATATCGTTTTTGAACAAGTATTAAAACCATTGTTAAATAAGCTATACAAACAAAATATCTATCAAGAAAAAGCTCTTGTTACCTTAACACAAACAATTTATTCATCACTAAAACACTTAGAGTTTGTTAGAGTAAAAATAGGTAAAGTCAATAACAAACTTATAGCAACACCATTATCA
The DNA here is from genome assembly GCF_049478495.1 of Mycoplasma sp. P36-A1. Classification (NCBI taxonomy): domain Bacteria; kingdom Bacillati; phylum Mycoplasmatota; class Mollicutes; order Mycoplasmatales; family Mycoplasmataceae; genus Mycoplasma; species Mycoplasma sp. P36-A1. The sequence continues at coordinate 1,034,694 of NZ_CP168083.1, read as the reverse complement.
CGTGGAGCAGGAATTTCAATGTCACTTGCAATGGCTGATGGTATTATCACAATACCTAAGAATAGTGAAGGTTACCATAATCAAGAACAAGTAGAAGTATCTTTACTAAAACCATTAAGAATGTTAGAAGAACAATTAATAATAATAGGATCTCATGACATTATACTTGATGAGATGCAAGACAGTGCCAATATACAAGAAATTTCTTTTAATATTTCATCTAATCATGTAGGAAGTTATGCTGGATTATTAGCATTAAAAAATAAAGAATGCAATATAGCTCCAATACATATTTTAGATGAAGATGGAACATACAACATTAATGTAATAAAAGAGCTATTTACTGAAGAAATGGTTTTAATTAAAGGAGTAAAAAGAAGACAAGTACTTGCCTATAATCTAGAAAACAATAAAAACATTACAGGTATTAAATCATTAAAAGACAAAAGTGTTAAATATGTAAACAGACAAAAAGGTTCTGGTACTACTATATTATTTGAGTACTTATTAAAACAAAGCGATATAAAACTTCAAGAAGTTAATGGTTATGATTTTGTGATGCCTACTCATTTCAATGTAGGAGCTGCAATCAAAAATAATACTGCTGATACAGGATTATTAATAAAAAGTGTAGCTGATATTTTAGCTTTAGATTATTTAGAAGTAATGTCTGAAGAATATGATTTTTTAATATATAAAAGTGATCTTAATAATCTTGGTATTCAAAATTTTATAAAAGTACTAACAAGTGATAACTTTAAAGAAAAAATAGCTATTTATGAAACATATGATGTAAGTAATACAGGAAAATTAATATACATAAACGAGGTACTATAATGGAATTCACACATTTAAATAAAGATGATCAAGTATATATGGTAGATATTTCTAAGAAGAAAGAAACTAGTAGAACTGCAAAAGCTAGTGGAAAAATCTACTTATCAAAAGCTACAATTAATAAAATATATGATAATGACATGCCTAAAAAAGATGTTATAACAACAGCAGTAATAGCTGGTATAATGGCAATTAAGAAAACATCAGAATTAATACCAATGGCTCATAATATTTTAATAAACAGTTCAAATATTGAATTTGTTCAACATGATGATTATTTACAATGTATTGCATCAGCTTCAACAACAGGTAAAACAGGAATTGAAATGGAAGTTATTACTGGAGTTAGTATTGCTTTAGCAACTATCTATGATATGGCTAAAGCAGTAGATAAACATATGGTAATTAGTGAAATACATTTAGTAGAAAAAACTGGTGGCAAAACAGATTTTAAAGAAGGGGAGAATAACAATGGCTAAAGTAAATGCAATTAATATTTCAACAGAAAAAGGAACAATTAAAAAGACAATTAAACAAGGTAATTTTATTGAAAATCATGGTTTAGAAAATGATGCACATGCTGGTAAGTGGCATCGTCAAGTTAGTCTTTTAGGACAAGAAAGTATTGCATTGATGGAAAAACAAGGTGCTATAGGTTTATGTTCTGGAAAATTTGCCGAAAACATTACAACTGAAGGTATCGTATTATATGAACTTGCAATAGGGACAAAACTAAAAATAGGAGAGTCGATTCAAGAAGTAACACAAATAGGAAAAGAGTGCCATCAAGGTTGTGAAATTATGAAACAAATAGGCAGTTGCATTATGCCAACTCAAGGAATTTTTACAAGAGTTTTAAAAACAGGAATAATTAAAGAAAATGATACAATTGAAATATTAGGGTTAGATTATAATGTATAATGTAACCCTAATAACACTAAGTACTAGAGCAAGCAATAGTGAATATGAAGATAGTGCTGGAGCTTTTCTTTTATCACTTTTAAACAGTGAAGGTTATGAAGTTGCAGATTATCATTTAATAAATGATGATTATGATAAGTTATTAAATCTGATAAATACTAATACTACAAATAAAGTAAATTTAATAATTACATGTGGTGGTACTGGTCTTACTAAAGATGATATAACCATAGATGTTATTGAAAAGATAATGGATTATGAAGTTAGAGGGATAACTAATGCTATCCATGACTTTAATTTAAAAATATCTACAAATACCATCTTTTCACGCGCATTAGCTGCTGTTAAAGATGAAAGTTTAATAATAACTTTTCCAGGATCATTTAAAGCAATCAGTGAAATAGGACCATACATAATACCATTGTTAAAACATGGAATAGATCATTTAACTAATAAAAAGATACATTAAATAAAAAAAGATTGCGTTTTTAAACACAATCTTTTTTTGTCTTATATTAAATTATTTTGTTGAAGTAATGCATCATAAACATGCTTTGCTAAAATTAATGTAGTTAAAGAACCAACTCCACCTGGAACAGGAGTAATAAATTTAGCTTTATCAACAACATTGTCAAAGTCAACATCACCATACAACTTGCCATCTTCAACATTAATCCCAACATCAATAACAACAGCACCATCTTTAACATGATTTTTAGTAATTAAATGTTTAACACCAGCTGCAGCAATAATAACATCGGCACTGTAACACTCTTTAACTAAATCTTTAGTATGAGCACGACAAATAGTAACAGTAGCACGTTCATTCAACATCATAATAGATAGTGGTCTACCAACAGCCATTCCAGCACCAACCACTGTAACATTTAAACCTTTTAACTCTAATCCAATATAATCAATAATACTCATTATAGATTGAGGAGTACAAGGTAAAAAGCCTTTCTTTTCCTGTTGCATTAAACGAGCCATATTTACATAAGACATCCCATCAATATCTTTTTCTGGGCTAATAGTTTGAGCTATAATATCGGCATCTAAATGTTTAGGTAATGGTCTAAAAATAATAATACCATTAATAGCTTCATCTTTATTCATTTCATTAATAATACATAACATATCAGCTAAAGAAACATTATCTTCTAAAACAAGAGACTTTGTTTCAATATCAAATTGCATAAACTTCTTAATTATAGAACGTTCATAAGCCATATCATCACCATTATTACCAACTCTAATTAAAGCAACTTTAGGTAACAAACCATCAGCTTGTTTTTGTAATATTTTAATATCTTCTAAAACACGTAAAGAAACATCCTTACCTTTAATAATTTTTTCATTCATAATATCACTTCCTTCACTCATATAAATTTAATTATATACAATAACAAATAATAAGTCGACAACAAAAAAATAAATTTAACTATTTATGATATATATATGTAAGTAAATGTAATAAATTTGATAATGTATGTAAATAGCGTTAATATCATATTATAAATAAAATATGTATAATTTTAGCACTCGTATTAACAGAGTGCTAAATAAGATGTATAATATAAACAGTTAAAAAAAAGAATTACAAAGAGAGGGCGATATTATGAATCCAGAACAATTTACAAACAAAGTTTCCGAAGCATTAATGCAAGCACAAGGCATAGCTATGGAAAAACAAAACTTAAATGTAGACATAACACATTTATTTCTTGCTTTAGCACAAGACAAACAATCATTGCTAAATAGACTACTTGATAGTCTTAATATAAATAAAAACTTATTTGAAACAGAACTACAATACTTAGTAGATGCAGAAGTAACATCTGCTAATCTAGTTGAAAACATGGGAATTTCGGCTAAGCTAAACATGCTAATAATTAAAGCTGATAAAATAATGAACAATATGAATGATAGTTATCTTTCAGTTGAACATTTAATATTAGCAGCATTTGAAATAAATGATAAAAGAATTAAAGACTTGTTTATAAAATTTAATGTAAACAAAAAACAAGTAGAAAAAGTTATAAATAATATTAGAAACAATCAAAATGTTGATAGTAAAAATCCTGAAGAAACAATGGATGCTTTAAATAAATATGGACGAAACTTAGTAGAAGATGCTAGAAGTGGTAAAATAGATCCAGTAATAGGTAGAGATGAAGAAATTCGAAGAGTAATTAGAATACTTTCTCGTAAAACAAAAAACAACCCAATACTAGTAGGAGAACCAGGTGTTGGTAAAACTGCTATTGTTGAAGGTTTAGCACAAAGAATAGTTCGACAAGATGTTCCTGAAGGATTAAAAAAGAAAACTATTTATGAATTAGATATGGGTTCTTTAATAGCAGGAGCAAAATATCGAGGCGAATTTGAAGAAAGATTAAAAGCAGTTTTAAAAGAAATAAAAGAATCAGAAGGACAAATTATTTTGTTTATTGATGAAATACACACATTAGTAGGTGCTGGTAAAACTGATGGAGCAATGGATGCTGCAAATCTATTAAAGCCAATGTTAGCTCGTGGTGAATTACACTGTATAGGAGCAACAACACTAGCAGAACATAGACAATATATTGAAAAAGATCCTGCTTTAGAAAGAAGATTTCAAAAAGTAATGGTTGATGAACCAACAATGGAAGACTCAGTTTCAATATTAAGAGGTCTTAAAGAAAGATTTGAAATCCACCATGGAGTTAAAATTCATGATGAAGCAATAATTGCAGCAGTTAAACTATCAAAAAGATACATCACAGATCGTTATTTACCAGATAAAGCAATCGATTTAATTGATGAAGCATGTGCTACAATTAGAACTGAAATTGATTCAATGCCAACTGAATTAGATGAACTAACAAGAAGAATAAGACAATTAGAAATAGAAGCAACATCACTTAAAAAAGAAACTAATGTTAAAACAAAAGAAAGATTAGAAAACATACAAAAAGAATTAGCTAACCTTAAAGAAGAAGAACAATCAATGAAAGCTAAATGGCAAAATGAAAAAGAAGATATAACTAAAATACAAAAAATAAAAGAAGATATTGAAAAAGCTCGTAGACAACTAGAAAATGCTAAGAATGATGCACAACTAGAAGATGCAGCTAGATTACAGTATGGAGTTATACCAGATTTAGAAAAACAACTATTAGCAGCTGATGTTGAAGAAAAAAGTAATGAAGATAGACTCTTAACAGAATCTGTTTCTGAAATAGAAGTAGCTCAAATATTATCAAATTGGACTGGTATACCAGTTTCTAAATTAGTCAAAAAAGATAAAGAGAAAATCTTAAACCTTGAAGATAGTTTAAAACAAAGAGTATTTGGACAAGAAGAAGCAATTGAAAAAGTTTCAGATGCAATAATAAGATCAAGAGCAAACATTCAAGATCCAAATAGACCAATAGGTTCATTTATGTTTTTAGGACCAACAGGAGTAGGTAAAACAGAAATAGCAAAAGCACTTGCATTAGAACTATTTGATAGTGAAAGTCAAATGGTCCGAATTGATATGTCAGAGTACATGGAAAAACACAGTGTATCAAGATTAGTAGGTGCACCTCCTGGATATGTAGGATTTGAAGATGGTGGACAATTAACAAATGCAATAGCAAGAAAACCATATTCAATAGTATTACTTGATGAAGTAGAAAAAGCTCATAAAGACGTTTTTAATATCTTACTACAAATATTAGATGATGGAATAATAACTGATTCAAAAGGTAAAACAGTCGATTTTAAAAATACTATAATTATTATGACATCAAATTTAGGATCAGAATATTTGTTAAATGAAAAGTTTGAAGAAGCTTCATTAAAAGTAAACGAACTATTAAAAGGATATTTCAAACCTGAGTTTTTAAACAGAATTGATGAAATTGTAATGTTTAATCCTTTATCAGAAGATTTAGTAAGTAATATTATTACTAAATTTATCAATGAAGTTGGAAGTAGACTTGCAGAAGATAATATTAAATTATCAATTTCAGATCATGCTATAAAACAAATAATAATAGATGGCTTTGATCCAGCATATGGAGCAAGACCATTAAAAAGATATATTCAAAAAAATATAGAAACATTATTAGCTAAAGAAATTATCAAAGACAATATTCTTCCAGAAGACAATATAGAAGTAGATTATCAAGATAACAAATTTTACATTAATAAAAAATAATAGTAAGACTCAAGTAGAAAAACAATTTTACTTGAGTCTTTTTTCATTTAATGACATTTGTTATAGGCAATAAATTATTAAAATATTATATATTATATTATAATATAGCTATTGAAAAGTAGGTGATTATGATTAAATGTGAAGTATGTAAAAATGAAATAGTTTATTATAATGAATCAACAATTATTTGTTCTAAGTGCAAAATGAATTATGATATAAAATATCTAAGAGCAAAAATAGAGAATAATAAAAAGATTATTTCAATAAGTGAATTATTAAATGAAATAATTATATTATACAAACAAAGTAGATATACTGCATGTTTACAAAAGTGTGAAAGTGTATTAAAACTATTTCCTAAAAATAATCAAGCATTACTGTATAAGGCAAAAATAAAATTAGTTTTCAGTATAAAAAATAATAAAGCAGATGATGAATGTTTATATTGTATAGAAAAAGCCTTTCTTTCAAATCATACTAATAATTTTAATATTAAAGAATTAGAGGATGATTTAAATAAACAAATATTGATTTACTTTGAAAATATTGGCAATAGTTTTTCATTACGACCAGATAATAAAGAATTAGTAAAATCTAGTCAAGAAATGATTGAATATTTAAAAAAAGTAATAGAATTGTTTGATCAAAATAATATCAAAATTACCAGACAAAATTATCTAAATGGGCCAAGAATTTTTCATAATAAAATAATCGAAACATTTAATAATAAAATCCTTGCTAACTACACACAATTAAAAACAACACCAGATTTAATACAATGGAAAAGATTTAATAGAAGGATAGAAAGCTGTATTAAATTACTTTTAATGCTAAATGATTTTTTTGATTATGATTTTGATGATGATATTAAAAGATATGAAGATATTATTAAATTAGAAAGATATTCACTTGCAAGTATATATGCAAAACCAATAATTTCTTCAACTAATAAACAGTATGAATATCAACAAGCTTCTTTTACTAAAAAAGAACAAAGTCAAAAAATACAAACTATACATAAATATCAAAAAATTATTAAAGATTTAAATTCTACTAAAAAAGTAGTTCATAATCAAGAAAAGATAAACAAGTATTGGAATGAACAATCTAATGAAAAAATAAAAAATAATTTTTTAATATTACAAAATAACTTACAAGTAAAAGAACAAAATCATTTGTTAATTGAGTCTTCTTATAATGAAAGAATTCAACAGCTCTATCAAGAAATTAAAGTATTAAAAGGCGAAAAAAAACAATATAATATCTTTAAGGTTGACGAAAGAAAACAATTAGATATAAATATAAATGAATTATTAGAAATGATAATTGAATTACAAGAAGAGTGTGAAATGAAATTGCTAAATAATTTAAATATTATAAAAAAAATGCGTAACATCAAAAATCAATATTTAGCATTAACAAACAAAATACCATTGTATAATAAAAATGACACCTTCTAAGTGTCATTTTTTACTAGATGCTAAACTAAATTGTACGATTTCTTTTATTAAATCAATAGGCAGTTCTTGATCGTATCTAAATTGTATGGTACCTTTACTAGTTTTATAATTTATTAATCTATCATGAAAAAATTCAATAGCTTCTGATCCAGGATATAAACTAATATGTTTTTTATAATCAGCAAAATGAACAATATTTCCATTTAAATAAAAAGTAGGAACACCATAAGAATACTTCTCAGTAGCATAAACAAGAATATTTTTAATAGTATCATAAAGTATTAAAAGCCTTTTTTGATGTTGTATATCTTGCTCTTTTATATAATTACTAATTAGACTCATCTATCTCACCTCTATAATTAATAATACAATATGAATTGAAAAAAATCTTTAATAATACAACTAAAACTAATCAATAATTGTAGAAAGCTTAGTATAAATATCTAAAGAATAATATTTAATAAGCTTATGACTATTCCAAATAATATCTGAAAAAATATTAAAACTAATACTTCCAAAATTAAATTTATTATATATGATATTAGTATTATAATTTACTAGTAATATTTTATCTTGTTTAACTACCGTTTTAATAGTTTTTAAATTTAAAAGCATTCCAAAATCGCACTGATTTATATATAAATATGTATCATCATAATCAAGAGAATTAATATGATACAAGTACATATTTTTTAATAATGCAAAGATTAATATAATAGATGCTATTGCAAAGAAAATATAGTATTTATTAATAGTCAACAAGCTTATAAAGTAACATAAGAATAAAAATATTAAATATTTAATAACTGAAACTATCAAGTAACTACTAAACTTAGTTTTATATTTACTAGAAAAATTATTAAATTCATTTAAATTTTGTTCTAGAAAGTTAGAAATATTTTTATCACTAATTACTAACATTAACCATGAATTAGATAATAACTCTTCTTCTTGGGCATAACCTGCAGTAATAACTTCTATAGAGCTTATTTTAAACAATTTTTGTATTAAAGTTTGATGAATTGATATACCATTAATATACTGCTTATAAATTCTAGATGTTTTCTTTTCAATTAAGCCATAGGTAATTTCAAAATAGTCTTGATAATTAAACAATTGATAATCATATACTTTAATAGTACTAACTATTGTAAAATAGCTACATATAATTATAAAAATAATAATATAAGTAATTCCTAAAGTAGAATATAATGCACTACCACTTAAAGCTGTAAAAAGATCATACTTAAAAAGTATAGATAATAATGAAAACATTATAATACTTACAGTAAAAGCAGAAGTTAACATACCAAAAAGTTTTAGTTGCGAAATACTATAAATTAGTAATTGTTTAAAACTAAGTTTTACACTTGAGATACTATCAGTAATCGTTGGTTTTAAAATATCCACTTCAATAGTAGACTTATGTGAGTTTACATAATCTTTAATAATATCATATGTATCAAATACAAAGGTTAAAGAACTTGGATTTGCAATAGTATCATTAGTTTCTATTTTAAAATCTACAGTATTAACTAACATTTGAATAACATTTTGTTTTTTTGAAATATTAGCAATTTTAGTAAAAGGTATAGTAACTTGTGATTTATTAAGCCAACCACTTTTTACTATTAAATGATCATTTTCTAATAATATAAAAGTATAGCGCCATTTAAGATATAAATTGAATATAGTAAATAATAAGCCAATAAAAATAAATAAAATTACAGATTTTAAGTAGTTATTGTTAACAAAATCAAGGCTATCAAGCTTGTCAACAATAAATATTGAAACACCTACATTAAGAATAAATGATTTCAAAAATGAACTACTTACAAATAAACCAATTTTACTTTGTTTATAAATCATTTTAATAAACCTCTTTTTTCCATCAAGATGTCATTAATTATTTGAGCATTTTCCTTAGTTATTAACTTAGTTTTAGTTTCTAAAAAAGAAGTTGAAATACTAATAAAAGCACCATCAAATTGTTCAGCTATAATGTTACTTTTACTTGCATATTGTTGTAAAGTATCATATGGAATAAAATATATTTTAGAAAAAAGCCAACCTTCTTTATATTCTAGACCCATATCTTTAATCGAAATTTTAATAGTAGTTTTATTTAAAATAGGTAAAACTAAATATGAAATAATAATTAATACAATAATAAATAATACGATATAATTAAGATAATTCAATCCTAATTCCAATTTTATCTTTAAATCATAATCATTAATTTTTTCAATTATATCTTTTAAATAATCAAAAAATAACTGTTTAAAAATAAAAATTAATAATGCAATAATAAGCATGTAAACCCTAGTTATATATGAATAAATAATATATTTAGGATTTGCCTTAAACTCTTTCATTTAATCACCTCATGTACATTATAAAGTAATATATTGTTATATCAATTAACAAATAGATAGATATTTGATAAAAAATAATTATAGAGTTAGTATAAATACTAAATGGTTAAAATATTATTAAAATAGAAAAAACAATAAACAAATCGTTGACAGCTTTTATGGTATTGTGTAAAATAGAAACAGATTTACGAAAGAGAGGATACCATCATGAAAAAAATATACGTCAACAATCTATTGAATTCTAATGTAGCAATCTCTAAATCTAATCAAAATTTAACATGCTCTAATAGCTCAATTTTAGAGTCTAAATCTTGGTCATGGATGCTTTCAAATAAAGCATCTATGAGACTTAAATAATTAGAATATTATAATGCATAAGCATTAAGTATTGGTGGTCACATAGATAATATTATCTTGTGGCTATTTTTTTATAGCAAAATATCTTTAGTCACATGATAGATTATTTCATGTGGCTTTTTTATTTAACAATTAATATATAAAAATGAAAGAGGTAAATTATTATGAAAAAAATTAAAACAATTTGTTTAGCATTAGCATTAGGATTAAGTGTTAGTGCTTGTTCACAAACTAAAACAGAATCTAAAAAAGAAGTAAAGAAAATAGGTATTATTCAGATTGTTGATCATCCTGCACTAAATACAATAAAAGAAAATTTAATTCAAACATTAGAAAAAGATGGTTATAAAGATGGTGATAATATCCAAATAGATTATCAAAATGCACAAGGTGATCAAGCTAATCTAAAAACAATTGCTACCAAACTTGCAAAAGAATCAGATTATATTGTAGCAATTGCTACACCATCAGCACAGGCAATTGCAGCTGAAACTAGTGAAATACCAACTGTATTTTCAGCTATTACTGATCCAGTAGAAGCCGGTTTAGTTGATTCAATGGAAAAACCAGGACATAATTTTACAGGGACAAGTGATGCAGTTGATATTGAAAAGCAATTGAGTATATTTAAAAATATTAATCCTAACATTAAAAAAATTGGTCTGATATATAATGCAGGTGAAGCAAATTCTAAGAATGCAGTTGATAATGCAAAGAAAGTTTTAGCTAAAATGAAAATTGAAACAAAAGAAGCAACAGTTGCTTCAACTAATGATATTAAGCAAGCAATGACTTCATTAGCTACTCAAGTAGATGGAATATATGTGCCAATAGATAATACAATGGCATCAGGAATGGCAAGTGTATCAGAAGTAGCTAAACAATATAAAATACCAGTAGTCGCAGGTGCAAATGAACAAGTAAAAGAAGGTGGATTAGCAACTTATGGTGTTAATCAAGCTCAATTAGGTGTTCAAACAGCTAAAATGTTAGAAGATATCATTACTGGAAAAAGCAAAACAGAAAATACTCCTGTTCAAACTGTTAGTGAAGCAGAATTATATGTCAATGAAGATATGGCTAAAGCTTTGAATATTGATCCTAAAACAATTAAATAAAATATTTTAACATAAATAAAGTAATTAATTCTTATTAATAAAATAATTATATTAATTTATATGATAAACAATTATCATAATTTATAAAATATTATTTTCATACATGTGTTGACTTCTTGTTAAAGCAAGAGTAGAATAAACTCAAGATTTAAGAAAGAGAGGTTATCAAAATGAAAACTAATAATATAAACAAGTTACTTATCACAAGTAAGATAATCTCAATCAAATCTAATTATTTCTTTAGTTACTTTAGATAGTCGTTGCATACAATCATGGATGCAACAAAGACTTTGCATCTATGGTGACTCAAGAATTTAATGTTGGTCACATAGATAAATTTATCTAGGTGGCTTAAGTGAAAACTTATAAGCAAGCAATTGCCACTTAGATAATATCTAAGTGGCTTTTTTTATTAATAAAAATTGAAAGAGGTAAAATATTATGAAAAAATTAAAAAGAATTACTCTAGGATTAGCTTTAGCAATTGGTTTAAGTGCTTGTTCAAGTGCAAGTAGTAGTGATACAGAAAAAAAAGATATTTTAAAAATTGGAATTATTCAAATAGTGGATCATCCATCACTTGATGCAATAAGAACAAATGTAATTGCACAATTAGAAAAAGATGGCTATAAAGACGGTGATAATATCCAAATAGATTATCAAAATGCACAAGGTGATCAAGCTAACTTAAAAACCATTGCTTCTAAATTAGCTAAAGAATCAGATTATATTGTAGCAATTGCAACACCATCAGCCCAAGCAATTGCAGCTGAAACTAGTGAAATACCTACATTATTCTCAGGAGTAACAGATCCTGTTGATGCAGGGATTGTAAAAACATTAAAAACTCCAGATACTAATTTTAGTGGAACAACTGATGCTGTAGATATTGAGAAACAGTTATCTATTTTAACAAATATTAATCCTAAAACAAAAACTGTTGGTTTGATTTATAATGCAGCTGAAGCAAATTCTAAAATACAAATAGATCAAGCAAAAGCTATTTTGAAAGAAAAAGGAATTAAAACAGAAGAAGCTACAGTTGCTTCAACAAATGATATCAAACAAGCTATGACTTCATTAACTAGTAAAGTTGATGGAATATATGTTCCATCTGATAATACCTTAGCATCTGGAATGGCAAGTGTTGGAGAAGTTGCAAAAGAAGCTAAAATACCAGTTATAGCTGCTTCATCAGATCAAACATTAGAAGGTGGCTTAGCTACTTATGGAATTGATTATAGTAAACTAGGTGTTCAAACTGGTAAAATGTTAGAAAAAGTTATAAAAAAAGAAGTTGAAATTAGTAAATTACCTGTAGAATCTGCAAAAGATTTAGAATTAACAGTAAACAATGATATGGCAAAAGCATTAGGAATAGAAACAAGTTCTATAAAATAAGGAGTGAAGTAAAATGGATTTAATAATATCATCAATATCAGAAGCACTATTATGGTCAGTTTTAGCAATAGGAGTATATTTAATGTATAAAATATTAGATATAGCTGATCTTAGTGTTGAAGGAATATTCCCATTAGGAGCAGCTAGTTGTTGTGTTGCATTAGTTTCGGGAATAAATCCTATAGTGGCAACAATAATTGGTTTTGTAGCTGGTTCATTAGCAGGATTAGTTGCAGGTTTGATTAGTACTAAATTAAAAATACCAGCATTACTAACAGGTATTTTAGTAATGACAGGCCTATATTCAGTTAATTTAAGAATAATGCAAAAACCAAATGTAAGTCTATTAAGTACTAATACTATATATGATTTACTAAACAATATTATTCCTGAAAAATATCAAGTATTAGTAATAGGAGTAATAATATTAGTGATAATTATTTTAATCCTTTTATGGTTTTACAATACTGAAATTGGTTTAGCATTTATAGCAACAGGTGATAATGAAATAATGGCACAAGCAAATGGAATTAATACAGATCATATGAAAATAATAGGGTATATGATTGCAAATGGATTAGTTGGATTAAGTGGAGCACTACTAGCACAATATAATGGATTCAGTGATGTTCAAAGTGGTATTGGTACTATTGTAATTGGTCTTGCAGCTGTTATTATTGGTGGTGTAATTGTTAAAAATGCGAAGTTTTTAAGCAGATTAATTTTAGTAGTAGTAGGTGCATGTATCTACCGTTTAATTATAAGTTTTGTTTTACAAATGCATATTGAAGCTACCGATTTAAAATTAATATCAGCAGTAATATTAACAATATTCTTAGCACTTCCTAGCTTGAAGTTAAAAAGAAATACAAGGGAGGTATAAGCATGAATAATATGTTAGAAATTAAAAATATTAGTAAAAGTTTCAATAAAGGCACAATCAATGAAAATAAAGTACTTAATGATTTAACTTTAGTTTTAAAAGAAGGTGATTTTGTTACTGTAATAGGTGGAAATGGTGCAGGTAAGTCAACAATGTTAAACAGTGTTGCAGGTGTTTTTGAAATAGATTCAGGACAAATTTTTATAAATCAGGAAGATATTAGTAAAAAATCAATGATCAATCGAGCTGATTTAATAGCAAGAGTATTTCAAGATCCAACTTTTGGAACAGCTCCTAAACTAACAATAGAACAAAATATTTCTGTAGCTTTACAAAGAGGTAATAAAAGAAATTTGACTAAAGCAGTTAAAAAACAAAATGAAAAAATGATTAAAGAACAACTTGCAACTTTTGACCTAGGATTAGAAAATAGACTTAAAACAGAAGTTTCGCTTTTATCAGGAGGACAAAGACAAGCTTTAACATTATTAATGGCGACAATAAAAAAGCCAAAATTATTATTACTAGATGAACATACGGCCGCTCTCGATCCTAAAACAACAGCAAATGTTTTAGAAATTACTGATAAATTAGTAAATAATAATAAAATTACAACGTTAATGATTACTCATGATATGGAAGATGCTATAAAACATGGTAATAGATTAATTATGCTTCACAATGGTAGAATTGTCGTTGATGTTTGTGATCAGGAAAAACAAAATTTAACAGTAAAAGACTTAATTGAAATGTTTAATAAAAACAGTGGTATTAACTTTAATCAAGATGATATTTTATTAAAATAAAACATAAAAAGACCTTTATGAATGATATAAATCATACATAGAGGTCTTTAATGCAAAATAATTAAAATAATCCTTCAAATTCATCTAAAGAGTCATCTTCACCAATAACAATTAAAGAATCATCTTCACCAATTAGAGTATCTCTATTTGGTAAAATAATTTCATCACCACGTTTTATTGCAGCAACCATAACATTATATTTTTCTTTTAATTTTAATTCACTTAAGGTCTTATTGCTTAAATGAGTTTTCTTTGGATACATTTCAATAATACCGAATTTTTCACCAATTAATGATACATAATCAGCAACAATAGGGTGTGCAAGTTGAACAGCAACTTTCATCCCAGCTTGTACTTCTGGTAGAATAATATCTCTTTCATCAATACCAATTTTTAAAAGTGCTGATTTATGTTGAGCATTACTTGCTTTAACAATTAAATGTTCAACTCCCATATCTTTTAATAATAAAGTTGTAATAATATTTGCTTCAATGTTTGAACCAATTGCAACAACTACAGCATCATAATTATTAACTCCAATTTGAGCTAATACTTCTTCATCTCGTGTATCTGCAACCTTTGCATATTCAGTTTGATTTTGAAATTTTAATAGTTTTCTTTCATCTAGATCAACAATTGTAACACGTTGTCCTCTTTCTAATAAAGTTTTCACTACTGAACTTCCAAATCTTCCAAGTCCAATTACTAAGAAATCCTTTGTATTTGCCATATTGGCTACACCTCGCTTTTATGAACTATATTATAATATAATAACAAAAGATATTCAATCAAAATCTATTTCTTTGTTTATACTAGAGAAATATTGTGTAATTTTGTATCAAATAGTCTATATTAAAAAAGAGATTTACTACTTTTATGCAATGATTGTATTAAAAAGTAATAAAATAACATTTTAGTGTGGACAAGCTTTTAAAATATGATAAAATTAGTATGTTCAAATAACATTTGAAATTATGCATATTTTGTGTAATTATGATATAAAGAAGGTGCCATATGAAAAACAACAGTACAATAACAAGAATGAAAAATGAAAATAAAGGATTAGGGTTTAAGAAAAGAATATCTTTACTTTATCTAGCAATTATTGCGCTAGGAACATTAATCTTATATTTACCTATAAGTACAGGACAACAAGATATATCATTTATTGATGCCTTATTTGTTTCAGCTTCTGCTTTTTCAGATACAGGTCTATCTCCAGTACCAACAGCAACCACATTTAACATGTTAGGTCAAATAACTATTCTAATTTTAGTTTATTTAGGTGGTATAGGAATAATGAGTGTTAAATCAATTATTTTTGTAATAATAGGTCGAAAGATTACTTCAAGTGATCGAAAAATGATTTCAACAGAACAGGGTCAAGGAAATAAATCAGGAATGGTTAAAATGATTAAACTATCTGTACAAACTATTTTATTCTTTCAATTATTATTTACCTTAATAATGGGATTACATATGATAATATTTTATGATTATAGTATATTAGATGGATTATGGTTTGGTTTATTTCATTCAATAACTTCAATTAATAATGCTGGTTTTGATTTAACTGGTAATTCTATGGTAATGTTTCAAGAAGATTATTTATTTCAAATATATATAATGATATTAATTGTAATAGGTGGTTTAGGATTTCCTATTCTAGTTGATATTAACAATTATGTTCAGATTAAAATATATAATATGAATAAAGAAAATAAAAAGAAAAAAAGATTTAGATTTACGGTCTTTAGTAAATTAAGCTTTGCAACATATGTCATTATTACAATAGTAGGGTTTATATTACTATTAGTGTTTGACTATGATTTCTTTGTGATGGATAATCCTGGTTTAAAAGGAATATTCTTAAATTTATTCCAAGTAATATCAGCGCGTAATGCTGGATTTGCAACATTTGATTTAACAGACATTGGATCAGCTTCACAACTTGTACTTGCAGCATTAATGTTTATTGGTGCAGCACCAGCATCTACTGGTGGTGGTATTAGAACAACAACATTTGCATTAATATTCTTATATATATTAAACTTTGCCAATAATAGAGATTATGTAGAAGTATTTAGTAGAAGAATTAAAACCGAAAGCATCTATTCAGCTTTTGTAACAATGACAATAGCCAGTTTACTTTGCTGTGTAAGTGCCATAGTCATCGTAGGTTCAAATCAAAATTACCTCTTAACACCAGTTATTTTTGAAATAGCTTCCGCCTTTGGAACAACCGGGCTAACATTGAACTTCACACCAGAGTTAAATTTAGTCTCCAAGCTTTGTATAACTATGTGTATGATAATTGGGCAAATGGGAATTACCAATGCCGTTATCTTATTTGCAAGACAAACATCTGGTGTGGACTTAGTAAAATCACCTGAAGAAGATGTTTTAGTAGGATAATTTAAATATATTTTAAAAGGGTAAAGAAATTTACTCTTTTTTTTCATAAAAAAATCACTATAATTTACTAAAGACAATATGAATCTTTAAATAAATAATAGTGATTTTATGTAATATCAATAATAATATAAATGATATATATTTTAGTTAATACCTTGTTTTTCTTTAACTTTTTCAAAATTTTTATAAGCATTTTCTTCATTTATAGTAAAAGCTAAATATGAAGTAATAACTTTACTATCCTTAATTTGAATAAAACAATTAAAAGTATAAAATTGTTGATTCTTTCTAACCATAAGATATCTTAAATCATAAAATTTTATTTCCAAGACACCATCTCTTTGATGTCTTATCTTGTAATTATATATTGGAGTAAAATCAATAAAAGCTTTATAGTCTTTATCTTGATATAATATTTTTTCTAAATCATTACTTAATACTTCTAATCTTTTCTCAAAACGTATTTGATCAATTTTATTTCTAATAATAAGGCCCATATAAAATTCCTTATCATTTGTTTCATATACATATTTCCAAGTAAAAGGCTGTACTCTAGCTTGTAAAATCAATCTTTTATAATTTCCATATTTTTTAATTAATCTAAATTTAAAATGAAAGTGAACAATAAAAGCAATTAGTAAATAAAGTATTAAAATACTATAGGTAATTGCAAAAGTAGTAAGCACATTTGTATTAAAAATAAAAATTGCAATAAAAGCAATAATATGTAATACAATTAAGATCGCATCAAATGTATATGTAATACCTAAGGCAATCCACTTTTGATAAAAAGGCCATAATAAAGCAACACCATATCCATTTAACAAATCAGTAAATAAATGTAAAGAAACTCCTAAAATACTAACAATAAAATAAACCTCTATATGAGTACGCGCAAAATAATAACCAATTAATGTTAGTATTGATACCCAAAGCAAAGCAAAAACAATCGAATGTGATTTTCCACGATGATTAGCAATGTAGGCATTATTACTTTTAAGTTTAAACAAGACATCAATATCAGGAAAACAATTGGCAGCAATTGATAAAGCAACTACACTACTCGTGTTAACATCTACTCCAGTTGAATTAGCAATTGTAGAGACTACTAATCCAGTTGCAGCTCCCATACATATATGAGAAACAGTATCCATTATTTACGCTCTTTTCCTAAAACAAAATGTCCAATAGTATTAGCTAATTCACTCATTGTTTCATGAACATCTTCTATATATGTATAACCATCAACAGTTAAATAAATATCAAAAATATAACTTGAAGGTTTATTCTCTTTATCAATTATTTTTAACCCTAAACTTTTATCTGCAATATTTATTTTCCTTAAATCCATATCAAAAGAAGAACAAATAAGAGCATTTTCTAAATTTCTTCCTAAATTTGCTATGAAATAGTTGTGCCAATAGTTTTGATCAAAAGCATTTATAAAATAATAATACTCTACAATAAAATTCTTAATATCATACTTTTGTTTAAAATGTTGTTTTGAAAAATTAAATTTATCTGCTAAATCATTCAACACAAGTTTAATAATTTCAACTTTATTTAAATCAAAATACTCTTCCATCATTTTAGAAAAATACTGAAGTTTAAATGTATTTTCGCACACAATCATTAAATTCTTATATGGTTGTTTAGATATCAAAGGTTTAAAAAAATCAAAGTTAGAAATAGAAATACCTCTAGTTGGATGATTAGGACTATTATATTCATTATAATATTTAATAGCAATTCCACCATTATTTTGCCATTCAATTAAATTAGTAGAATAATCATCTAATAAAATACAATCATTTAAATTATCAATTTGAAATAACTCATAAACAATATCAACTTTAGATTCATTATTATCTAAACAAATATATTTATTAATGCCATTGTCATCTTTTAAATTATTTAATTCTTCTACACTTACTCCAAATAAATCTGCAATTCTTTTTTGTTTACCAACTTCATATTCAATAGATGCATACTTAGTCAAAATATATACATCATCCGAATAAAATAATTCTTTTACAACATCAGGATTTCGACAAACTGAGCTATCATACATCATATTGATAGCTTTTTCATTTTCAAAAGGATACTGACTAATAGAAGAATGAATTCTTCCTTCAGTAGATAATGAATAAAACCCAGAATGCTCTAATATCGTATTGTCAACATCTAAAAATAGTTTCAAATCTTCCACCTCAATCACTCTTTTATAATATAGTAATTATAGCACATACACTATTAATTGTTAGTGAATAGTAAAATTAAATTCGATATTTCTATCTTTTTAGTTAAATAAGATAGTGATATGTTATAATATATTTTGAGGTGGTAACGTGGCAAAGAAAAAAAGAATAAGCAAAAAACAAATGCAAATTCAACAACAAAAGCGAAAAGAAATAATAAATTATATCATTTCTTTATTAGTAATTGCAGTTATCGTTATTGCAGTTTTTTCTCTTGGACAAGCAGGAGATTATTTAAACAACTTTTTGAAAAATATTTTTGGTGACATTCCTTTTTATTTAGTAATGTTTCAAATAATTTTATATTGTTTTTACATTTTATATAATGGAAAATCATTAAATTTAACATCTAGATACATCATAGGTGCTTTATTTATAAATATTGGAACAATGGTAATGTTTGGTTGTATTGATTCACCTGCTGCTGGTTTTGCAGCATTAAACAATCAAAATATAAATAACCTACCAATAGGATATTTACAAATGCTTTTCTTTGGTATATTTTCTAATTTTGGTGGCTATTATGGAGCCGGTTTAATTGCTTTCATATTTATTATAATAGGAATTATAATATATTATATGGTTAGTGTAAGTGAAGTTTTAAAAAATAGAACAGCTAAAATAAATGAAAGAACTATAAAAATTAAAGATAATATTGCAGAAAGAAAAGAAATAAAAGAACAAAATAAAGAAAATAATAAGCAAAGTAATATTTTAGAACAAAATAATATAGAAAATAAAAAACCTAAGAAAATATTTAATTTTAATAAAGAAAGTAAATTTGAAAAAATTAATACTATTCCTTCAAATGAAGTAAAAGTGAAAAAATCAAAACATAAAATAATCGATTTTTTTAAAAATGATGATACTACTCCTAAACAGATTAATAATGAAACCGATAATAAGCAAGATATTAATGATCAGTTACAATATGGAAGTATTATAGATGAAATAACTAATAGTAGTGGAAATAATACTTCAGATAGTAATACATCTATCTTTAATGATGACAATCAAATAAGTGATATTGAAATTGCTGAAAAAGACATAGCAAGTATACCTTTTGAAGTAGATGATTTAGATATTTTAAAGATTGCCCAAAGTAAATTATTAACTCAAGACAAATTATTAAAACAAGATAATATAACAAATATTAATCAAGAGCAAACAATAAATGAAAAAGTTCAAGAAATAAAAATTAAAAAGAAGCTTAAGAATGATGAGAAAAAATATAAATTACCTTCTTTTGATTTATTAAGTAATCCTATGACAAGTGATGCAGTATCAATAAATAAGAAATATGCAACTCAACAATCACAAAGTTTAATGGATTTTTTAAAAACATATAAAATAAATGCAAGAGTATCTAATATAATAATAGGTCCTTCTGTTACAAAATTTGAACTTGCCTTAAATGCTGGAATAAGAGTAAATAGAATATCAAATATGTATGATGATATAAAAATGGTATTAGCAGTTAAAGAATTAAGAATTGAAGCACCAATTCCTGGAAAAGCATTAGTAGGTATAGAAATTCCAAATGTTAAAAATAATATTGTAACCTTAAAAGAAGTATTGAATGATATTGATTACAATAAAGAAAACAAATTAGTATTTGGAATAGGAAAAGATATAAATGGTAAATCTATTTATGCTTCAATGGATAAAATGCCGCATTTACTAATAGCAGGTTCAACAGGAGCAGGTAAATCTGTAATGATAAACAGTGTTATTGTTTCTTTATTAATGAATGCTTCGTATAATGATTTAAAACTATTATTGATAGACCCAAAACAGGTTGAACTAGCAATATATAATGATATACCACATTTATTAACACCAGTTGTAAACGATCCAAAAGCGGCCAGTGTTGCTTTGAAAAAAGTAGTAGTAGAAATGGAAAATCGTTATAAACTAATGTCATCAACTAACACTAGAAAAATTGAAGATTATAATAAACATGTAGAATCATTTAATAAAACATGTGCTGATGAATCACTACATATGAATAAAATGCCATACATAGTTGTAATAATTGATGAATTAGCTGATTTAATGTTAGTTTCTAAAAATGAAGTTGAAGAAAGTATAATGAGAATAACACAATTAGCCAGAGCTGCAGGTATACATTTAATAGTTGCAACACAAAGACCTTCAACTGATATAATAACGGGAGTTATAAAAAACAACTTACCAAGTAGAATAGCATTTGCTGTTAGTTCATCTATAGATTCAAGAACAATATTAGGAACAGGAGGAGCAGAGAGCTTACTAGGTAAAGGAGATATGCTTTATGCTCCAGCTGGTCATTTAGGTGGTCCATCACGAGTTCAGGGAGCTTATCTATCGGATGAAGAAATTACAAAAGTAGTTTTCGCAATAAAAAAACAAGGAATACCACAAATTGAAAATGAAATATTTACTAATCTTTCAGATACAAGTCAAACAGAAAATGGCTCACAAGATGACATGTATGATGAAATAGAAGACTTTGTAAAAAGACAAGAAACTGTATCTACTTCAAAAATTCAACGAGAGTTTAGAATAGGATATAATAGAGCCGCAAATTTAATAGATGATTTGGAAAGAAATGGCATTATTTCAGAACAAAGAGGTAGCAAACCAAGACATGTATTAATACAAAATCAAGAATTGGAGTGAAAAGATGAAAAATAACTACAACATTATAAAAGAAGATAAATTTAAAACTAATTATTTAAATATTCGCTTTTTAGTTGAAGCAAACAAAGAGAATACAACTTTAATATCATTATTAACAATATATATGGTCTATTGTAATGATAAACATAGATCATATAAAGCTGCATCAGATTATTTAGATACTTTATATGGTATGAAGTTTGATATTAATACAAGTTTAAAAGGTGAAAATATTGTCATAGATTTCAATACTAGTTTTATTAGCAGTAAGTATTTAGATAAAACACAAAACTATTTAGAAAAAGTTATTGAAGAATTACTTACATATATTTACAAACCATTACAAAATAACAATTTATTTGATGATGAAACATTTAACTTAAGAAAATATGATTTAGCAGAAAGAATTAAAGCAGCATATGATGATAAAACATCTTATGCTTTTGAAAAATATTTTGAGACATTTGCAAAAAATTATCCATTAGCCTTAAATGAATCAGGATATTTAAAACAATTAGAAAATATAGAAAAAGAAGATATTCAAAGCATTCATAAAAAACTTATTAAACAAACACCAATAATATCAGGAATAGTATCTAGTCAAGATTATGATATAATACTTAAATTATTAGAAAATACAATACCAGTACAAAATTATAAAGAATCTTTTAAGTTTTACAATATTAATAAAACAACAACAACTCAAGAAATAATAGATTCACAACAAATAGTACAATCAAAATTACTATTAGGATTTAGTACTAAAAATAAATTGCAAAAAGAAGACTATCATAAAGTTTTAATATTTAATGCGATTTTTGGAATGGGATCAAATTCTTATTTATTCAAAATAGTTAGAGAAAAAGAAAATTTATGTTACACAATAAGAGCAATGTATGAACAATACTCAAATTCTTTAACAGTAATGTCAGGAATAGAACGAAAAAATTATCAAAAAACAGCAACATTAATACAAGACATTCTTACACAAATAAAGAATGGAGAATTTAGTGATCAAGACCTACAAGATGCTAAAATAGTAATGAGTGATGTCATTAATAAGACAAATGATTCTCAAGCAGGACTAGTAATGTATAAAGTAAATAGATTAATGCAAGATTTAACAACAGATTTAAATCAAGATCTTGAACAAATAAATAAAGTAAATAGAGAAGACATAATAAAAATTGCCAATCTATTTGAACTAAAAACAATATATTTATTAAGCGGTGATAAAAATGAATAAAAAATACTACAAACTAATTGACGAAACATTATACTCTTTTAAATGTGATAATGGCTTAGAAGTCTATCTTCTAAACAAACCAGATTACTATAAAACATATGGAATATTTGCTACCAAATTTGGTTCAGTAAATTCAAAATTTATATCAAATGGCAAAGAATACAGTGTAATAGATGGAGCTGCTCACTTTTTAGAACATAAAATGTTTGAAAAAAATGACTATGATGTAATGGATAAGTTCTCAAGTCAACAAGCTTCATCAAATGCATTTACAAGTTTTGATAAAACAGCTTATTTATTTACCGCAACAAACAATGTAAATGAAAACATAGAAACATTGTTAGACTTTGTTCAAGATTTACAACTAACAGATAAAAGTGTCGAAAAAGAAAAACCAATTATATCATCTGAAATAAACATGTATGAAGATGATGCAGATTGGCAATTATTCTTTCAATCACTACAATCAATGTATCACAATAATCCAGTAAAAATTGATATTGCAGGAACAACTGAAACAATATCTAAAATTACTAAAGAAGACTTAGAGTTATATTATAACAACTTCTACCATCCTTCAAATATGGTTTTATTCATTTGTGGTCGTTTTGATTTAGCTAATATTGAACAATTAATAAAAGATAATCAAAATAAAAAACAATTTGAAAAAATAGAGTTAAGTAATATTATTGTAAAAGAACCAAAAGAAGTAAATAAAAAAGAAGTTATCAAAGAAATGGATGTATCAAATACAAAATACATGTTCTCATTTAAAGTAAATGAATATGTCTTAACACCATTAAAACAAGATTTAGCAATGGGAATATTACTAGATGCATTATTTGCTAAATCAAATAACTTTTTTCAAGATTTATTGAAAAATCAAAAAGTTACTAATCACTACCAATATTCATATACCCAAGATGATGTAAATGAATATGCATATATGCAATTTGGATTTGCAACTGATGATGATAAATATTTAACTAACTATTTATCAACTTTTTTCAAGCAAGATCTAACTAAACTTATAAAAATAGATGATTTTAATAGAATAAAAGCTAGATATACAGGTGATTTTATAAGAATGTTTAACAACCCAGAAGGAATAGCAAATACCTTTATCTCATATAAATTTGATAACTATGATTTATTTAATGTCTTAAATGAAATAAATGACATTACAATAGAAGATTTATATAAATTATGTAAATTATTCAATTTAGAGTATAGTACAATAACTAAAATAATAAAAAAATAATTTTCTAAATATCCAATATAACAGACAGGGAAAGCCCTGACTAGATTATTGGGTATTTTTTTGTTAATTACATAAACAATAAAAAAATAATAGAAAATTACTTAAGTAGATACAAAATATTAGAAATATTATGATCAGATAATAGTTAAAACATATATTGTCATTTGTAGGTACTATAGAGAATAGATATAAAATATGCTGATTTTATTACATAAAAATTATTATATTTACCTAACTAATATATAATCAATGATTAATATCTAGTTTAGAAAACAAAATATATACATTTGATTTGTTATAATGTTTAACTTTTATTAAACTATTGTGGTTATTATCTGCAGTTTTTGAGTGCTTATAATGAAAATTAACTGTACAATAAATTAAAATTATAATATAATAAGTGTATACATTATGTATGTTAAACACAAAATGAAAGGGTGGATTTAATGCAAAATGATACATGTGAAAATGTAATTATTGAAAAACCTAAATCTAAATTAATAGCACTATTATTATGGTTTTTTCTTGGGGCTTTTGGAGCTCATAACTTTTACCGTGAGGACAAAACAATAGGTATCTTTCAGCTAATACTAAATATTGTAGGATGGCTAACATTGGGGATAATGATAGGGATTTTATTATTAGTGGCATTAGGTATATGGTTACTTGTTGATCTAATATTTATATTAACTACAGATACAATGAGTTGGGATTTAAACTAAATATAAAAGAAAGACAATACATTAAAACATCATGTTTTAATGTATTGCCTTTTTTTATTACATAAATATGAATTAAACAATTCCATATTGTTTATTCAATTCATTCTTATATGCTTCAATTTCTTCTTTTGTTACATCAGGATTGCTAGTTATAAACTCAGTAATTAGTTGTTCAACCTTTATTTCATTTAACTTTTTAGTTAATGCATCAGCAATCTCATTATGACTATTAGTTTTAATTCCCATTATTATCACCTCATATTTATATTATAAAATAATTCCTAAGTTAAATAAATGCTTAAATTAAAAATAAACTAATAAATCTAAAATATTTTATTTATTATAGTGTTTTAGTTACTTTACAATTAATTATAATCAAATCCTCTTATAAAAATGACATTTTATATTTAAATTAAAACAAATGAATATAACAAGTATTGTGGGAACAAACATAACTAAAGTTTTTATTTTTGATAAATGTTTACATAAAGTATTTATCAATAGATAGAGATTTTTAAGATTTGTAATGTTATAATATAATCGGTGATATATATGAAAATTAAAGAAATAATAGTAGTAGAAGGCGAACATGATGCAACCAAAATCAAACAAATATATGATGCAGATGTTATAGTAACTAATGGATCAGCAGTATCAGATTCTACCTTGAATTTAATAAAAGCTTCCGCAAAAAATCGTGGAATAATAATATTTACAGATCCTGATTTTCCCGGAGAAAAAATAAGAAGAATAGTTAGTGATGCTGTTCCAAATGCTAAGCATGCCTTTATAAGAAAAATAGATGCTATTGATAATGTAAAAAGAAAAGTTGGCGTTGAACATGCCACTGATGAAAATATAAAAGCAGCCTTAAAGGATGTCAAAGAGTTTACTGAAAATGATAGCCTTAGTTGGCAAGAATATATAGATTTAGGACTTATTGGAAATGCTAAAAAAAGAGAAGTAATTTGTAATAAACTAAATATTGGAAGATGTAATGCTAAAACATTATATAAAAGATTAAATATGATGAATATATGTTTTCAAAAATTAGAAAAAATGATTGGAGAATTAGATGAATAATCAAGATATTGCAACTAAAAGTAAGACATTAGATATACTAAAAAAGTATAATATGGTTGCTAAAAAAAATTACGGGCAAAACTTTCTAGTAGATAACAATATTGTTAGAAATATTGTTGCTCAACCTAATATTGATAAAAATACTAATGTATTAGAAATAGGTCCAGGAATAGGCTCATTAACAGAACAACTTGCTAAAGTTGCAAGAAAAGTAGTTAGTGTTGAAATAGATACAAAATTAAAAGATGTCTTAGAAGATACACTACAAGACTATGATAATATTGATATCGTGTATGAGGATTTTTTAAAAGTCGATTTAAAAGAATTAGTAGCTAAACATTTTGATCCTACATTAGATTTAGTCGTCGTTGCTAATCTTCCATACTATATAACAACTCCAATACTTATAAAGTTATTTGAAAATCAATCTTCTATTAATCTAGTAAGTATAACTGCAATGATGCAAAAAGAAGTTGCAAATAGATTAAGTGCTAAAAAAGATACCAAAGATTATAATTCATTAACAATCCTGACTCAGTATTATAGTGAGGCTAAGATAGTAATAAAGGTACCTAAAAATGTATTTATTCCAGCACCTAATGTTGATAGTGCAGTAGTGCTATTCACAATAAAAAAAGAACAAAATAAACCAGAAAATGAACAACTATTCTTTAAATTACTAAGAGTTTTATTTAAACAAAGAAGAAAGACTATTTTAAATAATTTAAATGAATTATATGATGATAAAATTAAAACTAAACAAATATTAGATGCTTTAAATCTAGATTCTAAATTAAGAGCTGAAAATTTAACACTTCAACAGATAATAGATTTAAGTAATTATATAGCAAAGGAGTAATAATAATGATAAAGCATAGTTACGCTAAAATAAATATAGCAATTGATATTAAAAATAAATATGCTGATGGTTATCATAATTTAGATATGATAATGTGTAAAGTAAATCTGTTTGATAAACTATTCTTTTCAACAATGAAAGAAAATAAGATAGTATTAACATGTACTAATATGTATATACCAACAGATAATAGAAATTTAGTCTATAAAGTAATTGAAAAAGTTAAAAAAGTCTATGGAATAGATCGAGGAATAAGAGTAAATATTGCTAAATCAATTCCAATGCAAGCAGGTTTAGGTGGCGGAAGTTCTAATGCTGCTGCTACTTTAGATGCACTAAATGAAATGTTTCATTTAAATATGAATATTCAAGACAAAATAGACTTTACCAAAGAATTTGGTTCAGATATACCTTTCTTCTTCTATAATACTATTTGTCGTGTAAGTGGTTATGGTGATCAAATACAACCATTAGAATGTAACTTGTCACCAATACATGTAATATTAATAAAACCAAGTAAAGGTGTTTCAACAAAAGCAGTTTATGAAAATTTGAAAATCGATGACTTAGTACATCCAGATATAGAAGGATTAATAAAGGCATTAAAAGATGATGATTATGATTTTATAATTAAAAATATAAAAAACTCTCTTCAAGAAAGTTCAATTCAAATAAGACCTGTAATAAAAAAATTTATAGATGAAATAAATCAATTAGGCGTTGATGTAAGTATGGTAAGTGGAAGTGGAACAACAATTTTTGCCTTTACAAAATCAGATGAAGTTTTGAAAAAGGTAAAAAAATCTCATAAAAATAAAAAGAACTTTGTATACGTAACAACTTTACATTATGAAAGAAATAATTAATTTATTAAAGATACCATTTAAAAGATACTCTTTATACTATATAAGTGGTATCTTCTTTTTAATTGTATCTACAACTTTTAACTTACTAAGTCCACAAATTGTTGGAAGTTTTATAAACCATATTACAAACAATACCTTAAATATTACAAATCTATCACAAATCATCTTTATTTTAATAATAATGATGATTTTAGGTTATGGAATAGGTTTTTTATGGATATATCTATTATATATAGTTGGTGAAAAATATAATTTTGACATAAAAACAAATATCTTCAATAAAATAATTAAAGTTGACAATGACTTTTTCTTGAAATTTAAAATAGGAGATATATTAACAAGATTAACTCTTGATATGCAAAACATAACCCTAGCAGTAGGTGATGGAGTTTATTTTGTTGTAGAATCATTAAGTTCAATAATTATGATTGTCATTGCTATGTATTTTACTACAAACTTAACGCTGACAATTATAGTAATAATACCACTATTACTTTTAAGTATTAGTGCTAATATAATCAGTGTTAAGATGGCTAAAAAATATGATATATTACAATCAAATATTTCTTATTTTTCAAGCCAGGTATTACAATCAATTAAAGGTATAAAAATTATTAAAGCCTTTAATAAAGAAAATGTTATCTTAAAACAACTAGAAGATAAAAATCTAACAACTTATGATAAAGGAATAGAAACAGAAAAAATTAGAGTGCTATTAGGTCCAATATATCGTTTTTTCTATGGCTTAATTTATTCAATATCAATAATGTATGGTATTTACCTGCTTTCAAATTCAGAGATTAATGTAGGTCAGTTAGTAGCTTTTAATTTATATATTGGTATGTTAGACTGGCCAATTTATGCCTTGCAATTAGTATTTGGAACACTTCAAAAAGGTGCAACAAGCTACAAAAGAATAAATGAAATACAAGAATATCCAATAGATAATACTTACTATGGTAGTAAAAATATTTCAAAAATAGAAAGTATTCAATTTATTGACTATGATTATTCATATAATAAAGGTCATAAAATACTAGACAGTATAAATTTAAAAATTAATGATCAAGAAAAAATAAAAATTGTTGGAAAAATTGGTGCCGGTAAATCAACTTTACTAAGACAATTACTTATGCTTTACCAACATAATGAAAAAGGTAGAATACTAATAAATGGTAATGATATTACAGATTATAATAAAGAAGAATACTTAGCATTAATTTCATATGCATCACAAACAAATGAAGTTTTTAATATGAGCATTAAAGATAACCTTTTAGTAGGAAATCCAAAGGCTAATAGTGAAGATATACTTAAAGCCTTAGAGCATGCGGCACTATTAGATGAAGTTTTAAATTTTGAAAATGGTCTTGATACTATCATAGGTGAAAATGGAACAAATCTTTCAGGAGGACAACAACAAAGACTAAATCTAGCAAGAGCTTTAATAAAAAGTAGTAATCTATTGTTATTAGATGATGTCTTTTCTGCAGTTGATTTAAAAACAGAAAAACAAATAATGAATAATTTAGAAAATTATTACTCAGATAGAACAATTGTATTAGTTACTCATAGATTAACAAGTATTCAAAAACAAGATCATATATTAGTACTTCAAAATAATAAAATAATTCAAGAAGGAAGTATGCAAGAACTTTTAAAAAGTGAAGGCTGGTTTAATGATAATTATAAATTACAAGAAGGTAGCTTATTATGATAAAAGAACTAATAATACAAAATATTAAAAAATACAAATTTTCATATCTTAAGACTATTATCTTAACCATAATTATAACTATATTAATAAGTATTACAGCTCCATTTTTAGTAAAAGATATGATAGATGATAACATTCTTTCTAACTCCCATTGGAAACTTGCTAATAAAGGTGAGATACTCATAAATAACAAACAATATGAAATGTCTAAGAATGAAAATGATGCTAAACTTACAAGAGATAAAAATAGTAATTATTATTTAGATAATAAAAAATTAAATAATAGTGATAAACAAAATGTAATAAATCTAATATACAAAAAATCATTTTATAAATTATATATATTTTTCGCCTGTTTTCTAGTAGCAGCCTTATTGATGTATATTGCAGACTTAAACATTGCTACAGTAGCAAGAAAATCAATTTATGATTTAAGATCAAAATCTTTAAAAAAATTATTTGAATTACCAATATCATATTTTGATAATAATAGTGATGGTGAAATACTAACTAAAATAATAAATGATACAGATACATATTATAGACTAGTATTAGAAGTAGGAAACATAATTTTAAATAGCTTTATTGTGTATATTAGTATTACATTCACAACCTTATTTATCTCAATACCATTATTTATAATAGCCTTATTTATGATTCCAATTACAATTGTTTGGATTAAATTATATGTAAAAAAAGTAGTTAGTTCCTTTGAATTACAAAGAGATTCATTAGAACATATGAATTCATTAACAAATGAACAAATAAAAGGTATTGATATAATAAAAACATATCAACAAGAAAAAACATCACAGAATAAATTTAATAAATTTGCTAACAACTATTATAATGCATCAAAAAAAGCTTTAATAACAGAATCATTATTTAGTTGGACACTTGTTACTTTTTTACAAAGAGCTTTTATATTAGCAGTTATTACATATTTTGGATTTAATATTTTAAATGAAAAAATAGTATTAAGTGCAGGACTTGCTTATTTAATAATCTATTTTATAAACTCAATAACTTACCCATTACTAGAATTAATCCATATGTTGAACGGTTACAATTCAATAATGGTTTCAATAAAAAGAGTATCTAAATACTTACAAGAGCCAACTAATAAAAGTAATAAGAATGATATTAAAATATTAAATAGTAAAATAGACTTTAAGAATGTTTCTTTTAAGTACAATAATAAGTATATATTAGAAAATTTTAATATTTCATTTTTACCAAATAAAAGAAATGCAATTGTTGGGGCAACAGGAAGTGGAAAATCAACAATTATATCATTAATAATGAGGTTTTATGATATTAACAGTGGTTCTATTTATATTGATGATAAAAATATCGATTGTTATAGTAAAAAATCATTAAGAAATAATATTGGATTAGTACTACAAAAAACTTATCTTTTTGAAGGCACAATATACGAAAATATAGTATTTTATGATTATACAATAAAAAAAGAAGAAGTAATGCAATTAGTAACAATTGCAAGAGCAGACTTTATCATAAATAACCCTTTGGGACTTGAAATGCAAATATCAGAATCTTCAAATAACCTATCAATGGGTGAAAAACAAATAATAGCTTTACTTAGAGCATTAATAAAAAAACCAAAAATTCTTATATTAGATGAAGCTAGCTCTAATTTAGATATGGAAAGTGAAAATGCTATAAATAATTTGATTAACCATTATTCAAAAGATACAACAATAACAATTGTTGCCCATAGAGTTGCTACAATAGCAAATAGTGATATGATATATGTAATCGATAATGGTAAACTAGTTGAACAAGGTAATCACCAACAACTGATGAATGAAAATACAATATATTATAAAAATATACAAGCAATGAATAGTTAAGGAGAAAATATATGAATATTTTAGAAATAATAGAAAAGAAAAAAAATAAAGAGGCATTAACAAAAGAAGAAATACAATATTTTATAGATGGATTTATTAAGGGAGAAATAAAAGACTATCAAGCTTCAGCCTTATTAATGGCTATTGTAATAAATGATATGAATAATGATGAAATAGTTAATTTAACAAATTCAATGCTATATAGTGGTGACATAATTGATTTAAGTCAAATTAAAGGAATAAAATCAGATAAACATTCAACAGGTGGAGTAGGGGATAAAGTTACCTTAGTGCTTGCTCCATTACTTGCAAGTGCAAATGCTACAATATCAAAAATGTCAGGACGAGGTTTAGGTCATACAGGAGGAACAATAGATAAACTAGAAGCTATACCTGGTTTTCAAGTAGAAATACCTTTAGAAGAATTTGTAAGTCTAGTAAATAAAAACAAAATAGCAATTGTTGGACAAACAGGCAACTTAGTACCTGCAGATAAAAAATTATATGCTTTAAGAGATGTTACAGGAACAGTACAATCAATACCACTAATTGCTTCAAGTATTATGTCAAAAAAATTAGCTAGTGGTGCAGACACTATCCTATTAGATGTTAAAGTAGGAAAAGGTGCTTTTATGAAAGATCTTAAACAAGCAGAGAAATTATCAAAAACAATGGTAGAAATAGGAAAGAGCTTAAATAAAGATGTAAAAGCAGTAATAACAGATATGAATCAACCACTAGGATATGCAATAGGTAATGCATTAGAAATAAAAGAAGTAATTGATACTTTGCATGGTAATGGACCAAAAGATCTAACTGAAATATGTTTAAAACTTGGAGCTATAATGCTAGTTCAAGCTAAAATTGAGACTGATGTAGAAAAGGCTTATACTATATTAGAAGCAAACTTACATAATGAAAAGGCATTTAATAAATTTAAAGTTTTTGTAGCAGCACAGCATGGTGATACAACTTATATTGATACACCAGAAAAATTTAGTGAACCTAAAACAGTACTTGAGATTGTAAGTGATAAAGAAGGATACTTACACGAAGTAAATGCTTTAGAGTTAGGACAAGTAGCTTTAGAACTTGGAGCAGGTAGACATACTAAAGAAGATAATATTGATTTTAGTGCTGGAATAGTACTAAAACATAAGATTAATGATTATATTAACAAAGGTGATATAGTAGGTACATTGTATACCAATAAAGAAGTAGATAATAAAATAATAGAAAAATTTAAAGCTGCTTTAATATATTCTGAACATCAAAATCCCAATACCGCACTAATAAAAGAAATAATTTCATAGTAAATATTTAGATAATTTAAGATGTCAAAAGACATCTTTTTTTTGTGCAAAAAATAAATATTATATGCTCTAAATAATATTTATAGCACTTAAAAATAGCTATAAATATAGTATAAAAAATATTGATAGTATTGCAAAAGTTAATAATTAGGTTATTAATGTTAACATATAGTTTAAATATAGTAAAATTAATTATCGTTTCGAATGACATTACAAATCTAAAAATGTTATCATATTGTCGATGCGTAAAAAGGTAAAAGGTGAAATTATGAAAACAATTAAATATACAAGAACTATTATGATCTTTATTGCTTTATTTTTACTTATCAGTAGTAATAATGTAATAAATATGCCAAATAGAAATTTATTCCATAATACATTAACAATTAAAAACAATATTATAAATATTAATAAGTACACTCCACTTAATGATTTAAATAAACAAGGTTTAGAAATAAAAAAAATGAGTGAATACAATAAAATAAAAGCTAAAAGATTTAAAATAATTAATGCGGCTTTTATAATATGTACCTTACTCACAATATTTTTACTAAATAGGGTGTTTTCAAAGTATTCAAGTGATTATAAGTAATATTAAAGTTGCCTATTTTAATATTTGATACAATGTTTAATTTATAAATGGTATAATAAACAAGGTGATACAATGAACAATATAAACTTAAATACTAAATTAATAGAACTTAAATCTATTGATTATACAGATAAAAAAACTAATAAACAAAAAAAGATTGTATTTACGGCAAAAAGATTAAAACTATTAGAAGAATTGAATCTAAATAATATTAATGATTTAATCCATTATTTTCCAAAAAGATATGATTATAGAGAAATAACTCCACTTCAAGAAGGCAAAGTTTTCTTATTATCTATTCTTGATTCAATAATAAAGATTAATTTTTATCGCCCTAAACAAAGTAGAATGAATTTTGAAGTGATTATAGATGATAAAAAAGTAAAAGTTGTAATATTTCATAGACACTTTAGAAAAGTTGAATTTGAAAAGGCAGAATATCTAATAATACAAGGTATCTACTCTACAGCTACTAACACTATAACCGCTAGTGAAATATTTACTGGTAACATTGATGAGATAAAAGGAATTCATCCTAAATACTCATTACCAACTGGTTATAATAATAAATCATTTCAAGATTTACTAATACCAATAATTTCAAATGTGAAAGATCAACTAGAATCTGATATTCCCAATGAATATCTTGTAAAATATAAACTTTTAGATAAGATTACAACTATAGCTCAATTACATTTTCCAACTAATAAAGTTAAATTAGATAAAGCTTTACAAACCCATATTTATGAAGAGTTTTTTCTTTATGCTATCCAATCAATTATTGAAAGAAAGAACAATAGTAAAATTAAAGGATATAATAAAGATATTGATATCAAAGATATTCCTTATTTATTAGACACTTTAAAATATACTTTAAGTGACGATCAAAAAAAGGTGTTAAATGAAATATATTTAGACTTAATTAATTCTCAACCAATGAATCGATTATTGTTAGCGGATGTTGGTAGTGGAAAAACATTAGTTGCTTTAATTAGTTGTTACATGGTTTTTATGAGTGGTTTTCAAAGTGCCTTTTTAGCACCAACAACTATCTTAGCAACTCAACACTATCATGAAGCTTTAGATATATTTAAAGATATTGAATTAAACATTGCTTTATTAACTGGATCAACTTCTAATGCTGAAAGAACTGTGATCTTAGAAGATTTAAACAAAGGTAAGATTGATCTATTAATAGGAACACATGCGATATATCAAAAAACAGTTATCTATAAAAACTTAGGACTTATAATTTTTGATGAGCAGCAAAGATTTGGTGTAGCTCAAAGACAATCATTAAAAAATAAAGGGAAAACTGTTGATTCTTTAATGTTAAGTGCAACACCAATTCCAAGAACACTAGCACAGAGTGTTTACTCGCAATTAAGTATTAGTACTATGGAAAAACCACTACCATTTAAAAAGCCAATTATATCTTACTATTATAAATCTAAATCATTAAAGCCATTTATGAATGAAATGATAGCTTTACTTGAAAAAAAACAACAAGTATATATTATTACACCTTTAGTAGAAGAAAGTTCTGAAGTAGATACTAAAAATGTTATAGATGTCTATAAGAATATATCAATGTATTTTAAAGATAAATATAAAGTAGGAATATTGCATGGTAAAATGAAAAATGAACAAAAAGATGAAACAATGATAAATTTTGCACACCATGAATATGATATACTTGTAGCTACATCACTAATTGAAGTAGGAATTAGTGTTGCAAATGCTAATTGTATAATAATATATGATGCACATCGTTTTGGACTTTCACAATTGCATCAACTTAGAGGAAGAGTTGGTAGAGGTAAAGAACAAGGGTATTGCGTATTTTTAAGCGAATCAGATGAAAAACAGGCCATAGACAAGTTAAATTTCATTACTAATAATAATAATGGTTTTGAAATTGCAAAATACGATTTAGAAACAAGAGGTCCTGGTGATATGCTAGGAGTAAAACAATCTGGATTACCTACATTTAATTTAGCAAATATTGTAACTCATGAAAAAATATTTAAACACGCTTTAAAGGATGCTAATGATTTTTCAAATAGTGTTGAAGAATTTCAAATGTGGTTAAAAAAACATCAACATCTTATTGATTCTTTAAACTTTTATCAATCAATATAAATATTTTCACAATAAAAAAACCGCTTAAGCGGTTTTTTTATAAGAAATATTATGTAAATAATAACTTCTTTTTAATTTAATTTACTTCATAATAGAAGTTAGGGATAATTAAACACATAATACTAATAATAATTGATCAATTAAGTTATTAGAAAATAATTTATTTCAATAAATATATTAAGTTACACTTTCTATGTATAATTTTGAAAAGTTTCACCACACAACTAATAAAACATTTTGAAAATTTTTAGGAATGAAAGTATAGATATTTCTAAAATATCCATATTATTTATATTTTATAGCACATTTAAAATTTAAATAATTTGAACAATTATTTAAGAAATGATAAATATATTCTTTGAAAAATCTTAATATTAAGGTTAGCCTTTAAAAAGGGAAAAGACTAAATGTTATGCATGAGAATACATAATCGGGATATCCTTTTTATATTCTACAACATAAGTTTACTTTTTGGCAACTTTAACGATAATTTTTTTTCACATTTTTAAGGCTTGCTTAAAAAGTTCTGTTAAAATATCTAAATTAACACTTTCTAACTTAGTAAAGTTTAAGCTTGTTTTACTAGTTTTAACTTTACCTAGCCTACTTTTGTAAACTTCTATTAATGGAATATTATCATTATTGTAAACATTTACATAAATACTAAAGTAGTTTTTTTGCCTTGCAAGCCCTAATGCAAACCATTCTACTTGTGTTTTATCAGCTTTAATCATTGAAATATCTTTAAAGGCAATAATGTTTTGATCACTGCCATTCCAAAATTTACCAGTATATATACTACCTTTAATATTAGGATTTATACTATAAACTATGTTTAATAATACATTGAATACTTCTTGATCTTTTTTACTCAAACCTTCTAAGTATTTAGTGATTGACTTTGTAGATTTTTCCATATAATACACCTCTTTTTATTTTTATTGTAGCTATTTGAATAAATAATAGAAAATATAATACAATATATTTTTATTGCAAACGACTAATTATTATATTAATTGTATGATAATATTGATAAAAGGGGTGTTATCATGAATGATAAAGAAAATGAATTTGTAAATCTTGATGATGAATCAAAAAAAGGTAAATACCAAGAATATTTTGATAAGGCTAAAGAATATGGAAATAAAACAATTTCTAATAAACAAACTCAAAAAGCTATTACAACAGTAATTGTTATGGGAGCTGTAGCATTACTCAAAACACTTACAAGTAGAAGAAAGCTTTAATGTTAAGACTGTATTTTATGAAATAAATACAGTCTTTTTGATATCGTTAAATATTATATGATTACTTTATCATTTAATTACTTTATATTAAGATTATTCTTCTTTTCATATAAAAGTATAATAAATTTCACAAAAGGTTCATATCTATTGATATTTCCATCATAAGTGTATATCATATGTATGGGAGGTATTATAATATGAAAAAAATATCGAAATTTCTAGTCAGTTTAGTTCAAAAGTATTTACCAGATCCTTTTGTATTTTGTATCTTACTGACAATCTTTGTTTATGTATGTAGTTTACTAACTACCTCAAACACACCAATATCTTTAATTAATCACTGGTATACAGGATTTTGGTCATTATTAAGCTTTGCAATGCAAATGGTTTTAGTTTTAGTTACTGGATATGCTATGGCAAGTGCACCGTTATTTAAAAAAGCCTTACATAAGATAGCTTTAAAAATTAAAACACCAGCTCAAGCAATTATTGTAGTTACATTAGTAGCCATGATTGCCAATGTAATAAATTGGGGATTTGGACTAGTAATTGGAGCAATTTTTGCAAAAGAAATTGCAAAAGTAGTTAAAAATGTGGATTATCCACTATTAATTGCCAGTGCTTATTCTGGATTCTTAGTTTGGCATGGTGGACTTTCAGGTTCTATTCCACTAGCTTTAGCAACTGGTGGAGAAACACTTAAAACAGCAACTGGTGGAGTAGTTACAGCACCAATTCCTAGCTCTGAAACAATTTTTAGCTTCTTTAATATTACTATAATAGTATTATTATTAATTGCTATTCCTTTAGTTAACATGCTTATGCATCCTAAAAAAGAAGAAGCAATTGTTGTAGATCCTAAAATATTCATTGAAGAAAATCAAACAAATAAAGTAACTGAGAAAAAGTTTTCTGATAAACTAGAAAATTCTAGAATCTTAAGTGGTATTATTATCATTGCTGGTTTAGTATTTATAGTAGGATACTTTAAGGATTCAGGCTTCTTACTAAGCTTAGATATTGTTAACTTTATATTCTTAATTGTAGGTTTAATTTTACACAAAACACCTATTAATTATGTTAGAGCTATTCAAGAAGGTATCTCAGGTAGTGCTGGAATTGTTTTACAGTTTCCATTCTATGCTGGTATCATGGGAATAATGGCTGGAGTTGGTGTTAATGGTGATTCATTTGGATCTATTATTTCAACAGCTTTAGTAAATCTTACAAACGAAACTACATTTAATGTTGTAACATTCTTAAATGCTGGTATTGTTAACTTCTTCATTCCTAGTGGTGGTGGTCAATGGGCAATTCAAGGTCCAATAATTCTGCCTGCTGCTCAACAATTAGGAATTGATGCTGCACATTCTTCAATGGCAATTGCCTGGGGAGATGCATGGACAAATATGATTCAACCATTCTGGGCTTTACCTGCTTTAGGTATTGCTAAACTTAATGCAAAAGATATAATGGGCTATTGTATAGTCGATTTGATAGTTGCAGGGGTAATTATTTGTGGAGTATTCCTAGTCTTATAAATATAAAAAAATCTACAATTTTGTAGATTTTTTTTATACTATTTTTTTAATACTTACAGTATATTCAGAGATATTTAATTCATATCCTTCATAATTAATTTTGCCATTCCAATTTATTTCTTTCATTTTATTATAAAACTCAGTAGTTAATGTCTGATTTTTAAGCATAGTTGTATTAACTGTCATTGCTGTACCATATTCAATACATTTGTAATGATCTTCTTTATCATAGTTATTTTTATCATAAGAAACTACTAAACCTGTTACACTGTTATTTGACGAGTCAAAACTAAACTGTAAAGTGCATTGAGCTAATTTGTCACTAGTTAAATTTAAAGTATTATTACTTTCATTAAATTTAGAATCAAAATCATTAAATTTATATTGTGAACTAGCTCTTATTAAATAATCATTAACAATACTATCTTGTTTAGATGTAGATTTGTAACTTGAACTTAAATTATCATTATTTACATATATACCAATCCCAATTAAAAAAACTAAAACCAACATAGAAATATATTTTTTCTTAATTTTCACCATTAATCTTCCTTTCGATTAATGTTATTATACCGTTTTTTTATGAAAAATAAATAAATAAAATGCTAAAAAGAAATTATTTATTTTTATTTAGAAAATTATATTTTCTAATAAGCCATACAGTTACTAAAATAGATATAATTGTTATTAAATAGGGAACAATATAATTATTTTTAGTATCAAATATCGGTAAATCGACATTCATACCATACCAACCAGTAATTAAAGTTAATGGTAAAAATATAATCGAAACAACAGTCATAATATTCATCGAATTATTCAAACCAATATCTAGTAAATTTTGATACATTTCTTTTAATTGAGAAGTATGATCAATCAAAATCTTTATATTATCATAACTTCTTGAAGCTCTATTTGAAATAAGTTTTATATATTGTTTATATTGCTCATCTTCTACTTGATAACCTAAAATATCTAAAAAATCGCTTACTTCTTCTATCCTTCTTCTAATATTTTCTAAATCTCTTCTTAATTTTAAGATTAATAAATTATATTTCTTTCTTTCATTATCAAGAATAATATTATCTTCTAAGTTTTCAACTCTATTTTGAAATTTTTTTGTTAAATCTTTTATACTTACTATTACTAATGACATTATTAGTACTAATAAATAACTATTTTTAGTTGAAGTAAAAGGCTGTTTTTTCAACTCTCTATTTATCATGTTAATTAAACGATTAATATTTGTACCTTCTTCAATGACAAAAAACAACTTTTCTCCATTAGATGCAAAAAACATACTTAATGATTTATTTTCATTGTAATTTAAGTTTAGATTACCAAAGTAATCATCTTTATAATACTCAATAAAAGTCAGCTTTTGTTCTAAATGGGCAAGTGAATGCATAAAATGCTTTGACAGCCAAGTCGGATTTTGAGTTATTTCTTCTTTTGTAGTAAATATAATTGTACAATTTTCAATATCTGAATTAACAATTTTTTGATTTTCAAAATGAAATTTTTCCATATTTAACACCTCTATAAATTACAATATATATCATTTTGAACAAAAGATAAAATAATATGTAATAAAATAGAAAATATTAAGCATTATAATTAAAAATACTGTATAATAAAGTAATGATTTAGTACTTATTTTAAGAAGAAGTGGATGTGTTATTATGAACTATAGTAATTATTTAAAACAAAAATTTTCAATAATTATAAAGGATGAGCAAATTGTAGAACAAGCTTTAACTCACCCATCATATGCAAATGAAATATTACATAATGAAGAACATTATGAAAGATTAGAGTTTATTGGAGATGCGATTTTACAATTTTTAATTTCTCAATTTTTGTATAAAGAGTTTCCAAAAATGAATGAGGGACAAATGACTGTTTTAAGAGCTAAGGCTGTTAGAGAAGAATCATTAGCTAATTACTCTAAAGAATATGAACTATATAAATATATTAAGGTTGGTAAAGGCGAAAAGAGAGCTGGAGGGGCTTTAAAAAGTTCTGTAATGTCTAATGTCTTTGAATCAATGTTAGGCGCTATATACATTAGTAATGGTTTAGAAGATGCTAGTGTATTTGTTCAAATAGTATATGATGCTGTTGTTAAAGATGACTTTGATGATATTGAAGATTTCAAAACAAAGTTACAAGAATTTGCACAAGCAGATTCTAAAAGAACAGTGATGTATGAATTAATTAAAGTTAGTGGTAGTGCTAATGAACCTGTTTTCGAATTTAAAGTCTTAATGAATGATTTAACTTTGGGTTATGGTAAAGGAACATCTAAAAAGAAAGCTCAACAATGTGCTGCTAAAGATGCACTACAAAAACTTGCTGTCACTATAAAGGAGGAAAATTAGTGGACATTAAGAAACAAATTGATGAATTAGAAAATATCTTAAAAGAGTGGGCTTATGAATACTATACTTTAGATAATCCTAGTGTTGATGATAGTGAATATGATCGTAAATACCATATTTTATTAGATTTGTTAAAAGAAAATCCTCAATATTTAAAAAATGATTCAATAACAAGATCTATAGGTTATGAAATATTAGATAAGTTTGAAAAAATCCAACATGAATATCCAATGTATTCATTAGGTAATGCTTATAGTGAAGAAGATCTTAAATCTTTTGATAAGAGAATTAAAAAAGATGTAAATATACCTTTTGACTATGTACTAGAGCCTAAAATTGATGGTTTAGCAATTGCTTTATCATACAAGCAAGGAAGACTAGTTTTAGCTACAACAAGAGGTGATGGAATTACTGGAGAAAATGTTACTGAAAATATTAAAACAATTAAAGAAATACCTTTAGTTTTAAATCAAGACATTGATTTAGAAGTAAGAGGTGAAATATATCTTAAACTAAGTGAGTTTAAGAGAATTAATAAAGAACAAGAAAAAGCAGGTTTACAAAAATTTGCTAATGCTAGAAATGCAGCTGCTGGTAGTTTAAGACAATTAGATTCAAAAGTAGCAGCAAAAAGAAAGTTAAGTGGTTTCTTTTATCAAATTGCAAACTATGATGCATTAGGCTTAAAGACTCATTGGCAAGCTTTAACTCTTTTAAAAAGTTTAGGATTTAGTGTTAATGAACAAATTATTGAACTTAAAAATATTAACAATATCTTAGACAATTTACATTTAATACAACAAAATAGAGATCAAAATGATTATGATATAGATGGTGCTGTATTAAAAGTAAATCAGTTTAATGTACAACAAGAACTAGGATTTACTGCTAAGTATCCAAAATTTATGATAGCTTATAAATTTGCAGCATTACAAGCAGAAACTAAACTTTTAGATATAGAGTATACTGTAGGAAGAACAGGTAAAATTACTCCTAATGCTATACTAGAACCAGTTTTGGTTTCTGGATCAACAATTAGTAGAGCAACAATGCATAACTTTGATTATATTACTTCAAAAGATATTAGAATTAATGATATGGTAGTTGTTGAAAAAGCAGGGGATGTTATTCCTGCAATTATTAAACCCGTTTTAAGTAGTAGAAATGATTTAGTTATTGTTCCTGAAATGATTGTTAAATGTCCAATATGTTCTACTTCTTTAATCAAGGAAAATGATTCAGTTGATTGGTATTGTCCAAACCCAAATTGTCCTGCAAGAAAAATAGAAAATATTATTCATTATGTTTCAAGAAATGCGATGAATATTGTTGGTCTTGGTGAACAACTAATAGAAAATTTCTTTAATGATGGATTTATTACAGATTTAACAGATATATATAAACTAGAAAAAAAAGAAGCTAAAATATTAGATTTAGAAGGATTTGGTCAGAAGTCTTTTGATAAATTAATATTAAGCATAAATAATAGTAAACAATCAACACTTGCAAGATTTTTATTTGCTTTAGGAATAAGACACCTTGGGCAAAAATCTGCCCAATTAATAGCAAAAGAATTTGAAAATATTAATCAGATTGAAAAAGCAACCTATGAACAACTTGTAAAAATTGAAAGCATTGGACCATCTATTGCTAAGTCAGTTAGTGATTTTTTCTTGAATGATAACAATAAAAAATTAGTTGATGAATTAATTAGTTATGGATTAGTTTTAGAGAATGAAAAAAAAGAAATTGACAATAGTTCAATTTTCACTAATAAAACAGTAGTAATAACTGGTACATTAGTAAATTATAAAAGAAATGATTTAAGTAAACTATTAGAAGCAAAAGGAGCAAAAGTTGCTAATTCTGTTTCTAAAAAAACGGATTACTTAATTTATGGTAGTGATCCTGGCTCAAAATATACAAAAGCTGTAAGTCTTGATGTATCTTTAATGAGCGAAGATAACCTTAATATAATATTGGAAAAGGAGAATGAAAATGGATAGAGCACAAGTCGAAGTTTATTTAAAAGATTTATATTTATCAGCTGAAAGCGAAGAAGAAATGGAATTTATTATGGCAGAATTTACACAAATTGCTAAAGCGGTTCAACATTTTAATGAAATTGATGTTACAGGTGTAGAAGATGCATCATGGCCTTTCTTATTTGAAGGTACTTATTTAAGAGAAGATGTAGTAGATAACACACTTACTCATGATGATGCATTAAGAAATGTAGCAAAAACTCAAGATGGTTATGTAAAATATGTCAAGGTGGTGCAATAATGTATAAAAAAACAATAAAACAACTACACAATAGTTTAAAAAATAAAGAGTTTACTCAAGAAGAACTACTAAACTCAATAAATAATGCTTTAATTAGTTCAAAAGATC
The DNA here is from genome assembly GCF_049478495.1 of Mycoplasma sp. P36-A1. Classification (NCBI taxonomy): domain Bacteria; kingdom Bacillati; phylum Mycoplasmatota; class Mollicutes; order Mycoplasmatales; family Mycoplasmataceae; genus Mycoplasma; species Mycoplasma sp. P36-A1. The sequence goes on along the minus strand of NZ_CP168083.1, from coordinate 991,775 downwards.
TTAATTGTGTAAATACACTATTAAATCCTGAAGCTAAAGAATACTCTTACACAAATATATTAGATGGTATTCCGTATGCAAATAAAGACTTATTTGCAACTAAAAATATTTTAACAACAAGCAGTTCAAGGATTTTAGATAATTATTATCCAATGTACAATTCAACAGTGTTTGAAAAACTAGAAGAAGCTAATACTGTAATGGTATGTAAGTCAAATTTAGATGAATTTGGAATGGGTGGAACTAACTTAAACTCAATATTTGGTGCAACCAAAAATCCATGGAACATTGAAAAAGGTACAGGTGGATCTTCAGGAGGAAGCGCAGGATTAGTAGCTTCAGGAATAGTTCCATTTGCTACTGGTACTGACACAGGAGATTCTGTTAGAAAACCAGCTGCTTATTGTGGTATTTATGGTTATAAGCCTACTTGGGGTACAGTATCACGTTATGGTATTTTCCCATATGCTTCAAGTTTAGACACACCAGGAATATTTGCTAGATGTATTGAAGACATTGCAATAGTTGCTGAAACAATTAATGGTCCAGATAAAAAAGATGGAACATCAATGATGCATACCAAAGAAAACTTTTATTCAAATCTTAAACACCCAAATAAACTAAAAATAGGTTATATTAAAGAACTAATAGAAACTTTTGACAATCCAAAAGTAATTGAACAGTTCAATGAAGTAAAAGAATACCTTGAATCATTAGGACATGAAGTAGTAGAAGTCAACATGGATCTTAATTTATTAAAATGTATTAGAGGAGTTTACCACTCATTAGCAAATGCAGAAGCTAGTTCAAATTTAGCAAATCTAACAGGTGTAATATTTGGTGAAAGAATCGAAAAAGAAACATGGGATAAATCAATAGTTGCAACTAGAAATTTTGGTATTTCTAAATTTTCTAAAGCTAGACTATGTATTGGAGCAATGGCTTTAAAAGAAAAAGACCGTGATTTATATTATATTAAAGCAAAACAAATAAGAACATTATTAATTAAAGGTCACTTAGAACTATTTAAACAAGTAGATATTCTTATAAATCCAAGTGCTAATACTGCAGCCTTTAATCCAGCAACAGATGTAATAAAACAATCAGAATTAACAAATTTAGTAGCTGAAAACTATCTATCAGTTGCCAATATTATTGGTTCACCAGGTTTAACAATTCCAACACATATAATTGATGGAATGCCATTTGCAATTAGTTTAATGGGTAGAACATTTGAAGATCAACTATTATTTGATTTAGGAAAACAATTCGAAGATGGACTACTTGATAACAACTATAAAAATGTAACTAGTTTTTATAATAGATATGCAAAAAAGGAGAATGACTAATGAACTTTGAAACTGTAATTGGAATTGAAATACACTGTGAATTAAAAACAAATACTAAAATGTTTTCAGGATCTAAAGTTGGCTTTCATGATCCAGTAAATACAAATGTTAATGAAGTAGATTTAGGAATGCCTGGATCTCTTCCAACAATAAATAAAAGAGGTGTTGAACAAGCGTTAAAGGCTTGTCATATATTTAACATGAGCATAAATCCATTACTTACATTTGATAGAAAATGCTATTTCTATCCTGATTTAACAAAAGGATATCAAATAACACAAAATGACTTTCCAATTGGTACTAATGGTAGCATCACAATAGAACTTGAAGACTACAAAAAACAAATAAACATAGATAAAGTAGTTATAGAAGAAGATACTGCACAACTAAAACATTATGATGATTATACATTAATAGACTATAATCGTGCAGGGACACCTCTAATAGAAATTATTTCAGATGCTTCTATGAGAACAGCAAAAGAAGCATCAACCTATGTTGCAACATTAAGAAATATGTTAGAGTATGCAGATATCTCAGATGCAAAAATGGAAGAAGGATCATTAAGATGTGATGTTAATGTTTCAATTAGACCATATGGTCAAGAAAAATTTGGAACTAAAACAGAAATAAAAAATCTTAATTCTATTTCAAATATTGAAAGAGCCATTGCTTTTGAAATTTCAAGACAAGAAAAACTTATTTTAAGTGGAGAAACAATAGCTTCTGAAACAAGAAGATTTGATGAAGCTACTAAAACAACAATTAAAATGAGAGGTAAAGATGGTGTTATTGATTATCGATTCCATCGTGAACCAAATTTAATACCTACAAGAATAGACAATTCAATTATTGAAGGTGTAAAAAAAGAAATTCCATTAATGCCTGCAGCATTAAAAGAGTTATATATCAATGAATATGGTATTAGTTTAACTGATGCAAAAATTCTAACTAATAATATTAAAATAAGTAATTACTTTAATGAAACAATTTTATTAACAAGTAACTACAAAACAGTAACCAATTGGATTATTACTGAAATATTTACTTATTTAAATAAAAACAATATTAGTATTGAACAACAATCATTAACACCAAAAGGATTGGCTAAAATGATTAATTTAATGGATGAAGGCTTAATTTCAAGTAAACAATTAAAACAAATATTTGAAATAGTAAATAAAACACAAAATGATGATATTGATAAAATAGTTAAAGAAAACAATATGGCTATGATATCTAATGAAGCTGAAATCTTAGTATTTATTAATAATGCGATAGAAAACAACCCAGCATCTGTACAAGATTATAAAGATGGAAAAGATAGAGCCATTAAATTCTTACTTGGTCAAATAATGAAAAATTCAAAAGGTCAAGTAAACCCAAAATTAACAAATGAGCTATTAATAGAAAAATTAAAAACATTATAAGGAGTGATTAAATGAGTGATATAATAAAATTTGTATCGCTTGGAGGATTAGATGAAAACGGAAAAAACATGTATTGTTTTGAAATAAATGAAGATATATACATCGTTGAATGTGGATTAAAGTATCCAGAGACACAAAATTTAGGTATAGATATTGAAATACCTTCATTTGATTATCTAATAGAAAACAAGCATCGAGTAAAGGCGCTATTTGTGACGCATGCTCACCCAGATACTATGGGAGCAATTCAATATTTATTGAAAGAAGTCTCACCAATAATATATGCAACACAACTAACTTCATGGATTATTGAAGATAGATTAAAAGAAGCAAATATAAAAAATTATAAAATAAAAAGAATAAAAGAAAATTCTATTATGAAAATGGAATCTGGATTAAAAGTGCATTCTTTTAAAACAACACATTCTATTGTTCAATCAGTTGGTATTGCCTTTGAAACTAGCCAAGGATATGTCGTATTCACATCTGACTTTATTTTTGACTTTGCAGCCAAACCTCAATATAGAAGTGATCTTAGAAAACTAATAGAAATGGAAAGAAAAGGTGTTTTAGCATTATTTACTGAATCTGTAGGTGCATCAAAACCAGGCTTTACTGCACCAAACCACAGAATGAGTAGATGGGTAGAACCTATTATTTCTAAAGCATCAAGTAGAGTAGTTATTACAGTTTATACACATAGTTTATTCAATGTTCAAGAAATAGCTAATGTAGCTATTAAATACAATTATCGTATTTTATTCTTTGATAAAGAATTACAAGATTTAGTACACAAACATAATAAACTAGATTTAGCATTAGTACCACCTGATAAAATTGCACCAATCTCTGATATTGATAAAGGAGATGTAATGGTTATCATTTCAGGTAATGGTATTGATTTATTTGAAAAACTAGCTAAAATTGCTTCTAAGGCTGATGAAACATTAAAACCTGGTAGTAATGATACATTTATAATTGCATCACCACCAATCCCAGGTGTTGAACATGTATCTATTAAAGCTATCGATGATATTTCACGTTTAGATTCAGATGTTTTCATTTTATCATCTAAACAAGTAGGTAGTATGCATGCTTCTAAAGAAGATTTAAAAATGATGATTAGTATCCTTAATCCAAAATTTTATGTTCCAATTAAAGGTGAGTACACTCAATTAGTTGATAATGCTGATTTAGGTTATGATATGAACATTTCTAAAGAAAACATTGTAGTTCTAGAAAATGGGGAAATAATAACTTTTAATAATGGTAAATTAGAAGAAGCTAGAAATAAAGTTAAAACTGGTAGTATTTTAATAGATGGTCAAAATGTTAATGATTCTCAAACAGTCGTTTTAAAAGATCGACTAACATTGAGCAATGAAGGTACTGTTATTATTGGTATTGGACTTGATCGAAAAACTAAAGAACAAGTTATGACAATGGATATACAAACAAGAGGATTTATTTACATAAAGGATTCAGAACACATCATTAATAGTATTAGAAAAATAGTAAATAAAACATTAGAAAAATGTGATTTACAAAATGATGTTGGATTTAATGATGCTAAAGGTAAAATAAGAAGTACTGTACAAGATTATATTAAAAAAGAAACTGGAAAAGAACCAATAATTCTTACAATGATAATAACTGTCTAATAAAAGTTATTAAAGTATATATTAATTAAAGGTACTTATTTGATTAAAAGGAGTAATGAAAGTTACTCCTTTTTATTTGGTTTAAATTGTTAGTCATTGTAAATATAATTGCTAATTTTAAGATATAAAAAAACGCTAATAATAGATTTTACATCTGTTATTAGCGGCTATTATTATAATAATCCTTTAGGACCTTTAATTAAATCATCTCTATGCAACTGTTTTAATCCAGAAATAACTAATTTTCTATTTTTAGGGTCTTTATATTGTAAAAAAGCCCTTTGAATTGCTTTATCATTTTCACTTTTTGCAACAAATATTTTTTTATTATTATCTAAAGGATTTGTATTAGTATAATACATCAAAGTAGACATAGTTGATGGTGTAGGGTAAAAATCTTGTACTTGTTTTGGCTGATAATTAATCTTTTTAAGATAAAGAGCTAATTGTAAAGCATCATCTAAAGTAGAACCTGGATGAGAAGACATTAAGTATGGTAAAACATACTGTTCCTTATTTAAATTTTTAGTAACTTTATTAAACTTATCAACAAATTTATCATACAATTTAACACTAGGTTTTCCCATTACCTTTAAAACATTATCAGATACATGTTCAGGAGCTAATCGTAATTGACCAGACACATGATACTTAACTAATTCCTCTAAATATTTATCATCATCTTTTAACATATAATCATATCTAATTCCAGATCTGACAAATACTTTTTTAATACCATCTATTTCTCTTACTTTTTCTAAAATATCAAAATACTTTTCGTGTGAAACTTTAAGGTTATTACAACTGTGGAATCCAAAACAAGATTTTTCACTACAGCTTCCATAATTATTTAGTTTGTCACACATATCATCATTAAAATTAGCAGTTGGTCCACCAACATCATGAATATAACCTTTCCAGTCTTTTAAAGTCATCATTTTCTTTGCTTCAGCAACACAAGATTCTGTTGAACGCATAGAAACCTGTCTACCTTGATGGTAAGTAATTGCACAAAAATTACAACCACCATTACAGCCACGATTAGCACTTATACTAAATTTAACTTCATTTAAAGCCGATACTTTACCTAATCCCATATATTCATCATAACTCTCATATGTAAAAGGTAAATCATATAAGTGATCTAACTCTGATTGAGAAAGTACTGGTTGGGGAATATTTGCAATAACATATTCTTCATTATATGGTTCTACTAAAGTCGTAGCACTTTGATTATCATTATTATTATATTGTTTTAAATAATTCTCAGAATATTTTTTAGAATCTTTTTTTATATCAGAAACCGAATTCATTAAAACATAATCTGGCAAGTTATCAAGAGATTTACTTTTATAACAAGTTCCTTTAATAAAAGTAATGTCTTTAATATCAAGTCCACTATTTAAATAATCAGCTATTTCAACTATAGCTTTTTCACCCATGCTATATACTAATAAATCTGCTGTAGAGCTTAATAATACTGAAGGTAAAATAGTATCTTGCCAATAATCATAGTGAGCAAATCGTCTTAAACTCGCTTCTATTCCACCTATAACAATTGGAACATCATTATAAACTCTTCTTATCAATTTACAATACTCTATGGTAGCATAATCAGGTCTTTTTCCGCCTTTATTATTTACAGAATATTCATCTTGCCTTCTTTTTTTCTTACTTACATAGTAATTATTAACCATTGAATCTATATTACCTGAGCCTACTAAAAAACCTAATCTTGGTATACCACATTTTTTAATTGAATTATCATCTTTTACATTAGGTTGTGCTAAAATAGCACAACTATAACCAAAAGACTCTAAATATCGTGCAATTAAAGATGTCCCAAAACTAGGATGATCAACATATGCATCACCAGTAACTACTACAAAATCAACTTGTTTTATATTTCTTTCTTTTATTTCTTTCTTATTTGTTGGAAGAAAATTCATTTTTATCACCTTTATTCATTATAGCAAATTTACTAATTGTATAATACAAAAATCACAAAATATCTATAATGACTAGATAAATAAAAGCAACTTTATTTAGATATGGTAATTATTATTTACTTATATTATAATAAACTAAGAGAAGAGGGATAAATATGATTAACTATGACTATCTAGTAGAAAATAATATCATAAATAAATATACATTTTTATTACAAAATTATAAATTACTAAACTTAGATGAAAAGGCTGTAATATTAATAATGCACATTGAAGATTTAAATAATAGAAATATCAATATTTCTTCAAAAGTACTTGCAAAAGTAATGAGTCTAACAGAACTTGAAATTAATACTATACTAAATGAACTATTTTCAATAAGAAAAATATTAAGCATCACTAACTCAAATGATACAGTACATATCAATACAAATATAGTTTATGAAAAATTAATGTCTTTAATTATTAACAAACAATATAAAGAAGAATTAGAAAAAGAAAATAAATCTAAACAAAATATCATCAAAACTTTTGAGCAGGAATTAAGACATAAATTAAGTCCATTAGAAGTTGAAATCGTAAGAGAATGGTGCGAAAATTTCAGTGAGGAATTAGTAATTGATAGTTTAAAAACAGCAGTAGTTCAAGGTGTATTAAATTTAAACTATATAGAAAAAATCATTATAAATAAGGCGGAATTACTAAATGTCTAAACAAAATATTACTGGACAAGCAAAGTATGATTTAATCATGAATGTCTTTGAAGAAATGTATCCCCAAGCTCATTGTGAATTAAACTATCAAACCCAATTTGAACTATTAGTAGCAGTCTTACTTTCAGCACAAACCACAGATAAAAGCGTAAATATAATAACACCTAATCTTTTTTCAAAATACAAAACACTAGATGATTATATTAATGTTGATATAAAAGAATTAGAAAATGATTTAAGATTTATTGGATTATATAAAAATAAGGCCAAAAACCTAAAAAAACTAGCACAAGTATTAAAAGAAAAACATAACGGTATAGTACCCTGCAATCGTAGCTATTTAGAAGCATTACCAGGAGTTGGAAGAAAAACAACAAATGTAGTGTTATCAGAAGGTTTTAAAATTCCTGCAATTGCAGTAGACACACATGTAGAAAGAGTCTCAAAACGGTTGAAATTAGCTTATTTAAAAGATAATGTATATGAAGTTGAAGTAAAACTAATGCGTAAATTTCCAAAGGAAAAATGGCATAAACTCCATCATCAATTTATCTTCTTTGGACGATATCATTGTAAAGCTAAAAATCCTAGTTGTGACAACTGTAAACTAAAAATAATATGTCGTTATCCTAATATTCATTTTTAATCAAAAATAAAAGTTAAGCTGATTGCTTAACTTTTTTTATATCACTACTTGATATCCTAATTCAATTAATTCACTAATTTGTTCATCATCATTGAATGACATTATTGGTTTATTATATACATATAAAATAGAGTCGATATACTTTACTTCTTGTTTTTTTACAATTAATGTTTTGTCCTTTACATAAAAATATAAACCATCTTCTTTAAATTCAATTTCATAATCACATTTATGTAAATATATTGGTAATTCAAATTCCTCTTTAATTCTTATAATATTTTCCACTATTTAAACCTCCCCACAATAGTTTAATAAGTCTTGTATAAATTATAATTGTAAAAAATATAAAAGTACAATAATATTGTAATTAATTATAAATAGATACAGTGTTTCAATTGACTTTTTTAACTATAAATGAGAATAATAATATAATAAAAAAATGAAAGAGGGGATTATATGCCTAGAATTACACCATTTGAAATAATAGATACACCAGAAATGATTAGTGCAATTTTTTGTGATAAAGTAGAACATGAACAATTAATACATATTATTGATCATGCAGTTAATACAGTAGAAGACTATGTAGTAGAAAATAGATTACAACCTGTTGATACGCCATATTTAACAATTCCTAATGTTAATGATATTCACTTTGAAATAGAAGTAGGTATTCCAGTACAAAAAGTATTTAAAGAATCAAAAGATATAAAAGTAGGAACAATACCTTCAGGTAAAAAAATAGTTACTTATTACATCGGTGATAATGCACTAATGCAATCATTATATGATGAATTATTCAATGAAATAAAAGAAAAAGGTCATAAAATAGATGGGAATATTTATGAATATTATTTGAATGATTTAGACTTTGGTAAAAATAATTTACTAACTAAAATTGTAGTACCTATAAAATAATGGAAAAAATACAAGTAAAGGTAACTTTAGCCTTAATATCAATGATTCTAACTTGTATAATACTTGTGCTTATACATATGAACCCGGGTCAACAAGAAAATATAATAGTAACAGGTTCAAGAGTATATGTAAGTATTTCAATAGTAATATTAGTTTATGCAATTGGATTAATCCTATTTAAAAAAAATGAATCAATCGCCACTAGATATTTAAGTATAATTATATTAATACTAAGTGTTGGATTAATTTATTTATTATTTATTTCATATTCACCAATGTCAATAAGTTTAATAACAGATGTAATAATTATCTTTTCAATCATTATAAACATTAATTGGTTTTACTTTTCTATTAAAGAAAATAGAGTTGATATTGACACATAAAAAGGGCATTAAGCCCTTTTTACTTTTAATTTAACATCATCATTAGACAAATAATATTTAGTGCACTGAAGATCATTTAACCATGCATTAATATCATTTTTATTAATAATTGCAGGCATTCTATTATGATATTTTTCTACAATTATATTAGGACTTTTAGTTATAATAACAAAGTTATTACTTCCATCATGATTTTCTTGATAGATACCTAACAAATACAAAACATCATCATTTAAAGCTTCAAACATATATTTTTCTTTTTCATTTTTATTAATTACTTTCCATTCATAAAAGCCTGTACATGGAATTAAACATCGCTTATTTAAAATTGCTTTTTTAAATGTTTTCTTTTCAAAGATAGTTTCACTCTTAGCATTTATTAATAAATTACTATTAAAATGATTCTTAAGCCCCCAATTTGCTAAAACAACCTTATATTCTAAGACATTGTCAGCAATAATTATTGGTACAATATTACTAGGATAGATTTCATCGTAATGTTCAACATAAAGATTGTCATCTATTTTATCAATTATTTGCTTTATTTCTTTATTATTACTATCAATGTAATATCTTCCACACATTTTTACACCTACTTTCATTATTATAAAACATACTTTGATAATACTTTAATAATAAAAAAAGTGCCTATAAAAGGCACTTATAATTTTAAATAATTATTTAGTTTATCAAGTCTTGACTGTTTTAAATTTTGAGTAGATAGTTTATTAATTCTTTTTTTAACACTTGGATTTTTTTCAATAAAACTTTCGATATATTGAATAACTTTCTTACTTTCTGAATCTAAAAGATCAACTGTTCTAAGCTCATGTAACTTATTAAGTTTATTTAAATAATCAATAGTTTCTAAATTACTATAGTCAACTCCTGTTAATAGATAATTTTTATTTAATGATTTTATATCAATCATAAAACCATCTACTAATTTAATCAACTCTTCATTAGCACTTACATCAAAATAACCATTAGAATCAATCAATACATTAATATCATGAAGTTTAAGTATTTTTACTACTGATAGAATATCATCAGCTTGTAACATACATTCTCCACCTGAAAAAGTAACTCCATCAATAAAATCTTTGTACTTTATAATCATTGAAGCAACTTCTTTTGGTGTGTGATCTTTAGTTTTAGGAGTAGAACTAAATTCACACTCATAAATACATTTATCACAGTTAATACAAGTTTCTTCATTCCAAGACACTTTACCATTAATATTTGTTAAAGATTTAGTAGGGCAGACATTTATGCATTTTAAACAGTTGTTACACTTGTTAATAGTTTCAAAGTTGTGACAATACAGGCAATTTAAGTTACACTCCTGTAAGAATATAACCATTCTATTTCCAGGACCATCAACAATTGAAAAGGGTATTATATTATTAATTTGCATTAAAATTTGACTTTTCTTGCGAAAACATTAGCACATCTATTAGTACCTTCACCAAATGCTTCAGTATCTCTTAATACAGGTGTACCTTCTTCAAATTTTGATACTTCTGATTTTTTCACTAAATAACCGGTAACACGAATTAAATCAGTATTTTCTTGATAGACAGAAATATATCTCATACCATATTTGAAAGCAGCATCAATGATTGGCTTAAGAGCTTCTGGTTTACTAGAAAATGTTTGATCAAATGCAAATAAATCACCAACTCCACTTGGAAAATATTTATGGAATGGAGCTATTTGTTTAATGTGGTCATAAATCATTGGTTCTTGATTAACTTTTAATCTATGAGCTGGAGTATTATTATAATCCTCATCGCTTAATGAAGCTCCTACTTGAGCATGGAACCAATACTTATTTCCCATTGAATAAGGTGCATAATGACTTTTTATTCTACTTTCAATAAATGATAAAATTTTATGAGCTAGTTTATCTGCTTCCTCACTAAAACCAAACTGTTCTTGCATAGTTTTAGCTTTCACAAAATGATTAACACACTCAAATAATCCAACAATACCAAGCATACCAACAAATCGATCTTTTGAAATAAATCCTTCTGCTTCTAAAAAGCTTGTTTTAAAGAAATTAGATTTATTAACAATAAAGTCTATTTTTTTATCAATAATACTTAAATTAGCTGTTACTATTTTATCTAGTTCTTGTAAAAAATCATCTAGATTATCAAAGTCACTAGCAATAGTTCCTAATCTTAATCTTGTAAGAGTAAAAGCACCACCTTGTTCTGGTAAACAATTATAACAACTTACTATTGCATAACGATCATTTTCACTTGCATAGTATTTATCATTAGCAATACTAGGTTTAGATTTTAGTAAACCAGCTTTAATTGCTAAAGTATATGTTTCTTCATCACTAATACCTTTGTTATATAAAAATGACATATTTGGTGTTGGATTATCCAACTCTAAAACTGCATTTAAAATTAGTGTTGTTGCTTTATTACATACTGGACCTAAATCCGCATGACAAAATGAATCAGTAACAGTTTTATCAATATGATTTAAAAATCTTTTAATTTTCTTTTGATCTGCTGCATCATCACCAGTTAAGAAGGGGTTAATTAAACGATCTAAATAACCAATAAACACAGGGAATGATGTAACACTTGGTACATGTGAATACAATATTAATAGATAATCTAAAACTTCATCTAAATCAGTTGGAGCATCTAATTCTAAAAATTTAACTCCATTTTTAAGCAATACTTCATAATCAGGTACTATATATCTTGGTCTATATGGTAGATTACCTTCATTTAAATCACAAATATAATCATTTTCAATGTAACCATATTCTTCGTTTGTTAAACCTAACACATCTCTTGCATCGAAATAGCGCTCTGCAACATTAGCTATTGTATATAGTTTTTGCTGATATGTTAAACTATCTGATGTAAATACATCTAATAAATCCTTTTTATTTGAATTCATATTTTCACTTCCTTATGTTATAATTATATCATACAAATTAAGATATAAAACTTAAAATATATGTAAAAATAATGACATTTATTATAATTCTATTAAGTTTTGTCGATAATTTTTAATTTTGAACATCAATACATTTAAATATTGTAGTTTAACGCATTTTATGATATTTTTATTAAGTAATCTCTTGATTTATCTTAATAAATAACATATAATATCAATGTAAGTTTACGTAGAAGGGAGGCTAGTTTACATGGCAAAAGTAGAAGTAAGAGGAAATGAATCATTAGATGATGCTCTTCGTCGTTTTAAAAGACAAGTTTCTAAAACTGGTACTCTTCAAGAAGCTCGTAAAAGAGAATACTACGTTAAACCCGGAGTAAGAAAAAAATTAAAATCTGAAGAAGCTCGTAAGAAGAAGTTCTAGAATAATTCATGAAAAGCACGGTCGTGCTTTTTTTTATTAAAAAAGGAGAATTTATGAAAAAATTAAAAGGCTTAAATTATGATTTAACAGAAGTATTGTTATTTAGTGATGTTAATTATTTTATAGATGAAACAACTGATGTTGAAATGATTTCTAAAAATCCTTCATCAAAACAAAGAAATATATTAATAGATGATTATGTTAGTGGAAAGAAAAGACTTATTTATCCATGTTATGATAATATAGTTATTACTCAAAAATATATAGATTTAGTTTTTCCTAAAATAAAGTACTTTTTTTCAAAAGATAATTTTAATCTAAGTATTATTGTAAATAAAGATTATGAAATTGAAAAAAATAGTTACTTAATTGAGTTAATGAAAGATGATTCATTTACTGTAGAATTTTTTGAAAATGATTTATTGTTAATCATTAATCTTTGGAGGTAATATGCAAAGTTCTAATTATAAAAAAATCAAAAAAGTTTTAATTGTCATAATGTTATTAAACTTTCTAGTTTCTGGATTAAAGATTATTATTGGTTATACAACAAACTCAAATGCAATAGCAACAGATGGGTTACATTCATTAACTGATGGTTTAAATAATATTGTTGGTGTAGTTGCTCTTAGTTTTGCTTATAAACCTGCAGATAAAGAGCATCCATACGGTCATAAGAAAATTGAGAATATCATATCACTATTTATTGGTTTTGTACTGTTATTAATGAGTTATAACATTATCAAGGAGAATATTGTTAACTTTGATAGAGTTGAAGCTATTAATTTAAGTACTATTAGTATTTTAGTCATGATTACAACTTTAATAATTAATTTATTTGTAACATCATATGAAAGAAAAATGGGAAATGAATTAAATAGTAGTTTCTTGATTAGTGATGCTGCACATACTATGTCGGATGTATATGTTTCAATATCTGTTATAATATCTATTATTGGAATTAAATATTTTAATTTACCACCATACTTTGATAAGATAATGGCAATGGTTGTTGCAATATTTATTTTAAAAGCAGGAATAGAAATAATAAGTGAAGCTACTAAAGTTTTAGTAGATCAAAAAGTTATTAATGAAGAACAAGTAAAAAAGATTGTTTATTCATTTAAAGAAGTAAAAGATACTCATATGATTAAAAGTCGTGGAATAGAAGATGATATGCATTTAGATTTACATATTGAAGTAGATCCAAACATGAGTGTTTCTAGAGCACATGCTTTAAGTCATGATATTGAAAATAGTATTCAAAAAACAATAAATCCAAATACCAATGTAATAATTCATGTAGAACCACATGATGAAAGTGCAATAGATAATTAATACCAAAACGCTATCATAAAACAGATTAGCGTTTTTTTAATAACTAAATAATAACTCATTAACAAAAGTCAATAAAAATACTGTTTTACAAGAAAATAATTAGCAATTTTGTAATCCTTAACACTATCTATGTTATAATTAAGATATCAAGTAATAGGGGGATTTTATAAATGTCAAACAGAACAGCTAAAACAATTAAAATGCTTGAAGTATTAAAAGATGGAAGAAAGTATAAAAAAGATGAATTAGCATCTATAATTGATACAAATCCAAGAAATATTATCGAATATCGAAGAGATTTGTACGATGCTGGATATAATATTGAGTATCAAAATGGTAAAAATGGTGGATACTATTTAGATGATAATGCTGTATTACCAACGTTAAATTTATCTAGTAATGAAAAAACAGCTTTATTAAGATCATACGATTTTTTAAAAAACAGTGGCTTTTTCCATTTAAAAGATTTCAATGATGCACTTATTAAAATAAAAGCTAATTTTGATAACTCAGATGTATTACATGAATCTTATATTCATAATGCTAAACCAAAAGATATTGATTTAATAGATCAATATTATAAATTATTATCTCTTGCAATTTCTGAAAGAAAAAAAGTTGAAATGGTATATAATTCTATTCAAAGTAAAACTAAGAAAAAAATTATTGTTCATCCATATGAATTGATTAGATATCAAAATTTCTGGTATCTTATTGCAAGAGATGAAAGTAGTAATAAAAAATTTAAAATATACAAATTATCAGCACGTATGTCTCATGTAAAAAAATTAGATGATCAACCATTTTACTATGATGAAGATTTCAATCCTGCTGATTATATTGGAAAGACTTCAATTATTAAATTAGAAAGTTTTGATATTGTTATTGAAGCTTACGGTCCAACTGCAGTTTCACTAAGTGAAAAAATGATAGGGCTAAATCCTGTCTATGAATGGTCATCTCATGATACACTTATACTGAAAACAACTATAGAAGGTCGTTACAACGCCATTGGCTTAATTTTATCTTTAGGTGCAAATGCAAAGTTATTAAAGCCTGAAGGGCTTGTAAACGAAATTTCAGACATTGTTTCAAAGATGCATGAGTTCTACACTGGCATATCACACGAATAACACAAGGTATGTATATAATTATTCATGTAAATTGAGATAGGAGAGTGAAAGATGAACAACAAACAAACTAAACCACTTTATATTATCGTTATTGTTTTAGTTATATTATTTTTTATTAATACTATCATGATAGTTCAAATGTATAATGGTTCTACAGGATCATCGACTTCAACAACATCAAAATCAGAATCAATTACAATTTCTGATGATACAACTGAATTAGTAAAAAAGGTTGAAGATAGTGTTGTTACTGTAGCTTTGTATCAAAAAAACCGTTTAATTGGAAATGGTAGTGGATCAATTATTAGCTCAAGTAATGGTGATACTAGAATTCTTACTAATCATCATGTTGTTGATAATGGAGATGGTGTAGAAATAAAAGTCTTGTTTTCTAATGGGAAAGAAGAAACTGCTACTGTAGTTGGTAGTGATTCTATTTCTGATTTAGCATTATTAAAAGTTAAAACTGACTTCAAAGTACAAACACTTCCAATTGGAGATTCTGGAGCATTACAAGCTGGTGAGACTGTAATTGCAATTGGATCACCTTTAGATATTACATTTAAAGGAACAGTAACTAAAGGTATTATTTCTGGATTAGATCGTCAAATTGAAACTGATTCTAACAATGATGGTGATCCAGATTATGTTATGCAAGTAATTCAAACTGATACTACTATAAATCCTGGTAACAGTGGTGGACCATTAATAAATATGGCAGGGCAATTAGTAGGAGTTAATACATCTAAAATTTCAATGGAAGGCTATGAAGGAATGGGATTTGCAATTCCTGCAAATGAAGCTACATCAATCATTGAACAATTAGAGAAAAATGGTAAAGTAGATCGTCCAACTTTAGGAATATCTTATTATTCAATTGCTAACATACCTGAATATGCATATTCTGAATATGGAATTACAGACAAAATGCCAGATGGAGCTATAATAGTTGCAGAGGTTACTAAAAACTCAGCAGCTGCTAAAGCTGGATTGAAAGAAAATGATATTATTGTAAAAGTAAATGACAAAGAGATTACTTCAACTTCAATATTTACATCTGCATTATATGCAACTAAAACAAAAGAGAAATTGAATTTAGTGGTTTCAAGAAATGGAAAAGAAGTAAATATAACAGTAACTTTATAAAAAATAAAAATACTTTTAGCAAAAAGCTAGAAGTATTTTTTTAGTTAACACTATTTATGTAATATTAATTTTTATTCTTCTCATATGACAGTATAATTGATTGGTGTAATGTTATTATATATTCAAGGAGCTGATAATATGTTTTTAGAAAAATATGATAAACAAATAGAAATAATGTTTTCAATATGTGTTGGGTTATTTATTGTAATGGAAGGATCATCATTTGTATATAATTATATATTAGATAAAAGTTTTACATCAGAGATAGCATTTGCTATAATATATGTAATTATTACTACGAAAGTATATAAATTTCAAAAGGATATTTAGCATTATTTACACGTTATTCTTTTATATATAACTTCGTATAATATATATTATGTTAACTAAATTGAAGGGGTACTTATATGAATAAAAAAACTAAAGGAATTGTAATTGTAATAATAGCACTATTTATAGCTGCATTTGGAATTTATAAAAGTGATATTTTATTATCTGATGATCAAAAAGCTGAAAAATTAAAAGAATCTCAATTAGCAGGTATTGAAAAAACTAAGTTTAAAACTTTAAATGTTAAAACTATGGATGAATTAGATGCTAAAATTAAAAGTGGTGATAAAGTTATTGCTTATTTTGCCTGGTCTGTAAACTGTGGAGATGCACGTTTATTTGAACTTAATTCGTTTGATAACTATTTAGACAATGAATCTATAAATGATATGATATATGTTATTGACTTAGATAAAGAGTTACCAGATGGCTTAGTAAACCATGATTTAAGAAAGCCTGTTGCTAAAAGATTTTTAATAGATACTTGGACTAAAGATGAAACTGTTAATCCTATGGAATTAAAATCACCGCAATTAGTTTATTATAAAGATGGTAAAATTGCTGATTTAGTTTCATGGACTGTTATTAATTCAGATAGTGTTACTGGTATGCAGGAATCATATACTAAAGCATTTTTTGATTTTGTAAAAAAAGATGCTGGTATTAAATAATTATAACTATAAAAAAAAGGGCAATCGCCCTTTTTTATTTTTGTTTATCTATTAATTAAATTAGATTATTAATAAAATATTTATAGTTGAATTTATTGTTTTTAACTATGTAATATTTTATTGTTATTGATACTATATTTGATTAAAACAATAAATAAAGTATAACTTAGATTCCCCTTTTATAATTAATATAATAATTTTATTTCATTTCTAAGGGATGATACTTTTTATAATCATTATGTTTTTGTTCATTATCTACATGTGTATATATTTGAGTAGTAACTATATTACTATGACCTAATAAAGTTTGAACACTTCTAAGATCTATGCCATTTCCAAGTAAATGTGTTGCAAAAGAGTGTCTTAAGGTATGTGGAGATATACTTTTATGAATATTAGCTTTAAGTGCATGCTTTTTAACTATCTTAAAAAAGCCTTCTCTACTTATAGCCTTACCCTTTTGATTTACAAATACAAATAAGCTTTCATTCATTTTTAAAATATCATTTCTTGTTGTATTTATATACTCATTTAGAATATTAAGCATTTCACTATTTAAAGGTATTATTCTTTCTTTGCTACCTTTTCCATGAATTTTAAGATAGCCATCACTTAAATATAGTTGTTCAATTTTTAAATTTACTAGTTCACTAACTCTAGTTCCAGTATAGTACATTAATAGTACCATAACAAAATTTCTTTTACTTAGCAGAGTATCTGCATCAAAAGAAGCAATAAATCTAGTTGTTTCTTCTTTTGTTAAAAAGGTAGGTAATTTTTTCTCTTGTTTTGGCATTAAAAGACTTGCAGCTGGATTGGTTGCTGAATAATTTTTAATGTATAAAAACTTAAACAATGATTTTAAGTTACTAACTTTTCTAGCAATGGTCGATTTAGAATAATTCTTTTCATATAAAGTTGCTATAAATTCATTTAAAATGTTTGTATCAATCTCTATTATGAATTCTAAGTTTTTACTTTCAATAAATAGAGTGAATAATTTTAAATCTCTATTATAGCCTAAAAGGGTATTTTCACTAGCTTTTTTCTCAACTTTTAAGTATTGTAGATATAGTTTAATGCATTGATTTATTTTTAAATTATTTGTTTGCATGATCTAATAGTTCTTTGGCATTTTCAAGTGCTGCATCTGAAACTTTAGTTCCTGAAAGCATTGATGCAAGTTGTTCAACAGTCTCATTATTATCTAAATATTTGTAATTGCTAGATGTGAATTGCTTTACACTGCTTTTTGAGATAAAAAGGTGATGATTTGCATAAGCAGCTACCTGAGGTAAATGTGTTATTACTATTGCATTATTTTTCTTTGCTATCTCTTTCATCTTTCTGCCCATAGCATCAGCAACTTCACCAGAGACCCCAGTATCTATCTCATCAAAGATATATACTTTATCATAATTAGATGCCTCTATTACCTTTAAAGCAAGCATTAATCTAGAAATTTCTCCACCAGATGCTACTTGATTCATTGGCTTTAAGCTACTACCTTTATTAGCCGAAAACATAAAATTAACTGTAGACTTTCCATTATTTGTAAAGTTTTGAATTGGCATTAAGTCTATTTTAAATTTTGCATCTTTTAAATATAAATCTTTTAATTCATTTGCTATTGCATCTTCAATTTCTTTTATATATACTTTTCTTATTTCATCTATTTTTAAAGCATACTGTTCTAATATTTTCTTTATTTTTTCAATTTGTACAGTATTTTTCTCAATTATACTATCACTGTTATTTATTAAATCAATCTTTGTTTCTAGTTCTTCTTGTTTATGTAAGGCATCTTCTAATGAATAGCCATATTTTTTGATCATTTTATTATAGTTATATAAAGTTTCTTTAATTATTTCATATTCACTTTCATCATAATTTAAATTTTGGTACTCACTTTTGAAATTACTTTCTAGTTCTTGCATATTATAATATATTGAATCTAGTTCTTCAGAATATGCTTGAATAGTTTCTGAATATTCGCTCATATTTTTAATTGCATTAGAAGCATCATATAAATTATCAACTATTTTGTGTTTATTTAAAATTTCAAGTACTTCAGTAAATCCATCACTTACTTTTTCAAAGTTTTTATAGTATTCTTCATTTTCAGTTAACTCTTGTAATCTTTCTTCAGTAAGAATATTGTCTTGAATATCTTTAAGTTGTTCTGTAAAAAAGGGCAAAAGATCTGGATCTAAAAAGTTTGTTTCTAGAGCTTTTTGTTTTTTTATCAAATTATTATATTCATTAAAATTTTCACGATATTCATCTACAATCTTTTTTTCAGATTGATTAAACATGCTATCAATAAAAGCTTGTTGATTAGCTTGATTATTAAATTCATAAGTTGCTTGTTGTGAGTGAATTTCTATAAGTAGCTTTCCTAAATTTTTAATTATCTCATTAGTTACTAGTCTATTGTTTAATTTTATTTGTGACTTACCATCTTTTTTTATTTTTTTAGTAATGATAAGATAGTCATCTTCTATTTCAATATCTTGTTGCTTTAAGAAATCATCAATATGTTGGTTTATATCAAAAACGCCTTCTATTAATGAATAATCAGCTTGATCACTTACCATAGTTTTATTTGCACGCATTCCAATAAGTTGTGATATCGCATCAACAACAATAGACTTACCTGCACCGGTTTGTCCAGTTATAACAGTTAAGCCTTTTTCAAAATCTATATTCATTCTACTTATAATTGCAAAGTTATTTATCGTTAATTGATTAAGCATTGCTACAATCCTCCATATTACCAATAAAGTTTTTAATTACACTTGAATAGTCTAAGTTTTCACCTTTCATTAATTGTGGGATACTACCTGCTTCAACATACTTATCACTTATAGATAGTATTTCAATGTCTTTAACATCTAGGCTAATTTCATTGGCAAACTCTAATAAGCTAGAAGCAAATCCGCCACCTTTTATATCAGGTTCAAAAACCAATACTTTCTTTTTTTCTAAAATTATTTTAACAAAAAGTTCTTTATCAATTGGTTTTATATATTTAGCATGAACTAGTCCACACTTATAATTTTCTTTTTCAATAATTTTTAAGAATTCACTACTATGATTTCCATATGTTATTATACAATTTTCATCACTTTCAACTAATGTTTCCCAACAACCTATTCTAGTGTTTACTATTCGATTTTTATTTATAACAGTATTACCACGAGGGTATCGAATAACAAATGGATGGTTAGTATTAAAAGCTTCTTTAACTAAAGCAGTCGCTTCTACATTATCTCGAGGTGCAGTTACTATGAAATTTGGTAAATTACGATATAGTGAAATATCAAAAATTCCATGGTGTGTTTCTCCATCTTCACCAACTAAACCTGCACGATCAATACCTATTAAACAAGGTAGATCCATTCTAGCTAAATCGTGATTAAATTGATCATAACTTCTTTGAGAAAAAGTAGAATATATTGATAAAAATGGATGTTTACCAGATAGTCCTAAACCTGCAGCCATCATTGTAGCATGTTGTTCTGCAATTCCTACATCAAAGGCTCTATCTGGATAATTTTTAAAAATACTCTCTAATTTTGAACCACCAATCATAGCTGGGGTTATTGTAACTATATCTTTGTTAGTCTCCATACATTGTTCTACAGCATTAGCAATTACTTTTGACCAAGGAATTAGTTTTTCCTGATTGTTATTATGACTAATGGTTTCACCAGTTTTAGGATCAAATTGACTTACTCCATGCCATTTTCCACTTTCATCATTTTCTGCAGGTTTATATCCTTTTCCTTTTTTAGTCATAACATGCACTACAATAGGACCAGTACTATTTTTAGCTTTATTTAATCCTCTAAGTAAATCATGAAAGTCATGACCATCTAATGGTCCAATATAATCTAAACCCATGTCCATAAACATATTGCTTATTACTTTGCTCTTAATTTTTGCTTTTATTAAACTTGAAGTCTTATATGTTATTTTTCCTACAGTAGAACGATGCATTATTTCTTTATAGTTGTGTTTAGCTTTTAAATAAGGCATTGAAATTCTAACTTTATCTAAAAAAGTATTAATACCTCCAACATTTTTTGAAATAGACATATCATTATCATTGAATATAACAACAACTTTTTTTTGTATATGACCTAAATGGTTTAAAGCTTCTATTGCCATACCCCCCATTAAGGCACCATCACCAATTACGGGAACTACATTGTAATCATCATTGTCTAAATCACGTGCAATTGCCATTCCAACAGCAGCTGAAATAGTTGTTGAGCTATGCCCTGCTTCTAGATAATCATATGGACTCTCATTTCTTTTTTGAAACCCTGATAATCCTTTATATTGTCTTAATGTTGGAAATAAGGCTGCTCTTCCAGTTAATATTTTATGTATATAACTTTGATGTCCAACATCAAAAAATATTCTATCATCTGGATTATTAAAAACTTTATGTAATGCTATACTTAATTCAACAACTCCTAAATTACTTGATAAATGGCCACCAGTTTGTGAAATGCTTTCTATAAGAAAAATTCTCATTTCTTTAGCTAAATTTTTAAGTTCTTTATCATTTAGATTTTCTAAAAATTTAGGATTTTCTATTTCTACTATGTCCATTTTCACTCACTCCTATTTTTTTCGATTTGCAATACTTATTATATATAGATGAAATGGTGTTCCATATATACCTAAATCATCAATAATATTTTCAATTTCATCAAAATATCTTTGTATTAATAAATTTGAATGGTCAATTCCAATCTTACTTGTTAATGTCTGTTTATTATTTATTTCATCAGACTTATTACTTTTACCAATTTGCTTGCTTGTTTGTGTATATTCTAATACATCATCTTGTATTTGAAAAGCTTGTCCAAGTAAAGTACCTAACTTTATAAATGGTGATATATCTTCATCGCAAATCACTGCAGCCATTGCAAGAGGAGCTTCCATCATTAAACAAGTTTTATAGTAATATGTTTTTTCTATTTCTTGAAAACTTATATTGTTTTTATTATCATTTTCAAGATCTAATATTTGACCATATATCATACCATTTGAGCCTGCAGCTAAACTTAAAATTCTCATTAAAGTATTCTTTTTATCTGGATTTATATTAGCAATTGATAAAAGATAAAAGGCATCTGTTAGTAAAGCATCACCACATAATATTGCAGTAGCTTCATCAAATTGTTTATGCACAGTTGGTTTGCCTCTTCTTAAATCATCATTATCCATTGCAGGTAAATCATCATGAACTAAAGAATATGTATGAATCATTTCAATTGCACTTAATACTTGAGAATAATTATGAAAATCTTTGTTATATGTTTCTAATAGTAGTGCAAAAAGCATTGGTCTAATTCTTTTACCACCTGCATTTACAGCATACAAACATGCCTTATTTACTTTAGAGTTTTTATTAAGGTATTGGTTCATGTCTTGTTTTATTAGTTCATTAATTACTTCAACATGTTGAGAGAATTCTAAATCTTTACTCATTTTCTAATTCTCCTTTCAGTTTATTGATTTGACTTTCTTCTAGAATTTTAATAGTTTGTTTTTCAACATCATTTAACTTTGTATAACATTTTGAGGTTAAGTCAATGCCTTCTTGATATAGTTTTATTGATTCATCTAAATCAATGTTATTATCTTCTAATTTTTTTATTATCTCTTCTATTCTTTTTAAAGATTGTTCAAAATTATTACTTTCCATGTTCATTCACCTCTATTACTTTAGCTTTTATTGTTTGTTTATTATTTTTAATTTCTATTAAATCATCATTATTCAATAATTGGTAATTACTTATTAGTTTATTATCCTTATAAACAATACTATAACCCTTATCTAGTATGTGCTTTGGATTTAATAAATTTAGTTTTATACTGTTTTCATTTAGTTGAGTTCTTTTATCTGTTAAATATTTTGTTTGTATACTTATTAACTTATCATTATATGAATTTAATATACTTATATTTTTTTCTATTTTTATATTGATATTATTTTTTTCTAATGCAAGATTTATTTTATCTAACTTCATTTTGTATTTTATTATATTATTGTTAGTGGTAGTATTTAGTTTTTCAAAATATTGGTCTAACATCATTACTTTGTTCAGATAGATATTTTCTGGATTTTTAAATACTGTAGAATTAATAATATTATTTATTTTATTTTTATTAACCATTATTATATTGTTCATTCTATTAGTGATACTATTATAATCTCTTTTTAAGATTTTATTTAGCTCATTTTTGTCTATTGATACTTTAATTGCTGCAGCAGTTGGGGTAGCTGCACGAAAGTCGCTGACAAAATCAGCGATAGTAAAATCAGTTTCATGACCAATTCCAGTTACTATTGGTACATTAGACTCATATATTTTTTTTGCTAAGGCTACATCATTAAATGCATTTAAGTCTTCAATACTTCCTCCACCACGAGCAAGTATTATTACATCAAATGGTATTTTAAATGGATAATCATTAATTAATTGTATAAGTGATATTATATTATTTGCAGCATTGCTTCCTTGTACTAAACTAGGAAATACTACTATTTTACTTAGTTTGTATCTATTGTTTAAAGTTGTTAAAACATCCTTTAATGCAGCTGAGTTATTACCTGAAATAACTGCTATCATATTAGGTAAAAAGGGAATTTCTTTTTTATGAGTATTATCAAAATAGCCTTGTTGTTCTAATAATTTTTTATTTTTTTCAAACTCAATGAATAATTGTCCATAACCATCCTGTTCGATATTGGTTGCAACTATTTGAAATATTGAATTATTTAAATATACCTTTATAGAGCCTGATATAATTACTTTATCTCCGTTATTGGGTTTGAAATTAACTTTTTTTAAGTATGAAGAAAACATTATTCCACTTATTTTTGAAACTTCATCTTTTAAGTCAAAATACATATGACCACTTGGATAAATTTTAACATTGCTCAACTCACCATTTAATGCTACTTTTTTTAAGAGTGAATCATTTTCATTTTTATTTTTTAGATATTGAACAACTTCTGATACACTAACTTTATCAAAATGCATACTAATTCAATTTATCTAAAACACCGTTGATGAATTTGTATGAATCATCTTCTGCATAAGCTTTGGCTAAGTTGACTGCTTCATTTATTACTATTCCCTTTGGAGCAAGTTTTCCTTTTATTTGAATATAAGAAATTAATAAGATTGCTTGTTCTATTTTTCCAAGACGATCAAATTTCCACTTACTATCAAGATAGTTATCTAAATCTTTTTTTATTAAATCTGCTTGTTTCATTCCTGCAACAATAGAAAGAAATAATTCATCATCAAACAAACTTATTTCATTTGTTTTTTTAAATTTTTCTACTATTATAACTTCTATATCTTCTGAATTTTCTTTATTGAATAAATCTAATGAAAATTCTAGTTTATTTGCACTTGTGTATTCTTCTTCTATCAAATATTGATAAATATATATTAATGAAGCCTCTCTAGCTTCTTTTCTACTTAGGTTTGAATTATTATTAATCATTTATTATGACCTCCATATCTTATTTATTATAACATATATCTTTATTATAGACTTTTAAATCCTGTGTTTTTGTTAATTTTTTTACTACATTTAAAGATATTTTTTTAAATATAAGACTAGATACTAAAAATCAATAAGTATTTCTACTTACTGATTTTTTATTTATTTAGTTTAACATTTAAATTGAAGAAGTTATTGTATTATTTAATAACTTTTACAATATTAATATTTATTTCTTTTACTGCATATCCAGTCATGTTTTCTATAACTGTTTTTATTTCTGTTTGTAATTTTGCAGCAGTGTTACTGATATTATTACTATAATTAGCATTTAAATCTAAAGTAACTTTAATTGCTTTTTCATTATTATCAACATCTATTTTCAAAGCTTTTTTATCTTGTTTTTGTTTTAGATAATTTTTATCAATAAATAGCATTTTATTATCTATAATTATTTGACCAATCATTTTTGAAAAGACTGTATCAGATATTGTAATATTATTTTTTTTATCGTTATTCATTTTATTATGCTCTTGAAATATACTTTCCATCAGTTGTATTAACAATTACTTTTTCACCAGCATCAATGAATAATGGTACTTTAATGTTAAAACCTGTTTCTAAAGTTGCATTTTTAGTTGCTGAAGAAGCAGTATCTCCTTTAATTCCTGGTTCAGCTTCTATTATTTCTAATACAACTGAATTTGGTAAAGAAACTCCTAAAATTTCACCTTCATATCTTGTTATTTCTACAATATCGTTTTCTTTTAAGAAATTCATTTCCCATTCAATACTTTCTTTTGGAACAGATATTTGATCAAATGTATTATTATCCATGAATACTAAAGCTTCTCCTTCATCATATAAATATTGCATTTTGTCTTTATCAATATGTGCTTTTTCCACTTTGATCCCTGCATTAAATGTATGGTCAATTGTAGCACCAGTTCTTAAGTTTTTAAGTTTAGTTCTAACAAATGCACTCCCTTTACCTGGTTTTACATGTTGAAAATCTAATACTTGGAATATACTACCATCTAATTTAATAGTTACTCCTGTTTTAAAATCATTTACATTAATCATAATATATTAATTCCTCTCTATTGTTATTAGTTCTTTTGTAGATTTGTTTAATATCTCATATCCATTTTCAGTTATTAAGACATCATCTTCAATTCTTACTCCACCTAGTCCATCAATATAAATTCCTGGCTCTATTGTAATAATCATTCCTGGTTTTAAAATATCTTTACTTGATGGATTTACATTTGGTGTTTCATGTATTTTCATTCCTATAGAATGACCTAGTCCATGTGAAAAGTTTTTTCCATACCCTTTGCTAGTAATGTAGTCTCTAGCTACTTTATCTATCTCGCATGCCATTACACCTGGTTTAATAGCTTCTATTGCCTTTAATTGTGCATCAAGAACTATTTGATATACTTCTACTAATTTTGCATCTGGATACTTTGACATACAAATAGTACGAGTCATATCAGAAACATATCCATTATAGTATACACCAAAATCAAGAGTTACAAAATCATTTTTCTGAATTAACTTATCTGATGCAACTCCATGAGGCATGCTAGACCTTTTACCACTAGCTATTATAGTATCAAATGAAAAAGCTGATGCTCCTTTATTTATCACAAACAATAATAGTTTTTGATTTAATTCTTTTTCACTTATTCCAACTTTTATTTCTTCTAAAAAATATGAAAATGCTTCATCTGTAATTTGACATGCTTTTTTGATATTTTCAATCTCAATAGGTTTTTTAATCTCTCTGATCTTATCTATGTTTAATCCTAATAGTTTATAGTCATTAAGTTTATTTTCCAATATTTTATATTTTGCTACAGATGTATACATTTGTTCAAAGCCTATACTATTTAAATTATTATTTGAAAGTATATCTATTAATAAAGAATAATAGTTACCTTGATTATATTCAATTACATTTGCATTAGTTGCTTGTTTTTTAGCCTGCAAAGTATATCTACTATCAACCATCAGCCACATATTACTTGCTGAAATAATTAGTGTTGCTTCTGTTCCAGAAAAATCTGAAATATATTTAATGTTTTCTTGACTGCTAACAAGAATAGCATCTATTTTAAATAAACTAAGATAGTCTTGTATTTTCATTAAATGCACCCTCCTTTTATTCATATATAATATTATAACATTCATACCTTTAAAAATCTTTATTTATCTTTAATTACTTTAGATATGGATTTTAGTTATAAAATTAGGATATTTATTGTAAAGCTTTTCTTTAATTAGATATTTTAAGCAAAAATTTAATATCTGATATGTTGGTATATGTTTTTAGTATTAAAAGAATGCCTTTTATTTTACATTCATTATATAGTATGACAAAATGTATTTAACATTAGAGATTATCTAATGTTTAGCCTGAATTTAAGGCTAGTTTTTTCCCTTTTAGAAGGTGTCTCCCCCAAATAAACACTTTTTAGAAATGTCTGATTGATTATTATGAAAAAGTCCTGTAATAGGACTTTTTCTACTTTTAAAATATCTTATTGCATAAGTTTAATAATTAGGTTATATTATATTAAATAAATAAAGGAGGTCTTTTATGAAGAAAATAACACGTAAACAATTTATGTTAGAAAATGAATTTGATGTTGATGAATTTGAATTGAATATTGAAAAAACAGTAAAATCATCTCTTAATAGTGATGATAATTTATATAACATATTTTTAAATATTGTTGAAATAGGACAAGATCAAAGTAATGAAGTGTTTTTTAAGGCTATTTCAAATATTGTACTTGAAAACATTGATTTTTCTAATGTGGATGTGAATAATAATGCAGAAGTAGAAGTTATTGCACATAACAACATGAATTATGATGATATTGATACTTTAAATTGGATTGATGTTGATTAAAAAAACTAGCATTTGCTAGTTTTTATTATTTCTAATGCTTTTTCACTGTTCATTATACTTTTAACTAAGCCTTGTAAATCTTTAATAAATATTTCATTTATGTCTTTATAAGGGTCTATATTAATGAATGAGAAATTTATTTTATGTTTTAGACAAATATTTTTTATGATTTTAGTAGCGTTTAGACCACTAGGATCATTATCAAGAGCAATTACTAATTCATATTGGTGAACACTGCTTATTTTTACAATGAATTGCTCTAAGTAATTTATTGTTGAAAGACCATTTAAACAGATATAATTCTTATCTAAACTTGCAAATGACAAAGCATCAAAGATACCTTCAGTAATGTAAATGATATTGTTTGCATTTATATTTAAATTATATGTCAATGAAGCTAAGTGATTCTTTTTGTAGTAGTATTTATTATCGGATGTATTTTTTATAAGTAATGATTTATTAGGATAATATGTAGGTATTAATATTTCTTTACTTATTTTATTGTAACCAATATTGTTTTCTTTAGCTATTTGAAATGCGATGCCTCTTTTTTTAAGATATTTACACTTTTCTACATTTAAAACATATTTTTTATGTTGTATTAAATCATAATTAATCTTTTTAGATACTACTTTGACTTTTTTAACTTCATTTTTGGCTTCATATATTATAAATAGATCAATAATTCTAAGTGCACTATAATAATCACATTTGTTTGTGATCATAACATAGCTTATAAAATCATAATATTGCCTACAACCAAAGCAATAGACAATATTTGAATTACTATAAAAAAACATTGATGGGTTTCGATCTTTGTGTTTTGAATTAATACATATAAAATGTTTTTTTATATTTATTCCTGATTTTATTAAATAACTTTTAAAATAAGCTTTTCTAAAAGTATTATCCATCTTTATCACCTCATTTATAATATGCATTTTCAAAAAATTATCCTAATTATAAATGAAATCTTTTATTGTATGGAAAATAATGATAAAATAAAATGACAATACAACCAAAGGAGCACAACTTATGGAAAAAAAGAATCAAGACCAATCTTCATTACAAGATATTGTTAACAGTAATCCTGAAATGAAAAATCCTAAAAAAATAATTAAAAAGAAAGATACTAGTAACAGTGAACCTTCTTTAGTTGAAGTACTAGAACCAAAATCATCATCGTTAAACAATAAAATAAAAGCCTATACTCATGATAAAGAAGGTTTTTATACACTATTATCAATTCTATTTCTTGTAGGAGCATTATTTATTCACAGTTTAATTTTTGGAATACTATTAACAATAACAGGTATTTTATTAAAGCCTTACAACAAAAGAAAAACTTTTATTTTTATGGTACTTGGTATATTTTCAGTTATGCTTTTCATTTTACCTTATGTTAGTAATTTAAATAAATAAGATGTTAGTTGATTATCAAAATACTCTACATGAATTTGAATTAGAAGTTAATGATCTAGAATTAGACTTAAGTGATTATGTCTATGTCATTAGAGGTGATAAGATTATGGTTGATCAAGAAATTTATTATCCTATTATTGATTATTACTTTAATAAAGACCAATTATTTTTTAATGATTATGAAGAGATGAGTATCAAAAAAATGAAAAATGAATTAATTAAATATTTAAAAAAATTATAATATTACATACATTGATAATGTAACAATAAGGTATACAATCTAATTGGTGATAGAAATGTATGATAAAGAAAAATATGATCGTATGGAAGTTATGGCATATCAAAAAAATAATTGTAATGATTTAAAGATTGATTTATATAATATATGGCTTTTTTATAAAAGTTTCGATTTAAAAGCCTTATATATACAGTGGATGTTACTTTCTTTTATCGAAAACTTTGAAAAGCCACGTGTAAGGCAAGCTCCAAGCCCAGCTGATTTACAATTATATGATGAAAATACTGAATATTGTATTTGTGCAAGAATAGGCATGCTTTAAGAAGTTTGCCTTTTCTTATGTTATAATATACTTATCCCTTTTAGAAATAGAAGACTATATTGGAGGCATATACATGAATGAGAAAAATAATAATTGTATTGAAAGATATGATGAATATATAATTGAAACAATATCTATTACTGATGGTTTAGTACATGATGAAATATACAAATACCGTTTTAAAAATAATTATGGTGTAATGTTAGCAAAACATTTAATGGAAGAAAATGTAAGTTATAGTTTATATTTTGTATACTATAACAACTATGATAATTCTATTGAAAGCTATACTACTTTCGAATATGATGGTAAAGAAGTAGAAGATGTTAATGTTGAAAATGTAAAAGAGGTATGTGACATATTTGATATAATTCTTCAAAAAAAGATATATGTGCTACTTAATAGTGAAATAACTGAAGCAATCGATTTGATGAATAAATTAAATCAAGATCAAATAGAATATGTAGTTTCAAATTTACATTCTAACTTTAAAGAGATCAATAAATTGCAAACTAGCCAAATTATTGATGAAGAAATAAAGTATATTTCTAATGACGCTAAACATCTTAAAAACATTGATGAGAAAACTAATACAAGCAATACAAATATAGATAAAAAAATTACTGAATTATACGATAAAAATATTGGAGACTTTAATGAATTTGAAGATAATGTTTCTAAAAATTTAAATACGCAAATGTATGATATCAATGAAGTATGTGATTGGATGTCTTATGATGAATTACAAGCTGCAAAAGCTGTAAGAGATGCTAAAAAAGAGTTTTTAAAAACATATGATTCAAATAAATTAGATAAAAAAGTTGTAAGTGAAACAGACAATGAAAATTCTACTAGTAAACTAGATGTTTCAAACACTACTTTTTCAAATACAAATTCTAATAATGAACAACAACTTGTTGCAAAAGTTGCTGATGATTACTCTAAAAAAAGTCAATCTAGTAATTCAGTTAAAAAGCCTTCACAAAAGAAATTAAAAAACAAATACAAAAAAAGAAGATGAAAAATAACCTCTACTAGCTAAAAGCCAGTAGAGGTTATTTTATAACTTTAAACTATTTTTTATACTACACTCACCACTTATCCATATATTATCGTTATGATAAGTAGCTTTTATTGTACTAGGTTGATCAAGTAGATCACCTTGTAAAAATGATACTTCATCATCTATTGTAATGGTATTAGTAAATAGTAAATAAGCATACATTCCTGCATTTGATGTTCCAGTAGCACTTTCTTCATTTATGCCAACTGCGGGTGCAAAATTTCTGACATAATATTTACCTTTTGAAATTGCAAGTACATGTATACCTGTAACATTTAACTTATTAGAATACTGTTTGATTTTTTCAAAGTTAATATCTAAGTTTTGTAATGTTTTTAAACTATCTACTCTTACCATAACATCTGCAATTCCTGTTTCCACTATTTTAGGATTATTGATAATATTATGTTCTTCTATTTTAAAAATGTTTTGGATTTCTTTTTTATCTAAATTAGTTAAATAATTGATAGTAGGCATTTTCATATAGATTTTTTGATTAATCATTTCTATAAAAATGTTGTCATTATTAGTAATGAATTCAATTTTGTTGCAGTCTTGGTTGTTTTTAAACAATAGGTATGCTGCAGCTAAAGAAGCATGTCCACAAAAATCAATTTGTTCTGTTGGTGTAAAATATTGTACTTTGTATATATTATTCTCAAGCATCGTTAAAAATATAGTCTCACTATAAGCTGCTTTAAAAGCAATTTCTTGCATTTCATCATTATTTAATTTGTGTTCTAAAACGACACCTGCAAGATTTCCACCTACACCATTTCTTGTAAATGCACTAACTTCATATAGTATCATAGTAAATCCTCCTTATATAATCTTGTTTAACTTAATCTTAGCATTTTTTTTAGATATTTGAAACTAATTATTAGTTATGATTGCAATTCTGTGCTTGTTTTATAAAATTGAAGTAAACTATCACAATCATAATCATATAAAGCATAATAGTTTATAATTTCTTTTTTTATATATACTTTTATATTTATTTCATAACCATCTGATATCTTATTTACATCACTGGTTATGTTTAAGTCTTTTCTTTTTAAAATAATAGCTGTATGATCACTATATATCATTTGCACTAGCAAATTTTCTAATGCAAAGGTGTTATAATTTTTCATTCCATTATTTAAATAATATTTATTTTCTAAGAATATTAACCTTACATGCATTGTTTGAAAAAGAATTATATTTACTAAGGCAATTACAATTATACTAGCACTACCTTTTTTACTTCTTATAAAATATTGTAGCTTCATATGATTCTCCATTATTTATGATTTTTAAATTAATATAATCATTGTAACAAATAAATTCTAAATGTTCAGTGTTTTGTAAATATGGTAAATAACCAGGACTTTCATATATAGTATTATTTTTTATTATTATCTTTCCTGTATCATCTAATTCTATAAGCTCTTGAGAACATTTTTTTACTTCTTTGTATTTTATTAATGAATTCTGAAGGATATCAATATTTTGATATATATAAATATTTTGATTTCTTGTAATATATTTTGTTTGGTTTATTATTAAGTTCAGTAAAATTAAACATAGTATTGAGATTGTAATATACATCATCATCTCTATTGCCATAAAACCTTTTTTATTAAACATTCTTTATCACAACCATTCTTGAAACTATTATTTTTGATAAATGTTTCTTCTAAATATTCTTTATCACTAATGACTTCTGGCATATATTGATTAGAAATAACACTCATTAAAGTAATTATTAATGATACTGCAAAAATAGTTATTATACTTTCTAAAAGAACAAATGCTTTATTATTCAATTTTAAAATACCCTCTTCCTAAGTAAAATATTAATTTCTTTTGTATTCCACTATTTTCAAATAATATAGTATAACCTTGATTAATATTTCCATTTCTATTAAAATATAAATTTTTAGAATTGATAAACTTTATGTTATTAAATACTATTTCTTCATCTATATCGCTTATTATTTTTATTGATTTATTATGAAAAATAATTTCTATTGTAGTTTTAGTATTTATAGCTTGTTGCCTTGCACTCACCAACCTTGTATGTAATATATTAACTTCTTCATTTTCTGTTATTGCCTTTTCAATGTTAAGTATTTGAAATGTACTCAAGCTTGTTATTATTGCAAGCAAGGCAACTACAATTAACACTTCATAACTTAAAAAGCCTTTCTTATTCAACAATTACTGCAACATTATTTTGAATATCTATTTTCTTATTATTATCACAAGTAGTTTGCTCATTAGAAAGATAGTTGCCATTTATTAATTGTCTAATTCCTGTAGGATACTTTTTATGCTCTACATGATACATGTAAATTTGTGCATTTACTGTTTCTTTTAAAGCTTCACATCCTTTTTCACTAATTAGCTGTTGTCTACTTGTTAGATTAGGTACAACTAAGCTAAGTAATAAGGCAATCACTGCGATCACTATTAACATTTCTAGCATTGTGAAACCTTTTTTGTCGATTATCATATTTATCACCTCATATAATTATTGTACTAATATTTGAATATTCCCTTTTTCAAATGTAAATTAAACGTTAAATAATTATTTGATAATAATTAAGATATTGACTTTTATATATTGACAGTGTTATATTTAGTGTGTAATTATAGATGAAATGTTTTAAACATTACTTAAAAAGATAGATGGGAAAAGGATGTAAAAATGTTTAAATTTAATTCTTGGTTTATAGAAATATTATTTATTGTTTGCTTTTATGTTTTAACTTTCTCGATTTTATTTGGTATTGTAAAAGTTTATGATACGCCATTTAAATATAATGAAATTTTGCTAATTCTTGAAGCTGTAATTGCAATTGTATGCCCTGTTTTAATACATATGCAATTCGATAAATATCGTAAACATTAAACGTTTTAAATAACGTTTTTTTTCTTGTATTATTTCTTAATAATGTCTATAATAGATATGAACATATATATAGAAGGTGAAATGATGAAAGAAAATAACAATGTAGCTTTATTATTAGCTAATTTACTTGAGGACATTAGAATTAATGATATTCCTGGAAAAGAAATAATTAGATTTGTTAAAAGTGATGATGATGGTGGAATTGATACAATACTTAAATATTACTTACCTGATGAAGAAGTAAATCAAGAAGATGTTGGAAAAATTGAACATGTACGTTTAATTGATTTAGTGAATGAGCTAACTAGAATAACAAATAGTAATTAAGAGTTGTTTATTATAATAAAAATAGCTTACTTAGAAAATAATATCTAAGTAAGCTATTTTTTTATTCATTTGATTTTAAAGCATCTATCATGTCAATTTTGATAAGTTTTCTATGTACTATTACCATTACTATACTAGAAAATATGAATGTTACTATTGCAGCTAATGCATAACTTGAAATTGAAACATCTGGAATCATCATAACTCCGGCATTTGAAATTGCTGTAGTTATCAAAAATTGATATAAAATATTTCCTAGTCCCATTCCAAATATTATTCCAAGTATTGTAAGAATGATATTTTCTCTTAAAATATACATAGTAACTTCATTATCAAAAAATCCTAATACTTTAATTGTTGATAGTTCTCTTATTCTCTCTGCAACATTTATCGTATTTAAATTATATAATACGACAAATGCTAAGGCACCAGATGCAATGATAATAACTATTACTATTGTATCTAAACTACCTGTTGTACTTCTACTTGTTTCAGAAATTTTATTCATTGTTGAAACGTTTAATATATGGTCATTTTTCATTAGTGAATCAGAAAATTTACTTTGATTTGTTGTAGATGTTAGTTTTATAAGTCTAGAATTAGGTACTAGTTTTTTATTCATTATTGTTTTATAGTAATTTGCATTAATATAAATATAATTACCGATATAGTTTTCAGTAATGCCACCTATTTCTATACTGTATTTATTACCATCAGTATCACTGAAGTTTAAGTGATCACCTGTTTTTAATTTATAAATATCAGCTATTTTTTCTGTAACAATAGCTTTATTATCATTTAAATTTAATTGTTTTTTAGCTACTCTTTCTTGTAATCTAATATATTGTGAAAGATCATTATTTTGTGAAGCCAACAATGTAACATTCAACTTATTATCATCTTTATCATAGAGTTTTACATTTTCTTGAAAAGTAGAAATCATATTTTCAAAACCAGGTTCTTTTTTTATTTTATCATTTAGTACAGTTTGTTCTTTCTCACTTAAATCACTATTAGTAACAACTATGGCTTGGTATTTCCAAACATCATCAAACTGTCTTACTAGAGTATATTTATTAGAGTTTTGTAATGCAAATGCAACAATCAATAAAGCTGTACAACCACCAATTCCAAGTATTGTCATTATCATTCTTTGTTTATATCTAAATAAATTTCTAAAGGTAACTTTATAATTAAAATTTAACCTACTCCAGATAGCTGGTATTTTTTCTAAAAATATCTTCTTACCTAATTTTGGTGCTTTAGGTCTCATTAAATTAGCTGGTGTTTCTCTTAATTCATAGCCTAAAACAAACATTGCAGCACCTACTGTACTTATGATAGATATTATTATTGCTTGCATTGTGAATGAAGGATATACTATTAATTCAAGTGATGGTATTTTAAATAACATTGAATATGAGTTAGATATGATTTTGGGAAGTAAACTGCTTCCAATAGCAACTCCTAAAAGAGCTCCAGCTAAGCTTGCTATTATTGAATACACTATGAATTTTTTTGCGACCATCAAATTACTATAACCTAGTGCCTTTAATGTGCCTATCTCACTTCTTTTTTCTTCTACCATTCTTGTCATAGTACTTAAGCATATTAACACTGCTACTAGAAAAAAGAATACCGGAAAGACTATTGCTATTGTATCTAAACTTGCTACTGAATCTCCTATTGTTGAGTATCCAGGATTATCTGTTCTATCACTAAAATAATATTTTGCTTTCTCAATTTCATTGACTTTATTTTTTTCTACTTCTATTTTATTTTTATTTTCATCTAACTTATCTTGATTATTAGCTATTTCTTGCTCTGAACTAGCAATAGTAGTTTCATTTTGGTCAATTGTTTGTTTTGATTGTTGTAATTGTTTTTCACCAGCGATTTTTAAATCATTTAATTCTTTTTGGCCTGCTTTAACTTGTGAATAGCCACTATCTATTGTTTTTTGAGCCTTTAATAACTTATTTTTGTTTTTTATTAATAAACTATTATTTTGGTTATATTCTTTTAATCCAGTGTTATATTTATTGATTGCTTTAATCAATTTATCTAAATCATCTTGATTATTTTTTGTAATACTTATTACTTGCTCAAGAGAACTTGATAATTGATCTAACAAAGTTTTATTGGTTGGTTGTAATAATAAACCTTCTATTATTGGACTAAGTGATATTAAATTCATTTCAGGAGTATCTATAATAGTCTTCCATTTTAACAACACATCATTACTAATTGGATTAGTAGTACTAATTGTTTCTGTATAGCTATTAACCTCAATTAGTAATTGATTATACTGATTGTTTAATTGTGTTATTAATTTATAATTCTCTTCATATGTTTTTATTTCTTTTGGATTAATATTTTTATTTTTAAATTCTTTAAGAGCACTATCTAATTGTTTTTTAGCTTGTTTTAATTTTTCTAAACTGCTGTCTAGTTCTTTTTTGTTTTTATCTAAAATTGATTGATTAGAATCAAGAGTATTTTTAGAGTTGTTAAGTTCAATTTGGGCATTATCAACTTTTTTATAAAAATCTGTTACTCCTTGCTCATATTCTAATTTACCTTCATTTAATTGTGCTTTAGCTTTATTAATTTCGTCTAATGCATTATCTATTTTAATTTGAGCATCTTCAATCTTTTTTTCTGGTTTTTCAAATTCTTTTAGTGCTTCTTTTTTTATCTCATTGGTTCTTTCTTTTGCTCTATTACTAAATATTTCTAATAAATAATCATTATTTGAATTCATTATTTTCTTATATTCTGGCGAGTATTCTTTTATCCCATTAATGTTATTAAATTTTACATATATTTCAGTGTATACATCCATTTTAAAGTTACTTTTATTCATATAGGCAAAATAGTCTATACTACCATTACCAACTGTTGTAGTACCTCTAGATAAATTATCCATGAATAATGGACTATCAACTTTTCCTACAATTTTAAGCTTGGTATTTTTAATTTTTGATACTACATCTTTTTCTGATTCAATAATATATTCTGAACCTATTTTAAGATTTTCATTTTTTATAAAGGCCTCAGAGTCTAATGCAATTTCATTTGCTTTTTCGGGAAGTCTTCCTTCAACTACTTCTATTTTATTTATCTTAGAATTATTATTATATTCTAAGATTCTTACAACACTATTTTGATTTGTTAAGTTAATATCTAAACTATGCGTTGCAACATATTCACTTATTAAATCATCATTTTTTAATATTTTTAGATCATTATCATTTAATCCATAATCTGAAACTATTTTTGCATCCATTAAATTATATTTTGTATAATAGTTTATAACTGCATTTTTTATATCTGGACCTGTAGATTTTATACCGACATAAATAGCTACTCCTAATAAAATAATTGTCATTATTGAAAGAAAACGTCCTAATGAATTTTTAATTTCTCTAAATATTGATTTGTTATATGCATTTTTCATTTAAAGTACCTACCATTCTACATCATCTACATCTAATGGATTATGGTTTAGTTCAATTTTTCTTACTTTTGCATCATTTATATGTATTACTCGATCAGCAATTGCAGCGATAGCACTATTATGTGTAATTAATATTACGGTAGTATTAGTATCTCTACAAGTTTTTTGAAGAGTTTTTAATATTGATTTACCTGTTTTATAGTCTAATGCTCCTGTAGGTTCATCACAAAGTAGTATTTTAGGATTTTTAGCTATAGCTCTTGCTATAGAAACTCTTTGTTGTTCCCCTCCTGATAATTGAGATGGAAAATTATCTTTTCTATGACTTAATCCAACAAGTTCAAGTGTTTCATCAACATCTAAAGCATCTTTACAAATTTGAGTAGCTAGTTCAATATTTTCTCTAGTTGTAAGATTTTGAACCAAATTATAAAATTGAAATACAAAGCCAACATCATATCTTCGATATTCAGTTAACTGTTTCCTATTAAATTTTGAAATATCTACTTTATCTACTATTATCTCGCCTTCATCGCAAGTATCCATACCTCCTAAAATATTTAAAACTGTTGACTTTCCAGCTCCACTTGGACCTAAAATAACAACAAATTCACCTTTTTCTATATCAAAAGATATACCATTATTGGCAATAACTTCACTATCTCCTATTTTATATCTTTTATATTCATCAATTACCTGTATATAAGACATCTAATCAACCTCTCTTTATAAAAATATCATTATGTAATCAACACAGTGTCTATTAAAACATCTATTATTTTAGTATAGTTATAATAATAAAATATAGCAAGTGATATTTCTTATTACTCGTGTTTAAATAGACATTTTTTAATTTTATGTTTATTTATCTACAAAAAATACATAATTTATTAAATACGGTATAATTAATTATATATAACATTTAATTATTGAAGGGATATACTATAAAATGAAAAATAAAGAAAACATAAAAATAACGCAAACAAAAAAAGCAATAAAAATTGCTTTATTTGCCTTGTTAAAAGAATATGATATACATGATATAAGTGTTAAAAGTATCTGTGAAAAAGCTAATATTAACAGAGGTACTTTCTATCATCATTACAAAAATCCTTTAGACCTATTATCATCTTTAGAACAAGAATTATTAGATAAAATAGAAAAGTTATTAGTATCTACACCAATATATCATTATCAAGATTTATTGTTAATTAATGTTTTAGAGATAATAAAAGAAAATAAAGAATTATGTATGGTTATTTTCTTTAATCAACAAGAGATGAAAATAGTTGAAAAGTTAATGAAACTTATTAATAAAACTTCTATGCTTAGCATTATAACATCAAATAGTAATATGAATGAATTAGAGTTTAATTACTTTATGCAATATACTATTGGAGGAAGCTTTGCAATTATTCAAACTTGGATAAAAAGAGATTTTTCTGAATCTATTTTCTTTATTAAAGAAATGATTATTAATACATCTAATAAAAATATTGATGTATTAGGTTTAAATAAAAAATAATTATTAGAATATTTTTATTATTATGTTTATGTTTTTACAACTATTTTAATTACATCTGGTATTAATGATAAATCTAACATAATAGTTGATTGCATGATGTTTTTAGGAATTGATAAGGTGTAATCAACTATATATATATCATCTTTTATATTTTCATCATCTATTTGATCTACTGTTAGTATTTTTAGATTATTTTTATAGTTATAATTTTTAATTTTATCTAATGTATTAGCTTTGTCCTTAAATGTGATACTTAATTCTAATTCATAATTTCCAACAAATAATCTGTTAATAATTTCTAATGCTATTATAATTGCTATTGTTCCTGCAAGTGATAACAGCCAAAAACCCATTCCTATTGCAATACCAACAACAGCTACTAGCCACAAGGTTGCTGCGGTTGTTAAACCTTCTACTTTACCTTTATTTATAATTATAGTACCAGCACCTAAAAAACCTATACCTGTAACTACATTTGCAATAATGTCGCTTGTTCTTATTGATATTGTATTTTTTAGTTCCTGATTATTAATTACAAATATTCCTACTTCTTCAACAATTTCTCTTTGAATTAACGCAATTAAGGCTGCACCTACGCAAACTAAAATATGTGTTTTTATACCAGCGGGTTTATTTTTAGACTCTCTTTCATAACCAATTATGCCACCAACAATAATAGCTGCCATAACGCTTAATAAGATGTCTATTTCATTTAAATGCATCATTATTCCCCCCTCTTATAGTTTATTTTATCATATAATTATTGATTTTTATATTATTAAGCTAAAGGTTGTTTATATCTTAATATAAAAAAAGGCCTTTCTATAAGAAAAGCACTTTATAATTATAAGTATGGGTTGTTTTTTAGTTCTTCTTTAATTGTTGTAGTAGCACCATGACCTGGATATACCTTCAAATTTGGATTTAATGTATATATTACTTCTAATGATTTTTTCATTGCTATACCATCGCCACCTGGCAAATCATATCTACCTATTCCATTATTAAATAAGAAATCACCACTAAACAATGCATTTTGATCTTTAA
Organism: Mycoplasma sp. P36-A1; assembly: GCF_049478495.1. Classification (NCBI taxonomy): domain Bacteria; kingdom Bacillati; phylum Mycoplasmatota; class Mollicutes; order Mycoplasmatales; family Mycoplasmataceae; genus Mycoplasma; species Mycoplasma sp. P36-A1. The sequence continues at coordinate 951,997 of NZ_CP168083.1, read as the reverse complement.
CTAATAACATACTTTGTCCTGGAGTATGTCCAGGTACATGTATTACTTGAAAAGTGTATTGATTAAACACTAATTTATCAGTTACTGTATTAACTTTAATATCTTTAACTACCATTGGCATTCCAAAGATTGAAGAGCAGTTTGCCTTAGAGTCATATAATAAATGTTCATCTTTTTCGTGTATGTAGACAGTGGCATTATATTCTTTTGCTAGTTGCTCAAGACTAAATATATGATCAACGTGTCCATGTGTTAGAAAGATACTTATTTTTGTTATGTTAGATGTATTTAAGAATGTCTTAATTGTATGAAAATCAGCACCTGGATCTATTACAAGAGCAGTATCATTTTCATACAATACATATGTATTTACCATGAATGAATTATTATCTACTATAGTTTCTATTTTCATTTTATACCTACCATTTCTCTATTGGATTATTTATATAAAAATTATTAGTTAGTTCATTTTCAACTGTTGTTTCTGGACCATGACCTGGATATATAACATACTCTTTATTTAGTGTTTGTATTTTATCTAAAGAGTTTTTCATATCTAAACTACTTCCAGTAAAAAATTGGGTATATCCAATATCATTGTTAAATATAAAATCACCACTAAAATATGCTTGTAATTCAGGTATTTCCAACATAAGATGGCCTACTGTGTGTCCTGGTACTTCTAAAACTTTATATTCATTATTATTAAATATAATCTTGTCTTTTATAAAAATTAAATTTTTATTTATTTGTTTTAATTGTTTTGAGTCAGCATATTTTGGCATTTCAGTTTCAAAAATAACCATTTCTTTTTCACTTAAATATATTATTGAATTATATTTTTCAACAATTGGCGCAATTATTCTAATATGATCATGATGAGTATGAGTTAAAAAAATACTAACTTCTTTTATATCATTGTTGTCTAGATAACTATTAAGATCTTCATAATCACAACCTGGATCGATAATTAAGGCTTTATTATTTTCTGTAATTATATAGGTATTCTCTTGTAAAGAGTCTTTTCTGAATAAAGTTTTTAATTTCATATTTTTTCCTTTCAAATCTAAAGATATTAAAAAAGATTATTAACTAAAATAATCTTTTGTTATACTATTTCTTTTCTTTATGTACTGTTTGCTTGTTGTCTCTTGGACAGAATTTTTTGTATTCTACACGGTCAGGGTGTAATTTTTTGTTTTTCTTAGCAATGTAGTTTTCTTCTCCACATTCTGTGCATTTTAAAATAATGTTTTCTCTCATTGTTGCACCTCCTATGCCTATAACGTAAATATTTTATCATAAATAAAATACTATATCTAGTATTTCTTATAATAATCTCCTCTAAAATTATAGCATTTTTTACATACTACAGTCAATATAAGCTACAATATTAAAAATTTATTTTAAACAATACTTATAATTAATGTTATAGTATAATTATAAAGAGGTGAATTTAATGTTTACAAGAGAAAATACAAGACCTGTAATGGTTAAAGATATTCAAATTGGTGGTAATAATAAAATTGTTATTCAATCAATGACTAATACTAAAACTAAAGATGTAGTTGCCACAATTAAACAAATAAATTGTTTAAAAGAGGCAGGTTGCGAAATAGTACGTTTAGCAGTTTTAGATGAGGAAGATGCTTATGCAATAAAAAAAATTAAATCTAGAACTGATATGCCATTAGTAGCCGACATTCATTTTAACTACAAGTTAGCTTTAATTTGTATTGAAAATGGTATTGATAAAATTAGAATTAATCCTGGTAATATTGGTAGCCATGAAAAAATAAAGCTAGTAGTAGAAGCTTGTAAAGCAAATAATATTCCTATTAGAATTGGTGTTAATGCTGGTTCATTAGAAAAAGAAATTTTAGATATTTATCAATATCCTTGTGCTGAAGCTATGGTTGCTAGTGCTCAAAAGCATGTGAAAATACTTGAAGATTTAGATTTCTATGATATTGTAATATCGTTAAAAGCAAGCAATGCATTATTATCAATTGAAGCTTATGAGTTAGCTGCTAAATCTTTTAACTACCCTCTTCATTTAGGTATTACAGAAGCAGGTACTAAATTTGCAGGTACAATCAAAAGTGTTGCAGGTTTAGCTCCACTTATCTATCAAGGTATTGGTAGTACAATAAGAGTCAGTTTAAGTAGCAATCCAGTTGATGAAATACCAGTGGCCAAAGAGTTACTAAAATCATTTAATCTTGCAAACAATTTACCAACTTTAGTATCTTGTCCTACATGTGGAAGATTACAATATAAAATGTTTGAAATTGTTGATGAAATAGAACAATATCTTTTAAATAAAAAAAGTAATATTCATGTAGCTGTTATGGGTTGTGGTGTAAATGGACCAGGAGAAGCAAAAGGTGCTGACATTGGTATTGCAGGTGGTAAAGATAGTTGTGTATTATTTAAAAAAGGTGAAATAATTAAAAGTATTCAACAAGAAGATATAATTGAAACTTTAAAAAATGAAATTGATGAATTTATTAAACAAGAAAATAGCTAGAATTTAGGAAAGATTAATTACTAATCTTTCCTTTTTTATGTTATTGCTTTATTTCTTGATTTTTAGATTTATTTACAAAAATACTATATAATAATAGTATGACATGGAGGTTGATTTATGAATTACACATTTCTAGCAATTATTTTTTTAACAATAGTATTTGATTATTTTTATTTTAAAAAATGTCGAAGAAGTATGCTATCTGGTGTTATGTTAATACTAAGTATAATAATAATACTAACTTCAATTATATATATAGGATTTAGTAATGAGCTTTATTCAGTTTATTTACCAGCATTAATATTTTTAGGTATTTTTATAATATCTTTTCCCTTTTTAATACTTTCCTATTTAATCACCCTATTCTATTCATTTATTGAGCTAATAAAAAAAGAAGGTCGAAGCTTTTCACACTCACTATCGTTAGTAGTCGCCTTTATGCTTTTAGCAAATATTATTATAATACCTCAATTAAATACAGTATTAAAAAACAAATTCTTTCTTATTTTATCTAATCTAATAACCGCATATATTTCATATTTTTTCTTTATGCTATTTATATTCTTTGTTTCATCATTAATTAACATATATTATCCTAGGAAAAAAGAATATAAGTATATCATTGTTTTAGGTAGTGGTTTAATCAAAGATAAAATTACTCCTTTATTAAAGTCTAGAATTGAATTAGGTATATCTGAATATAAGAGAATCATTAATAATGGATATTCAACAAAAATTATTGTTTCTGGTGGTAAAGGATTTGATGAACAAATACCTGAAGCTGAAGCTATGGCTAAGTATATTATTGGCCAACATATCCCAGAAAATGATATTATTATAGAAAATAAATCAAAAAATACTTATGAAAATTTATTATTCTCAAGTAAACTTATGAGTAGTTCTAAAGATTCTAACCTTATAGTTACTAATAAATTCCATCTATTTAGAGCTTTAATACTAAGTAGAAAGTTACATCTTAACAGTGATGGAGCTGGTTCTAAAACTAAACTATATTTCTCAATTAATGCTTTAATTAGAGAGTTTATAGGTGTTATGTATCTAAATAAATATTTTCATTTGATTTTTGTTTTTTTAATAACTATTATGGTTATTATTCAAAATATATTATAATCAGGGAGGAATAAAAGATGTGGGTCATTGATGATTTAAGAAAAAGATTACGTGAAAATAGATTATCGCATAACTCAAACGAAAAGCAAGTTTCTGATGGTAGTAATATAAAGTTAGACCGTTATCTTGATATTGCAGATGGATTAGTTATGCCAACTTATGATGAGTTAACTAGAATAGCTAAATACTTTAATGTTAGTGTAGAATACTTAATGTTTGAAGATGAAAATAGCATAGAGCTAGAAGTAATTGCAAATGCTGGTGATTCATTTTTATTGAATAAAAATATATTAGCTAAAAAAAGAATAGACAAAAATCTTTTGGATGGTCAAAAGCCAGAAAACTTTTTCTTATTTAAGATAAACGATGAATTAATGGAACCTGGATTTAAACTTAATGATTATGCATTACTAGAAAAATGTCGTAACATCCCAGGAGAATCTACAGGACTAATAATTGATACAAATAATAAAGTAGCAATTAGAAATTTAATAGAGACTGATGAAATGATTATCTCATTCGCTACAAGTAGTGAATACTCAAATATGACTTACTTTTATAATAAAGATGAGCTTAAACATTATGGTAAAGCTTTTAAGATGATTACCTTAAAAAATATCGATCATTAATTAATGTAGTAACTTATTAACTAAGATTTAGAAAAGAGCATTAAATATGGAAAAGAGGATTAAATATGGAAAAGCAAGAACTACTAATAAATTTAAATGATTTAGAATTCAAAAAAATCATAGCCATAGCTAAAATAAAAAATCTAAATATTGAAGAGACAGTTATATCTTTAATCAATGACTTTGATTTGAATGAAATCTTAAATTCAGAATTGAACATTTATATGAATAAGCTATACATTTCTACAGGAATTTTATATCCTACTATGTATACAATTAAAAATGTACAAGATTTAATAAAATATATTGTAACAATCCCTACTATTAAAAATGATGAAAAACTAAACTATTTAAAAAATATAGAAGAAGTCAAATCAGAAAAAGAAGCCAAGAAATTATTAGATCAATTAATAATAGATTATACTCCAACAACTACAGTACACATTAGTGCCTCACAGCATCGAAAATTAGAGTTAGAACAAGATGATCTAAATAAATATCTATAATTTTCTTATTAATATAAATTTAACCTTATAATAAGTCTACACTTAAAAAATAAATTCAAAAATAACATTGTATTAATTTTGTAAACATTGTATTATATACTTAGGGCATATTATATTTACATATAATATATTTTGTTTTAAGGAGAAACGCTATGATACATTGGAAAAAAACCTATGACTATATTAATCTAATTATTGTTTTAATTTTAACTATTCTCTTAGTAATATGTATTATTGGGATTAGCAAAAATAAAGATAATACTAGCTCAATTATTATTTCTAATACAAAAATCACTAAAGAAGATATCGAATTTGATAAAATGCAAAATGATGATAAAACTATAGAAATTAAAAATGAAGATAATGTTGATGATGCACAAAAAGAATCTAATACTTCTGAAGAAATAAAAGAAAGCAATACTACTATTGCAAAAGAAAAAGATAAAGTAAAAAATTCTGAAGAAGATATAAAATCTAATAATGAGCAGACAAAAGATAATACTGTTACAAACAAGCAGACTAAAGATAATACTAAAGAGACTTTAACTAATGACTCAATTAATAATGTTGAAAATGCAATTAACGATAATAATTACAGTGCAGTAGTTAATTTAAGTGAAAATGAAAATAAAATTATAGTTGCTTTAGACTTTAATAATATCACAGATGAAATTGCTTTAAAGAATGATATTAGCACCTTAACCAAAGCAGATATATTTAATCTAACTAAGAAAAATATTTTGGAATTAAGTAGTGATGTCAGTAACAATAATGTTGATGAATGTGGCATTATTTTTAATGTAGTAGCAGACTCTGAAACTGTGTTTAGTGTTTGCAATGGAAATATTATCTATGATGCAATTGAATAATGTTAAAAACTGTTTGATATTAATCAATCAGTTTTTTATATAGGCCATTATTAGCTTATTATTAGTGAAATTGATAAAAAAAGCTATAATTTATGATAAAAATATACTAAATTATTAAAATTATTGCTAAAGTTTGTTATAATATAATTTATCTTAAAGGAATGGAGTGATGTAAATGAATTTGATTATATTAACAGTAATTTTATATGCAATACTATTAATTGCATTTACATTAATTCCTACTTCTTGGCTAACAATATCTATTTTTGCTATTTTAAGTATTTTACTTTACACTATTTTATCCAACTATGCTGAGAAAAAAAGAAATGATGAAGCTATCTATTTAAAAAACAATCAACAATTACTTGATCAAAATAAATTTGATGAATCAATGTTTGCTACCTATCAAATAAAAAGTACTAATAACTTCCAAGTAGATATTAATAATGTTGTGAAACATAATAGACCAGTTGATAAAAAGCCATTCAACGGATTATCATCTGAAGACATGAAAAAAAATTTATATTATCAAAGAATTAGACTTTATGAATTTAATCAGTCTTTATATATCACTGACTTAATGCTTAAGTACAATGGATCAGGCGTTTTTCAAACTTCTCAGTTATCCATTTATGGATTGTCTAAATTTGGCTATTTAAAAATGGGCTATTTAAATAAAGAAGATAGTGAAGAAATAATGAAAAACTATAATAAAATAATCTTTTTTGGAGTAAAGTTTAAGTATGGTAAATATAAATATATCAAACCTAATGAATTAAATCAATTAACAGCCTACTCTGATTACCACCCATATGAACTATCTTTACAAGTTGTTTATAAAGATTAATAGTATAAGACATACTAGTAGAAATTACTTTTATGTCTTTTTTTTACACATATTTAGTTCAAATATAGAATAATATATATATGCATTGTAATATTGTTAAGAAATTGTTATAATTTAATGTATATAATTTAAAAATGAGTAAAAATGAGGTTAGGTGGCAAAATGAAAAATAAATTAATAGTTCTTCTATTAATTTCATTGATGCTTTGTGGATGTGGAAATAAGCTAGTCGATTCACAAATAAATTGGGATAGTGTCATGTCAACGCAAAAGCAAGTATGCTTTGATTATTTGAAATCATTAGATAATATGGGAATTACTGATGAAGAATATAATAGAGTATGTCAAGAATTTATAGAAGCAAAAGATATTGTTTACAACAACAATAAAGAAAATATTCAATATATTGAAAATATTACTAATGAGTTATTAGATGAAGTATCTTTAATGAGTGAAAATAACCCTAAAATTAGTGATATACTAAATGAATTATCATTAACAATAATTAAACAAGCTAATGTAGTGAGCCCAAATTATCAATATTCATCTGATTTAAAATCAATTAATAATGCGTTTGTAGATGCCTTAATGAAAGAATTAGTAGATACAGAGGATATTGTAATTAAATTAGCTAACATTGATAGGTATGCACCTAGTTTTTATATAGTTAATTTTTATGTAAACGACACTGGCAAAGGTACCTTTGTAATCGATGATGATAACAATGTATTGTCACTTGAAATGAGTGCTTTCTCTGAAATAAATAGATCAGTGCGAGTAGATTTAGTATATGCAAGCGCCCTTTCAATTATTGCATTAAATGGCTTTGATAATGACAATATAGATATTGAAAAATATTTTGATGAAATAATTGATAAAATGGAAAATAACAATGGTAAAGAAATAGTAACACTTGATAATTTAGAAATTGAAATCACTTCAAATTCACTAAATATTTCATATAAAGATAATACAATTTCTATTTAAAACACAAGTATAAAAAGTAAATCATTTTACTTAGTCAATAACATTTTATATAATATATTTAGTTACAAAGATTATATAAACAGGAGGTATTTATTATGGCAGCACAAGAAATTTTAGATAATATTTTTGATGAAATGGATATTAAAACTCAATCATTAGAAGATACTATGAAGAAATATTTTAATGAAGTTGGTACACCAACAACTGAAGATAAGTTAGTTTTAATGCAAATTTACATCGATAAATTAAGAGATGAATTAATTAAATAATAACACTAAAGTAGCGATTAATAATCGCTACTTTTTAAATTTCAAAATTCAATGCTGGTATCATTATTAAGATATATAATAAGATTACTATGACAGAGCATAATAAAATAATTAATGGTACAAATATACTAATAGATCTTTTTAAATTTTGTTGATACTTTTCTGTTTTAAATTGAATAAACTGTTTAGATAATGAATTTAACTTATCTGAATCATTGCTCATGTACATTATATTTTTATAGTCATTAGTTATAAAAATACAATCTTTTATAATAACATTTAATTCTAGACCTTTTTCTAAATCTAATAAGATGTTATTAATGATTATTTTTGACAATACATTACTGTTGTATTCTTTACATTGATATAATACATTTTCACTTAAATCATCATGCACTAGCATTTCATTTAGCATTGTGGCAATATTATATGTAAATAATGATGCTTGAATTTTTAAAGTAAACATATTACTTTTTATAATTTTTAATAATAAGTTTGGATTTTTGTATTTTAAAAAAATATAATTAATAACTACAACAATACAAGTTATAATTATTGCTAGTGATATTATTGGTATTGTTTCAATTACATTTATTAAAAAGCTGTATTCTTCAAATGCTTTTGGATTTATTATGCTTATTTTTGGAAGAATACCTTGAATAATAAATTGTATTGTTATTAAAGTAGATATGATTAATATTAATGGATAAATTAAACTTGAAACTATTTCTTTTTTTATCTTTTTCATATATTCTTCATAGTCTAAAGCAATTACTATTGCATTATCTAATGTATGATACTTAGAAAGAAATATTATTTTACTAATTAGTTTTTCATCTATCTTGAAGGCTAATAAAACAACTTTAAAGTTACTTTCTATTTCTAATTCTAGTTTTATTTTATTTAATAACTTATCATCAATAATTTCTAAAGACTTTAATATTATTAAACACTCTATGATGTTTGGATCATTTTCATATAAACTTGCTAACAGCCTTAATTTTTGATTTTTACTTACCTTTATATAAATCACCCCTTTTGATATAATGAGAAATTTGATCTTGTATACTTGCGATATTTACAATTTCATTATTTAAAATCTTTTCTATTTCATTTGCTTCTATTTTTTCTAAGACAATGGTTGGATTATTATTTTTGGTATAAAAAATTTGTTGATATAATATTAAATTAAGAACTGCATATATTTCATCTGCTGGTATTTCTAAAGACTTAATTTTACTAATTACATGCTTGCTATTTATTGCATGCATTGTTGAAATTACTAAATGTCCTGATAAAGCTGCATGTACTACATTTTTAAGTTCATCCTGATTTCTTATTTCACCATATACTATTACATCAGGATCATGTCTAAGTATTTGCATTAAAGCAATTGAGCTACTTATCTTCTTTTTTGACAAATCAATTTGTGTTATACCATCAATATTTCTTTCTATTGGATTTTCAACAGTAACTACTCTTTTAGATTTTTTTAACTCTTCAATTAAGCTATATAAAGTAGTTGTTTTACCACTACCAGTTTTCCCACATATTAATATCAAACCACTATCCATGTAGATAATCTTTTTAATATTATCTGAATTATTTTTAAGAAAGCATAGCTTATTTATTAGTATTTTTTTATGATTGTTAATTACTCTAATTACAATACTTCTTTGCATGTTATTAGAGATTAAACTAATGCGTAGATTAATAATTCTATTTTCATATTCATAGTGAATCATACCAGTATTCAAATTATAATTATTTAAAACATCTAAATTAGCTTTATAAACTATATAATTAATTATATTTCCTTTTGTATTTTCAAGACTTGTACCCTTCTTGATACTGCCATACTGTCTAAATAATATATCAGTATTATTTGAATTTTCTTCAAAATGTATATCACTGCTATTTGTTTTAATTGCTGTTGTAATAATTAAATTAAAAATCTTATTCATGTCTTTATCACCTACCTATATTAGGCTAGAACTAACATTATTCCTAATAACTTTAAAATAATTAAAGTTTTTAAAAAAAATAAAACATCTCTCAATTATATGTTTATATTTCAATCTTATTATTGATTAACGCTTCTTTTTTCTATAGTCTAATAATCAATTTTTACTTTTCAGTTATAATTATTCTATAATTTATTCTTTTGTATTCTAAATATCATGTATAACAATTAATAATATACTTACTGCAAGTAAGAATACCCTAGTTTAAACCATTTTAAAGAAAAAATGTTCAAAAAAAGAACAAATTTTGTTTTAATTCAAAAAAGAAAAGGTTATAATTATACTAGAGGTGATATTTATGGAATACATAGTTGCTTTTATAGTTAGTTTGATTACTAGTATCATACTTTTTAAAATTATCTATAAAATAAATACAAGAAATAACAAGAATCAAATAGGAATTATTCTAACATATCTTTATTTAATAATTTTAGTTCCTGTTTTACTATATTATTCTTCAGCAGCTATTATATATGTTTTAATATCAAACTTGCATGCAATGATACCAGGTTACTTTATAACTACTCTTTTTTTAGCTGCATTAGTTATGTTAGTAATTGTTACATTTGCCTACAAGTATATTAGAGAACATCATCTAATGTTTGTTGGAAATATTAAGAATTTAAAATATATTGATTATCGATTTTTATTTATATTGATGATTGTTGTGATTGTTTCTAATGTTTTAATTAATACATTATCAATGTTAATTACTTACAATAGACAACCTCTTGATTATACTGTTTATTATATTTTATATGTAATATTTTATACCTATTATGGAATATATTTAAGCTATAGCTTAGCTAAATATATTCAACGACACAAATATAATAATAATAAGTACATTCATAACTTAAAAAAATAAATGTATCGCATAAATAAACTATACAGACTTTTTTTTTGATATAATAATATTAATATATATGGAAATGAGGTATAAATATGAATGCTAAAAGTTCAATGGTTAATTTACTAGGTAAATTAAATAGAGTTGATAAATCATACCAAGATTATTTAATTGTCATTAATACTGCAAGTGGTATTTATAAAGCTGAGTTTGCTTATTTTTTTGATGATGTTATTGCAGATATTAGATACAACAACAATAAGGAATTTGATGTTGATGTATCTTTAGTTGAAAAAGTATTTAAGCATGCAGACTCTGTAGAAGTAAACGATATCTTTGAAAATAATTATAATCAAGATGTTGTTATTCTTCAAAATGTAGAACATACAAGTGGTTTAGATTATGTTGCATTTCATAGACAATTGTTAATGTTCATTGATCAAATAATTACAATTACTTTAGAGAAAAAAACAATTATTGCTTAAATTAAGGAGAATATATGACAAAAATAGTTATTATTTTAAATGCTGGAGCTGATCATAATATGATTACTCTAGATGGAAACAGTATTATTAATGGAATTTCAATAAAAGACTTCACAGCAAATGATTTAAGTGTTATTTTAAATAATAAATTTATTACTATTATTAAAGATGATGATTATTCAGTTCTTAAAAATCATATTGTAAATACAAGTAGTATTGTTAGAATTTCTTATTACTAAAGGATTATTATATATAATCTTTTTTTATTATAATTTAAAATTCATTATTACAAAAGGAGTAGATTATGGATTATAAACATTTATCTAAACAAGTAGAAGAATATGTAAAAGATTTAAGAAGAAAAATTCACCAGTATCCAGAACTTGGTTCTCATGAATTTAAAACACAAGAATTGATTATTAAATGCCTAGAAGATTTAAATATTGAATATACTAAAATTAATAATACTAGTGTCATTGCTAATATATATGGATTAGTTGATAATTCTAAAATATTTGCTTTAAGAGCTGATATGGATGCACTACCGATGCAAGAAGAGTCAAATTATGAGTATAAGTCATTAGTAGATAATGTTGCTCATACTTGTGGACATGATGTTCATACATCAATGTTGTTAGGTGCTGCGAAAATATTAAGTGAAAATACTGATCAATTTGATGGATGTATTAGACTTATCTTTCAAGAATCCGAAGAAGTTGGTGCTGAAACTGCAAAATATGCTAAACAAGCAATGGAAAATGTTGATGCTATTTTTGCATTACATGTGACATCTTCACTTGAGGTTGGAGAAGTTGATTGTTCTTCAGGTCCTAGGTTTGCTGGTGCAGATGTAATTCATATAAAATGGATTGGAGAAAGTGGACATAGTTCTGAGCCTTTTAAAGCAAGAGATTCATTATTTGCTGCTGCAACATTTGTAACACAAGCTGACTCAATTATTTCAAAGTTTATTAATCCAAATGAAAGTGCTGTTTTATCATGTGGACATTTCAACAGTGGTGATGTTCCTAATATCATTCCTAAATATGCTCAAACAGATTTTACATTTAGATATTTTAATTATGATGTTCAAAAAGTAGTATTTCAAAAAATAAATGAATATGCTCAATCAGTTGCAAGTATGTATAATGTAGAAGCAAATGTTGATATACGAGTTGAATTATCACCTGTTATTAATGATGCTGAAATTGCTAACTTTGCTACTAAGACATTTTCAGATATTTATGATATTTCTAAAGTCAAAAGCTTACCTGCTTTAAATGGGGCAGAAGATTTTTCTGAGTATCTTTTATATACTAAAGGAGCTATTGGTTGGCTGGGTGTAAGAAATGAAGATATCGATGCTATATATCCTGTTCATCATGAAAAATTTAAAATTGATGAAGAATCTATGGTAATTGGACTTAGCTGGCTTTGTGCTGTTGCAGTAGAATTCTTAAATAAAAAATAAAGCAAGTAAACTTATTATAAACAATTTATTTGATATAATATACGTAATATTAAGGGGGCATTGACATGGATGAAGATTATTTAGAAATCTTAAATATTATAAAAAACCAATTTGATAAAAATATTTCAGAGAAAATATGTAGTACTAAACTTGAAACAATTGTTTTAGAATCAAGTCACTCTTTTAACTTAAAGGTAAAAGATAGTAAAATTGGTGGTCATGGTTATTTGCCTAGAGATTATGATTATCCATCGACGGATGATGGAACGCCACTTCACTTTTTAATGCAGATAAACTTAGCGGACTTGCCTAAAAATTCACTGTTACCTAATACTGGAATTTTAGGATTTTACTGTGGATTTGAACCTAACTTTGAAAAAGAAGGAACTAATATTCAATGCTATACTGAGCTATTAGATGAAAATGATCCAAATAGTGCCTATACTTTATGTGTTGATAATCCAGATTATTATTTAGGCTTTTCTGTAAATAATCCACTATCTAGAAAAGGCTACAAAGTTATTTATATTGAAGATATATCTCAACCTCATTATAATATTGAAGATATAAAAAATTTATTTGAAGATGATTATATTGAAGAAAGTCCTATTAAAGGTGAAGTTGGTTTGAAATTTTCTATTGAAAATAGATTTTTGGTTTCTCAAGGAATTGATTTTGAAAAAGAATTCAAGGTAAAGTTTAGTGAATTAAATGATGTTGAAAAAGATAATTTTGACAGCATACTAGATTATTATTTAGATTCTGCTAGTACTATTGGTGGCTATCCAATAAATATAAAAAAAGATTTGAGATATAATTTACCTGAAAAGTATCATAATTACAAACTACTTCTATCACTAGATTCTAACTTTAATGAACCAGACATTAGTAAATTTTCAATGATGTGGGGCGATATGGGAATTGGGAAATTTTATATTGATCAAAGTGATTTAGATAATTTAGATTTTAGTAAAACTTGGTTTTATTGGGAGTCTAACTAATATATTTAATGTTTAAAGAACAAAAAAGTGTAACAAATGTTACACTTTTTTTATATTTATTTAACCAATAGAACCTTCCATTTCAAGCTTAATTAACTGATTAAGCTCTACAGCATATTCCATTGGTAATTCTTTAGTAAATGGCTCTATGAAGCCCATAACAATCATTTCAGTAGCTTGTGCTTCTGTTAGACCCCTACTTTGTAAATAAAATAGTTGGTCTTCACTTACTTTAGAAACAGTTGCTTCATGTTCAATACTAGACATATTATTTTTAACAATGTTAACTGGAACAGTATCACTTGTAGAAATACCATCTAATATTAAAGTATCACATTCAACTTTACTCTTTGCATTTAAAGCATTTTTACCATGCATTACTAGTCCACGATAGTTTACTTTACCACCGCCACGAGCAATAGATTTAGATATTATATTGCTTGATGTATTAGGAGCTAAGTGTATCATTTTTGAGCCAGCATCTAGATACATATCCTTTGATGCAACAGCAATTGATACAGTAATTCCTTTTGCATATTCTCCAGCTAAAACACATGCTGGATATTTCATAGTTATGCTTGAACCAATGTTTCCATCAATCCATTCCATAGTACCATGAGCATGAACATAAGCTCTTTTAGTTACTAAATTTAAGATATTATTTGACCAGTTTTGAACTGTCGAATAACGACATTTTCCACCATCTAAAATAATTATTTCAACTACAGCTGCATGTAATGAATCGTTTGAATGAACTGGTGCAGTACATCCTTCTACATAGTGTACATCGGCACCTTCATCAACAATTATTAATGTTCTTTCAAATTGACCCATTTGCTCTGAGTTTATTCTAAAATAAGATTGAAGAGGTTTATCTAATTTGACACCTTTTGGTACATAGATAAATGAACCTCCTGACCAAACAGCTCCATTTAATGCTGAAAATTTATTATCACTATATGGTACAACTGTATCAAAATATTTTTTAAATAATTCAGGGTGTTCTCTTAAAGCACTATCTGTATCTAAGAATATTACTCCTTTTTCTTCTACTTCCTCTAACATGTTGTGATAAACTACTTCGGATTCATACTGTGTCGATATACCACCTAAATGTTCTTTTTCAGCGTCTAACAAACCTAGTTTGTCGAAAGTATTTTTTATAGTTGCATCTACATTATCCCAATCTTCTTCTTGTTTTTCTTGAGGTTTAATGTAATATGTATAATCATCATAATTTAATCTGCTTAGATCTGCACCCCATGTTGGTGTTTTAGCATTGATAAAATAGTTGTATGCTTTTAATCTAAACTCTAACATCCATTCAGGTTCATTTTTTTTAGCAGATATCTTTCTGACAATATCTTCAGTAAGTCCTTTACCAGTATCATACACACTTACATTTTCATCATAGAAACCATATGCATAATCTTCGCTTACTGGAAAATTTTTATTTGCCATTATTTTTTTCTCCTCTATATAAGTTAATTATTTCTTCTAAAGCATCATAACCTATTGTAGCGCATTTTATTCTATTAGCTTGTTTACCAACATTTTTGAAAGCTATTGCTTCTTCTACTAAATCAGCATCATATGGTTTTTCAAAAACCATATTTTTATAATTTTTTATTATTTCTAATGCTTCATCTATTGTTTTGTTGATAACTTGTTCTGTTAAGATTGAAGTTGAAGCAGTTGATATTGTACAAGCTTCTCCATCAAATCTAACATCAGCAATGATATCTTTATCAAATTTTACTTGCATTGTAATATCATCTATACAAGAATCACTGTTTTTTCTTAAACTATAATAGTTATCATCATCTTTAACTAATGATTTATTACGAGGGTTATCATAGTGATCCATGATAATTTGTCTAAGGATCATTGGATCATTTAAAGTAGCCAATCTAATGCATCCCCTTTCGTAATTTCAATTAATGCATCAACAAAACGATCCATATCTTCAATTGAGTTATAATAGTATAAACTTGCTCTTACACTTCCTTTTACATGTAGAACTTCTGTTAATAATTTAGCACAGTGTTCACCAGTTCTTACTGCAATACCACGTGTAGCTAAAGCACTACCAATGTCTTGAGATGCTGGACCTTCATATCCTTTTACATTAAATGATATTGGACCAGTTGCTACATTAGGATTGTATATTACAATATTATCTACTTCTTCTTGCATTCTTTTTATTGCATGTGCTCTTATTTTAGCAACATGATCATGTGTGTTTTCAACACCTAAATCTAATAAAAATTGTATTGCAGCACCCATTCCTAGTGTCGCTTCAATTGCTGGAGTTCCCGCTTCAAATTTATAAGGAGCTTCTTTTAATTGATAATTAAAATCGCAATGAATTTCATTGTTCATTCCTCCACCTAATATATATGCAGGTAAAGCATTTAATAAATCATATTTACCATATAAAACACCAATTCCTGTTGGTCCACCTAACTTATGTCCAGAAAAGACCATAAAGTCTATATCTAAATCTTGAACATCAACTTTCATATGAGGAACAGATTGAGCACCATCTACTACTACAATTGAACCATTCTCATGAGCTAATTTAGTTATTTCTTTCATGTCAATTGGTTGACCAATAACATTAGATACATGCGCTAAGGCAACTATTTTAACTTTGTCATGTAAGGCTTTTTTAAATCCTTCTACTTGTAGGTAATGATTTTCATCTAATGGTACATATTCAATTTCAATACCAATTTCTTCTTTTAGTCTAAACCAAGGTAGAACATTTGCAGCATGTTCAAATTCACTCATTAAAACAACATCACCTTTTTTAAGTTGGTGTTTAAGTCCTTCTGCTACAATATTTAATCCATGAGTAGCTCCATAAGTAAAAGCAATTTCTTTACTTTCTTTAGAGTTAATTAAAGTTTTTACAATTTCTCGAACATTTTCATATTCGCTATCTGTTTTGTGTGATAATGCATAATCACCACGATGAATATTGGTAGAATAGTTACTGTAATACTCAACTACTTTATCAATTACTCTTTGCGGTTTAAGAGCAGTAGCTCCACTATCTAAATAAACTAAATCATGTCCATCCATTTTAATTCCATTAAGCATTGGGAATTGGGCACGTACTTCTTTAATATCAAACATTATAAACCCACCTTTTCTTCTATTAATTTCTCAAGTTGTTTTTTTAAACTATCATCACTAATCTTAGTTAATATTGGTTTTAAATAACCATAAGTAATTAACTTAGACGCATGTTCACTATCAAGTCCACGAGATTGTAAATAAAATAATTGTTCTTCATCCATTTGACCAACTGCAGCAGCATGTGATGCTTCAACATCAGCTTCATCAATTATTAAAAAGGGATTAGCTTGTGCTTCAACATTTGGATCAAATGTAATAATTTTACTTGCTTGGTGGGCTATAGATTGCTTAGCACCATTTTTTATATATCCAGTACCATTAAAAATTAATTTTGCTTCATTTTTAACAACACCAAAATTATTTAGTTCTCCATAAGTTTCTCTAGCATTATTATTTATTGTAACATTATAAACTTTTTCTTGATTAAGTCTAGAAATTGCTGCAATGTTGTGTAATGCTTTTGAATTAACACCATTCAAATTGATTTCTATATCAAATTTTGATGATGTATCTGAAAACTGACCATTTGAAATTTCTAATACAGCATAATCACTAAGCACTGCTTTAAAAGCATAGTCAACGCTTGCATTAGAATCAATAGTAGTTAAAAACTCATTTACATTACTGTAAGTATTCAAAAGATATTCAATATTAATCTTTTCATCTTTTCCTTCAGTAAAGTTTAATACTTTAGTAATGTTTACTTTAGTATCTTTTGCAAATACTAATGTAATAATTTTACTAGGATTAGTAATTTCCATTTCTAATTGTCCAGATTTTTCTACATTAACAATAATTTTTTCTGAATCTTTAAATTCTAAGTTAGTAGATACTTTATCTTGATTAACCTTTAAAAAGTATTTCATATATTTCTACCTCCTACAAGTTTAAAAAATCAAATTCATCATTTTTATCTGAACTAACTTCAATACCTAAATCTTCTTTAATCCAATTATAACCATCTGTATCTATTCTTTTTACAAGATCAGCATTTCCTGTTTTAACTATAACTCCATCCACTAAGATGTGAACATGAGTAGGTTTAACAAGATCAAATAATCTTTCATAATGTGAAACAATCATGCATCCAAAAGAATCAGACACCATCGAGTTAATTGCGCCACTTACAACATGTAAAGCATCAACATCTAAACCTGAATCTATTTCATCTAATAAAGCAAATTTAGGTTTTATCATTTTCATTTGTAATATTTCATTTCTTTTTTTCTCTCCACCAGAGAAACCTTCATTTAAAAATCTATGAGCTAAATCTTGTTTCATATTTAAACTATCGATATTTGTTTCCATTTCCTTAATGAATTTGAATAAAGAAATTGGTTTTTCATTTCTTGCATTTACAGCAGCTCTTAAAAAATCAGAGTTAGTTACTCCAGGTATTTCAGTAGGATATTGCATTCCTAAAAAAAGACCTGCTCTTGATCTTTCATCAACGCTCATATTTGTGATTTCTACACCATCTAATTTAATAGATCCTTTATCTACATGATATTTAGGATGCCCCATTATTGTTGACAATAATGTTGATTTACCATTTCCATTTGGTCCCATAATAGCATGTACTTCATTTGTTTTTATAGTAAGGTTTATACCTTTTAATATTTTTTTATTTTCTACACTTACATGTAAGTCGTTTATTTCTAAAGTTGACACTTATATTTCAATCCTTTCTATTTCGCAAAACTCTATAAATTATTTTAACACATTTTACCTAATTCATAAAGGAAATTAATTTAAATAAATCAATAGCCTTAATATGTTCATTAATATATAAACATAGCCTTTAATTATAAGCTTTTTTAAATTAATTCATTACTTATATTGAAAAAAATTTATTAAAGATAATTTTTGAAAGTCATCGATATTTCAATCAATAAATATGTTATTTGTGTTTGAAATAATTACTTTATGAACGATATATTGTATTAATATAATTATTATACAATTATTAATGAACATAAACAACACATTTCTAATAGTTTTCACTAAATATAGATATATTTTATTTTTTATAATTTTTTATAGATTATTTTACAATTATTAGTCTTTTATTGGTATAATATAAGTAATAAATAAGAGGAGATAGAAACATGGAAAACTGTATTTTTTGTAAAATTATAAATAAAGAAATTCCTTCATACACATTATATGAAGATGAAGATTTTATTGCTTTTCTTGATATTACTCAAGTTACAAAAGGTCATACGCTTGTAGTTACAAAACATCATTATAAAAATATTCTTGATGCTGATGAAAACACTAGTGCTCAGGCTTACAAAATTGTGAATCGTTTAGCAAAAAAATTATGCAAAAAGCTAAATGCTTCTGGAGTAAATATTATTCAAAATAATAATGAGGTTGCAGGTCAAACTGTTGATCATTTTCATATTCATATCATTCCAAGATATTCTGAAAATGATAGTATAATTATTAAATTTGAAGAATCTAATATTGATGCAAGTAGTGTTTATGATTTATTAAAGTAGTATATTACTTTAATATCTACTTAACAAAAAGGGGCTGTAATGCATTAGCATATATAGTCCCATACAATAAAAGGAAGAATGTTTACTCAATGTAGAGAAAACATTCTTCCTTTTTAGTATAATTGATATATGAATACCGAATTACTCAATAACAATTATGCTTTTAATTATAAACCAGTTCAGCTTATTTTACCACTAGAAGTAGAAGTAATTTCACCAGCTGATGATGTAGTACATTCATTTGTAGAACTAATGAAAGGATTTAATTTATCAAAATACATAACTCGATCATACCATAGAGGTAATCAAGGGTATGATCCTACAATGATGTTACTAGTTATTTTATTTGCATATACTAACCAAATTTATTCTTTAAGAAAAATAGAACAAGCATGTAAAACAGACATACGATTTATGAGTCTTTGTAATATGAAGACTCCATCTCACAATGCTTTCGCAACATTTATAAATGAAAATTTAGTTGATAAAAATATAGAAAATATATTTTATGATATAAATAAATATATTATCTCTTGTGATGATTCAATTGATACTTCAAAACTTTATATAGATGGTACTAAATTTGAAGCCAATGCTAAAAAGACTAGTTTTGTATGGCGTAAAGCTGTTGAAAAATTTCAACAAAAACTATTTACTAATGTTTCAACTTTCATAGTAGAATATAATAAATGTTATGATCAATATTTTCCAGTTAAAAATAAATATAAATCAACATACTTAAAAACAATAGTAGAAGATATTGAAATAAATATAAAAAAACAAAAAATTGAGTTTGTTTATGGAAAAGGATCTAGAAAACACGATTTACAAAGAAAACATGAAAAAATAAATGATTATTATTCAAGATTAGCTAAATATGAAGAACATTTTAAAATATTTGAAAATAGAAACAGTTACTCTAAAACTGATCATGATGCCACTTTCATGCACATGAAATATGATTATTATAACAATACTGGAGTTTTTAAACCAGGGTATAATATCCAAGTAGGAGTTTCAAGTGAATATATAATGGTTGCAGATATATTTCAGTGTGCCAATGATTTGAGAACATTCATTCCATTAATGGATTTGTATAAATCTAAATATAAAAGTTATCCACAGTATCCAGTAGGTGATGCTGGATATGGTAGTTTTGAAAACTATAAATATTGTAAAGAACACAATATGGAATTAACTTTAAAATACCCATTATTCAATAAAGTTAATTTTGATAAAACTTTTGTTAAGAAGAAAAAATATCAAGCTATTAACTTTAAAACATCAGAAAATGGATTCAAAATTTGTCCTGAAAATCAAGAGTTTAATGTTTTAATAAGTGAAAATATAATAGATGTAAATGGCTACGGAAAAAAACAATATAAATATGAATGCACTAAATGTAATGACTGTCCAGTCAAATCAGAATGCACTAAAGCTGCAGGAAATAGAATGATAACAGTTACACCTGAGCTTGAAGAAATGTACAAAAAAGTAAATGAAAACCTTACAGGAGATTTTGGTAGTAACTTAAGAAAACAAAGAAGTATCCAAGCAGAAGGAACATTTGGAATAATTAAACAAGATTATCAATACACTAGAATACATAGAAAAAAGATAGAGAATGTCAAAACTGAGCTTTTACTAATATGTATAGGATATAACATAAAAAAATATCATAATAAAAAAAGCAGAATTAAGCTTAATTGATATATTTAAACTGAATATCGTGATAGGCTTTTTAATAATGCCTTTTTTTATGAAATATACTAATAACTGAACAAATTCTGTATTAAAACTAAAAAAGCTATAATGCATGATTATTAAATGGTTCTATAATTTATAGGGTGGAATAACAAATTCAAGTATTACTTGAAATGTTATCCACCCTTAAATTGTTAATATAAAGAAAAAGACATTTATCTTTGTTATAATTTAAGCGACAAAACTAAATTAAGGAGATAAATGTCATGATTAATAATAACATAATTAATAAAAACAATAAAGAATTAAAAGAAATTATTGGAATTAATGACTCCAATATTAACATATATAAATTTCAAGATGAAAAAATTAAAGATAATATTTCTAAAGTTTTTTATGGAATTCTATTTTTTAATGATAATGTTTGTCCTAAATGTAATAAAGTTCATAATAAATTTTATGTACATAATAAAAAAGTATCTCTTATTAAATTACCTATGGTTTCTGGTTTTGATGCTTATTTAAAGCTTACTAAAACTCGTTACAAATGTATGGAATGTAATAAAACTTTTATTCCTGCTAATACCCTAACTAATCCTGGATGTTTTATTTCTAATAAAGTTAAATATCTTATTGCTCTTAAATTAACTGATATGCTTACTTGTACTTATATTGCTAAAGATCATAATGTATCTACACATTCTGTTTTTAGAGTATTAGATACTTATGCAGAGGCTGCTAAATCTACTACTATTAAATCCTATTTACCAAAAGTACTTCATTTTGATGAGTTTAAATCTACTAAAGATGCTGATGGCAATATGTCCTTTGTTATTATGGATGGTGAAAAAAGAAAGCTACTAGATATCGTAGAAAACAGACAAAAAGCTTACTTAGAGAACTATTTTAGCTACTATACAAAAGAAGCTATTGATAATGTTGAATATATTGTAATTGATATGTATACACCTTATATTGAAATCATTAAAAATGTCTTTACTAATGCTAAAATAATATTAGATAGATTTCATATTTATCAGAATTTAACTAGAGCCTTTAATAAAACTAGAGTTGCAATTATGAATGCAGATGAAAAAAACAGAAATAAGTTCAAAAATTTTTGGAAACCTATATTACAGTTAAAAGAGAATCTTTCAGAAGTGATGTTTAAGCATGCAACCTTTAATTATAAGTTTACAAACAATAAAGCAATTCTAAATTATTTAATCGAGAATAATGAGGACTTTAAAAATAATTATGAAATATATCAAGATTTACTATTTTCTTTAAAATACAATAATATGGAAATGTTTAAGAAAACAATTGATCAGCCTAATAAATTAGCTTCAGATAAAATTAAAACTTGTATATCTACCTTTATTAAGTATTATGAATATATTAAAGATAGTTTCGATGTTGAGTATAATAATGGAATAATAGAAGGTACAATATCTAAATTCAAGAAGTTAAAAACAATATCTTGCGGGTTTAGAAGATTTGAAAGATTAAAAACTAGAATAATGATACAAGAATTATTAATTGTATAGAAAAATCATAAAAAAAGGATACAACATTTCTGTTATATCCTGTACTAACTCATATATCAAATTGTAAAATTCCACCCTATTTGACAAAGAGCCGTTATATCCTGTTCTAACTCATATATCAAATTGTAAAATTCCACCCTATTTGACAAAGAGCCTATTAAATCAATGCATTACAGCCCCTTTTCTATGAATATTTTTTTATCTTTTTGTTTTAATAACTGTCTTTGCTTAAAATTAATTCATCTTCAGTATAGTCTAATGTATATGTATAGTCATCTTTGCTAAACTCTCCATCAAAACTATCAAGAAATTCATCTTCACTAATTTCATTATTTATTGCTTTTTCTATTTCTTCCATTTTTTTATCAAAAAGATCTAACAAATCGAGATTAAATCCTAGGATTTGTTCATTTTTAGACATCTTTTTAAAATTCTCTATACAAACTAATTCAAGCTCATCATCATTTGTTGAAGTTAAAGATATATTTGAAACAAAATTTGATTCATCATATTCTATGTGGTATTTACATTTATTTTCATTTGTAAATAGTTCAACTGTTTTTTGTTCTTCATCAACTGCTTGTTTTGATGCTGTAATTTGTGCTGTATCTAATATTGATTTTGTTATCTCTTCTGAAGTTTTTTCTTCAACAGGTTTATTATTTGAACTACAGGCTGTTATGAGCATAATAATAAATAATAATTTAAGATATTTTTTCATAAATATTCTCCAATCTATATTATTTGTTTTAATAATATTTAAAAATCAGGCTAATTTTTAAATATTTTAAAAGCCTAAAATAGTCTTTAGTGAAAACTAAAGACTATTTATTTAAATTGCTACTTTAACTAATTTAGTATATGTTTCTGTATACATTTTATATTGTAATAATACTTCAAAATATTGTATATCTTTTTTTGTGAACATATATAATTTAATTGCTTTTTTTTGATTATAAAAAGCAGATAAATCAACTGATTCTATAACATTAATATTAGGCATTATAACATCAAATTTTTTATCATTGGGTATTGCTAGCACACTAATATCTGTAATTTCACTATTTAGATTTTCAACAGTAATTTCATAAAATGGTTTATCAGTTTTATTATTTCTATTTATTTCTATTTTAAAATTATTATCTTTTGTGGTTTTTAGCATTTTTGACATTTCTATCATATTATCATATTTAGTTAATTTTTCATCACTACTACAACTAATCAAAATCAGTGATAAAAATGCTACTATTAAAAATTTATATTTTTTACTCATTATTTTACTACAATATTTAATATTTTATTTGGTATGAATATTTCTTTAACGATTGTTTTATCTTTTAAATGACTCATTACATTTTCATTCTGAGATACTATTTTTTTCATATCTTGTTGGGTTGTATCTTTTGCTACTTCAATTTTTGCTCTTACTTTACCATTTACTTGAACAACTACTACTACATTATCTAATGTAAGTTTAGACTCATCATAGCTTGGCCATGTTGCATAGTCCATATTACCTTCAAATCCAAGTTTTTCCCATAATTCGTTACAAATATGTGGTGTGATGCAACCTAACATTTGAATTAGACCTTTTACATATTCATCGTATAAGCTTTCTTGTTTATATGCTTCATTCACAAAAATCATCATTTGTGATATTGCAGTATTAAATCCAAGAGTTTCGTAATCTTCACTTACTTTTTTTACGGTTTGATTATAAATAAAATCTAAACTTTTATTGTTTTCACTTGTTATAAAGCCTTCTTTTGTAAGTAATCTATAAACTCTATCAATAAATCTTCTAGCACCATCTAAACCAGTTGTAGACCATTTTTTCATTTGTTCTAGTGGTCCCATGAACATCTCATATAGTCTTAATGAATCTGCTCCATGGCTTTCAACTATTTCATTTGGATTAATAACATTACCAAGTGATTTAGACATTTTAACACCATTTTCTCCAAGAATCATTCCTTGATTAAATAATTTTTGATATGGCTCTTTAGTATTAACTACATTTACATCATAAAGTACTTTATGCCAAAATCTTGAATATAGTAAGTGCAACACTGCATGTTCTGCTCCACCAACATATAAATCAACTGGAAGCCATTTATTAATTAAATCTCTAGTTTCTTGTTTTGTTAAATCTAAATAATCATCACCGTCTTTAATTATATAGGCTATGTAATACCAGCAGCTTCCTGCCCATTGAGGCATTGTATTAGTATCTCTACGTCCTTTTACTCCATCTTCACGGACAACTTCTAACCAATCTGTTGCGTTAGCTAAAGGTGATTCTCCTGTACCACTAGGTTTAAATTCTTCCATTTCTGGTAATATTATTGGTAAATCTTCAATATCAGCTATTGATACTGTTCCATCTTCCCAATGTATTACTGGGAATGGTTCACCCCAATATCTTTGTCTGGCAAAAATCCAATCTCTTAATTTGTAATTAATTTGTCTTTTACCACATTTATGCTCTTCTAGCCATAGAAGCATTTTGTTAATAGCATCTTTTTTATATAATCCATCAAGAAATTCTGAATTAATATGTACTGCATCATCAGTAAAAGCCTCCTTTGAAATATCGCCATTTATTACAGGTGTGATTGTTAAATCAAATTTCTTTGCAAATTCATAATCTCTTTCATCATGAGCAGGAACTGCCATTATTGCTCCTGTTCCATAACTAGCTAAAACATAATCTGATATCCATATCGGCATTTTTTTACCACTTACTGGATTTATTGCATATGCACCAGTAAATTCACCTGTTTTATCTTTAGAAAGTTCTGTTCTTTCTAAATCTGTTTTAGATTTTGCTAATATTTGATAATTTTTAATCTTTTCTTTGTATTCTTCGGTTTGAATTGAAGGTATTAAAGGATGTTCTGGTGCTAATACAATATATGTTGCTCCAAATAAGGTATCTGCTCTAGTAGTAAAGGCTTCAATAATTTCATTAGAATTTTCTACTTTAAATTCTACAATAGCACCTTCACTTTTACCAATCCAATTTCTTTGCATTTCTTTGACACTTTCAGGCCAATCTAAGTCATCAAGATCTTCTAATAATCTTTCTGCATAATCAGTAATTTTTAAAACCCATTGTGACATTGGTTTTTTTATTACTGGAAAGTGTCCTCTTTCAGAGTACATCTTACCATCTTCTACTTCTATTTCTTCATTTGCAAGAACTGTACCTAAACCTTCACACCAATTCACTTCAATATTTTGTATTTCTGCTAATCCTTTATTGTATAATTGAATAAATATCCACTGAGTCCATCTATAAAACTTTGGATCAGTTGTATCAACTTCACGATCCCAATCGTATGAAAACCCTAAAGATTGTATTTGATTTTTAAATGTTTGAATGTTTTTTTGAGTAAATTCGCGTGGATGATTTCCTGTTTCAATAGCATATTGTTCTGCAGGTAAACCAAATGCATCCCATCCCATTGGATGTAAGACATTAAAACCTTTCATTCTCTTATATCTTGAAAAGATATCTGTTGCAGTATATCCTTCAGGATGTCCTACATGTAATCCTGCTCCACTTGGATATGGAAACATATCTAAAATAAAGACTTTTTCTTTTGGTGAATCATTGTATGTTTTATATGTTTTATTACTTAACCAATAATTTTGCCATTTTTTTTCAATTTCTATGTGATTATAACTCATATTATACCTCCTATATTTATAAAAAAAATCCCTATGTCAAATATATGACATAAGGACGAATTTCTCGCGGTACCACCTTAATTCGTGCATTAATGCACGCTCTTTAAGCTTTTAACGCAAGCAGACGTTTCAAGTTACTCTAGTTCACTTGAAAGACTCTGTAACTAGTTCATCATAAAAATTATACTGATTTACACCACACATCAGCTCTCTTTTATAATTTATATGACTAATACTTTACTTCTTTGTCTTTAAATTTATTATAGTTGATTCTTTGTAAACTTACAAGCAATATAGATTACTTGTAGAAATTAATGAAGAAATCTTCGACTCTTCTAGTATCTGGAGATTTAATTACATGTTGATTATATGCAATAACAATTTCCCAAGGTATTTCTGGTTTTATGTCAACTGCAACTGTATTACTTGAACCATTTAATTCAAAGAATGGTTTTGGTAATAAAGCAACCCCATTAACATATGATGCCATATATAACAATAAATCCCATTGTCCTGATCTAAAGTAATAATCTACTTCTATTTCATTACTTTTAAATACTTTTTGGATTTGATGATAGATAATATAACTATCACTTAATGCCATAATTTTTTCATTTGAAATTTCTTCTAAAGTTACTGATTTTTTGTCAGCAAAAACATGATCCTTTGGTACATGACAAGCAATTATATCACGATATATAATATTAGTTATAATATCTTTATGATTGATTGGCTCTGTTGTTATTGCAAGATCAATTTCATTTTTTTGAAGCATATCATACAATTTGTATGCATTGTCTTCTATAATCTCAAGTCTTATATCTGAATTTTCAGTTATAAAAGCTGGGATTGATTCAATACATAAAAATGAAAGTATTAAAGGTGGAATTCCTATTTTTACTCTACCTTTGAAAACATCATTTTCTTGTTTTAGTTCATAGTTAAGCTGTTCCATTTTATTCACGATAATTTTTGCATCGTGGTAGAACTTGTCTCCTATTTTTGTTAAACGTTTAAAACGTCCAAATTCTTTATGAAATAATTTTATTTCATATTCCTTTTCGATTTCAATAATCATCTGTGACAACGTTGGTTGAGTAATGTTCAACTTTTTCGAAGTTTTAGATAGATTAAAATCATTTTCTACAACTGCTATAAAATAATTTAATTGTTTTAAGTCCATTTCTTATCACCATAAAAATAATAACATAATCTTATATCAATTAAAAGTTTTTTTTATGGATAATTCCAAAAAATATAAATATTAACATTGACTTTATTTTTAATTTGTCAATTTTTTAAATTATTTTGACTATTGAACAAATGTGCTTAATAAAGGTAAAATAGACTTTCTATTTTATAATAAATTTCATTAAATAATAACAAAGGCTAAAAAAACATATATAATTTTTATATATTTTAATTTGAATACTTTATAATTACTGTATGGTTAAATAAACATTTAATAATTACATATTTGCAATATACAAGTCTAATATTTCAACAATAAGTAGATAATGACAGTTTTTTGTCAATATAACAGTATAAACCTGTAATTATTTATAACAAACTAGACATTTATTATTTATATTTAATATTTTATTAATAAAAGTAATACAGTTTTATTGTTTATTTAAAACTTTTTTTGACAAAAAGCTTTTATTTTATAATTATATTTGTTAAAATGTAGTTAGATATGAATTAAAGGGGGAAAATTTACATGTACAAGTATGAAGTTTTACATTATACAAGAAAAAATAAGAAAGTTACACTTCACGAATTAGCAAACCATTGCTGTATTTCTAAAAGCTATTTATCTTTAATTGAAAAAGGTAATAGAAAACTTTCTTATGATTTAGCAGTTAAAATTGCAAGTTATTTAGAATGTACACCAGATGAGTTGTTTTTAAACGATCACGTAAATTCAATCGCTTAAAATAATCAAATATTGGGAGTTTGATTAAATTAACAACAAACAACTAATCAACTATATGATTTTTGATAAATCATATAAAATGACTAAAAGTAGACTATGAAGAGTATAAAGACTGTGTAAATATACAGTCTTTTTTATTTTATTTAAACTTATATGCATGATATATACTTATAATTATGTCTAATTTTTGTTATAATGTATAAAGGCGTTGTTGAGTAAAAATGCAGATGATGCATTTAAAACATAAGGAAGGTGAATAAATGATTATAGAACAAACTGCAGCTAATGCTAAAGAAAAAAGTTATAATAAAAAAAATACAAATAATTTAAAGGCTAATAATAAAGATGCTAATTGTATTTTAAAAAATAAAAAAACAAACTCACACAAAACTAAATTTTCAAATAATAAGAACAGTTCATCAAATAATTTAAATAATGCAAATTCAAACAATCTTCACAAGAGATTAAAATATAAAGATATCCCTATAAATAAAAGGAAGTATCGTATTAGTATTGTAGAAAGTATGAGTGAATTGAAGGTTAAACAATACGGTTTTGAAAAATCATATTTTTTATTTGAAAAATCAATCAATCATATGGAAAAAGAAGGAGATAAAGCAGAAAGAGCTGCTTTAAATTATCTTAAAGATTTAAAGGTATTAGGTAATAATTATTCTTGTAATAGAGTTATAACACTTAATTCTATTAGGATTGAAGCTGATATTATTGATTATGATAATAAAATAATTTATGAAACAAAAAGTCGTAAAACTGGTATCCAAGCTAAAATGGCTATCAAAAAGAAATGGGCAATTTTTGAATTTGATAAAAAAAATTCAATTTATGCTGATTTTATATTTAAAGGTATTGTTGTTTCAAATTATACTGATGGAATGAAGATTAAAGGAATTGCAAGTTTTGAAAATGATAATATAGATAAAATAGTTACTAAAAGAAAATTTGAGTCTCATTTTCAAAGAATTGAAAATTTTAGAAATATCAGAAAATAAAAAAAATCCTATAAAAAGGATTTTTCTTTGTTTAATTATTAATTGTTTTATATGCTTTTGAAATTTGAACATTTGCTAAAGCAAATATTATTACATTAACAATTACAGTTGGAATAAAGTATGTTGCATTGTATGTAAGTGATGCAACAAATGGTGTTTGCCAGAAGATCATTCCAGATAATGTATATGATGCTAATGCAATTATTGATCCAATTGCAATATTAACATATATATTTTGTTTAAACATTCCACATGTTACTATTGCAACTACTGGAATTATGTAATCAAACAGTCCGGAGAATAAGTTTGTCATTTGACCACCTAATAACATTTGTAATATTGAAACAACTAATCCTACAAAAAAGCAATTTCTCAATTTTTCATTGGCTACTGCAATATACAATGGGAATAGATATAATGTTATACTTCCTCCCTGAGGCATTTGAAACACCTTAAATAATGATAATACTGTTGCGATTGCTGCAATTAGAGCAATACGTGTCAACTCTCTTGTACTCATAATATTCTTTTCTCCTTTTTGATTGCGAGGCAAAGAAAAAACACCATCTATCAGTAATTGGTGCTTGTCGTTTTTAGCGGCTCCCTACGATAGTATTAACTAACAGGTTCAAAGGGTCGGAATTAATTCCTCTCAACTTATGTAATATAAGTACCCCTGCAATCTATTTATTTTTTACATTTATATAATACACCATATAGCAACTATTGTCAATTTGCTATAAGTAAAGGAGCATTAGTATGAACAATACAAATCTTTTAAATATCGATTTTAATGATATAGACTCATTTCAACTATCAAATGATGATTATAATTATCTTCAAAATATTAATAATAATTTATACAGTTTTTTATACAATGAATTATTAGTTAACAAAAATCTTGATAATAGTATTAAAAAAATTATTTTGTATTCTTTACATTTAAAATTAAATAATGATGCTAAGATTATTTTAAGCAAGCCTTTGATATCTACATTGGAAACTGATCCTTTTACACCTACAAAAAGAATAAAAAAAGTCCCTTTTCAATATATTTCAGCTTATAATTTTGAAAGTATTGAACATGATTGGTATCACTTAACATCTAAGAGTTATTTGTCTATAGATAAATTTAAAAATCCTATAAGATGTACTGTACAGTTCAATATATATACTAATAATAGATATGATGATACTGTCTTATACTTTTATGTCAATATTAGTGAGTCTGATTATCTTATTAAAAGAATTGAGCTAGCTACATTTAGTGGATATAGCCAACAAAACATTACTGTTCTATATACTACAACATAAATAAAAAGTGGTATATCTAATATAAAAAAATGACATTTAAGATGTCATTTTTTTTTACTTATATTGAACTATTAGTGAAGCGTTATTGTTTTCACCTTTAATAGTTAATGTTTTATTAGCTACTTGATTATCAATAACTGATATTTCATCATTTACAAAATCTTTAAGAATTACATTGTTATTAATAATAAGTATTATTTCACCATTAATATTAGTAATAGTAACTAAAGCACCTAATCTACTAAATGTCGTTTGTGTTAAATCTAAAGTAGTTTTTCCAAATTTGTTATCTATTTTTACATCGGTAAGTTCTGTTGCCTTAGCACAATAGTTTACACTTGCATCTCTATTGAAAATATTGATTAATTCATTATTTTCATAATAATTTTCATTTTCTAGTATTGTTGTTGTATTATTTAAAGAAGAATCACTAGCTGTTTCTTCTTTAAAAGTATCTTCAGTCATTTCTTTATTTATATCTTTATTTATATCTTTATTTTCAAGTGAATCAGATGTACCATTACTTTCTGTTGTGTGATTATCATTAAAAAATGATGGTTTATCATTCTTAGTGCTACTTTCTTTTTTTGCTGGTTCATCAAAAAAACTACCTTTTGAATCATCATGTGGTGTTGTTTTAAATATTTTTCCAATAACTGACTCAGAAAATTGATCATCACGTTCACTCATTGACATTGTATTTTTTAATCCAAAGATTTTATTAAGTCCTATTCCTAATAAAAATGCAGCTACTATTAAATAGATATCACTGTAAAATCTAATTCCTAGTTGATCTTGATTAATAATAACTAAAAATGATAATCCTACTAATGTTATTATCATATCTGTTGATCTAATTCCTCTATAAATAACATATATGATTAATGCATTTATTACAACATAGTACAAAGAAAAGCTGTAAAAATTTTGGATTGATGCTAAAAACATTAATAGTCCTATTACGATAAATAAAACTCCTGTTTTATCATTATTGTTAAATTTCATTGATTATTCCTCCTTTTGTTTTATTATATATTATTCATTTATTGGTTTTAAAGTATGTCTCATTAAATAGATTATTTTTACCGCTATAAAAGCTACTAAAAAACCTGTAACTACTCCAGTTAGTAGCAAATATGGTAAATAATAGAAAAATACTGTTGATGAGTACAAAAGTGAGACTGTTGTTATTTGGGCAAAGTTAAATGTAATTGCTTGGGTCATAGATATTCCATAAATAGAAAAAACTTTACTTTTATATATTGGTAATATTATTAACATGCTAAATAAACCAGACGCCATTGATATAACAAAAGGCATACCAAATAGTTGACCTGTAATTAGATTTGCAACTACTATTCTTAGCACATTAGTAGCAAACATTTCTTTATACCCATAAAAATATAAAATAAATATCATACTTATATTTGCTAAACCTAGTTTAATCCCTGGAATAAAAATAATGTTTATTGTGATGTTTTCTACAATATTTAAAATAATTGCTATTGCTAAAAATAATCCTAATGTTACAATTTTTTGTGTATTTGATTTCATGATATAATACCATCTACTTCATGGTCTTGAGTATCCCCTTCTATTTTTATATATAGCTCATTTGGAAGACATACTATTGGTGTTATTTCTGAATCGCTCCAACCTTGTATTGAGCATATATGGTTTCTTGAAGTTTCTTCAACAACTCTAACTTTCCCATTTTCACTTTCAATTGTTATTAGTCCATTAACTGCTTCAACATCAAATGTTTTTTTTGATGGATCACTTAAATCAAAAGTATGTACTACATTATTTTTATAATATACCTTTGCAATTTTATTTGTATTACTTGTTTGTTTTGTATTTACATATAATATTGAAATAGCACTTAGTATTATAAATATTATTGTAATGAATAAATCTGCCTTATTTAATTTCAACTGCATCTTTAATACCATCACTTACAGTTACTTTTTCATCTTTATCTATAATTATATATTCAAAATTATATTTTTTAGATAGCTTTTCAATCTCAGTTGTTGGTAGAAGAAATGCATCTGTACTAAAATAATCCGCTAATAAACCATTATCTGAAACTACAGTTACTGAGCGATGTAAATTTCCTGGTTTTAAAGTGTCTGGGTCAATTAAATGGTGCATTCTTTTACCATCAACCATATAATATCTTTGGTAATCACCACTAGTTACAACATTTTTATTTGCTATTGATAATGTAACATTATACTCAGAAGGACTATCTGGATTTGCAATTCCTATTACATAATTGCTTTTGTCAGGTTTGCTATTGATAGCAACTACATTTCCTCCTGCATTAATTAAACCACTTTTTAAACCATCATCTTGTAGTTTTTTTGCAACTAAGGCTGTAACATAACCTTTTGCAGTACTTCCTACATCTATTTTATTACACTTTTCTTTAAGAAAAACTGTTTTTTTAACATTATCTAATTGTATATTATCAACACTAACACATTTATTAGCACTCTTTAACTGCTTTGAAGTTGGATTATTTATATTCTTTTTACCAGCTTCATACTCATTATATTTTTGGGTATATAATTGGGTAACTGGATAAAGTGCTATATTATTTTTAGTATTACCTTGTTCATATAATTCTTTGGCTTGTTTTATTAAATCAAAAATATCTTGATCAACTACAACAGGTGCTTTTCCTGCTTGATCATTAATAGTTTTTATATTATTTAATCCATTGTAATTATTATATGCATCAAATTTTTTGTGGTAACTTTCATACAATGCTTTTGCTTCTTCTAAATATACATTAGCATCAGCTTCTTTACTTGAATACACTGTTACATTTATATATGTATCAAATGCTAAAAAAGACTCAGAGAATTTTGATTCCTGAGCTGAACATCCACTGATAAATAATATAACAAGTGCACTAATTATATATTTTATTTTTTTCATAAAAATCTCTCCTCATAAAAAAATGTTAAAGGGCAAAGATAAATCCCGAATATGTTCAGGTGGGTATGCTGCAAACAATTTCCTGAATCATGATTGACTCAACTTCGACTGTCTGACACACATTCCCAATTATCTCATTTGAGGAATTTTTTATGCCCTTTAACAATTATTATTATATCATAATTTATTTAAATGTCACGCGTTTTGATTAACTTTTGATAATGTAAATAACCCTCATCTGTAATCATTCTTCCTCTTTGCGTTCGTTTTATTAATTGCTTTTGTAACAAGTATGGTTCATGTGCATCTTCTATTGTAGAAGACTCTTCACCAACAGTTGCAGCTAATGACTCTAAGCCAACTGGTCCACCATCAAAAGCTTCAACCATGCAACTTAGTATTTTGGTATCAATATAATCAAGACCTAGTTCATCTATTCCTAATGCCTTTAAAGATTCTTGTACAATTTTTTCATCAATAATTGAATCATTTTTTACTTGTGCAAAATCTCTAACTCTTTTAAGAATTCTATTGGCAATTCTTGGTGTTTTTCTTGCTCTTATTGCCAAATCT
Source organism: Mycoplasma sp. P36-A1 (assembly GCF_049478495.1). Lineage (NCBI taxonomy): Bacteria > Bacillati > Mycoplasmatota > Mollicutes > Mycoplasmatales > Mycoplasmataceae > Mycoplasma > Mycoplasma sp. P36-A1. Next base: position 918,027 of record NZ_CP168083.1, on the reverse strand, counting down.
GATATTGCTGTATTTTTTATTTCAATGTCTAAAATTCTACAAGTTCTAATTATTATGTTAGATAACTCTTCATCAGAGTAGTAATTTAATCTCTCTACTACTCCAAATCGATCTCTTAATGGACTAGATAAATCTCCAAGTCTTGTTGTAGCTCCTACCAATGTAAAAGGTGCTAGTTCTACTCTTATTGATCTAGATGTTTCTTCTTTACCTACTATTATATCTATATAGAAATCTTCCATTGCAGAGTAAAGTATTTCTTCTATTATTTTAGATAATCTATGTATTTCATCTATAAATAAGACATCGCCTGGTTGAAGCCCAGTTAACATAGCAGCTAAATCACCTGTTTTTTCAAGTGCTGGACCGCTAGTATATTTTATATCTCCTTGCATTTCATTTGAAATAATTGTTGCAAGAGTTGTTTTACCTAAACCAGGTGGCCCATAAAGTAGCACATGATCTAAAACTTCTTCTCTTTTTTTGGCTGCTTCTATATATATCTTTAGATTTTCTTTAATCTGTTCTTGGCCAATATAGTCTTTTAAAAATTGCGGTCTTAATAAAACATCTGATATTTCATCATTGTTTTCTACATTATTAAATATATCATTCATTTATTACACCTACTTTAATAATAATTGCAATCCTTTTTTAATGTACTCTTCGGTTGATAATATTTCTTTATTTAATATTTTAGCTATTTTATTTACTTCTACTTCTTTATAGCCTAAAGCAATTAAAGCTTCTATTGCATCTTCTAAATCATTTGTTTCATTAGAAAATAAATTAACTTGAGAAATTTTACCTTTAAGATCAAGAATAATTTGATTTGCACTCTTTGGACCAATTCCAGGCATTTTTTTTAGAAATGTAATGTTTTCACTTGCAATTGCATCCATTAGTTGATTATAGTCTACTGCTGAAAGTATACCTATTGCAACCTTAGGACCAACGCCTTTTACCTGAATTAGTTTTAAAAAAACATCTTTTTCAGTTGTTGTTTTAAACCCAAATAGAGTTATTTGGTCTTCTCTTACATGAGTATAAATATGAAGTTCAATTTCTTGATTCAACTTAAATTCAAATGGGTATGGCGTAATTACAGAGTAGCCTACATTATTAACATTAAGAACAACATAATCTTTTACGCTTGTGATTATTATGCCTTTTAAATAACCAATCATTACATATCACTTGCCTTTAATTTGGGAAATCTAATTCCAGATCTTTTGTGGCTTGATACTTTGTGTAGATATTCTATTCTATTTTTAGCTACTTCACTTACTGGTTTTCCATCCATATAGGCTTCTAACTCTTGATAAGTAACTTTTAATTCATCTTCATCATCTACACCATCTATTAATCCTGCTGATGGTTTTTTTGTTTGGACACTTTTAGGTAATCCTAACTCTTTTGCAATCTCATACACCTCTGATTTTTTTAATTGAATTAAAGGTGCTAAATCAACGCCACCATCTCCATACTTTGTGAAGTATCCTGTAAACCATTCACAGGCATTATCTGTCCCTATTACCATATAACCATAGTTTTGTGCAATTGCATAAATACTAGTCATACGTAATCTTGCTTTAGTATTTGCAAGGGCCATATCATAATCATTAGTTTCAATAATGACATTAGATATTGTATCTCTAATTACCTTATATGTATCATTTAAATCAACAATTTGATATTCTAGATTAATGTTTTCTGTGACTTCTAAAGCATCCTTCACATCACTTTTTGAAGATTCAATTGGTATTATTAAACCCATTGAATCATTTGGAAACGCTTTTTTTATCAAAGCTGCTACAACAGCTGAATCTATACCACCAGAAACGCCAACTATTGCTCCTTTTAATTTTGCAGCAGTTACTTCTGACTTAATCCACTCTACTAAATAATCAATATATTCATGTATGTTTTCCATCATTGTTACTCCTTTATTAGTCAATAAATTCGAACATGAATTCTTCTATTTTTACTAAATCACCATGTTTAATTCCAGCTTTTCTTAAAGCATCATCAATTCCTAAATGGCGCATTTTTCTAGCAAATCTAGCGATTCCATCTTCTGTATTAAAGTTAGTCATTTTAAATAGTCTTTCTATTTTTGGACCGCTTAATACAAATACATCCCCATCTTTAGTTATATCAAATGAATCTTCATCTTCAAATCGATACACTTTAACTGTATCAAATGTATCATAAACAATATTAGTTTCTCTTACTAATTCACTAATTCTATAAAGTACACTTGATAATCCTGATTTTGTAATAGCTGAGACTTTAAATATTTCATACTGATCACGATATTTATCATAAAATTTATTATAATTTTCTTCAAATCCAGCCATGTCAGCTTTGTTAGCAACAACTATCATTGGTCTTTTCATCAATGATGGATTGTATTCTTCTAACTCTCTATTAATTTTTTCAAAATCTTCTATAGGGTCTCTACCTTCCACTGCTGCCATATCAATTATGTGTACAATAACTCTACATCTTTCAATATGACGTAAAAATTGATGTCCTAAACCTTTACCTTGACTTGCACCTTCTATTAATCCAGGTAAATCTGCCATTACAAATGATGAACCATCATCTGCTTGAACAACACCTAAATTAGGTACAATAGTTGTAAAATGATAATCGGCAATTTCTGGTTTTGCTGCAGTTACTACAGAAAGTAATGTAGACTTACCTACACTTGGCATTCCTACTAAGCCAGCATCTGCAAGTAATTTTAATTCTACTATAACTTCAATTGCTTCTCCTGGTTCACCATTTTCTGCAATATCAGGTGCGGGATTAGCATTTGAAGAAAATCTAACATTTCCACGGCCACCACGACCACCTTTTGCTATTATTGCTTCTTGACCATCTTTGGTAATATCAGCTATCAATTCATTATTAAAATCTTTTATAATAGTTCCCACTGGAACTTTAATATATCTTGGTTTTGATCCTTTTCCATGTTTTCTTTTAGACATACCATTTTCGCCTTTTTCAGCTTTTATAATTCTATTATATCTTAAGTCTAAAAGTGTTGATAAGTTTCTATCACCAACAAAAACAATATCTGCACCTGAACCACCATCACCACCTGCTGGTCCACCCATTGGTACATATTTTTCTCTTCTGAATGCTACTATCCCATTTCCACCATCTCCGGCAAAAAGTTCAAGCTTAACTTTATCTATGAACATATCTACTCTCCTTAAAAAAATAAAAGCATCCACGTGGATGCTTTAGTTGGTATTATTCAGCTGGATAGCAAGATACCTTTTTCTTATCTCTACCCATTCTTTCGAATTTAACAATTCCATCAACCGTAGTGAAAAGAGTATCATCTCCACCTTTCATTACGTTTGTTCCAGGATAAATTTTAGTTCCACGTTGACGGTATAAAATTGAACCTGCAGTAGCGAATTGTCCATCAGCTTTTTTTGATCCTAGTCTTTTAGAATGAGAGTCACGACCATTTTTCGTTGACCCAACTCCTTTTTTAGATGCAAAGAACTGAATGTCTAATGTAAATTTTAACATTTAAGTACACCTCCTAATTATTTTGAATGTCTATATAGTCAGGATAAGATTCCTGAATCGTTTCTAATTGAATTATAATTGTTTGAGCTATTATTTGTAGCTTTTCATTTTGAGTCAAATCCACGTTGACAAAGGCATCCTTAATTTCAACTCTTGTCTGATCTAAACCTGACATGACTAATGCATTAAGTCCTCCAAAAATTACTGCAGATATTCCTGCACAAACAACATCTTCTCCATAATCAGCTGCATTAGCGTGATTACTTATTTGTATTCTATTAACAAAGTCATTACTTCTAACTACTTTTACGCTAGTCATAATTAAGCGTTGATTGAGCTAATTGTAATTTTTGTATATGGTTGACGATGACCTTGTTTAGTTTTTGAGCTTTTCTTTGGTTTATATTTGAAAACAATGATTTTTTTAGCTTTACCTTGTTTTTCAACTTTACCAGTTACTGTTGCACCTTTTACATATGGAGCACCAACTTTAGTGCTATCTCCACCTACTAAAAGAACTTTGTCAAAAGTAACACTTTCACCTTCAGCAATATCAAGTTTTTCAACGAAAATTGTATCGTTTTCCATTACTTTTATTTGCTTTCCACCTGTTTCGATAATTGCGTACATTAAATACACCTCCTATTATTTTCTTAGACTCGCCTTTTATGGTGGGAAATCCGCTTAATACCATATTAGAGCGGTTGTAGATTCGAGGCCTACAACATAGTAATATTATCATATTTCAGAGTTTATGTCAAACATTCATAACACTATTAAAAACTATTTAATTGTCTATATTTGTTTATCATTTTGAAGCTTTTCATATAATAGCTCTGCTTGTTCTTTTGGGACAATATTTAATAGCTCTTCTAAATTAGCATCTTTTAATTTTTTATAACTTTTAAAGTGTTTTAGTAAATTTTTCTTTCTAACTGGACCTAATCCTTGAATGTCATCAAGCACAGTGCTAAACATTGATTTAGATCTAAGTTTTCGATGAAAACCTATTGCATATCGATGAACTTCATCTTGTATTCTTGTTAATAAGAAAAATAATTCAGATGTCTTATCAAGATAATATTCTTTTAAATTATCATCTAAAATATGTGATGTTCTATGCTTATCATCTTTAACAAGACCTATTACTTTAATCTTCAAATCTAACTCATCTATTATGTTTCTAGCAATATTAACTTGACCAATACCACCATCCACAATAATTAAGTCAGGTTTTTTTAAATCATCCATTAATACTCTATAATATCTTCTATAAATAACTTCTCTCATAAATGCATAATCATCAACTATTTGAGTCTCCTTGATTTTAAACTGTCGGTATTCACTTTTTATAGGTTGACCATCTTCATAAACGACCATTGATCCAATTGAATTTTCACCTTGTAATGTAGAATTATCAAAAGCTTCAATTCTATGTACTACCGTTTCTAATTTTAATATCTGTGTTAACTCTTTTAAAGCAAACTCTACTTTAGTATTATCATTAATAACCATCTCATATTTTTGTTCTAATAATTTCTTAGCATTTTCATCAGCTAATAATAACATCTTCTTGTGATCTCCCTTTTGAGGGATAATTAGCTTTTCATCAAGTAATTCATTTAAATTATCTGAATAATATTGCTGAGAGATATAAATATCTGAAGGCTTAATATTTAATTCATAATATTGAAGTATATATGAGTCAACTGTGTTTTTCACTTCATCAATCAATGGAAAAATATCACCCTGTCTTTCTATTAATATTCCATTACGCATTATCATTATTTGTATGGAAATATAATCTTGATTGAAAGATATTCCTATATAATCTCTATCTTTCATATCAGATTTAAAAACACTTTGTTTATTAGTTGTGATATTGATAGAATCTATTAGTTTTTTATATTCTAAAGCCATTTCAAAATTCATTTTATCACTTTCAATTATCATTTTTTCTTCTAAATTTTGGATTATTTCTTTAGTATTACCATTTAAAAAAGATTTTATCTTTTTAATTATTGGATCATATTCTTCTTTTGTCACTTCTTTAATACATGGAGCTAAACACTGATGCATATGATAATATAAGCATTCTTTTTTGGGTAATACATTACATTTTCTTAATGGATAGATTTTATTTATTAATTGCAATGTGTCCCAGGCAGCTCCACTATTAGGAAATGGTCCAAAATAAGTAGCATTTTTATATTTAGTATTTCTAACTACTTTAAGTTTTGGATGTTTTTCTTTTGTAAGTTGAATATATGGATAAAACTTATCATCCATAAACATTATATTGTATTTTGGTCGATGCTTTTTTATTAAATTAATCTCTAGTATTAAAGATTCTTTTTCAGTAGATGTAAGTATTACTTCAATATCATTAATTTCAGATACAAGTAATTGAGTTTTTCCATTATGTACTTTATTAAAGTATGATGTTACTCTTTTCTTTAAATCTTTAGCTTTTCCAACATATATAATGTTTCCTTGTTTATTTTTCATTAAATAACAACCCGGTTTATGTGGTAAGGTTGTTAAAAATGTTTTTATATGATTTGTCATTATTTATCACCTTTTATAATGTAACATAAAACTGATTTAAATAAGTGTATAATTATGTACTAACATTTATGCGTTAGCAAATAAAAAAAACGATTTAAAATCGTTTAATGATTAATTTAGAATTTTTTCAAAGTTATTTTTTTGAGTTTTAAATTTGTAATGTTCACACTATTTTTCCAAACTAATGGATATGATATTTTTTCATTCCAAAAGACTATTAAAGGTCCAACAAAAAAAGCATTAATTATTGTTGCAACTCCAACATAGCCTAAATTAAAACCACCAAAAACTATTGATAAAATTACAAATACTGAATCTTGAATAATCCTAGAATATTTATATGGTATTTTAAATTTATCTACTATTATTGGTGTAATTGCATCATATGGTGAATTGCCTAGCAATGGTGCCATATACAAAGAAATACCTAAAGTATATAAAATAATACCAACTACTAAATATAGAAAAGATAAAAATAAACTTGGCTCAAAATTAAAGTATTGAAAGTAAGTTGTGCTAAAAAAACTTATTAAGTAACCTACTATTACTAAACTGATTAATGTGCCATAACCTATTAAATCTTTTCTATAAACATACATTAAGACTAATATTAAACTATTCAACAACAATTGAAAGTCACCAATATTCATATTTAATACATTTACACCTAAACTCATATTTAAAGATGTAAATGGATCTAGTCCCGCATTTCCAACTAGTAATACACTTGCTCCTAATGCTAACAATACACTACCTATTAACGAATAGAACATTCTTAATAAAATATTTGATTCCCATTTAAAATTCATTGATTAACTAACCAACCTCTCGCTAGCTCCTATATCTTTGAATTCCTTGTTTTTTGTTTCTACAATTTTATCTACTAAAAAACTTGTCGTGCTTACATAGTCAATTAAATTAACTATTTCATTTTCTTTAAATGTATAAGCTTTTTGTTTTTTTAAGGAGATAATATATTTTTCAAATTGTATGAAAGAAGTTACAATTCCTGATATAAGTTCTTGTATATTTGAAAAGTCATCTACATTGCTTTGAATTAAATCAATAAAACTCTCTGCACTTAAACTATATAAATTATCTATTAATTTTATATCTAATTCTGTTAATTCAATATTCTCTTTTACTGATAGATACATATTATCCCTCCTTTAGTTAATTAATATAATTTTAACACATTTTTAAATAAATGCATTTAATATTATAATTTCATTAGCTAAAACATGAAATAATACTTTTATATATATTTATTATGTATATAGACTAGAATATAATTATACAAGATGTTTAATTACATAGCAATGAATATTTATTTATTCGTTATACTAAAAAACCTCTAAGTAGCTTATGTCTTATTTAGACTTTCTACTTTAGAGGTATTCTTTCATTTAAAGTTATATACTTTATAATTATTTAACTTCTACGGTAACTGGTTTATATTTGTTATTGTCTGAATTTAAGTATGGCTTATTCTTAGTTGCAATACATTCATCATAACTATCGGCTACTGTTTCTGAAACTATGTAGTTAAATGAATGTAGAATAATTGATTCTAAATCACTTAAGGCATAAGTTCCTAGTTTTTCAATTGTATCAAATACAACTTCTTTCACTATATCAATTGCTAGTAATTGGATAAGTGAAAAGTCAATGTTTAGTTCTATTTTCCACTTTCTTTTAGCATTATCAAAATATGTTTGTTGGATTATATCAAATTGTTCTAATCTGTTAATTCTACTAATTATATCATCATAAGTTAAATTAAAGTTTTGTGCTTTATATAATTCTGAAAAATCATCATCAAAGTTTTCTTTATCTTTATCAAATAAAATTACTCCATCTAGTGATGATACTAGATAATCAATTAATAATAATTCAAATTTTACATTATATCTCATTTTAAAACCCCCTTTAGATCTTCTTATGATAATTATAATTGATATATATTTAAAATGCATTTCATATGAATTTAAATATTATTCAGGTTCTTACTTTTATTGCTCTTCTAAGAAATTTTCACCTTTTTGAACTTCTACAAAACTTAATCCTTCATAATTTTGTTGTCTTAAAGCTTCATATACTAGTATCGCAACACAGTTTGAAAGATTTAAACTTCTTGCTGCAGAGCTCATTGGTATTCTAAGATTGTTTTCCATGTTTTCTTTTAGAATATCATATGGAATACCACTGCTTTCTTTTCCAAATATAAGATAAATATTTTCTTTAGTATCACTCATATTAAATGAAGAATGTGGTTTTTTACCATATCTTGTTAAATAATAATATGTTCCTTGGTTCTTACTTTTAAACTCTTCAAAATTTTTGTATAATTGAAAATCAAGTCCTTCTAAATGGTTTGCTGTACTTCTTCTAACATCTTTTTTATATAAATCAAATCCTAAAGGTTCTATTAAATGTAATTTAGTATTTGTTGATACACATGTTCTTATAATGTTACCTGTATTTTGTGGAATTTCTGGTTCATATAATACTACGTTGATTGGCATTAGATATTCTCCTTTATAATTAATTCAATTTTTTCTAAAGCTTTAGCACGATGAGATATTTTATTTTTTTCTTCTGGTAATAATTGAGCTGAGGTTTTCTTTAATGAAGGAATATAAAATATTGGATCATAACCAAAACCATAATCACCTATTTTGTTATCAATAATTTCTCCATCTAGATATCCTTCTACTGTATATTTAAGTTTATCGTTTATTACAAATGCTATAGCTGCTACAAATCTAGCTTTTCTATTAGTGACATTTTTTAAATTGTCTAATAACTTATTCATGTTGTCTTCATCATTTTTTTGTTCTCCAGCATAACGTGCTGAGTATATTCCTGGTTCATTATTTAGTGCTTCTACTTGTAATCCTGAATCATCAGCAATGACTGGCATTAATGTTATATCATAGATTGCTTGAGCTTTGATCATTGCATTTTCTATAAATGTTGATCCATTTTCTTCAATGTCTATATCAATATTTACATCTTTCAATGATAGTACTTTTATATCATATTTCAATAATATTTCTTTTATTTCTTTAATTTTCTTCTGATTATTACTTGCTACTATTATTTCTTTCATATTATTCAACTCCTAGAGATAATTTGAAACAAGAAAATCATATGTTGTAATTGGTACAATTTTCTTTATCTCATTAAATTTCTTTTCTTTTAATAAATTTCTAACACTGCTTGCTGATATTACTTGACCATTCTCTTCTATTCTTGGTATTATTATAAGTTTTTCTTTTAATATTTTTTTCATTGTTTCATTGTAATAAGCTGTTAAGTTATCAGTTGGTTCAGTTCCAACAAAGCGATATTTAATATTAAGCTTATTCATTATTTTTTCAAACAATTGAATGTCTATATTAGTATAATATTCTGCTTTTGAATCAAATGACTTTAAAAAATAAGTTGGAAATGTTGCTGATGAAATAATATATGGTCCACTAGCAAGTACATCTACATTTTTTAAGTTAGAAATACCTTTTTTTACAAGTTCTATTCTATCTTTAAATTTAAAGTAAGATTTATCTTCTTCAACTATGAAGACTATTAAATTATCTACTTGTTTTGAAGCTTGTTCTATTAAGTATTTATGTCCAAGTGTAAATGGATTACAATTCATTACAATAGCACCATTATTATCTTTACTTGAAATATTTAACTTTTCATAATAGTTATTAAAGTTTATGTTACCCATTTCAAATAATCCAATTTCTTCATATGATGTTAAAAGTTTAAATCCTATGTTTTCAAAATGCATTTTATATATCATTTTAGTGAATATGAAAAAATGATATATATTTTCTTCATAACATTTTTCTATTAGTCCACTAATTAGGGTTGATACTACATCTTGCGATTGTAGTTTTTCTGATACTGCAATCATTTTAAAGACATTTTCTTTTTTGCAAGCACAGGCAACTATTTGATTGTTTTCTTTAATTACAAGACAGTAATCAATATTATCATCAAAAGATAGGTTAGCTTCTTTTAGAAAAAGGATTAATTTATCTTTATTATATTTAATTTTATAGTTAAAATTTGTAACGTACATTATATTACCTCCTTGATTTATGTAGTAATAAAATAATTAAACTACCTTAATATAGATATAAAGCCCTATTATAAATAGGGCTTTGGCTTTATTTCTTATATTGATTCATTGAGTTAATTGTTTGTCTAATTTGAGCTTCTGATGGTTTTCTTCCCATTTGCATGTACATTGCTCTAATCATTTTTTCATTAATTGGTGGGTTTTCAGCCAATTCTTTTTTAAATCTTTTTTGTGCGTAAAAGAATCCTGCAGCACCACCTACAATAAGTGATATTACTATTGTTAATATGTCCATTAAGTCCATTAGTATTCCTCCATTCTCTAACCTTTGTATTATATCAAAGATTTATTTATTTAACAATACGTTTTACTATTGATACAACATTTTCTGTGTTGAAACCATATTCATTCATTACAGTTGCACCAGGTGCACTTGCTCCATATGTATCAATTGCAAGTATTTGACTATCTTTTAATGCGTATTTATGCCATCCAAATGATGTAGCAGTTTCTAATACAAGTCTTGATTTAACTCTACTTGGTATAATATCATTTTGATATTTTTTTGATTGTGTTTCAAAAATATTTCTTGAAGGCATTGATACTACTCTAGTGTCTATTCCTTCTTGTTTTAAGATTTTTGCAGAGGCAATTGCTAAATTTACTTCTGAACCTGTTGCTATTAATAAGCAGTCAATATTATTATTTTCATGTTCTACTATATATGCACCTTTGCTAACTTCTTCATAGTTTGTATTTTCTTCAACTTTTAAATTTTGTCTTGATAAAACAATACATGTTGGTGTTTTTTTGCTTTCTATAGCAATTTTCCAAGCTGCTACTGTTTCTGTTGCATCTGCTGGTCTAATTACATTTACATTAGGCATTGATCTTAACATTGCTAATTGTTCAATAGGTTCATGTGTTGGTCCATCTTCACCTACAGCAATTGAATCATGCGTAAAAACAAATATTGTTGGAATTTGCATTAATGCTGCCATTTTAATAGCAGGCTTTAAATAATCTGAGAACACAAAGAATGTTGAACCAAATATTTTAACTCCTCCATGTAAAGTTACACCATTATTAATTGCTGCCATTCCAAACTCTCTAACTCCATAATTAATGTTTCTTGAGTTAACACTATTTCTACTTAAAAGTGTTGAGTCTTTAATTGTTGTCATCGTTGAACCTGATAAGTCGGCACTTCCACCTAAAAATGTTGGATTCTTTTCAGCAATAAAGTTAATTACATCATGACTTGAGTTTCTTGTAGCTTGCATTTCATTAGCTTTTTTAAAATTAAACTCTGAAAAATCTATTTTAATTTTATCTTCTTGTACAAGTTCTAATTCTGCTGCAAGTTCTGGATATTCACTAGCATATTCTTTAACTAATTTTTTCCAATCTTTATAAGCTTTTTCGCCTTCTTTAATTTTATTACTTGTATATGTGTCATAAATATCTTGGTCTACATTAAATTCTTTTAAAGAAATATTTTCATATGATTTCTTTGCATTATCTCCATCTTCTTTTCCTAATGGTGAACCATGTGTTTTTGATGTACCTTGTTTTTCTGAACCATAACCTATTACTGTTTTAACTTCTACTAATGTTGGTCTATTTATATCTAATTTAGCCATTTGGATTGCTCTATTAATTTCTTCTGGATTATTACCATTTTCTACTATTAGATATTGCCAATTCATTGATTCATATCTTTTTCTAACACAATCAGAACATGATTGAGTTAAAGGACCATCTAATGTTATGTCATTTGAATCATAAAATACTATTAGTTTTCCCATACCCCAATGACCAGCTAAAGAACTTGCTTCAAATGCAACCCCTTCTTGTAAATCACCATCACTACTTATTGCAAATGTATAGTGATCGATTATTTTATAACCTTCTTTATTGTATCTTTCTGCTAACAATCTTTCTGCTAAAGCCATTCCTAGAGCCATTGGTATTCCTTGTCCAAGTGGTCCTGATGTTGCATCAACTCCTGCAGTATGACCATATTCAGGATGTCCTGGAGTTCTAGAATTCCATTGACGAAATTGTTTCATATCTTCAATACTCATATCAAAACCATTTAAGTGTAATAATGAATATAATAATGCTGATGCATGTCCTGATGCTAAAACAAAACGATCTCTATTAAACCAATCAGGTTTTTTAGGGTTAACTTTCATTTCTTTATATATTTCATAACCTGTTGGTGCAGCTCCTAAAGGCATTCCTGGATGTCCAGATTTGGCTGTATTTGTCATGTCAATTGATAATGCTCTAATTGTATTAATAATTTTATTGTCCATTATATTAGTCCCTTTCAATTGTTACTTTTTTCATTTTGTCTTTTGATTTCATATTTCTAATGTAATTTAAATCTGATGTTACTTGTCCAAAAACAGTGTGTACTCCATCTAAATGTGGTTGTGCTTCATGTACTAAGAAGAATTGAGAACCACCTGTATCTTTCCCTGCATGTGCCATTGAAACTGCACCTGCAACGTGTTTTCTAGGATTGTTTTCAGTTTCACATTTTATAGTATATCCTGGTCCACCCATTCCTGTTCCTGTTGGATCTCCTCCTTGAGATACAAAACCTTTTATTACTCTATGGAATATAACTCCATCATAAAATCCTTCTTCTGCAAGTTTTACAAAGTTTGCAACCGTATTAGGTGCATCTTCTTCGTATAACTCTATTTCGATAATATTGTTGTCTTCCATTTCAATAATTGCTTTTAACATTATGATTTTTTCCTTTCAGATTTAGCTTTTTTCAATTTTTCTGGGGTAATATCTTTCCCGTGTTTATTTACAACTTTTACATTCAACAGTTGATTTGTAACACTTTTTTTATATGCATTAATATATTCTTTTCTAAGTTGTTCACGTTCTTTTAATTCTTCACTACTTAACTCACATTCTTTTGCTTTAGCTGCTAGTTCGTTAATTCTTTTTATTTTATGATCTTCTATCATCTTTTCACCTATTTCTTTATTACTATACCTAGCTCTTCTTTTTGTAAATCTGATATTTGATTTGGAGCTTCTGACATTGGATCAACTGCACTAGCATTTTTTGGAAATGCAATTACATCTCTAATTGAATCTCCACCACTAAGTATCATTGCTAGTCTATCTAAACCTAATGCAATTCCACCATGTGGTGGTGTACCATATTGAAGTGCATCTACAAAGAATCCAAATTTGCTTTGAATTTCTTCTGCTGTAAATCCAAGTGCCTTAAACATTCTTTTTTGCATTTCTTGATCATATATTCTTAGTGAACCTCCACCTATTTCATAACCATTCAAGACAATATCATAAGCTTGAGCTTTAGCATTTTCTTGATTAGTATCAAAATCATTATAATTTTCAACTGCTGGTCTTGTAAATGGATGGTGTGCTGCATAGTAACGATTATCTTCTTCACTATACTCATAAAGTGGCCAATCTATTACCCAACAAAAAGCATATAGTGATGTATCTATATAATTTAATTCATTTGCTAAATGCGTTCTTAATGCTCCTAAAGAGTTGCATACAACATCCCATTTATCTGCAACAAATAAAACTAAATCATTTTCTTCTAAATCTAATCTATTAATTAGTTTTTCTTTGTATTCATCATTAAAGAATTTAGCTATTGGTCCAGCAAATTTGTCTATTTCTACTTTTAACCAAGCTAAACCTTTTGCATGGTTCTTTTTAGCTAACGCTTCTAATTTATCAATATCTTTTCTTGAATATTTATCTGCATTGTCTTTAATAACTAATGCTTTAACATTACCATTTGATTTGATTGCATTACTAAATACTCCAAAATCAATTCCATCTAATGTTTCATTTAAGTCTTGTAATTCAAAACCATATCTTAAATCAGGTTTATCACTTCCATATTTATTCATAGCATCATTATATGATATTCTATCAAAAGGTATTTTTATATCAACACCTTGTACTTCTTTCATAATTTTTGAAAATAAACCTTCTATCATTGTTTGAATTTCTTCCATTGATAAAAATGAAGTTTCAATATCTACTTGTGTAAATTCGGGTTGTCTATCCGCTCTTAAATCTTCATCTCTAAAGCATTTAGCAATTTGATAATATTTTTCAAAACCTGCAACCATTAGTAATTGTTTGAATAATTGTGGTGATTGAGGTAGTGCATAAAAACTATCATGGTGTACTCTACTTGGCACTACATAATCTCTTGCACCTTCTGGAGTTGAAGCTGTCAATATTGGTGTTTCAACATCTATAAAATCTAAATCATCTAAGTAATTTCGAATTACTTTGCTTAGTTTTGCGCGCATAATAAATTTTTGTTGCATTATTGGACGTCTTAAATCTAAGTAACGATATTTCATCCTAGTGTCTTCTAATGCATCAGTTTCATCAGCTATTATAATTGGAGTTGTTTTTGCGGTATTTATAATGTTAACACTATTAGCAATAACTTCAATTTCTCCTGTTGCTAAGTTAGGGTTAGCATCTCTTCTTTTTGAAACATTTCCTTTTACTTCTATTATATATTCATTTCTAATTGCTGTTGTAACATCACTTAATTTTTCATCAAAGATTATTTGTGTTATACCATAGCGATCTCTTAAATCAATGAATACTAATGATCCTAAGTTTCTTTTTTTTGCTACCCAACCAATTAATGTTACTTCTTGTTCTAAATCTTCTAGACGTAATTGTCCGTTATTATGCGTTCTTTTCATTATTTATTAATCCTTTCAAGTATGGTACTTAACCAATTTTCATCTAATTGAGTTTGTTGATTAGACTTGATATCTTTATAGATTATAGATTGATTATTCATTTCATTTTCACCTATTATAATCACATTATCAATATTGTTTCTTTCTACATATCTAAACATAGCTTTCATTGATTTAATTTCATATGCCATGTCTGCTTTTACACCTTTTTGTCTTAGTGTTTCTAATATTTTAAAACTATAATTCATAGCTTCTGGTATTAGTGGCATTACATAAACATCTAGTGCTTCTTGTTTAAATAAATTTGGATTTTCTGTATCAATAGCAATAAGTATTCTTTCAAGACCCATACCAAATCCTACACCACTTGTTGCAGGTCCACCTAAACTTTCTACTAATCCATCATATCTTCCACCACCAAATAATGTTGCTTGTGCACCACTTGATTCGTTTGTAGAAACTACTTCAAATATTGTATCAGTATAGTAATCAAGGCCTCTAACTAATCTTTCATCTATTTCATATTGAATTTTTAATGAATCTAATATTGTAAGGACATCATTAAAATATTTTGTTGATGCTTCATTTAGGTAATCTGAAAATTTTGGAACCTTTTTCATAAATTCTTTTTTAGAACAAACTTTACAGTCTAATATTCTTAAAGGATTTTTTTCTAATCTATCCTTGCAATCACTACATAGCTCTTCCTTATATTGTGAAAAATATTCAATAAGTGCAGTTCTATATGCAAGTCTACTTTCAGTATCTCCTAAAGAGTTTATTAAAACCTTTAAGTTTTTTAGTCCAAATTTATTTAAGACATCTAAACCTAAAGTAATACATTCCACATCAATTTGAGGACTTTTTTCTCCTAATGTTTCAACTCCAAATTGGTGAAATTGTCTTTGTCTTCCTTTTTGCGGTCTTTCATATCTAAACATTGGCCCACAATAGTATGCTTTAACTGGTTGATTATCATAACCAAACATTTTGTTTTCAATATATGCTCTTATTACTCCAGTTGTTCCTTCTGGTCTTAATGTTAAACTTCTTCCTTTTTTATCAGAGAATGTATACATTTCTTTTGAAACTACATCTGTTGTTTCTCCAACTCCTCTTTGAAATAAAGATGTGCTTTCAAATATTGGCGTACGCATTTCTAAAAAATTGTATTTTGAAGCTTCATCTTTTATAATTTTTTCAATTATTTGCCATTTTTTTGTGTCTTCAAATAATAAATCTTCTGTTCCACGTGGCTTTATTATTATTTCCATTCATCTCACCCTTTCATTAAAAATCAAGTCTTTTTTTATTGATTTTATGTCATTTAACTACCTTTTATTATAAGAAAAATACCACTACTTGTCAATTTAATGATACCTATCTAGATGTATTTTATATGCTTTTTATTCATTTTTTTGTTCTGTTATTGTTCTTAGAGCAATTTTAGAGTTTTTTTTTAGCTATTCTTGCTTTTTCTTATTCTGTTAATGATATTCTAGCTCAAATAAAAAAAGCGAAATTAATCGCTTTGTCATAAATCTAATTTTAAAGTATCACTATAAAATTTATTATTTTATTTTGTTACTCTAATAACTGCAGAAACACTATCTATTTTTTTGAAATTCTCCATTACTCTTTTTAATTGTTCTCCATTTGAAACTCTAATAGTTAGGTTTATATCTACATCTATATCCCCTAATTTATTATCAATTGATTGTACTTGAATATTGTTTTGGGATAGTGTTGTAACTATGTCACTTAAAAGATAACTACGATCAAGTGCTTTTATAACAACATCAACAAAATAATATTTTCCTTTCAATGCTAGAGGATCCCAATAAACTGGCAATAAAGCATTTTGATTTAAGTGTTTTACATTTGGACAATCAATTCTGTGAACTTTTATAGCACTACCACTTGATACATATCCAATAATTTCATCTCCTGGTATTGGACTACAACAGTTAGCAAGTTCTACAGCAATTTGATCTATGCCATCTACTATTACACCTTTATCTACAGATTGTATATTGGTAACTTTCTTTTTTAAAAGTTTGGGAATTGAAAATATAGGTTTAATGTTATATATTGAGTCGATAACTTCATCTACGTCTGCTTTACCATGACCTAACTTAAACAATACTTCTTCAAAGCCTGATACTTTGTAAAACTTAAGTGCTCTTTCAATACCTTCTTTTTGTTCTAGCTTATGCTCATCTAATTTACGAACTTTTGCTGCTTTATTTAGCATCGAGCGGCCTTTATCAATATATTCTTTTCTTTCTGCTTCATCTTTTGCTTTTAAGTATTGTTTTATTTTTTGACGAGCATTCCCTGTTTTTACTATATCTAGCCAACCTTCGGATGGACCTGGCGCATTTTTTTGTGTTTGTATTTCGATGACATCACCTGTTTTTAGCTTTGTGTTAAATGGAACAAAGTTTCCATTTACAAGTGCTCCAGTCATGTTTTCAGCTACTTTAGAGTGAATTCTATAGGCAAAATCAATTACTGATGATTCATTAGGTAATGATATTACTTTTCCTTTTGGCGTTAATGCATATACATTAGCTTCAAAAATATCTCTTTGTAAATTATGCATATATTCTTGAGCTTGTACATCATCAGCATCATCACTTAAGGATACAAAATCTCTAAACCAATGTAATTGTTCTTCTAATGCTTGTTGAGAAATTTTTTCACTACCTTCTTTGTAACGCCAATGGGCAGCAAATCCTCTTTCAGCAATTTCATCCATTTCTTTTGTTCTTATTTGTAGCTCAAAAATAACTCCTCCTACACCAATTATTGTTGTGTGGAGTGATTGATACATATTGGGCTTTTTCATTGCTATGTAATCTTTAAATCTACCTGGTATTGGTCGATACATGTTATGAATTAATCCTAAAACTCCATAACATGTCATAACATCTTTACAGATTATTCTTATTGCCTGTAAGTCATAAATCTCATCAAATTTTTTATGCTTATAAACCATTTTTTTGTAAATAGAATATAAGTGTTTTGATCTTCCTGATATATCTACTATGATATTATTAGAAACTAGTAAAGAGTCAACGGCTTTTATCATATCTTCGACTAATTCGTCTCTTTCTCTTTTTTTCATATTCACTAGCTCTACTAATTCAAAGTATTTTTTTTGATCTAAGTAATATAAACATTTATCTTCTAAAGTAGCTTTTATTTCTCCTAAACCTAGTCTATGGGCTATAGGTGCATAAACATCTAAAGTTTCTTGAGCAATTCTTTTTTGTTTATGAGATGGCATATATTGTAGAGTTAGCATATTATGTAATCTATCTGCAAGTTTAACTAATATTACTCTAATATCTTTAGACATTGCAATAAAAATTTTACGATGATTTTCAGCTTGGTATTCAGCTTCGTTAAATGTTGGTAGATTACCAAGTTTAGTGACTGCTTCAACAATTGTTGCTACTTCAGCATTAAACATTTGTTCTAATTCTTTTACAGTTACATCTTGATCTTCAACAACATCATGTAATAAACCAGATATTATAACATTAGGTGCTACTTGTAGTTTAGCAAGTATAATAGCGACATTTATTACATGATTAACGTAAGGTTCACCACTTTTTCTAATTTGTGTTGCATGCTTTAAAACCGCAAAATCATAAGCTTTGCGGATTAAATCTATATATTCTGTACTATGAATGTAAGGTGTAGTATATTTTAATAAAGTATCAAAAGGAATAACGACATCACTTTTGATAGACTGATTATCCATATTAATATTCCATTAGTGAGATGACATTATATCCATCTAGTAATTTACGCCCTTCTAATTCTACTAATTCTATTAAGAAGGCACATCCTACTACCTCTCCACCCATTCTTTCTATTAAATCAATTGTTGCTTTTACAGTTCCACCAGTGGCCAAAAGATCGTCAACAATAACTATTTTTTGTCCTTTGTGTATTGAATCTGCATGCATGCATAATGTATTACTTCCATATTCTAAATCATATTCTGAACATACTGTTTCTCTAGGTAATTTACCAGGTTTTCTAACAGGTATAAATCCTTTTTTTAGATTTGTTGCAACAGGACACCCAAATATAAATCCTCTTGCTTCTGGTCCAACTATAATGTCAGCATCAATGCTTTTAACATATTCAGTAAACTGATCTGTAGCATACTTAAAGGCATCACCATCTGCCATCAATGGAGTTATATCTCTAAATACAATTCCTTCTTTAGGAAAGTCATCTACTCTTGCTATATATTTTTTTAAGTCCATAAAAACCCTCTACTTTCTTTTTAACTAGTTTATTATATTATAATTGTAATGCCTTTACAATATATGTAGTTAACTTATGTTAGATATTCATATGATTCGACAATCATACTAACACTTTCATTATTTCTAAAATTATTTATACCTACTTTTACAATTAAATTTATATTATCATTTATTTTCAAATCAATGTTTTGCGAAAAGAAAAACATTACATCTGCTGAATAATCTTTAAATAGTAAAGATACTTTATGATGTACTCCTTTTGATAGTTTTGTAACCTTAGTTACTATAGCATCCTTTAAGATAAATAGTGGCATATCAAACCCATTTCCAAATGGTTCTAAATATCTTAAGTTCTTAATATTTTCAACATTTAGTAGTTTTAAATCTACATTGATAACATCATATATTTTTTCTTTCACATCTAATGTTGAAAGATTATCAACAAACATATTTTGAATATTCTCTACCTCATTTTCTTCAAAACTCATTCCCATTGCTTGTGAATGTCCACCATATTTTTTAAATAACTTTTCATTTTTTTTAACTATATCATAGACATTTATACCTTCAATGCTTCTTAGACTAGCCTTATGTTCGCTATTATTAGTTGTACTAACTAAGCATACACAATTAAATTCATTAGAAAAGCGTGAAGCGATTAATCCAATTAGACCCTCATGCATTTCTTTATCTTCAATAAATAAGAAGTTATTATTAATTTTTGAATCTTTATGCTTATTATAAAATTCATTACTGATTTCTTTTCTTTTTTTATTTACATTTTCTATTTCATTTGCAAAGTTTTTTTGAACTTCTTTCTTATTTGATTTAAAATAATGTACTAATAAATTTGGATCATACAACTCAGGTAATCTTCCTAAAGCATTTATTTTAGGAGCAATATTTGAACCTATTGCAGAACTATCAACAAAATTATTACTCAATAATTTTATTGGCAAATAATTGTACTTATTAATACTTGCTAAACCCATTCTTACAAATTTTCGATTACCTTTAATTAAAGGCATTACATCTGATATAGTTGTTATAGAAGCTAAGGCTTGTAAATAATCATCTTCTCTATTTAATAAAGCACTTGCAAGAAAATAAGCTACCATTCCACCACTAATTTCATAATCTAAATTAGATAATGAAGGATGTATATATGTAACATTATTAATGTATGATGAATCTAATGTATGATGATCGGTTATTATAATTGCAATATTGTTTTCTATACAATGTTCTATTGCACTTGTAGCATTTATACCATTGTCTACAGTAATTATTAGATCTACATCTTCTTTTATGAAGCTATCAACTATTTTAGGATTAATTCCATAACCATCTTTAATTCTATTAGGAATATAAAATTTATAGTTTTCATAGTCTAATAAATCAAATGTTTTAGCTAAGATTGTAGTTGCTAGTATACCATCACAATCATAATCTCCCATAATCATTATCTTATTTTTATTATTCATATGAACTCTTATTATTTCAACAGCATCATCCATCATTTCAAACTCTGGTTTTTTATACTTATAATTTAAATAGTCTTTTATCAACGTCTTATTTTTTGATGCTAAAACTATGGATGCAAGTTTTGGAAGGCAAGTATTTTGTTCAATAATATCACTCATTGAAGTATCTAATATTCTATATTTCATTTTCTAAGTATCCTGCATCATATTTTTTAGATCTAAGCATTTCTATTTCTTTTTTATAGTATGGTTTACCTTCATGCCAAGGAGTCTCTAAGATTTTTATTACATCATTTAACTTTGGATGATTTACTATTTTGCAAAGAGTTTCAAAGCCTATTTCTCCATATCCTAAATTAGCATGTCTATCTTTTTTTGCACCTTTTATATTTTTTGAATCGTTAACATGAATAACTTTTAATTTATCAAGACCAATTATTTCATCAAATTCTTTTAATATTCTATCAAAATCATTTAAATCATATCCAGCATCATGTAAGTGACAAGTATCTAAGCATACCTTTAATAAATGATTATTATCGACATTATCTATCAAATATTTTATTTGCTCAAAACTTATTCCTAATTCACTGCCCTTACCTGCCATTGTTTCTAGACATATTTCTACTTTTTGATCATGTTTTAATGATTCATTTAAACCTTTTACTATTTGGTCTAAACCAACTTGTTCACCAGCTTTTACATGACTACCAGGATGAAGTACTAAATATTTAGCACCAATTTGTTCTACCCTATCAATTTCTTGGATAAGAAAACTTACAGCTAACTCAAATGTCTCTGGTTTTATTGTATTAGCTAGGTTAATTATATATGGTGAATGAACAACAATATCGTTAATGTCTATATTATTTTTTTCCATAAGTATTTTAGCTTCTTCAATATGAAGATCACTTATTGGTTTTCTTCTAGTATTTTGTGGTGCACCTGTATAAAACATAAAGGTATTAGCATTATATGATACAGCATCTTTTACAGCTTGTTCTAAATAATCTGGTGCACTCATTCCTACATGACTTCCTATTTTTAACATATTTTATATTCCTCTTTTATATTTTTCATTACTGAGTCTAATTGTCTATATAAATTTTCTAAATTTGTACTATTATCAATTATAAAATCAGCTTTCTTTACTTTAATTTCTTGCGGTTGTAATGCATATATTCTTTTTTTAGCATAATTTAAATCATAGTTATTTCTTAGTAATAGTCTTTTTAGTTGTATTTCTTCATCAATATAAATAAAAATAACCTTATCACATATTTTATTGAAATTTGATTCAAATAGTAATGGAACATCAAATATTATTAATTTGTTTTTAGATTCTCTTACTAATTCCATTGATTTATCAAATATCATATTATGAGCTACTTCTTCTAACTGTTTTAATTTTTCTTTATCATCAAATACAATCTGTGATATTTTATTTTTGTCTATTTTATTATCTACAATAATATTTTCAGTAAATATTTTAACTATTTCTTTTTTAAAAACCGCATTATAATCATATAGTTGTTGGGTAATTAGATCAGTATCAATTATTTGATATCCTTTTATTTTAAGATATGAAGAAGCGCTACTTTTACCGCTTGCTATATTACCTGTAAGTCCTATAATTATTTTTTTTGACAGTTTGGACATAAATAGCTACCTCTTCCATTGACTTTTATCTTAATAATTTTACTACCGCAATTAATACACGGTTCATCTTTTTTTGTATGAACATTTAATTCATTTTGAAACTTTCCAGTAACACCTAAACTTGATGTATATGATCTAATCGTAGTTCCACCAAGTGAAATAGCTTTATTTAAAGTAATAATAGAATTGTTTATAATATCTTGTGATTGCTTTAATGTAATTGATTTTGCTGGCGTTTCTGGATGTATTTTAGATAAAAACAATACTTCATCTACATATATATTGCCTAAACCTGCTAAAATATTTTGATCTAGTAAAACGGTCTTTATTGCTTTATTACTTTTTGATAAAGAATTAAATAGCTCTTCTTTTGACATATTAAAGGGCTCTTTAGCAAGTTTTAATAAATATGGATGTGTCATTAATAATTCTTTTTTTACTAATGATATTTTTCCAAATTTTCTAACATCATTATATATTAAATACATATCATTATCTAAGTAAAATATGACATGTGAATGTTTATCAATCTTAGGTTGTTTTGAATAATAATATTTGCCTTCCATTCTTAAATGGGACAACATAAAATAATCATCAAGTTCAAATATTATAATTTTACCTTGACGATGAATATCTTTAATCTTTTGATTTTTAACTTTTTCTTTAAAATCAATAACTTCAATTTTATCAATAATGTTTTCCCATAATACTTCTACCTTAATTATTGTTCTATCTAGTATTAATTTCTTCAAAGTTTGCACTACAGTTTCTACTTCCGGAAGCTCTGGCATGCTTTATCACCTCAATATATATTATAACATGTTCAAACACAAATCTATTTGTTTACTTGTGTATTTTTGTATATAAGTTTTTTATGTTGGTTATTTTATAATTTATGTTTTATATTTTAATCAATTGTCTTTATTATATTTATTAGTTATACTTTTAATAAATTCAATACTATCATTAATTTAAGTAATTTTTACTTAATTTTGTTTACTTTTTATAAATTAGTACTTTTTTCTTTATTTGTATAGATTATTAATTGTAATAAAATAATTCAAATGTTATATTAATTGTGGGAGTAAAAGAACTCTCGAACCCCATAAGGACAATAGTTCTAAAAGAAGAAAATGCCATCTACTATGTAGATGGCATTTTACTATATAACTTTATTTATCATGTCTTTTGGATTTATATCTAATCTAGCTTCAATAACTTCTTCAAGACTTATATTTGCAATAAGAAGCGCTTCTTTATCATAAATTGGACCAATAATGTAGTTTCCTTTTGGATCAATTATGGCACTTCCACCTCGTAATATTTTTTTATTTGATATTGATGATAAAGTTAATTTATCTTCTTTATCTTCAATATATGAATATTGACAAGCACTAAGAACAAAAGATTTACTTTCTTTAGCTATGAATTGAATTGCTTCTTGCCACTCTAAAGAATCATTACTGTTTGGTGCACAATAGATTTCTATATTATTTAAATACATATAACTTCTTGCTAATGGATTATAATTTTCAAAATTATTTAATATACCCACATTACATTGATCTAGCTTTGCAGTGTATTGTTGTTGCTCTTTACTTTCTTGCCACAATATTGACTCTAAACCAACTAAATTATTGTTTTTACTATTTAAAATTATTTCACCTTTTTTATCAATTAAAAGATTAGTATTATATAACTGATTATTCTCATAATCATATTCACTAATTCCTATTGAAATGTTTATATTATTTTCTTTGCATTTGTTTAATAATTTACTCATATTAGCATCGCCTAAAGAAATACTATTTTTGTAAAATTTTAGCTTGTTATCTTGCCCATAATTAGTTGAAAGTCCAAATTCTGAACCTATATTTATTGCATATGGATAACAAGGTATAAAAGATTGTGGAAAAACTAATAGTTCAACATTATTTTTTGAAGCTTTACTTATTAGTTTTATGGCTTTATCTACCGTTTTATTGACATCAAATAAATATGGAGTAGCTTGAACAATTCCAACTCTTAACTCCTTTTTTTCTTTTGCCATTATTAACACCTACCTTTTATATTGTTCTATTAATTTAATAAATTCCTCCACTTTACCTTCTTTAGTTGCCCAAGAAGTTGTATATCTTACTAGTGACTTATTTTCATTATATGGTCCCCAGATAACGCTTGAGAACTCTCTTTCAAACTCTTCTAAAACTTCATTTTCAATAATTACAAACAATTGATTTGCATTTGTTTCAATAAATATTTCAAATCCATTCTCTACAAATGATTTTTCAAGTTTTCTAGCTAATGTATTAGCATGTAAGGCTAACTTGAAATATAAATCATTTGTAAACAATTCAATAAACTGAATCGCAAGAAATTTATTTTTAACATAAATAGTACCTTTTTGTTTACAAATATATTTAAATTCTGGCTTTAATTTATCATTAACTATTACTAATGCTTCTCCAAATAGAGCACCATTTTTGGTTGCTCCTATATAAAACATATCAAAAATATTACAAAGATCTTCTAGTGTTACATCATTATTTTCTGCTACTAAAGCATTAGCTAATCTTGCACCATCCATGTATAATATCATGTTATACTTGTCTGCTAAAGATCTTAATTCTAATAGTTCAGCTTTAGTGTAAGTAGTTCCTAACTCTGTAGCATTAGAAATATATAGACATTTTGGTTTAACCATATGGAAATCTTCATGCTTTAAAATCTCTTTTTCTGCTTTAATTGGATCTAATTTTCCATTTGTATTTTCTATTGCTATTACTTTATGACCAGTTGCTTCTATTGCACCAGCTTCATGAGTTGCTATATGCCCTTCATCAGTACATATAATTGCTTCATGAGGTCTTAGAAAAGATGATAAAGCAGTTAAATTAGTAATTGTTCCCCCTACAAAAAAATGAATGTCTACATTATTATTTTGTAATTTATCTTTTAAAATTTCTGTAGCTTTCTCTGTATATGAATCAAAACCATAACCTGAAGTTTGATCTAAATTAGCTTGAACCATTGCTTTAAGTATATTTGGATGAGCTCCCTCACTATAATCACTTTCAAAACTGTACATATATAAATCCCCCTTTTATTTTCAATAATTAAAATAATATTATCATGAACACAAATTATTTACAAGTTATTAACTATTACTTTTATTTAAAAAAAGAGGATATTTAAATAGAACTATGTCTATTTTAATACCCTCTTTAATATTACATTATTTAGTACTTTCTTCTACTTCTACAGGATAAACTTTGTCGACTTTCAGTTTTAGATTTTTATTAACTAATTTTTTTCTTATTAATTTTTTATAAACGTCTTCTTTCAATAAAGTGTATAAAACTGAAAATACTGGAACTCCAATTAACATTCCAACCATACCAGCTAAATTCCCTCCTAATGCTACAGCAGCTAAAACCCAAATACCTGGTAAACCCACTGAATTACCTACTATTCTAGGGTATATAACATTACCATCAATTTGTTGGTATATTACAATAAAAGCAATAAAGATTAATGCTTGTAAAGGATTGACTAACATTATTAATAAAGCTCCTAATAATGTAGCAACAAATGCTCCAAAGACTGGTATTAAAGCACCAAAAGCAACTAATGCAGATATCATTGGTGCATATGGGATTTTCATTATCATCATTCCAGTAAAACATACAAATCCTAGGATAACACATTCTATTAACTGTCCTGTTATAAAATTTGAAAAAGTTTGTGATGCTATTTTAAATACATGTTTAATTTTTTCAACAATCATTGGATTTAAATAAGCATACATTAATTTTTTTACTTGAACACCTAAAACTTCTTTTTGACCTAAAACATATACTGAAAAAACGATTCCTAAAAACAATGTTACAAATGTTCCTACTAGTGAGTTTGCTGCTGACATTGTGTTATTGATAAAGCTTTGACCATAGTTTGAGACAAATTTTGTAACTTCAGAAGTAAGCTGGCTCATATCAATATTAATGTTCCATTCAGGAAGAAAATCAAAATTATTGTCTGTTCTTATTCCTGTGTATAAATCTTCAACTGAATTTATATAACCAGGAAAATTTTCAATAACCATTTTTATTGAATTTAAAACTTCTGGAACAATTAAGAATAACAACATAAATATAAGTCCAATAATTAGTAATATAGATATTGTTAAACAAATTCCTCTTTTTAGTTTTGCTGCTAAACCATCTGGCTTTTTAAATATTTTTGAATATAACTTCTCTACTTGATTTAGTAATACATTAACAACAAATGCAATTGCCAAACCTAAAATAAATGGAATACAAACTGATATTATAAATTGTATTGCATCAACTACCGAACTAAAGTACATTGTTATCCAAAGTAATGCTACTGTAAAAAATATTAAACCTGATATTATTTTTATATTTTTTTTATTTAAGTCCATAAATACACCTCTTTTTTATTTCAATGAATAAATTATACCATAAGTTAGAATATATATTGTCTATATTTAACTATTTTATACTCATTATACTTCAAAATAAAAAACCACCTTAGTGGTTTTAACATTTTTTAGCTTTGTATGCATAGTTTTCAATTGTTGCTCTAATTTTTTTATATATTAAAAAAGTAACAACTGCACAAATTCCACCTTTGATTATATTGAATGGAATAATTCCTACTAAAAATAAAGTAAATGGACTATTAACAGCAGGGTTAACTACAGTTACCATTCCAACAATATCATCCATTCCCATACCAAATAGATTTGCATATAATGGTAGAATTAAGAAGTAATTTGAAAGTGCTGCCATTAATGTACTTAATATTGTACCTGCAAGCATACCAAGTATAGCTCCTTTTTTATTAAGCATTTTCTTATATATTATTCCTGCTGGAACTACATATGCAATAGATACAATTATATTTGAAAGTTCTCCTACAAACATTGTAGATGTACCTTGCAGCAATAACTTGATCAATATTTTTATTATTACTATAAATGCTCCTGCTACTGGTCCCATAATAAATGTTCCAATTAGTTCTAACACACTTGAAAAATCAAATTCCATAAATGGTGGCATTAATGGAAGAGGAAATTTTAAATACATTAATAGTGCTGCAACTGCTCCAAATATCCCTATAAGGGTAATTTCTCTAATATTAAAGTTTAATATTTTTTTCATTCTTTGTCCTTCTTTCTTGAATATAAAAAAACCTGAGAAAAAAATCTCAGGGTATTAGCTACAGAAAAATGATAATCTTTTCTCATCCGGACTTTAACCGTCGGTATAGGAATTTCACCTATTCAGCCGCATTATGCGGGTCATGGACTATAACCATCGGTAGGGAATCTCACCCAACCCCAAAGACTAAGCTTTATTTTGTTTGAACAGATATCTATCTCTGTATTTATATTATATCACTGAAAATATACTATGTAAACACGAAGTGTGTTTAATTTATAATAATTTTAAATTAAATTAATATTAAGATTATAGCTATACTCAGTTTCTTGGATATCTTTAATATCCAAATTAATTTTTTGCTTAAAAATTGGTCCATCATAAACTAATGTATGATATTCCCCATTTTCTCCACATTCATCAATGCCAACTTCAGTAAAATAATTTAATACTGAATAATCAAGTGTTTTTCCTAATGTCTCTTTAGGTAGCTTGTTTTTGTCAACTTTTTTTATAACTGCTTTGTATCCTTTATCAATAAATTCTTTTACTAAAGAAAGTCTATTTTCTTGCCATAGTGGAAAAATAGCTTCTAATCCAACATTATTACATCTTTCACTACACCAAATACGATGTTCCTCTATGTCAATATCTCCAAATACAATACAATCTATACTATATTGTTGTTTTAGAGCTTTAAGAGCATTTTCAAAGTCTTCTGTATATTCATTACCTTCTCTAAGTTTTACAGGAATAAATATTGTATCGATGCTTTTTGCAACATTTTCTAATATATTTAAGTTTATATCATGAAACCATGAACCTATATCTTTATTTGTCGTTGTAAAAATACCTACTAACTCATTTTTATCTTTTAACATTCTATCTAAAGCTAGCATAGAATCTTTTCCTCCAGAATATGAAACTAGAAATTTTTTCATAAACAACCTCCTTACTTACTAATATTATACTATATGTTGCACTTAAATAAAATTTTAAATTAAATAAAAAAAGGAACTAAATTAGTTCCTAATAATTATTTTAATCTAGCTTTAATCATCCAGTGTGCTTTTTTATATTCACCTATCCAATTAGTCATTATAAAGACTAATCCTTTGTGACCCTCTTTATCAGCTTTGTTTGCAATTTCTTGAAAAGACTTAATAAGATATGTATAGATATCATTTAAAGATGCTACAACCTCTTCATCAGTAAAATCCTTTACAGCTAGTGGTTTACATTTTGTTTCTTTTGCATACTGATCTAATGATGCAGATGGATACATATCATTTGATTTTAAATACTCTGCAACATCATCAAATTTTGAAAAAACATCATTATATAACCCCTCAGTTAACTCATGATATTCCTCAAACCCCATTCCTGAAACATTCCAGTGTAAGTTGTGTAAATTAACATTAATAGCCATTAAGTCTGCTAGTAATTGATTCAATAATTTTTCCATTATTAAATTCCTCCTCATTTTTTATAATTATATTATATATCTATATTAACTATAAAACAACAAATAATATAAAAACATTAACAGTAAACTAACTTATTACTTATTTGTAGATAACAATTTAAACTTGGTGTTTACTTTCGTGACCTTTATTATCTTTTTCAATGAAATTGGTTTCAAAATGAGACTATATATTGTGATTACTAAAAAGTATTATCTACATGATATGTAATATTAAAATTTTGTATTATATCTTTTGTTACAAAAGTTTTAAATTCATCTAGATTTTCTTGTAATACTATAAAATTATTTTTTGATAAAATATTTAGTAGTTTAATAGTCTTTTTCTTATTTTTAAAATCTATTTTCTTTATTTTATTATTATTTTCTATTTTATATAGATTAAATTTGGATAATATATAATTATGATTAAGGTTCAAATGATAGTTATGGAACAATCTATTTCGATATATATGTATATCTATTTTTTCGTTTACTTCTTCACAAATAATATCATTATTACTTAACTTATAAAATTCAAAGAATATATCTATTGTTTCTTTATTTAATAATATACTTTTTTTATTAATTATTATTTTTTCGATTTTTGATTTATTCGACATATTTGAAAACACTTTTATTAATTTATATTGTAACTTGCTATTATCTGAAAAGATATTTATTGAATGTACTAATTCTAATTCATTACCATATTTAAAATTTACATTATATTCAACATTTTCAAGAAAAGTTTCAATATCTTTTATGTAATAAAGTCTATCATTACCAATCATATATCTTATGGTCCATTTATTATTACTATTCAATTCTAATATTGGATGCAAATCTATTTTATTTGTTAAAGTCATTGCATTTTGCTCTGCACTAATCTCTTTTTTATAATAATTTACAAGATCTCTTGAACGTTTAGAAATTGATTTAAAATATAATAATTCAATTTCTATAATTTTTGATTCTTTTTGTTCATTTCTAATTAGATTAAGTTTGGTTAATTCATTATTTGCATCTTTATTTATAGTTTTCTCATTAGAATATATATTCTTCAAATATGCCATTACATGTTCACATATTTGATTTTTATATCTAATATCACAATCACATGTAGCTTCAATTGTATTATCAATACTTGATAGTTTTATTTCTGTACTTATTTTTTTGCTGAAATGATCTATGGTCCCATATATTTTAGTATAGTTATCTATTTTTTTAAAATCTTGTTTTATTATAAAATCATTATTAATGTAGTAATCGGCAAATGTATTCAATAAAGTATTTTCATATTGTATAATAGTTGATTCAAGTTTATTTAATTTTATCATAGTTTTCACTTAGCTTAAAAGCTAACTCTTTCATATTTTTAATTTTAGTACTATCTTTAAATAGTAGTATTTGTATTTCTTTAATTATTTGATTGTTTCTTATTTCCTTCTTGTAGAACAAGACTGATTTTTTTATTAAATAGAAATCATCTATAGTTATGCAACTATTAATTTTATCTTTAATAATTATTAAAAAGGCAAGATTAAATTTAGTTTCATTATACTTAATCAATTCTTTAGCATGATCTACTAATTTATTAATATTGTTTGTTTTTACAATAATATTTAATATGAATTCGTATTCTTCATAATAAAGAAAGAAATCTATTAATTGAATAGAATTGAAGTCTTTGATAATTTTATCTATCCATAAATTTATATATTTATTTAATTCATTATTATTAAAGAATAAAGTTTTGAAGTCATTGTAATAATTATTTGTTACTGAAATATTTTTTATTATGCTTAAATGAATAATACTATATAATATTTGATAATATTTATTTTTCTCATAATATTTATTCATTAATAATTCTAAACAGTTAATAAATTTATTATAATCTATTGGAACTTTATTATCTTTAAATAATATTTTTCCTGCTAGCTCTATCTCATTGTTATTAAGATAGTAGTTAAATTTTAAATATTTTAATGCTTCAGTATGTTCAAATTCATTTAACACTAACATCAACTTTTTATTATCAAAAGACTGTTTTTGATAATAGTCTATATACAATGATAATAAGACATATTGATGTATGTATTTAACTTTTTTACGTTTCCCTTCCATTTTATTTTTTATACTTAATATACTATAATCATTTTTCTTTAAATACACTTCATATATTTTGAATAGAAGTTCTAAATTTTGAAAATCATTGGTTAATTTAAATATCTGACTTATTACATTTTCGCTGATTAAAGAATCATTATTAAAAATAAAATCTATAATTATTTCTAACGACATTGATAAGTTGATGTTTTGTTTGTTTAGATCTATTCTTTTTAGCAATCTGATAATATTCTCAATCAAATCTTTTATATTTTGATCAGTACTTATTTCATTAATTTCTTTTAATAGTAACTTGCTTAAATTCTCATCAAATTTATAATTTACTGAATCTATACAAGAATTAAAAGATAATTCACTTATTATTTTTGCCCACTCTTGTTTATGAATACTTGATACATCACTTAAGTATCCAAGATTTATTGCCTCAAACAATAATGCAACTATGTGCTCGCAATTATTTTTCTTTTTAGCTACTGGACAATTACATTTCATATTCTTTATATTGAAATTATGTATATTTATTTCTACTTTATACTTTTCTGTAGCTTGTACAGCTGCAGTTAGTGTGTTTTTAATGTACTTAATATTATACATTTCGTTATTATTATATAACTTTTCTCCTTTTATCCATGTTCTGTACTCAAAAATTTCTTTTAAATGTTCCATCTTAGCTCCTTTGTTTTTATTTTATAGTTAAATTATATAACACTGTCAATTAGTGTAGTCCATAAGTTGAAAAATTTTTTATGTGAAATTTTTTTCATGTAAAAACAAAAAAACAATGTTACTTTTTTATAACATTGTTCTTAAAATGGTAGCATTTTGTATAAAAGTGTGATTTAAATCATTTTATTATCGTTCATTATTCTTAATCTATAGCAATTCATTAGATTTTTCTTTAAAGTATTCATTAATTTATAGTTTGCAGTAGCTCCAACTACACTACCTATTACTGGTACCAATTGTAACATCTTGGCAATATCTAAATAATTTCGATATTCTAACTGAAATTTTTCCCAATCAAAATTTTTAATATCCGTTTTGTTCCAATTGTTTATTATCTTAAATATTTCTTGTTTATTATCTTTTGATGAATATGATAATTGAAAAATATATAGTATAAACAGTCTTTCTTCAATTAGATTAGGATCAAAGCCATACAATTTGCAGGCATCAAACATAAATTTGATCTTTATACTTAATAATGCGGGTAAGTCTGCAACACCTAAAATAATTCCACCTAAGCCAAAGCTAAAACCTTCACTCATGGCAGCTTTTTGATATTTAGAAAATTGTGTCAAAACTAGATATTCACTCTCAGCTAAACTAAGACCTTCTGTGTTTTCTTTAACTGTAAGAAAACCTGAACCATTCATTATTAACTTTGTCATACCCTCTATTGTACTTGTGATTGTACTTTGAACCTTATCTGGTAATAAATTTTGTGTTTTATTTTGCACTTTATTAGTTGTTTTTTTTATCATTGATTCTTTTTT
This sequence comes from Mycoplasma sp. P36-A1, assembly GCF_049478495.1. Classification (NCBI taxonomy): domain Bacteria; kingdom Bacillati; phylum Mycoplasmatota; class Mollicutes; order Mycoplasmatales; family Mycoplasmataceae; genus Mycoplasma; species Mycoplasma sp. P36-A1. The sequence continues at coordinate 885,364 of NZ_CP168083.1, read as the reverse complement.
TAAAATATCCTTTTTCCAGCTATCTAATTGTTTTTCTAATGTTTGTTCATATAAATTCATACTATTTCTCCTAACTAGTAAATATTATAATAACCTATATTTATAAGCAAAAAAGATGAAATATCATCTTTTTAGTGCTTTATTTTTTTCTAATTAACAGCATTGCTGTTTCTACATGCATTGTATGTGGAAACATATCTATTAAAGTTGTACTTCTAACATCATAGTAATCTAGTAATATGCTTAAGTCTTTTCCTAATGTAGAAGGATTACATGAAACATAAATTAATTTTTTAGATTTTGATTTTACAATTGATTCAATAGTAAATTCGCTTAATCCTACTCTAGGTGGGTCAACTATAATTGCATCAATATTTTTATTTTTTGCATATCTTTTAATAACATCATCTACATCACCTGCAACAAATTCAGCATTTTCAATTCTGTGTTTTCTAGCATTTTCTTTTGCATCTTTAGTAGCTGCTTTAGAAAGCTCAATTCCAACTATCTTTTCTGTGCATTCGGCTACGTAATTTGTAATTGACCCTACTCCTGAATACAAGTCAAGAACTAGTTTATTATTCTTACCTAAGTAACTTTTTATTTTATCATACATTTTAATTGCTTGTTCTGTATTTAACTGCATAAATGACTCTGGTGATAATTTAAATTCAAAATCATTGTATTTAGCATTAATACTCTTTTTACCACGTAAGTTTTTAATTGGTTCTACAATTATTTCATTTCTATTTTTGGTATTTGTTGTTATATTTATAGATATAATATTTTTAATTTGCTCAATTTTATCTAAGGCTTCATCAACTATTTTAGTATTTTTTCCTACAACAAATGTTATCATTACTTCTTTATTAAAAGATCTTACTATTAAATATCTTAATCCTATTTTTGTTTTCTTATCGTAAGCTCTATAACGATATTCATCTAAGATTGATAATACACTATCAATTGTTTTATTTATTTGTGGCTCTTGAATAATACAGTCATTTAAATAAATATAATGATTAGTATCTCTTTTGTGTAATCCTATTGCTAGCTTATCTTTTAAATTAAAAAATGGTAGTTTTATAGTATTTCTATAACCAATATTATTTTCTGATTTTATTACTTCATCTATTCTTAATCTCTTTTTAGAATACTTGTATATACTATCTAATAACAATGTTTTTTTTGCTTCTATTTGCTTTTCATAATTTAGTGGCATTATTGAACAAACCTGACACTTATTATACATTTTACATGGAGGGTTTATTCTATCTTTAGATTTTCTGATAATTTTGCTTACTTCTGCAGTATAAAAGCTTCCTTTATTTTCCATATTATGAACAAGTACTAGTTCACCAGGTAGAGAATTTGGAATAAATACAACATTTTTATTATAGTATCCTATTCCTTCTCCATTAATTCCTATTTTCTTAATCTCAATCTCAACATTACTGTCTTTCATTTTCATCCTACTTTCCTGATGATCATACATCATTTATATCTTATTAGTATACCATAAATTGTAAACATTTATTTAAACAAATTATGTTATTTTAAATATTATTTTGAATTAAAAAAAGTATTTTTGATAAGAACTTATTCTCTTATCAAAAATACTAAATAATTATTTATTTATATCATCTATTACTTTTTCTACATTTTCTTTTGTTTTATCAAATGATTCTTTGACCTTCTCTTTAGACTGATCCATTTTATTTTCAATGTCTTCTTTAGTTGTCTTTGCGATATTTGAGATGTTTTCGTGTTTTTCAGATACTATATTAGAAATGTCTTCATTTGCATTATCAATAACTTTTGATGCATCTTGATCAGCATTTTCATAGATATTTTCTAATTTTACATCTCTTTCATATGCTATGTCATCAATATTATCATTTGAACTCTTTCTAATATTTTTAATATCATCTTTAGCTTCTTTTACAGATTGTGATACACTTTTATTGGTCTTTGATACTTCATCTTTAATATAAGAACGAGAAGAATTTATTTCATTATCAACCTTTTCTTTTGTTTCTTTATATATACTGAAAGTCTCTGCTTTTTCTCTTAATTCATCAGTGAATTCAAAATCATCTAAAACTAAAAGCATGTGACCTTTCTTTAAATCTTCACCATAAACATAGAAATCGGTTGTATTCTCAATAAATTCATGTCCTTCATATGGAGCATCTCCTATAAAGAAGTTTTTTAATTTATCTAAGAAAGTTTCATCTTCATGATAATCAGTATCAACTTTAATCCCTTCTTTTGTTAATTCTTGGGCATTTACATCATTGGTAATTAGTGTAATGCTACCTTTTGGAAATCCCTCTTTAATTAGTTTTTCTAATGCTATTCTTGTCTGTGCTAACTCTGTATAATTCCCTACTACGATTTTCGCCATAATATTTCCTCCTATAGATTATTTCATATACATATCTTTGTATGAATATAAAATAACATTATATATATAGAATGTAAATTATAAAGCTTTTATCTCTTTGCTGTGTATACACCTAGTAAACAACTGCTTATTTTGTTAACAATACAATATTTTCTATATGAAAAGTTTGTGAAAATAAATCTACTGCACATACTTTATCTACTTTAAATCCATTTTGTATTAAGTAAGCAACATCTCTTGCTTGTGTATTTACATCACAAGCAATATAAACTATTTTATTCACCTGCATTTTTAAAACAATATCTAAAAACTCTTTAGTTGCTCCTTTTCTTGGTGGGTCTAATATTATTTTATTAAATAAATTATGATTTTCTAACATGTAATCATTAACATCTGAACATACAAATTCGACATTAGTAATATTATTTATTAGCTTATTATTATTAGCATCTTTAATAGCTGATGGTACTATATCTACTCCAACTACCTTTTTTACAGTCTTTGAAATATACGTAGATATTGTACCTACTCCACAATAGGCATCTAAAACAATATCTTCATTGTTAAGATTGGCCATTTGTATTGCTTTTAGATAGAGATTATTCATTTGATTGGCATTAACTTGGTAAAAAGAATTTAAAGAAATTTTAAAATCTAAATTATTTACTGTATCTATTATATATCCAGTTCCATAAACAATTTGATTTTTTTCACCTAATATCACATTAGTATTTTTATCATTAAAGTTTATAACAATAGATTTTATATTGTTATTATCTACAAGTAGTTGTTTTATTACTATATCTAGTTTATTAGTGTATTTTGTATCATTTACTACAAATCCAAGTAACAATTGATTATTCGCTTTAGATGATTTAATAATTATTTGTCTTAAATAACCAGATTGTTTCTCTTGATTATAAACTGAGACATTATGTATGTTTAAAACATCAACAACACTTTTTAAAAGTACATTTATAATTTTTTCTTGTATAATACACTCTTTTATGGGAATTATTTCATTAGAGTACTCTTTATATAATCCCACTTCTATTTTATCTTTAACTCTAAGTAAAGGAAGAGATAACTTATTTCGATAACCAAAAGGATTATCGTTCTTAATATAAGATATGTCTTTTATTTTGATATCAAACTTATTAAATGCCTCTTTTACTTTTTCTATTTTAAATTCTTTTTGTGACATTTCACTCATATGTAGTAAATTGCAACCACCACATTTATCGCTATATTTACATTTTGATGAAACTCTATCTTTACTTTCTCTAAGAATATCTATAATTTCTCCATATCCATTTTTTTTTGATATTTTATTTATTTTAACTTTAACTTTTTCTGAAACAATTGCATTTGGTATTGTAATTGGAATATTATTATCAATAATAATTCCTTTTCCTTTTTCATCATACTTAATTACTTCAGCATCTATTATTTTTTTCATATATCAGTCCATAAAAAAAAGGCAATGCCTTTTTTATTTTGCTTTCTCTAAAGATTTTAGTACTTCTTTGTATGAGTCTTTATCTCTATATTTTAATAAGTTATATGTTGCAGGTTTGCTCATTCTTGAATTTTTGTATGTTTCAATAATATATTTAGAGTTTGAATCGTAATCAGTTGGAACTACGTCAGCTGCATATATAAATAAATCATTATTTAATTCTTTACTTCCAGAAAAATAGTCTTTAATAGGTGTAATTCCATCCACAATTTTATAGGCTTTTTCATTAGCTGCAGTTGCTTTTTTTACAGAAGTACTATCTTTTAAATCTAAAACTACAACAAGTCTATATGCATTAAGAGAGACACTGATATTGTCTGCAGGTATATCTGCAGTTAGTTTCTCCTTTATTTTTGATACTTGATCATTACTAATAACTTTAGTAACTTCTTCTCTATTTCCTAAAATTACTTGTCCTTTATTCATAAAGGCTCTTGCAAATAGAAAACCAAATACAAGTATACCGACAGCATAAATAACTAGCATAATTTGGCCAATTTTAGACAGTTTAAAAAAGAAAAAATCCTTTTTATTACCATTGTTGAACTTACCAAAAATACCACTATTCTTTTTATTAGACACTATTCCTTTGTCATTATTTTTTGCTTTTTCTTTTTTAGTGCTTTTAGATTCACCACTAGCAATAGAATTGTATTTTGTTAGTTTTGTAGTAGATTCAAGATTATTTACAGTATCTTTGTTAGCTCTTGGTCTAGAACTATCATCATTATTACCTAATTTACTACTTAATGTCTTTCTTACATCAGACATATTAACTTTTTTTATTTTTATATCTTTTCGATTATCTTTTTTTCTTGATCTTATATCTTTATTTTTTTTAGAATCCATTAATACACTCTCCCATTCTTATGTATTATAGCATATTTAGCATATACTATTAAAGTACAAATGATGTAGATTCATCCTTCATATTTCCTTAATCATTATACCATATACCCAATTTTTATAACAGTATTTTTTGTATTCATCTTAAAAACAACATATTAAAATATATTATATTTATAGGCAATACGTTAATTACATATAGTTGCATATAGTTTGTTAAAAAAAGTAGAATTTGTTAGTATTTAAATATATTACAAAAGGAGGGGACCATCATGGACATTAATAATTTAAAGGATAAGATGGAAGATACATTTAACAACTTAAAAGAAGATGTATCAACAAAAACAGAAGAATTAAAGGATGCAGCTAGCGATAAAGTTTCTGATTTAAAAGAAAGTACTGAAACGCTAAAAGACAAAGCAGATTTTCAAGCAGCTGAATTAAAAGAAGATATTTCAAATAAGAATGCTGATATTAAAGAAAACGCAGAGTTACTAAAGGATAAAGCAGAAGTTAAATCTGCAGTTAATACTGAAAACTTTAATAAAGATGTTGAGGATTTGAAAAATAAAGTAGAAGATAAAAATTCTGAAATCAAAGATAATGCAAATGAATTAAAAGACAAAGTACAAGATAATGCAAATGATTTTAAAGAAAAAGCAGAAGATTTTAAAGATTCAACTGCAGAAAAATTTGATGAATTCAAGGATCAAGCTTCAGATAAAGTTGCAGACTTCACTGAAGATGCAAAAGGATTCTTTGGTGATTTAGGGGATAAGATTAAAGATATCGCTGAAGATGCAAAAGATAAATTTGAAGATATCAAAGATAATATTGATGATAAGTTAGACGGTAAATAATAGTATATATAATAAAAAAAGAGCAAATGCAATTGCTCTTTTTTTGTGTGAATCTTATAAACCGAAAGGTATTCCTAATAAAACATAAATTAATAAGAATGTTCCCCAACCTAAGAATACTGCTACTGAATATGGGCTCATTAATGAAATTAAGTCACCAAGTTCAAATTTAGGTGCATATCTTTTAGCACATATTAATATAACTCCCATGTAAGACATTAATGGAGTAATAATGTTTGTTGCTGAATCAGCTACTCTATATGCAGCTTGTACTATTTCAGGTCCAATACTACCATTTGATGCTTGATCAAGCATTGTTATAAATATTGGTGCAAGTAACGTCCACTTAGCTGATGCCGATCCAATAAATAAGTTAACAATAGCACAAATGAACATGAATAGAATTAGTAATACAAATGTATTAGATATATTTAAGTTAATTAATGTGATTGCTCCATTATTTGCAATAAACTTATCTAATCCTGAGTGAGAGAATATTGCAAGGAAGTTACCTGCAAAAATTGCAAATACCATAATATATGCCATATCCTTCATTGCTCTAACTGTAACACCAACATAATCTTTACCAGTTTTAATGATGTTCATCTTACGACCAAATGCAATTGATGGGAATAAGAAGATACAAATCATAATAACGATAATATTATCTAAAATTGGATTATAATTTTTAACAGTTCCAGCTTCATCAATTATTTCACTATAGCTAGTTAAGAAACCTGTAAAATATAAAATTCCAATAATAATACATACAACAAGTAAAGCAATACCAGCAGCTTTTAAACCACCTTTTTCTTCAGTTGTTAATTCACCTATTTCAATAGAATCTTCCTCTGGAATTACTATTTCATGGTGACTAGCTCTTTTTTCAACAAACTTTATTGTTACAAATGTAAGTAATATAGTTAAGAAGAAAGTTGAAACTATCATAAATAAGTAGTTCATTGTAACAGTGTTTAAAGTAAATGTTTGTCCTGATGATTCAATTACACCTTTAGTAATTTCACCAAGCAATCCATCTCCAGGTGTTGGAACTAATGCAGCTCCAAATCCAGCTGATACCGATGCGAATGCCGCAGCAACACCAACTAATGGATTTCTACCTAAACCTGCATATAAAGCTCCAGCTAGTGGTACAAGTACGATATATCCAGCATCTGATGCTACAGATGAGTTAATACCAACAAATACAATTACTGGTAAAATAAACTTTTCTGGAGTTGAATGACCAACTTTTTTGATCAAAGTTCCAAGTAGTCCAACTTTTTCTGCAAAACCAAATCCGATAACACCTACAATTACAATTCCAAGTGGTGGATATGCTCTAAAGTTATTGATGATGTTATACAGTATCCATCTAAACCCATCAATTGACATAAGGTTTGTAACCTCATAAGTTGTACCTACTTGTGCTCCTTGATGCTCACCCGCTGCAAAGAAACTTAATATAATGATAATTGCTGTAAGCATTAACAGTAATAAGTTTGACTCTGGTAATTTGGCACCAATTCTTTCAATTAAGCCTAATTTTTGTTGTTTGTTTGCTTCCATTAAAAAAAATACCTCCCCTATGTTGAGATGCTAGGATAATGCATATAATATAAATTTAATTGTTAAAATAAATAACAATAATTATTTTTCCTAGCTCTACTTATTGGTATAGTACCATATACTAAAATTAAACACAATTATTTTTTTACCAGAATATCACAAATCATTATCAGTTTTTCACAAATTATTACTATATCTTCATTTACTTTATATTTTTTTTATAATGTTGGTCTATTTTTAATTTGTAAAGAGTTAAGATCAGTTTTAAAATTGAAAAAAAAATCTTTAATTAAATTTTAAATATGATATTTAGATTTAAACAAAAAAACTATATCTTTTTTTAATTTTATTTTCATTAAAAAAAGCTAAAACACATCAAATATCTTAATAATCTTATGTTTTTTACAAGTATTTTACATATATTGTGCATTAATGGATTAAAATAGATAATATCAAATTTTTAGAATTATTATTAATAAATTAAGATTATGATTAATATTAGTTATAAGTTTTGGTTCACTAAAATAATTAACAACAATAATATTATTCTATATGTAAATTATTAGCTTTAAAAATAAAACAAGATAATAAAAACCGTGATATTATTATAAACTTTTTTTCACAATATGTTATCATTAATTTTAAAATGTGAAATCTTTAACTTACTTAATCTAGTTTTCTTATAGTAAACTTATACAATTAAAAATTTTATACAAAAGTCGGTTTTATCTATATTAAATATGTTTGACATCCTTAAATTGCCTATTTTAAAATCATTTTCCTTTAAAAGTAAATATATATATTTAAAAATTTAATCTATTTATACTTAAAAATTTGCATTTATTATTTAACATAACAATCTATTATTTATTTTTAAATTTAAATAATAAAATATTTTTTCACTACTACATTATTGATACGATGGATATTTTTCTAATAAGATAGATTACAATCAAATGATCATATATTTATTAGAAGTTTTGTAATAACTAGATCTGATGCAATATCTTACTATTAGCTAGAATTCTTTTGAAGATTAGATTCAAATAAAAGTTTATACAATAACACCCAAAAGTGTGTAAGTGCTTTCTCTAACTATGCTTACGCGTATGCTTTTTTATTATAATCATTTTTAGTTGATTATGATAATAGAAATAGCATTAAAAAGTATAGAATCAACAGAAGATTCTATGTTATTTAAAAACTATTTAAATTAAAGAAAGGTATTATTAAGTAATAATACTACCTAAAATAAGTTATACATGAACATATTCAATTACATTATGAAACAAACATGATGTTATGCTGTAGACATAATTTAAAGTGTTTTAGTTAGTTAAAATAGCATTAAAGAAGCCAAATACTGTAAATAAAAATAGCATAAACATATAAGCATTAAAAAGGGGGTAACAATCGTTACCCCCTACTGATAGTTTTAATACCTCTTGTGTGCTTATGTCAAATAAAAAAAACTATCTAAAAGATAGTTTGTTGTCATTATGGTGGAGGGGGGCGGATTCGAACCGCCGAACCCAAGGGAACTGAGTTACAGTCAGTCGCGTTTAGCCACTTCGCTACCCCTCCAAAAAAAAATGGTGCCGACTAGAGGACTTGAACCCCCAACCTACTGATTACAAGTCAGTTGCTCTACCAGTTGAGCTAAGTCGGCAAATGGTGCCCTGGGCCGGAATCGAACCGGCACGGATATCACTACCCGCAGGATTTTAAGTCCTGTGCGTCTACCAGTTCCGCCACCAGGGCTGGTGTAAATTAAAACTGGATTTTTCTATTGGTGTCCTGTACAGGCTTCGAACCTGCGACCCTCTGATTAAGAGTCAGATGCTCTACCAACTGAGCTAACAGGACACATATTGGTAAAATTGTACTTATGGTGGACGATGACGGGCTCGAACCGCCGACCCTCTGCTTGTAAGGCAGATGCTCTCCCAACTGAGCTAATCGTCCGTTATTTAAAATAAATGGTGTCCTGTACAGGATTCGAACCTGTGACCCTCTGATTAAAAGTCAGATGCTCTACCAACTGAGCTAACAGGACACTAATGGCTGGGGATACTGGATTCGAACCAGTGCATGAGGGAGTCAAAGTCCCTTGCCTTACCGCTTGGCTAATCCCCAATAAATGGTGGACGATGACGGGCTCGAACCGCCGACCCTCTGCTTGTAAGGCAGATGCTCTCCCAACTGAGCTAATCGTCCAAATGGTGCCCTGGGCCGGAATCGAACCGGCACGGATATCACTACCCGCAGGATTTTAAGTCCTGTGCGTCTACCAGTTCCGCCACCAGGGCATGGTGTAAAATTTAAAACTGGATTTTTTATAAATGGTGTCCTGTACAGGATTCGAACCTGTGACCCTCTGATTAAAAGTCAGATGCTCTACCAACTGAGCTAACAGGACACTAATGGCTGGGGATACTGGATTCGAACCAGTGCATGAGGGAGTCAAAGTCCCTTGCCTTACCGCTTGGCTAATCCCCAATAAATGGTGGAGGGGGGCGGATTCGAACCGCCGAACCCTAAGGAACTGAGTTACAGTCAGTCGCGTTTAGCCACTTCGCTACCCCTCCGTGTTAATGGTGCCGACTAGAGGACTTGAACCCCCAACCTACTGATTACAAGTCAGTTGCTCTACCAGTTGAGCTAAGTCGGCATGGTGGACGATAACGGGCTCGAACCGCTGACCCTCTGCTTGTAAGGCAGATGCTCTCCCAACTGAGCTAATCGTCCAACTCTTTTTTGTTTTCTCTTGCTTAACACTCTTATATTATACATATACTAAACATACATAGCAAGTCTTTTTTACATTTTTTTTTGATAAACTTGTTTTTTGTAATTATTAGTTAAAAAACGCTTTACTTTTGGGCTTTTTCTCTTGACTTTATAGTAAAACATTAGCAAAAAACGACTAAATAATTTTTATAATATGTAAAAAAATAATATATATTAAATTATTAATATGTTTATAATATTTCCTTATTTATTTATCATTGATTATTTTTATCATGCTATGTTTATCTGTTTTAGAAATCTCATATTTATTTGCTAAGTATTCAAATTCTGTTATAAGTTTATTTTGGTTTAATTGGATTTTTAATACGTTTTCATATTTTTCTAAATGTTCTTGAGTTGTTTGTAAATTTCTATGTATTGCATTTCGAGAAACATTAAAATTTTCTGAAATTTCTTGTAAACTAAGATCTTCAAAATAGTATTGTTCAAAGTATTCTTGTTGTTTGCTAGTTAATAGCTCTTTATAAATATCATAAAGAGCTATTAGTCTAGTTATATTTTCTATATTATTCATTAAATAATCCTTTTGTAAGTGAATATATATATTTTTCTAAATCAAATTCTTCTATATCTTCTATTTGTTCTCCAACAGTTATAAATTTTACAGGTATATCTATCAATTCTTTTATTGCTAGAACTATTCCACCTTTTGCACTTCCATCCATTTTTGATAATACAATTCCTGTTACATTAGCAACTTCTTTAAAGATAGCAGCTTGTGAGACCCCGTTTTGACCAGTTGTAGCATCTATTACCAATAAAGTCTCTTGAGGGCCTTCTGGTACCTCTTTTTGTATTACTCTCTTTATTTTATCTAATTCATTCATTAAATTCACTTTGTTTTGCAATCTTCCTGCAGTATCACATATTAGTACATCAACATCATTTTCTTTTGCTTTTTTAACTGCATCAAAGACAACTGAACTTGGATCTGAATTCTCTTCTTTTTTTGCAATCATTACATCTAATCTTTTAGCCCATTCATCTAATTGATTTATTGCCCCAGCTCTAAATGTATCTCCAGCAGCTACCATTACTTTTTTTCCATCGTTTTGAAGCATTTTAACTAGTTTAGCAATTGTTGTTGTTTTACCTACTCCATTAACTCCAACCATCAAAATTACATTAAGTCCTGGATTATTAACATTTAATGTAGTGCTCATATATCCTTGATTTGCATATATTACAAACATTTTATCGACAATTAATTCATTAATCATTTTTGGGTCTTTTATATTTTGTAATCTAACTTCTTTTCTTATTTCATCAACAATTGTCATGACCATGTTTACACCAACATCTGACATTATTAAAGCATCTTCTAATTCTTCAAAATAATTTTCATCGATTTCACGATATCTTGCTGCTAGGCTGTTTATTTGATCAGTAAAAGACTTACTTGATTTATCTAAACCCGCTGCATATTTTTCATTTGATTGTGCGGATTTACCTAGTACTGCTTCACTAATCTTTTTAAAAAAACTTTTTTTAGCCATATTATTACTCCTTGTCTATCATATCTTTAGCTTCTTCTAATTTTACACCAATCATCTTTGTTACACCTTTTTCTTGCATTGTAACGCCATATAAAACATCACATTGTTCCATGGTTCCTGGACGATGGGTAATAACAATAAATTGTGTTTTGTATGCAAATTCTTTCAAAAATTTGGCAAATCTTTCAACATTTGCTTGATCTAAAGCAGCTTCTACTTCATCTAATATACATAGTGGAACTGGTCTTACTTTAAGAATAGCAAATAGCACAGACAAAGCAATCATCGCTTTTTCTCCTCCAGAAAACAAATTAAGGTTTTGCACAGTTTTACCTGGTGGTTGTGCTTGTATTTCAATTCCTGTTTCTAAAATATTTGAAGGATCTGTATATGCTAATGTAGCATTTCCCCCACCAAATAATTTTTTGAAAGTATCTGGTAGCACATCATTAATTTCTTCAATAGTCTCTTTAAATTTCTTTACCATAATTTTATCTGTTTCATTGATCATTTGCAGTATTTCAGAACGTGAACTTTCTAAATCATTTTTTTGAGTTGACATAAAATCAAATCTTTCTTTAATTTTTTCATATTCATCTACTGCTAATAAATTTACATTACCTAAACTTTTTATGATTGATTTCCATCTACTAACTTCTTCTTTTGCAAGTTTAATATCAATATCATTTTGTGATATTTCTCTAGCGTGGTCTATAGTTAATTTATATTCAATTGCTAATCTATCTAAGTTTGATTTTATATAAATTTCTATTTTAGTAAGTTTAATGTTTAAGTCACTATATTTTTGTCTATAATTATTAATTTCAATTCTTGATGCTTTTAAACTAATTTCTATTGTTTCAATTAATTTAGATAATCTTAGACTTTCTTCACGATTGGTCTGAATATTATTAATAATTTCTTGTTTATTATTTTTAGCTAATAATAATTTATTTGTTATATCTTCTGTATCATTGTTTTGTTGATATTCTTTTTTGGTTAATAACTCATATTCGGCTTTATTAATCTTAAATTGATATTTATTATTGTTTTCATTTTCTTCTGATTTAGCAATTGAAATATTAAATTGATTAATTTTATTTCTTGTGTTTGCCTGATTTTGTTGATTAACAAATATTTCATCTTCAACTTGTAATAACTCATTTTCTAGCAAAGATTTATTGATAGTTACTTTTTCTAAATCTTGTTTTAAAGTTAAAATATTATTTGATTCATTCCTACTATTTCCTCCTGTTACTATTCCTCCAGGATTAATAACTTCTCCATCAAGTGTAACTATTTTATACTTTGATTTTAATAGCTTTGACAATTCTATTGCGTGGTCTATATTGTCTACAATTAAAATATTACTAAGAAAATAACTAAACATTTTATTGTATTCATTGTCAAATTTTATTAAATGAATTGCTTGATCAATAAAACCATTTTGTGATTTTGCAACAAAAATATCATCATCATTAACATATCTATTTTTTATCAAATCTAAAGGAATAAAAGTAGCCCTACCAGCTTTATTTCTTTTCAAAAAATTAACCGCATCTTTAACATCTTGACTATTAACCATGACGATGTTTTGTAGCTGTGATGAAATCGCTTTAGATATTGCATTTGCATATTTTTCATCTACAGTAAACAAATCTTTAACTAATCCTATATACCCTGAAAAATGATCTTTTTGAGTAATTATTGCTTTTACTCCTGCATATAAATTAGAATTGTTATCTATAGAATTTTTTAACACATGAAACTTATTGTTAGTACTATTTATTTGATTTGTTAGCTTATTCTTGTTTGTTATCAAAATATTATAATTTTCTTGAATTTCATTAAAAGTTTGCATTAATAGTTCTTTTTGATTTGAAAAATTTATATAGTTATTTCTTTGCACTTCAATTTCAGTTTGTAAACTATCTATTTTCTCTTTTAGTTTTTGAATATAAAAATCATCCGTATTTTGAGTATTTAAAGCATAAACCTCTTTTTTTTCATTTTCTAGAGTATCAATTTCTTCTATTTGTAATAACAACTCTTGTTGTAGTTTTGCCACATTATTGTTTGATTTCTTGTATTCTACATCTAGTTTTTCCTTGTTTGTTTCAGATTCGTTTAATTGTTTTTCAATTAAAACTATTTGTGAATTAGAATCTAAGATATCACTTTTAATTTCTTTTAATAGTATTTCATTTGCATTTATTTCATGTACTATTACTGAGATTTCAATATCTTCTAATTTATCTTTTGCATTTAGATATTTTTTTGCCTTAATAGCTTGTTTTTTTAATGGTTCTATTTGTGATTCTAATTCTGAAATTATATCTGATAATCTTTGTAGATTTTGAGTTGTTCGATCTAACTTTTTTAAAGACTCTATTTTTCTTTTTTTGTATTTAGATACAGAAGCTGCTTCTTCAAAAATACTTCTTCTATCCTCTGGTTTTGCTGATGCAAAGTCAGCTATTGCTCCTTGAGATATTATTGAAAGTGAATCTTTTCCTAAGCCTGTATCCATAATTAATTCTACTATATCTTTTAACCTACTTGGACTTTTATTAATTAAATATTCACTTTCTCCAGATCTATAAAGTCTTCTTGTTATTTCAACCTGCTCAAATTCAATATCTAAGGTCCTATCTTTATTATCAAATATTAATGATACTTGTGCAAAATTCTGCTTTTTGTAATCATCACTACCTGCAAAAATTACATCACTCATTCCAGATGCTCGAAGATTTTTAGTCGATTGTTCTCCTAAAACCCATTTAATTGCATCTGTAATATTACTTTTACCACAACCATTTGGACCAACTATCCCATTTATTCCAGGTTCAAAGTTTATGTTGACTTTATTTGCAAAAGATTTAAATCCTATTGCCTCAACTTTATTTAAGTGCAAATTCCATCATTCCCCTTTTCAGCTTCATATTTTTTGTGAATAGCAGCTTTAACGCAAGGTGAAACTAATCCATCAATATTAGCATTGTATGAGGCCATTTCTTTTACCCCACTAGATGAAATAAATGAATTATGTAATTTTGTCATTAAAAAGATAGTATCTATTTCTTTTTCAATATGTTGATTAAATGCAAAAATGTTCAATTCATATTCAAAATCATCAGTAGCTCTAAGACCTCTAACAATAAATTTAGCATTCTTTTCTTTGGCATATGTTATTGCTAAAGCATGACTACTATCTGCTTTAACATTATCTAAATCAGAAATAACATTTTCAATTAACTCTACTCTTTCATCTACTGTAAAAAGTGTCTTTTTTGCCGGATTTCCAAGTACTACTACATATAGTATATCAAACATTTCAGAAGCTCTTTTTATAATATCTTCATGTCCTTTAGTAACAGGATCAAATGATCCTGGATAAATTGCAATTTTCATTGTTATTTTCTCCTAAACATTCTTATTTTAGTATTTCCATACTTTTTTTCTTTATATAATTCTAATTTACTTGTTTCACTTATAACATTTTCATCTAAATTACTTTCACACACAATTATTGTAAACTCATTTATTAAGTCTAGTTTTTCAATATCTATTAATAGTTTATTAATTAAGTGTTGTTTATATGGTGGGTCTAAAAAAATTAAATCAAACTTTTGATTACTTTCTTTAAAATTTATAAGTGCTTTATTATAATCAATATTGTGTACTTTATATTCACAATCTTTTAATTTGTTTAAATTGTTATTTATTACCTTAATTGCATCTATATTACTATCTACAAAATCAACTCTTTTAGCATTATTTGATAAAGACTCTATACCAAGTGCACCTGATCCAGCAAATAAGTCTAAGACTTTAGCATCATATACATTGTTTGAAAGCATGGAAAAAATGGCTTCTTTTACTCTTGATTGAGTAGGTCTTGTATTTTCTCCACTTAATGTTTCTAGTTTTAAGCCTTTAAAGTTACCTCTATTTACATCCAATTTCTTCACCTTCTTTAAACGTAATGATATCTTTGAAAATTATTTTAGATGTATCTTTAATCAATAGTTCTAGATCATCTTCTTTTTTTATAAATTCTATATATTCATCTATTTCAAATAAACTATTAATTATTATATCTAATTTATTTTTAATTTCATCTTTTGTTTTTTTATAATCAACTTTATTATATATTTCAACTAAATCATTATATTCTTGAAGAAGTGTTATTAAGCTTGTATTATTTAATGCTTTTACAACACTATTATCATATTGGATATAAATATCTGTAGCAATTAATTTATCTTTTAGTTCTAGTAATTCTAGATATATTGTTGTATCCATTACTTTAAATACCTTTTTATTGTTGCTTGAGCAATACCGATAGAAATAAATGCCATTAATATAGAAGAACCACCACTTGAAACAAATAGTAATGTTACACCAGTCATTGGTATTAAACCAACCATTCCACCAATGTTAACAAAAAATTGTGCCATAAAAAAGGCAGCAACACCTACAAGTAATAATCTTGAATCAGTACTAATTTTTGGCTTTTCAGCATAACTTAATAGCTTTACAATAATACCAATATATAATATAAATAATACTAAAACACCAACTAAACCTAATTCTTCAGCAATAACTGCTATTATGGCATCGTTGTATGCTTCAGGCAGTAGAAATTTTGTGGTAGAATTATTTAAACCCATACCAAACAAACCACCAGAAGCCAGGGCAACTAGTGCATTAGTTACTTGGAATCCACTTATATATACATCTTTAAGTGGATTAAACAATACTGCAATTCTTGTTAGTTGTGCTTTTTTGAAAAAGTCATCTGGAAGTGAATATATTAAGTCACTTAATTGTTTTCCAAATATATAAAACAATATAATAAAAATTGCCATAGCAATTGCAAATGTTTTTTTGAACTTTTTAATTCTAGGATCAGGAATTGCATAAAACATTACTAGATATATCATTATTATTATCAGTGCATTCCCTAAGTCATTTTGTAAAATAAAGATAAATAAAACACTAATTAATAATTTAAGCAATGGCTCTTTATAGGCATTAAAAACTGTTTCACTTTGATATTTTTTACTTGAGAAATAAACTGCATTATCAAGTATTACAAACATTTTTAAAAATTCTGTTGGCTGAATGGTCATAAATCCTAAATTTATCCATGATTTAGATCCATTTACTGATGGGAAAAATAAAGTCATAATCATCAAAGCAGAAATTCCCATTAGAAATACTTTTCGATACTTTTTAAAGATTTCTATATCAAACTTTTGATTTAGTTTTTGCATTATGAAAAAGCCAACAATTATAAAGACCGTAATTTTAGCCATTTCTTTTATAAATACACCTGCACCATAGGTAACAAACACGTTGGTATGTGCACTTGCAACCATTATATATCCACCTATAACAAGTAATAATACGCATATTAAAATTACTAAGTCACCCTTAGCTTTTATATTAAAAAATGATTTTGCATCAAAAGGAATCTTCCTCTTAATTGATTTAGCATTTTCTTTCATTATTTCACCCTCTTTTACATCTATATATTATACAAAATTTTTGACAATTTTAATATAGTTTCATTAAAAATTAATAAAAGTTATTGATATAATGACAATAATTTGTGTAAAGTAAAGATTTCAAGATTGTTTTATGATAAAATTAGTATGAGGTGTAATAATGGAAAATATACTAAAACGTAAATATATTACTAATGAAGATATTATAATGGAACCTTCTAAAGTACTAAATCAAAAATCTGAAAATGTCGCAATACCTTTATCAAAAGAAGATAAACACCTACTTAAATTGATGTATAATCATGTATCTAATTCTCAAGATGAAGAATATGCAGAAAAATACGATATAAGAAGTGCAGTTGGAATTGCAGCTGTTCAGTTAGGTGTTTTAAAAAAATTAATTGCAATCAAAACATTTGATGACGATGGTAAGCTTCATAAATTGATGCTTGCAAATCCTGAGATTATTAAAAGATCTAAGGAAACTGCTTATTTGAAATTTGGTGAAGGATGCCTATCTGTTGAAGATGGAAAGTATACTGGTATTGTTCCAAGATCAAACGAAATTGTTGTTAAAGCTTTTAATTTATTTACAAATAAATATATTGAGTTAAAAGCAAATGGCTATTTCTCAATAGTATTGCAACATGAAATTGATCACTTAGATGGTATTATGTATAACAATCATATCAATAAGTTAGATCCAAAATTTTCTAAAGAAGATTGGATCTGCATTTAAATAGCTTGAAAAAAGCTATTTTTTTTATATATTTAAAAAGGGATGAGTATTTCATCCCTTTTTTGTTATTTTCGTAATGTGATGTTTAATTTCTTTTGAAGGTTTTCAATTACATTATTCATTGTCTGATTTATTTGTAATTCATCTAATGTTTTTTTATCATCTTCTATTTTTAATGAAACGGCCATTGAGTAACTATTCTCAGGTAAATCTTCACCTTTATAAATATCAAATATTGTTACATTCTTAATTAATTTGTTACCTTGCTTAATTACTTTTGTTATTTCATTAGCTTTTATTTTATTATCAATTACTAGTGATAAATCTCTTGTTACACTTGGTAATAAACTTACTTTTTCATATTTATTTGTTTTTCCAACATTTTCACTTAATGTTGTTAAATTAAGACTTGCAACATAAGCATCTTTCAATTTGTATTCAATTTGAATTTTAGGATGAATAGCTCCAAAGACTCCAATAATTTTATTATTTAACATTATATAAGCACTTCTTGTTGGATGCATATAAGGATGGTCTTTTTCAACTTCTTTAATTAAATATCTTCCATAAGTAAATCCAAGTCTTTCCATTACATCAAATACTAATCCTTTTATTACATAAAAGTCTGATTTAATATTCAGCCTTTGCCAAGGTGTTGCTTCAAAAGTTCCTAACAATCCTATTGATAACATTTTTTGTTCTTTATCATCTAAAAAGACATTACTAACTTCAAATAAGTTTAGATTGTTTTCTTGATATGATTTGTTAAATGCTAAAGTTTCAACCATGCTTGTAAGAAGTTGATCTCTAAAGTACTTTCTATCTTCACTTAAAGGGTTTGATAATTCAATATATTTCTTTTTATCACTAAATACATCTAATTTAGCTTTGCTACTTAGTTGATATGAAATTATTTCATTTAAACCTAATCCTACTAAGATTTCTTTTACATCATAACTAATAGATTGTATTTTACTTATTGGTTTATAATCTATTTGTTGCAAAGGTAATGTCTCTACTATATTATCATAACCATAAACTCTAATAATTTCTTCAATTATATCTAAATCAATTGTTACATCTTTTCTGTATGAAGGTGCAATAGTATAAATAGTATCAGCTTCTCTTCTTACATCAAAAGATAAATCTTCTAATATTTCAATGCTTTCTTCTAGAGATATCTCAATACCTAGTACACTCTTTATTCTTTTTAGTGTAACTTTTATTTCTGTTGGATTGTATTCTTGAAAGTTAACTTTTGTTGCTCCTGCACAAGATAAATCTAATTCATTTTTCATAAATGCTACAGGAAATTCTAGTGTATATGGATTTATTAATTTAGAAAATCTAATTGATGCTTCAGAAAAAAGATCAAGTCTTCTAGAAGTGTTTCTAATACTTACATGATCAAAGTCTGCACTTTCTACTACAATATTTTTTGAACTTTCATCAATTGCTGAACTTAAAGATCCAATTACTCCAGCTATTGCAACTATTTCATCACCATTTATTATTAGTAAATCATCTTTTTCAATTTTATATTGATGATTATCTAAACCAATGAAATCTTCTTTTTCAATTCCTTTTGTAATTTTGAAATTTTTTGAGTTTAATTTGTCTGCATCAAAAACATGAACTGGGTTTCCTGATGTTACCATTGCTATATTACCTTGATCAACTAAATTGAATCTAGGTTTAAATCCAAGTGCCATTAATTCTATTTTAGTTTCTTGTGAACTATCTCTTGTTTCAACATTGTTAAATGCAAATAGTCCATATGATTTACATGCTTCATCTGCAATTTCTATTTTATATCCTGAGTCTTTATCACATTTAGCATTCATATAAACTGGTTTAACTTTTTGTTTTGTTAATCCCGCAACTTCAATTGCTAGTGCATAAATACTGTATATATCACTTCTATTTGGAGTTAATGAAATATCTAAAATATAATCATCATATCCTAATGCTTTTAATGCTTCATCTCCAACATTATATTTATCGTCTAATACTTCAATACCTTCTATTTGCTCTTGTGTTTGAAATTTTTCTGCTATTCCTAACTCTGATAATGAACAAATCATACCATTGCTTTCTACTCCTGCAAGTACAACTTTTTGAATGACTGGCACTTTTGCATAATCTAACTTACATCCTGGCATTGCAACAATTACTTTTTGATTTGCTTTAACATTTGAGGCTCCACAAACTATTTGTAACTGTTCATTTTTTACATCAACTATATTAATTGATAGTTTATCACTTTCTGGATGTTTTTTTGATTCTATTACATAACCTATTTTTAAATCGCTTCCTTGAGCTAATGGTCTAATACCTTCTACTTCAAGTCCAGCATTTGTAAGTAAATCTCCTAATTCATAAGGAGATACTTCACTTAAATCTACATATTTTTTTAAATTATTATAACTTACTAACATTGTATTCTCTCCTTATTTTACTTTATTAAATGATCTTAATACTTTTATATTATTATTGTATAAGTGTCTTATATCATCAACACCATATTTAAGCATAGCAATTCTTTCAATTCCCATACCAAATGCAAAGCCTTGCCATTGTGTAGAATCATATCCTGATGCTTCTAAAACATTTGAGTGTACAAAACCGGCTCCTAGAATTTCTATCCAACCAGTTTCTTTACAAACATTACATCCTTTACCTTTACAGAATGGGCATGTAACATCTACTTCTACACTTGGCTCTGTGAATGGAAAATAACTTGGTCTAAATCTTACATTTGTATTTTTCCCAAACATTTTTTGGGCAAATAATGACAACGTTCCTTTTAAATCTGCTAATGAAATGTTTTTATCAATTACTAAACCTTCAACTTGCATAAATTGATGTGAATGTGTAGCATCATCTTCATCACGTCTATAAACTTTTCCAGGACAAATCATTCTTATTGGTGCATTAGTTTCCATTGCTTCCATTGTTCTAACTTGCATTGGCGATGTGTGTGTACGTAACAATGTATTTGCATTAAAGTAAAAAGTATCTTGCATATCTCTAGCTGGATGATCTTTAGGAATATTAAGCATTTCAAAATTGTATTTATCTTCTTCAATTTCGTAACCTTCTACCACATTATATCCTAGTGAAATAAAGAAATCTTCAATATCTTTGCTCATTAAAGTTAAAGGATGATAAGTTCCCATATTAAAACTTGTTTCAGGTAAAAATATGTCTATTGAATCTTTTTCTATTCCTTCTATCATTTTTATTTCATATAAATGATTTTCTTTTATTTCTAATTCTTTGGTAGCAAATTCTTTTAGTTCGTGTACTTGCTTACCTATAGTCTTCTTTTCCTCATCACTAAGGTTTTTCATATTTTTTGTTAAAGCGGTAATTTTACCTTTTTTTCCTAGTATTGCTACTTTAACATTTTTTAAATCTACTAAAGAGGTAATACTTTCTATTTGTTCGATTACTTCTTTTTTTAAATCATCAATCATCTATTTCACCCTTTCTATTCATCTATAAATTATACCATTTTAACTTGCTATTTAAAAGAATACAGTTTAATATCTTAGTTAAATAGACTTATTTTGTTCTAAAAGTCTTTTATTAGAAGGTAATTGTTTAAAAAGCACTATATTTGCAAAATATTAGATATTAATTTATGATATTGAAAAGGAGTGATATTATGGATTATAAATTAATTGAATTACCAGGTACTGATGGACAAATGCATAAACTTGCAGATATTGATAAGTTAACTGTGTTGTATTTTTATCCTAAGGATAATACCCCAGGTTGCACTAATCAAGCTATTCAATATACAGCTTATAAAAATGAGTTTGAAAAATTAGGTGCTCAAATTATTGGAGTAAGTAGAGATTCTATTAAATCTCATGAAAAATTTATTGCAAAACATGATTTGAATTTATTATTATTAAGTGATGAAAACAGTGAACTAAGTGATGCTTTTCATGTAATTAAGGAGAAAACAATGTTTGGTAAAACTGCACTAGGTGTTGTTCGTTCAACTTTTATAATAGGAAAAGGTGGAGAAATATTACAAGAGCATCGAAACGTTAACGCTGAGGCAGATGCAAAAAATATGCTAAATGCAATTAAAGAATTAAAATAATAGTTGATAAATTTAAAAGCTGCAAAACATTTTAATACATGTTTTGCAGCTTTTTTTATTTAAATAAAAGGAATACTTATTTAGTATTAATTATTATCATTAACATCTAAACCATAATTATATTTTAATGTTAATTCATTCTTAGAATCTAAATCATTATTCATAAGATAACCAGAAGCTGTTATTACATTAAAAGCTTTTGTTGTCTTTGTAGTACATTTATTGTTTCTACACATTACACTGATTGAATCATCTACTTTTATTGTTGAGTTAAGTTTTGTATCTTCAGTACTAGTTACTGAAATTACATTTTTTAAATTAGCAGGATATGAATTTTCATCCTTTTTTATTGTTACTATTTTTATGTTTGCTTCTAGTGCTTTATTAATAGCTTTATCAAGCTTTTCACTTTGCTTAAGTTCATACCCTAAATTAATAACACTAACTTTGTTTTCAACTGCATAATTTATTGCTTTTATAATATTAGCATTTTTGATGCTATCACTGCTTTCAAAAGCTTTTATTAATAAAACATCATTAGCTAAATTCAAACTATATATATCATTATATAACGCTGAAAAAAGATATGTTCCATTATTATCTGTATCGCTTATATCAGTAGAACCATCTAATATATTATGTTGTTTAATTTTAATGTTATGGTCATAATTAACTTGATCTAGATTTGCACCAGAATCAATTATTGCTATTTTAGTAGTAGTTATTTCATTATTCGTATCACCTTTGTTCAATAAAAATGGTGAGTTTATTGTATCTTTATAGACAAAGAAAGCTGCTCCAGCTATAAACAAGGCTAATAAAAAAACTACGAGGTTTTTTCTCATTTGATCATTCCTTTACTTAAAAACTTGTATTGCTTCACTTAGTATACCATTAAAATAAGCTATAAACAAACCATAATTAGACATTGGTATTTTAGCATCTATGCTCATATTTATTCTTTTCATCATTATTGTTTCACTTAACATACAGCTACCACAGTGTAATATAAAATCATAGTCTTTTAAATTTTCAGGAAAATCATGGGACATTTTAAAATCAAATGTAAAATCATTTAACATTACTTTTAACATCTTAGGAATTTTAACACGACCTATATCTTCATGGCTAGAATTATGTGAACAACTTTCCATCATTAATATGTGTGGTTTTTCTAGCTTTTTTAATGCTTCTAAGCTTTTAACTAGATAATTTAGATCACCTTTTTGATTTGCTTGTAGTATCGAATATGAAGTTAATGGAAATCTTTTGTTGTTAATTTTACTTACTATTTTAAAGGCTTGTGAATCAGTTACAATTAAGCCGATTTTGGTATTATTGTTTAGATATTGTTCTAATTCTGTTTCTTTAAGTACTATAGAAATAATATTTTTATCAAGACATTCTCTAATTAGCTGCATTTGCGGAAGAATCAATCTTCCCTTTGGAGCTTCACTATCAACTGGAATAACGTGAACTATTAAATTGTTTTCAAGTGTAATCCCATCTAGTAATCCTTTTTCTGATTCAATAATTTTACTTTTTAAAACAATTAATAAATTATCATATGTTTTTTCAATATTCTTATTAATGAAGATAGCTTTAGGATATTTAATTTCTAGATTCTTTTTATTATCTTCACTTATTAAGTCAATTTTGTTAAATACCATTATTTTATCTTCTGTAAGTTTATTGTAGTAATTTAAATCAATTTCTTTTGTTGCATCAAAAACATAAACAATAATATTAGCTCTTTTAATTGCTTTTTCGGTTTTTTTATTTCTTTCTTCTGCTAAATTTGTATTATCATTTAATCCAGCAGTGTCAATAATATTAACTGGACCAGCATCTAATAACTCAAATCTTTTTACTACTTCATCTGTTGTTGTACCTGCAATTTCACTTACTATTGATACTTCTTGTTTAGTAATTTTATTGATAATTGAGCTTTTCCCTGCATTTACTTGCCCAATGAATACAATTGTCGGTATTAAAGAAGGTATTTTATCCATTAGATATATAAGTCTCTTTCACCATTTTTGATTCTCTCAAAATACTCTTCTACCTTAATCTTAACTGCAGGATCTTTAATTTTGTCTATTTGTTTAATCAAGAATGGGTATGTCATATCATATAATTCTTGATCTTTTGTTTCGATTGCATATTCTAAAGATGTTAATATTGCATTTGGATGACACATTTGTGATATTTTATGTGATGCAACTTGATCATGGAACTCTTTACCTGTTCTTCCCATTCTGTAGCAAGCAGTACAATAACTTGGTAGATCATCATGTTTTATTAAGTCTTTTATAGTTTCTAGTAAACTTCTTTCATCTTCTACTGTAAACTGTGATTGTGATTGATCTTCAGAATATCCTCCTACAGTTGTTTTTGAGTTTGCAGAAATTTGTGAAATTCCTTGATTTAATAATCTTTTTCTCATTTGTTCACTTTCTCTTGTAGATAATATCATCCCTACATATGGAGCTGCAACTCTAATTATTGAAACAATTTTTACAAAGTCTTCATCACTAATTATATTTGGATAGTTTTCTAAGCTCATTCCATTTGCAGGTTTTAACCTAGGAACTGAAATTGTATGAAATTCTACTCCAAAATTTTTAAATAGTTCTTCATTATGTAACATCATAGCTACTACTTCAAATCTAAAATCATTAAGTCCAAATAAAACTCCACCACCTACATCATCTAATCCTGCTTCTATTGCTCTATGGTGTGCATACAATTGTCTGTTGTAATCACCTTTCAAAGATGAAGGATGTTGTTTTTCATATGTGTCTGGATTATATGTTTCTTGAAATAAAATGTATGTTCCTATTTCAGCATCATGTAATTTTTTGTAGTCTTCAACACTTGTTGCAGCAATATTTACATTAACTCTTCTAATATCACCAGATTCATATATTGTTTTGATTGAGTCTACTACATAATCTATATCAATATTATTAGGGTCTTCTCCTAATTCTAAAGCTAGTCTTTTATGACCTATTGCTTGTAAAGATTTTACTTCACTAGCAATTTCTTCTTTATTTAATTTTAGTCTTTTTATCTCATTGTTTCTTTGATACCCACAATACTGGCAATTATTAACACAATAATTAGATATATATAGTGGAGCAAATAATACAACTCTATCTCCATATATTGTTTTTTTAAGCATATTTGCTGTTTCATGTAGTCTTTTAAGTTGCTTCTCTTCATTTATATTTAAAAGTATAGCTACATCTTTATGTGATAATCCTCTTCCTAATGCCGCTTTATCTAAAACACTTTCAATTTGTGATTGAGTTGCCATTTCACTTTTTTTGATTAAATCATTTATATATTGCACATCTATAAAATTTTCCATATTATTCTCCTTTGTTTGCTTTATAATTACCAATACTAAAATCTATTTCCATTCCTGCCTTTATAATATCCTGTTCTATGATTTGAAGAAATTCATCAGATTCATCACCTTTATATGACTTATTTTCATATAAAGTATAATCTTGTCTTTTGTCCATATCTGATAAATTAATCATAATAACATTGCATCCACTTTTTAAAGCTTGCAATCTACCAAGTGGGTTTACACTTGAAGTTGCTGTGGTTGAAGGTATTAAACCATTAGGAACTAGTAGTCTAACTAATGAATATATTATTAATACATGTTCTAATTTTCCATTAGGCATATCATAGAATGGTGTTTCATGATGATTTAAGTAGGGTCCAATTCCAACCATTTGTGGCTGAAAGTCTTGTAAAAATATAATATCATTTACAATGTCTTCCATACTTTGAAAGGGACTGCCAACCATGAATCCTGCACCAGTTTGATAGCCTATTTCTTTTAGATTTTTTAACGCTTGCATTCTTGTTTCCAAACTCATTTCTTTTGGATGTAATAAAGCATAGTGATCTTGATTAGCTGTTTCATGCCTTAATAAAAATCTATCTGCTCCTGAGTCATAAAGGTTTAAGTAACTACTTTTACTTCTTTCTCCAACTGATAATGTTATAGCTATATCTGGATATTTTTCTTTTGTATCATGAATTATTCTAGATAATTTTTCATCAGTATAATAATCATCTTCTCCACCTTGCATTACAATTGTGTGATATCCTCTACTATATCCATGATCAATAATTTTTTTTATTGTTTGTTCATCATATCGATATCTATTTACATTTTTATTACTTTTTCTTATCCCACAATATAGACAATCTTTTTTACAATAATTAGATATTTCAATTAAACCTCTAATATAAAGTTTATCTCCATATATTTCTTTTCTTTTTTCAACTGCCTTTTGTTGTAAATATGGTAAAGTCTGATAATTAATAGTATTCAATAATTCTTCTATCTGGTCTTTTGATAATTTAGCATTTAAAAACGCTAAGTCTACCAGTTTTTTTATTTTATTTTGTTCTATTTCACTTATTGATATATCAAATTTTTCAAATATCATATTTTTGCCCCTTTTTCATTTGTTCATATTTGATTATACCACATCTATTATTTCTTTATTTGTTAAATATTTGACAAATATAATTATTCAATAAAAAAAATCACTTTTATTAAGTGATTATTTTTATCTACTATATTAAGATCATATTATATTGATTCAATTTTGTAATTATCTAAGTATACTTGAATATTCAAATTGTTAGTTTTACTTTTCAAATATTGTTCTATATCTTTAATAAATAAACTTTCACTTTGATGTGAAATATCAACTAAAGTTATATTATAGTTTTTAGCATACAAGATTTCATGATGTTTAAATTCACTTGATATAAAGACATCTGCTTTGTTTTTATGAATTTCTTCAATCATAGAACCTCCTGCACCTAAAAGCACAGCGCCTTTTTCTATATTATCATTTTTGTTATATATTCTTGCAAAAGGATATTCATTTCTAATTTTTTCATAAAAATCACTTTCTATATTAAAATATCTTTCCATTGATTTTGAGTCAATATAGTTAAAATTTAGATTTTTTATGAAATTAATATTCATTCCATAATTAGATGAGTCATAGTTTGTATGCATAGAATATATATTAATGTTATTCTCTGCTAAATCTAAATATATATTTCTTATATACTCAAACGAATCAAAGTAGCTTTGAAATATTAAAGGATGATGTGAGATAATTAAATCAATATTATTACTTATAGCAAACGATGATACTTTAGCAGTAATATCTAAAGTTATTAATACATTAATTGTATTTTCTTTTCCGCGATATAATATGCCACTATTATCCCACTTTTCTTGTAAGTTTAATGGGAATTTATCTTCTAATATTGTTAGTATTTCTTTAGTATCCATATTATTATCTAATCATAAAATCTTTTAATCTTTTAGAACGTGAAGGATGTTTTAGTTTTCTTAAAGCTTTAGCTTCAATTTGTCTAATTCTTTCTCTTGTTACATTAAACTCTTTTCCAACTTCTTCTAAAGTTCTAGTTTTACCATCATCTAATCCAAATCTTAATCTTAATACTTTTTCTTCTCTATCTGTTAATTCTAATAGTACTTCATTAAGTTCATCTTTTAATAGCTCATTTGCTGCAAAATCAAATGGTGACATTGCATCACTATCTTCGATAAAATCACCTAAACTTGAGTCATCTTCTTCACCAATTGGTGTTTCAAAGCTTACTGGATCTAGTGATATTCTTTGAATTTCTCGTACTTTATCTTCTGTCATTCCTGGTATTTCTCTTGCTATTTCTTCAGGTCTTGGATCTCTACCAAGTTCTTGCACTAAATTTCTTTGTACTTTAGTCAATTTATTAATAGTTTCAACCATATGAACTGGAATTCTTATAGTTCTAGCTTGATCGGCAATTGCTCTTGTTATAGCTTGTCTGATCCACCAAGTTGCATATGTTGAAAATTTGAACCCTTTAGTATAGTCATATTTTTCTGAAGCTTTTATTAAACCTATATTACCTTCTTGTACTAAATCTAAGATACTCATTCCTCTACCAACATATCTTTTAGCTATTGATACAACTAGTCTTAAATTTGCACTTACTAATTCTTGATTAGCGTTGTTGTCGCCAACTTCAATTCTTTTTGCTAATTCAATTTCCTCTGCTGTTGATAGTAAATTTACGCTACCTATTTCTTTAAAGTACATTTTTACTGGATCATTTACCTTTACATTTGTTGAAAGTGAAAGGTTAGAATCATAGTAGTCATTATCATAAATAGCATTTAAGTTGTACTCATCATCTTCTTCTGTCTCTTCTAATATTTCTAAGTCAGCTGTAATTTCTACTTCTTCATCAATATCATCTTCTAATTCTGCTGCCATAACACTTTCTTCGTTTAAATATGTAAAAATGTTATCTACATCATCATCAGAAAAGTCAAAATCTTTAAGATAATCCATTACTTCATCTTGTGTTAATAGTGTTTTACTTCCTCTTTTAAATAATTCTGTTTTTATTTCTTCTAGGCTCATTATTTTTGCCATACATACAACTCCTTTAATATATTGATTCTTCTAAATTTTAATAGTCTTGGAGTTGAAACCAGTGGTTATTTTACACTTGACTATTATGGTATTTTATTATTTTGATAATAAAAATTGTTTTATTAATTGCATTCTATTTATAAATTGTTCTTTTCTTGGATTATCATCAGGCATGTCTTTTACTATATTAGCATATTTATCATATGTATCTCTTAACAATTCTTGCGTAAGTGGTTCATTTTTTTCTAAGTTTATCTTGCCAAAAAGTAAATCTAATTCAGAATAAATATCATTATTATTTTCTTTTGATGGTTTTGCTTTAATTACTTGATAGATTATTTTATTTTCTTTAACTGTTTTTTCATCTACTATACTAAATTCATTATTTATTAAAAATGTACGTAATTTATAGCTATTAATATTTGGCTGTAAATATAGCGTTTTATCTTTAATTTTAGCAATATCTTTTTGTAAAATATCAACTATTAATGATCCACCCATTCCTGCAATTACGATGTCGCTAACTTCATTTTCATCGATTTTTTCTAAGCCGTTACTTAATAAAACTTGTATTTTATCGTCTAAATAATTGTTAGTTACATTTGTTTTTACATTGTTTAAAGGTCCTATATTTACATCACATGCATATGCTTTTTTTGCTTTATTATTTGTAATTAGATAGATTGCTAACCATCCATGATCACAACCTATATCTGCTACAATTGAATTATGATTATCAATCATTGAAGCTATTGCTTCTAATCTATAGCCTAGTTTCATTATTTTATCATAAAGTCTTTTAATCTTTTTGATTTATTAGGATGTTTTAGTTTTCTTAAAGCTTTTGCTTCAATTTGTCTAATTCTTTCTCTTGTAACATCAAATTCTTTACCTACTTCTTCTAATGTTCTTGTTCTACCATCCTCTAGTCCAAATCTAAGTTTAAGGACTTTTTCCTCTCTATCTGTTAATTCTAAAAGTACTTCTTTTAACTCTTCCTTTAACATTTCATTCGCAGCAAAGTCAAATGGTGAAAGTGCATCTTGATCTTCAACAAAATCACCAAGACTTGAATCATCTTCTTCACCAATTGGTGTTTCAAAGCTAACTGGGTCCATTGCAATTTGTTGTATCTCAAGTACTTTTTCAGGTGTCATACCTTCTATTCTTGCTGCTATTTCTTCTGGTAGTGGATCTCTTCCAAGTTCTTGTACTAAATTACGTTGAACCTTTGTAATTTTATTTATTGTTTCTACCATATGAACTGGTATTCTAATTGTTCTTGCTTGATCGGCAATTGCTCTTGTTATTGCTTGTCTAATCCACCAAGTTGCATAAGTTGAAAACTTAAAACCTTTTGTATAATCATATTTATCAACTGCTTTTAACAATCCGATATTTCCTTCTTGTATTAGATCTAAAAATAACATTCCTCGACCTACATATTTTTTAGCAATTGAAACAACTAATCTTAAATTTGCACTTGTTAATTCTTTAATTGCTTGTTCATCACCTTGTTCAATTCTTTTTGCTAACTCTACTTCTTGTGCCATTGATAATAATTTTACATTACCAATTTCTTTTAGGTACATTTTTACTGGATCATTGATCTTAACATTACTTGATAAATCAAGTCCTGGATCATAGTAGTCAGTATCATAAACTGCATTTAAATCGTAGTTATCTTCTTCTTTTTCATCATCATCTAAGTCTATATCTTCAACTATTTCAGCATCAATATCATCATCTATCTCTGATTCCATTACACCTTCTTCATTTAAAAAAGTGAATATATCATCAATATCATCATCTGTAAAATCATAATCTTTTATATAGTTCATTACATGCTCTTGACTTAATAAACTACCTTTTGCTTCTTTTAAAAGCTCGCTTTTTATATCTTCTAAACTTACTATTTTTACCATAAAAATTACCCCTCTTTTTATTTAAAAATTTCTCTTTTTCTTGATCTTATTTCTCTATTTAGTTCTTGTTTTTCTTTTGCAATAAGTGATTTTTCTATTGGATCAACTGTTATTTTCAATTTATTGTCTAATACTTTAAATTGGTTCATTAATGTTTCTAACTTTAATATTTTAATTGAATCTTCAAAGATTTTTTCTTCACTATATTCTTCATATTCAGTTGTATTTACAATTTGCATTAGTACTGCTATTGTCTCTTTATCTGCGTTCATTGATGCTAAGACAGTAAAGTCAAATATCTTTTCTGAAAGATAAAAAGCCGAAATAGCATTATATAATTTTCGATAATGTTTATTTGTAAACGTTTTGATAGAGTCATTAAATTCATTATAATACTTTATGTCATTCATCATGTAATATAATATTATTTTTGAGGCTTTATCAATTGCATTTTCAGATTCAATTTCTATTATTTTCTTTGGTCTTTCATATGATTCAGTACTTGTGTTTATATCTAATGAAAAGGAGTTCAATAATGAAACTGAAATATTGCTTATTTTAGATATGACATTAAAATAATGCTGTTTATCATATTGATCAGAAATTTTATTCATTTCACTTACTAGTGATATAACTGTTTTCTTTTTATCTTCATAATTGTTCATATTTGTATTGTTAAACTTATACTTAATTAGAAAATCAATACTTGAAATAGGATTGCTTATCTTTTTTACAAAAGCTTCACTTCCATGTGAAAAGAAATATTCATCTGGATCTAGCTTCTCAAAATCAATACACTTTACATTAAATCTATTTTGCTCAATTAACTTTAATGTTTTGTATGTTGCATTTTGACCTGCAACATCACCATCATATGCCAATACAATATTTTTAGTTCCTAAATTATACAACAAATCTAAATGCTTTTGTGTGAATGCTGTTCCCATGACACAAACACAATTTTTAATATTTGCTCTATAAAATGCTATTACATCATTAGGTCCTTCTGTAATATATACTGTTTTGCTACTTTTTATTTCTTCTTTTGCATTATTTATATTGTATAGTATTTTGGACTTATCATACAAAATAGAGTCTCTTGAATTAAGATATTTTGGTGTTTGATCTTTTAATAGTGCTCTTGCACTAAAGCCAACTACATTGTTGTTACTATCTATAATTGGAAATACTACTCTGTTATTATAATTGTCAAAATATTCATTGTTAATTACTCTTACAAGATCAAGTTTTACTGCATCATTCATGTCATAATTTTTTGCTTTTAAGAGATTTGTTAATACATTTTCACTTGAATTAAAACCAATTTTAAAATAATCAATGATATCTTTAGTAATTGTTCTATCTTTTAAATATACATCTAAAAATGGACTGTCTGCATCATCCATTAAATAATCAAAAAGAATTTTTGCTTCTTTATTTAGTTCTCTTAACTTGTTGTATTCATCACTAGTTTGAATGGTACTATTTTTACTAGAACTTATATTTAATTCAATATTAGCAAAATCTGCTAGAATTTGTAGTGCCTCTATAAAACTTATTTTTTTATACTCTTTCAAAAAAGTAAGTGCATTCCCACCTGCGCCACAAGAAAAACATTTATATAATTGCTTTTCTTGTGATATTGACATTGATGGATTGGTATCATTATGAAATGGACATACCGCCAAAAAGTTCTTACCTTTTTGAATAAGTTCTATTTCATTGGATATTACATCTACAATATCTACTTTATCTAAAATTTCTTTTATTTTATCTTCAGATATTCTAGCCATTTATAAACACCTAAAAATTAAATTTATCACTAAAGTAGTTATCTAAATTATCAATTGGTACTCTTACTTGCTCCATTGTATCTCTGTCTCTAATAGTTACAGAGTTATCTTGTTCAGTATCAAAATCTATTGTTACACAATATGGTGTTCCTATTGAGTCTTGTCTTTTGTATCTTTTACCTATATTACCTGCAGCTTCAAATTCTACCATATATTTAGTTGCTAATTTTTCATAAACTTCCATTGCTTTTTCTTTTTGCTGTTTTTGAAGTGGCATAATACATATTTTGATTGGCGCTAAATCAGGATGAATTTTAAAGATTGTTCCTCTTTCTTCATCTTCTTCTAAACCATTGCAAATAAATGCTAAAAGCATTCTATTTAGTCCCAAACTTGGTTCAATTACATATGGAATATACTTTTCATTTGTTGTTGGATCATGATATTCCATGTTTTCTTTTGAACCAGTCATGTGAGATTTTAAATCAAAGTTTGTTCTATTAGCTACTCCCCATAATTCACTTTGACCAAATGGAAACATAAATTCTATATCAGTTGTAGCATCTGAATAGTGTGATAACTCATCTACTTCATGTTCTCTAAACACAAATAGTTCTGGTTTAATTCCGTATGTAAGTAACCATTTTTCACAATAATCTATCCAGTATTTATGCCATTCCATTGCAGTATCTGGTTTACAAAAGAATTCTAATTCCATTTGTTCAAATTCTCTAGTTCTAAATATAAAGTTTCCTGGTGTTATTTCATTTCTAAATGATTTACCAACTTGAGCAATACCTAAAGGCAATTTTTTTCTTGTACTTCTTAAAACATTTTTAAAGTTCACAAATATACCCTGTGCTGTTTCAGGACGTAAATATATTTCGCTACCTTCTTTAGCTATTACACCTTGTTGAGTTTTAAACATTAAATCAAATTCTTTTATTTCACTCCAATTTACTGCTCCACATTCTGGACAAGGTATTTGTTTTTCGTTAATATAATTCAACATTTCATCATGACTCCATCCAGCAGGATTTACTGAGCTGTCAAATTCTTCTATTATTTTATCAGCACGATGTCTTGTATTACATTCTTTACAATCCATTAATGGATCAGAAAAACCACCAACATGACCACTTGAAACCCATACTTGTGGATTCATTAAAATTGCAGCATCTATTCCAACATTGTATGGTGATTGTTGTACAAATTTTTTCCACCATGCTTTTTCAATATTATTCTTTAATTCTACACCTAGTGGACCATAATCCCATGCGTTTGCAAGTCCACCATATATTTGAGATCCAGGATACATAAATCCAGTTTCTTTACAATAATTCACTATTTCTTCCATTGTTTTCATTAAACATCTCTCCTTAATATATATATTTTCTAGATACTAAATTAACTCCAGTATTCTCTGATAAATAATTTGTTAAAATATTCATTATTATTTTATTGCTACTTTTACTACTGCTACTTTTTAACTCTTGATTATTAATTTCATAAAGAGTTGTTAAAACCACTTTATCTTTTAAAATATATGCATTACTTTGGCAATTTTTACAGACAAATCCAAAATTTTCTATATCAAATCCAACGATTGAATTATCATTATTACATATTACACATTTATCTATGATTGGATAAGCGCCTAAAATTACTAAGGTATTATATAAAAATAAATTTATCAAGTAATATATGTTGTTATTTTGTTTAATACTTTCTAAATATTTTTTTATAAAATCATAGTATTTAACATAATCAAAATTATCAATTTCTTTAATTTTATTAAATAACTCTGCTAGTAATAAGCAAGCATTTATTTGATTATAGCTTAAACTTGTATAATCAAAAACACTAATGTTTGTACCACTTTTATACAATGACAATGAATCTATGTTTAACTTTGAAACATCGAAAGTTATTTCGTTAAATTGTTTTATAATATAAAAGCTTTTAGATGTAACTTTTGCTCCACCTTTTACATATAATTGCATAAATCCATATTCTTTACTTAATACACTAACAATTAAATCATTGTCTTTATATTCTAAAACATCAAAAATAATGCCATTTATATCTTTAGTAATCTTCACTATTATAGCCAAGTTCAGCTAATTGAAATTGTTTATTTCGCCAGTCTTTTTCAACTTTAACAAATGTTTCTAAGTATATTTTTGAACCTAGAATTGTTTCAAGTTCTTCTCGTGCAAGCCTTCCAATTTCTTTTAATTTTTGACCATTTTTTCCAATTATAATTCCTTTTTGAGAGTCTCTTTCAACTATTATAGCTGCATTTATTAATATTGCTCCATTTTTCTTTTTCTTTACATTCTCAATTACTACAGCGATTGAGTGTGGAACTTCTTGACCTGTTAGTTGCAATATTTTCTCTCTAATAATTTCTTTAAAAATAAATCTTTCTGGATGGTCACTTACCATGTCATCGGGATAATATTTTATTCCTTCAGGTAAATTAGCTTTTATTAATTCTAGTAAAGAAGTCAAATTTGCCTTTGTTCTAGCTGAAATTGGTATTACCTCATCGAAAATATCTTCATATTCTTTAGGAAGTTTTTGTAAGTATTGGTATAGTTCCTCTTTTGATATTAAATCTATCTTATTAAGTACTAAAAAGACTTTTGAGTTGCTTCCTTTTAAGTTTTCTATTATCATTTTATCACCAGTTGACATTGGTTGATCAACATTAGTTAAAAACATAATTACTTCAACATCTCTAGTAGCACTATAAGCACTTTTATTCATAAATGTTGATAGGTTTGATTTAGGTTTGTGAATACCAGGTGTGTCAATAAACACTATTTGAGAGTCTTCATCTGTTAATATACCTTGGATTTTATTTCTAGTAGTTTGTGGCTTGCTTGACATTATTGCAACCTTTTGATTTAAAAAGCTATTTAAAAGTGTTGATTTCCCTACATTTGGGCGCCCAACTATAGCTACAAATCCTGACTTAAACATTAGCTACTTCCTCATTATTTTTTTCATTATCGTCATCTTTAGCTTCTAATACAAATTTATATGGTAATAGTGTTGCGATATCAGTTTCAAAACAGTCTCCTTTTGTATTGAAAATAAAGATAGGTGTGTTTGGTTCTAGTAATTCAGATAAGACTTGTCTACATGCACCACATGGTGTACCTGGTTCTTCTGATTCAGTTACTAATGCAAATGCATAAATGTCTTCTTTTCTTACACCATTAGCATAAGCACTATTAATACAAGTTCTTTCTGCACATATTGTTGAGCCATATGCAGCATTTTCTATATTTGCTCCAATAAAGGCTTTGTTATCTTTTGTTACTAAAGATGCACCAACTGCATAATTAGAATATGGTACATATGCATTAGCATATCCCTTCATACTTAAATTAAACATTGTTTCTCTTAATTTTTCTTTCATGGTAATTCTCCTTTTATATTAATGTTATTATTTTTGGATAAAAAATAAAGATGCCTATACAAACTGCTCCAATACTTGCTAGAAGAACGCAACCTGCTGCAATATCTTTTACTTTACCTGCACTTTTATTATATTCTGGTGAAATTATATCAATAATATTTTCTACTGCAGTATTCATTATTTCTAAGCTCAAAACAATTATTGATACTATTATAATTGAAATCCATTCAACTTGATTTAAATCTAAGGCTATACCCATTACTAGTACAAGTGCAAAAATCAGTGTTTGATATCTGAAACTTGATTCTTCAGCAAACACCGTATAAATGCCTTTAAAGGCCACAGAAAACTTATTATGATTTTTGTAGTATATCTGTTCTTTTTTCTTTATTCGAAATTTTGCAATTTTTTTAAAGTTTGTAATCATCAAGTATCACCTCTTGCATAGCAAACATTTCTTTTTCATCTAATTCATTCAAATGGTCATATCCAAGACAATGTAATAAGCCGTGTACAAAAAGAAAATTTAATTCTCTTGTTTGCGAATGTCCATATTCTTTTGCCTGTTCAAGCGCTTTATCAACGCTAATAAAGATATCTCCTAAATCTACTTCAAGATGAAATTCTTCTAAAAGCATTCCACTTTCAAAAGAAATAACATCTGTAGCATAATCCTTATTTCGATATTCTTTATTTATTCTTTGTATTTCTTCATTATTAACCAATGTGACACTTATTTCACATTTTTTATTGATATTAAGTATTTTCAATGCAATTTCAAATATTTTAGAATAATCTGTTTTTAAATAATCAAATGATTTATTATAATCATTGTAGAAATTTAACTCTATCATAACGAGTGTATATGGCTATCTTCTGGTTGTAAAAATCCTACAATATATGATACCATTCCTTCAACAATTTTTTCATTTAAATCATAATAAGAGTATAAACTATTATCGATTTCTTCCATGTTTAAAGAGTATACATAATATTCAATTGCAGCAGCATACAACTTAGTTTCTTCCGAATCTATTAATTGAGGATATATTAAATAAGCTGTCATATCTAAAACATCTAAAGCCATCTGTAAAAAACTTGGATTTTTTTCTAATCTATCTTCTATATTATTTTTTGTGATCAAATAATTATGATTATCTAAAACAAGTTGGTTAGCCATTGGTAAAAATGCATATTCTAATCCATTTTTATTTATTATCACTTCATCGCTAATTTGCTGTTTAATCAGTAATTCTAATATAAACGATTTTAAAATTGAATTTTTATTTTGATTTTCTAAGAACAATGATAATTCTTCAAATATATTTCTAATATTTAATTTATCTAAATTTAATATTAATTGCAATTGTGTATCAAAATCATCACCATCTAGTAGAACTTCTTTTACATCATGTTCATGTATATGAATATTTTCTAACCCTTTATCAGATAAAAATAATCTCTTTCTTGCAATAACATCATCATACAAATTATCTAAAACAACATCATATGGTGATTCAATATATGGCATTGAAAGTTCTTCATTTAAAACTGAAAGTGCCTTATCAAACTCTTCTAGTTCTAAAAGCGATAAAATATAAAAGCCTAATATTTCATAATATTCTTTTTCAATTTTATCTGAAATACTTTCAAAAAATGATTTAAGTTCATCATATTTTTTCATTTCATACAAACATTGTGTTTTTTGCAAGTAATTGCCATCCATTATAAGTAACTTTTTTAAGGCTTCTTCATATTTTTCTTGAGTTATTAATTTACTTATTTCATCCATATTAGCCTACTTTACTAGATAGTTCAAAACACTATCTGCACTTATTTCAATTTTTTCTTCAGTTAGTCTATCGTTGAATTCAACAATTCCTTCAACCGCTTTTTTTCCAACAATTATTCTTTTTTGAATACCAATTAAATCAGCATCTGCAAATTTAGAACCAACTCTTTCTTTTCTATTATCATAAAGTACTTTAATTCCTTCTTGAGTTAATTTATTGTATAGCTCTTGTGCAATATTTAATTGTTCTTCTTTCTTTTGATCTACTATTATTAAGTGGACATCAAAAGGTTGTATTTCTTTTGGCCAGATTAAGCTATTGTTTTCATCATTAGAATGAGATTCTATTATTGCCATTAAAACGCGGCTTATTCCTAATCCATAACATCCCATTTGCATTGGTACTTGTTTTTGTTCTGGATTTAAATAAGTACAATTCATAGCTTTTGAATATACATCACCTAATTTGAAAATATGTCCAACTTCAATACCCTTTGCAAATTTTAAATTATCATTACAGTTAACACATTTATCAGTTTCTTTAACTTCTTTGATATCTGCAACAAAATCAGCATTATAATCTCTTCCAAGGTTAATGTTAATGTAATGTGTATCAACTATATTACCACCTGCAGTATGGTTTGTCATATTTTCTATTGACTCATCTGCAACAATAATAAATCTGTCTTTTGTTTTTAAATTTACTGGTCCAATAAATCCTTTTAATAGACCTTGTTCGATTAATTCTTCATCAGTTAATTTTCGCAATTCGCCTTTTACTAAATTATTTAATTTAACTTCATTAATTTCATAATTTCCTGGAGAAACCACTAAATAAAATTTATTAGTAATGTCATCTTTATAAGTAATATATTTTGCAACTCTATTTAAATTCATATCTAAAAATCTAGCTATATCTTCTACTTTTGACACATTTGGAGTATCTATTAATTTAAGTGTTAATACTTCTTCATTATTTGGTTGTGCAATATCATATTTAGCTATTGCTTTTTCTAAATTAGCTTGATATCCACAAGTTTCACAATAAATCAAAGTGTCTTCTCCAATTTCACTTATTGCCATAAATTCAGTTGAATCACTGCCGCCAATTGCTCCGTTATCAGCACTAACTTTTATAACATCTAAACCACATCTTTTGAAAATGTTATCGTATGCTTTTTCCATTTCTTTGTAATGAACATCTAAATCTTGATCATCGACATGAAATGAATAAGCATCTTTCATAATAAATTCACGTCCACGCATCAATCCAAATCTTGGTCGAGCTTCATCTCTAAATTTAGTTTGAATTTGATATACAGATAATGGTAGTTGTCTCCATGACTTAACACTATCTCTAATTGTAGAAACAACTAATTCTTCAGCAGTAGGTGCTAAACAAAATTCTCTATCATGTCTATCACTCATTCTCATTAATTCTACACCATATTTAGTCCATCTTTGTGACTCTTGCCAAAGTTCTTTGGGCTGTAAAATTGGCATTGTTAATTCTACAGAAGATATTTTTTCTAATTCTTCTCTTGTAATTTTTTCTATATTTTGCATTACCATATTCGCTAATGGAAGATAGGTAAATATACCTGCAGCTACTTGTTTAATCATTCCTGCTTTTTGCATTAACAAAAACGATTTAGCAGTGCTCTCATCATTAATTTCGTTTCTTTGAGTTGGTATAAACAATCTACTTTGTTTCATTAAACCACCTAAACCTTTCTCTATCAATTTATTATACCATATATTTAGTTGTATATGTGTCAAAAAAGGCCTTATTCGGCCAATTTTCGATTAGGATTTACACTGAAGCTATAATTATTAGTGTACGCTTCCTTTTTATAATGTGATGCTACACTTGCAATCATTGCAGCATTATCTGTTGTTGCCCAAAGCGGAGGTAAAACCAACTCAACTAAAGGTAATTTTTCTTTAAATTCTTCCGTTATTTTTTCTCTTAAATAAGAATTTGCAGACACTCCACCAGCTAATACAACTTGTACAGCATTAAATTCTTTTGCAGCCATTAAAGTTTTAGAAATTAATGGTGCTATAGCACTTGTTTGAAATGAGCAAGCAATATCATCGTTATTGTACGATTCTTTTTTCATCTTTAAAGTATTAACTTTATTTATAACTGCTGATTTTAAACCACTATATGAAAAGTCGTATGTTTTGTCATTTTTAGGAATCGGAAAGTTGTAAATATCTGTTCCACTTTTAGCTAGTTTATCTATTATAGGTCCTCCAGGATATCCAAGTCCTAATACCCTTGCTATTTTATCGTAACTTTCCCCAATAGCATCATCATGAGTTTGACCTAAAACTTTGAATTCTAGGTGATTATTCATTAATACTAATTCTGTGTGCCCACCAGAAACTACTAAAGCTATAAGAGGAAATTTTAAATCAGTTATCAACTCATTAGCATAAATGTGACCTGCGATATGATGAATTGGTAATATTGGTATATTATTAAGATAGGCTATTGATTTTGCAAACATTACACCTACATGTAGTGCACCAATTAAACCCGGTCCATTAACAATAGCAATACCATCAACATCTTCAATTGATATATTAGCTTTACTCATTGTTTCTTTAAATACACTATCGATATTTTGTAAGTGCAACCTAGATGCAAGTTCTGGAACTACTCCTCCATTAAGACTATGTTGATCTATTTGGCTTGAAACTATATTTGCTAAAAGTTTTTTATTACCCTTAAGTATTGACATCGCTGTTTCATCACAACTTGTTTCTATTGCTAATATAATTCTTTCATTTTCTATCATTTTATATTCCTACTTACTATAAATAAAAGCATGTTTGCCTTTTCCATAATAATCTTTCCTTTCATTAATTTTAATAAAACTATTTTTTTCATAAAATTTTATAGCTTGTTCATTATCAAAAGCAACTTCTAAATATATAAAGTCATTACCATTTACTTTTTTTTCGTTCTCTATAATTTGAAGCAATTTTTGGCCTATTCCTTGTGATTGATACTCTTTAGAAACCACAATCATAATTATTTCTAGTGTTTCAAATATATTATGTAAAATATAGTATGCAATAATTTGATCTTGATATTCTATTACTTTAAAAGAGCTTATATCAAAATCTAGTTCATTAGCATAATTATCATAGGACCACTTATAAGAAAAAAGAGAATCATGCAATAATAATATATTATTAATATCGGCCTTAGTAGCGTTTCTTATATTCATTAAAATGCTTCCTTTACATATAATGAAGAAATATCTAAAGAATAAATTTCATTTTCAATTAAATGTAAGACATTATCAGGAATTTTACTAATACTATTTTCATATGTATTTATATTTTTATTCTCTAAAATGACATCTGATTTTTCTAATAGTTGTGGCTTGTTGAATTTATTATTTAATACCTTAACATAATAATACTTACCACCTCTAGCATCAATTATAGATTCTGAATCTACAAAGTTGTCAACTAAAGTATGTAGTGTATTAATAGTATAAATGTTCACTTTTTTACTAACTAAT
Organism: Mycoplasma sp. P36-A1; assembly: GCF_049478495.1. Classification (NCBI taxonomy): domain Bacteria; kingdom Bacillati; phylum Mycoplasmatota; class Mollicutes; order Mycoplasmatales; family Mycoplasmataceae; genus Mycoplasma; species Mycoplasma sp. P36-A1. The sequence continues at coordinate 844,508 of NZ_CP168083.1, read as the reverse complement.
AAAGCTTTTGCAAAAGATAACCCAACACGAATTCCTGTAAAACTACCTGGACCATTTGCAAAGAAAAAATCTTGAATTGAATCAATGTTTGTATTATTTGATTTTAAGAACAAATCTAGTTCATCAATAAATTTCTCTGATTGGTTTCTATTTGTATTTATTATTTTACTATTAATTATTCTATCATTATTAATTAATACAAAAATAATAAATTGATTAGTTGTATCAATGTATAATTTCATTTTAATTTAACTCCTTTATTATATCTAGTATTTTATCGCTTGCATGTATAATAATCTTTCTTTTATTATCACCGATAATTTCTATGTTTAATTTTAATAAACAGATATCTTGAAATTCTTCTGGTAAAAAAGTAGACCACTCTATAATTGATATCTCATTAGGATCAAACCAGTAATCTTCAAAGCCATTATCATAGACATTTTCTTTAATTCGATATAAATCAAAATGGTTTAATGCAGAAGAATTAAACTCATATCTTTTAAAAATATTGAAAGTAGGAGATGTAACTATTTCATTAATACCTAAATTTTTAGCTAATAATTTTGTGAAAGTGGTTTTCCCAGCACCTAGGTCTCCATCCAAAAAGATTACTCCCTTACTTTTCGAGACAACACTAGCTATTTTTTTTGCAAAAAGTGCTGTTTCATCCAAACTACTAAGTATTAGTTCAAGCTTCATAATTAACTCCTCCTATTTTTAAATATAATAAAAAGCCCTATTAAGGGCTCTTGCTTTGCCTGGCGATGTCCTATTCTCGCACTTTCGTACTACATTCGGCGCTAAGATGCTTAACTTCTGTGTTCGGTATGGGTACAGGTGTGTCCATCTTGCCATCAACACCAGACTTTGTAAAGTCTTTGCTGAATAATATTAGTCTTTTTCAAGGTTAAGTCCTCGACCTATTAGTAACACTCAGCTTAATACATCGCTGTACTTACACATGTGTCCTATCTACCTTGTAGTCTTCAAGGGGTCTTACTTATTGGGATATCTCATCTTGAAGTAGGCTTCCCGCTTAGATGCCTTCAGCGGTTATCCTTTCCCTACTTAGCTTTCCAGCCATGCCACTGGCGTGACAACTGGTGCACCAGAGGTAGGTCCATCCCGGTCCTCTCGTACTAAGGACAGCCCTTCTCAAATATCCTACGCCCACGACAGATAGGGACCGAACTGTCTCACGACGTTCTGAACCCAGCTCGCGTACCGCTTTAATGGGCGAACAGCCCAACCCTTGGGACCGAATTCAGCCCCAGGATGCGATGAGCCGACATCGAGGTGCCAAACCTTGCCGTCGATGTGAACTCTTGGGCAAGATCAGCCTGTTATCCCCAGGGTAGCTTTTATCCGTTGAGCGACGGCCATTCCATTCTGCACCGCCGGATCACTATGCCCGACTTTCGTCCCTGCTCGAGTTGTTGCTCTCGCAGTCAAGCACCCTTTTGCCATTGCACTCTTTGCATGATTTCCATCCATGCTGAGGGTACCTTTGGGCGCCTCCGTTACCTTTTAGGAGGCGACCGCCCCAGTCAAACTGCCCACCAGACACTGTCCTATACCCCGTTTAGGGGTTCTAGTTAGAGATTCAATATATCAAGGGTGGTATCCCAACATCGCATCAATACACACTTGCGCATGTATCTCTTTTGCTCCCACCTATCCTGTACATAATATACTAAATCCCAATATCAAGCTACAGTAAAGCTCCATGGGGTCTTTCCGTCTTGTCGCGGGTAACCTGCATCTTCACAGGTACTAAGATTTCACCAAGTCTATTGTTGAGACAGTGCCCAAATCGTTACGCCTTTCGTGCGGGTCGGAACTTACCCGACAAGGAATTTCGCTACCTTAGGACCGTTATAGTTACGGCCGCCGTTTACTGGGGCTTCGGTTCTGTGCTTTGCATTGCTGCTAACACTTCCCCTTAACCTTCCAGCACCGGGCAGGCGTCACCCCCTATACTTCGTCTTACGACTTTGCAGAGAGCTGTGTTTTTGGTAAACAGTCGCTTGGGCCTATTCACTGCGGCTTATATTTCTATAAGCACTCCTTCTCCCTAAGTTACGGAGTCATTTTGCCGAGTTCCTTAACAATAGTTCTCTTGCTCACCTCGGAATTCTCTTCCTGACCACGTGTGTTCGTTCTCGGTACGGGCATTGTTACAATTAGCCATAGAAGCTTTTCTTGAAAGCTGGCATCGGGTGTTCTTGATTGCTCAATCTTGTCTAGTCTTTAGATTATGTACTACGGATTTGCCTATAGTACTCCTTCTACTAGCCTACTAACATCCATCTCGCTAGCTCACCCTAGCCTTCTTTGTCACTCCTTCTGTTGTAACAACGGTGCAGGAATCTCTACCTGCTGTCCATCGACTACGCTTTTCAGCCTCGCCTTAGGTCCCGACTTACCCTGGGCGGACGAGCCTTCCCCAGGAATCCTTAGTCAATCGGTGTAAGGGATTCTCACCCTTATTCGCTACTCACACCGGCATTCTCACTTCTAATCAATCCACTCACTCCTCACGGTATGGCTTCTTCTCAATTAGAACGCTCTCCTACCACATTTCTGTCCTCAGCTTCGGTGTTATGCTTAGCCCCGGTAAATTTTCGGCGCAAAGTCACTCGACTAGTGAGCTGTTACGCACTCTTTGAAGGATGGCTGCTTCTAAGCCAACCTCCTAGCTGTCTGTGCAACTTTACATCCTTTTCCACTTAGCATATACTTTGGGACCTTAGCTGGAGATCTGGGCTGTTTCCCTTTCGACTACGGACCTTATCACCCATAGTCTGACTCCTGATCATATCTTTCTGGCATTCGGAGTTTGATTATACTCAGTACCCCATGCTGGGGCCATCATACATTCAGTGCTCTACCTCCAGAAGACTCTTATCAAGGCTAGCCCTAAAGCTATTTCGGAGAGAACCAGCTATCTCCAGGTTCGATTGGAATTTCACCCCTAACCACAGCTCATCCTCGCACTTTTCAACGTGCGTAGGTTCGGTCCTCCATTTAGTGTTACCTAAACTTCAACCTGGCCATGGCTAGATCACCTGGTTTCGGGTCTATGACTACATACTTTGCGCCCTATTAAGACTCGCTTTCGCTTCGGCTCCATATCTTCTATTTAACCTCGCATGCAATCATAACTCGCCGGTTCATTCTACAAAAGGCACGCTATCACCCTTTAACGGGCTCTAACTTTTTGTAAGCATATGGTTTCAGGTTCTCTTTCACTGCCCCTTCCGGGGTTCTTTTCACCTTTCCCTCACGGTACTGGTTCACTATCGATCACTTGGTAGTATTTAGCCTTGCCAGATGGTCCTGGCGGATTCCAACAGGATTTCTCGTGTCCCGTTGTACTCAGGATTCCACTTTGTGTTGAAGTAATTTCGCCTACGAGGCTTTCACTCTCTTTGACTTACCTTCCCAGGTAATTCGGCTATCACTCGCTCACTCTATTGTGGTCCTACAACCCCGCATCGCTGCGGTTTGGGCTTCTCCCCGTTCGCTCGCCGCTACTAGGGGAATCACTTTTGTTTTCTTTTCCTCTAGGTACTAAGATGTTTCAGTTCCCTAGGTCTGCCTTGTCATGCACTATGTATTTATGCATGCATTTAGTTATCTCTAACTATGGGTTCTCCCATTCGGATACCCCTGACTACGAGTGTTATCCTCTTATCAGGGCTTTTCGCAGATTACCGCGTCCTTCTTCGGCTCCAAGTGTCTAGGCATTCACCATACGCTCTTTCTTCCTTAACCTTACTTTTTTTTCAAGTTTATTCTTGCGTTTTTTTGAAAGTTTCGCTCTTTCTTTTGCTTGTTTTTTGTAAAATCTTTAGTATTACCCACTCCAATAAACAGAAATTCCTTCCATTTATTTTTGTTTGTCTTACTTATCTATCTTGTTTGTTTTCTAATATTATTCAGTTGTCAAAGATCTTTACTACTTAAGAAGTCTTTTCGACCTCTCAAAACTAAACAGTACTGCCTTTTTCAATCCAGCCTTCTTTCTCCTTAGAAAGGAGGTGATCCATCCCCACCTTCCGGTAGGGATACCTTGTTACGACTTCACCCCAATCATCAATCCCACCTTAGGCGACTCCTTCATTGCTGTTAGGTCATCGACTTTGGGTGTTATCAACTCTCGTGGTGTGACGGGCGGTGTGTACAAGGCCCGGGAACGTATTCACCGCGGCATTCTGATCCGCGATTACTAGCGATTCCAGCTTCATGTAGTCGAGTTGCAGACTACAATCCGAACTGAGATCAGCTTTTTGAGATTTGCTTGCCCTTGCGAGTTTGCTTCTCTTTGTACTGACCATTGTAGCACGTGTGTAGCCCAGATCGTAAGGGGCATGATGATTTGACGTCATCCCCACCTTCCTCTAGCTTGTCACTAGCTGTCTTGTTAGAGTCCCCACCTTATATGCTGGCAACTAACAATAGGGGTTGCGCTCGTTGCGGGACTTAACCCAACATCTCACGACACGAGCTGACGACAACCATGCACCACCTGTCTTAGTGTTAACCTCCACTATGCTTCCATAGCTTCGCACTAGATGTCAAGATCTGGTAAGGTTCTTCGCGTTGCTTCGAATTAAACCACATGCTCCACCGCTTGTGCGGGCCCCCGTCAATTCCTTTGAGTTTCACTCTTGCGAGCATACTCCCCAGGCGGAGTACTTAATGCGTTTGCTTCAGCACTGGGTTGCCCCAACACTTAGTACTCATCGTTTACGGCGTGGACTACTAGGGTATCTAATCCTATTTGCTCCCCACGCTTTCGTGCCTCAGTGTCAGTTACAGACCAGAAAGCCGCCTTCGCCACTGGTGTTCCTCCATATATCTACGCATTCCACCGCTACACATGGAATTCCGCTTTCCTCTTCTGTACTCTAGTTATGCAGTTATCATGGCATTATGGAGTTGAGCCCCATTCTTTAACCACAATCTTTCATAACCACCTGCGCACCCTTTACGCCCAATAATTCCGGATAACGCTCGCCACCTACGTATTACCGCGGCTGCTGGCACGTAGTTAGCCGTGGCTTTCTGATAAGGTAATGTCAAGTGCAAAGCATTTCCTCTTTGCAGTTTTCCTCCCTTATAACAGAGATTTACAACCCGAAGGCCTTCTTCTCTCACGCGGCATTGCTCCATCAGGGTTGCCCCCATTGTGGAAAATTCCCTACTGCTGCCTCCCGTAGGAGTCTGGGCCGTGTCTCAGTCCCAGTGTGGCCGTTCACCCTCTCAGGTCGGCTATGCATCGTCGCCTTGGTGAGCTTTTATCTCACCAACTAGCTAATGCACCGCAGGTCCATCCTTTAGTGAAGCTTGAAAGCTTCTTTTAATCTTCCACCATGCGATGGTTGATATTATCTGGTATTAGCAGTCGTTTCCAACTGTTGTCCCAATCTAAAGGGTAGGTTACCTACGTGTTACTCACCCGTTCGCCACTAAGAAAATGATCCAAGTTTAAAATGCAAGCACTTTATTCTTGGTTTTCTTCGTTCGACTTGCATGTATTAGGCATGCCGCCAGCGTTCATCCTGAGCCAGGATCAAACTCTTCATATTAATTTATTGACAGGATAATTGTGTTATCCATTTGTTTTGATTTCCTGACTGAATTGAATTGACAGTTCTGTTTAGTTTTCAAAGATCGTTGCATTTTCAAACTCTTGTTTTCTAATGCCCTTATATGATAAAACTTTTTGCAATTAAAGTCAACAGTTTTTGTAATAAATATTCAAATTATTTTAAGTATTATTTTACAATTGTATTAATATGTTAACATTTTCTATATCAAGTAATTATATTTATATTTTTATATAATTAATTATAATATTTTTCTATAAAAAATAGGCTTAGAGCCTATTTCGTTTTTTATCGCTTATTTTATATGTAATTTGTTTTGATATTTTTTTTGCTATATATTTTTTCTCTGGCAATGTTAAAACATATTCATATATTTTTTTCATTTGCATACCGACTAAATGAATATCTTTTGTCTTTGCAACTTCATATCCATTTATTCTTATTTCATTTTTTTCATTATTAACAAAATAAGTTATCTTGTCTTTAAAATCTTGAATTGTTTTAGCTTTTAATACATCTTTTCCATCCTCTAGCCAATCTTGATACACAGGAATATCTCTAATTATAACGTTTTGTTTACTTGCTAGCGCTTCTAAAACAACAATTCCTTCCGTTTCTTCATATGACATAAATATAAAAGCTGTAGCTGCAGAAAAAGCTCCTTGTATTACATTACCTGCAATGTATCCAGGAAATAGGCAATTAGTTGGTTTATTATCCATTGCTTCTACTATTTCTGCTGGTATGCTACTTTTAGCAATGTGTCCAAACCAGATAAATTTATACTGTGGTAGTTCTTTTGCAAGTTCAATAAAATCTATAATTCCTTTTCTTTTGAACCACAAACCTACTGAAATAAATACTTTTTCTTCAGGTTTTAAATTAAAATAATTGAAAAACTCTTTTTCTTTATTTATATCAGGTTCATATTTTGTTAAATCAATTCCATTTGAAATTGCCATAACGGGTACTTTTATACCGTAACCTTCAATAAGTTTTTTAGAGTATTCTGTTGGTGTCAAAATCAAATCGGCTTTAGAGTATAGTCTAATTAACCATTTTTTCAATCCTGGAGCAATATAATTTGACATTTTAAATGAATTCTCAAAATCTTCTTTTGTTGTATGTGCATGATAAATGACTTTTGCATTTTGTTTTCTTGCATATCTAATTGCTTCATCACTTTTTAAAAATATTGTATTAATATGTAATATATCGTAATTATCTTTGAAATTCGTTGTATATTCTATGTTATTTTGTTTACAAATTTCTACTTGGTGCGAAAATGCACGGCCAATCCCTGATTTCTTTATGTTATTGATACCTTCAAAGTAGATACAAACTTTCATATAATCACCTTTTCTATATACTTATTTATTTTGCTATTTGTTTAATATATTCTAAAACTTTATCTTTCAATTCATCTCTTCTTAAAGCATAATCAATAGTTGCTTTAACAAAACCAAATTTATCTCCAACATCATATCTAGTCCCCTCAAAATCATAGGCATATACTTTTTGAGTTTCCATTAACGTTGCTACTGCATCAGTTAATTGAATTTCATTTCCTTTACCTGGCTTTTGATTTTCTAAAATATCAAATATTTCACTTGTTAATATATATCTACCTAAAACAGCCATTTGACTAGGTGCTTGATCTTTATTAGGCTTTTCAACCATTCCATTCATTTGATGTAATCTATTATTATCTTTTATATCACCTGAAATTGAAACAATCCCATATTTTTCCACTTCTGCTTTATCAACAGTCTGCACTCCCATAATACTTGAGTTTGTTTCATCATAAGCATCTATTAGCTGTTTCAATGCTGGTTTATCTTCACTATAAACAACATCATCTCCTAGTAATACAGCAAATGGCTCACCTGCTATAAAGTCTTTAGCTGTATAAATTGCATGACCTAAACCTTTTTGTTCTTTTTGTCTTACATAGTAAATTTCAGCCATGTCAGCAATATCTCTAATAATTTTTATAAGATCTGTTTTACCTGATTGTCTAAGTTTTTCTTCTAATTCTAAATTATAGTCAAAATGATTTTCAATTGCTTGTTTATCATCATTTATAACAATTAATATTTGTTCTATTCCTGATTTTGTTGCTTCTTCTACTATTAATTGAATAGTTGGTATATCAACTATTGGTAACATTTCTTTTGCTTGTGCTTTTGTAGCAGGTAAAAATCTTGTCCCTAAACCTGCAGCTGGTATTACAGCTTTTCTAACTTTTTTATTTATCATTACTATTCCCCTTTAATAATTTTGATTTATAATAACTCATAAATCTTATTATATTATATTTTAAAGAATATTTCATGAAATATTCAATTATTTATCTTACATTTTCGTAAGATATACAAAATTTCTGTTATATTAAACAGAAAAAAACCAAATATTTTCATACTTGGTTTTTGTTTTTATACATCTATATTCATGTCTTCTTCGTTAATGAGTTTATCAAACTCTCTTCCTTCTAAATCCTTATTATGAGGCAAAACAAGATTCAATATCATCCCTACTAATGCTGCTAATGCCATTCCAGAAATTGTAAGAGTTGATGTTATGTTAAACGCTGCTCCACCAATTCCTAATATTAGCATTGAAGCTGCTATTACTAAATTTCTAGAATCATTGAAATTTGTTTTGTTTTCTATAAGTATTTTTACACCATTACTAGCAATTATTCCAAAAAGCATAATTGAAATTCCACCCATAACAGGAGCAGGAATACTATAAATAAATGCTGCAACTGGTTGTAAAAAGCTTAAACACATTGCAAAGATTGCTGCCAACCCTATTACATAAACTGAACCTACTTTTGTAATTGCAATTACTCCAGTATTTTCTCCATATGTAGTATTTGCTGGTCCACCTATCAATCCTGCAACTAAAGAAGCTAAACCATCTCCTAATAGTGTTTGTTTCAGACCTGGATCTTTTATAAAGTCTTTTCCACATATACTTGATAATACAGTATGATCACCAATGTGCTCTGCTATTGTTACTAATGCTAGTGGTAAAAACATAGGAATTACACTCCAATCAAATTGGTAATCTATAAATGCAAATTGAAATGGTGGTGCTGCAAAAAGACTGATATTATTAAATGAACTTAAGTCAACTGCTCCTAAAGCTAAAGCAAATAAATAACCTGAAATAATACCTATTAAAATTGGAATTATTTTAAAGAAACCTTTACCTATAATTGACACTAATGCTGTTACCAACAATGTAAAGGCTGCTATTAAAGCACTTTGAGCATTAAATGCATCAGCACTTAATCCTGCATTAGTTACAGCACTTGAAGCTAACCCTAAACCAATAACCATAATCATTGGTCCAACAACTATAGGTGGCATTAATTTCTTAAGCCAATTGATACCTGTAAAACGTAAAATTACTGATACAATTGCATAAGTAATACCAACTACCATTAACCCTGATGCTACTGCACCATATCCACCATTTTGTAAGCTAAGTGATATTGCACTAATATAGGCAAAAGAGCTACCTAAATATACAGGCACTTTTCCTTTTGTACAAGTTATATATATTAGTGTTCCTATCCCTGAACAAAATATCGCTACAGCTGGATCTAAACCAGTTAATGCAGGTACTAATACTGTTGCACCAAACATTGCAAACACGTGTTGAAATGATAGTAGTATCCATAAAAAGATATTTTTAGGTTTTTCGTTTATTTTAATTTTAAGTAGTTCTTTATTATTATTCATGTATTTAAAAATCCTCTCTTTTATTAAAATTCATTATTTTTCTCAAAAAAAAAGACTAAAAAGTCTTTTTTTTATTAAAGGTTAAGTAATCTTTGAGTATCTTGTGCAATTACTAATTCTTCATTAGTAGGAATTAAGAATACTTTTGCAGCTGAATCATCAGAAGATATAAGTGTTTCTTTTCCTCTTACATTATTTCTTTCAGCATCTAATTTAATACCAGTTGCTTCTGAAATAGCTTCTATTACTTTTTCTCTAAACATTATACCATTTTCACCAAGTCCAGCAGTAAATACAATTGCATCTACTCCTCCAAGTTGCATTACATATGAACCAATAACTTCCATAATTCTATGAATATATAATTCAACAGTTAAAACAGCTCTTGGCTCGTTTGCATTATAACCATCTTCGATGTCTCTTGCATCACTAGAAATTCCAGATATACCTAACATACCAGATTTCTTATTTAAAATATCAGTGATTTCTAAAGCAGTTTTACCTGTATGTCCCATTAAGAAAGTGATAATTGCAGGATCAATATCTCCAGATCTTGTTCCCATCATAACACCTGCAAGTGGAGTTAATCCCATTGAAGTATTAATTGATTTACCATCTTTAACTGCTGCTAAAGAAGCACCATTACCTAAGTGGCAAGTTATAATTTTTGATTTTTCTGGATTACCTAATAATTCAATTGCTCTTTTAGATACATATAAATGACTTGTTCCGTGGAATCCGTATCTTCTTACACCATAATCAGTGTAATATTCGTAAGGAATTGCATACATGTAACTTTCTTTAGTCATTGTTTGGTGGAATGCTGTATCAAATACTGCAACATGTCCTACACCTGGTAATGCAGCTTTGAATGCTCTGTATCCAACTAAGTTTGCTGGATTATGTAATGGAGCAAGGTCAGATAGTCTTTCAATTGTTGATTCTACTTCATCAGTGATAATTGTAGATACTGCAAACTCTTCACCACCATGAACCATTCTATGTCCTACTGCTTCAATTTCAGATAAAGAACTAACAACATTATATTTTGTTAGAGCTTCTAATACTAATTCAACTGCTTTAGTATGATTTTCAATATCTAAAATATTTTTGTGTTTTTCACCAGCTACTTCAATAGTAAAAATTGAATCATTAATACCAATTCTTTCAATAATTCCTGAACAAAGTTCAGTTGCTTCTGGCATTTCAAGTAATTGATACTTTAATGATGAAGAACCAGCGTTTACTGCCATAATTTTTGACATTTTACTTCCTCCTAATATGTATAATTATTTCCTTAATCATTTTAACAAATTTAGGCTTATAAGTAAACAATAAATTAAGCACCCTATCTTTCTTTTTATAATTATTAAAGACTTAATAATAAATACTTATATGTCTATAAATGTTATAAACTAGCTATCAAAGATGAATGATTTTATATATGCAAATATCTCTCGTACAATACCACCTTTACTAGCACTACTAGCTGCTTGTCCTATAATATGATCAGTCGCTAAATTTCTTCTAGATAACATCAAGCTTCTTGCAACATGATAATCTGATGTTACAAACCCAATATTTTTATTAGTGTAATTTGAATCTAATTTTTCTAAAATATCTTTTGTATACTTAAAATTTTCATTTGTATTAGTTGATTTATCTTCTTCTATAACATTATTTGTTGGAATGTTTCTAGCTACTAAGTATTTTTTCATAATGCTAGCTTCTGTATAGTCTTCATCTTTTCCCTGACCACCTGAAACTATAATTATTGGTTCATCAGTTTTATAATAAACTTTAATAGCTTTGTCTAGTCTTGATTTTAAATCTAAGCTTGGTTTATCACCATTAATCTTAGCTCCTAAAACTATTAAGTAATCTAAATCATTGTTTATTTCATCATTTGAATGTATTTTTATTTGAACTGTTATAAAACTAAAAACACCTATAATGAATACTAAAATACCTAAAAATATTTTTTTGTTTTTTTTCATTATTTTTCACCTAGTAATTCTATTATATTTAATTTTTCTATATTTTTAACATGTAAATATCCTTTATTAGTTTTATTATATTTACCAAACACCACATTTGAAATATAGTCTACTAGTTGTATTGTTCTATTCAACGATGAATCTTTGTATATTACATCAATGAGTTTAACTTTATTGTAAAATGTTACATTCAAATGAGTCTCTAAATCATAATAAGCTAATGGAGATACTGATCTTTGATCATTATATATAATTATGTGATTTAATTGTTTAAAGTTTTTCAATATTATATTTAGCAATTCAATAATCATTAAGTTGTTCATTCCTATTTCACTCATTGTATATCGATTAATTTCTTTTAGCTTTTTTTTATCTAATACTAGACTATATATTTCTATTTCATTTTCGATCATTTCATTTATAAACAAACTCTTTTCAAAGTCACTTAATCTAGATGCTTTTAATTCAGAGTTTTCTTGTTTCTTCTTTATTTTAAGGGCTATATTTTTATGTAAATTTTCTAGACTTTTTTTACTATTACTAATTATAGCACTTACTACATAATATCTTGTTTGAAAGTCATTATAACTTCCTGATTCATCTATATAAATATTATAATCCATATTATTCCCCTTATTAGAATTTTATAAATCTATAAAAAAAAACGCTATAAGCGTCTATTTTTAAATGGCGTCCACGAAGGGATTCGAACCCCTGACCGATGGCTTAGAAGGCCATTGCTCTATCCGGCTGAGCTACGTGGACATTACTATTAATATTTCAATAAAAATGGCGTCCACGAAGGGATTCGAACCCCTGACCGATGGCTTAGAAGGCCATTGCTCTATCCGGCTGAGCTACGTGGACATCAATATTGAATACTCTAATAGTATACTGATTTTATCGCTTAAAAGCAAGCTTTTTTCCAAAAAAAATGATTAATTTAGTTAAAGTATGAGCTAGATATCTATAAAATTATAATCATTATAAGAAAGCTTGAATATATTATATATATTTAATTAAAAAAAGTCAATTATATTATAACTAATATAATTAACTTTTCGATTGATTTAAACATAACTGCTTAAATTTTATAGTTATTAAGTGGTGAAAGTGATATTCTTTCTATACTTATAGGTGTATTATTTTCAAATTTAATTACAACTGCATTTAATATACCTGGACCTTGACCAGCTTCAAATCTTGCTGGAAGTCCTGTTTTCATTCTGTAAACTACATTTTTTTTATCCATTCCAATACATTGATTAAATGGTCCACACATTCCAACATCTGTAATATATGCTGTTTTATTATCTAGCAATCTTTCATCTGCAGTTTGTACATGAGTATGGGTTCCTAAAACTGCACTTATTTTACCATCAAATTCATAACCTAAACAAATCTTTTCTGCTGTAGCATCTGCATGAATATCAAGTATATGAATGTCTGCTTTACTTTCTTCTACTATTTTTTCCATTACCTCTACTGGGTGATTTATTATTCCACCATAAAAAACTCTACCTAAAAGATTGGTAACCTGTATTTTAACACCGTTTTTTTCAAAAACTTTTGTGCCAACTCCTGGAGTATAAACTGGTAGGTTTGCTGGTCTTATTAGCTTATTAGCATTATCTATCCAATCTAATATATCTGATCTATCAAATGTATGATTTCCCATTGTAATTGCATCAATTCCTTGATTTAAAAGCTCATCGTAGTGTTTTTTACTTAGTCCTTTACCATGTGTAGTATTTTCTCCATTTGCTATTGTAAAGTCTATATTATGCTTATTTTTAATAATTGGTAGGTATTCATCAATTAAGTCTCTACCTACTTCTCCAAAAATATCACCAATAAACAATATGTTCATTATTATACCTTCTTTCAAAATTAATAAGGATGGAGCTAAAGCTCCATCCTTATTATATCATTATTTAGCTACTTCGCTAGCTTTTGTTTCACGAAGTACAGTTACTTTTATTTGTCCAGGATATGTCATATCACTTTCTATTTTATCTTTTATTTCTCTTGCGAGTGTATAACATGCTAAATCATCTATTATTTCTGGTTTAACTATTACTCTTACTTCTCGACCAGCTTGAATAGCAAATACTGATTCTACTCCTTTGAATGCTGATGCTATTTTCTCTAAATTTTCTAATCTTTGTATGTAATTTTCAAGTGATTCCATTCTAGCACCTGGTCTAGATGCGCTTAAAGCATCAGCTGCAGCTACTAATATTGATATTACTCCTGTTGGAGCAACATTTCCATGGTGTGATTCTATTGAATTTATTACAACTTCCGATTCACCATATTTTCTTGCATATTTTGCTCCAAGTTCTACATGGCTACCTTCTTGTTCAAAATCAACTGCTTTTCCAATATCATGTAATAACCCTGCTCTTCTTGCAAGCATTTGGTTTTCGCCTAGTTCAGCTGCTAACATACCAGCTAAAAAAGCAACTTCCATTGAGTGTTTTAAAGCACTTTGTCCATAACTTGTACGATATTTTAATTTTCCTATAAGATTAACTAATTCTTTTGGAACTTTTGTAATGCCAAGTTCAAATATCGCTTCTTCTCCAGCTTGTTTAATTGTTTTGTTTACATTATCTCTGGCTTTTTTTACTAACTCTTCTATTCTTGATGGTTGTATTCTTCCATCTTGAATAAGTGATTCTAGTGATTGTCTTGCTATTTCTCTTCTAATTGGATCAAAACATGAAACAGTAATTGTTTCTGGTGTATCATCAATTATCAAGTCTACACCTGTAGCAGACTCAATTGCTCTAATATTTCTACCTTCTCTACCTATTATTCTACCCTTCATTTCTTCACTTGGAAGTGCTACTGTTGCAATTGTTCTTTCATTTGCTTGTTCAGCACTATATCTTTGAATTGACATTGCTACTAATTCTTTAGCTACTGCTTCTGATTTTTCTTTTGCTTCTTCTTCAGCTTCTTTTACTAGGGCACTCATTTCATTTTCTATCTGTGATTTTACTAATGAAATCAATTCATCTTTTGCTTGTTGTTTAGAAAAACCTGATATATTTTGCAACAATTCAATTTGTTCTTTTTTTCTGTTTTCTATATTTTGTTCTTCTTTATCAAGTTTTGACAACTTTTTATCTAAATCTGCTTCTTTAGATAATAATAATTCTTGTCTTCCTTGAATTAGTACTTCTTTTTTATCTACTGCTTGTTCTTTTTTATTTATTTTTGATTCTTGTGTTGATAATTCTGTTTTTATCGCCTTTATCTCTTGTTCAGCTTCCATCTTATATTCATGAGCTACTGTTTTAGCTTCTAATATGGCACTTTTTTCTATATTTATAGCTTTTTTATTAGCTTCATCAACTATTTCTGAAGCTTGAGTATTTGCTTTAATTATTTGAAAACGCTGTAATAAATATATACAGCTTACCCCAAGAATAAAGGCAATTACTGCAATGATTATTTCCATTACAATAACCTCCTTTTTTTTGTTTCTACCCCTAAATTATACAGTAAAGTATGATTTCAAACAAGAGTAATCACTCTAGAATAGGATAGTATAAGGTATTATTTTATATTTTTAATTATTATTTAGTTTATATAAACAATTAGATTACATACTTTTTGAAATTTCATCTAATATTAAGTTAAATCTTTCAAGAGTTGATACTTTTATGCCTGAAGCATACATGTGACCACCACCGCCAAATTGGTTTGCAATTAAATTTACTGGAACATCTTTTGATCTCAATGACACATGATAAAATTTTGTTGCTGGATTGTATGTTGCTGATATCCACACTCTTATTCCTTTAATTCCTGCTAATGTATTCACATATTCTTTGGCTTGGTTAAAATTTACCCCACATGCATTATAATCTTTTTCTTCTAAAATATAGTAAGCTATTTTGTTATCAATTATTTTAAAGTTATCTAATATATATCCATTAAGTTTAACCTGTTCAATACTTCTTTCATATAATTTATCATAAACAGTTGATAATTGTGCACCTTGTTTTAGCAACCAGGCTGCCATTTCAAATGTTGCTTCACTTGTATTATTATATAGAAATCTTCCTGTATCTCCAACAATACCAGTATATAAATAGTTTGCTGCCTCTTTGTTTAGGGCTAAATTTAATTCATAAGCTAATGTAGCTACAATGCAGCTAGCAGCAGCAGCATTTTCATCAACTAAATTTATACTACCATACTTTTCTATGTTAGGGTGATGATCTATTTTAATAATATTTTTAGCATTCAAAAATCTTTGATCATCTATTCTTGCACTGTTTGCAGTGTCTACAACAATTGCTAATGATTCACTAATGATATCATCTGTTACAATGTCTGATTTTGGAAATAATACATTTGATAATCCTTCAGATTCTTTTCCAAGTGCAAACACTTTTTTATTAGGATAGTTGTTTTTTATTATTTCAATTAAGCCAAACTGAGCTCCTAAAGCATCAGGATCTGCAAATTCGTGTCTAAATACAGTTATATACTCACTATCTTCTATTTCTTTTAATATTTCTTTGTTCATATTTTTTACCAGTACAATCTATGTACTATACCTTTCTTTCATAAGAAAGAGATAAGCATTGCTTATCCCTTGTTGAATTTTATGTATTCTGATTTACCGTCTTTATTTAATACTTCAAAAACAATAGAATTACCTGAAAACTTAAAATTAAGTGCTTTTATTTTACCAAAATCTTCAAATGTATTGTTGTCTAAATTAAATACATAATAGTTTTCATCTTTTTTTACAATTATATCTGATCCATTAAAACCTAAAGTTGTATTGTATTTTTCTAACACAATAACTTTTGCTAAATCTTTTGAGACAACAATTGTATTGTTATTTGTAGTAAAACTAGCATATGAATTACTTTTTTTAGTTGTTATTTCGCTTCCTACATTACCTATATATTTAGTAATTTCATATGTTATTGCAGGTTTTGCACTTATAAAACTATCTTTATCTTCGATATTGTATCCCTCTATAGATACTTTGTTATCGTCTTTTATTATTAAAAATAATGAGTTATCAATTACATTTAGCGCTAGTATTTGTCTAGAAGATTTAGAATTATTTTGTTGAAAGATAACCTTATCATCTTTATCAAAGGCAACGACATTTTTATTATTTTGAATCATTAAGACACCATTTGAAAAGGCTGTAGGATTTGTATATCTATTGTCTAAAGTATCAATTGATGTTACTTCATCATCTTTTACTTTTACCATACCACTTATTTCAAAATTATTATTAGATTCAAAACTTGTATAAATACTATCATTTGCATATGCTTCAACTATGTTTTCAGTAAATTTTACATCACTTATTTTTCCAATCAATTCACAGCCATTACTTTTTTCTTTGTAGTATTCAAAGGAATTAGAATTTTCAATTGCAACGACATTAAAACCAGTTTCTTGTGAGACAATGGTTGCTGTTCCGTTTTTATCACATGCTTTTATAGCACTTGCTTCAACATATTCATATTTCTTTAATACACTAGATATTTGTGCACTATCTTTTGCAAATGAGTCTTTTATTAGAGTATCGGATTTAGTAAATCCTTTAGTTGTAATCAATTGAATACTAGCTGCATCTTTAATAAATTTGCCACCTTTATTCATGTTTAGTAATGTTAAAATAATGGTTAACATTAATAATATTAGTAGTATTAATTTTTTTCTCAATAAAATCACCTATCCATTCTATTTAGATTATAACAAATATCATATCTTTTTTATATATTATTTGTATGATTATTTTGTAAAGTTGTCCTTTTATTATCTTCCACTCCATGATTGATAATATCTTAAGTTAAATATTATATCCGGATTAACTGTTACTATATCTGAATAATTGCTTAAAGCATTATAATTTACATTAAATAAAATGTTTTTATTATGCCTATTAAACCTTGTTTGTATGTCACTAATACTTTTTGCATATGTGTGCTCTTGTATTTGTAAATGTATATGATAACCAGTTGAAAAGCCACTTGAGCCTACTCTTCCAATTATTTGATTGTTTTTTACTTTATTTCCAACTGCTATACTTCTAAAAATATTAGCATTTGTTGAAGTCCCAGTTGTTGCTAACTTGCTGTTATGTCCATACAAAATTGTATAGAATTTACCTTGATGTTGTACGGCAATTAGCACTGAGTTTCCAAAACCACCAGCTCCACAACCACTACTATTAGTAGTGTTACAGCTGTTATTACGACTCAATACTACTCCTTCATTATCAAATGTCCATCTTATATATTGTGCAAATCCTTGAGATGAATGTCTGTATGATGCAATATCAATACCTGGATGCCAACCACCGCCAAAACTAGATGGATAGAACCAATTAGAAGATGTAATCACTCCATTTGTAATTGGAAATCTAGATGAATGTGACATGCTAGATGCACTAACATTATTCGAGTTTGTCGTTCTTGATGAAGTTATATTCCCTGAATTATTAAAAGTATATACTACTTTGTTATCAAGTTTACCAGATTTATAAAAACTTCTTTCATAGGAAGTTTTTGTTGTTGTATTATTTCTATATACTGTTTTATCTTGCAAAATTAATGTACCATTATTGTATTCATCATGTAAGTAAGTATAGTTTGAAGTATTATACTCATACCCTTTTTTTAAATAAATTCTGTTTGAAGTATAATAATAATTTATATTACTTGTTAGTCTAGCCGAATTATTATATCTTTTTTCATTATGTTGATACCTTGTACTCGATGTATTAAAATAGTCAGTTTTTGAATTAGTTAATGTATTAGATGCATTATATGCATTAGTTATTCTTGATGATATTCTAGTAGAATTATTAAAATAGTTATTTCTAACATCATTTGTAATTCTTCCATTTGTTACATTATAGGTTGTAGTTCTTAATCCTGTATTTCTATTAGATGCATTATAATACCATATTTTTCTGCTTGTTCTTTTAAAACTACCATTAAAGTAGTGTCTTTGTAGTGAAGTCCTACGTCCGTTTCTTGCATTATTATAATAAGTAATAGATCTTTGAGTCATTCTTGCATTATTATTAAATGTTTTTGTATCTACGGATTTTCTATTTCCACCATTTGAATGATATAAAGTTGTATCTGATTTTACTGTTTTATTATTTCTAATAAAATTTGTTACCATTCTAGTATGTCTACCTGCATTAAAGGTCTTAGATGTAACTTCTCTTGTTGTTCCATACTTTATGTTACGGTAGTAGTATTCTTGCTTATTATTTCTGAATTTTCGAATTCTATTTAAAGTTCTTGTGCCATTTCTATTATAATCATTTCTTGTTACTTGTTTTCTTCTTCCATTACTATGAGCTGTTGTTATAATAGTTTTTCTTATTCTATTATTTGAACGATATCTTTCTGTTTCATTAGAACCACTAAACCTTCCATTTGAACCAGCATTCAAATAATTGTGAACAGTAGTTCTTGTATATGTACTAAATGTAACTCTATTAGTTACTCTTCTTCTCTTCCCATTTGAGTAATAAGTTTTAGTAATATCATTTCTGTTACCAGTATATCTTCTATCCCGATGATTTTTTAATCTACCATTACTATGATAAGTTTTAGTTATCAATCTAGTCAATTTTCTTGTTTTTCTATTGGTAGTTCTTGAAACATAATTAGTGATATTCTTTCTACTGTTTTCCTTATATGTATAAGTTTCTACTCTTGTAGTATTTGAAGCAGTAGTAGTGCATGTCCTGATTTTTTTATTATTAGTACATTTTCTACTTGCTTCTATGTTGTTTTGACTTATTGTGATTACAAATATTAAGACAAATGCATATAAATACTTCTTCATTTTTCCACCCCTTTTGTGTCATTTCATTATAGCATTTGAAAAAAATTTAGTAAATATAATGACTATTTTATACAGTTTATATAACATTATCTATTTAAAATAAAACAATTTTTTGATAAAAAAAAAGCGATAAATCGCTTTTTATAAATGAAAATTGTTATTTTTTATATAAATAATCTAAAATTGAACCGTCTCTGTATTCAACTATTCCTACAACTTCATCAGATAATGAAGTTTCTTTTGGAATTCCAGTTAAATGTAGAGCTTTTTTGTATAATTCATCAATTGTATAAACTTTGATGTTTGTTTTTTCTTGAATACTTTGTATCAATTCTTTATGCTTAGGATTAATTGCTACACCATGATCAGTTACAAGTACATCAATTGTTTCTCCTGGAGTAGTAATTGTAGTAACTCTTTCTTTAATAACACTAATTCTTGAAGACACTAATTTAGAAACAATAATTGATAATTTTGCTCCTGCAGCTGTATCAGCGTGTCCACCTGAACCACCCATTAAAACACCATTTGATGTAGTAGCAACGTTTACATTGTAATCTAAATCTATTTCTGTTGCTCCTAAAATTACGATATCTAAATCTTTTACGATATTATTTTTATCATATGGATTTGCATATTTTGAAGCTCCCATTTTGTGGTGAGTTTTGTTTTTAGATATTGATTGCACTGCACCTAAATCAAAACATTGTACATCGTATAGTTCTTCAAATAAATCTGATTCTAACATATCTACTAAATAACTAGTGATTCCTCCACTAGCAAATGATCCTTTAATTCCTTGATCACTCATAGTTTTCTTCAATTCTTGTGCAACTGCTAGTGAAATACCACCAGCTCCTGTTTGAAAACTCATTCCATCTTTTAATAAACCTGAGTGTTTTATTACTTCGTTTGCATTACGTGCAATTAATAAACCAATTGGGTCTTTTGTAACTTGTGTTGTACCTGAAACAATCCCTGATGGATCACCAATTTTATCAACTTTAACTACATAGTCAACACAACTACCATCTATTTCAACATCTTTTACTGATTCAACTGTGTAATCTGTTACTGCAACAACTTTTTTAGCAACTAATGCATCTGCATAAGCATATCCTAGAACTCCACAACTTGAAGGTCCTTCACTACCATTAATGTTAGATTTATTATCAACACAAGGTGCTGCTATAAATGCTACATCTATTTCGATTTCTTTATTTAGTAATAATCTTGCTCTTGCACCATGTGAATGCATATGAGCAGGTTCTTGCAACTTACCTTCTGATATAGCATCTGCTACATCTCCTGAAATATATGCTGAATAAATTTTAGTTACATTTTTATTTTCTATTAATTTAACTAGTTTTTTGTGAACTGGGAAAATACTACTTGCTACTATTGTTACATTTTTAATGTTTTGAGCTTCAATAATATCAAATAACATATTTGCTACATGATCACCATTTCTTAAATGGTGATGAAAACTTACTGTCATTCCATCAAAAAATTCTACTTTAGAAGTTACTTCTTCAAGAGTAATTAGTTTTGATTTAAGATCTAATGCATTATTTTTTTTGAAATTGTAATCTACAAATTTATAGTCGTGAACTCCATCAAATTTCTTACTCATATTTAACTCCTGCCTTTCTTGCATTTTCTAATGTTAATTTAGCTCTGTTAATAATTGGAGCATCTACCATTTTTCCATTTAAAGAAAAGACACCTAATCCTTCTTTTTCTGCTTCTTTAGCAGCTTCAATTACTTCTTGTGCATTTACTATATCTTCTATAGTAGGTGAGAATACATCGTTTACATATGTAACTTGTCTTGGGTTAATACATGCTTTACCACTAAAACCAAAGTTTTTAGCTTTTTTAGTATCTGTAATTAACATATCAAAATCTTCTACATCTGTAAATGGAGTATCTAATGAGAATTTATTTAAAGCATGGCAAGTTATTGCTATTTGTTGTCTTGCTACAAATATTTCATCAGATTGTTTAGTTCTTTCAATTTGCATATCAAGAGAATAGTCTTCTGCTCCAAATAACATACCTTCTACTAAATCAGATGCAGTTAAAATGTTACTTAAATCATACATTGAATGAGCACTTTCAATTAATGTAATAATTTTAATTTTTGTATCTTTTATTTTTTTAGCAAGTTCTACTACTGATGCAACATCAGCTTTTGCAAGTAAAATAAAATCTACATCATATTTAATAACCATGTCAATATCATCATAAAAATATGGTGAATCCATTGGATTAATTCTAACAACTCTAGTTACTTCATTTTTAGGAAAGAATTTAAATCCTTCTTCTAATAATATTCTAGCTGCATCTTTTTGATTTATTGATACTGCATCTTCAAGGTCGAAAATGATAGCATCAGCTTGTAATAAGTCTGCACTTTGTACCATTCCTGGGTTGTTTGCTGGAATAAACAGTGCACTTCTAATATATGCCATTATTGTTCACTCCCTCTTTTAACAGCAGTTTCTACTCTTGCTTTTATTGTATAGTTTAAAGCACCTTTATCATTTAGTTTGATAATTAAATCGTTGGCGTTTAATTGATCTAATGTAGCATTAACTACATCTGTTATTTCTTGTCCAAATTGTTCCATTACAATACTTTCTATTTCTACTTCACGTTTTCCTTTACTAGGAAACACTTCTACAAGAACATCATTTGATTCAAGAGTACCTGCCATTGCAGTTTTCTTAATCATAAATTATTCACCTTTACTTTCTAAATACTCAGCTTGACCTGAAATATATAAATCATTTCCATGAATATCATTTACTACAATTATAGGTAAATCTTCTACTACTAATCTTCTAACAGCTTCAGCACCTAAATCATCATAAGCAATAATTTCACTTTCAACAACTCTTTTACCCATTAATGCAGCAGCTCCACCAACAGCAGCGAAATATGTTGCATTTCCTTTAATAGCTTCTTTAACTTCTGGACTTCTTTTACCTTTACCAATCATTCCTTTAAGACCTTGATCTATCATTGTTGGTGTGTATGGATCCATACGGTATGCAGTTGTTGGTCCAGCACTACCAAATGTTTGACCTGGTTTAGTTGGAGTTGGTCCAACATAATATATTACTTGATTAGCTGGTTCAAAAGGAAGTTTTTCTCCTCTTTCTAAAGCTTCAACAAATCTTTTGTGTGCTGCATCTCTTGCAGTATAAATTACTCCACTTAATAATACTTGATCTCCACTGTGTAAAGCTTCTAATGCTTCATTTGTTAATGGAGTAGTTAATCTTTTTGTTTCCATATTAAATTTCCACCTTTACATGTCTTGCTGCATGACAATTTATATTTACTGCACATGGTAATCCAGCAATATGTGTTGCATACATTTCAATATTTACTTTTAAAGCAGTTGTTTTTCCACCAAAACCTTGTGGGCCAATACCTAAATTATTGATTTCTTCTAGTAATTCTCTTTCTAGAGCTTCAACTTTAGGGTTAGGATTGAATGAATCTACTGATCTAATTGCAGCTCTTTTAGCCATAATTGCACATTTATCAAATGTACCACCTAAACCAATACCAACGATAATTGGAGGACATGGATTTGGTCCAGCATCTCTTACTACTTGTTTAATAAATTCTTTTACACCTTCAATACCAGCTGCTGGTGGAAACATTTTTAATTGTGACATGTTTTCACTACCAAAGCCTTTTGCTGCAAATTCTAATTCAAATACATCACCAGGTACTACTGTAAAGTGTACGACTGCAGGTGTATTGTTTTTTGTATTTATTCTATCAATTGGATTATTTACTACTGATTTTCTTAAATAACCTTCATCATATCCAAGTGCAACACCTTCATTTATTGCATCTTCAATTGCTCCGCCAGTTACATGAACTTCTTGTCCTATTTTAACAAAACAAACTACCATTCCTGTATCTTGACACATTGGTCTATTTTCTGCACGTGCAATTTTTGCATTGTCAACGATAACATTTAACATTTGTTTTGCTAATGTTCCATCTTCTTTGCTATTCATTTCTTCTAATTTACGTTGTACATCCATTGGAAGATCTACTGCCATTTTCATGCAAGCTTCTTTAGTTTTAGCAACTATTTGCTCGTATTTAACCTCTTTCATGTTTATAACTCCTTTAAGTATTAATGTTAAAAAATAGCTATCAAAGATAGCTATTTTTAAAATATTAAGTTAATAGCTTTTTCACTTTGTATTTGGAATGAATTAATTTCCTTCCTGATATCTTACTGAAAAAACATTATTATTGATATAGTCTTCTTTTAAACCAAGTTCAAACCCTTCGTTTTCTGCATCACTGTAACCAGTAAAGATAACTTCTTCTATATCTTGATCGTTGAAATACAAATACATAGCTTGAGTGAAAATACCTGTTGGGTATGGAATTGCTCTATAATCAATGTAATAATTTTTTCCTAATGGTTTAACCATTCTTTGTTCGATCATTACTAATGAATTATCATACCTTACAATACTTCCCATTGGTAAGTAGTCAATCATGAGGCAACCTGCCTTCACAACTAAATCTACTAAGTCTCCGCTAGTGATTTAAATGATTGGTCGTTAAATCTTACTTCAACAAACAAACCATCTTTTTCCAACATGATTGGACCAGTGATAAATTCAAGATTTTCACTCTTTAAAAAATCAAATATTTGATTCATCAAATCAATGTCAGAAGCATAATCTTCAATAAAATCTCTTAAGTACATTAAATAGTTTTCATTGTCGATGTTTGCTTCTTTCATTGTTTCAATATCAAATGAATTAACTTGTTTAAAAAGCAGCCCTATCAAATAATCTTTTTGAATATCATTCATAATTGTTCTCCTAACATGTTATAAATAGTCTAAGTTCACCAACTAAATTATAACAAATTTAGGCGTTCTATACAATTTATTTATTATTTATTACGGTTAGCTAAGATTTCAACACGATTCATTTCATTGTTTACGATCATGTATCCTTCGTCTACACCCATACCTGGTTTAGCAAGTACTTGTAGTGCTTCAGTAGCCATTGCAACATTAGTTGTAGTTTCAGCTGAAACGTTAGTTTCGTTACAAGTTCCACCAACATATGAACCGAATCCTTTTTCGTTACAGAAAATTACTGCTTCAGCAACGTTGTGTACACTTCCTAAGTCTGGAGTTTTAATTTGCATAATATCTCCAGCATTAGCAGCACAGAATGCTTTTACATCGTCAAATGTATTACACCATTCATCAGCAACTAATTTTACAGTTGAACCATTATCTTTTAAAGCTTTAGTTAAAGCAGCTAATGAAACGATTTGAGATGCTCTATCTCCAGTGTCCATTGGTCCTTCTACATATAATGCATAAGGAGCAGCTGTTTTTTCAAGGCTCATAATGTATTCGCACATTTTTTCAGTATCTAAGTTAAATGCTTCTCCAATAGTACCATAAACATCAAGGTGAATTGTTGGATTGTATCCTTCTTTACCTAAAGTTTTGATTCTATCTCTTAACCATGCAACATAGTCTTTTAAGATTGATCCATCTTTACCAAGTTTAGTTTCAACATTGTTAATTAATGCATGAGGTAATACTTCTACTGATTTGATAATCATTTTATCAGCAGCTAAGTATCTATCATCACCTGATTGTGAGAAGATTGGTCTTCTAGCAATTTTAGTGTTTAATTTGTATTCTTTTTTAATTACTTCTGCCATAGTAGTTTTGCTAGCTAAAGCAGTTGCATTTAATAATGCTTGAGAAATACCATATCTGATTGCTGTGTGTAATCTTTTACCATCAACATGCATAGTATCTAATTCTCTTGCGTTTTCTACAAATGTAGCAACGTCTAATCCTAAAATCCAAGCTTTAAGATTTTTTTCAATAAATGGAATAAAATCATCAGCTAAGAATAGAGGATCACGTCCACCAGCTCCAGAATATTGTACAGCTGCACAATCACCTTTTGCTACTGAACCATCTTCAAGTACTAATTGTACTGAAATTGCTTCACCTGGTTGTCTAATTGAAGTGAATCCTGGAGTTACAGGATCTCCAATGTAAGCTAAACCATCATTTTTTGCTCCCATTTTGATAGCTTTTTGGTCATCAAAATAGAACCCTGTACTACTTTTACTTAATAATACGTCAACAATTTTCATTTTTATTTTACCTCTTTCCAATTTTCTGGTCTACCGATAAGGCGACCTTGACCTACTGCATAAATATCATCAACTGTCATATCGAACCCAACTGGGCGTCCTTCTACTTCAGCTCTAACTGCTAATTTTGCAGTGTTAATAGCTTTGATTTCGTCAGTAAATGGTAAGTTACCAAAATCTAAGTAACGTACACAACCTTCGTTATCACGTGCAGGAAGAATTTTACCAGCATTGTATACAGATGGAGCGAATGGTACATCTAAGATTCCTTTTTTGAATCCTTCGATAACACCTACAGCTAAGTCTCCTTCTCCAGCTTCGTATACAGCGTCCAATATACATTTAACTTCGTCTCTAATTAATTGTTTTTCTGTTTCTAATTTATCTGATTCTACCATTCTTTGACCATCTAACATTGAGATTGCCATTTTAGTAGTTTTAATTCCGTTAGCGTTTGCTTCTTTAGTTGGGATACCAATAGCTTCATGAGTAGTTTTAACAATAACTTTAGTAGCTCCAGCTAATGTTGCAGTTTCAGCAGCAGTTGCAATTACAGCATATGCTTTAGCTTCGTCTGCAGGGAATCCACCCATCCATTGGTGGAATACAGTTGTTACAAAGCAATCATTGTATCCTTTTTCTTTTAATGTTTCTTCTGTAATTTCTTCAAGAGTTCTTACAGCAGCAACGTCTTGGATAAGGTTACCACATTGACCATAACCAACAGTAAGGTTTTTAACACCCTGTTCTGCAGCTAATAATGCTTCAATAACACCAACAGCATGTGACATACTTGGTGGTACTAATGTTCCTGTTAAAGGACCGAATGGTTCACGATTGATTTTAACTCCATTTTCTTCATAAATTGCAGCTAATCTATCGCAATATTGCCAGTCGATTAAAGTTTTTTCTAGAGGTACATTTTTTGAATAAGGTACATTGTATGAAATACATCCACCTTCATTTGATGTCCATCCAGATGCATGAATAATTTCAGCAAGTAATCTAGCATCAGGAGTACCGTGACGTGCTTGAAGTGGTTTGTTTACAGCTTCAAGAACTTCTCTACATCCTTTGATACCGTGGTTAACTGCTGGGAATCCATTAAGCATTGATCTTCCAGCTTTAATACTTTCTTCAATACCAATTTCGTTTTGTTCATATCTATTTTGTCTAGTATATGAATCAATAGTTGATGGTAATAAATCAGCTCCACCTACGTTTTGTAAGTAAGTTAATAATTCAATGTGTTGTTCAACTAATGCAACTCCAGCACGAGGTTGTGCAAGTGTAACACCATCTTTTTTAGCTTTTTCTAAAGCGATTGCAAAGTTTTTTTCTGCTGGAATATTTTTAGCATATTCAATACCAACTTGAATATCTTCAATATCTTTTCCAGTTTCCCAAGTTGCAAGGACTTCTTTTCTAATACTGTAGAACTGATCATCAGTCCAACGTTTATTTTGTACTTTCATTTTTAGACTCTCCTATTATTTTAAGTTGATCATATATTTTTTCATTATTCTAATGGCTGTATCAGGCATCTCTGTTGCAAGAAGCCCCATAGCAGATAATATATAAGATTCGTCAAGTAAGAATTTTGGTTTTAATGGCTTAAGTGCATCTGGATTTTCTTGATCGAAACACCCAGCTTCTAAGATAGCTTTTGGTTCGTTAGAATGAATCAGTACACCACCAGTTCCAATTAAATATTTAACAGCTGTTAAATCCTTACCGTATTGTGCAAACATCGCACCATATGGTGAATATGATTGTTCAACATATCCTGCATGTCTTTCCATAGCAATATCAGTACATACTTTAGCAATATTTGCATCAAAATCTTTTTCATTTTTAGTTTGTGGAACAAAACGTATGTTAGTATGTCTTTCATAAATATCTGCTTCAATTTGTTCTTTTGTTAAAGAATTTCTATCGTATTTAGCAAATCGACGATAACCAGCTGCAGCATATGCCGCTTGAACTGAATATCTCATTCCTAAATCTCCTTCAACACTTCTTTTAGCAAATGGCTCTTCAAGACCCTTCATTGTAATTCCACCCTTAGTTGGATATCCGACACATAGTGAGTGAATATCAGTAGTTGCACCACCAATATCAATTACTACTAAATCATCTAAACCATCTTCTAAATCTGTACCTTTTGATAACAGCGAAGCTGCTTGTAAAACTGCTGCTGGAGTTGGCATTAAGACATCTCCTATGTACTCGACTGCTTTATCTAAACCTTTAGCATGAACAATATTGCCCATGAAGATTTCTCTTATGATATCACGCACAGGTTCAACATTTAAACTGTTGATCTTTGGCATGACATTTTCTGTTCTTGTGAAATTGAAATTAGCTTTTTCAAAAACATTAGCTACAGATTTTTGAGCACTTTTATTACATGCTATAACAATCGGAGCTTTTATATCATATCTTGCTAATGTTTTAGCATTTTCAATGATTACTTTTTGATTTCCACCATCTGTTCCACCAGAGAACAAAATGATTTCTGGTTCCAATTCCAATATTTCTTCAACATCTTCATCTGTAAGTTCATATGAATACATTGCTAGTATTTTTGCACCTGCACCTAATGCGGCACGTTTAGCAGCTTCACTTGTTAATTCAGGTACTAACCCTATTGCTACCATCTTTAATCCACCTGCCGCACTAGAGCAACCAAGTTTAGAAACAAACTCTATATTTAATTCTTCAACCTGATCAGCTATTTTTGCATATGCATTGTTATAACCGTTCATTATGTCATCTTCTATAGTCGTTATGTCTTTAGATGTTAATAAGACCTCTTCATTTTCGACGTCTACAATAGTGATTTTAGTGTAAGTACTTCCAAAATCAACAAGCAAATAGCATTTCATGACTATAAACCTAAATCTTGTTCGATATCTTTTATAGTATATTCAATTCTAGTCCCTGGTGGGTAAACTCTATTGAATCCCATATCAAGGAATCTTTGTTCAACTTCATCCCAGTCTTGTTTCCCAACAACGATGTTTCCACCAATGTATAATGGAATTTCACCGATACCAGCTTCTACTGTTTTTTCTCTTAAACCTTTAGCATCGATTTCTCCATGTCCATATAATGAAGAAACTAAGATTGCATCTGCATCAGTTTCTACTGCTGCATTAATAAAATCCTCTTGTGTTGATAATACTCCAACATTAACAACTTCAAAACCTGCATTTGTTAAAGCGTAGTCGATAATCTTGTTACCGACAGCGTGACAATCCGAACCGATTACACCGATTACAATTGTCTTATTGTTTTTACTCATGATAACACTCCCTTGTTTGTTTTATACTTAAAGTATATTGCACCTTGAAAATAGTTTCAACAATTAAATTAAGTATTATTTACCTTTTATTTACAGAAGACTTTGAATTGTTAGAATACAAGTCAAAAACCACTAAAATATTAACGATTTTTAAAATATTCACCCATAAATTTGTAATTTGTACATAGTGCACAAAAATAATTGACATGTTACTAAATGTACAATTTTTAGCCATATTTAGCTAAAAAAAAGGTTGTTTTTAAACTACTATAAGGTTAATCTAGTATAACTTGTGCTTTTCTATAAAATTATTCTATAGAGTTTTAAAAATTATCTTGACAATTTAAAATGTTGATTTTTCTACATATATATTAAAATAAATATTAACAATCGGTATATAAAAGTAAAAGTATAACCGTTTACATTTGTTATATTTTTCACTTATATAACTTTGATTTTCATATAGTAAATATATGTATTATCTTACCACAAAAAAAAAGCTAGTTACAAAAACTAGCTTTTTTTTAATTATTAAATTTTATTTGAAAATGTTTAGGAAGAATGTAATTCCTGCTGCATTTACAAAGTCAATGAACAATCCACCAACAATTGGTAAGATGAAGAATGCTTTTGTACTTGGTCCATATTTTGTTACTACGGCAGTCATATTTGCAACCCCATTTGGTGTTGCTCCTAATCCAAATCCACAGTGACCTGCTGCAAGTACTGCTGCATCATAATCTTTACCCATAACATTAAATGTTACAAATGTTGCATAGAATACCATTATGATTACTTGGCAAATAAGAATTACAAACATTGGTAATGCTCCATCAGCTAATTGCCATAATTTTAAGTTCATTAGTGCTTGTGCTAAGAATATAGCAAGGAATAATGATCCTAAGGCTTGTATTTCTGGTATTTTCATTTCAAATTTAGATCCATCTTTAAAGACGTTTCTCATTACTGCTGCTGCTAGCATTGATCCAATATATGAAGGTACAACTACACCTAATGCAGAAATTCCCATAGATATATAATAACCAATACCTACTGCTAATGCTACTTGAAAGAAAGCAAGTGATAAACTATTTTCATTTAATAAAACAGCTCCACCAGTATCTGATTCAATGTCACCTGCTGCATCTTCATGTACAGGTTCAGTTGGTTTTAAATCATGTTTAACAATTAATCTTCTTGCTACTGGTCCACCAATTAGTGATCCAGAAATTAAACCAAATGTTGCTGCTGCTATAGAGTAAGTTAATCCACCACTTACACCATATTGTTCTAGCACTGGTCCAAAGGCACCAGATGTACCATGTCCACCAGTCATTGGAATTGATCCTGCAACCATACCAAATAGTGGTCCCATTCCCATTGCTGAAGATATACCTACGGCAACACCATTTTGGATAATAGTTAAGATAAATGCACAAAGTAAGAATAATGCAACACCGATTCCACCAGCTTTTAATACTTTAATACTTGCGGTAAACCCGACTGTTGTAAAGAAACAGATCATAAAATAATCTTGTAAAGTTGTATCTAACTTTAACTCAAATAAATTTGCTGAGTATCCGATTAATGTAACAATCGCAAATACTAGCCCTCCTACTACTGGATAAGGAATTAAAAACTTATTTAAAAAACCTATCTTTGCTACTAAAAACTTTCCAATAAAAATAACTACAACTGATAACCCAACGGTTTCAGCTAGTGTTAAACTAATTGGTTCCATAATTTTTTGCTCCTTTCAACACTATGATTGTGTTTATTATTTGTTAGCTCTATATTACCACAACAATTTATTATTAAAGATAAGATTAATTACAATTTTTTTTATAATTTTACTTTTATTTAAAAACTAAGTAGAAGTTACTGTTAATTTTCACTAAAATTATATTAACTGTATTAAATATGACAATATCCCCATCAATTTTCATATTAAGATATCTATTAATACAAATTGTGTAATACATATAAATAATATAACGTATCTTTTAAAGATGTTCAATTTATGTGCTTTATATAATTAACACAAAAAATACGTATAAATGAGCTACAAAAAAAGAGATCTAATCAAAGATCTCTTTTTTATAACTTATAAAATTAATTATCCTAGTAAATTTAAGAAGAATGTAATATTCGCTGCATTTACAAAGTCGATGAATAATCCACCAACTATTGGTAAGATAAAGAATGCTTTAGTACTTGGTCCATATTTTGCAGTTACTGCATTCATATTGGCAACACCATTAGGAGTTGCACCTAAACCAAATCCACAGTGACCAGCTGCTAATACTGCAGCATCATAATCTCTACCCATAACATTAAATGTTACAAATGAAGCATATAGAGCCATTAATACTACTTGTGCAACAAGAATTACAATTAATGGAATTGCAAGTTCTGCAAGTTCCCATAATTTTAAGTTCATTAAAGCTTGTGCTAAGAATATTGCAAGGAATAATGATCCTAATGCTTGTATTTCAGGAAACTTCATTTCAAAGTGTGAACCATCTTTGAATAGATTACGCATTACTGCTGCTACTAACATTGAACCAATATAAATAGGAACTGTAACACCTGTTGATGCAATTGCTGCTGAAACATAGTAACCAATTCCAACTGCTAATGCAACTTGGAAGAATGCTAATGATAGATTATTTTCGTTTAATAATACTGGTTCATCACCATCAACTTCAATGTTACCATCTGCATCTTCATGTACTTCTTCAGTAGGTTTTAAATCGTATTTTAAAATCAATCTTCTTGCTACTGGTCCACCAATTAGTGATCCTGAAACAAGTCCAAATGTTGCTGCTGCTATAGCAAGAGTGTTACCACCAGTTAAGCCCATTTCTTCTAGAAGTGGTCCAAAGGCACCTGCTGTACCATGTCCACCAGTCATTGGAATTGAACCAGTTGCCATACCAAATAATGGAGATTGACCTAAAACTGTTGCAAGTCCAACACCTACTACGTTTTGTACGATAGTAAGAATAAAGGCTAATAGTAAGAATAAGATAACTCCAATCCCACCAGCTTTAAGTACTTTGAAGCTTGCTGAGAATCCAACAGTGGTAAAGAAACAAACCATAAAATACTGTTGTAAAGTAGTATCAAGTGTTAATTCAAACATCCCTGTTTGCTTACCGATTAAAGTGACAATTGCAAATACAATTCCCCCAACTACTGGATAAGGTATAAGAAACTTGTTTAAGAATCCAACCTTAGCGACTAAAAATTTACCGATGAAAATTACTACAACCGATAAACCAACCGTTTCTGCTAATGTTAACTGAATAGGTTCCATTTTAAAAATCCTCCCTCGTTATTGAAAACAATAACTACATAAAATTGTTTTTCTTTTGACTAGTATTAAATCATTTTATAATTTTTCGATATAGTCATAAAAGAACTGTTTATACATCCATAAACTACATTCATAATATCACAGGGTATACACATTATCAATTGATTTTAGATAATTATTGCATAACTTAAATAATTTCTTATATATATACATACAATTAGCGGTAAAAGTTAATAAAACTTTAATATATTTCACGTTATATTCATTTAATATATTTCAATGATTTCTATTAATAAGATTATCAATGTTTAATATATTTCATAAAACATTAATAAATAATATAGTTATTTCAAATAAATATAACATATATCTATTGATAATGATGTTTTTGTAATAAATCTATTATAGATTTCACTTTTAGCTTTATAAATTATTCGTATTAACACTCATATAATCTTAATTTTTGCTTTATAAATTATTATTAAGTTTTATAATATATAATAAAAAAGTCTCATTACAAGACTTTTAGTGAATATATAAATTTTTACTATTAATAAGTATCAATATCTATTTGAGTTACTGTTTTATCTTCATTCAAGATTCCTTTTATTAATGATATCAATGTTTCATTGTGATCTGAACTAGAGAATAATTCAATACTAGCTTTATTATTATCAGATGCAAGTAGATTATGTTCTTTCAAATATGAAGCTACATAATTGACTGTACTATCTGCAGGATCAATAATCTTGACAGAATTATTTAAAACTTTATTAATAGTATCTTTTAAGAATGGGAAATGAGTACAACCTAAGATAATTGTATCAACACCCTCTTTTACCATTTCTTCAGTATACTCTTTAACATGTTTCTCAACAGTGTCACCTGCAAAGTTATTTGACTCTACATCTAAAACAAATTCTGGACATCCTTGTCCAATAATAATATTTTCTTGATCATATCCTTTTAATTTGTTTTGATAATAATTACTATTAACTGTTGCATCAGTTGCTAGTAAACCAATTTTTTTATTGATTGTTTGTTCATTTGCATCTTGTGCACCATAATCTGGAACTCCTATAATTGGTATATCAAAATCTAATTTTAATCTATCAATACTTGCAATTGTAGCTGTATTACAAGCAATTATTATTGCCTTTACTTTGTGTTGTGATATTAAGAAGTTACAAATTTGCTTGCTGTAATTATAAATTGTATCTAATGTTTTAGGTCCATAAGGACATCTTGCAGTATCTGCAAAATATACTATACTTTCATTTGGTAAAACTTTAACTACTTTTTTCAATACGCTTAATCCACCTACTCCAGAATCAAAAATTCCAATAGGGCTATTATTCATGATAATCTTCCTTTCATATTTCCTACTTTTATAATACATACATTTATTTATAATACAATTATATTGCACTATGGTAAAAAAGTCCATAAAAAAAAGATGACTATTTGTCATCTAATAGTGTTTTTGCGCAATAACTTGCACACATTAACCCAAATATACTTGGAATATAAGGTACTGAACCTAAAAGTGGTAAGTCCTTTCTATTTTTAACATCAGCTTGGTTTTTATCTATTTCAGCTTTAAAACCTCTTTCTGTTGAATAGACTACTGGCACTTTACCTATTACCTTTTCTCTTCTTAATGTTGTTCTTAAAACTTTTGCTATTTTGTCTTCTTTAGTTTTATCTAATGTTGAAATTGTAATTAAAGTTGGATCTAATTTATTGGCAGCACCCATACTTGTAATAAACTTAATTCTTTTTTCTAAACATGTTTTAATAATATGTTTTTTTGCTGTAATAGTATCACAAGCATCAATTACAAAATCAGGTTTTAATTCAAATAAACGGTGTGATGTTTCTTCATTATAAAACATCATTAATTTTATTACATTTGCATTGGGATTAATATCTTTGATTCTTTGTTCCATTACATCAGTTTTATTCTTTCCTATTGTTGAATGTAAAGCAATAATTTGTCTGTTTAAGTTTGTAATATCAACTATATCTTTATCTATAATTATTATATTTCCGACACCTAGTCTAGCAATTGCTTCAACAGCAAAGCCACCTACTCCACCAATTCCTACAATTGCTACACTCTTACTAGCTAATTCATCTATTTTATCATTAAAGATAATTTTTGTTCTATCAAATTGTGTTTTATTCATCAAAATGCTCTCCTACTAACTTTTTTGCCTCTTTTATTGTATTGTTAAAATCTTCAACATCTACATTTATCCATTTCACTTTCATTTGATTATTAAACCAAGTTGTTTGTTTCTTTGCATATCTTCTAGAATTTTGTTTTACTTTCTCGATTGCTGTTTCTATATCTAACTCTTGATTTATATATGGAATAAACTCTTTAAAGCCAATTGCTTGAAATAGTTGAAAATCACTATTAATATCATATCTTTTAGTTAGATCTTCTACTTCTTTTAATAATCCTAAATTTAACATTTTATCTACTCTTAAATTTATTATATTATATAATTCTGTTCTTTCCATTGTTAATCCAATTACTAATGCATCATAAACCATTTCATGGTTTTGTTTATTTATAAATTCACTTTTTTTTACATCATTATTTTCATATATATCTATAGCACGTAATACTCTTTTTCTGTTATTTGGATGAAGTGGTAAAGATGCTTCTAAATCTATTTCTTTTAAATATTCAAATAGCTCATTATTGTCTAATTCTTGATATTTAAGTTCTACATCTTGAGATTTTTCTTTAATGTTATCAAGCTTATAATCATATAACAATGCCTTTATATACAAGCCACTACCACCTACTACAATTGGTATTTTACCTTTTTTATTTATATCATTTATCAAGATATCTGCTTGTTTTTTAAATTCTGCAATATCAAATCTTTTTTCTAATTCAAAGCAATCTAGTAAATGATGTTTAATACCTTCTTGTTCTTCTAAACTTGCTTTAGCACTTAATATATTACCTTCTTTAAATACTTGAATAGAATCTCCATTTATTATTTCTGTATTTAGATATTTAGCTAATTCAATTGATAGTTTAGTCTTACCTATACCTGTAGCACCTACAATACATATAACTTTATTTAACATTCTTATCACCATCCTTTGTCTTTAAATATTCTACTAATTCAATATATTTTCTATAATTGTTCTTTGCATTAATACTGTAATCATTAATATTGTTTTTATCATTTAAGATTATTAATAATGTTTGTACTAACTCTACTTCTCTTTTTTTAAGGAATAATTTATTTATAAGTTGTTCTAATTCATTTGATGAGTGTTCACTATTATTTAATATAATAAGAAAAAATACTATATAATAATCATTTGATGTAATATTATGTGTTTTAATATTTTGATATCTTTTAATATAAATAGCATTATTTTTAATCTTAAAAAAACTTTGTAAAATATCAAGAAAGATACTTAAATTAAAAAAATCTGATATTATTATTGTTCTTAAATATTTATTTATAATGTTACTTGGTTGAAATAGTAACTGATTTGCCATTTTTTTAGATAAATTATATGTTTTATCATCTACTGTAAAATCATACTTAAATTTATATTTTAAAAATCTTAAAGTTCTAATAGAATCTTCAGTATATTTTTGATAATTTACTGCCTTAAGAATTTTATTATTTAAATCTGATAAACCGTTACAGTAGTCATAAATTTTTTTGGCTTTTAAATCATACATTAAGGCATTTATAGTAAAGTCTCTTCTTTGTATAGCTAATTCTCTACTAAGATTAATATCTACATTAATCTTATAATCAGAATAACCTTTTTCAATTTTTGTTTCTATTCTAGGTAATGAAAACTCTAAATTTAAATATTTAAGTGTTTGGAATTTAAAATTAATATATGAATCTTTATTTACTGCTAGAATCAATGGATAAAGTTTGATATTATATACTTCAAAATCAAAATCAGAAATAGAAAAACCTAGTGCAATGTCTCTAATGGCACCGCCTATTAAATAGACTTCACCATTAGCTTTTGTAATGCTATTGACAATTGACCAGGTTTTTTTATTAATGCTTTTATCTATTTCTTGAGTTAGTGTATACACGTTTAAAAATTGTGTCTACTTCCTTAAGATGATGAGTAATATCAAAACAATTTGCTAATTCTTTAGGATTCATTATGTTTGTTACTGCAGTAGTAATAGATAATAGAGTATGGAAATCCTGTCCATCTTTATAAGATTTTAAAGCTACTGGTTGTACTATATCATATGCTTCTTCACGAGATAGTCCTTTTGCAACTAGTGCATTTAATACTTGACCTGAGAATACAGCTCCATGTGTCTTATAAATATTATCTAACATTTGTTGTTCATTAATTTCTAAGTTATTTAGTATGTTTGTAAATCTTTTTAACATATAATGCAACAAAGTAGTCCCATCAGGGATTATTATTCTTTCAGCACTGCTATGAGAGATATCTCTTTCATGCCATAAATTAATATTTTCATAAGCTGTTACCATGTAACCTCTTATAACTCTAGCACAACCTGCCATATTTTCACTACCAATAGGATTTCTTTTGTGTGGCATTGCTGAACTACCTTTTTGCCCTTTGGCAAATCCTTCTTTTACTTCATTTACTTCAGTTCTTTGTAAATGACGAATTTCTGTTCCAATTTTTTCAATTTGAGAAGCTATCATTGCTAGAGTTGCCATATATTGTGCATGACGATCTCTTTGAAGTATTTGTGTTGAGATGTTTGCCGAATTAATATTTAAATTTAGGCATACATAATCTTGAACAAATGGAGGTGTGTTTCCAAAAGTTCCAACTGCTCCTGAAATTTTACCACATTCAATAATTCTTCTAGCTTCTTTAAATCTTTTTATATTTCTTTGTAATTCATCATACCATAATGCAACTTTCAAACCAAAAGTTGTAATTTCAGCATGAATACCATGAGTTCTTCCAATACATGGAGAATATTTATGTTTTTCTGACATTGTTTTAAGCGAGTTTGCAAAAGTATATAATTCAGCTTCTATTAATTCATTTGCAAGACTTATTTGATAACCTAAAGCTGTATCAACTACATCTGTGCTTGTTAGTCCATAATGTATCCATTTCTTTTCATATCCAAGTGATTCAGAAACAGTTCTTGTAAAGGCAATTACATCATGTCTTGTTGATTGTTCAATTTCATAAATTCTATTGACATCAAACTTTGCTTTTTCTTTGATTAATTCTAAATCTGTATCTGGTACTGTACCTAGTTTATTCCAAGCTTCTGAAGCTAAAATTTCAACTTTCAACCATGAATCGAATTTTGAATTATCATTCCATATTGCTTCCATTTCTTTTGTACTATAACGTTTAATCATAAGTCCACTTCCTTCTATTAAGTTATATATTAATATATTAACATATATATGTTTAAAAAATAAGTATAATTAGAAAAAGGAATACAAAAGTATCCCTTTTTATTTGTAAAATAATTACATTGCTTTACTTACAAAGAATAATATAAAGAGTACAGCTAAACCATACATAATTGGTGAAACTTCTTTTTGTTTACCTGATGCTACTTTTAGGATTACATAAACTGTAAACCCTACTGCTATACCTTCAGCAATTGAATATGCTAGTATCATAAAAACCATTGTTAAAAAACTTGCACATGCATCTGAGAAATCATCATAATTTACATGTTTATTACTAGACATCATCATAGCACCAACACTTATTAATGCAGGAGCTGTTACCGCTGATGTTATTACTGATAGTAATGGTGAAAAGAATAGTGCAAGTAAAAAGCAAAATGATGTTGTTAATGCTGTTAGACCTGTTCTTCCACCTGCTTCTACACCTACAACACTCTCTGCATAACTTGTTACTGAACTAGTTCCAATAACTGCACCAATTGTTGTTGCTGTTGCATCTGACATTAATGCTTTATCACTATCAATTAATTTACCTTCATCATCTAATAATCCTGCTCTAGTAGCAACACCCATTAATGTTCCTGCTGTATCAAAGAAGTCTAAGAATAATGCTGAAAATACTAAGAACCAAAAACTACTAGTTTTCATTAGATCAAAAACATTAAAATCAAATAGTTTGAAAGCAATTGGTTCTAAACTTGGTATTGATCCAACTATTTTAGTTGGTACATCAACTACTCCAAAAGCCATACCAGCAACTGCAGTTAGTAAAAGTCCGATAAAAATACCACCTTTTACTTTTCTAGCAACTAAAACAAGAGTTAATACGATACCAAATGCAGCTAATATTACATTTGGATCATTTAGTGGTCCTAATGTTACTAATGTTGATTCACTAGCTACAATTATTCCAGATCCTTGTAGTCCTACAAAGGTAATGAATAGACCAACTCCAGCACTAACAGCATATTTTAGTGAAGATGGTATCGCATTAATAATTTTTTCTCTAACTTTTGTAGCTGCTAATAGTACAAAAATAAGCCCAGATGTAAAAATTACTAATAATCCTTGTCCAAAACTATATCCCATTTCTCCACATATTGTAAATGCAAAGAAAGCATTCATACCCATTCCTGGAGCTTGCGCTACTGGGTAATTTGCATAAAGTGCCATAATAGTTGTACCAATAATTGCAGCGATTGCCGTTGCTACAAACACTGAATCTGCTGGCATTCCAGCAGCTGACAATATGTCAGGATTTACAAAAAGAATGTAGGCCATTGACAGGAATGTTGTAATACCTGCTAAAACTTCTGTTTTAGGATTAGTCTTTCTTTCTTTTAACTTAAAAAATGAATTAATTGCATCAATCATAAAAGGGTAATACCTCCAAATTTTATATATTACCATCAAAAAAAGGCGTCATATAGCTAAATATGGACACCTTAAAATAAAAGAGTCCATTATAGTCTTACGTTTGTGGTGTAAGGTAGAAACTGCTAGCCATATCCTAACTTTATATAATGGTTTACTCAAATATTATAGCACATTATAAACAATCGGCAAACACAAAATTGGTTTATATGTAGAATTTCATTGCTTTTTCTACCTGACTTGCATTTTCAATTGTGAAATATACTATTTTATAGTCTGCATTTATATTATCTTCTAATTTGTTAATTGGAAATTGTGAAAATATTTCAATATTATCTAAATATTTTCTTACATATAGATTTTCATTTTTATATGATTTCATTCTAATAATATACTTATTTAATAATTCTTTATTAATTTTCTCTAAATTATAGTTAATTATCATGTATGGTTTATGCATGTAAGCAATAACACTTGTATTAATATTTTCTAAAGAAAAAGAATTTTCATCTTTTACTTCTAGTGATAATAATGCATTAACAACATTATCATTATTTAAGAAATTAAGTGTTTCTGTATTTGTGATGTTGAAAGAATAATTAAGTTCTACTTGTTTTTCATTTTTTAAACGATTATACATTCCTAATTCACTTACCATAACACGATCATAATTTTTAATGATTTTAAAATACTTATTAACTTCTTTATCATTAACAACTCTAGGTAGTACTGGTATGATTTTTTCAAACATATTTGTGAATTTATGTAATTCTAGTATATTATCAACATAAACTTCTTTGATTTGATATTGTTGTAAAACCTTAGCTTGCTCTAAAGTACTACAAATAAATTTATATCCTTTAAAGTTTTTATAGTTACTTGATACTAGTTCATTATCAACTGGTATTTCTTTTTCACATTTAAGCATTAAATTCAACTCTGCTTCTATAACATCTCTTCTAAATTTATTTATTAAACTTTTAGGTATAAAAACATTATCTGATATTGTACATTCAACATATTTAAACTCAAAAGGTGTTGCTAATGTTTTAGAAAACTGCTTCAATATTTCATCTTTTGTTGTCGGTTTATTTAAAGACTTTTCAACGATGAAATCTGAAGTGTGAACCATGTTTTCAGTAGTTGCAATAATTTTACTACCCTCTTCTATATACAAGGAAATGTCTATTTCTTTCTTATATAAATATTTTTGAGTGAATACTTCTGCTTCTTCGGCTAACACTCTTGATTTTACAAGCATTACTTTTCCATTTTTTATTGAATTATCTTTATTTTTCACATAAGCTTTTCCAGATTCAATAGATTCAACTTTTTCATAGTTTTCATCATATAAAAAGTCTATATTCATTCCTGTCTCTTGGTTATTTTTATTTACGATACGAATACTATCTAATCTACTAATTGGCTTTGTAACTAATAATTCAATATATTCTTTATTAGTGCTTATTACTTTTCCTATTTCTAATCCTTCATTATTAACTCTAAAATTATTTGAAACATTTTTATCATTCATCAAATGACCAGTTGTATATTTTCTATTAAAAGCAACCTTACTATTATCTAAAT
Organism: Mycoplasma sp. P36-A1; assembly: GCF_049478495.1. Classification (NCBI taxonomy): domain Bacteria; kingdom Bacillati; phylum Mycoplasmatota; class Mollicutes; order Mycoplasmatales; family Mycoplasmataceae; genus Mycoplasma; species Mycoplasma sp. P36-A1. The sequence continues at coordinate 804,076 of NZ_CP168083.1, read as the reverse complement.
ACATTTGATCTAAGTTTCCATTCATTATTTCTTTATAATATGAAACGGTATTGTATAAGTATTCTTTTGTTTTTAATCTTCCTTCTATTTTTATACTGTCAATTATATTATTTAATTTTAATATATTTTCTTGTAAAGCTAAATCTTTCAAACTTAATTTATAGTCTTGTTGTTCTTCATTATTTAAACTATGTAGTTGACGACAATTTTGTTTACAAGCTCCTTTATTTCCAGAACCTCCATTATCAAAATAAGAATAATAACATTGTCCAGAATAACTTGTACATAATGCACCATGAACAAATGCTTCTATTTCAATATTAGAATTGTTTTTAATGTATTTTACATTATCAAGACTCATTTCTCTTGGCACTACTACTCTTTTTACATTATTACTCATTAAAAAGCGTACACCATCTAAATTATGAACATGCATTTGTGTAGATGCATGAATTTCAATTGTTGGATATCTTTTTTTTATTATTGAAAGTAAACCTAAGTCTTGTACTATAATTCCATCAATACATAATGATGCTAGTTCATCTAAATACTTAATAGCTGCAATTAATTGAACATTGTCTATTAATGTATTGAATGTTACATATACCTTTCGATTATATATGTGTGCATACTCAACTATTTCTTCTAGATCAGCTATACTTATTGCAGCACTTGCTCTGGCAGAAAAACCAGGTCCTGAGCAATAAATTGCATCTGCTTGTGCATTTATTGCAATAAATGCACTTTCTTTATCTTTTACTGGTGCTAATAGCTCCATTAAATCACTCCTTTGTTGTATATAAATTTTATCATAGATAGTTCTATAAAACTATCTTTAGTTTACAAAATAAAAACATGGTTTCCCATGTTTAATATTTTTGATTTAATTTAAGATTATAAAAATCATTTGGTGCTATTCTTTTAACTTTATCTGCTTTACCTTTTTTAGTATATCCTAAACCAAACCAATAGTCTTCATTTTCTTTAAACTCATTTACAACCTTTTTTAAACTACTTGTATTATGTCTAAATATCTCCATATGTAAATGTGGACCAGTAGAATTTCCAGTATTACCAGTATAACCTATTACATCACCTTGTTTGAAAGTTGTAACATTAGACTTAAATTTATTTAAATGAGCAAATAACATTGTATATACATAGTTACCTTTTTTTACAGCAATTACTATATGATTTCCATAGCCATTAGCACCTTTGCTTTCACTAAGTATAACTCCATCAGCAGGAGCTATTAATTTAGTATTAGTATTAACTGCAAAATCAACACCAGGATGCCAACCTCCACCAAAACTTGCTGGATAGTACCAGGCAACTGCACTAATAGTTGCATGTTTAACAGGTCTAAGCCAATTGCTATTTTTATCTTCAACACTACTCAAATCTACTTTATCAAGTGCTTTGTTATAATCACCAGTACCTCCACTATTAGTACTGCTATACAAATTTATTGTTGATCTTTCAACTTCTGTAGCAACCATACTATGTGTTTTAATCGTTTTATTTAAACTGCTTATTTGTGTTTTTATTTCTTTATTACTACTATTCAAGTCTTTTATTGATTCACTTAAATTAGTTACTTCTAAGCTATTCTTGTTAGTTTCACTACTATTAAAGATATTAGAAAAGAAATTATTTGTATTATTTTCTATTTCTTTTTTTAGATTACTTATTTTACTTTGATTACTTTTTTGTTCATTTTTATTTTCTTTAACAGTATCATTTAACTTAGAAATTACCTTTTTTATGTTTATATTAAATTTATTTAAATTTTTAGCAGAAACTTCATTTTTATTTGCAGAATCTACACTTGTAATATTAATACCTAATTTATTTTCTTGATACTGAACAAATTCATCACAAGTTGTTGTATTTAATGCATATGAAGATTTAGTACTACATAATTCACTATAGTTATTATAATCATTTGAATAATCTACTTTGGCATTTAAATTATTTAAATTCATAATACTTAGTGCTATAAAGCTTGTAAATGCTATTATTTTTTTGTTCATCTTAACACCTCGAATAGATTATATCAAACATCTTTAATAATATATGTTTATAATATATAAGAAATATTTATGAAATGTGTAAGAATGTAATTATAATATATTATTAATTACTAATTAACAATAATAATTGTATATAAATACATATGTGTATTTTATAGGTTTTGACTAGAAGCATTATTATAAAAAAAGAATAACCTAAGTTATTCTTAAAATTAATTTATTCGATTTCTAGTAAAATATTGATGGTATAACATTATTTAAAATATGCATAATATATGTTGCTATTATATTATGATTTGATACTTTATAAACAAAAGATAATGTTAATGAAGGTATTAAATATGTTAAAAAGTTTACAACAGCTTCAACACTGAAATTAGTAATAAATGAGTTTTCATGAATTAAAGCAAATATCAATGCCATAATAATGTATGGCAGCCAACTTTTAGAAACTTTATCTTTAATTAAAAGTCCTGCTATAGACATTCTAAATATTAGTTCTTCTAAAAATGGAACTATTAAGCCAATAACTAATATAATAGTTAGTGTTGATGCTCCACTCATCATGTTATTTACCACTTGTTGGTTTTCTGCTTCAGACACATCTATTTGCATTAGTTGTACTAAAATTGAAAAAACTACTATTGCAAAAGTCATGATTATGTAACCTATAAGGCCATATTTAAAAGTTTCTTTAATATTTTCAAATGATTTATGTATTTTTTTTCTTAAGTATTTATAGTTTAAAAGAATAATTATCATAAGTGTTGGTATCATCATAATAGCCATTCCTTGAATTGAACCTAAAGTATCTACTAGTTTAGATTGCATTTGATCAGCACTAAGACTAGCAAATTTTGCTTTTATATAAAAGGCAAAAATTATTTGGACTATTATTGGAAATATATTATATATAGTAATGTTGATTATACTTTTAAATCTTGACATAGTTGCACCTACTTTTTAAATTTACTGTTTATATTCTATCATATGTCTTAATAAATGTGTATTAATAAAGTATGATTATTATTCAAAAATAATATGTGGTATTATTATGTTACTAAATAGAAAGAAGGAAATTTTATGAATGTAGATATTAGTCAAAATACGGCATTTCCAATTGCTGAAGTTACTTTGAATGCAGATGAAAAAATTAAGATTGAATCTGGATCTATGGTATATATGAGAGGTAATGTTAAGTTAGAGGGTAATATGAATTCTAATGGTTCAAAAGGTGTTGGTGGTGTCTTAAAAGCATTAGGTAGATCAATGACTAGTGGTGAAAGCTTTTTTATTACAAGTGCTACAGGTAAGGAAAATAATTCAAAAATAGCATTAGCACCTGCTGCTCCTGGAGTTATTAAAAAATTAGAAGTGGGTCAAATTCATTGGCGATTAAATACCGGTGTATTCTTAGCTTGTGAAGAATCAGTATCTTATAATATGGTAAGACAAAGTATAGGTAGAGCAATTTTATCTGGTACTGGTGGATTGTTTGTTATGGAAACTACTGGAGCTGGTGAATTACTAATAAATACTTATGGAGATTTAATTGAGATAAACTTAGATGGTAGTGAACGTTTTGTAATTGACAACTATCATGTCGTTGCTTGGAGTGATACTTTGACATATGATATTGAAATAGCAAGTGGTGTCTTTGGTTTTACTACTGGAGAAGGTGTTGTTAATGTCTTTAATGGTAAAGGTACTGTTTTAATCCAGTCAAGAAATATTCAACAACTAGCTTCTGTTATTGATCCATTTGTAACAAAAGCTCAATAATATATAAGTAAACATATAAAAAAACGAATTCAATTAAGAATTCGTTTTTTATTATTAATGATTGATTACTTCATCGCAACGATCACATAAATCATTGACTACTCTATCTTGTGATACTACATTCCAGCATCTTGGACATGTGTATCCATCAAATTTATTTACTTTAATATAAGCAGTTTCTAGCTCTTCTGAATCTTCTAATCTTTCAAATTTAACATCTGAAACAATATATAATTGATGAAGTTGTGGAATATCTTTAATAAATTCAAAACCATCTTTTGGCCAAACACTTACACTAGCCTCTAATGATTTTCCAACTACTTTTGATTCTCTTGCTTCTTCAATTGCTTTTAAGATATCTTCTCTATGTTTCATAAACATATCATATTTTTCTTCTACTTCTTTTAAGCCTTTAAATTCAAATGCTTTTGGCATATATTCTAAATGCACTGATTCTAATTTATTCTCTTTGTTTATATAAGAATATGTTTCTTCAGCAGTGTGTGGCAATATTGGAGCCAAAATCATTACTAGTGAATTTATTGTATGGAATAGCACTGTTTGAACTTGTCTTCTTCTTAAAGAATCTTCTTTTAAAATATATAATATATCTTTTGTAAAGTCCATATAAAAAGCACTTAGTTCTTTTACTATGAAATTATTTACTGAAGTATATATATTATTAAAATCATATGTATTATATGATTCAATTCCTTTAGTAATGATATTATTAAGTTTTGCTATCATATATTTATCAACATCTTCAAGTGCATCTAATTCTACAAGATTTGCTTCAGTAAAGTCATTTAAGTTACCTAAAATAAATTTAAAAGTATTTCTTATTTTTCGATACGCATCAGATACTTGTTTCATAATGGCATCAGATATTCTAACATCTGCTTGATAATCTGTACTAGAAACCCATAATCTTAATACATCAGCACCATAGACATTAATTAATTTTAAAGGATCAATTGTATTACCTAATGATTTTGACATTTTGTTACCTTTACCATCTAAAGTAAATCCATGACTTAATACTTGTTTGTATGGAGCTTTACCAGTAGCACATGTTCCTACGATCAATGATGAGTTAAACCATCCACGATATTGATCTGAACCTTCCATATATAAATCTGCTGGATATCCTAATCCTCTATCAACAAGTACTGCCTGTGATGATGATCCTGAATCAAACCATACATCCATTGTGTCAGTTTCTTTTGTATATAAATCAATATTTTCATGAGTATCTTTGTATGATTGTGGTAATAGATCTGCTGGATTTGAATCAAACCAGAAATTTGAACCATGTTCTCTAAATTTTTCTTCTATATAAGCAAAGACTTCTTCATTCATAATTGGCTCTTTATTTTCATCAAATAGTATTGGAATTGGTACACCCCAAGATCTTTGTCTTGAAATTGTCCAGTCACCACGATCACGAATCATGTTATATAATCTTGTTTCTCCCCATGCAGGTACCCATTCTACTGTATTAATTTGTTCTAACAACTCTTCTCTTTTTTTAGCTATTGAAGCAAACCATTGTTTGGTTGCTCTAAAGATTACAGGAGTTTTTGAACGCCAATCATATGGGAAACTATGTGTGAATTTTGAAGCTTTAAGTAATGTATGCTTTTCTGTCATTGCTTCAATAATAACATTATTAGCTTTTTCATACCAAAGACCTTGAACTAATTCTCCAGCTTCTTCTGTCATTTTTCCAAAATCATCTACAACTACTTTTAATCCTAATTCGTATTTATTTCCAGCAATATAGTCTTCCATACCATGTCCTGGAGCAGTAGTTACACAACCAGTACCACCTTCAGTATTAACATGATCACCCATGATAACTATACAATCATAATCATATAGTGGATGTGATACAACAATTCTATCTGCTTCTAATCCATTAAACTCTTGGATTAATTCATATTCATATTCTAAATCTTCAAATACTGCTTTTGCTCTTTCTTTAGCAACTACAAGCTTTCCTTCTGGAGTATTGTAAACTCCATACTCAATTCTTTCATTTAAAGCAACTGCTAGCACTCCTGGAACAGTCCAAGGTGTAGTAGTCCAACAAAGAAATTTAACATCTTCTGTTAGTAATTCTTTTCCATCAACCATTTTAAATGTTACATAAATTGAGTTTGAAACCTTATCATGATATTCAATTTCAGTTTCAGCAAGAGCTGTCTCACTTACTGGAGACCAATACACTGGCTTTAATCCTCTATATATTAAACCATCCATTGCCATCTTTGAAAACACTCTAATCTGAGCTGCTTCATATTCTTTTTGTAAAGTTATATATGGATGTTTATAATCTCCAAATGAACCTAATCTTTGAAACTGCATACTTTGATTTTCAATTTGTTTATAAGCATATTCTTCACACAATGCTCTAAATTGAGCAATGCTCATTTCTTTTCTATTAATACCTGATTTGGTAACAGCTGTTTCTATTGGAAGCCCATGAGTATCCCAACCTGGTACATATGGAGAATAATATCCTTGTAATTGTTTTGATCTTACAATTATATCCTTAATTGTTTTATTCATAGCATGTCCTACATGTATATTACCATTAGCATATGGTGGTCCATCATGTAACACAAATGATTCATTTCCTTCTCTACTTTTTAATACTTTTTCATAAAGTTCAATCTCACGCCAGTGATCTTGCATTTTAGGTTCTTTGGTATTTAATTTACCTTTCATTTCAAATGCTGTCTTAGGCATTAAAAGTGTATCTTTGTAATTCATATTTTTTCCTCCTATAATAAAAAAATTCCTTGATATATAATCAAGGAACGAAATTTTCCGCGGTACCATCCTTAGTTCACTGTATAAATCTACAGTACTCTCACTTAAACTTTAACGCAGCTTATACGCTTTTTCTACTACTTTCAAAAAAGTGACTCCCAAATGATCTATTTTATAACTTTATATCATCTTACACCAAATGATGACTCTCTTAAATAAATATTACAAAAACGTTTTGTTCATAGTCGTATATATTTCAATTATACATATTAATGTTAGTTAAGGCAAGAAAAATCAATCTTTTTACTTTTTTATTAGATTATATTTAGGAAAGTTTAATAATAATGCAAATTATGTAATATAAAGGAGGTATCTATGAAATATACAATCAAAGAGTATAAAGTTGAATATATTGAATATGGTGAAAGAGAAGAAATTGATTTAAATATTAAGGATGGCTTTATTGTTAAGCATGCACTTGGTTATTCTAGAAAAGGTGATCAAGAATGTGATTATTCAGCATTTGGTTTAATTATTAATCTTACAAGTAAAACTCATTGTTTAGATTTCTGCATTTGTGCTTATATTGATTTTGAAAATGAACCTTTATCATTACAAAATGAAGATGAGCTTAGTATAGAACTACTTAAAGATTTATACCCAAAGGCAATTAAATTAGTAAATAGAATTAGTTGTCTCTATGGTATTCCCGATTACAATTTGTCTATTCCAGACTTTAGAAAACTTTGGAAAAAATTAGTATTATTTAAAAATACTAACCAATACAGTTAAATAAAAAGGAAATATAATTAGATATATTTATAATAGTCTAAATTAATATTTCCTTTTTTTGTTAGTTTATTACAATCAAATTTCACTATAAATCTTCCATATTTACGTATTGAAATAACATCTTCATTTTTACAAACTCTAGAATAATTATCAGTTGATATTTGATTTACTTTAATATTATTCTCTAGTATATAATTCTTAGCTTGTTCTCTAGATAAATTTGTAATAGCTTTAATAATTACATCTAATCTAGTTGACTTTATTGTTGTATGATATTTTTTAAGATTATCTTCTTCATAAACTATATCATTACTTTTTACTAAGTTAACTTTAGTATTATTAATTTTTTCAATATTTTGTACTACATAATTATATAAATTAGAAACAATTTCAAAATATATATTATTATTATAAACAATAATGCTACCTATAAATTCTTTTTTTATATTATGTGAATACAAAGTTCCTAGTACATCATTATGGTTTATTTGTTTAAATTTATTGTTGTATTCGATTTTAACTAAAGTAGTATATTCAGTTAGGTCTAAATCATTTTTAGAATTAGTAATTGTTAGATAAGATCTTTTACTATTACTAATTTTTGAGTATTTTATGATATCGATATTTTTGATATTTTTAAGTTCATTATTTAATTCTTTCAATAAGATAACATCTATAAAGAAAAGTGTTTTAAAGTTCTGGTTTAAACTAACTTGAAATATAGCTTCATTAATTCTTTCAATTAGCTTATTAATGTCTTTTTCATTTTTATGCATAATAACCTCTTTAAACTAAAAATGCGACATAAATCGCATTTTAAATTATATATTTTTAATTATTCTTCAGTGTCAGTAATTTCACCATGTACTGCAAAATTATTAGGAGTGCATAAGAATACATTAGGTCCAATTTTTTGAACTTCTCCTTCAATTGCGTAAACAACACCACTCAAAAAGTCAATAATTCTCTTTGCTTGATCTTTGCTTACACGGTGTAAATTAATTATACAACCACGTTTACTTTTTAAATGATCTGCAATTCCTTGTGACTCTGAGTAACTTCTTGGTTCAAAAACAACCATTTGTGCACCTTTTCCTGTTGTGTCTTCAAATGAAGATGTACTTGTTACACCAAAGTTTGTATCAGCACTAGTTTCAAATGAACTAGCAATTGGTTCTTCATATGTAGAGCTTTGAGTGCTAAACTCTTCTTGAGTATTGTTGTCAAAGTTTTCTTCATCAACATCAGCACCAATAACCCAGTTTTTTATATCTTTAATAGCCATGTTTTATTCTCCCCTCAAATTATATTATCTATTGTTTCTTAAAAATGCAGGTATTTCTAAATCTTGACTTGAATCTGCTTCAGGTTCAATATTTAAACTGTTATTAGTTTCTTCATTGACTGCAGTAGCAGGTTCAGTTGCAGCAACTGCTTTTGCTTCAACAGCAGGTTGTTGATTTTCTTCTTCTGTAAACAAGCTATTTTCTTGTATTTCAGGAATATCAAAACCTGTAGCTATTACAGTTACAACCATTTCATCATCTAAGTTGTCATTTACTGCAACACCAAAGATAACATTTATTTCTTCATTTCCAGCATACTCTTCAATTACTCTAACAGATTCATTAGCATCCATTAAAGTCATTGATGGTCCACCAGTTACGTTAATAATTGCATGTTTAGCACCAGCAATACTAGCTTCAAGTAAAGGAGAAGCGATTGCTTGTTTAGCAGCAACTTCTGCTTTGTTTTCACCTTGTCCAAGTCCAATACCAATTAAAGCTGAACCTTTGTTTTCCATTACTGATTTAACATCAGCAAAGTCAAGGTTTACTATTGCAGGAACTGCAATTAAGTCAGTAATTGTTTGAACACCTTGAATTAAAATTTTATCAGCTTCTGTAAAAGCATCTCCTACAGGAATAGAACCAACAAATTCTAATAATTTATCATTAGATACAATAATTAATGAGTCAACATTTTGTTTTAATTCATCAATTCCAGCAATTGCATGTTTTGTACGTAATCTACCTTCAAAAGTGAAAGGACGTGAAACAATACCTACTGTTAATGCACCTTGTTCTTTTGATATTTTAGCAATTACAGGTGCAGCACCTGTACCAGTACCTCCACCCATACCTGCAGCAACGAATACCATATCTGCACCTTTAAGTGCATCTTTGATTGCCATTTCACTTTCAAGTGCGGCTTGCTTTCCTATTTCTGGATTAGCACCAGCTCCTAGACCTTTAGTTAGGTTAGAACCTAATTCGATACGCTTAGCTACTCTTGAATTTGCAAGTACTTGTAAATCGGTATTTGCGATTATTAATTCAACACCTTGTATTCCCTCTTCTTCCATTCTGTTTAAGGCATTACAACCCGCGCCACCTACGCCGACCACCTTAATGTTTGCATATTGATCAAACTCTATATTATTCATAAGAAACCTCCAATTTTTTAGTTATTAAATATATATGAAACTAAGCGTTTTATAAAATCCTGCTCCACATTACTATTATTGTTGTTATTATACAACAAATTGTTTTTCTCAACAAGATTAATTGAGTTTATATAGTCCTTTTTATTAACAAAAAGCTTAATTTCTCCCCTTACTCGTGAGAAATTTGCTTCATATATAATTGCTCCTAAGCATTTTATGAAACTTGAGCTCCTTGCACCAAGAACTTTAGAACTAATAATATTATATGGAAAATTTAATTCATATCTCAAAACGTGTTCTAATCCATTAATTTTATTAGCTCCACCAGTGAAGTAAAATAAATCTTCTTCACTTAGTTGTAAGTCGATTATTTCAGTTTTTACTAGGTCTATTATTTCCTTTTGTCTAGACAAAGCTACTTCTGAAAGAAACTTTTGAGTAATTTCTACATCTTCATTACTGTATTCATCATAGTAACGATAAATTACTAAATCTTGTATTCTATCAATATTTAAATCTACATACTTTTTCTTGAAAGCTTCCGCTTTGTTGTTGTCTATCTTTGCTACTAATGCAATGTCGTTAGTTATGTTCTTACCACCAAGTTCAATGGATTTGTAAGATTTCATTGTATTATTTTTAAAATACGCTATGTTAGTACTAGTTGAATTCATATCTACAATGATCGCACCTGATTTTAATGCACTAGGCATCACACTTTCAGAAGCAATTGCAAGAATATCTAAGCATACATCAACAACATTAAAACCACATTCCTCAATTATTTTAATTAACGGATATGCAATAACTGTAGGTATAGTATATACACTACCCTCTAGTTCTATATATCTTGTTTCAAGACCTACTGGATTTGAAACATACCCATATCCATAAGCAGAATATCTATCGATTACAACATTCACAACAAAGTTCTTTTCATTATCATTTTTACGAATCATTTGTTCAATTCCTGTTGCAATTTCATCTTTTTGTATTACTTGATCTTCTCTGATAGCTTCAACTCTTACCTTATCGCTAAACTTCTTACAGTGATTTGAAGGTATGACTAGAATAGTATTTTTGATTTCATAACCTAGTAATGAAGTAATTTCATCTTTTAGTTCAAAAATAACTTTTTTCAAGTCATGCTGATCATCATTATCAAAATTAATATCAATTTTTTTCTCACTGCTAGCTAGGATATAGGGTTTCATGTTGTAATATTCTGCAACCACTGCCTTAATAGAATACTCTGATAATTCAATAGCCATATATATCTCATTGTGTTGCAAAGTAATCAACCCCCAATCTTTTTTAATTATACTATAAATTTACCATATAATAAAGAATAATTAACATTATATGTTTCAAATAATGTTTTAATTGTCGCATTTTCGAACAATTGCTTTATTTTCTGAGTCTAAATATTGTATTACACTACATTTATAACTAGTATTGATTGAAAAACTGTGATATCGTGACCCTACTTTGACAATATTGTCTAAGCTAGTTTCAATATATATTTCTTTTTTTCCAGTCATTATAAATGTAAAAAATTCTTTATCATAATTTGTAGGTGTATATTGTATTTGAGATATCTCATTCAAAACAGAGTCAGCTAGTTGAGAAGTTGTATTTATTAACTTTTTCTTTATATCATCATCTATTTTTTTGTTTTCTGATAATTCTGGTACTACACCTTTGTATCTTGCAGTAACACTATCTTCAAATGTTAGTTTGTTACCACTTTGATCATAGAATACGGTTTTATTATTTTCTGTATCATAAAACAATAGTCTATTTTCACTAACCTTAATTTCAACGCTACCTAATAATGTTTTAGTAACTTCAACATCCTTAAATAAGTTAGAACTTTCTAGTGCTCTACTAATTAAAACTGCTGGTCTTGTAAAAGTAAATTGATTTATTTCTAAATTTGCGATTTCTTTTATTTGTGCATTATCATATCTCTCGTTGCCACTAATGATTATTGAATTTATACGAGAAATAGGTGAAATTAAATATATTATTACTAAAACTGCAGCTATTGCACTTAATAACATATTTCTAGCTTTACGTTCTTTTCTTCGCTTTTTTTCTAATTCGATTTTTTCATTTAAACAATCAATATCGTATAGGCTATTTTTCTCCATTGAAATTTACCAATTCGACTTCTATCTTTAGTTTAACATTAAACTTCTCATTAACTTGTGTTTGTACCAACTTGATTAATTCATAAATGTCTTTAGCACTTGCTCTATCTGTATTTATTATAAAATTAGGATGTTTTATTGAAACCTGAGCATCATTAATTTTATAACCTCTTAACATTGCATCATCTATTAACTTCCATGAACTTAATTCTTTTGAAGGATTTTTAAAAACAGAACCTGCACTGTATGCATCATAAGGCTGCGTATCCATTCTTCTTTTTTTACGATCATTAATTAATTGTTTAATATTTTCAGGATCTTCCTCTTCTAAGTACATCTTTACTGCAAGTACTATCCAATCTCTTTTTGTCTGTAAGATAGAATGTCTATAAGAAAATTCTAACTCTTCGACATTTACCCATTCTACATTGCCATTTCTATATAATAGTACTTCGGATATTACATCAGACATACTTTTTTTATAAGCACCGGCATTCATAAAAGCTGATCCACCAATACATCCAGGTATTCCACTTGCAAATTCAAGTCCTGTTAAACCTGCATTTGCGGTGTGTACTGCTAGTGCAATCATACTTACACCACATTCTGCATATACTTCGTTTCCACTTATCTCATAGCTGTTTAATAGCCTTGTAGAGATGATTATACCTTGAAAGGGTTTATCGTTAATTAAAACATTTGATCCTGCTCCTAAAACAAAGTAATTAATTTTATTTTTTATAGCATAATCAATAGTATTTACTATGTCTTGGTAATTTTTTGATTCTACATAGATATTTGCAGGTCCTCCGACACGATATGTTGTATGTTTGTATAAAGGTTCATCTATTATGATATTAGAAACTCCTAGATTGATTAAATCTTTGTGTATCTTTTTTTTCATTTTTGATCCTCCTTTTTCTTTAACATTAATTTATAGATATTTTCAGCTGAATTTTCAAGATTAAAATCAGAAGTATTTTTGATTATTGATTCATATAATTTATTATCATTTAATAAAAGATCTATACTATTGCTTAAATCTGTTTCTAAATTATCTGTTTCTTCAATCATTAAGGCAGCTTTTTTATCAATTATTGCTTTAGCATTATGATATTGATGATTGTTTGTTACATACTTACTAGGTATTAATATTGCAGGTTTATGTGCTGATAGTATTTCTGTTAATGCTGAAGCTCCTGCTCTTGAAACAATAATATCACAAGCCTTGATTACGCTTACTAAACCATCTATATATGGTAAGACTTTAATGTTACTATTATATTTATTATTTTCATGATTTTTATAGTAGTCTTTACCACTAACATATATAATTTGAAAATTACTATTTTTTATATTTTTAAGATATTTTTGCATTGCATTATCAATAGTCATACTTCCTTGAGAACCCATTACAATTAATATTGTTTTAAGATTATTTTGTAATCCTAATGATGCAAGTTCTGTTTTAGGTGTCATAGTTACTTGATATGAAGTTGGATTACCTAATTCAATTACATTATTTGTATGAGTTTGGTTTTGTATATCTGGATATGCTGTAATAAAACAATCTACTTTTTTAGCAAGTGTTTTATTACTTTTACCAACTACAGAGTTTTGTTCATGAAGCATTGTTGGAATATTTAAATCAATAGCAGCTTTAATTGCAGAATAAGAAGTGTATCCACCAAAACCTATAACTATGTCTGGTTTAAATTCTTTTATGATCTGCTTACACTGATTGACCTTTAAAAACACTTGAGAATATCCTTTTATTTTTTTAAAGATACTACCACTTGGTGTTATAATATCTAATCCAATAAAATTGTAACCATGTTCAGCTACTTTAGTTGCTTCAATTCGATATTTAGAACCGATGAAAAGCACTTCATTGTCTTTGTTTTGTTGTTTAATATAATCTGCTAATGCTAATGCTGGATATAAATGTCCACCAGTTCCACCGGCACTAAATATAACTCTCATTTTATTCACCCTTTACTAATTTATTATAATATTCTCCTCGTTTTTCATAGTTTTGAAATTGATCAAAACTTGAAGTAGCTGGCGAAAAGATAATTACCTTATCTTTGTATTTTCCTTTTATATATTTTATTGCATCATCTAAAGTATCTACTACTTTAGTTTCTTTTTTGATGTCATTAAATGAATTCTTTATTTGACCAAAGCTAATAACTTCAACTATATTGTTTTTTACATTTATTAGCTCTATTAACTTACTAAAGTCTAAGTTTTTTTCTTTACCACCTAAAATTAAAACTATTTCTTCTTTATTAAATGCATTCAAAGCAGTTATTGTTGAGTCTGGTGTTGTAGCTTTAGAATCGTTATAATAAATATTTCCATTTTCATAGACTTTTTCTAAGCGATATTCTACTCCCCTAAATTCAGAACATATTTTTTGAATGATATTATTGTCAACATTCATAATTTTTGCATATGCAATTGCAAACATTGTATTATAAACATTATGTATCCCTTGAATTGATAAATCATTTATATTTAGTATTGGTTCGCTTTTGTATTTAATAATATCATTTTCTAAAAAAACATCTGCTTGTTTATTATTTGTTGATAAAGTAATGATATTAGCATTGATATTTTTAGAATAATCTACTACTAATTGATCATCTAAGTTTAAGATGTAAAAGTCATCTTTGTTTTGATTTTTAAAGATACTAGTTTTTGAATAATAATAATCTTCAACTGTATCCATATAATCTAAATGATCTGGTGATAAATTCATAATTGTTGATATTTTTGGCTTAAATGTTTCTATTCCCATTAATTGAAAACTTGATAATTCCATTATAATATAGTTATTTGATTTGTGTTCTAACACAACATCACATAAAGGAAATCCTATGTTTCCTGCTAGATAAGTGTTGTCATAAGCTTCTTTCATAATATTATATATTAATGTTGTCGTTGTTGTTTTTCCATTTGTACCAGTTATTGCTAAATTAATGTTATTTGAATAAATATAACCTAACTCGATTTCACTTATTATTTTTATTCCTTTTTTTTGTGCTGCAGCAATGAATTCAACTCGATAAGGTATCCCCGGATTTTTTACGATAAAATCCCATTTTTCTTCTAATAATGATAATGGATGCATTCCATCTATTACTCTAATATCTTTAAATTGATCAAGAATAGTTTGATCTAGTTTTTCATTTACTGTTAATGTAATATTATAATTTTCTTTTCTTAACAAATTTATTGCAGCTAATCCACTTTTAGAAAGACCAACTACTAATGCTTTTTTAGACAAAATACAACACCATCCCTAGCAGTCCAAATAATAGACCAAATATGTACATCATAAATACTGTTCCTTGTTCTTTTAAAGTTCCCATTTCAAAGTGATGATGAATAGGAGCCATTCTAAATATTCTTTTACCTGTCTTTTTAAAATATAAAATTTGAATAACAACTGATGCCATTTCTACAACAAAGACCATCCCAATTATTAATGATAGAATTTCAACTTTTAGCAAAAGTGCTACAACAGCATAAAATCCTCCTAAAGCAAGTGAGCCTGTATCTCCCATAAATATCTTAGCTGGCTTTTTATTAAAGATATAAAAACCAAGTAACCCTCCAATTAAAGCACATATATAAAGCAATACAACACTTTGTTGTTGATCATAAGCTATTATAGCCATAAATCCTAAGGCTATTGCAACTGTTATTGAACTAAGCCCATCTAAACCATCGGTAAAATTGATAGCATTGCTGTATCCAACAAACATTATTAAAGCAAATAAAATATAAATGTAATGTAGGTTTATTGAAATTCCATAAAACAATGTAATATTAGTATAGTTAGGATCAAAAAATCTACCCGGATATACTACAACAAGTACTATAGTTACTAAGCATTGTAGTGCTAATTTTGCCTTAGGACTTAGTCCTTCATTTTGTTTTTTTATTACAATCAACATATCATCAGCAAGACCTATTGCAAAGTATCCTAAAAAAACTATTGTTATTGCTAAACCATTTGGACTTGCAAGAAATCCTGGTCTAAGTATTAACATTGTAATCATTGTTGATAAAACAAAGGCTATTCCTCCCATAGTTGGAGTTCCTTGTTTTTTTAAATGTGATTGTGGTCCATCTTCTCTTATGCTTTGTCCAAATTTAAATTTGTGCAAAACTGGAATAAAAACCGGCATTATGATGACTGTTAGTATCCATGATGTTAAGAGAGTTACTACACCCATAGTCATTATTTCATTCATTAAAAAACCTCTATTCTAGCTTAATTTTTAATACATCTTTATCTTTTAAGGTAGTACCTTCTACAATGCTTTGTGATTTAACATAACCACTACCTGAAAACTGAACTTTAATATCTAAAAGTGCTGCTACTTTTAAAACATCGCTTTTAGCATATCCACTTAAATCAATCATCTGATATTTTTTAGAATCTGATAAAACAAAAATTCTTTGATTATTAGATACACTTGTGTATGGGGATGGAAATTGATTTATTACATTATCACCATCACCTAATACTACATAAGATAATTTTTCTTGTTTTAATTTCTTCTTAGTATAAGAAATACTATTATTAACAAAAGATTCAACCTCATATACTTTTGCTTCTTTTGTATTACTTTTAGAATTCTTATCTGGATTAGCATCTAAATAAGCTAATACATTACTTGTTACATTTTTAGTAAATTTAGCTCTTGCTGCATAACTTGGTGATTCATCTTTTTTAGTAACTAAATACATTATAATATCTGGATCAGAAGTTGGAGCTGCTAATAAAAATGAGGTATAGTAACAAGTTGAACAAGTTGCATATTTTCCATTAACAACATATTCTGCCGTTCCGGTTTTACCAGACACTGAATAGTTATCAATTTTGTAATGTGCATAACCCGTTCCTCTTTCATCTTCAACTACTTTAGACATTAATTCTAACATTGACTTTGCAGTTGATTCTTTTATTGGTGTTCCTACAATAGTTGGTTTAAATTCTTCAATGATTTTTTTAGTGTCTGGATCACTTATTTTTTCTGTAATATAAGGTTTCATCATATTACCCTTATTAGTTATTGCAGTAAAGGCCTGAATCAATTGTACTGGAGTAATCGAACTTGCTTGACCAAATCCTGTAGTATATTTTTCTTGTTTTTTACTCATTACTTTTGTACCCGTGTTCTCACCCGCAATATCTATGCCTGTCTTCTTAAAAAAATTAAATTTAGTTAAATATTGTTCATAGGTACTTGTTTTTAAATACTTTTCAAATAGGTGAATTATCCCAGTGTTTGATGATCTCATAAACCCTTCATCAAAACTTATACTTCCCCAGTTATTATTATCATAGTTTTTAATTGTTTGAACTACTACACCATTATCTGTAATATTAGTAGTTCCAGAATTATATTTATCATTTCCTTTATATACACCTGCATCCATAGCGGCAGCATAAGTAAATGTCTTCATTGTAGATCCTGGTTCAAAAACTAAAGATACAAATGGATTTGTATAGTCTTTGATATCAAGTTTGTTTGGATTAAAGGTTGGTCTATTGGTTAAGGCTAGTATTTCACCAGTCTTAGCGTTGGCAACTACAGCTAAGGCTAATTCTGCTTTATTGCTTCGAAACATTTCTTCCATATTTGATTCGACAATTCTTTGAATGTTATTGTCAATTGTTAAATATACATCTTTTCCATCAACAGGTGCTACATTACTTATTTCTTTTCGAGTAAGTCCTTGCCCATCAACTAAATATTCTCTTTTACCATCAGTTCCTTTTAAAACATCATCGTATGTTGCTTCAATTCCAAGTTGACCGACCATTCTTTTTTGTTTTTCATCATATGTTGCATATCCAATAGTACTTGATGCAAATGTTCCATTTGGATAATATCTTGAAACTACTTCACTAAATTCAATACCAGTTAGATTTAAACTATCAATGGCATCTTTTTGTGTTTGAGATAAACCTTTTCCTTTAGAGCCTAGTTCTGTTTGATAATATTTAACCGGATCCTTACTTAACATAGTGTAGAGATCTTTTTCTTTCATCTTTAATATTGGTGCTAATTTTTTAGCATAACTTGCAGGATCTGTAACATATGCTGGCTTTTTATTTATTTCATCATATCTTTTCCTATTTAAAATAGCTAAAATATTATAAGTAGTGGTATCTTTAGCAATAACATCGCCTTTAGCATCATAGATTGTTCCTCTTTTAGCTGATACTACTTCTGATTTAAAATCTCTTTCTTGTGCATAATGGTTAATGTCTTGTCCACTAACAATATGATGACCTGTTAGTGAAATCCAAGTAATATTTACTAATAAAACACCAAAAATAGTCAAAAAGACAACGAGAATTGATCTAATTGAAGAAACTCCGTTATCTTGAACATTTATTTTTTTAGTTTTTTTAGTCTTTTTATTACTCTTATTATCTGACATTTTTTATCGTTCCTTCACGATTTTCCAAACCATTTTCTTTTGCTACTGAGTTCATTCTTTCAAATGAACTTAAATCATCTATTTTCAGTTTTAAAGTTTGATTGTTTTGTTTTATATTTTGATTTTCCTTTGTTAATGTATTTAACTGGTGATCAAGACTTATATTATAGTTTTTTACTATAATACAACTACATAAGTATACCATAAATAATATAACAAAACAAAGTTCCATTTTTAACTTTCTACTGTTCTTTTTTAGACTTTTCTTAACTACTTTATTCATAATAATTAGCCCCCTATAACTATCATTTTATTTTTTCTATTACTCTTAACCTACTAGAATGAGAACGATTATTTTCATGTAATTCTTCATTACTAGGTACTATAGATTTAGTATTTATTAATCTGAAATCGATATCATCTTCAACAAATACTGGAATATTTTTTGGAATTTTAGATGTCGTTAGTTGTTTGAAAATTCTTTTGCAAATCTTATCTTCACCAGAATGGAAAGTAATAACTGCAATTCTGCCATTAACATTGAGAATATCAACAGCATCAAGTAAAGCTTGTTCAAACACATCTAATTCTTTATTAACTGCAATTCTTAATGCTTGAAATGTCTTTTTAGCTGGATGTCCTTTCTTTTTTAAAACTGCCTGTGGTAAAGACTCTTTTATTGCATCAACTAACTCAAATGTTGTTTCTATTGGTTTTATTAATCTTTTCTTCTCTATTGTTCTAGCTATTTGTTTAGCAAACTTTTCATCCCCATAAGCTCTTAAAATATAGACAATATCATTAAATGAAAAATCATTAATAATTTCATAAGCACTTAGTGATGCATCTTGATCCATTCTCATATCAAGCCTAGCATCATATCTATATGAAAAACCTCTTTCTGGTGTATCAAACTGAACTGAACTAACTCCTAAATCAAATAATATACCATCAACCTTTGTTATATTAATTTTAGCTAATTCTTCTTTTAAGTTTGCAAAATTACTATTTATTATATATACATTTTCTTTTTCCTTAAATACCTCTTTAGCATTTTCTATAGCAACAATATCTTGATCAAAACAGATTAACTTTCCTTTACTTGAAAGCTTTTCATATATTTGAGAAGAATGTCCTGCTCCACCTAAGGTCATATCTACATATATACCTTCTGGATTTATATTTAACATGTTAATAGATTCTTTCATCATAACTGAATAATGATCAAACATGCTTATTCCCCCTTATATTTCAAAATCAATTAATTCTGATGCTAAATCATCAAAACTTTCTTCTAATGATTCATTATATTCTAACCATCTTGTTTCATCCCATATTTCCATATGATTACCAGCACCTATAATTATGCAACTTTTACTCAATTTTGCTAATTCGCATAAGTGATTAGGGATGTTTATTCTTCCATTTTTATCAAACTCTATTTCTGCTGCATTTGATAAAACCATTCTAGCATAAGCTCTTGCTTGTACTTTAGTTGTAGGCAAAGCTGCAAGTTTATTAGCAACTTGCTCCCAAGCATCTATTGTATAGACACTTAAGCAACCATCTAATCCTCTAGTTAGTACAACATTTCCCTCAATTTGTGCACGTAGTTTCGCAGGAAAAGTCAGTCGTTTTTTAACATCCATATTATTATTATATTGTCCTATGAACATTTAACCACCACCTTCTACCACATTTAACCACTTTATTACACTTATTATATCATAATGAATATTTAGCCTCAACTATTTACACTATCTAATTATTAATAATTTATCTATTTGGCATTAATTATTAAACAAAAATAAAAAAGGGCATAAAAAAAACGCCCTAAGGGCGTTTATACAAACAATTATGCTTGTCCTTTTTCCATTTTTACTTCAGTTTTTCCTTTATAACTACCGCAGTGTTTACAAACTCTGTGAGAAAGTGTCATTTCTCCACAATTACCACATTTAGTTACTCCAGGCATTGAAAGCTTGAAATGAGTTCTTCTTGTTCTTTTTACTTTTTTAGATGTTCTTCTAAATGGTACAGCCATGATTAATCCTCCTTATCATCCTTAAATAAACCTTCTAACTTTGCTAGTCGTGGATCTATTTCTGTTTCTTTTTCTTGATCATATTCATCTTCGCTTAGCAATCGCCAAGACTTACCACTTTTGTTTATACAATCATTCTTGACAAACTTAGTAGGTGCTTCCACAATTAGCCTTTGCCAGGCTAATTCCAATAAGTCGATATAATCGGCTTCATAGTCAATTGCATCAACAAACTCTTCATCAAGCAATTCATTAATTTGAAAATTAAATGGAAAATCTCCTGTTTCATCACTCAATGAACAAGGAAGATATAATACTCCTTTGAACATTAGATCAACTGATACTAATTCATCATCCATTTTAATTAAGCCGTTCACTTTAACATCGCTAACTCCTCTAATATTAGATATTTTAGCAAACATTTTTTGATCAAACTTAAGCGTTTCTCTAACTTTGAATTCTTGATTAGGCTGTTTTTTTAGCCAACTTATTTTCCATTTCACAATTACACCTACTTTTTGCAACAATATTATTATATAGAAATCGCATTGTAAAGTCAATATCTTTTATATACTCATCACTATAAGTAAAAAGTTATTTTTTGCTTTACTACTAATGTATTATAAGCTTATTCTTAAATACTTTTAATAGATATCTATCTAATATATTATACTATTTATTTTACAAGATATCACTACTTTTTTTAAATATGACTAAATATAATTATTATCTTTTAAACTAATCCAATGTATGGAGCAATCGAAATTATTAATCCACCTACTATTGTTAATAAAATATAGATTTTAAGTACAAATTTTAAATAGTAATTATATGGGACATTTACTAATTCTAGGGTACCCATAACTGTTGCAGATGGGAATATACAAGATGTAAAGTTTAGTCCAATTGTAAAGGCTGACATTAATATTATTTGTCCACCAATTTCACCACTACTAGTAGCTGCAAAGATTGCTGCTGCAACAGCTCCAAGAATTGGCATTGAAATAGATGCTACTCCACTTGTTGATTGTAGGAATACTCCAATTGCCATGAATGCAAAAATTGCAACAATAGCAAATACCCATAACGGTACATTAGCCATCGCTTCTGAAATCCAATAAACTAATGTTACTGACATTCCTGATGTTTTTGAACCCATTAAAATTGAAATACCTCTAGCAATACCAAGTACTACTACAACACCAAGTAAATCTTTTGATCCATCTAAGAATAGTTTAAAGAATTTAGCTTCTGGAATTTTGTTTATAATTTTTAAGAAGAATGCACCGATAAAGAATAAGAATGAGAATTCATTAAAGTACCATTCACCAAATGGTGTAAAGTTTTTTGAACCAATTACTGGAATTTGGTTTAATGCTGTTATTGGTGCATTAACTATATCTGAAAGTCCAAACTCACTCCAAGGAATATATCCTATAATCATGAATACAACTATTAATATAAATACTAATGCTGATAAAAATCTTTGTCTATTAAATTCTGGTAATTCACTTTGATTATCATCTGTTAAAGAATTTACATCATCAAGTTCTGCAATTATTGACTTTTCAGGGAATTTTTTTACTGAATTAGCATACTTTATTAAATAGAAAGTAGCAATTGTGTTTAAAACCACAAATATTATTATTCTTAAAATTATCCCAGAACCTAATGATAATTCTGGATTACCAAGAGCTGCAACTGCAGCACCTACTGAAAATGGATTTACTACAGAAGCCATATTACCAACTGTTGCTCCAACAAATAATACCCCAATACCAGTCATTACATCATATCCTGCAATAACAAATAGAGGTATGATTACAACTGCAAAGGCAGGAATTTCTTCCCATAATCCAAAGACAGTACCTAATAATGCAAAAATAGTTGTCATTACTGCAATTAATACTGCTCCAGTAAATTTGTTTAATAATTTACCAATACCTGCTTCTAGTCCACCTGTATAGTTTAATACATTTAAGAAACCACCAGCGATTAATAAGGCAATTGCAACATCACTTGCGTTTTGAAAACCTTGGATTGGTGCTTGTACAAAATCCCAAACACCTGCAGGCTGTGTACCAGCTCCACCTAAATTAACAATATTATCTGATTCATCAAATACAGCTTTTACAACAACTTTTCCTGTTTCTGCATCAAAAACTGATACAGGTATAAAATAAGTTAGAATTGCTGTAATTAATAAAGCAATAAACACTATTGTAAAAGCACTTGGCATTTTAAATTTTTTCATTTTTTCTCTCCTTTAACACTAATAATCTAAATGCTTGCATATAAATCTTCATAGCTATTTTAAACTCATCAATATTTACTCGTTCATTAGCTTGATGTTCTGTTTTTAAACCACTTGGTAAAACTGCTCCAAAAGCAACACAATTATCCATTGCTCTTGCATAAGTTGCCCCACCACTTGTCATTGGTTGTGATTGTGTATCATTTGTAACATCAACATATGCTTGCATTAATGATTTCACTAGTTCAGACTCTTTACTAACATATATTGATTTCAAGTAATCAAACTCTTCGTAGTGTAAGTCAAATTCTTTTGCAACTTCTTTTAATCTTTTTACAATTAATTCCTTATCATAAGTAACAGGTATTCTCATATCAATATCAATTTCTTGAGTATCAGCAGTAAAATTCACCATTCCTATATTGAACATTAATTTTCCAGAATGTTCATCTTCAATTTTACCAAAAAGATCTTCTCCATTTGGATTTTGCCCATATTTCATTACAAAGTCTAACAAATTAGCATTTACTTGCTTTTTGCTTAAAGCTTTCATTAATCTAACACAAGCATTAATTCCAGTATCAGATGCCTGTGCATGAACTGATTTCCCTTCAACTATTAAATTATCTTTATCAATACGATACTCATATTTTAATTCATCTAGAATTTTAACTAATTCATTATCTAGTTTAATTTCTGCTTTTGCAGGAACTGCATTAAAAGCATCTCCACCTTTAAATTCAAAATCAATATGTTGTTTTGAAGTTAATTTCACTTGTAATAAACCCTTTTCAGCATATATTAAAGGAAATTTAGAATCTGGAGTAAATCCCATATCAGGCATTTCTTCTTTTTCTTGGTATTTTGTAATACCTCTCCATAAATTTTCTTCATCTGTTCCAAAAATAAATCTTATTCTTTTATTTAATTCATATCCATTATCTAGCAATGCTTTTAAAGCATACATACTAAGTAAGGTTGGACCCTTATCATCTTGGATACCTCTAGCTATTATTTGATTATCTTTTATTGTTAGTTCAAAAGGATTACTTGACCAATTTTCAATATCATTTGCTGGTACTACATCTAAATGACCTAATACTCCAAATAAGCTTTTTCCTTCACCTAATTCTGCATATCCATAATAACCTTCAGGATCTACATAAGTTTTGAAACCTAGTTTATTTGATATTTCAATCATTTTATTCAAAGAATTGGCTATTCCAACTCCAAAAGGAGCATTTATATCCGCTTTGTCTAATACACTTTTGATAGATATTAAGTCTTTTGCATCATCAATAAATCTATCAAAATAACTATTTACTAATACATCTAAATTCATTTGTAACATTTCCTTTCTTTCTCTTTTAATTATATTATACTTTTAAACATAAAAAAAACAATACTTTCATACACAACAAGTAAACATTTCACTAATTTACATTATGATTACATTTATTATGTAATATAAACATTGGTATTTGGACATAAATAAAAAGGATATTGGCATCCTTTTTATTTTATTTAGTTTATAAGTTTATTTCTAATTGTATGGGACAGTGATCTGAACCTAATATATCATCATATATTACTGCATCAACAATTTCAGTTTTTAATTTTTCATTAACTAAAAAGTAATCTATTCTCCAACCAATATTACGTTCTCTTGCTTGTCTAAAGTAAGTCCAAAATGTATAGACATCTTTTCTAGTTGGGTATTTATATCTAAATGTATCTACAAATCCACTATCTAATAAAACACTCATTTTTTCTCTTTCTTCATCACTAAAGCCGGCATTTTTATGGTTTGTATCTGGTTGTGCAATATCTATTTCATTGTGGGCAACATTTAAGTCTCCACAAATTATTACATTTTTCTTTTCTTTCAAATTTAAAAGATATTTTCTAAATTCATCTTCCCACACCATTCTGTATTCTAGTCTAGCTAATTTTTGCTTAGAATTAGGTGTATATACTGTTACTAAATAATAATTATCATATTCAAGTGTTATTACTCTTCCCTCAGCATCATGTTCTTCAATACCTAGACCATTGAATACACTAATTGGCTTATTGTTAGTCAATATAAGTGTTCCTGAATATCCAGCTTTATCAGCACTATTCCAAAATGCATATTTATAATTAAACTGACTAGTATCTACTTGATCTGGTTTACACTTTGTTTCTTGTAAGCAAATAAAATCAGCATCAAACTTTTCAAGCTGTTCATTAAAACCTTTTTTAATAACTGCTCTTAAGCCATTTACATTCCAACTTATTAATTTCATAATTTTTCACCTCAATCATAATATACCATATTTTTTGTCGACAATTTAAATATATAAACAATTAATTTTTTATTAATTAAGATATCTTGTATAATTAACTTATTAATATAGGAGGATATATAATGAAAGAAAAGAATGCACCTTCTGGAATGTTTGCCGTTATCATTGCTTTAGCAGCTAATGTTTTAGTTGCGATATCAAAGTTTATCGGCTTTTTACTAAGTGGTTCTACAGCTATGATGAATGAAAGTATACACAGTTTTATCGACTGTTCAAATCAAATACTTTTACTTGTTGGAAATAAAAAAGCGACTACTGGACAAAGTGAATTACATCAATTTGGAGAAGCTAGAGCTAAATATTTTTATTCTACAATTGTTGCTATGATGTTATTTTTTGGAGGTGGTGCTCTTGGTGTATATGAAGCAATTGAAAAGCTATTACACCCATCACATGAAATTAGTAATATCTATTTAATTATTGGAATATTAATTTTTGGTTTAATAGTTGAAGGATCATCTTTAAGAGTAGCCTTTAAAGAAATAAAAGAATTAAATATTGATAAATTACCATTATTCAAATTTCTTAAAGAAAGTAGACATAGTGAAATATTAGTTATATTTGCTGAGGACACTTGTGCAGTAGTTGGACTATTATTAGCCTTGTTAGGTACTACATTAACATTAGTAACAAATAATGCGATGTTTGATGCATTAAGTGGACTTTTAATTGGATTATTACTAATGGGCGTTTCAATTGTTCTAGCTAGAGAGTTTTATAGTTTAATGATTGGTGAAAGTGTTACAAAAACTGATCTTAAAACTATTATGCTTTCTTTTAATAGAAAAGATGTTGATCGTGTAATTGATATAAAAACAGTACATTTAGGACCTACAGAAATTCTTGTTGCAGCTAAGATAGATTTAGTTGATAAATATAATTATTTAGCTCATGATATTATAAATGATATTGAAAAAGAAATAAGATCAACAATGCCTGATAAAAAGATTTACATCTATATTGAAACTGATCAATATGATCCAGATTATGATAAGAAAAAATTAAATGAGAGTAACAAATAAAAAAAACTGCACAGATTGATATATTATACAATCTTGCAGTTTTTTAATTATTCTTTTAAGCTATCATATTGATCTATTGTTTTTCGTAATTCCATCATGTTTTTATCAGTAACACTTATAACCTCAGCAGCATTTTTAAGTTGTTGCAACACATCAAGTTCTATTTGAGATTCATTCTTATATCTTAAACTATGCTCAAGTGATGCCCAAAAATCCATTGCTATTGTTCTTATTTGTATTTCAACATTAACTAATTTTTTTTGATTTGAAAAAAACACTGGAACTGTTACAACTAAATGTAAACTTCGATATCCATTTTCTTTTGGGTTTTTTATATAATCTTTACACTTAACTAAAGTGATATCATCTTGTCTAAGTAAAACATCTACAACTGAGTAAATATCATCTATATAGCCTACAATTACTCTAATACCAGCTATATCTAATAAATTATCTTCTATGTTTTCTATTGAAAATTCAATATTATGTTTTTGTAATTTATTTCTTATACTCTTTGGTGTTTTCATTCTACTTTTTATTGTTTGAATTGGATTATGTTCAGATGTAAGTGACATTTCTAAATTTAGAATTTCTAATTTTGTAACTATTTCCTTAATTGCACACTCATACTCTAACATCATAAGTCTTAGTCTTGCAAGTAAACCTTTATGTTCATCTATATTAGCGCTTGTAAGTAGCCATTCACTTATTTTATCTATATCACTATCATTAAGTACTGGTTTTATTATATTTGTATGTTTCATAAATACATCCCCTTAAAAATTTTATTTATAACAACCCTTAATCTAAAGCATCTACAAATTGATTTTTATATAATTCAGCATAGAATCCATTAGCTTTTAACAATTCTTCATTTGTTCCTTGTTCTATTACTTCACCATCTCTTAAAACGACAATTTTATCTGCATCAAGTATGGTTTTAAGTCTGTGAGCAATTACAAAGCTTGTTCTACCTTTTAATACTTTATCCATTGCACGTTGAATTTTTTGTTCAGTTACAGTATCAACATTACTAGTAGCCTCATCCAAGATAATAAGATCTGGATTTACAATTAAAGTTCTTGCAATAGATATAAGTTGTTTTTGACCAACACTGAATATTGAATTACTATCATCAACAACTGTGTTATAGCCATCTGGTAAACTAACAATATAATCATGTATCTCTGCAGCTTTAGCAGCATCTTGTACTTCATCTATAGTAGCTTCAGGCTTTCCATAACCTATGTTATCTTTAATAGTACCTGAGAAAAGAACTGTATCTTGTAAAACATTACCAATCTTTCTTCTCAAGCTTCCTAATTCAAGATCTTTAATTTCATAATTATCAATAAATATTTCTCCACTTGTAGTATCATAGAATCTATTTAAAAGGTTTATGATAGTTGTTTTACCTGAACCAGTTGGACCTACTAATGCAACTTTATGTCCATTTTCAACTACAAGATTAACATTTTTTAGTACTGGTTTATTTTCTAAATAACCAAAATCAACATCTTTAAAAATGATATTTTCAGATATTTTTTTAATTTTTATAGCATCTTTAATATTAACTACTTCTTCTGGAACATCTAATATTTCTTGAGCTCTACCAGCTCCTGTAACAGCTAATCTAGACGTATTATATTGAGAAACTATTTGAGTTAATGGTTGGAAAAATCTTTGTGTATATTGAATAAAGGCAACTAGTAATCCAACAGTAACGGTACCATCAATTACAGATTGTGCACCAAAATAAATTATTGAACCAATAGCTATCATTGAAAATCCTTGAACCATAGGAAACAATACATTTGAAAATGCTTGTCCTTTTTTAGATACGTCTCGATAATCTTCATTAAAAGGTACAAATCCTTCATATGTATCTTTTTCAGTACCAGTTGTTATTATTAATTTTTGTCCTGAAATTTTTTCATCTATATATCCATTCAAAGCTCCAAGTTTAGCTTGTTGAACTCCTACATATTTTTTAGCTTGTCTAGTTAATAACAATACAAATACTCCTGCTATTAAAGCTAAACCTACAACAATAGTTCCAAGAGATGCTTCCTCTTTGAACATTGTATAACTAATACTTACTAAAAGTGCAATTGATGAAATTATTTGTACTAATGATTGAGTTAGTAACATATTAATATTATCAACATCATTTGTAAATCTACTTAAGATATCTCCTTCATTAGATTGATCAAAGAATCTAATTGATAATTTTTGTAGTTTATTAAATAAAGCATTTCTAATACGTGAAGAGGTTCCACTTGCAACTCTACTCATAATCATTTGATATGTAAACATACTTAAAGAAACTAATAAGTATGCACCACCAAGTTTAAATACTGTATTAACAAAGCTAGTATGTGTTTCTAATGTATCTCCATTTGGAGTCATATAAGCTTGAATATAAGCAGCTAAATCATTTATGGCATCTCCCATAATTAAAGGTGCTTTAACTTGTAACCAAGTTGAGAATATAATAAAAGCAACTACAAATACTAAAGATACTCTATATTTTTTAATATATCTCCATAAAAAGGAAATACCTACAGATAGTGACTGATTGTCTTTTGTTTTATTAGTTTTCATCTTCAGCACCTCGTTTCTGTCCTTCTTGTGAATTAAATATTTCTTGATAATATTTATTATTTTTCAATAAATTAGCTGGTGTATCAAAACCTACTAATCTTCCATCATTTAAAACTATTACTTTGTCTGCTTCAATAATAGAACTTATTTTTTGAGCAATAATTATGACAGTTTCATCTTCATAGTATTTAGAGTATAAAGCATCTTTAACAGCTTTTTCACTTTTAGAATCTAAAGCAGATGTTGAATCATCTAACACCAAAATTGGTGGATGACCTATTAAACCTCTAGCAATTGATAATCTTTGTTTTTGTCCACCAGAGAAATTTGAACCTCTTGCATTTACATCTGAGTGATACTCTTGTGTTAATCTTTCAATAAATTCTGCAGCTTGTGCATCTCTTGCAGCTTTCATCATTTCTTTTTCGTTTGCATTACTACCATTTATTAAGTTTTCTTGAATCGTTCCTGAAAAAAGAATTGGCTTTTGAAGCACAATAGAAACATCTTCTCTTAATGTTTGTTTTGGAATTAGCTTTATGTTTTTATCATCTAATAAAACTTCTCCATTATTAACATCAAACAATCTTAATATTAAATGAACAAGTGTTGATTTACCTGCTCCAGTCGGTCCTACTAATCCTACTTTTTCACCTGGATTAATTGTAAATGAAACATCTGTTAAAGAAGGATAAACAGCATCAGGATAAGTAAAAGTTACATCTTTAAACTCTATTTTACCTTTTAAATTAATATCATTACCTTCAACATATTGAATTGATGGTTTTGTTTCAATTATTTCATTAAATCTTTTTAATGAAACAAATGCTCTTGAAAATTGCATCGTAACCATTCCACCAATTATCAAAGCCATCATTACTTGTGATAAATAATTGATGTATGATACCATTGATCCAAGTGCACTAACATCTGTTTGAGCAATGTTTGCAGTTAAATAAATTACTAACACTGTTAACAAGTTTGCAATTAACATGAATGCTGGCATTACTACTGCCATTGTATTACCAACGCCTAAGTTTAAATCTCTTAAGGCTTGATTTTCAACATCAAATTTCTTTTCTTCCTTTTTTTCACTTACAAAAGCTTTTACTACTCTTGCACCAATAAAATTTTCTTTTATAATAGAATTAATTTTATCTAATTGAATTTGAAATTTTCCAAACATTGGACCCATTCTTTTTAAAACTAGCATCATAACACCAACAATTATGACAATTAATAAAATAATTACCCACCATAGTTGCGGCATTGTTGTAACTGCTAAATAAAAGGCTCCAACTAGCATTATTGGCATTCTCATCAGTGTTGAAAACAAAAGCATAACCACTGTTTGAATTTGATTAATATCATTTGTTAATCTAACCACTAAATTTGCAGTTTTAAACTTTTCAATGTCTTCATATGAAAAGTTTTGTACTTGTAAAAAGCCATCACTTCTCATATCTGCACCAACATTTTGAGCAAGTCTTGCAGTTGATATAGCATTCAGCATCCCGCATACTAAACCTAAAACTGCTACACCTATCATTATTAATCCATATTTATGCATTATTTCTATATCTGGACCACCTGAAGCTGATATACCATCATTAATAACATATTGAATTAACTTTGGAATAACTAAGGCTGTAATGGCTGATATAGTTATTAATATAAAAGATGCTAAGGTATTATATTTATACCTTTTCAAATATTGTATAAGTTGATTCATTTTATTCCTCCTTTATCGCGGCTAATAGTTTTCTTATTACTATTTTTAATTGCTTGTCACTAATCTTGCGATTAGCATACATAAGTTGTAATATAGTTCCTTCAATGATAAATCTATTTTCCTCTGTTTTTTTAAAATAAGATTTTTCTTCTAACATTTTATTAAATGTTTCTTGTTGAACTTTTTGATATTTTTTTGCCATAACTTTAGTTTCATCTGTTAAAAAAGCTGCTTCTCGATATCTAAAGACAAATCTAAACCATATCTTGTTTTCTAATAGATTTTTTATATGAATTAAAAAATATTCTTCAAAATCTTTAGCATCCATATTTTCTGATTCAATTAATAAATCTACCCCATGTATATAAATAGCATTTAATATTTCTTCTTTGCTTTTAAAATAATGATAAATAGATGCTGGTTTAATTTTTAAAACTTCTGCTAATTTTCTCATTGAAAAGTTTTCTAATCCATTTTCTTTTATTACATTTAAACTTTCAAGCAATATTTTATCTCTACTCATACTCGACTCCTTGCCTGATTACACTAACACTTGTTAGACTATTATAGTATACACTTAAACTAACGAACGTTCAATAACTTTTTGATTGAGAACACATTTTATTCTAGAGATATATTCTAATTATAAGTCTATTTATCTTTTTTATTATACTTCATAATTTGACATATAGACTATGATAAGCAATTATTTTTAAATGTCTATAATCAGTATTAAAAAATACAACAAATATGCATCAATATGGTTAAAATAATTTTAGTTTTAATGAGGAATGATATTGTTTTATATTTCAATTTCACTTTTAAAACTGTAGTATTCTTTTTTCCCAATGATTATATGATCTAATAATGGTATACCTATTAAATTTCCTAACTCTATTAATTTATTTGTAACTTCTATATCTTCTAGACTAGGAATAACATCACCTGATGGATGGTTGTGAAGACATATAAAACTCGCTGCTTTATTTTCTACTAAAAAGCCTAGAATCTCTCTTGGATGTATTAAAGATTTATTGATAGTTCCAACAAATAATATTTGTTCACTTATCAATGCATTTTTAGTATTTAATGCTATTACAATAAATTTTTCTTGCATTTCTTCGATAAATCTTGCTTGATATAAATTAAATATTTGCTTAGGATTATTTAAATATGTATAGTCTTTTATCTTTCCTGCTATTACTCTTTTTTGTAATTCTACTATAACCATAATTTCAGTAGCTTTAGAATTACCTACTCCTTTAAATTTTTTTAATTGTTCTATATTATAACTTCCTATATTTTGAATTCCACCAATATGTTGTAAGATTTCATTTGCTAAAATAATAGCATTGTTTCCTTTATATCCTGTTCTTAAAATTAGTGACAACAATTCAGCATCTGTAAGAGAATTTATGCCTTCTAAAATAACTTTTTCTCTTGGTTGTAACACTTTAGGAAGCATTTTCATATTAATTGACATGTGAGCACATATCCTATCGTAAAAAATGGAAACATATATATTTGTTTCTTTTTTAATAAAACTAATAACATCAATGCAACAAAAGTTGAAATTAAAAGCCAGTTAATGAATTGATTTAATTCAAGTATTGAATACATTATTAAACCAATTTTTAAATCAGCTCCTCCAATATAATTTGATATATATGGAAAAGCAATTAGTAATAACATGAAAAATATAAAAACTTCAATTTTCAAGTTTATTAATGGAATCAAAGCTAACATTAGAATATTTGAAACTTCTAATTTATAATAATCATTTATTGACATTATTATTAATACTGTTAGTAAATAGTAATTCATTTTTATCACCTCAATTAGTGATATGCCTGTATTTCTAAAAAGCCCTTTTTTATTACAAAAAAAAAGAAGGAAATTTTACAATTTCCTTCTTTAACTAATTTTTGAATTTTTTGATGAATTTATCGAATAGTGATCCACCTTTATTTGATTCTAAATCTTTCAACTGTCTAATTAAATCTTTTTCTTCTTTAGATAGTTTAGTTGGTGTTACAACATCTACTGTTACATATTGATGTCCATAACTGTTTCCTCTAATATCTTTGACACCTTTATTTTTCAACCTAAATTTTGTCTTAGGTTGTGTTCCTTCAGGTATAGTAAATTCTACATCACCATGCACTGTTGGTACATCTACTTTGGTACCTAGAGCTGCATCAGCAAATGAAATTGGAATTGTTAAATAGATATCTTTTCCATCTCTAGTAAACATATCATGTTTTCTAATGTTGATCTCTACGTATAAATCACCATAAGGTCCACCATTTTGTCCTCTTTCACCCTTACCTGCAACTCTTAGTTGTTGACCACTATTAATTCCAGCTGGAACTTTAATTTCAACTTTAATCTTCTTAGTAAGACTTCCAGAACCATGACAAACATGACATTTATTCTTAATTTCTTTTCCAGTTCCATGACATGTTGGACATACTTTTTGATTCAGCATTGTTCCAAAGGCAGTTCTTACTTGTTCTTGAACTACTCCACTACCATGACATGTATGACATGTTGTAATATCTTCTGGAGTTTCTGCACCACTACCATGACAATGAGGACATTCTTCATCAAAACTAATTTCAATTTCTTTATTTGTTCCATGTACGGCTTCAAGAAAATCAATTGTTAAAACTACAAATTTATTTTCACCTTGTGATGGTCTACTTGCAGAGGATTGACTTGATCTTGAACCAAAACCTCCACCAAAGAATGATCCAAAAATATCTGATAGATCATCAAATCCAAATCCTTGTCCTGAAAAGCCACCAAAACCACCTTGGTTACCGTTTTGATCAAAAGCAGAATGACCGTATTGATCATATGTTTCACGTTTTTGTTCATCACCTAAGACTTCGTAGGCTTCTTGTATTTCTTTAAACTTTTCTTCTGCATCTGGACTATCATTTGCGTCCGGATGATATTTTTTTGCCATCTTACGATAAGCTTTTTTTATTTCTGAAGCATCAGCATTTTTGCTGATACCTAATACTTCATAGTAATCTCTTTTGGCCATGAGTCCACCCGCTATCTTAAATTATTTTTTTTCTTCAAAGTCAGCATCTACTACATCATCTTGAATTTTTTCTTCTTCAGGTTGAGCTGAAGCTTCAGATTGATCAGGTTGTGAATACATTTGACCAGCCATTTCATGCATCATTTTTTCTAAGTTATCCATTTTTGTTTTTAAACCTTCAATATCATTTTCATCTAATGATTTTTGTAGATCTGCTTTTAATTCATTAACTTGTTCTTTTTGAGCATTATCAACTTTATCACCAGCATCTTCAATTGTTTTATCAATTTGATAAATCATTTGTTCTGCTTTATTTTTTGTTTCTATTTCTTCTTTTCTTTTTTCATCTTCTGCTTTGTGCATTTCAGCATCTTGAACCATTTTTTCAATATCAGCTTCACTTAAACCATGATCAGATGTAATTGTAATTGATTGTTCTTTATTAGTTCCTAAATCTTTAGCTTTAACAGAA
The DNA here is from genome assembly GCF_049478495.1 of Mycoplasma sp. P36-A1. Taxonomy (NCBI): domain Bacteria; kingdom Bacillati; phylum Mycoplasmatota; class Mollicutes; order Mycoplasmatales; family Mycoplasmataceae; genus Mycoplasma; species Mycoplasma sp. P36-A1. Next base: position 770,099 of record NZ_CP168083.1, on the reverse strand, counting down.
ACAATACCATTAACATCAATTGAGAATGTTACTTCAATTTGAGGAACTCCTCTTGGTGCAGCTGGAATGTCTGCTAGTTGGAATCTACCTAATGTCTTATTATCAGTAGCCATTGGTCTTTCACCTTGTAATACGTGAATATCTACTGCTGGTTGATTATCAACTGCTGTTGAGAATACTTGTGATTTAGATGTTGGAATTGTTGTATTTCTATCAATCAGTTTAGTCATTACAGCTCCCATTGTTTCAATACCTAATGAAAGTGGTGTAACATCTAGTAATAAAACATCTTTTACATCCCCTGCAATAACTCCACCTTGAATTGCAGCACCCATTGCTACTACTTCATCAGGGTTTACTGATTTATTTGGTTCTTTTTGTAATAATTTTTTAACTTCATCTTGAACTGCTGGTATTCTTGTTGAACCACCAACTAAAAGTACTTGATCAATTTCACTTGCATTTAAATTAGCATCTTTTAAAGCTTGTTTTACTGGTTGAACTGTTCTTGCAACTAAATCACTAGTTAATTCATTAAATTTAGCTCTAGTCAATGTTATTTCCAAGTGTTGTGGTCCTGCTTCTGTTGCAGTAATAAATGGTAATGAAATTTGTGTTTGAGCTAAACCTGATAATTCTTTTTTAGCTTTTTCAGCTGCTTCTTTAAGTCTTTGCATTGCTGATCTATCGTTTCTTAAGTCAACACCAACATCTTTTTTAAACTCATCTGCTAAATAGTTTACTACTTTATTATCAAAGTCATCTCCACCTAACATGTTATCTCCTGATGTTGATAATACTTCAAATGTACCATCAGCAAGTTCTAGTACAGAAACATCAAATGTTCCTCCACCTAAGTCAAATACTAATACTTTTTCTTCTTTTTCTGTTTTATCTATACCAAATGCTAAAGCTGCAGCAGTTGGTTCATTGATAATTCTTTCTACTTCTAATCCTGCAATACGACCAGCATCTTTTGTTGCTTGTCTTTGTGCATCATTAAAGTATGCTGGAACTGTAATTACTGCTTTAGTAACTTTTTCACCTAAATACTCTTCTGCATATCCTTTTAATGTTTGTAAAATGAATGCTGAAACTTCTTGAGGTGTATATTCTTTACCTTCAGCTTCTGCTTTGAAATTTGTTCCCATATGTCTTTTTATTGATGAAATAGTATCTTTGTTTGTTGCAGCTTGACGTTTTGCTGCTTCCCCAACTATTCTTTCACCATTTTTAAAAGCAACAACTGATGGTGTTGTTCTATTTCCTTCTGGATTAGGAATTACTTTTGCTTCCCCATTTTCCATTACTGCAATACATGAATTTGTTGTACCTAAGTCAATACCAATTACTTTACTCATATTAAAATCTCCTTTATTTTTTAATTTATTATTCACTAACTTTTACTAATGTATGTCTTAATACTTTATTTTTAAAAGTATATCCTTTTTGTAATTCTTCAATTACTAAACCTGATTCAACACCATCAACTGCAACACTCATCACTGCTTGGTGGTATTCAGAATCAAATGGTTTATCAATAGCATCAATTTGTTTAATTCCTTCTTCTTCTAAGGCAGAATATAATTGTTGATAAATCATATCAAATCCTTTTAAGAAATTGTTTAAAGTTTCATCTTCTGAATCTACCTTTAAAGCTCTTTCAAAGTTATCAAGTGCAGGTAGTATTTTTTCAACAATACCTGTTACTTTTTTTACAACTTGATTATCTGCATCTATCTTTGCTCTTCTTTCATAGTTTTGAGCATCTGCATAAGCTCTAGCAACATTATTTTCTAATTCTTGAACTTTAGTTATTAGACCTGCCATTTCTATTTGTAACTTTGCTTCTTCAGTTAATGTTTCTGTTGAAGCATCAGCATTTTCTTCATTTGTATTTTCTTCATTTAAAATAACTTCTTCACTTGCATCATTTTCACAAGTATTTTCTTTTTCCATATTTTCTTTATTCATTACTTGTCACCTCTTTTTTTCATTTAATAATTGTGTTATTTTATTAGATACATAATCTAATAAATTAATAACTTTATCATAATCCATACGTGTTGGTCCTATTATTGCAATAACACCTTTTTCTGTTTCTGTAAGTTGATAATTTGTCGTTACAACTGTAACATCATCTACTTCAAAAACATCATTTTCTTTACCTATCATTACTGAAGGTTGAGCTCTTGAACTGACTAAATAATCAAAAAAGAAATCATCTTCCATAATATTTATTAGCGATTTAATTTTATTTATATCATCAAAATCTGGTTGATTAATTATATTATTCTTACCACTAACAAATATATATTCTTGTGAAAATTTCATTAGTGCCGATTTTAAAGCATCCATTAAATATTCATAGCTTATCATGTGTTTACCTAATAAGTCTTTAATGTCTGCATTTACTCTTGTAATTACTTCACTCATTTTTTGACCTGCTAATAATTTATTCATTAGTTCTACGCATCTTTGTAGATCCTCTACATCTAATTCAGAATCGATATTAAATATTTTACTTTGGACTCTACCTGATTTAGTAACTATCACAATAACAATACTTTCATTTGATATTGGAACAACCTGAATTTTTTCAAGTAATTCTTCATGGACATCACTTCCAAGAGCAATTGATGTGTAACTAGTCATATCGGCAATAAGTTTAGTAGATTGTTTTACTACTTCTTCAATTTCTAACTTTCGATTGTTAAATACTGCTTCAAGCTTAGCTTTTGTTGTCTCATCAATATCATGTTCATCTAAAAGATAGTCTACATAATATCGATATCCAAGATTAGATGGAACTCTTCCGCTTGAGGTATGTGTTTTCTTTAAAAGACCCATATCTTCAAGTGTTGCCATTTCATTTCTAATAGTTGCAGTCGAATAAGGTAGTTCATGTGTTATTTTAAGCTTTTGCGAACCAACTGGTGTAGCTTGATCAATAAAATCACTTATTATAACTTTTAAAATATCAATTTGTCGAGATGTTAGCACTATATCATCACCCCTTTAGCACTCACTATTTCTGAATGCTAAAGTTATTATATATTGACATAATAGCAATGTCAACAATAGAGTGCTAGTATACACAAAATGTCAATATCCAGTTAAAAATAGATTAATTTAAGTACAAAACAAGATATAAATACAATATAATTTCACTAGATATGATAATATATCTATGGTGATAAATACATGATATATTATATATACAACCCGCTTGCAAAATCAGTAAATGCAGGTACTTTAATAAAGAAAAAAAATTACAGTCAAAAATATGCTTTAAATAATGAGACTGAAATGAATAAACTATTAGATATAGTGAAAAAAGAAGATATTTTATATTTACTAGGAGGAGATGGAACACTTCAACACTTTATAGATATGTATCCTTCTTTACTAAATAATGAGATTAAGTATTATCCTTTGGGTAGTGCTAATGACTTTGCCCAAACATTAAAGGATAAATACCCATATGTATATAAGGTTACAACAAGTGATCAACAAAGCCATTCTTTTATAAATGGTATGGGACTTGGTTTTGATGCATTGGTTTGTAAAAAAGTGAATAACTTAAAAAGTAAATCAAGATTATCTTATTTAGTAGAATCTTTTAAAGGTGTAATGGAATATAAGCCTTTTGATATTACTGTAAAATATGATGGTAAAGTCAAGACTTTTAATAAAGTTTGGTTATGTTCACTACAAAATGGACCATACTTTGGTGGTGGTTTTAAAATAACTAAAGATGCTGATATTACTGATAGTAAAATAGATTTTGCTGTTGCTAATAATATTAATCGTTTTACTGTTATTTTGATTTTACTCTTTGTAAGACTTGGACAAGTGCACCGTCTAAAAAAATATTTTCATTCAGAAAAAATATCTGAATTTGAAATTATAGACAATAAAAAGTTGCTTGCTCAATTTGATGGAAATACTTTTGACATAAATACACCTTGTCACATATCTAGTTGTAAAAAAGTAAAAATCACTAAAACATCACAACTATAAATATAAAACCACTATAAATATACATGTTATAGTTTTAGTAAACACTATAATTTGATATAATGATAATATTATAAAAAAGGAGAATTTTATGGATAATAAAGAGATAGATAATATTAATGATAATGAAACAAACATTAAAAGTGAAGAAGTTATTGATAACGATAATATAGAAATTATTGAAGATGCTGAAGTAGTAGTTGAAGATTCAACAAAAGATTTAAAAAATGATAACAATGATGAAAGTATTGATGCTGAAATTATTGATGCTGAGATTGTTGAAGATGATGATAAAGTGATAGATGCTTCAGAAATATCTAATGATGAAGATCAATTAGAAGATGATGTTATTGATACAACAATTATTGATGAAAAAGATGTAAATGAAGATAATGAATCTGTAGTTCAAGATGTTTACATTGAAAAAAATAATGAAGAAATTAAAGTTGAAGATGTTGAAAAAACGATTAATGATAATAATTTAATTATTGATGAAAATGTTAACAATGAAAATGAAAATGAATTAGTTGATGAAAGAAAAGATGAAGTTGTTCTAAAAGAAAAGAAAAAACTTACTAAGGGTAAAATACTTCAATATGTATTAATGAGTCTTGGAGGAATATTCATTGTGTTAATAGCAGCAGCTTTTGCATTAAATCAATATGATAAGCATCAAATGGGCGTTGAGGCTGATAAGTTAGTACATAATCTACGTGTTCAATCAGCAACAGAACAAAAAAATGGTAATATTGAAAAAGGAGATGTTGTCTTAATTGATTATGATGGTAAAATTGACAATGTTGCCTTTGATGGTGGAAGTGCTGAAGGTGCTAGATTAGAAATTGGTTCTAATTCATTTATTGATAACTTTGAAGATCAATTAGTTAATCATAAAAAAGGTGAAACTGTAGAAGTAAAAGTTAATTTCCCTGCAGATTATGCTTCAACTGAATTACAAGGAAAAGAAGCAGTATTTACAGTTAAAATTAAAGATGTTTACAAACTTCCTGAGCTAAATGATAAATTTGTTGCAAGCTTAGGTATTGAAGGTGTAAGCACTCCAACACAATTAAGAGATTATGCAAAAAGTTACATTGAGTATTATCAACAAATGATGTCTCAAGGTTCTACTACAACAGAATAAGCTATTTAACTATCTATAGTGGTTTTAATACTTGATTATATAATCAAATATTAAAACCACTTTTTATATTCTTATCGGATATATAATGATGTATATCTTTTTAAAACTATTTTGAATTACATTAACACTAAAAAGAAGAAGGTTTTCTCTTAACTAAGAAAACTTTCTTCTTTTTTATTAGATTATAGATAATTGTATGTTAGTACTCTTTATTATTTATTTATTGGTTCAAATCTTGCATTGAAAAATCTAAGCATTGGTGGTTCATAAACAAACTCTAATCCTTGAATTGAATCACGTTTTTTAAACAGTTCTATGACACCTTGTGCAACTACTTCCATGTGTGCATAAGTATATACACGACGAGGTATAGTCAGTCTTACTAATTCTAGTTTTGGACGATGGTGATCATTAGTATCTTTATTTCTTCCTGCAGATACTATTCCTCTTTCCATAGATCTAACCCCTGCTTCAACATACAATGCGGCTGCTAGTGTTTGTGCTGGAAGTTGATCTTGACTTAGGTGTGGCAAAAATCTTTTTGCATCTAAGAATACCGCATGCCCTCCAATTGGTTCTACAATAGGTACTCCGGCTTCTTTTAATCTATCACCTAAATACTGAACTTGCTTGATGCGATGATGAATATAATTAAAGTCAACAGACTCTTTAATCCCTTGAGCCATCGCTTCCATATCTCTACCTGCTAAGCCTCCATATGAAGGCATACCTTCAAATACAACTACCATTTCTCTAGCCTTAGTATAAAGACTATCATCATTCATACATAAGAATCCACCGATATTAACTAGACAGTCCTTTTTACCACTCATAGTACAACCATCTGCATATGACATCATTTCTAATAGTATTTCTGCAATAGTTTTATCAGCATATCCTGCTTCTCTTTCTTTGATGAAATAAGCATTTTCCACACATCTAGTTGCATCATAAAATACTTTGATTGCATTTTTATCAGCAATTTCTTTTACTGCTTTCATATTCTCCATTGATACTGGTTGTCCACCAGCTAGATTTACTGTAACAGCTAGACAAATATAAGGTATATTTTCTGCTCCAACTTCATCAATTAAATTTTGTAACTTCTCTAAAGAGATATTCCCTTTAAAAGGTAAATTTATTGTAGAATCATGCGCTTCATCAATAATTATATCCCTAAAGTTAGCACCATTAGCTTCTTGATGGTATCTAGTTGTTGTAAAATACATGTTTCCAGGAACATACTGTCCTTCTTTAATCATAAGCTTAGATAAGATATTCTCTGCTCCACGGCCTTGGTGTGTTGGTACAACATGCTTAAATCCGTAGAACTCTTTTACTGTTGCTTCTAAAGAATGCCAGTTTGCCGAACCTGCATAGGCTTCATCACCTAACATCATTCCTGCCCATTGTTTATCAGACATAGCAGTGTCCCACTATCAGTTAATAAATCGATATAACAATCTTTTGAATTTAATAAGAATGTATTATACCCTGCTTCAACAATTGCTTTTTCTCTTTCAGACCTTTCTAACATATTTGGTGTTTCAACTACTTTTACGCGGTATGGTTCCGCTGGATACTTTGTGAAATCCATTTTTACTTCCCCCTATTTATAAATTTTATAGCTTCATTATATCATTTAATGAACAGGTTGCAAGTATTATTTTTTTCACATAAACAGCTAAATTATTTTTAAACCGGTTTTAATAATATTTATTTATTGATATTACAATTTATACGCTACCTATAATATTAAAGAATGTCTTACTATACAAAGTGTATAGTTATATTTATGCAATATTTTTAGATAAAATATGCACAAATTCTAATTAATAGTTAAAATACAATACCACAATGAAAAGTTGACACTATAAAAATATTTTAGAGTATTTTTTTTAATATATTAAGCTAAAGTATTGTATTTGTTAAAAAAAGTACATCTAAATTAGATGTACTTGCTTACTATTTATTCTTTTCTTCTAATAATTGTTTGATATCTTGTAAAACACTTAATTCATTCTCGCTTGAAGCAAGATCTTCTTTTTCTTTTACTAAATATTTGTTATATGCTTTTACAATTGCAAACAATACTAAACCAATAATAATGAATGAGATTAATGCTGAAACAAACACTCCATATGGAAACTTCATTCCTGCAATCTCAAAGAAACTATCTTCACCTTGCACAAAACCTAGTAATTTATTAATAATTGGCATTATAAATGAATTACTAAAAGATGTAACTAAAGCATTAAAAGATGAAGCTAATAATAATCCAGTTGCAATTTGGATTAAATTCCCTTGTTTAAGAAATTCTGAAAACTCTTTTGCAAGTTTTTTCATTTATTATTTAGCTGAATCTACTAACTCTAAAATTTGATCTTTAGTCATAAATCCCATTTTAGTATTTACTGCTTCTCCATCTTTAAAAACTATTAAAGTTGGAATTGATTGAACATTGTATTTAATTGCAACATCAGAAACTTCATCTACATTTAATTTCGCAACTTTAAATCCAGTTGCTTCATTAGAAACTTCTTCAATATATGGTGCAATCATTTTACATGGTCCACACCAATCTGCATAAAAGTCTACTAGAGTAATACCTTCTGCGATTTCATTATTAAAATTTTCACTTGTTAATTTTGTTAAATTAGCCATTTGAACTTCCTCCTATTTTGATATGTTTTAATTATTACATGTTTTAATCTAATAAACAATCTAATTGCTTGCTTTGATATAAAAAAACATTGTTTAAAATCTATTAACTAATAATTAAGTGTTTTTTCAACTTTATTTTATCTTATTTTTTTAAAATATTCAAATTTATTTAAAATATTTACAATGTAAAATTAAGCGTTAGCTATGATGTTAATCACCTTTTTTTATTCAGTGTGTCATTAATAATTATTGTCAAAGGTTGGATAATATGTTTTAATATTAATATTAAAACATATATTAAAAGTTATTAAAAAAAGGAATATGGTGTAAATCCATAACAGCCTCTTAGCTACTGTAAATTAAGTCAGATACTTTGTTTAATAATTTATGAATAGTTTTTCTAAGAGAAGACTGTTTTACAAATGCACTAGTGTATTTGTAAAGCAACGATAAGTTGCTATTTTTTATGCTTAAAAGCATACTTTTAATATAAAAACATGCGAAATATAAGCAAACTGTGAGGGGATTATATTTCTTAAATAGAAAGTAAGGTGGATATATGAAGGCAATAACTAAAAGAGATGGTCGAATCGCTGCATTTGATCCAAATAAAATTATTAATGCTATAGAAAAAGCTAAAATTGAAGCATCAGAAAATTTTAATTCATTAGACATATATAATAGAGTATATAAAGATTTGCAATTATTAGATGTTTGGGATGTTGAAATTATTCAGGATCTAATTGAAAAAGAATTGATATCATCTAATCTAGCAAATACTGCTAAGAAATTTATTTTATATAGAAATAAAAGAAGTGAAATTAGGGATAAAAACTCTAAATTAATGCAAATCTTATCTGAATTAACTTTTGCTGATGCAAGTGATAGTGATTTAAAAAGAGAAAATGCTAATATTGATGGAAATACGCCTATGGCAACTATGTTACGATATGGTAGTGAAGCATCTAAAACATTTTATAAGCAAAGTGTTATTAAACCAGAACATACTTTAATGCATGATCAAGGATATATACATATTCATGATATGGATTTCTATTCTTTAACTACAACATGTACTCAAATTGATTTACTTAAACTTTTTAAGGGTGGATTTTCTACTGGACATGGTCATTTACGTGAACCTAACGACATTTCAAGTTATGCCTCTTTAGCTGCAATTGCAATACAATCAAACCAAAATGATCAACATGGTGGGCAAAGCATTCCTACTTTTGATTATGCTATGGCACCTGGAGTTAAGAAAACTTTCAAAAAAATATATAAAAATAATTACCTTAAATACTTATCACTAATGAGTCCAGACAAAATTTCTTGTTTTGAGGATTTTTATGAAAATAACACTGTTGAAGTTTCACTGTCTAATTTTGATAATTATATGCAAGCTGAGCTTGAAGTTATGGACTCTATTGAAGCAAATAAATTTGCATATGATAATGCATGGAAAGAAACAAATCGAAAAACATACCAATCTATGGAAGCTTTTTTGCATAATCTAAACACTATGCACTCTCGAGCAGGTGCACAAGTACCATTTAGTTCTATTAATTATGGAACTGATGTATCACAAGAAGGTAGAATGGTTATGAAGAATTTATTGAACGCTACTATGGCAGGTCTAGGAAATGGAGAAACTTTTATTTTTCCTATTCAAATATTCAAAGTAAAAGAAGGTATTAACTACAATGAAAGTGATCCTAATTATGATTTGTTTGAACTAGCTGTAAAATGCTCTGCAAAAAGATTATTTCCTAATTTTTCTTTTATTGATGCTACTTTTAATAAACCTTATTATAATCCAAATGATCCTAATTCTGAAATTGCCTATATGGGATGCCGTACTAGAGTAATATCTAATAACTTTGATAAGAATAATGAAACTGTTGCTGGTAGAGGTAACTTATCTTTTACTTCTATTAACTTAGTAAGATTAGCTTTAGAATCAAATAGTAATGATGAATTTTTTGAAAAATTAAACTACTATTGTGATGAAGTATGTAATCAACTACTAGATCGTTTTGATGTAATTAAGAATAAAACTAAAAAGAATTTCCCATTCTTAATGGGTCAAGGAGTTTGGCATGGAAGTGAAAATTTAAATGCTGAAGAAACAATTGAAGAAGTTTTAAAACATGGAACATTGTCTATTGGGTTTATAGGACTTGCTGAGGCATTAATTGCCTTGACTGGTCAACACCATGGTGAAAGTGAACAAATACAAGAACTTGGGTTAAAAATAGTTTCTACAATGAGAGAAATTGCAGATAAAAAAGCTGCAGAAACTGGTCTTAACTACTCTTTAATTGCAACTCCTGCAGAAGGATTAAGTGGTAGGTTTACTAAAATTGATAGAAATAAATATGGTTCTATTGATCGTATTACTGATAAAAAGTATTATACAAACAGTTTTCATATTCCAGTAAGCTTTGAAATTAAAGCTTATGATAAGTTGCGACTAGAAGCACCTTATCATGATTTATGTAATGCTGGTCATATAAGTTATGTAGAGGTCGATGGTAATCCTAGCAATAACCTTGAAGCATTTATGGATTTAGTTAAGGCAATGAAGGAATTAAACATTGGCTATGGTTCTATTAATCATCCTGTAGATAGAGACCCAGTATGTGGATATGTAGGTATTATTAATGATACTTGTCCTAAATGTCACCGTGAAGAAGATAGTGTTAAATTTGAAAGAATTAGACGTATTACAGGTTATCTTGTAGGTACACTAGATCAATTCAATGAAGCTAAATTTGAAGAAGAAGCTAACCGTGTCAAACATAAAATTTAATCTTGCTGGTATAATAGATGATAGTATCGTTGATGGTCCAGGTTTAAGAACTGTTTTCTTTTTTCAAGGATGCAATCATAATTGTCAAGATTGTCATAATCCACAATCACATTCTTTCAATACTGGAACTGACTATACTATAACTCAAATAAAAGAACACTTAGGTAAAAATCCACTAGCAAAAAGAATTACAGTTAGTGGTGGTGAACCATTTGATCAATATAGTGCATTATTAGAATTTGTAAAATATTTTAAAGAATACCATATTTGGATTTATACTGGATATACTAAACAACAAATTATTGATAAAAAATATGATGAAGTTTTTGAGTATATCGATGCTTTAGTTGATGGTCGTTTTGATAAAAACTTAAAAACTTTAGAAATACCATTTATTGGTAGTTCTAATCAAAAAATATATTATTTTAAATCTAACAAGTAGTTTTCTACTTGTTTTTTTTATAAAAAAAAGTAAGGACTAACCTTACTTAAAATTCACAATAGTGGCACCTTGTCCACCTTCATTATATTCTGCAAAATGATAATTTTTAACATTTTTATTTTTCTTTAAGGCTTCATGAACTCCTGTTCTTAAAGCACCCGTTCCAAAACCATGCACTACCCTTACAGATTTTACATTTGCTAATAAAGCATCATCTAAGTACTTGTTTAAAATTCTTAAAGCTTCTTCTACTCTTAATCCTATTAAGTTAACTTCAGTACTTACTTTTTTACTAACATATCTTCTCTGTTTAATTTTACGTTCTGCTGCCTTTTGTTGATTTTTAGAAACAAATCTAATTTCAGCTTTTTTAGCTTTAGTCTTAATATTACCAATACTTATTTCATAATTATTTCTTGGTAAAACATTTATTATAGTTCCTTGTCTATTTAAAGAAACTAACTCAACTAAATCTCCAACTTCATAAACAATATTATTATCAACTTCTTTAACTTCATTTTTTTCATACAAATTATCAAATTGTCTAGTTATTTCATTTACTTTATGGTTAACAAAACTATCTTGTTTTTTTAGCTCTTTAATAATTCTATCTGATTTATTTGCAGCATTTGCAACAATATCATTTGCTTTTAATTTAGCTTGTTCAATAATCTTTTCAACATCTTTATCTAATTTTTTTCGCTCATTTTCAATTCTAATAACTTTATTTTCATAGTTATCAATTTTAGAATTTAATTCTTCTTTTAAAATTCTTGTTTCTTGTTGAGTTTGTTCTAACTTCAATAATAACTCATCTGAAGTATTTAAGTCTTCTGAATATAACTTCCTTGCATTTTCAATTATTTTAGCATTTAAACCTAAGTTTAAAGCTATTTCAAAAGCATTAGAGCTTGCAAAAGTATCAAATGATAACTTGTACATAGGTTTGTTTGTTTTTTCATCAAACATTACACTTGCACTTCTAACATGATCACTAGTTATCGCCCAATTTTTCAATTTTGAATAATGAGTTGTAATAATAACTGAAGCATCTTTTTGATAGAGATATTCTAATACTGCTAAAGCTAAGTTTTCACCTTCTCTAGGGTCTGTTCCAGATCCTAGCTCATCAAATAACACTAAACTATTTCTTGTGACATTCTCTGTAATTTTAATAACATTATTTAACCTTGCTGAGAAAGTAGATAATGAACTTTCTATTGATTGTTCATCACCAATATCAACAAATATATCAGTGTATATTGGTAGACTAGAATTTTCTTTTGCACTTATTCCAATACCAGATTGGGCCATTAATGAAAAAAGGCCAATCATTTTTAAAGTTACTGTTTTACCACCAGTATTTGATCCACTAATTAGGACAATTCGATATTTTGTATCATTATTTGCAATGAAAAAATCATTTGCAACTACTTTGTTTTTATCAATTAATGGATGTCTTCCTTCATATACTTCTAATTTAGCACTATTCTTGTTGATCTTAGGAATTATTCCATCTATTTCTAATGTATATGTAGCTTTAGCTAGAACAATATCTAACTCTATAATTATATCAAAATCAAAAAATAAAGCTTCACTATGTTCTGCAACTTTTTGCGATAATTCTCTTAATATAATTTCAACCTCGATATTTTTTTGATATTCTAAATTTTGTAAAATATTATTATATTCAACAACTTGATTTGGTTCTACAAACGCTGTTTGTTTTGAACTTGACTCATCATGAATGATACCTTTAATAATGTTTTTACTTGCTTGCTTAACCATTACTACAGCACGATTATTTCGATATGTAACTATGTTATCCATTAGATGTATTGAATTATCATGAATAAACTTTGTTAAGTAATTACTTATCTTATGATTAATACTATCAATCTCTTTATTGATTCTTACTAAATTTTCTGAAGCATCTTCATATAATAAACCTGATGGTGCTACTTTTCTTTCAATTATCATTGCTAAATCTTTTATATTTATTAATTCTTTAATCTTTTCAACAAAGTATTTATACTTATCTTTATCATCAAATTGCTTGATAAAATTATTCAAATTAGTAATTACTTGATTTAAAGATGCAATTTCTATTAGTTGATCTGGTGTTAGAACTTGTTCTTTAACAGCCTTTTCAACACTAATATTAATATCATATAATCCATCTAATGAGAATGGACCATATGAAGTTATAATTTGCATTATTTCATCACATTTATGCAAATTATTGACTACTATATCATAATCAGTAATTACATTATTTTTTAGTATTTTTTCTTTTGCATAATTACTATGCGCTTTATTACTTACTTTTTTTAATACATCATTAAATTCTAATTTATCATAAAATTTATCCACCAAACCACATCCTTATTATATTATAACTGTTAAATTGATCTGAGTATAAGTAGCTATCTTTAGCCCATTGAAAGTCAATAAAGTTAGAACTACCTACTACTATAATTGAAATAATACATACAATTGTATAAGCTATTGCTCCATAAATAATTAGGCCAAATAACTTATCAATAACTGATAGTTTAGTAATATCTAAAAAGCTTCTTATTATTAAATTTATAAGTGATAGTAATATTATACCTATTACTGCAATTACTAAATACTTATAAAAAATATTATCAACAATATTATTTACCATATCATTATTTTTAAATAATGATACTATACTATTAAAAACTTGTTCTGAAAACAAAAAGTAAACTACGATGAATACTAGATTAATTAAACTTGTTACTATTCCTTTTTTATATCCATATAACAATAGTAGTAAAAACACTACTAATGTAATAATATCTGCAACCATTTACATACCCCCTAAAATAAAATTACTCTATTATTATACCATAATTATTATAACTATCACCTTTAGTAATAAACTAAGCACATTTATAAATAATCATTTATCATTTAAACAATCTGTTGTAAAAGCTTTGTATTATTGTTTAAATGTTATATATCTGAATTCTATTGTGTTATAATTGTCTTAGGGGTGATGTCATGAATAAAGTTATTCAAGCAGATGATATGTTATTAGAACAGATTAGACAGTATTATGCAAGTGATATAGATGAAAACAATAATGTTCCACATTCTAAATTTGTTATTTCAACTCAAGATATTAAGGTTATTGCTTACAATTCAAACAAAGTAATGTTTCAAGGTAAGGATGCTGCAATTCAAGCTGATATGTGGATTAACCAACAAAATCATGATACAAAGAAACAAAATTTATTTGATAAACCACTTCCACAAACAGCTAGTGAAGAATATATTGGAAGTGATGAAGTTGGTACTGGAGATTATTTTGGTCCTGTAGTCGTTTGTTCAGCATACATAAATAGAGAAATTACAAGAACAATAGCTCATTTAAATCTTGGAGATTCTAAAAACTATACCGATGAAAAAATTATCGCTTTAGCCAAAGAGATTAAGAATATTGTACCTCATTATATTTATATATTAGATAATACTAAATACAATGAAACACAACCAACTAATAATCTTAATATGATTAAAGCTAAAATGCATAATTACAGTATTAGACAATGTATGAAATTAGTTGGGAAGAAAGTTGATGTTGTTTTAGATCAATTTTGTCAGCCTAAAACATACTATTCTTATTTAGTTAATTCTAAAAATGTCACATGTGATATTATATTTGAAACTAAAGCTGAAAGTAAATATTTAGGTGTCGCTGTAGCTTCTATTTTAGCTAGAAATGCCTTTTTAGAACAAATGGATATATTATCAAAAGATTATAATATTACAATTCCCAAGGGTGCATCCTCTAAAGTTGATTTAGTGGGAGCACAACTTGTAAAGGATTATGGGTTTGAAATCCTTAGTAAAGTTGCAAAAGTTCATTTTGCTAATACTAAAAAAATAAAAGAAATAATTAAACAACAGGAGATGTAGAAAATGAAAAAAGAAATGTATGATTTATTAAACAATCAAGTGAATTTTGAAATTTATTCTGCTCATATTTATTTAGATATGGCTGGATATGTAAAAAGTGAAGGATTTAATGGTTTTGGAAACTGGTATGATATCCAATACCAAGAAGAATTAACACATGCTAAAAAATTTATGAATTATATTTTAGATTCAGGGTTTAGACCAACTATTACTAATTGGGAAGAAAGCCCTTCAACAAATTATGATAATTTATTAGAAACAGCTCAAACTTCATTAGCTCATGAACAAGTAGTTACTGAAAGAATCAATTACATGATGGAAAAAGCTGTCGAATTTAAAGATTTTGCAACTGTTAATTTCTTGAACTGGTTTATTAATGAACAAGTTGAAGAAGAAGCAAACTTTAATGATATGATTAGTAAAATTGAATTAGTAAAAGATGCTGGTCTATATATGTTAGATAAAGAATATGGTACTCGTGTTTTTGTTGATACGACTGCTGAATAATTATTCTAGAAAAAGCCACTCATTTATATGAGCGGCTTTTTTTATTTGATTATATTGTTTATTCTTTTTTCATATTTTTCAAAATCGATTTCATTTACTACATTCAATTTCAAAGTCATAGCATTTAATTTAGCTTTTTGATAAGCAACATCAGTTATTTGCTCAGGTGAATGAGCATCAGGATTAACTACAACTTTAGCTTTTGATTTAGCTACTAAATACCAGAAATCATTTCTTGGATAGCTAACACTAGTTGCATCAATTCCATCTCTAATACCATTTCTAATTCCTCCAGCATTATATTCTAAATAAACATCATTTTCTATTGCTGCTTGAATTAGTCTTTTACTTTGAACTAAAGCATTTTCATCAAATGATAGTCCATTATTTAAGAATAAGTCAGGATGAGCTAAAAATAAAAAATACCCTGTTTTCATTGCTTGTATACAATGATCTACATAGTTTTTGATTTCTTTAGTTGAAACTAACCCACCATAGTAACTAGCTGGTTTATGTATATTGTAATAATGTTGTCCTAAGACTAAATAATCAACTTGATCATTGATAAATAAACTTTTTAAGTAATCATCATAGTCACTTTGATATTCTACTTCATATCCTCTATAAAAATTAATTTTATCTTTATATTCATTTTTTAGTTGTTTTAAATTCTCTAGATAAGGAATTCGTTCTTCATATTCCATTCTATACTTTGTTTCTTTTGTAGGATATGCAATATGATCACTTATTCCAAATACTTGAAAGCCTTGTTTATATCCTTCTTCTAACATTTCTTTTTCGCTTCCTATGGCATGCTTACATCTATAAGTATGGTTGTGCAAGCTATAATTCATTTTCATCGCTTCTTTCTAATATATAATTATATGCATCTATTAATAGAGAAGAACCTTTCTTTTTTATTAATTCATCTCTTTCAATAATTAAACTTTTTTTATCACGTTTGATATTATTTAAGCTTAGTATTGCATTCTTTTTGATAATATTTTTGTTTAACCAACCTAAACTTTTACTTTTAAATAATTTATTATAATCATTATTAGTAAGAGCTATAAAATCTTTGACATCATAGTATTGTTCATCTTCAAAATATTCTCTATTATCATAATTTGTATTATAAGGACAAACATCATTACAAATATCACAACCATAAACATTATTTTTTATTAGTTTTGAACTAATTAATGTTTTGCTTTGTGTTAGATAAGAAAGGCAAGTTTGATAATTTAAAATATAATTATTTAGGCTTTTAGTAGGACAAGTAGATTCACATTTATGACATTCAAAACAACCATCTTGAATTAATAAGGGCTGCTTAAATGTAAGTTTGTGGTTTAAAAGGATTGTTCCATAAAATACCATTGAGCCATACTTGTTATTAATAATCATACTATTTTTACCATAAAAGCCATTTCCAGCTAAATGAGCAAAATAGCGATCATCTAAATTGCTAGTATCAATACTGTAATAAACTTCTAAACCATCAATATTTGATTTTAAATAACTTATTAACTGTTCTATTTTTTTTGAAAGTACTAAATGATAATCTTCACCAAATGATGATTTTGAGTATGTAATACTATTTTTTACTATTGGTTTACGCTTTGTATTATAACATATACCTACAGAAATAATTGTTTTGCATTTGTTTAAATATTGCTCTGTATCAATATATTTATTAATATCCTCTTCTTTTCTTGGATATAAAGTCATCTTTTCTTTCTTTTCTAATACTCTTTTTAAATATTCATCTTCTTTTATTACATGTGAAAAGCCTATAATATCAAAACCGATATCATAAGCTTTCTTTTCTATACTATTAATCATTAGTTTTCTAACTCGAATTTTAATATAGTATCTGCATATTTTTTCATTGCACTATCAAATACTTTACTAGTTGATAAATCAATATCTATTTCTTTAAGAGCATCTATAGGATAAACAGAATCACCAAGAGATAAGAACTTAATATATTTATCGATAATACCTTTTTCATTATTCAAAATTCTATCGACAATATTTAATGAAATACTAAAAGAAGTCGCATATTGATAGACATAGTAATCATAGTAAAAATGTGGAATTCTTGACCATTCATATTTAATGTTTTCATCTAATATTATATCTTTTCCAAAGTATAATTTATTAATATCATAATATAGATTATTTAATACTTCATTTGAGATTTCTTCATTTTTTTCAACTAGTTTATGTGATTCTAATTCAAATCTAGCAAACATTGTTTGTCTAACTAAAGTAGTTCTAAATTGTTCAAGTAAATAGTTGTACAAATATTTTCTAATTTTACTATCATCTTCTTTTTCTAATAAATGATTAATAAGTATCAATTCATTAACTGTACTTGCTACTTCTGCAATAAATATTTTGTAGTTTGCATCTTGATATGGATTATTGTTATTTGCAAAATATGAATGCATAGAGTGGCCAAGTTCATGCGCTAAAGTGAATACATCATTTAATTCATTGTGGTAGTTTAAAAGCATATAAGGAACACTAGTATAAGAGCCACCAGAGTATGCACCACTTCTTTTACCTTCATTTTCATAAACATCAATCCAACGATTTTCTAAGGCTTCATTCAACACTTTAGTATAATTGTTTGGGAAAATGCTTAAAGCTTCTTTGACAATTTCTTTAGCATCATGATATTCTACTTTTTTATCAACTTCATCAACCATGCTTGTATATATATCATATAAATGTAACTCTTTTAATTTCATTTCTTTTTTTCTTAGGTTTAAATAATCATGGTTTGCTTTTATGTTATTTTCAACACTATTTAATAAATTATGATAGACATATTCAGGTATTTCATTTGGTTCTAAGGCTTGTTGTAATGTAGATGCATAATTTCTAGTTTTCATTGATATTAAATCTTGTTTCATCTCACTAATATAGTTAGTTGCTAATGTTTGATTATATTTTCCATAAGTATCAAATAAATTATTATAAGCATTTTTTCTTAAGACTCTATCACTAGAACGAATATAAGTTGAATAACTTCCTTCACTCATTTCGTGTTGATTATTGTTACTATCAAAGATGTTTTCAAACTTTAAATCCGAGTTGGTAAATGCTGAATATAATTGGTAGGCAGCATTAGAATTTAGTCCATAAGTTGATATTATTCTTTCTTCAGCTCCACTTAAATAACGTTTTTTATTATTAATTACTTTCACAATAGTTTGATGATATTCTTTTAGTTTTGAATCATTGATAATAGATTCTAAAATACTATTGTCTACATTAGCTATTTTTGGCATCAAAAAGGAAACCTCAATTGACATATTATTGTATTCACCTTTAACTTTATTAAGAATTGATACATATTTATCATTTGAGAAATCACTATCTTGTTGATGAGAAAAATATACATAAATATTTTCAATTTTTATCATTAATTTATAATATAAGTTAAGTGCATCAATTATTTCATTCTTTGTGAATGTAAGACTATTATATTTTTTTATTTCTTCTACTATTTTATTACACTCTTTAATATCTGCATCTAAATTAGATGGATCATACATCATTTTTAAATTCCAAGTATCTTCTATTTTTTGTTCATGTCTTTTCATATTACCGCTTCTTTCTAAATGTATAAAGTAGAATGTTAGTAACATTCTACTTTAGTACTATCTTATATTTGTTCTTGTTGAAGCTCCAAGTTTACCTTTTGTATTATAAGTTCTAACAGTTGTTCTTGTTGCTTTCCCTCTATTATTATATGTTGTTATAAATCTTCTTGCTCTATTTTTGCTTGTTGATCTCAATCTTCCATTAACATAATAGTACATTGTTTTTTTAGTAATAACTCCTCTTGAATTATAATTTCTAATATCTTTTCTTCTAATTCTTGAATTACTTACATTATAATAACGATGCTCTGCTTTTGAAAGGTTTCTATTTGAACGATATGTGTACAATGAATATCTTGTTCTTCTACCCCTAGTATCATAATCAAATCTTCTACTTGTTTTTCTTGCTGCAAATGAATAATATCTTATTTGTTGTGTACTTCCATTTGCTCTTCTTTTTAAATATGTAATTTTATTTGTTGTACGATTAAATTTATTTGTTGATCCATTTGGAGTATTTCTTCCAATGTATAATAGTTCTCTTTTACCATTTCTTACTGTCATAGTTAATCTATCAGCTCTGCCAATTGAGATATGTGAAACTCTAAAATTAAGGGTATTTATTTTATTAAAAGAAGTTGCTCGAGAATTAGTTCCTCGTTGTCCATAATTATTTCTTCCAGAAGCATATACATTACCTGATCTAGTCAAAATATAAATATTATTTGTACCGTTTTTAATTACTCTTGTGATTACTTCATTTTTTGGTATCCTTGTTGCTAAATCGACTCTATTAGCTTGTTGTACTGTAGAATAATTACCATTTCCAAGTTGTCCATGATTGTTCATACCCCAAGCATAATACTTTCCACTAGCTTGTTGAATATTTAATGTTGAAGATGCTGTATTAACTGCTGTGTTAGCAACATGAACATTTGCAATTGGAATGTATAGTGATCCACCATTAGTAGTTGAATCATTTTGTATTCTATAGAAATTACCAGTTGTTCCTAAAATCGTAACTGAGGCATTATATCTAGTATAATAATAAGCAACATTAGCTGAAGTGCTAGCATTACGATAAACATTTATACGCCCTGTTCCAGATATACCTACTGTTCCATTAGCTGGTTTAAGTATTCCAATACGGTATTGATTTTTATCAACATTTCCAGACACTTCATCTAGTCTTCGATAATTAAAGGCATTTTTATAGCCCCAATTAGAATCAGAAGCGTATTTGACACCCATTCCTGAAGCTTTATTTCCTAAACTTGTACCATTTTCTCCTAATGTAGAAACTGGATTAGCATATCCACTATTTAAATTTTTATAGTATTGTAAAATTGCTGATGACATATTTGAATATCTTGTAGCATTATTAGGACAACTATCTACTGCTCCCCATCCAAATGGATTATTGTAGTGTCTTGATAGATTTGAACGTCCATAATTAGATTCGTTTATTGTAATACCATATAAAGCACCAGCATTAACATTATATGTTCTTTGATTACTTACAAAATTAGTTCCTCTTTTATAAATATTTGATACAAAACCATTATAAGTGTTTGTAAATGAACTTTGACCACATCTTTTAAAGGTTGATGTTTGTTTAAATGAATTTCCAGCTGTTGGCACTAGATTTAATAATCTTCTATCCATTGCTGCTCCTGTAATTTTTGTCTGTGTTCTTATTGGTAAATATGAATAATAATCAAAATATGGATTATTTCTATTAGTAGCATTACTTCTTCTATTATTACGATAATCAGTTAACATTGTATTATAATTTGTATAATAATATATTCCATCATATGAGTAATATACTCTATTATTACTTAATCCAGATGGTAAATCTGTGTAGCCTAAATAATATGCAGTATTAGAAGATCCATACATTGCACTATAATATAGTTTATTGCTTCTTGATTGATATCTTGATACATTCAAACCAGCCATGTTATTTGTATTTCCACCAACTGTTCTGTTTTGATTCCCAATATTTGCAGTTGTTTTTCTTACTGCATTTTTCCCACAAGCAGTCGATTTGCCTATCCAACCTTCTACTCCAGCAACCATTATTTTATAAGCATTAGATGTCTCAGAAATAATTGGTGCATCTCGATGATACATACTATTTATATATGTAATAGCATTAGTTAAAGCTGATGTAGAATGAACATTACAAGTTCTATCGACAGCAGGCATTTGTAGTATTTGGGCTGAAGAGGCATTAACATCCTGCCTTGACAACAAACTTGTACAAGCTATAAATCCTATTAGTAATCCTCTTTTCAATATTTTCTTCATATTAAATCTCCTTAGTTTATCAATTGACTTAATTATAACATATTTAATTTAGACAACATATTAAGTGCAATAATTATAGTACTTTTAACAGCATTTTTTTATTTATTAAACAACATTCATGACATATAAGTTAGTACTAACAAAAAAATGTAGACTGTTTTTGTCTACACTTCTTCTATTTTAAAAATTTTTAAAGCATTTTTAAATGTTGTATTACATACTTCTTCATAACTTATTTCTTTAATATCAGCAATTTCTTGAGCAACATATTTAACATACCAAGGATAGTTGGTTTGTCCTCTATATGGAACTGGTGTTAAATATGGACAGTCAGTTTCTATTAGTAATTTGTCTAGTGGAATATTTTGTGCAACCATTTTAGTTGATTTAGCATTTTTAAATGTTACTACACCAGATAATGAGATTAACATGTTTAATTTAATAAATTCTTTAGCCATTTCTAAGCTTCCTGAATATGAATGCATAATACCACCAATACTTTTTATATCTTCAGCTTTTAGTATATCAAAAGTATCTTGAATAGCATCTCTACTATGTATTATTATTGGTAGATTTACTTTTTTTGCTAATCTGATTTGCTTAATAAAGTATTCTTTTTGAATGTTTGGTTTAACTGTATCCCAATGGTAGTCTAAGCCAATTTCTCCAAGAGCAACAACACAAGGTTCATGTAACATATTCTCAAATCTATCCATATCATCTTGGCTTATATCATTTACTTCTGTTGGATGTAGTCCTATTGCTGCATAGACTCTTTCAGGATATCTATACGCTAAGTCAATTGCTTTTAAGCTAGATTCCATATCAAAACCGATACATAACATTTTTTCTACATTTTGTTCTTTTGCTTGTTTCATAACATTTTCAATATCATCAATAAATGGTTTAGTATTTATATGTACATGCGTATCAAATAATTTATTATTGTATTTCATTTTTTGTTTCTCCTTCAAATAATTTTGGGTAATCAGCAACTTCATGATGAATTGAGCATCGTGGTTCATAGCTTTCTTGTGCTCCTATTAAGACAATTGGATCATTATAACTTGCTGGCTTACCATCTATTAATCTTTGTGTTCTAGTTGCTGGTTCATTACAAACAGCACAATAAGAAGTAATTTTATTAACTTTGTTTGCTCTTGCTAGTAATCTTGACATTACAGGAAATGGTTCTGCTCTAAAATCCATATCTAAACCTACTGCAACAACATCAATTCCTTGATTTATTAAATATGTAACTACTTGTTCTAATTGATCATCAAAAAATTGAGCTTCATCTATTAAGACAGCTTTTGTCTTTTCATTTATACATGTAAGTATGTCGATTGCTTTTGATATTTCTATTGCTTTTACAAAATTCCCATTATGTGATACGACTTTCTCTTTTCCATAACGATTATCTATTTTAGGTTTAATTACACAATATTGATGATTTGTTCTTGAAAGTGTATGTGCATGTCTAATCAATTCTTCTGTTTTACCTGCAAACATACAACCTGCAACTACTTCAATATTACCTATTTTATTTTTCATTTATTTCATCTCGTTTTCTTAATTTAATGATTTTATTATATCATATTAATGTTTATTTCGATAATTCAACCTATAAAAAAAACAAGAACCTTTTTAGTTCTTGTTTTTAAGTATTATACTAATTTTCCGGCAGCATTATAATCTTTTCTGACAGTTCTAAAGATTTTTCCATTTCTATAAGTTTGAACTACTCTCCAAGCTCTTAGACCTCTTCCACCTCTTAATTTACCATTTTTATTATAACGGTGCTCTACTTTTCTTAACATTTGACCTCTATTATTAAAAGTAGCTACTTCTCTTCTCATTATTCTATTAGTTTCATCTCTTCTTACAAAGACACGTCTTTTGTGTTTACCATTACTAAAGTTAGACCATAATTTTGAATCTCTTAATACTCCATTACTAAAGTATTGATTTGATCTTCTTGCAGTTCTAACACCTTTACTATTGTAACGATGTAAATCATAATGTCTTACTTTTCCATTTCCAAAATATCTTCTATGTACATTTTCTCTAGTTCTTTTGTTATTATGTCTTAAAGTTATATCTTGTGCATGTCTTTTGTTACCATTATTATCATTAAATCTAGTAACTACTCTTTTTCTCCAAGTTGAGTTATTTAAATAATTTGAATAAACTGTTCTTGTTAATATTCTATTATTCTTTGCATGACTATATTGTTCTACAGTTAATGTATTATAATTTTTTGAATTTCCTTTATAAGTAAATTTAGTAATTCTTTCCGTATTACCATTTCTAAAGCATATTTTTCGATATGTAATTCTTCCTAAAGAATCTTTTCTTGTTACTGAACAAGTATCTGTAGGTGCAGGAGTTACAACTGCTTGTTGGGTTACAACTACTTCGATTACTGCAGTAGTTTTACGATTTTCATTATCTTTATTCTTTTCAGCATTTCCATGAGTTAAATCTTCTAATTCAACATTAATTGAAGTAGTTCCTGCTTTTAATGCATTTACATCAAAGCTTTCAGTACCTGGATTAATTACTCTAGCAGCAGTACCATTTACAGCTATTGTTGCAATTGTTTTATTTTGGATATCAATAGTAGCTTTTTTCTCTTCAAGCATTCCATAATCTAAACCTAATTTCACATTTTCGTTAGCTGTTGTTTTGGCAGCTGGTATATGCATTTGTATTCTATTAGGAGCTAAAATAGCTAATTTATAAATATCGGCTTTACCAGGTATCTGCATTTTCTTGCAATCTTCATTACCACCTGGATTTGCTAAAGCAGATTCACTATCTGGATTAAAACTAAATTCTATTTCTTGTTTATGATCACTATTTTTTAGTATTGTCGCTTCACAATCTATTTGTACTTTTACTCCATCTCCAGGATAATAATAATCTTCTACACTTGAATTACTTTCACTTATTTTACAAACAGCACTTACATAATCGCTACCTTTTGTAAATTCAAGATTTTCTATAATTTTATTAATATTATGTTCTTTATAATCACTATTTTTCAAAGTTGCAACTACTGAAAAATCTACTTTGTCACCTTTGTAACCTTTAATTTTAATACTATCTTTTGTTTCATTTAAAGTTCCAGCCCTAAACCCTTTTAATTTAGGAATACCATCTTTGCTTGAGACTTTTACTTCAAAATCAACTGTTTTTTCTATTTTTTCATTATATTTACTTTTATAAGTAGCACTTGCTTTTATTTTTGCAGTACCTGATTTTAAACCTGTATAACTTATATTTTTATAAATATTAGAACTAAAAATATCATCTTCTTCAATGTTATCATTTAATTTGATTACTCCTTCGTCCTGAATAATTTCAAATTTAATTTTATCTTTTTGTAATTTATATTCTTTATCATTTTTCTTGTATTCATCATTAAATTTAATTTGAGCTTTTCCAGTTTCTTTTACTAGTAAGTTTTCATCTTTACTACAAACTTCAATTGGTGTCTTCTGACTAACCTTACATGTTGTAAGCTCAGCCTCTTGTGCATTAATATTATTCATTTCTACAGTCTGGGTATAACCTGTTAGACCAATTGCTGCTGCTAACAGCAGGGTCCTTATCTTTTTACTTGTTTCCATTTCTTTTCCTCCATTTTTTATTTTTAATTTTTTGATAATTACATTTTAACAATATACTAATAATATTTAAAATAATTTGACTACACTAAAAATACAATTTCACAACAAGTAAATAACCCATGTTATCTTGCTTATTATTAATATCTATTCCATATACATAACCCCTTAAATAAAGGATTATCAACCCTTTATAGATATTAAATATATTTTTTGTTCATATTATGTATAAATATTAAATTGTTTTTAAGATGTTAATTTAGTATTAAAATTTTGTTGTCAATACGTACAAAAAGTATGCTTTTCAGCATACTTTTTTAAAACTAATACTAAGCTATTTTACCGTTTGCTCTATAGTCTCTTCTTGTAGTTCTATTAGATCTGCCATTTCTATAAGTTGTTACAGTTCTCCAAGCTTTACCATTAGAATTTGTTCTAAGTTGTCCTCTTGAATTATATCTATAATCTACTTTTCTTGTAAACTGACCACGTGTATTAAAAGTAGCTACTTCTTTTCTAAGTAATCTATTCTTATTACTCCTTCTTGTAATAACTCTTTTTGTGTGTTTACCATTTTTATAGCTTGACCATACTTTTGAATCTCTTCTTACACCATTACTAAAGAATTGATCCATTCTTCTTGCTGTTCTATGACCTTTAGAGTTAAAGGCGTTGTTTTCATGTGTTTTAACTTTTCCATTTGCAAAATAAGTTCTAAAAACATTAGTTTTTGTTTTCTTATTATTATGTCTAGTTGTTGTTCTTAATGAAGTTCTTCTATTAGTATTATTATCTGAGAATACTGTAGTTTGTCTAGTTCTCCAAGTTGAATTATTTAAATAGTTTGAATATACTTTTCTTTCTATTCTTCTATTATTTCTTGTATGACTATAGTGTTCTACTGATAAAGTATTAATATTTGTAGTATTTCCTTTATAAGTATATCTTGTTATAGTTTGTGTATTTCCATTTTTGAAACACGTTTTTCTATATGTAATTCTATTTCTAGAATCTCTTCTTACAACAGTACACTTATCTGTAGTGCTACTTCCATTGTTATTATTGTTACCTGTGTTGTTGTTATTTCCCGTATTATTATCGCCACCATTATTTCCACCACCTGGTGTTGTTGCTGCAGGATTTACAATAATCTCTACTGTTTTAGAAACAGTTCTATTAGGATTGTTTTTATTAGTATGTAAATCACTTAATGTAAATGTTACATTTGTAGTACCTGCTTTTAAGCCTGTAAATACAAAGTTTTCACTACCATAGTTTGCAACTCTAGATGCCTCTTGAGTTACTGTAGCAATATCTTCATTAGCTACTTTGATATCAATCTTTTTAGATTCTCCACTTAAAGCTCCATAATTAGCAAACATTGTATAAATTTGTGATGCAGTTGTTGTTGTATTATTAACTAAAGTAAGTTGTTCTCTATCAGTTGATGATTCTAATTGTAGTTTAAATGTTTCAAGATTAAAGTCTACATATTTATCTTTTTGTTTTTCATTATTATATTTAATTTTAAAGTCTTTTGTTCTAGTTGCATTATATTTCTCAACTTTAATTTTACATTCTAAGATAAATTCATAATTTCCATTTTTATTAGGATTATGTGGTTTATGATTTTTCATTTCTTCATCAACACCAGCATTATTGCTCCAAATAACACATGAATCTTTTACTAAATTTACATAATCATCTTCACCTTTGAATGAAATTCTACTAGCTATAGCATTTGCGATATCTGGATGTTTTTTATATTCTTTTCCAGAAACTTTAACATTAAATCTTAATGCTTTAACATCATTGACATAACCTTTTAAATGTTTATCCTGACCTGTTGCACGATTAAATATCATTAATTCTGGTGCCCAATCTTTAATAACTAAGTTAACAGGACGACTTTCTAAATTTACAGGTTTGCGATGATAATTTTCACCTTCTGTTAATTCTTCTTCATCTATAATTCCTTCACTATCATATAGTCCTATGATATTGATTCCATTTTCAGATGTTGCTTTTTTTGTTTTAGCTTTAATTTTAAATGATACTTCGTTAAAATGTCTATCATGATCATGTTCAGGATCTAAAGGACTATTGTGATTGTTAAAACTAAAATCTGATAGTTGGACTGTTGATAAATCTAAGTAATCTCCAACTAGAATAGTTTCACTATTATTACCAGCATGATTTGAAATTGACATAGCTTTTAATTGAATGTGATCATTCATTTCATTTTTTATAAAAGACTCTATTGCCTTATTTTTAACTCTATGTAAGTTACCATTTAATTTAAATGTATATATAAATGTTGCTTTATCTCCAAGATCAACCTCTTGATCTCTTTCTAAAGTAATACCTTGAATACTATTTTCAAACTGACTAGGAGTAATTTTTTCTACTACCTCTATTGAAACTTCTTTTTCTCTAGATATATTTGTTACGCTCGAACCAGATCCTCTAGAAAATGTGCTTTTTGCTTTAATTTTAGCTGTTCCAACATCTATACCATTGATTGTTATAGATGTTTTTCTATCTACTGAGGTAGTTTCACCTAAACTAATTTTTTTAGAACCACTTTCTATTGAAAATTCGGTTTTTACATAGTTATAAGTTTTTTGATTTGGGACAGTGCCGGTTTTTACAGTACTGTAAGAATCAAATGTTAATGTAGTTTTATCTCCTTTCATCATTGTTGTTTCACCTGAACAAAGTTTAATTACGTTATTTGATGTTGCTTTACATTCAACTGCATTTTCTATGGCATTTACAGTTGTAGTATTCGATACTATTCCTGTTGTTGTACCAAGCCCTAGGGCAGCAGCTAATAATAATGTCTTTAATTTTTGACTATTATTCATTTTTCTATTCCTCCATTTTTTGTTTTGTGACACTATAATACCAATTAAATAGTTGAAATCACAAAGCATATGATTTTGGAGTCTATAATCAATTTTGCTATTTGTATAAAGTACACTTATAGTTTTTACGAAATAAGAATTAAAAACAAGTATATGGTGATATGTAGCACCTTTTTGTTTTTTTTGTGTAATCATATAGTTAATGTGTATAAAATGTGTATAAAATGAATAGATGAGCGATTATTATAAATTTTTTTTGTTTTTAAAGAATAGTAAATGTGATTATTGTTACATTTTGTGGAAATTAAGTATAACTATTGTAATACTTTTACGTTTATATATTTATCGTTTCTTTTTCAAACGATTTTTTTAGTCAAAAAAAACAGCCAATAAAATGGCTGTTCTTTATTTAAGAAAATATTATTTTTCTTCTGTTTTGTTGTATTTTTGTTTGAATTTTTCAATACGTCCAGCTGCACTAGCAAATCTTTGTCTTCCTGTATAGAATGGGTGACATTGACTACAAGTATCTACTTTAATTTCATCTTTAACAGATCCACTTTCAAATGTGTTACCACATGTAGTACAAGTTACAGTTACTCTGTTGTATTTTGGTTGAATATCTTTTTGCATTATAAGTTTCTCCTTCCGCCATTATCATTCTTAATTTGTAAATTAATTGGTTTTATTGATAATGGTAAGTAATATTTACTAGATAATTATATCATTTTAGAGTATTACTTGCAACTCTAATTTTTGACTAAAAGTTGTCAATTTTATTAATACTTTATGTTTAATATTCACTTCTTAAGTCATATACCAATGATTGAACAACTTGTGCTATATCTATATCAGTAATTAAAACATTATCTTTTTCACAGAATACTTTTTTACCTGAGAAATTGACAAAGCCTTTTATTCCAAGACTTACTAAATTATCTAAAATGTCTTGTGCACTATCACCTGGTACGGTTAACACTGCAATTGTGGCATCCTTATCAAGAGTGTTTTCTATATTTAAATAATCTAAAATTTCTATGTTCATATACTCTGTTCCTATAATAGTAGGATCTGTATCATAAATTTGAGTTACCATAGATACACTATCAAAGCCATCAAAATATGATGCTACTGCTTTTCCTAATTGTCCTAGTCCAACAAGGATTACTTTTTCAATTTTATTTAATTCAAATTCTTCTTCAAATATTGTTAACATGGTTTCGACATGATAACCTGTTCCTTTTTTTCCTAATTTTCCGATTGATGAAAAATCTCTTCTAATTGTTGTTGAATCTATTTTAACTAATTTAGCTATTTCTGTTGAAGTTACATCTGTTACTCCTTTTTCTAATAAAGCTTTAAGTAGTTTATAATATAATGGAAGTCTTTTTCTTGTTGCATACGGTACAAATTTACTCATTAAACCACTCCTAACTCTTCTATTTTATCATATCTAATATAATATAGATACATATTACACTAGATATTGTTAAATTATTCACAATTTGTTTTTTTGCTTTTTTTAATTAGTTATTATTAAAAAAACAGCACTAATGTGCTGTTAATTAATCCCATAAATCATTGATTAATAATGTTTGAGTTCTATCTGGTCCAACTGAAACTATAGAAACTTTAACATGTGTTAATTCTTCTATTCTTTTTAGATATGCTTTTGCATTAGTTGGAAGATTTTCATATGATTTACAAGTTGTAATATCTTCTTGCCAACCTGGAAGAACTTCAAATACTGGTTCACATTTTTCATAATCTGTTATTAAAGCTGGAATATGTGTGATTAGTTCTCCATTTAATTTATAGCTAGTACAAATTTTTATTTCATCTAATCCAGATAGTACATCTAGTAACATAATAGATAAATCTGTAAGACCGCTAACTCTTCTTGTATGGTTAATTACTACTGAATCAAACCAACCAATTCTTCTAGCTCTACCTGTTGTAGTACCATATTCATGTCCTCTTTCACGGATGTAATGAGCAATTTCACCATCTATTTCTGAGGCAAATGTTCCTTCTCCAACACGTGTTGAGTATGCTTTTACTATTCCTAAAGCTTTTTCAATTTTATTTGGTCCAAAACCAGCACCAGTTGCAACTCCTGCTGCTGTTGGTGTTGAAGATGTTACAAATGGGTATGTTCCATATTCTACGTCTAGTAAAGCACCTTGTGCTCCTTCAAATAGAATTTTTTTATCTTGATGATATAAATCATCCAACATTACAGAAGTATCTGCAACATATGGTCTAATAAATTCAATAAATTCTTTATACTCTTCATATACTTTTTTTGCATCAAATAGTTCTTTATCATAGTGTTTAAACATTATATTTTTTTGTTTAAGGTTAAATGATAATTTTTTGATTAAGTTTTCTTTATCGAATAGATCACAAATTCTAATTCCTATTCTATTGTACTTGTCAGTATAAGTTGGTCCAATTCCTTTAAAAGTAGTACCTACTTTATTGTCTTCTTTAATTTCTTCTTGAAGTCTATCTTCTTCAATGTGATAATTAAATGTTACATGTGCTCTGTCTGAAATGAATAAATTTTTAGTAACTACACCTGCTTCTTCTAATTTAGTAATCTCTTCTTTGAAAGCAATTGGATTAATTACCATTCCATTTCCCATAATGTTAACTTTTTCACTATTGAAAATACCAGATGGTATTAAGTGTAATGCATACTTATTTCCATCAAAGACAATAGTGTGTCCTGCATTATTTCCTCCTTGAAATCTTACAATTACATCTGAGTTTTTACCTAGGTAGTCGGTGATTTTTCCTTTACCTTCGTCTCCCCATTGAGTACCTACGACAACAATATTTTTAGTCATTATTTCAATCCTCCTGAAATTTTTTTATTTATAGCACGGGCTATCCATACTCCATTTGCTCCAGCTTGAGCAAGTCCTCTTGTTAACCCGGCACCATCACCTGCAAAATACATATTCTTTATTTCACCCTCAAAATATTCATCTACTTTTGGTCTTGCTGAATAAAACTTAGCTTCTACACCATAAAATAATGTGTGTTCACTTGCAATACCAGGCGTTACATGGTCTAATGCTGTAACCATTTCTATTAATGATTTCATTGTATTATAAGGCAATACTAATCCTAAATCACCAGCAACTGCTTCTGGTAATGTTGGTTTAACATACCCTTCTTTTAGTCTTTTATCTGTAGTACGGCGACCTCTTAATATATCACCATATTTTTGTACAATTATACTTCCATTTGATAACATGTTTGCTAAATGGCTTACTTCTGTTGCATATTCATTTGGTTTATTAAATGGTGTATCAAATGTATGTGATACAAGTAATGCAAAGTTAGTATTATGGGTACCTAATTTAGGATCTTTATATGCATGTCCATTAGCAAGCATTGTTCCTGTATGATTTTCTATAACAACATGTCCACTTGGATTTGAACAAAATGTTCTAACACTTGTTCCTACACTTGTGTGATATACAAATTTACCTTCATATAAATGTTCATTGATTTCTTCCATAATTATATCAGAACACTCTACTCTTACACCTATATCAACTTGATTGTTATACATTGACATACCTTGTTTATTTAGAATGTGACTCATCCATTTTGAACCATCACGTCCTGGTGCTAGTATTACATATTCAGCTTTTATTTCTCTTCCATCTTCAAGCGTTATTCCTTTTATTTCTTTATTTTCAACAATTACATCAGCTACTTTAGTAGTAAATGCATAGTCTACTTTATCTTTTAAATATTCAAAAATACTCTTAAGTATTTCTAGGTTTTGTTCTGTTCCTAAATGTCTTACTTTAGCTCTTAATAACTTTAAGCCAACAGCCCAACCCTTTTTTTCTATTTCTTTAACTTCTAAAGTCATTGGATCTGTAATATTAGTAGTAGCACCATGTTCTAAGTTAATTGAATCAACATATCTAATTAGGTCTTCTACTTGTTCATTTGATAAATAATCCATCATCCATCCACCAAATTCACTGGTAATATTAAATTTACCATCACTATAGGCTCCTGCACCACCAAATCCTGCAGTTATTGAACAAGCTGGTTTACACCCTATAACACCGCCATCAACTGTTTCTCCACCTGGACATTTTTCAATCTTTTTGTCTAGTATTGGACAGTTACGATGATAAATATCTTGTCCTTTATCAATTAACAATATTTTTAACTTGTTATTCAATTTAGATAGTTCATAACTTGCAAAGATACCAGCTGGTCCTGCACCTACAATAATTACATCATACTTTTTTTCCATAATGATCCTCCTCCATTAAAAAAGGGTAACATAAAGCTAAGCATAGCAAATGTTACCCGTATATAAGTGTGCCAAAAAATATGGTATATCATCGTATATCTGTAGATAATTTCGCATATTTCTCACACTCCAGCATTTCTTATTTTACAGTATAATTATCTGTTTGTCAATCTATTATTTTATTATAGCTTTGCCATCCTTGAAACTTTCTATTATTGCAAGTGATTCTACTTTGTATCCTTTTTCTTCTAATTTAGATCTTCCTGGTTGAAAACCTTTTTCAATTACAATACCAAAACCAGCAACTATAGCATTTGCAGATTCTACTATGTTAGCTAATCCTAGACCTGCTTCTCCATTAGCTAAAAAATCATCTATAATTAGTATGTTTTCATTTTCTTTAATAAATCTTTTATCTACTCTAATATTATAGTCTTTATTTTTTGTAAATGAATGCACTTTTGTATGATAAACATTATTGCTTATAATAGCTGATGGATCTTTTTTTGCATATACTACAGGTTGATAATTCATTGCCTGTGACACAAAACAAGCTAGTGCTATTCCACCTGCTTCAACTGTTAATATTCTATCTACTGTAACTCCTTCATATCTTTTTGCGATTTCTTTTCCAATTTCTTCATATAGCTTTACATCAATTTGGTGATTTATAAAACTATCTACTTTTAAAATATTTGGTTCTATAACTATTCCTTCTAAAGAAATTCTTCTTTTTAATTCTTTCATTTGATCAACCTCCACAATATATACTATTATTTTACCTAACTTGTTTAAACAATACAATTTTTTATTTAATAATATTGTTAAAATATATGATATTTTATCTTAAAAATAATATGTTATAATGAAATAGTAATTTTATTTATAAAAATCACTATTATTACTTATTTTAAATTTTAAGAAAGAGGTTATACTAATGCTGAAATTATTAAGATTATTTAATAGAAATGATTATGTTTTGTATACTATAACTAACAATATTAATAATAGAAAGTTTCTTTGGAAAGATACTTCATTAAATAATGCTGTTAAAGCTCATAAAGCTAATTTCGCAATTCAACAATATTATTTAAATGATTTATTAACCTATGATATGTTTGTGTATGGTTTTGAAAATTTTTCTTTTGATATTTACAAAACAATTAATAATATAGATTCTCATAAACTTGATTTGATTTTGACTAAGGAATTAATGAGTGAACAATATGTTTATAATAATTTATCTCCTGTTTTTTATAATGATTTTTCTTTTATTAGAAGAACTAATGAATTCTATTTTTATGAGGGCTTAAACAACCTAAAAATATGGAATGAAGTTAAATTATCTGAAAATTATCTTCAACAAAAAAAGATTAATGAAAAGTGGTTTGATTTAGCTAAAGAATATAATTTATTAAGAGATAGTTTAAGTAATTCAGTTATTAATTCTGTTAATGCTGTATTAGAAGTAGAAAACTTATATGATTTTAGTATGAAAGAAAAAAAAGGTGATTAATTCACCTTTTTTTATAACCAACGTACACTAGGTTCGTATCTTAATGCATTTCTTTCAAAATAAAATTCTGGATATCCAATTGCAATAGATGCATAAATAGTAGTATTTTCATCTTTAATATTTAAATAATTTCTAATTTCTTGATTATTTGCAATTCTATTAAAGCGACCAACTTCTACTGCACCAAGTCCTAGCATGTTTGCCATGTTCTCTATATTTGTTAAAGCTATAATTGCATTATCTTGTCTTTTTGCTGTCAATATTATAACTGTTGGTGCATTGTAAAACAAGTAGCCTCTTTCATAATTAACTTTGTCATCAATTAGTTTGCTAGCTTTTATTCCTAACTTTTCTAATTCATTGACCTTTTCTGCTTCAACTATTATATATCCAACATCTTGCATATTTACTGCTGTTGGACTATATCTACCAACTTCGATTAACATTTCTACTTTTTCTGTTTCTATTAGCTTTCTTTTAAAGTTTCTTTTACTTCTTCTATTTTTAATGAAGTTCAAATATTTTTGAGGATCTATTGTATATTCGCATTCATCTAATTCTTCAATTTCTTTAATGTTATAGCCGCTTAATGTAATTGCTTCTACAGGACAAATAGCTAAGCATTGTGCACACTTAATACAATTATCAGTTATCACCTGTGCTTTATTCATATGCATTTCTAGTGCTTTACTTACACAAATTTTAACACATTTTTGGCAACCTATGCACTTTCCATTTATTATTACTTTGTTATTTTCATTTCGATTATTCATTTACTCACCCTCTATTAATGCACTATTTATATATAACTATCTTTAAATTCTATCTTAAAAAGGAACCAATTGGTTCCTTTTTTACTAATCAAAACAACCTTAATTGTTTACTTAAAAGTAACAATTCCAAATACTCTAATGTTTGTATAAAAAAGTATATGTGTAATATTATGTTGTTTTCAACATAATTAACAATGTATTATTCAACATATCATTACATTTTAAATTGTTACTTATTTGATTAGTTGAAAACATCTGTTTTCTTATTGATAGTCTAACATAATATTTTTCAGTATACAATTAATTAGAAATATAATTTATTATTGCATTATATTTTATAATTGTGCTTATTAAATATAATATTAGTTTGAAAGGTGTGAGTGACATGATTGTATTATATACTATTGTTTTTGTTTGTGTATTAGCAGGTATTGTTTATTATCTAACAAAGACATCAAAAAAAGGTGATAAGACTAACTTAGATAAAGCAAATAGCATTTTTGAAACTAATGATTTAGGTTTAAAAATTTATCCAAAAGAAGATGTAGAAGATAATGTAAGTTTAGAGCATGAAAAAACAAAGGAGTTCAATGTAGATAAAAATAATGATTAACTTTATTTAGTATAGCCAGTTAATTTAGCAATATACAACTATATTACATATATGTTATTATTAATAAAGAAATGAGGTGCATTTATGAAAAATATTATTAACATTAGCAATTATACTGTTGTTGATATTGAAACTACTGGATTTAATAAAAACTCGGATGAGATAATTGAAATTGCTGCTTTAAAGGTTAGAAACAATGTAATTACTGAACAATTTCAACAATTAATTAATCCTCAAGTTTTAATTAAAAAAAATATTACTGACTTAACTGGAATTAACAATGAAATGGTGAAAGATATGCCAGATAAATATGTAACTGTTATGAAATTAAAAGATTTTATTGAAGATGATATTATTTTAGGACATAACATTTCATTTGATTTAGGATTTATATGTACTACTCTAAAAGAATTAGATCTTTCTTTAAATAATGATTCTGTTGATACTTTAAACATATCACGTAAGATTATCAGTAATATTGAAAATTATAAGTTAACAACCTTGAGATCATATTTTAAAATTGAAAATGAAGCTCATAGAGCATTAGAAGATTGTATTGCTACTAAAAAGATTTATGATGAGCTAATTAAATTATCATATTAATAACCTTAGTATTATATAGTATTTAAAAGTCCTAATTTAGGGCTTTTGTTGTCTATAGGCAAAAGTATATAATTGATAATTTTTCATGATGAATAGAATGTAATTCTAGAAATGGTAAATAGTCTATTAAAAAAACTGATCTAGCGGTATTTTTTTACTTACTATATATAATCAATCATATTGTTGTCATATTATTTTTAGGTATTAAAAAAAGCCCTGTTATAGGGCTTTTGTTGTCTATTGGTGGAGCTGGGGAGGTTCGAACTCCCGTCCAAAATAGATTCCATGTCAAAGGGTTTACAGTTTATTATAATTTTGAATGATTCATCTAAATTGCCAAAATTATACAAAAGTCTTATTAGATATAGATCTTAGTTAAACTATATTAATCGATCAATAATATAGCGCACATGATAAAGGTTTGCAATCTATAACAACCTCATGTAAGTCGTATTTAGATTGGCTGCGAGTCTATGTTGACTAATTATGCAGCGTAAGAATAATTTGTTTTTCCGATTATTATCGATAGTGATTACCTCACCACTGGACTGAACCTAAGACTAAACCATATCCTGTCGATACCAATGCAGCCCCATTAATAATTCTTTAATGCTTTTGCAATTTGTCTATTTGCATCTTTTACTTTTTCACTTTCTCTTTTGTCATAGTTTTTCTTACCTTTTGCTAATGCAATTTCAAGTTTAACCATTCCATTTGTAAAGTATACTTTTGTTGGCACTATTGTTAGTTGTTGTTCTTTCATTTCTTGATACAGTTTGTTTATTTCTTTTTTATGAAGCAATAGTTTTCTTTGTCTTGTTTCATCATGATTGAACTGGTTACCCATACTATAATGTGCAATATGTAAGTTTACTATATAAGCTTGCATATCATTAGAAATTCGAACATAAGAGTCTTTTAGGTTTAATCCATTATGTCTAATAGATTTTATTTCAGTACCAGTTAGCACAATACCTGCTTCATATTTATCTAACAAAAAATAGTCGTGACTTGCTTTTCTGTTGGTATTTATAACTTTCATGTTCTCACCTCTTATATATTATACCAAAATTACGTTATTGTTTAAAGTAATCATGTTTATTGTTTATATTTTTTTAAATTTCCCATCAATAAATTTTGAATGATCATCAACTTTTCCTATAGTCATACCATCGCCAAATACAACATTTTCTATTTTATTATTATGGATTATCTTTTTACATACCTTTTCATCAAAGTCAATGATATATCCTAAACCATTAGGTGGTACTAAAGAAAAAATTATATCATTTGTCTCTAATACATGTTTTACCATTGCCGAAATTGCTAAACCATGTGAAACTACTAGTATATTATCTTTATGAATATTATTTTTTATAAGCTCATTCATAAAGTTATTTATTCTCTTTTCAAAATCACAAAACAATTCTCCATTTGCAAGTTCTGGTATATCATTTGTAGTCATTAATTGTTCTGTTATATATTTTTTTAATTCTTTTTTGCTACCATTAAAATCTGAAGCATCTCCTAAGTCAAACTCGATTATATCTTCTCTATATTCATCTACCATTTTATTTGGAAATAGTAATTCAAATGTCATTTTAGTTCTTAATAATGGTGAACAATATGCATAATCAAATGTCAGATTTTTATAGACATTTTTCTTATCTAGTAAATCATCAATTCCTTCTTGAGTGAGTGCTTCATCTCCATAATACATTTTTCCATTAACATTACTATCTGTTAATCCATGTCTAACTAAATATAATTTCATTAAAACCCCTCCTTAAGCATATTATATAACAAATAGGCACCTAAGTGCCTATTATTTTATTGTTTTATTTTTTTTATTTCTTTTGTTTTGGTATCAATAATATATCCTAAACCATTATCTGGTGTTAAGTAATAAAATATTTCCTCTGGAAAATAGTTTTTATGCATTATTGCTGCAATAACCATACCATGAGCACCTACTAATATTGTATCATCTTCATTATGTTTTTCTAGTATTTCTTTTAAAAACTCAGTTGTTCTATTAAATAGATTATCAAATGTTTCTCCACCTTTAGGATCTACAATATCATTCATTGTATATCCTAATGCTTCAAGCTCTTTCATCTTATCTGTATATTTAACTCCAACCCAGCTACCAAAATCCATCTCCATTAAATCTTCTCTAAGCTCATTTACATTGATATCGCCAAATAAAATATCAATACTTTGTCTTACTCTTGTCATTGGAGATGCATATACATAGTCAAACTTTACATCTTTATATAAACCTTTTTTTGATTCTAAATCATTTCTTCCATCTTCAGATAATGGTTCATCATTTCTTCCATTATAAACTTGTAATAAGTTTGAAGCTGTTTTTCCATGTCGTATAAAATATATTTTCATAATTTAATCTTCTTTACTATTTATTTGTTGTAGTTTCTGCAATTTTTTTATCTTCTACTTTTTCATTTTTTATTAGCGCTTTTGCTGAAACATTAACTCGACCTTTATCATCAATTTCAACTATTTTAACTTTAATGATATCACCGATTTTAAGTTTGTCTTCAACTTTTTCCACTCTTTCATGTGCTATTTTAGAAACATGAAGTAATGCATCTTGACCTTTATATAATTCTACGAAAGCACCAAATTTTTCTATTCTTACAACTTTTGCATCATAGATTTCTCCAACTTCAGGTTCTTTAACAATTGTTAAAATCCATTCTTTAGCTTTGTTTATAGATGCTCTATCTGTATGATAAATTATAACTTGTCCATCATCTTCTATATCTATTTTAACATCATTTGATTCTTCTATAATTTTATTAATCATTTCTCCACCACGACCAATAACATCTTTGATTTTTTTAGGATCTATACTAAATGTATCCATTTTTGGAGCGTATTTGCTTACATCTTCTCTTGGTCCAGAAATTGTTTCTAACATATTTTCTAATATTTGCGTTCTACCAATTTTAGCTTGTGCTAATGCTTCTTCTAATATTGAACGATTTATTCCATCTATTTTAATATCCATTTGTAAAGCAGTTATTCCATCTTTTGTTCCTGCAACTTTAAAGTCCATGTCACCAATATGATCTTCTAAACCTTGAATATCAGTTAAA
Source organism: Mycoplasma sp. P36-A1 (assembly GCF_049478495.1). Lineage (NCBI taxonomy): Bacteria > Bacillati > Mycoplasmatota > Mollicutes > Mycoplasmatales > Mycoplasmataceae > Mycoplasma > Mycoplasma sp. P36-A1. The sequence goes on along the minus strand of NZ_CP168083.1, from coordinate 731,215 downwards.
ACAGTATAATCTGAATCTTTCATTACTAGTCCCATTGCAATACCAGCAACTGGTGCTTTTAGAGGTACACCTGCTGCCATTAATGACATTACCCCTGCACAAATACTTGCTTGAGATGATGAACCATTAGATTCAACTATTTCACTTACTACTCTTACAGTATATGGAAATTCTTTTTCATCAGGCATAACTTGAGCTATGGCTCTTTCTCCAAGTGCTCCATGACCAATTTCTCGTCTACCTGGAGAACCCATTCTTCCTGTTTCTCCTACTGAATATGGAGGGAAGTTATACTGAAGCATAAATCTTTTTTCTTGAACTGGAGATATACCATCTAATATTTGATACTCATTTAAAGCTCCTAATGTAGTTGAAGAGATACATTGTGTTTCTCCTCTTGTAAACATAGCACTACCATGTACTCTAGGTAATAAATCTACTTGTGAGTTCAGTGGTCTAATTTGTTTTAATGATCTACCATCTGGTCTGATTTTTTCTAATGTAATTTGGTTTCTTACATAGTCTTTTATCAAATCATGTAAAGCTTCTTTTACTTGTTTGATAGTTTTTTCTTTGATTTTTTCTGTCTCATATTCTTTTTCCTCATAAATGGCAACTAATTCATCTTCAATAACTTTATTAGCTTCATTTTTAGGTTGCTTTTCAAATATTTCATTTGCTTTAGCTACAGCTGAGGTTGCATATTGAGCTACAAATTCAATTATATCTGTTGGAATTTCATATAGTTCAATTTCCATTTTTTCTTTACCAATTTCTGCTTGAATACTTTTTTGAAATTCTACTAAAGTTTTAATGTTCTCATGACCAAACATTAATGCTTCTAGCATAACTTCTTCGCTTACTTGTTTTGCTCCTGCTTCTACCATGTTTATTGCATCATATGTACCAGCAACAGTTAAATCAATATCACTTACTTCAAGTTGTTCAGGCGTTGGGTTAATTATAAATTCATTATTTACACGACCTACTACTACACCGGCAATTGGGCCGTTGAATGGAACATTAGATATGCATAATGCAAGTGATGATCCAAACATTGCTGCCATTTCTGGAGATGCTTCTTGATCAACACTTAATACAGTATTTACTACTTGAACATCATTTCTAAACCCTTCTGCAAATAATGGACGAAGTGGTCTATCAATTAATCTAGATGTTAATGTTGCATTTTCACTTGGACGTCCTTCTCTTTTTAAGAATCCTCCAGGTATTTTACCAACAGAGTATAGTTTTTCTTCATATGTTACAGTTAATGGGAAGAAGTCTAGATCTTTTGGTTTTTTTGAAGCAACTGCTGTTGATAGAACAACAGTATCATTGTAGCGGACTAAAACTGCTCCACTTGCTTGTTTAGCTATTTCACCAGTCTCTATCGTAAGTTCTTTTCCACAAAATTCTAATTTGAATACTTTTTTCATAGTTATTTCCTTTCACGCTTTAAGTTATTTTTGTCTTTATCTTAGTTATTATATCACATTTTACAATTAATTTATACTTGTATAGTGTGCTCAAAAAAAAGACTGATTTCAATTCAAAGAATTAAAATCAATCAATTTTTTACTAATATTAGACATTCTTATTTTAGACTGTCTTTTAAAGTTTTTCCAGTTTTAAATCTTACCGATTTACTAGCCGCGATATCCATTTGTTCACCAGTTGATGGATTAATACCTTTACGAGCTTGTCTTTCTCTTACTTCAAAAGAACCAAATCCAGGAATATTTACTTTACCATCTTCTTGTAAAGTTTCACTGATTCCCTCAATTGTTGCTTCTAGCATAGCTTGCGCGTCTTTCTTAGAAAAGTCTGTTTTTTCTGCGATGTATGCAATTAATTCAGCTTTATTCATGTTACATTCCTCCTTGCTGTCTATTTGTTTAATAATTATAACATAACATTAAAGGATTGCCTATATTATTAGTATTGTTTCTCAATAAAATGCCTTATTTTAGATATTTGTACACTATACGGCTACTTTACCTTTAATATGTGGGTGTGCTTGGTAGCCTATTAGCTTAAAATCATCATATGTAAAATCATATATATCGGTAATTTCAGGATTAATTTCTAATTTAGGTAGAGGGTATGGTACTCTTTTTAGCTGCTCCATTACTTGTTCAATATGGTTAGAATAAATATGAGCATCCCCTAATGTATGAACAAAATCACCAACTTCTAATCCACAAACTTGTGCAACCATCATTGTTAATATCGCATATGATGCAATATTAAAAGGGACTCCTAAAAATATATCTGCACTTCTTTGATAGAGTTGACAAGATAATTTGTTATCAGGACTAACATAAAACTGCATTAATGCATGACAAGGTGGTAAGGCCATACTTTTGATTAGTGGTGGATTCCAAGCTGATATTATCATTCTTCTTGAATTAGGATTGTTTTTAATAGTATCTATTAACTCAGTTAATTGATCTACCCCACCAAAATTTCGCCATTGTTCACCATATACTGGTCCTAGCTCACCATATTTAGCTGCAAAATCTTCATCAGTTTTTATTTTATCAATAAATTCATTCATTGTTTCATTTTTATAATCAGCGCTTTTCACAAATATATCATAAGGCCAATCATTCCAAATTCTAACATCATTTTCAACTAAATATTTTATATTAGTATCACCTTTTATAAACCATAACAACTCATGAATTATTGATTTAAGGTGTGTTTTCTTTGTAGTTACTAAAGGAAATCCCTTTGAAAGATCAAAACGCATTTGATATCCAAAAACTGAGTATGTTCCTGTATTAGTTCTATCATCTTTATATTGTCCATTTTCCAGAACATAAGAAATTAAATCTTGATATTGTTTCATAATAACCTCCAACTTTGTTTTTAGCTTTTATTATACCATACTTGGATTATTAATTCTTTAAAGTATTTTTATTTTTTACGCTATATAATTGTGTTGTAAAGTGTAAAGTTAACTTCTACACTTTCACTTAATTCGTAGAATTAAGTCTTACATCGATTATCATTAAGATATCAGTAGAAGTTAGTCTTACACAGGTATACAATATTATTAATAGATTTTGCTTTCTATTTTTTATGAAAGAGTGATTAGTATGGAAACAAACTAAAATACTCACTACTAAAACTTAAAATGCTAAAGATTAGTTGTATCTGCTTATACTCTTTTTAATGTATTAGATATTGATGTAGACACTGTGTTTGATAGAGAGTATGGTTTGTTGATATCAAAAAAAGGAGTAACAATTGTTACTCCTGATGATTTAATTAGTATTTATTATTACTAATATCTTTATAATAATTTCATTTATGTATTTACTATTAATGTACCCACACTGCAGTACCCGCAGACACATAACTATAAATAGTTGCAACATCTGCATGTATCATGTTAATACAACCATGTGATCCATCGTTCAAATAATAGTTTCCGCCAAATGTTCCAGCTTTTCGCCAAGGTGCATCATGTAGTCCTACTCCATTACCACCTTCAAATGGCATCCAATATTTTACAGGTAATGCATAATCATATCCATAAGCATCTCCTCTTAAAGTAAAGTTTGTTGTTTTGTACATTATAGTGAACTTTCCTTTTGGAGTATCATGCTTACCGTTCATTCCAGTAACAACTGGAGTGCTTAATATTAGTTTACCTTTATTATATAAATATACCATTTGTTTTGAAATACTTACTTCTACTAAATTATCATCAACTGAATCATGACCTTCATAAGATATCTTAGGTTGTGAAATTGTTACAGCTTCAACATTTTCATCTAAGTTATAATTATTTGTTAAAGAATCATAAATCATAGCAGTTAAGGCATATTCATCAACACCTTCTACTGCTTTACCATCACTAACTTTTTCAACTTTACCATTACCAAGTACTCTATACACTGTATCAGTATCTTTTGTATTGCTGATAAATGATTTATTGACAGATTTAAGATAGTTTCTTATTGCATTTTTTTCAATAATAACTTTATTATTTTTAGAATCTAAAGAAATCCATTTTAATCTTTCTTGTTTTGATGGTGAAATCATATAATCATTACTAACTACTTTTAAATTAACATTATTATCTAGTTTTTCTTCTACTTCATTAACTAAACTTTTTAATTGTGAACTGAATACATTTGGCATAACTATTGCTTTATTTAAATCAATGTTTATTACACCATTTGCTAAGCCTTCATTTATAGTTTTTTTAACTAGTTTAGAATCAAGTTGTTCTCCAACTACTTCTTCATTAACTTTTATTTTTCCATTATCTTTATCTAAAGCAAAAGTTGCATCTTTTGATTTTGTTAAACCATTATTACTCACAACTTTATACTTTGTTAATGCTTTATCTAGACTAGCTTCATTTACCTTTATTTTTATAGGACTAAAATCTTGTCCTTGTACAATTGATATTGGCCATTTTAGTGGCTCTTGTGATGAAATAATATCACTAGTAATACTGTCTAAATTAGTTATTTTATAATCTAATTCCTTAACTGGAATTATGATTTCTTTTCTTTTATCTTTTAATTTTAAAGTTAGTTTTTCATTTTCTACAACTTTATTTAAACTGTTTTCATCATATGAGGCTAAATTTTGTCCATAAAGTTTTGTGTTTGGTAAAGTATTTGTACTAGCATATACATATCCTGCTCCATAAATAATTAGTGCAGCTCCAAAAACAACAAGTAATACTACCATTATTTTCTTACTTCTTTTTGAATTTTCTTTTTTCATATGACTCCTCCATTATATATTAATTATTTGCGATTTCTACATTTAAACTTCTTTTATTAAATTTTTGTTTTTTTACTTTGTTGATTAATCCATCAACATTGTTTACATTAACTGTACAGAAAGTGAAAGTTGCTTTAATATCAATGTCATACATTTCATCTTTTCCTAAGTTAAAGATTTTACTTAAATCTTTTTTAGTAACTCTATCTTTTTTACCTAAGTTTACAAATAAACGAATGTCATCTGATTCTTCTCTACCATTATTTTCTACTATCATTGTATCAAATTGCATAGCAAGTAGTCCATGGAATATACTGTCTAAATCATGTCCTTTTTCAATAAGTGGTTGAATTTTTTCTAAGTGATCAGCTTTACTATTATTAATGTAAGTTTCTAATTCATTTAATTTATTTTCAATTGCGATATTTGCAATATCAGAAGCTTTAATTGGTTCAACTTTTTTAATATCTGTTTTAAGTTCCTTAGCTAATGACTTAATTCTTCTTTCTTTGTTCTTGTTTAAAATTGTATATGCAATACCAGTGCTTTCAGCTCTACCAGTACGACCAACTCTATGTACATAATATTCATTTTCAAAAGGTAAGTCCATGTTGATTACAACTTCTACACCTTTAATATCTAATCCTCTTGCTGCTACATCTGAACATACAAGAACTTTTGTAATACCTTTTTTAAATTTTGCTAAAACATTTTCACGCATTTTTTGTGATAAATCACCATGAATTGCTTCAGCCATAATTCCTTTAGTTTGAAGTCCTTCTACAATACCATCAACTTCTCTTTTAGTATTTGCAAATACCATTATTAATTCATCTTGATGTACTGTTAAAACTTTAACTAAGTTTTCCATTTTTTCATTATTTTTAATTAGCATATATTTTTGCTCGATTGTACTAGCAATTTTATCTTTAGTAACAACTGAAATTTTTGTTGGATTAGTTAAATATCTTTTTGATAATTTATATACTCCATCATTAAATGTTGCACTAAATAATAGTGTTTGTCTCTCTTTGTTTATATGAGATTCAATTTTTTCTAATTCTGTTGCAAAACCGATTGATAACATTTCATCAGCTTCATCAAGTACTAAGTACTCAACTGTATCTAAACTTAAATATTTTCTATCTATTAAATCGATTAATCTACCAGGAGTAGCTACGACAATACCAGGATTTCTTTTTAACTCTGTTCTTTGTAATGAGTAAGAAGAACCACCATACACAACTGCTGTTTTCAAGCCATCTACATACTTTCCTAAACGATCAATTTCTTCTTTCACTTGCTTCGCTAATTCTCTTGTTGGTACTAATACCAATGTTTTAATACCTTTATTTGCTTTAAAATCAGCTCTTTCAAGTATTGGTAATGTGAAGGCTGCAGTTTTACCTGTTCCTGTTTTGGCATGTCCAATAACATCTTTTCCTTCTAAAATTACTGGAATAACTTTTTCTTGAATCTCACTTGGAGATACAAATCCCATTTTTTCAATACCTTTTAATAATTGTTCGTTTGTTATAATTTCACTAAAATTCATTAATTTACCTATCTTTCGTTTCGACTATGTAATACTTGTAGGAATCTAGCATGTAGACAAAGTATGTATAGTCTTCTATTTTTTCGACGCATGCATATTTAAATGCATTCTTTTTGTTTTGCTCGTACTCTGAAATTAGTTGATGGATAACTTCATTCTTATTGAGTATTTGAGTAATTGGTTTTGGCCTTGTTTTACACTCCTGATAATAATTTTTATACATGATTATTCGATCTTGAGAATCAAAGTCAATTTGCAATTCGATTAGCATAACATATAAATTATACTCCAAGTTTATGTTAAAGTTGTGTTCATTTAGTATACTGAATGTAAAAAAAGGATCTAAGTTATACTTATTTATTAAATGTAGTATTATTTCTTTTGCTTTATTACTATTGTAGTAATTATTTAATGAATGCTCTACATTATCTATTATTTTCAAATCTTCTTTGCTTAACCATTTTGATTGGATTATTTCATATGGAGCTTCTTTATCAAATACATATTCATTTTCATCTATAATATTGTTTAACTCTGTACCTTTAAGTAATTTTAAAAAACCTAACTGTAATTCTTCTGGATGTAAGTTAAACACTTGATTAAAAGTCTTTTTAAAACTATCTAAGTTTTCTTTTGGTAGTCCTGCAATTAAATCTAAATGTAAAACAACCTTTTGTGATTCTTGTATTTTTCTTATTATGCTTTCTAATCTATCAAAATCTTGATATCTATAAATAGCTTGATTAGCCTCTTTGTTTGTAGATTGCACACCTATTTCAAATCTAAATAAACCTTTTCTTGCTTTTTTATTGATTATTTCTATTGTTGAAAACTCTAATAATTCTCCAGTTATTTCTAATTGAAAGGTTGTTACATTATTATCATTTTCGATGATATATGTTATTATTTCATTAATTCTTTCATGATTAAAGTTAAATGTTCTATCTAATAATTTTACTAGTTTAGCCTTTTTATCCATTAAGTCTTTAATAGTTTTCTTTACTTTTTCTAGTGGTATAAATCGTAAGTTATTATCTAGTGAAGCTTGACAATAAGCACATTTATATGGACATCCTCTAGATGTTTCTAAATATATAATTTGATTGTCTAGATTTACATCATGAAAATCATTAGTTAATTTTGATGCATACTTAATATCTACCATATTTTGCTTTTTATTCATTATCTTTTCTTTAATACTTATTACATGAGTATTATCGACTACTATGTTATTTTCTAAACTTTTTATTAATTTTACTAATTCTTTTTCTCCTTCTCCACACACTACATAATCTGCTAGGTAATTATCTAGCTCGTCTTTTGAAAGGTAAGATACTTCTGGACCACCTAATATTATAATTGCATTTGGATTTGATACTTTAATTTTTTTTAATAAGTCTTTGATGTACTTAATGTTATAAATATATACACTAAAGCATATATATTGAAATTCATTTAAAATATCGACAAGATCATTTTGATTTTTTTTAGTAGAAAACTCAATAATATCTGCATGCATATCATTGAGTTTCATATCATTATTTAATATTCTTATTGCCATGTTAGGGTGAATATATTTTGAGTTTATTCCTACTAATGCTATTTTGTTAGTCATCTAAATCACTTGTTCTTTTTCTCATTTTACGTTGGTTTTTAATTCTATTTTTTATTTCATCTTGTCTTTGTTTTTTACGTAATTTTTCTAAAACTCTTTTTTGCTTTTTCTTATATCCAGGTTTTACTTTATCAGATTTTCTTCCCATGATTTTTTTAACCATTGCTTTTTCATAGTTATCAAATGTCAATTTTTTAGATTCTCTATTTCTTACTCCAGCATCAACTAAGTGTCCATCTACAAAATCAAAGTAATCAAATTTTAATCCCTTTTTTTCTAATTTCTTAATTGCTTTTTCATCGCTACCTTCATAAATGAAATAACTATATCCTGTATAATTGTGTCTTCCTGTTCTTCCACTTCTATGAATGTAATATTCTAATTCTTTAGGCATATCATATGAAATAACATGAGAAACACCATCTATATCTATTCCTCTTGCAGCAATATCACTTGCTACTACATATTTAAACTCTAAATTATTTATTCTTTTAAGTGTTTTATTTCTTTCTCTTGATGGTAGTCCACCATGTAATGTTATTACTTTATGACCACTATCTAATAATTTATTTGCTATTTCTTCTACTGTTTCTTTTTTACTTGCAAAGATTAAACATAAATATGGATCAATATCTGACATTATCTTTTCTAATGTAAGAAACTTATCTTTACCTTTTGAAGGAACCAAAATGTGTGAAATGTTTTGATTAGGATCATCATCTATTTTAATGATTGATACTCCATCAAAGTATTTTTTTAGAAATGGATGCATATCATCAGTTATAGTTGCTGAAAATATTGCAAAGCTTGTTCTATCATCAAATAATGACATTACTTTATCTGATTCTTCTATGAAGTTTTTATCAAATATCATATCTGCTTCATCAATTACCATGTACTTAACATATTTTGAATTGATAATATTTCTATTAGTTATAGCATCTAATAAACGACCAGGTGTTCCTACAATTATTTGTGCTGTAATTTCTTTTTCTTGATTTAAGTTTGTACCACCAACCATTAAATCAACTCTTAAATTTTCTGTGTTTTTTACAAACACTTGTAAATTTTCATATATTTGTGCAGCTAACTCTCTTGTTGGTAGCATAATAATAGCTTGTACTTTATTAATATCTGTATCTATTCCATCTAATATTGGTAACAAAAACGCGTGTGTTTTACCACTACCTGTTTTAGAAATACCAACAACATTATTATGTTTTCGTAATATTGGTAATATTTTTGTTTGAATCTCTGTTGGATTTTTGAAGTTTATTTCTTCTAATGTTTTGTTTATTGTTGTTTTAAAATTATAATCATTAAATAATCTATTCATTGTTCCTCCTACTCGCTCTTGCGAACATCTTCTATTGTTTGTTTTGCTTTTTGCATTGACTCTGCTTGTTTTATACCTACATATCTAAATACTGCAGGTTGATTACTTACATGTGTTATTGATATTTTATCACTTGGATATCTTTGTATAAATCCAAACTTGTACGAATTATCCAATAGCCATAAATACATTGGATCGCTTTTAATTCCACTTCCAACACCAAATGTAATTGTTTTTCCTAACTGAAAATCATTGTGCCCAGGTTTTATAAATGAAGGGTATTTTTTTTCATTATTTGATAAATCATCATATGAGATATACCCATACTGAACTAATAAACCTCCACACACTTTATCATTCAACAATTCCATGGCATCACACATTAACGATAATTGTGTTGCAGCTTTTTTATCAAGTTGAATTTTTTTATTATCTAAAGTATATTTTGTATTAATGTCTACCAGTTCTTTAGGAGCATAATCCTTTATGTAATTATTATAGTTACTTAGCGCTAAATTTTCATTAGGATAAAATTCTATTGATGCATCTTGATAATATGGACTTTTTATGCTAGCTAAAGAAACTAATTGTTCAACAGTGTAAATGTTCTCACTTAAAATTTTACTTATAGAACCTAATGTAAAATCATAATTAGCTAGCCTATTACCATACTCAACTATCTTTTCTCTATCTAAATCAGTATTTTCATCTATTATATTATAGTATTCATAATTTTTCAGTGAAAAATTAGCTGTTTTAATATACTTTATAAATTTATCTGTTTTAATATTATCATCTATCAGCATTTTTCGATCATCATCACTTAAATATTTCTCTATTAAAACTTTATTAGTTTCATTTACACTAGTATTTCTAGAAAAATCATCATAGCTTTGACTTAATATAAATAGTACACCTAAACTAAATACAATTATATAAGCAAGTACATGTCTTCTTCTTATATTCATATTACTTATTGCTTTCTATATTATCTAAATCTTTTTGTATAAGTATAGCAATTGTTTTAGAAATACTTCCAAATATAAAAGTAAATCCAGCTTTAGTTTCTACTATTCCACTAGCACCTAATTTTTTTATTTCTTCTAATTGTATGATTTTAGTATCTTTAAGTTTAAATGCAACTTTTGAAATACTTCCCTCTACTGAATTTATATTAGCTAAACCACCTAAATATTGTTCTAAGGTATTTATTTCAAAAGGTAGTGGTAATATTTCATCAAAATCTTTTTCTTTGTTTACTGAGTTTCTAAAAATTAAGAATGCTATTACAGCAATAATAACTATTATCCCAATAATTATATATAAGCTATAAGGATTTATTTCTGGATTAAAAAAATTTGCAATGTTATTCATTTTATCAAACTCCTATTTCAGTCTGTTTATTTATTGTACATTATTTCTCTTTTAATTACTGTACAATTTTAGCATAATAAGTAAAAAAAGTATAGTTAGTACTTTATAATCTATTAGCTCTATTAACTATAAATTATATCTTACTTCCATACTTTATGTATAAATAAATTATGTTTTTTTGTAATATGTTATTTTATGAAATTCTTTGAGACTCTATCTAAAAAATTTAATTTTCGATATCTTATGAAATTTACATTTTTTCTACTTAATTTAAATTCTATAGATTTTATGTTTTTATATTTATCACATAATTTAATTGTTGTAGAATCGCATCCTAAAATAATACCTTCACTTTCTGTAAAAGTTATTTCTGTGATGTGCTTTTCTGTTAAAACAAGTGGTGATCCAATTGTTCGGTAAGCTATATTATTTATTGCTGCTATTTCTGTTAAAACATAACTATTAGTTTTAGGATGAAGTATTGGACCTCCTAAAGATTTATTGTAACCTGTTGAACCACTTGCTGTTGAAAAATTCAGTCCATTTCCTCTAAAAGTTTCAAAGTGATCCTTGTTTATTTTAATGTTTAATACTTGTGTTTTAAGGTTATTTTCAATACGTGCTTCATTAATTACATGAAAAGTATCATGTCCACTTTCATGATTAATTACTACATCTAACATTCGATATGAAATATCTTCATATTCATCTTTAATAATACTTTCTAATAATAAATCTACTTCTTCTACTATAAAGTCAGTATAAAAACCTAATGTGCCTGTATGAACACCTACAAAACTAACTGTGTCTAAAATGTTTTCAAAATGGTGAATAGCTTTTAACATTGTACCATCGCCACCAACACTTATGCATAATTCAGGTTTATTTTTATCTTCGATAAAATTATTATCAATAAGTATTTTAGTCATTTTTTCTTTTATATCTATTGATTGTTTGTCACTTTTATTTATTATATAAAATCTATTCATATATCCTCCTATGAAAAAAGCAACACTTTTAAAGTAGTTGCTTAATTCATCTCATTTTTTAATTATTTTTGTGTGTTTAGCCTACTACAGCTTGCAAATCGTCATGGTCATCTGGAATGTCACTAATACTAGTAGCATCAAATAGTCCGGCCTTGAAGGTTGCGTTGTTTTTTTCCCTTAATTCCCTTGGTATAAAAACACGAATCTCTTCGTCATTGTATCCTATTTGAAGACGTCTTTCATCAATGATGATAGGTCTTTTAAGCACTGAAGGATTTTGTTCTATAAACTCTAATAAATCATTTATAGACATATCCTCGATGTCTAGTGCTTTTTCTTTAAATACTTTTGATCTTGTTGAAATTATATCTTCAAATCCATGTTCAGTTTTTTCAAGAATTGCTTTCAATTCTTCTTTACTCAACTTAGATACAAAGATGTTTTTTTCCACAAATTCAACCCCGAACTCATTTAACCATTTTTTTGCCTTTCTGCAAGATGCACACGAAGGCGAAGTGTATACTTTTACAGACATCAATATCCCTCCTTTATTTGACATCTACCCATATTTTATATTATATTTATATTATAGTAAAGGTTTTTTTAAAGGAGAAGATAGATATGGAAAGAGCTTTAAGTGGGATTCAATCATCTGGTAAACTTACACTAGGAAACTACATTGGTGCCTTAAAACAATTTGTAAAATTACAAGATGAGTTTGAGATGTATGTATTTGTTGCAAACTTGCATGCAATTACTGTTCCACAAGTAAAAAAAGAACTACAAGAAAACACTATTAATTTAGTTGCGTTTTATTTAGCAAGTGGTTTAGATACCTCTAAAAGTACAATATTTTTGCAAAGTGATGTCTTTGCACATGCGCAACTTGGTTGGATAATGCAGTGCCATACTTATATGGGAGAATTATCAAGAATGACTCAATTTAAAGATAAGAGTTCAAAATATGAAAATGTTGGTGCTGGCTTATTTGCCTATCCATCTTTAATGGCTGCTGATATTTTATTATATGATCCTGTTTTTGTTCCAGTTGGTGAAGATCAAACACAACATATTGAATTAGCTAGAACTCTAGCAGAAAGATTTAACAATAAATATGGCGATACTTTCACTGTACCTCAAATAAAACTTGTTAAAGAAGGTACTAGAGTAATGTCATTAAGTGATCCAACAAGAAAAATGTCTAAATCAGATCCAGCTGGTGATAAAAGTTGCATTTACTTGTTAGACGATGAAAAGACGATAATTAAAAAAATAAAATCAGCAACAACTGATAGTGTAGCAAAAGTTAATTATGATCCTGAAAATCAACCAGGTATTTCAAATCTGTTGACTATATATGCAGCTATGAAAGATATTAGTGCAAAAGAAGCTCTTGCAATTTTTAAAGATTATAATTATGCTGACTTTAAAAGTGCAGTTGCACAGGCTGTAGTTGATGAACTAATACCGCTTCAAGAAAGATATCATGCTGTTTTAGAAAACAATCTTGTTGAAGAGGCTTTACTTAAAGGAGCTGAACATGCTAATAAAGTTGGTTTCAAGAAAGTTATGAAAGTTCAAGATAGAATTGGTTTAAATCTTAAAAAGAAAAAAAAATAATACTAAACAAAAAAAGTACCCAGTTTTTGAAAAATCAAAAGCTTGGTACTTTTTCTATTTTTGTCTTTTTAACATTATTAATGGATAGAATATAACAGCTATCAAACTTGCCATTCCTATATAGAAGACTATTTCTAGATTAAAAGCATTTCCTATTATATAAACTGCACTACAAACTATAGATGCTTTAAATAACTTCTCTCTTACATCATAATTAATTATTTTTAAATTTGTACTATTAAAAAATAGTGCGCAAATATATACTACCATCAAAAATACACAGATATATCTTGTTATAATTGCTATACCAGTAAGTAATGGATTATTTTCAAAAAAATAACAACCTAATATGATTGCAACTACAACCCACATTGTTTTGGACACTTTTGTTTGATTTTTTGCAATAAATGATAACATTATTTCTTTCCTTTCTTATTAAATATAAACATTGCGGCTATTAAAGCAATAAAGGCTAACATGTTTCCTGCTGTACCAATGGTATATAAACTATTAATTTGTAATGAAACTCCTGCAATATATATTATTGAAATAATAATATAAGCTATAAAAAACATCTTCACAAATAAGTTATATTGCTGATTTGTTCTTACATTAACTCTACCATCATTGTTTAAATCAAATATAATCCAAATTGCTGCTGCAAAAATAAAGATTACATTACATACAGCATTTAATTGAAATGTTAGTAGATCGCTTAGCCCTATTGATTTACCTAATTTTTCTAGTAAAAACACTTGTATGATTAACACTATTAAAGCAACATTTCTTGCTATAGTTGTTTGTTTTTTATTAAAATTCATTTTAATCCTTCTTTCTTATACAATAATTATATATTATAAAATAAAAAAGTGTTAGTACACTTTTATTTTAATCATATTTGTGATGATCTTTTAATTCTAACCAAAGTACACAATACACCATAATAATTGAAACAATTATATTTAAAATACTCCAAACTATGTGGTAATCAATTAATCTAAACATCATTGCAAATAAATTAATGAATACAGCTCCATAGAAAACAGTAATTATTTTTTTAACTTTTAAATTTTCAAAGTAATGATAAGTATTATCATAAAGAATCATACATATCAATGCTATAAACCCAATTATTTCGGCAACATAACTAGCAGCCACAATAGTTCCATAAATTGTTGCAGCAGTATCACTTAAAGTTTTTCCTTTTAAAACCAAAGTTAAAATTTCTGCAAAAAGTACTACGATGACACATATTACAAAAAGTGTTGACTGAAACTTCAATTTTTTACCCATTATATGCATTTTCTCACTCCATTCTGTCAAATTTAATAATACAGTTTATTGTAAAAAAAAACAAGGTGTTTATAATAATTTATTCATATAATATTAACAAATAAAAATTAGTTTAATATTATGTTTTTACTAATAATTAAAAATATACATTTCTTTTGTTTTTTTGAAATTTATCATTAAACAATCTAATAGAACTTTTAATTATATTTTTTTTATGCCTTTTTGCTTAATTAAAACTTTTTTTGTTAATAAATAATTAAGAAATCACCATAATTATTTTTTTGCATAAGTAGGAATTATATTAATAATATTCCCTTAAAACTGTATCTTTAAAGCACTTTAATTATGTATATAATAATAATGTATTCAAATTTAAAAGTCGCTTGATGCGCAGGTCTATATTAGACAGAAAGGACATAATTATGAGTGAAATTATAATACCTGAAGTAACAACACGACGTAAATTATTTGGTGTAATTGCCATTGTTTTACTAGTAACCTATTTATTTGTTGGAATTTTAAAAATGGGATTAAGTGCTCAAATACCACTAATTCTAGGTAGCATTACTGCAGCTATTCTTGCTAAATTAGATGGCACAAGTTGGGATGTAATTGAAAAAGGAATGTATCAATCAATTATGATGGCAATGCAAGCTTGCATTATCCTTTTAGTAATTGGAATGTTAATCTCTTCATGGTTAACAGGAGGAATAGTACAGGCCATGATTTATTATGGTTTAAAAATAATTAACCCACAATTTTTCTTTGTAACTGCTTGTTTACTATCAACAATTGTTGCACTAGCAACTGGTTCGTCTTGGACTACTGCTGGAACAGTTGGTATAGCTTTAATTGGTATTTCAAAAGCTTTAAACATTGATGCTGCTATGGCAGCAGGATCTATCGTTTCTGGAGCATACATGGGTGATAAAATGTCACCACTATCTGATACTACTAATTTAGCGCCAGCTATTGCCGGCACAACTTTGTTTGATCATATTAAATCTATGGTCTATACTACTATTCCAGCATATGTATTAGTTTTAATTGCATATATTGTTTTAGGTTTCATTGTTGTGAAAGAAAGTGGTGGCGATTTAGCTCAAATTACAGAATTGCAAAATGTCTTAGCAAGTTCTTATAAGATTAATCTATTTCTACTTTTACCGCCTCTAATAATTGTAGGAATGGTAGTTTTAAAATTACCTGCTTTACCAGGATTAATGCTAGCTACTTTACTAGGAGTTGTATGTACTGTTCTAATTCAAAACCAAAAAGACTTTGCTTTAATTTTTGAACAATTACACAATGGTTATACTTATACAGGTTCTACATTAAATAATGCTGATAATGTTGCTACCTTCTTTAATGAATATAGCCTAGTAGATGCAGGTAACTATTATAATGGTATGGAATATTTTAGCAAAGCAGTTTCAGATGGTGGAAGTGCTATGGATGTATTTAATAATTCATCGCAAGCTAATCTACCAAATAATGCTCAAATATTGCTAGATGTTAAAGCACTACTTTCAAGGGGTGGTTTATCTTCAATGCTAGGAACAGTATCTCTTATTTTTTGTGCTATGTGTTTTGGAGGTGCTATGGAAGCAAGTGGAATGTTAGTTTCATTAGTAGATTCGTTAAAAGGTCTAATTAGTAAACCATGGTCTTTAGTTTTAACATCTATTTGTACAGGAATTTTAGTAAACATCTTAGCATCAGATCAGTATGTATCAATAGTAATACCTGGAAGAATGTATAAAGAAGGTTTTAAAAAGCTTAATTTAGCACCAAGAGTACAATCAAGAGTTTTAGAATCTGGAGGAACAATCACCTCTGCGCTTGTACCATGGAATACATGTGGAGCAACTATGACAAGTTTTTTAGGAGTTAATTCTTTTGCCTATGCTCCTTATGCTTTTTTTAACTTACTAAATCCTATTTTAGAAGTTATTGCAGCAGCAACAGGTTGGGCTATGTTTCCTGATGATGGAAGTGACTATATAGATTCAGTATAATAAATCATATAAATATTATTAATTATACAAAGCATAAAATATAACTAAATGATTATACATATGACTAGCTAAAACTAGTCATTTTTTTAACTTTTTTTAAAAGATATATAAAGATATTATGAAATTATAAAAATAATCATGCTTTTTTTATAATTTTTCCAAAAATATTATAATTTTTTTTGCAAAAACACTAAGTTTTATTTTTTTAATATAGTTATAATTAGTTTAATATTAAATATAAAACATTCAATCCCCACTACAATTGTTTTATCTTTATTATTTGTTTTATAACACAATCAACATACACTCATAATATTAAACACACACACACAACATTCAATAAAAAAATAATTAGTATATATATTCTCCTTTTTTATATCTATAAACAATTTTATTGTATATATATGTTTGCTAAGTGAATAATTAGTATATAATATATGTATATCAAAATTTAAAATCGTTTTATAAGTTTGAGCAATCAAACAGAAAGAGAGGAGAAAATTATGAGTGAAGTTTTTATGCCTGAGGTTACAGGAAGACGAAAAGCATTTGGAATTATTGCAATATTACTACTTGTTGTATATTTAATAGTGGGAATATTAAAATGGGAGTTAGATCCTCACATTCCATTAATTCTTGGAACTATAACGGCTGCTATTTTAGCAAAAATTGATGGAACAAAATGGGAAATCGTGGAAAAAGGTATGTATCAGTCAATTATGATGGCAATGCAAGCATGTATCATCTTATTAGTAATTGGTATGCTTATTGCTTCTTGGTTAGCTGGAGGTATTGTACCTGCTATGATTTATTATGGATTACAAATTATTAATCCACAGTTTTTCTTTGTTACTGCTTGTTTATTAGCATCAGTTGTATCTTTAGCTACTGGTTCTTCTTGGACTACAGCTGGTACAGTTGGTATTGCTTTAGTTGGTATTGCAAATGCATTGAATATTGACCCTGCTATGGCAGCTGGTTCAATTGTTGCTGGAGCATACTTTGGTGATAAAATGTCACCACTATCAGATACTACAAACTTAGCACCTGCAATTGCTGGAACTACATTGTTTGATCACATTAAATCAATGTGCTACACAACAATACCAGCTTATGTTATTTCTTTAGTAGCTTATATTATCTTAGGATTTGTTGCTGTTAAAGGTGCTGGAGGAGACTTAAAAGAAATAGTTGATTTACAAAATGTACTTTCAAGCGCATTTAACATTAACCTATTATTATTAGTACCACCATTAATCATCGTTGGAATGGTAGTATTTAAATTACCAGCTTTACCAGGTTTAATGCTAGCAACAGTATTAGGTATGTTATGTACAGTATTTATCCAAGGTCAAAATGATCCAGCTCATATCTTGAGTCAATTACATTATGGATATGTATTTGATGGTGCTACACTACCAAATGCCGATAATGTTGCCCAGTTCTTTAATGAATATAGTCTAGTTGATGCAGGAAATTATTATAATGGTATGGAATACTTTACTGGAGCAGTTCCAGATGGTGGAAGTGCAATGGATGTCTTTAATGCTACTGCAGCATCTACTCTACCAAACAATGCTCAAATTTTACTTGATGTTCAATCACTACTTACTCGTGGTGGATTAGATTCAATGTTATGGACAGTTTCATTAATCTTCTGTGCTATGTGTTTTGGTGGAGCTATGGAAGCAAGTGGTATGCTTGTATCATTAGTAGATTCACTAAAAGGATTAATTGGAAAACCTTGGTCATTAGTTTTAACATCTATCTTAACTGCAATTGCTGTTAATATCTTAGCAGCTGATCAATATGTATCAATTGTTTTACCAGGTAGAATGTATAAAGAAGGATTTAGAAAACTTAATTTAGCACCTCGTGTTCAATCAAGAGTTCTAGAATCAGGTGGTACTTTAACTTCACCACTAGTACCATGGAATACATGTGGTGCGACAATGATGGGATTCTTAGGAGTTAATCCATTTGCTTATGCACCTTATGCATTTTTAAATATTATTAACCCAGTAATAGAAGTTATTGCAGCAGCTACAGGATATGCAATGTTCCCAGATGATGGAAGCGATCACGTTGATGCTGTTTAAAACCATATAATTTTTTCTCTTTAGAATATTTTATGTAATTATTACAGACTTTTATTTGAATTAGAAAAAAAATCAATACCTTTATGTTTATGTTATCTTTAACTAAACCTCTAAAGGTATTTTTTCTTTATGTATACATGTCTTTTTATAAATAGTCTTTAATCTTACTACCCTTACAAATATATATTCAAAGAATAAATTCATTATATGTAATATTTTTTATATAAATATTACATATAATTCTAGAAATTAAACCTCTAGAAAAAAGGCGGAAAAAGCCCTTAAATAAGGTTAAAAGTAAACTGCTTGTAAACTATATTTTATATTGAAGTTTATCATTAATTTCACTTATTAATATAAAAACATGATAAGTATAACGATATTTACACGTATTTAATAAATAGTTTATTTTTTATTACTTTTTTTTTATAGTTTTTTTGTCATAAGCAACATAATTGCTTAACACTTACTCATATCACTCTTATATGACAACTCTTCTATAAAAAATAGTTATGGTTCCAAAAAAAAATAAACTATTTATGTTCAAGAAATGAATAATTAGTATATAATGTATGTATATTAAAATATTAAAAGCGCTTATAGCGTAGGGTCTGTTCAACTCAAACAGACGGAGGGGAGAGAATTATGAGTGAAGTTATCATGCCTGAAGTAACAGGCAGAAGAAAAGCATACGGAATTATTACTATCTTATTATTAGTTGTATATTTAATAGTAGGAATATTGAAGTGGGAATTAGATCCACACATCCCTTTAATTTTAGGGACTATCACTGCTGCAATCCTAGCACGCTTAGATGGTACTAAATGGGATGTAGTCGAAAAAGGTATGTATCAGTCAATTATGATGGCAATGCAAGCATGTATCATCTTATTAGTAATTGGTATGCTTATTGCTTCTTGGTTAGCTGGAGGTATTGTACCTGCTATGATTTATTATGGATTACAAATCATTAACCCACAATTCTTCTTTGTGACTGCATGTCTTCTTTCAACAATCGTTGCACTTGCTACAGGTTCTTCATGGACTACAGCTGGTACAGTTGGTATTGCTTTAGTTGGTATTGCAAAAGCTTTAAACATAGATCCTGCTATGGCAGCTGGTTCTATTGTTGCTGGTGCTTATATGGGTGATAAAATGTCTCCATTATCTGACACAACAAACTTAGCACCTGCAATTGCTGGAACTACTTTGTTTGATCACATTAAATCAATGGTTTATACAACAGTTCCATCTTATATAATTGCACTAGTAGGTTATGTAATCTTAGGATTTGTAACTGTTAAAGGTTCAGGTGGAGATTTAGCTCAAATCGCTGACTTACAAAATGTATTAGATAGTGCTTTCAACATTAATATTCTATTACTTCTTCCACCATTAATTATTGTTGGAATGGTAGTATTTAAATTACCTGCTTTACCAGGTTTAATGCTAGCAACAGTCTTAGGTATTTTATGTACAGTCTTTATTCAAGGTCAATCAGATATGGCAGGCATTCTTGGACAATTACATTATGGTTATGAGTTTGATGGTTCTACACTACCAAATGCTGATCATGTAGCGCAATTTTTCAATGAATATAGTCTAGTAGATGGTGGTAATTTCTACAATGGTATGGAATACTTTACTGGAGCAGTTCCAGAAGGTGGAAGTGCAATGGATGTATTAAATACAACTACAGCAGCTGCAAACTTACCAAATCAACCACAAATTTTACTTGATGTTCAATCACTACTTACTCGTGGTGGATTAGATTCAATGTTATGGACAGTTTCATTAATCTTCTGTGCTATGTGTTTTGGTGGAGCTATGGAAGCAAGTGGTATGCTTGTATCATTAGTAGATTCACTAAAAGGATTAATTGGAAAACCTTGGTCATTAGTTTTAACATCTATCTTAACTGCAATTGCTGTTAATATCTTAGCAGCTGATCAATATGTATCAATTGTTTTACCAGGTAGAATGTATAAAGAAGGATTTAGAAAACTTAATTTAGCGCCTCGTGTTCAATCAAGAGTTCTAGAATCAGGTGGTACAATTACATCTGCATTAGTACCATGGAATACATGTGGTGCAACAATGATGGGATTCTTAGGAGTTAGCCCATTTGCATATGCGCCTTATGCTTTCTTTAACTTAATCAACCCAGTTGCAGAAGTTATTGCAGCAGCTACAGGATATGCAATGTTCCCTGATGATGGAAGCGATCATGTAGATGCAGTTTAATATTTAATTTTTAAAAACTATAGCAAATATTTGTTATAGTTTTTTTTATAAATAATAATAGCTTATAATTGTATAAATTATTTGCTATAATATAGTTGGTGATAACATGAAAGAAAAAATAGATATCCATAAAATGAAGACAGAATTAATAGATGAATTAATTAGCAAAGATATTAGTATTATTAACGATTATAAGAGTTACAGCCTATCTGAAGCTAAGGATAAACTATGGCATCTTATAGATAGTAAAGGAACTAATCCAAATGCTGTTGGTAATGAAATCGGTATTAATAAAGCCATTTATAAAGCAACCAATTCATTTAATGAATCTAAAGTAAGTCGAGATCGTTTATTAGCTATTTTGATACACATAGGTTGTGATATTGAACAAGTAAATGATATGCTTGTAGTATTTAAATATAACAAATTATATTCAAAGATTGTTAAAGATGCTTTGATTATGAATTGTATTTTAAATAAAAAAACTCTTATAGAAATTAACCAATATTTACACAATAATGGTGAAAATGCTCTTATTAGTGAATAATTTAAATTTTAAAAAAAGAATATAAGTGCACAAAAAGATGAGTAATGATAAGTCTGTTTAACAAGACTAACATCATTTACTCATCTTTTTTTGTTTATTATTTTAATAATATACCTTAATTAGGTCTAACTATCTAGCAATATATGCATTTACTATTTCACCATAAATTGCATAGTGGTAGTCTTTATTAGCTCCTGGAAAATCACTTGCAACATCTTGAGGATAAAATTGTTTATTAAAGCGCTCTTCTATTTGATCTTTGTCCTGCAACTTTTTATAAATTACTTTGCATTCTAAAGTTAATGGAAATTGTTTTATTCCTGGTACTGATACTACATCAGATTCAATTAAATCTAAACCAGCTTCTTTGATTTTATCTGTTTTTAAACCACTCTTACTACCACAAATTCCAATGATTTTTTTATCAAAATCACCAAGTGGAACATTAACAGTAAACTCAGCATTTTCTTGAAGTTGTGTTGCAGTAAATCTATTTTCTCTAATATATGCAATAAAAATATTAGTACGCCATTCAACGCCTAAACTTCCCCATCCTATAGTCATTGTGTTAACTTTATCGCCTGCTTTTGTAGTTAACAAAATACCTTTATTTATACTTTTTAATATTTCTGATGCATAATCAAACACTTCAATTTTTTCTTTCATTATTGAGATCTCCTTTAATAATTGATTTAATTAAAAAAATTAATATTTTTTCTATTCTAATAAGTAATATTATACTTATACTTTCATGATTTATTTTATATATTGCCCTATTCTACACCGAATGTACATAAGTGTAAACTTATTAATATATACTACTTAATTTATATAATAATTATCTATAAGTTTACTTTAAATAACTATGGTAAGTATCATATTATATTATAAAATAGAAAATTGTATTCCATTTATTTCCTATATTTTTTCTAGTTACTAAGCTAATTTTAACTTAATTAACTTATCATATAGTTAATTATTTTTGTAATTTATACATTTAAAATATTACGAATAACCCTATTATTAAAGTAATTTATAGCATTAATCACTACTGTGTACTTATCATAAAATAGCACAACATATATAAAAAGAATATCCCTTTTGTAATAAATACAAAGTTTTGTTAAAAGTTTTGTTCTATTTATAAAATTTCTAACTTCATTAATAAATATTATAAAATTACTGATTTTCATATTGAATATTTGGTATAATTTAGTCATAGATTTCAAACAAGAAAGAGAGGATATTGTTATAATGGAAAACGTAAAAGTTATTATTTGGGGATTTGGTGCTATGGGAAGTGGAATGGCATCAATGTTACTTAAGAAAAAAGGGGTAGAGATAGTAGGTGTCTGTGATGCTCATCCTGATAGAGTTGGAAAAGATTTTAAATCAGTAATAAATGCTACTAGTGATCATGCAGATGTATTAATCTCTGCTGATATTGATAGTATTGTTGGAAAGGTAGATGCAGATGTTGCTTTAATTGCTACTGATTCATTTACTGCTAAAGCATATGATAAGATTGTTAAATGTCTTGAAGCTAAATTAAATGTAGTATCTACTGCTGAAGAAATGGCTTACCCTTTAGCTAATCAACCTGAGTTAGCTGCAAAAATGGATGAAATTGCAAAAGCTAATGGTGTATCTGTATTAGGAACTGGAATTAATCCTGGATTGATCATGGATTTACTAGTTTTAACATTAACTGGTTGTATGGAAGAAGTAGATCACATTACTGCACGTAGAGTAAATTCTCTATCACCTTTTGGTCCAGCTGTTATGGAAGAACAAGGTGTTGGAATGCCTCTTGATGAATTTAATGAAAAAAATGCTAAGCATGAATTAGCTGGACATGTTGGGTTCAAAGAATCAGTTAATATGATTGCTGATGGTTTAGGTTTAAAACTTGAAAATTTTGAACAACAAATGAAACCTATAGTAACTGAAGTTGATCGTAAATCTCCTTATGGATTTGCAGCAGCAGGAAGTTTAGCTGGTGTTAATATGACAGCTCAAGGTACTGTTGATGGTAAAGTTATGATTGACATGCAACATCCTCAACAAATTGAACCACAATTAGGTGGAGTTAATACTGGTGATTACATTGTTCTTGAAGGTAATCCTAAAGTAAGTATGTCTATTACACCTGAAGTTGATGGTGGAATTGGTACTATTGCAATGTGTGTAAATATGATACCTCACACTATTAATGCAACTCCTGGTTTAAAAACAATGATTGATTTACCAGTGCCAAGAGCTATCATGGGAGACATGAGAGATTTAATTAAATAATAATAAAATAAAAAAAGAAGATAAGGCAGTGCTTTATCTTCTTATTGCAAAGGAGTAGTTATAAATGTTAGTAAAAAAAGGATCTTTTGTCAGAATTGAAAGAGTTATTCTTCAACCTGAGGAAAGAACAAGCAAAATTCCTGATGAAACTAAAAGTAAACCATTTACTATGTGGACAAAAGGATTTTTATTAGAAGATTGTGAATTAAACAAAGAAGCAAAAATTTTAACAAAATCTAATCGTGAAGATTATGGGGTATTAAAAGAAGTTGATCCAATGTATGAATTAAACTATGGTGAATACTTACCTGAAATGACTGAAATCGATAGAAAGTTGAAGGCTGAAAGATATGAAAAATAATACAAATCTATATGAACAAATAATGTCAGAAAGAGAAGAGATTTTAGCTAAAGCTTTAGGTCTTGACTATGAAAAATTTGAGCTTGAAGGAATTGCCTTTGATTATGAAAAAATGATGAGTGAAGCAGCATATACACTTGAAGAAGCAATCGAAATTCAAAAAGAAAATGGTGTTGGTAATACACCATTAATAGAACTTAAGAATATTACTGCTTTAGCTAGAAAAAACAGTGCTCCAGGTAAAGGTGCAAGAATTTTTGTTAAAGATGAAGCTTGTAATGTTTCTGGTTCATTTAAAGATAGACGTGCTTCAATTTCAGCATATCATGCAAAAAAATTAGGTTATAAAGGAATTGTTGCTGCAACAAGTGGAAATTATGGTGCTGCCGTTGCTGCTCAAGCAATTAAACAAGGTTTAGAGTGTATTATTGTTCAAGAAACTTATGATTCAAGAGGTGTTGGACAACCTGAAATTATTGAAAAAGCACGTAAATGTGAAGCTTTAGGAGCTGAAGTTATTCAAACTACTGTTGGACCTGAACTTTTCTTTGAATCTTTATCAATATTAAAAGAAACAGGATTTTTTAATGCATCTTTATACTCTACATTTGGAATTGCTGGTGTAGAAACTTTAGGATATGAAATTGCAACTGAAGTAAAAGAAAAATTTGGTAAATTCCCTGAAGCTGTTGTATGTACAAATGCTGGTGGTGGAAACTTAACTGGTACTGCAAGAGGATTGATCAAAACTGGTGCAACTGATACTAGAGTAATTGCTGCTTCAGTAAATCTTAAAGGATTACATATGGCTAGTGATACTGATTTTAATAAAAAATCATTTACAACAGGTCATACTGGTTTTGGAATTCCATTTGCAACTTTTCCAGATAGAAGTGATGTAATTCGTTCTGCAGCTCGTCCATTAAGATATATGGATGAATATTACTTAGTAGAACAAGGTGAAGTATTCTTTATCACAGAAATGTTAGCTCAACTTGAAGGATATGAAAGAGGACCAGCTGGTAATACATCATTAGCTGTTGCTTTCAAATTAGCTCAAGAAATGAATGAAGATGAAATTATTGTTGTTCAAGAAACAGAATATACTGGAGCTGGTAAACATATTAATGCCCAATTATCTTTTGCTAGAAAAAATGGTGTTGATATTAAATTTGGTAATCCTAAAGAATCTGAAAATGGTAAAAATATAATTTTACCAGAATCATCAAAAGATATAAAAGTAACTCCTGTTAACTTAGATAGACTAAGACTATCTTATATAAAAGCGATGAAAGCAAATTATTCAAAAGAAATAGCTAATCTAACTAAAGTTGAATTAGACTATTTAAAAAATGAGTTAAAAGTTACTAATGAAAAATTAAAAGAACTATTTGAAAAGATGGAGGAAAAATAATGGCTGTACAAAAAAAAGCAGATACTTATTTAGAAGATCGCAAACACTTAAAGGGCTTAACTGATCAAGAAATTCATGATTTATTTTGGGAATTAACAGGGAAAATTATTGATCCATTATTAGAATTAGGGGTTAAAAATACAACTCCATCAGTTGAAAGATCAGTAGTTTTAAGACTTGGTTTTTCTTCTATCGAAGCAAAAGCTATCGTTGAAAAAGTAATGGATTATGGATTAATGTCTAAAGGTGCTGGGCATGTAATCTATGTTGCATCAAAAGAAAATAATGTATCTATCAAAGAAGCAGGTTTTGGTTTAATAGAAGACAAATACTGGGATAGTGTAACAAACTATTTTAAAGGAGATAAGTAGCATGGATATCAATAAAAAAATAGATGTAGAAGAAATACTAAAAGACTTAAAAGATTACCGTCCTAAAAGACGTGGTTGGACTTGGCGTGATGCTGGTGCTCATAAATATGGAGAATTTACTTATTATGAAAGTAGTTCACCATTAAAAAATTCAGTTCCACTTCCATCTTCTCGTTCACTTGAAAATATAGATCCACAACCTGATTGTGTTATTACAACTGAAATTGCTTCAGGTCGTTTTGAAGATGATATTCGTCGTATGAGAATGGCTGCTTGGCATGGTGCTGATCACTTAATGGTTATACGTACTGCTGGACAATCACACTTTGATGGTTTAATTGAAGGAACACCTCAAGGTATTGGTGGAATTCCAGTTACTAGAAAACAAGTTAGAGCTCATAGAAAAGCCTTAGATTTAATAGAAGAAGAAGTTGGAAGAAAAATTAACTACCATTCGTATATCTCTGGAGTAGCAGGACCAGAAATAGCTGTAATGTTTGCTGAAGAAGGAGTTAATGGTGCACACCAAGATCCACAATATAATGTACTTTATAGAAATATTAATATGGTTAGATCTTTTGTTGATGCAGCAGAAAGTAAAAAATTAATCCAATGGGCTGATATTGCACAAATAGATGGAGCACATAATGCTAATGCAACAGCTAAAGATGCTTGGAATGTAATGCCTGAATTATTAGTTCAACATGCTATTAATTCATTATTCTCTGAAAGAGTAGGAATTAAACCAGAACATATCTGTCTATCTACTGTTCCACCAGCTGCACCACCAGCTCCTGATTTAAGAATTAATTTACCTTATGCAATTGCATTGAGAAGTTTATTTAATAAATATAAAATGAGAGCGCAAATGAATACAAAATATATGGATTCATCAACTCGTGAAGCTACAGTTACACATGCTTTAAACTTAGTAATTTCAAGACTTACAAGTGCTGATATTCAATCAACAATTACACCTGATGAAGGTCGAAATGTTCCTTGGCACATTTATAACATTGAAGCTATTGATACAGCTAAACAAGCTTTAGTAGGTATGGATAACTTTAGAGAATTAGTAAATTTAAACCTTGATGGTGAAATGGGTACTAAAGTAAGAGAACTTAAAGAAAGAGCTATCTTATACATGGAAGATATCCTAGCACAAGGTGGTTATTTTGAAGCTGTTAAAAACGCCTCATTTATTGATAGTGGAGAATTCCCTCAACGTAATGGAGATGGAATTGGTAGAGATCCAGAAGGTGGAATTGGTGCAGATGCAATATTTGAAAGAGATGTTGATTATCTAGCTCCTGTAGAAGCTCACTTTGGTTATAATAACTTAGAACAATACAATGCTAAAACATATAAAGATATCGTTAAAGAGTGTACATTAGATAATCCTGATTTAATTACATTTATAGATGAATTAGATGAAGAAGATAATGTTTATGTAAGAATGGCAGAAACAGCAAAATATCGTAATTCTAATCTTTTAAAACCAGAAGTTGAATGGCTTGGAGATGGAATTATTGCAGTAGATTTATTCTATCCAACTTCAAAATTAATTGCTCAAGCAGCAGCTTTAGAAACAGGAAAAAGAATGAATTTAGAAGATGTTGAAATAATTCATACTGAAATACTTCATCCATCAGAAGGTACAAGAATACAATTTAAAGGTAGAGTTCCTTTTGATATAAACATTGATGAATTAACTTTACCAAAAGAACCAGAAGTAATGTCAGAAAAAGAAATAACTGAATATGTTGAAGACCACCCTATTCTAGTTGTAGCTGGTACTATTGGTGAAGATGAACACTCAGTAGGTTTAAGAGAAGTAATAGATATTAAACATGGTGGAATTGAAA
Organism: Mycoplasma sp. P36-A1; assembly: GCF_049478495.1. Classification (NCBI taxonomy): domain Bacteria; kingdom Bacillati; phylum Mycoplasmatota; class Mollicutes; order Mycoplasmatales; family Mycoplasmataceae; genus Mycoplasma; species Mycoplasma sp. P36-A1. The sequence goes on along the minus strand of NZ_CP168083.1, from coordinate 703,467 downwards.
AATATGGTATTACATATGAATATATGGGAACTTCTGTACCTATAGAAAAAATGATTGATGCAGCAATTGAGCTTAATGCACAAGCAGTACTAGTATCAACAATTATTTCTCATGATGATATCCACTATAAAAACATTAAAAAATTAAATGATTATGCAATTGAAAAAGGTGTAAGAGATAAATTAGTAGTACTAAGTGGTGGTACACAAGTTATACCTGAAACCGCTATTGAAAATGGTGCAGATGCAGGGTTTGGACGTGGAACAAAAGGTGTTCATGTTGCTACTGCATTAGTAAAAAAATTACAAGAAATGGAAAAATAAATTATGCAAATAGACGTACTAGTAGCTGAAATTGGTAGTACTACAACTTTGGTAAGTGCTTTTGATAATTTAGATAGTGATAATCCTGTCTTTATTGGACAAGGTCAGTATAAAACAACTGTTGATGAAGATGATGTTACAATAGGATTGAATAAAGCTATCGAAGATTTAAAATATAACATCAAAGTAGATACACTTGAATATAATGATCTACTAGCAACTTCTTCAGCTGCTGGTGGTCTAAAAATGAGTGTCCATGGATTAGTTTATGATATGACAGCTAAAGCAGCAAAAGAAGCTGCTTTAGGTGCTGGTTCAAACATTAAAATGATAACTGCTGGCGAATTGACACCTTTAGATATTATCAGATTACAAGAAACCCCTATTAATATTATTTTAATAGCTGGTGGAGTTGATTATGGTGAAAAAAAGACAGCTTTAAACAATACTCAAAAAATCTTAGAACTAGATTTAGATATTCCCATTATCTATTGTGGAAACATCCAAAATCACGATGATATAAGATTTTTAGCAAAACACTATGGTAAAGAAGATTTAGTTACAATTACTGAAAATGTTTATCCACAGATTGATCAATTAAATGTAGAACCTGTTAGAAAAATAATTCATGATACGTTTGAAAAGCATATTACCAAAGCCAAAGGTATGGCCCACATAAGAGAAAGTGTTAAAGATCATATAATACCAACTCCTGGAGCTGTAATGGAAGCTGCCAAAATATTAAAAGAAGATATTGGTGATTTAGTAGTAATTGATGTTGGAGGAGCAACTACTGATGTCCACTCTGTTACTATTGGAAGTGAAGATATTCAAAGAATACTGATTAATCCTGAACCAGAAGCTAAAAGAACTGTTGAAGGTGATTTAGGATTATATGTAAATGCTCAAAATATATTTGAAAATATGAATCATAAGCAAATGGCTCAGACACTTGATATTTCAATGGAAACGTTGTATGATTTATATGAAAATATCAAACCCATACCCGAAACAGAATTAGAATTAAAATTTACTAGATTGCTTTGTGAGTATGCAACTGAAGTTTCACTTCAAAGACATGCAGGTGATTTTAAAAATCTATATACTATTTCTGGGCAAAAAAAGATGGCTGAGGGTAAAGATTTAACAAATGTTAAATTTGTAGTATTAACTGGTGGTGCTTTAACTAAACTACCTGATACTCCACAGTTAGTCGAAGAAATAATGGAACGTAATTCAGCTTTTAAATTATTACCTAGAACAGGTATCACTATTTTAAAGGATACTGATTATATACTTGCAAATGCTGGTATAATCTCAAGAATTAATAAAAAAGCTGCATTAAACTTAATGAGGAGGTCTTTGAATGTATCCAAGGATTAATATTGACTTAGAAAAATTAAAATACAATGCTGAAATGTTGTATAAAAAATTAGATTTCCTTGATGAACTATATATAGTAACTAAAGCATACAGTGCATATTTACCTATAGTAGAGGCATTACACAGTTGGGGTTATAGAAACTTTGCTGATTCAAGAATAATCAATTTAAAAAGTATTAAAGAAGCATTACCAGAATCAAATACATTAATGTTAAGATTACCACTACCAAGTGAGGTAGATGAAGTAGTTAAATACTGTGATCGCTCACTTAACTCTGAAATATTTACCATTAAATTATTAAATGAAGCTGCCTTAAAGCAAGATAAGGTTCATGAAATTATTTTGATGGTCGATTTAGGAGATTTAAGAGAAGGTGTTATGTTTGATCAAGACTATTACACAATAGTTGATGAAATCTTAAAATTAAAAAACATTAAGTTACTTGGAGTTGGAACAAACCTTACATGTTATGGTGCTATTATACCAACAAGAAGTAAAATGGAACAATTAGTTGAAGTAAAAGAAAATATTGAAAAACATTTTAATATAAAACTTCCTATTGTATCAGGAGGTAATTCAAGTACACTTCCTCTTGCTTTAGAAAATAATTTACCAAAACAAGTTAATAACTTAAGAATTGGTGAAGGTTTTATTGATGGACATGAATCAGCATATGGACATATGATTGATGATATGGTTGATCATATATTTACTTTAGAAGCTGAAGTTATTGAAGTTAAAGATAAACCATCTTATCCTATTGGTAAAAGAGGTTTTAATGCTTTTGGTGAAGAGGTTGAATTTGAAGATGTAGGTATACATCGAAGAGTAATATTGGCAATTGGTAGACAAGATGTTTCAACCGATGTAATAGAGCCAATGATTGATACAGTAAAAATACTTGGATCTAGCTCAGATCATATGTTATTAGAAACAACTGATAAGAATATTAAAGTTGGCGATAAAATATCATTCTATATGGAATATGGAGCAATATTAAGTTGTTTCACCTCAAAATATGTTGCAAAAAATATAATTAAGTAGTTTTACAGGTTGTATTTTACAATTTAAAATCATATAATAAAACTAGTTATGTTATTGAGATAACGAAGACATTTCTGTCTTCGTTATTGTTGTATTAAGAGCAATATAAAAAGAGGAGAATGTATAAATGCAAGAAACAAATGGTTATTATAAACAGCTAAAAACAAATATAATATTTGATAAAAGTGGTGTTAAAATTGGCACAAAAAATATTAAATTTAATGACATTTATTTTATAAGAGAAGACTATATAACAAATCATGCTAGTATCTTTCCAACAGCTTTTACAGTTAGTATGGGAATGGTAGGAGTGTTGTTTAGCTTTCTATTATTTCAACGTATTTCATTAATCACAATAGCCTTATTATGCTTATTTGGTTGGGCTTGTAGTTTTTATATAACTAAAATAAAAGTAGTTAAAGACAACCCTAATGAATATATTAAAATAATCGATATTTTGTATACTGATACTCATGAAAGTATTATTGTACCATCAAACTTTAAAATAGATTATCAAGCAATAAATGAAAAAAATAAAGGAATATGGCAAAGAAGAGTTTTAAAAAACTATATTTCAAAAATTAATAAATCAAGAAAATATTTAGTGCAACAGCATGAAAACAATAACAAACTAGATTCAAATGAATTATTAACAAAATATAGTACAGTAGGAAAAGCTAAACACGGGATAAAAAGCTTTTTAAGTGCAAAGGCAATAGATGCTTTAATGAATGCTTATGACCACTGCTGTAGCTATTATGTTAAAGTAGGATTTATGGCTGCAAGATTTTCAGTTATGATGTTAATCATCCTAATTGCATATGCATTCTTAAATAAAGATATCACCTTTAATTCATTTATCTAAAATAAAGGAGAATTTATGAAAAATTTTAAAATTAATATGAGTGACATTGGATATGGAGCTGATGTTTTAGGAATAGGCTTAGGATATGTAAATATTAAAAAATTCAAACCAGAATTAGCAAAAAAAATAAACTACATTCCACACGTCCCTGTTGCTGAAGAGACTATTAATGCAAAAGTTAAAAATTATAACAGTATTTATCAAGCATGTTTAGATTTATACAATGAAAATCTTAAAACTGTCTCACAAGGATATAAGTATTTATCTTTAGGTGGTGACCACTCTTTAGCATTAGGTAGTGTTAAAGCCTCATTAGAAACATATGGAGATGATATTGGTCTAATATGGATTGATGCTCATGCTGACATTAATCGTTTCAGTGAAACTGAAAGTGGAAATGTTCATGGAACACCAGTGGCATCACTAACTGGTATTAATGAAGAAAAATATAACAATCTTGGAAACTCTAAGAGAATATCTTTTGAAAATATTGTATATGTTGGAACAAGAAGTGTAGATTATCCAGAGCAAATAACTATTTTTGAAAAAAATATACTTGAGTTAAAAGATGCTTTGTTAAAATCATCAACTTTTTCAAAAGAAATGGATAAACTAGTTAAACATTTAAAGAATAAAGTATCAAAAGTACATATTTCTTTAGATATTGATGCAATAGATCCTTCAATACTAAAAGGTGTTTCAACTCCAGTTGAAGGTGGCCTAAGCATCCAAGAGGTAAAACAATTATTTGAAACTGTTAATTCAAATTTTGAAATTGCAGCAGTAGATATTTATGAATTTAATCCACAAAATGATATTGATGGTAAAACAATTGACTTTGTAGAAGATTTTGTAGATTTTTTAGAAAAGCTTTAACATACAGTTTATTTGCATATTGTTAAGACTTTTTTGCTTTGCATGATATAATCAATTATATATATGAAAGGGGAATATCAAAATGGAAAAAAAATTATTTAGATGCTCTGTTTGTAACAATGTTATTGAAACAGATGCAGTAACAACAAACTGTTTTAAATGTGGTGCTACACCTGATAAATTTGTTGAATTAACAAGTGAGGCAGCAGAATTAATCTATCGTTCTGAAAGATCTAATGACCTTTTAATGGAACTTGATGGTTTAATGTTAAGTATGATGGACCTTGCTAGTGAAGGAATTGAACAAAATCTTGATCCAGCTTGTGTTAAATTATTTACATTTGCACACGAAAGTGCTTGGCAAATGAAACAATCATTAAAAGCTGAAGTTCAAAACCATATTGCTAAAGGTAAATGGTAATATTTACATAATATGAAAAAAAAAGAAGTTGATTTTAATTAATCACTTCTTTTTTTATGCTATTAATTTCATTAAAAATACAATAACAAGATTTATTAAACCTGCACTAAACATTACAACTACAATATTTAAATTCTTTTTTTTAACTAGTAAGTAAATACTTATCGCAAACAAAAATGCTTGAACTGGCATAAAATTTTCTTTAGAAATAACTCCATTGGTAAAGATTGCTGCAACTAATAAAGCTAGTCCAGCTGCTGCAATAACTCCTACAATCACCGGTCGTAAACCTTGTAATACTACTTTAATTATTGTTAAATTCCCATACTTCAAATAAATATAACCCAAGAAACTCACAATAATAAATGATGGTATTATAAAGCCTAAGGTGGCTACAACTCCTCCTATTAAACCATTTACATTGATACCAATAAAAGTTGCTGCATTGATCCCTATTGGACCAGGAGTCATTTGTGAAATAGTAATGATATCACTAAAGGTCTTCATATCAATCCATTGATGGGTATTTATTATTTCAGATTGTATTAAAGAGATCGAAGCATACCCTCCTCCAAAACAAAACAACCCTATTTTTAAAAAGGATACAAATAAATCAAACAGCATTAAATATTCCTCCTTTTTATATATCTAATATATTCCATAATTAGACTTATAATCAAGGCAGCTATTAATAAATATATGACATTAATATTCATAAAATATGATAAAAAGAATGCTGCAAGACTCATGATAATATTATAGGTTTTATTAACAGTGTTCATATCATTAAACATTGTAATAGCTGCTATTAAAATAACTGCAGCAACTCCAGCTTGCATTCCTTGTAAAACACTAGCTACATAAAAATTACTAACAAAGGCTTTGTAGAATAATGAAATTATACCAAGAATAATAAAAGGTGGTAGAATGGTTCCTAAAGTAGCAACTAATGAGCCTTTGAAACCTCCCAGTTTACGTCCTAAAATAATTGAAGTATTTACCGCCATTACCCCAGGTGCACTTTGAGCTATTGTTACTAAATCTAACATTTCATCATTATCTATCCACTTCAACTGCTCAACAAATCTCTTTTTCATCATTGCAATTATGACATAACCACCACCAAAGGTAAAAGCACTTAAAATAAATGTTTCTTTAAACAATTGAAAATAACTATCAAAAGGTTTTTTTTCTTCCATTTTATCTCTCCATAATAAAAAAGACTAAACTAGTTAGTCTTATTTATTTAATTTTTTATATTCTTCTTTTGCAGCATCTAAATATTTTTTAGCATCTTCGACACCTAAATATCTACCAGTTTCAACTGCTTTGTTTTGTAATAATTTATATGTATCAAAGAAGTTTTGAATTTCTTTTAAAGTATGAGGTGCCAAATCATCTAAAGATTCAACATGATCAAAGCGAGGATCATCTTGAGCAACAGCGATTAATTTAACATCTTCTTCTCCTGTATCAATCATTTCTAACATTCCTAATATTCTAGCATCAATTAAACAACCAGGAAATGTTGGATATGTAGTAAGTACTAAGATATCAATTGGATCATTATCTGCTGCTAATGTATTTTCAATATAACCATATTCAGCAGGATAAAACATTGATGAATATAATACTCTATCAAGTTTTACTCTTCCAGTTTCTTTATCTATTTCATATTTATTCTGACTTCCTGTTGGAATTTCAATTAATGCTTCTACTACTAATTTTTCCATTATGTAATTCTCCATTCTTTCATTAATTTATATAAAAAAGCATATTTGCTTTTATCATCTATTTAATTATAACATTACCTTTTACTTATGTCATGACTTTTTGAATACTTTACATGTATTGTGCAACTATCTGAATAATTACTATATGTAATGGATAATAAATATAAAATAGATATTTCATACTTCTGCCCTTTTTAAAATTGTAAAAATATAGTAACATCAGGCCAAAGCATGAATAGTATTGAACATCAGAGACAATATTTAATTGTGAAAAAAACATTACCAAAACTAAATTAACAATAACTAGTAAATCTATTTGTTTATAAAATATGTAACACATAAATATTAGTATTACTCCATAATAACCATAGTCCATTTGCCAGAAGTGTACAATTATTAATAATAATAGGCTGAGTAAGTATTGCTTTTTATCAAAAGTCATTATCAAAAAATAACCAAAGGCTAAAGTTATAAATATATTAGAAACATAATACTGGTTACTAATTATAGTAAATATATCAAATACTAAACCACAACCAAGTAAAGTTAGTCCATGTTTTATTTTGTTACTAGAGTGAATATATGCATTTGCTGTAAAATAAGCAAATATTACAAAGGCAACTCTACCTATGATTCTCAAAAAAAGAATATCTGGAAATAGAAAATAACCTATGTGGTCTATAGTCATTGATATTAAAGCAATTACTTTTAAAGTAAAAGCATCAAGTCCTAGTTTTTTCATTTAATAAACCAATGGAAAAGCATGAAGATTATAGCTGTTTGCATACTCATATGCTTTTTCAATTGTAACACTAACAACTAGAGTGTTTTCATCTATCATAATATTACCAATTTGATCATTTAAATTGACTATACTTTCTTTTTCACCTATAAATATAAATTCTGATTGTACTGAATTTGTAACAATGTTTTTACTTTCATCTAAATAGTTAAAAGCATTAAATACCCCATTATTATTAATTAAGTTTTCTACTTTATTAATATCTTGAATAATTGCATTTAAAATTTCTTTATTACCTGTTGCAGGGCCATAAATCATAGAATAACCAAGGTTTTTACTTGTTAAGTACAAAGCACCCATATTTCCATCAACTCTTGATAATAAAATGTTGTCTTTTACAAAACATGGTAAAACATATAAAGATAACGATCCTTCAAACATACTTGCACTAGCAATTTGTTTTATTGTATAACCAAGTCCTTTTGCAATTTGCAATGAATCTATATTTACCTTTTCAATACCTTTAATGAAAATATCATCAACAGTAATATTTTTATTGTAAGCTAGTGTAGCTATCATTGATAAACTTCTAGCTGCATCAAAACCACTAATATCTTGAATTGGGTCTTCTTCTGCATACCCATTTGCTACTGCTTGCATTAACCCTACATTTAAATCAAGTTCACTTTGATTCATTGCTGTTAAAATAAAATTGCTAGTACCATTCAATATTGCTTTTATATCATATATTTCATCGCTTTTGCTCATATTACTTAAAAAATCGGTTATTGGTATTCCACCACCTATGGCTGCATCAAAGTAAAGACCGACATTATTTTTTAATGCTATATCAAATAATTTATTATGATAAATTGCTAAAACATCTTTATTTACACTGATAACATGTTTTTTATTAGTTAAAGCTTTTTCAATAATATCTTTTGCCTCTAATGTTGTTGTTAGCACAATAATTGTATCTATACCATTATCAGAGTAAATCTCATTTAGATTATTATAGATTTTAATATTTTTATAATGTATCTCATTACTTTTATTAAAATCATAAATGCCTATTATTTTTGTTGAGTTTATTGAAACTTTAGACTTTTGTATTTCTTCAACTACAAGTCTAGTTAGTTCATTAACACCTATTAAAGCTACATTCATTTAGTTTGCTCCCTCTTTAATAATAATTTTATTTTTAAATATGTTCTATATGCTAATAAGCATAAAATTAGTGATAAAATCCATAAGCCTGTAGAAATAATTTTTAAAAATACAACATTTGTTGGTATTGTATATAAAAATGGTGAGCTTAGTAAGACTGCACAAATTATAAATGCATATTTCAACTCGAAGATTTTATATGTTTTATAAATTAGATATTCTAATATCATCATTAAAATGATAACAATCATTGTTGTTTTTATTATACTTGAAGAAAATGGAATTATATTTAGTATTGATAATCCTAATAATACTTTTGTAGCCATAACAATATTATTATTCATGCATTTCCCCTCCTTTTAAACAAATGATAAAAAAGACCTTGAAACAAAGTCTTATCTTTAATTCTATATTTATTTTAACATAATTGCTTACCTATTAAGTAATATTTAATAAGCAAATTAATGCAAGTTAAGCTTTTTTTACATAAATAGCTGTTAATTCAATTGCACCAAAACCATCTAATTTAGTATCTATGTTATGGTCTTTTTTTCCTAGTATAACTCTTATACTTTTTGCTTTTGTACCTTTTTTTATGACATTTGAACTTCCTTTTACTTTTAAATCTTTAATTACTATTACTGAATCTCCATCTTGTAGAACAGCTCCATTTACATCTTTTATTAAGTCTTCATCTTCTGCTACTATTTCATCTTTTGACCATTCATATGAACACATTGGACAAACAAAGTTATTTCCATCTTCATAAGTATATTCACTATCACATTTAGGACAATTAGGTAATTTTTCCATTTAAAACACTCCTTTTTTTCATATAGTTTAATTATACACAATAATTGTAATTATATATAGCCTTTAACAAAAAATGCTTTAACTGACAACAAAAAAGGAAAATAGTATTAACTACTTTCCTTTTCATAAGTTAAATTTAGTGACTATTTAAGTTTTTCTTGTACAATAGTTGGTATTTGATCAAATTGAACTTCTTCCCATGAAATAACACCTTTATCATCATTATATTCTAATTTTAAATAAGCATCTTTTCTAAGTTGTTTACCTTCAGAATTTGTACCATTGAAATTCATTACTTTCATGTTTCCTTTTTCATCATATGATGGAAGTGAGTAACTAAATGTTACTACTGTAGATCCATCATCAATTTTCTCAGATTTCTTTTCACCATCTGTTGTAATTTGAGTATAATAGCTATCTCCTTTGTATTGATCACTTATTAATTTATAACTACCAACTGCTAATACAACAATAGCGGCTAATAATACTAGTAAAAATTTTTTCATTATAATTGTCTCCTTTTTTAGTATTTCATTAAAAAATTATATGTTAAAAATAAAACTACCAATAATGCTACAAAAGCTAAAATAGAAAAGATAATTGATTCTTTATTCAATTTAACCAGCTCCTTTAACTTGTAGTTCTCTTTAATTTTAGCACCCTTTTTTATTTTTAACCTTTAAATTAACTTACAATATATTACATTATCGTAATATTAAAAAGCACTTGCGTGCTTTTTATAATAAATTATACTTATATCCAAAATACTTAGCTTCTAATTCTCTCATCTTTTCAATTAATAAATAGTCTTTAGTATTATCTAAGACCCATTTTATCATCTCATGCCAATCTAGAATTCTTATATTATCAGAATTAACTCTTTCAAGTCCACTATCTAAGTCTTCTTGTAGTTTAATGTTATCAAATGGTTGAATAAAAGCAACATAATCATATTCTGACTGTCTTCTTGCTATATTTCTGTAGAATTGATAGTGTGTGTAAAACTCTTTCATTTCAATATTTGTATATGCATTTTGACAATTATTTAACATTTTTTGATAAACAAATTTAAAGTTTTGGACTTTTTCATTTGTGATCTCTTCAATATTTTTATAATTTTCTTGGCAATATGCTGTTTCTATATATAAACGATATTTATTGTTAATAGTTAAATACAAGGCAATTGTAGATGATTTACCTGTTAAATCATAGTCGTTAAAATGAAAATATCTTTTAACAGAAAATATCTCTTCTGTGATTTTTATTTTAAAGAAATTTCTAACTAATTTAACAATTATATCATCATTCATAACTCTAGTATTAAAGAAGTTCATAGCAAGTACTAATGCACTGTTTAGTCTTCTCATTCTAATTGAATCATAATCTATATATCTAAATTCATCTAGCTCTTTGATATAATTTACATCAAATATAAAATTGTCTTTTATATTTGAAACATAATTTTTTTCAGAAGTATCTGCAAATTTTGTTTCTTTATATCTATTTAAATGTTCTTCTACTTTTTTTATGTAATCTTCTTCAATGTAATCTTCAATTATTACTTCATCTAAATCTAAATAATACAAATCACTTTCTTCATCAAGAATGAAACCATTAAACAGTAAAGCTTTTGCACAAGCGATATTTTCTTTTGCAGTTTGATAAATTACTTGTTTGACATTTTTGTTTAACCTAATTTTTTTAATTATTTTTGAAACAATAATATTAGCATAACCTTTTCCAAGATAAAATTCTTCGCCAATAAAAAAATCAAAACTATAAACACTGTCTTGTTGATCTACTTCTAATAAATCATTTGTAAGATTAAAGATATCATATATTTGAACAAATCCAATCGATTGGACTCCTATTTCAATAATATAATTTTTTAATTGTTTATGATTCATATTTACTGCACTTACTTCTTCTAAATAAAGTGGCTTATTATTAAAATAACTACTAATATATTCTTTTTTAAGCCATTTTGAAACACGATTGTAATCCTTGTCTTTAATTTTTCTAAGTTTTATTTCCATAATAAACCTCCGATTGTTTTTTATATAATACTTTAGAATAACTTATTATGCAAGCATGTTATAAAGGCGATTCAGTTGATGAACCGCCTTTAGATTAGTTGTTTAATACTATTTCTATTAATGTTTCTAATGCTTCACTAGCTTCTGGAGTGGTATATTGTACAAAGTTTGGTATCATGTATTCATATTCATAAAAGTTAATAGCTACATTATCAATTAAACTCTTATCTAACAATCTTCTAGCATCAATATTAAATATGTCATTTGTACCTGTAAACACTGAGATTTTTCCTATATTTTCTATATTTCCATATATTGGGCTTAATCTATAATCTTTTTCATCTTCATGATTTGCATAGTAACTTAGTCTTATCTTTAAATCATAAGGTCTTTGAACTGGATCATTTTCTTCTATCTCATAAATCTTAGTATCATTAAGTTGAATATCTAAAATTGGAGAATTTAAGATTATGTTTGTAGGTGTTAATAGTCCTTTTTCTTGACAGTACATTGCAAAACCTAAGGCTAAAGATCCACCACTACTATTTCCTACAAAAATAATTTCTTTGTTTGGATTTTCTTTTATTAACTTAGTATAAAATTCATCTAAAAATTTATAGACATCTTTATAATTATAAGTTGGTGCTTTTGGATATATTGGAATATAAACACTTGCATTTAAATTATCTGCTAGTGTTGTTGCATATTTATATTGTTGTTCATCTGGTTGCATCCAAAACATACCTGGATGAAAGAATATTACTATTTTTTGTAAATATCCATTTATGTTTTCTATTTTATAAACATTTTCATATGATGTCTCTACTATTCCAAATTTGTTTTCAAACTTTAATGGAAGTATATAGTCAAATGAACTGTATTCTTTTGCATTATCTAGTATTGCTTCATTTGCAATGTGATCATTTATTATAAAACCTACTTTATTTTTCACATCCATTGAAAGCAGTCCTAATTCAATTAACTTGCTTGCAACACTACGTTTTTCAATTACTTTTGCATTAAATGATATTGCAGCAGCTGATGCAGCAGTCGCTACAACTGGAGCTACAGCTAATACTTTTAAAGCTGTATGTTTATTTTTATTTTCTTGCATGTTATCTTCTTTGATAGACAACTCATCATTAATATCTGCTATTTCATCTATAAGTTCTTCTTTTTTTGCTTTAGTTTTTACTTGTAATGATTTTAAATTCTTAATTTTATTTATTTTAGACATTTTATCCTGTAAGTTTTCTCCTATTTCAGTTTGATATTTTTTAGTTTGATTTTTTATTTTTGCAAGGTTTCTTCTGATATCCCTTTGTATTTTAACATTATCTATTATTAAATCATTTTTGAACTTATCAATATCAAAATCTTCTATTTTATCTGCAATATTACTTTTTACATCTTCTATTTTTTCACTACTTTTATCTTTTACAGCAGCAAAAGCTTTTGTCACTGCTGGTTTAACTTCTGCTTTTGTTTCATCTATAGTATCAAAAAATGACTCTTTTAATGCAAAAAATTTAGGATTAATATTTTTATTTCTATCATATATTGCTTCATTAACTTCATCAATAAACATGTCATCCTTTATTGATGAAAGTCCTTTGTCCATTTTTTTCTCTAATTCTTTTTGAATTGTCTTTGTTTGTTTTTTAAACTTTTTCAGTTTCTTATTTGTTTTTTTATTTTCTTTTTTTAATAGCTTTTGAACTTTTCTTAGGTTTACATCTTCATCTTTTTCTAAACTATCTAAAATTCTATTAACTTTTAGCTCATTTTCAGTTTTTATATTTTCTAAATTCTCATTTAAATATGTTATCAAACTCTCGATTTCACTAGTTGCTTTTGTTGTTTTTTTATTTATTTCATTCTTGTACTTTAATTCTTTTTTATTAAACATTTAAATTCCTCCACTCTTATAGTATAGTATACTCTTATAATTATTATTTTACTATTTTTACTACAAGAAATACAATAAAATACCTTAAGTAATGTGTATTTTTAGTTTATTGAAAATATGTTATTATTATATTAGATATAATTTATTTAATGAGGAGTTATAAAAAAATGAAAAAACCAATTATTATTGATACAGATCCTGGAATTGATGATGCTTTAGCTTTAGCATGTGCATTGTTTTCTAATAAATATGATATTTTATTAGTTACTACAATGGCAGGAAATGTTAATCTTGAAAATACAACTAGGAATACTTTAGACTTAATTAGTTATTTTGGATATGATGTAGATGTAGCTAAAGGTAGTGAATATCCTTTATTAGGTGATTTAAGTGATGCTAGTTATGTACATGGAAAAAGTGGTATTGGTAGTATTGTTTTACCAAAATCTTTAAAAAGTGTTATTGAATTAAGTGCTGTTAATGCTATGAGAAAAGCTATATTAGCAAGTGAAAAACCTGTGACAATTATTAGTCTTGCAGCCTTGACTAACATTGCTTTACTGTTAAAGATGTATCCGGAAGTAAAAAATAATATTGAAGAAATTGTAATGATGGGTGGAGGCATTGGTTTAGGAAATGTTTCAAGTTGTGCTGAATTTAATTTTTATGTTGATCCACTGGCTGCAGATTTAGTTTTTAATACTAATGTTTCTTTAGTTATGGTTGGTTTAAATGCAACAAATAATGCTTTACTAACTAACAATGAATTAGCACCTTTATTAAAAGGGTCTAAAATTCAAAAAATGTTTTATCAAATGTTCAGTGAATATCAAGACGGAAATTTTGATGATGGTATTTCAATGCATGATGTTTGTACTATTTTTTATTTAGAGCATCCAGAATTTTTTAACGTTGAAAAATTAGATGTCAAAATTGTTAAAGATGGTTTTGCAAAAGGTGCAACTGTTGTCGATTATCATCCTAGCATTATAAATAAACCGTATGTTGATGTTTGTATGGGACTTGATACTAAAGAATTTGCTAAATGGTGTAGTAATTTATTAAAAATAATGTAGCTTTTTTATTTTAAAATTGGATATAAATGTTTTATTAATAGACAGTATAATCATACTGTCTATTAATTATTAACTATTATTTATAATTATTATTTTATATTATTAACTTATATACTGTTTAATGTAAATATTTCTACCATTATTTTTAATTATATATACATTTTTTTATTATAATATTAACTTTTATTCTCGTAATTAATAATATTAATTATATTAAAAGATTTGTTAATTATTTTTTTATATTTTTTTTCTAAACTCGAATATAAAACAGTTTACTAGCAATGTTATAATTATATTACGTGTTATTATAAGTATAGGAGGTTAATATGGAATTTATTGGTATTTTATGTATTATACTTATTTCTACTACTCTTATTAGTCATTTGTCTAGAAAAATTGCAATTCCAGCTGTAATTGGTCAATTATTAGTGGGCCTAATTTTAGGAAAAGCTGGTTTCAATGTAGTTCATCCTGATGTAATTGTAAAAGAGTTTTCTGAAATAGGTATTATTATATTAATGTTTATGGCTGGTTTAGAAAGTAATGTTTCTTTGTTAAAAAAATATTTTAAACCAGCTATTATGGTAGCTTCATTAGGAGTTATTTTACCTATTATTGGTGGAATTTTTACTGGTGTTGGCTTTAATCTTAATTTTAATGAAGCTATCTTTTTAGGAATAGCTTTAGCAGCGACTTCTGTTAGTATATCTGTGGATGTTTTAAAAGAGTTAAATATTTTGAATTCAAAAGAAGGATCGACAATTTTAGGAGCTGCCATAGTAGATGATATTTTAGTTGTCTTTGTTGTAAGTATTGGTTTATCATTCTTAACTACTTCAAGCGAATCTTCTGTTACTAATCTACCTCTAGTATTTGTTGAACAAATACTTTATTTTGGTGGTATCTTTTTCTTAATAAAATGGATTGCACCTTTTATTATGAATTATAGTTCTAAAATTAAATCTAACTCTGCTGTTATTATAATGTCTCTTGTAATTTGCTTAGCTATGTCTTATGTTGCAGATCTTGTTGGTTTAAGTTCTGTGATTGGTGCCTTTTTTGCTGGTGTAGCCGTTGCACAAACTGAGGTGTTTGATGAAGTATTAAAAAGTGTTGAAGAAATTGGTTATTCAATATTTATACCTGTCTTTTTTGTAAGTATAGGTTTAAATGTTGAGCTATCTGATTTCTATCCACAAATTCTATTTATTTTATCATTTACTGCAATTGCTGTACTTACAAAATTAATTGGTGGTTATATTGGGGCACGATTATCAAAATTTGAACAAAATTCTTCATTGATGATTGGTGCCGGTATGATTTCTCGTGGTGAAATGGCCTTAATTATCATACAAATTGGTAAAGAAGCAGAAATTATTAATAATTTACATTATTCAGCGTTTATCATTGTTATTTTATTAAGTACTTTAATATCACCATTACTGTTAAAAGTATTCGCTAAAAAAATATATGCATAATTATTATATGCATAAAAATTATAAGCATAAAATTTATAAGCATAAAAAGGGGCTGTAATGCATTAGCATATATAGTCCTATACAATAAAAGGAAGAATGTTTACTCAATGTAGAGAAAACATTCTTCCTTTTTAGTATAATTGATATATGAATACCGAATTACTCAATAACAATTATGCTTTTAATTATAAACCAGTTCAGCTTATTTTACCACTAGAAGTAGAAGTAATTTCACCAGCTGATGATGTAGTACATTCATTTGTAGAACTAATGAAAGGATTTAATTTATCAAAATACATAACTCGATCATACCATAGAGGTAATCAAGGGTATGATCCTACAATGATGTTACTAGTTATTTTATTTGCATATACTAACCAAATTTATTCTTTAAGAAAAATAGAACAAGCATGTAAAACAGACATACGATTTATGAGTCTTTGTAATATGAAGACTCCATCTCACAATGCTTTCGCAACATTTATAAATGAAAATTTAGTTGATAAAAATATAGAAAATATATTTTATGATATAAATAAATATATTATCTCTTGTGATGATTCAATTGATACTTCAAAACTTTATATAGATGGTACTAAATTTGAAGCCAATGCTAAAAAGACTAGTTTTGTATGGCGTAAAGCTGTTGAAAAATTTCAACAAAAACTATTTACTAATGTTTCAACTTTCATAGTAGAATATAATAAATGTTATGATCAATATTTTCCAGTTAAAAATAAATATAAATCAACATACTTAAAAACAATAGTAGAAGATATTGAAATAAATATAAAAAAACAAAAAATTGAGTTTGTTTATGGAAAAGGATCTAGAAAACACGATTTACAAAGAAAACATGAAAAAATAAATGATTATTATTCAAGATTAGCTAAATATGAAGAACATTTTAAAATATTTGAAAATAGAAACAGTTACTCTAAAACTGATCATGATGCCACTTTCATGCACATGAAATATGATTATTATAACAATACTGGAGTTTTTAAACCAGGGTATAATATCCAAGTAGGAGTTTCAAGTGAATATATAATGGTTGCAGATATATTTCAGTGTGCCAATGATTTGAGAACATTCATTCCATTAATGGATTTGTATAAATCTAAATATAAAAGTTATCCACAGTATCCAGTAGGTGATGCTGGATATGGTAGTTTTGAAAACTATAAATATTGTAAAGAACACAATATGGAATTAACTTTAAAATACCCATTATTCAATAAAGTTAATTTTGATAAAACTTTTGTTAAGAAGAAAAAATATCAAGCTATTAACTTTAAAACATCAGAAAATGGATTCAAAATTTGTCCTGAAAATCAAGAGTTTAATGTTTTAATAAGTGAAAATATAATAGATGTAAATGGCTACGGAAAAAAACAATATAAATATGAATGCACTAAATGTAATGACTGTCCAGTCAAATCAGAATGCACTAAAGCTGCAGGAAATAGAATGATAACAGTTACACCTGAGCTTGAAGAAATGTACAAAAAAGTAAATGAAAACCTTACAGGAGATTTTGGTAGTAACTTAAGAAAACAAAGAAGTATCCAAGCAGAAGGAACATTTGGAATAATTAAACAAGATTATCAATACACTAGAATACATAGAAAAAAGATAGAGAATGTCAAAACTGAGCTTTTACTAATATGTATAGGATATAACATAAAAAAATATCATAATAAAAAAAGCAGAATTAAGCTTAATTGATATATTTAAACTTAATATCGTGATAGGCTTTTTAATAATGCCTTTTTTTATGAAATATACTAATAACTGAACAAATTCTGTATTAAAACTAAAAAAGCTATAATGCATGATTATTAAATCAATGCATTACAGCTCCTTTTTTATTAGTCACCTAGACTATATCTTAATTTCATATGTGGTGATCCTAATACTACCATATCTTCAAGTAGTTTTGTAGATCTTTTTAATGAGTCTTCTGAAAGTTCATCATTAATTTTTTCTAGATATTTATTTATATCCTTTTTATTTACTGCTTCTTTATCTGCCTTCATTGTTATGTTTCTAAAACTTGCATGTGCATTTTGTTCAAAAGCATTTTCTAAGTCACTATATAAATCATAGTTATAATCACCTAATAAGGCAATTGCACAAGTTAGCCAATACATATTTGTAAAGTCACCTGTACCTGTTGCATTAGCGTATGCTTTAGGTGTTTTAGTTACATTTGAATAAAATGGTACTAGAGCATTAAATGTATTTGGTCCAAATGCTAACCAATGAACTCCTGCAATTTCTTCAGGTACATTATTTCTTATTTGACATAAATGAACTGAGTGATTTCTGTTTATTCCTATAGGTCTAAACAATTTTTTTGTTTCTGGATCACTTATTGTACTATATGGATCATATGGAGTATCTTGATAATGTGAACTTAGTAAAAATTTAATATCTTCCATACATATTTTTTTATTTGGTACTAATATAAATGGTTGATCATCATCCATTGGTTGATTATTCAATTCTTTGTTAAAGAATTTTTGAATATACCATGTTCTTGGATTATTATAATGATGGTCTTTAATTGTTGCACTACCAAATATATGTCTTAAATTAATACTACCATCTTTAGATGCATTTAGATTATTATCCATTATTAATTGTTCTAAATCTTTAGAACATAAATAATCTTTTGATGCAAAGTCAAAATGATCTATGTTAAATCTATTTGGAGCTACGACATATGAATCATCAGGTACTCTTACTGCAGCCCAATGATGTCCTCCGATACTTTCATACCACCATACTTCATCTTTATCAGAAAATGCTACTCCATTAGGTTCATATGTTCCAAATTTTTCTGTTAACATACCTAATCTTTCAACACCTTCTTTAGCACTTGAAATATAAGGTAAAACTATTGTTACCATGTCTTCTTCACCAATTCCACCATCTACATAAGGATCTACTCCTAAAATTCTTGCATTTGTTGTAATTGTTTCAGTAGCAGACATTGCTACATTTTTACTGTTAATTCCTGCTTCTCCCCAAATTCCTTGATCTCTTACTGCATTTGGCATTACAGTGTATCTTAAAGGATTATCTGGTAATTCAATTTTCACTTTACTTATTACTGATTCATAACTTCTCATTTGATCTTCTGGATTAATAACTAGAAATTGTTTTGGTCCTACTGCTTCATGTCCATCTTCATTACGAGCTATCATTGTTGATCCATCAATTGATGCATCTTTTCCTACTAGAATTGTAGTACATTCACCATTCCATTTTTTCATTTTATACACCTCAATCTTTAATTTTTATACTTTCATAATACACCTGTATTTCCACTTTGTTAAATTTATTACAACTTTAATTTTATCTTAATTAGTAATATGAATTAATTTTTCCATTTTCAAAAGCAAAGGAATTGAAATAAAGGTTAGTTCTATGCTATATTTTAGTTCTTAATGGAGGGAATAATAATGAAAACAAGCGTTATAAATAGAAAACCAATTAGTTTAACTAATTTTAAAGAAAAAAGAATACCTGGCTTTAGTTTTAGTAATAGAAGTCCAAAGTACTCTATTACTGATTTTAAAACTAATGAAGTTAATGTTAAAAATAGTAATAATAAATAGTTATCGAAAAAAAGTTATAAAATATATAACTTTTTTTCGTAAATAGCACTTTTTGTCAAAAATAAATTGCATTGTATATTCTAATAATGTATAATTACATGGTAAGCCAATCAACTAGGGGTGTAGTTAAACGGCATAACCACGGTCTCCAAAACCGTTATTGCGGGTTCGATTCCTGCCACCCCTGCCATTTAACAAATAAGCCTTTATTAGGGCTTTTTTTAATGCCGTAATTGCTTTTTATCCTTAAAAATTTCTCTAAAACAATCGATTAAATGACATTTCTAAAAATAATATGACACTTTTGATTTCAAATACTAAATATTATTTAAAAACGCTTTACACTGCCGGTAGTGTGGCGTAATATAATTAGGTAAGGTAGATGAATAAATTGTCTGATATAACAGAAAAGTTGTTAACTATTATCGAACTCATCATAATTCTCAAAATAGTACAACAACTTAAAAATTTATAGAATTGGAGGTTATCCCCTTTCCTAAATATAGTATAACAAAAAAAACTGATAACTGTATTTAAGCTATATTGCAATGTTAAGAATTTAATTATTTACACTGTATACTTGACAGGTGTCAGTTCATGTCGAATCAATTCAATTACTTTATAATAAGCAAAAAATAAATCTAACTAAAGGGATTATTGAACACGAATTATATACAATGACTTTTGATAGCTATGAATACCAACCATTCTCAAATATAATTTTATTACAGCCTAAAGAAGTAATAGCTTTAGGAGTTGTTTTTAATACAGTTGTTAACCATAAAGCCATTTTAGTGGCTAATACTACTAATAATATAAAGTTTAAAACTAATATTATCGTTTAAATAACAATAATGCGACCAATATTAATTCAATTGCTACCAATAATAATTGTTAGCAATTGAATAATAGTAATTTCCAGCATTTGTGTATCTCCTTGGTTATTTGATATTAAATTAATGTATATGTGTTTACAAATATGTTATTGTGGGTTAAAATGTAGATAATAAGAAGAGGTGTCGAGCTCTAGCGAGTGCGGTACCTCTTCTTTTTACTTCTTATAAACATTATAAAATTTACTTTTCACAATCATAATTTCTTTAACAAAATCAGTTCTTTCATTGGTAAATATCTGTTTAATAATCTTTTTACAACTCTCAATTTCCAAAGTAGATTCAGTTAAGTCGAATATGAAATTGCTACTTTGTTCCTTCTTTTTCTTAACGTTGTTATACAGAGATGATGGATTTGAACTTTTTATTGCTTTCAATTCCCAATAATTATTTTTAAATAAATAATCAGGAGCCTTTACACCTTCTGGATTATTGACCCTCGGTATCATTTCAACATTTTCACTGAATTCTTTTGAAAGCCATTGTGCAAATTCAATCTCATTAACTGATGCATCATACACTACATTTTTACCATCAATTTCATAATCAACACCCTTATAGTTAATAATGTCCCCTATTTTTGGTTCTATAACCTCAGGAAGTAAAATAGCCGCTTCATTAGCTGCTATTTTTTTATTTGCTTCCAATCTCCACTCATTAGTAACATCCTTATAAGGTAATTTGCTTTTATACTCTTTATAAGTCGTATATGTATCAAGTGGATTATCATCATTAGGTTCTAAATTTCTAGCAAATCTAGTTGTTGGCATTAAATCACTGCTTAAGTATGGAACTGTAGTACTTCTGTTATTAGAATGCATTGGTGGTAGATTTTCTCCTGCTTTAGCATTTTTTACTTCAAATATTTGATCATCCAATTCCTGACACACTTTACTTGTTCGATTATCCATGACTGACATATACTGATATTTAGTATATCCAGAGTCTTCATAGCCTTTTAATTCTGACTGGTTATGAAAATAATTAGATTCAGTTATAATCAATCTATCTGCATATTGCTTATCAACATCAAAGTCATCTCTTATGTCTTTAGACATTTTTGCTATTGGTGCATTACTTAATGTATTAGATGTAAAAAGCTCTTGCAGTCGTTGACTCAAAAGCTATTTAACACTTCCATATTTGCCTCCTTTCTAGTACAATATGGACTTATGGCTATATGATACATATTATTCATAATATATTTAGACCAATTTTATACTAAAAGTTTAATATAAGTTGTTTTTATTCCTATTTGTACTAATATTGTTTTAAGCATTAAGACAAGGAGGCATAAAATAAATTTAGGATATAGATTAAAAAAATAAGATTATCAACAGGTTTAAGTCAGGAAAAATTTGCTAAATTATTAATTTAAAACAAACAACTTATAGTAAATACGAAAATAATTCTAGATAGCCTGATTACAATTCATTAAAAACTATAGCTAATCATTTTAATGTATCTATTGACTACTTCTTAGATAACAAAAAAAACATTAGAAAGCAATGTTGCTAAGTTAGATATTGATAGAAATAGAAAAACTATTCCAGTGTTGGGAGAAGTTCCAGCCAGCATTCCTATTTACGCAATAGAAAATATTTTAGTTGAAGAGGATATACCTGCTAGTTGGATAGGCGATTTTTTGGCTTAAGAATTAAAGGTGACTCAATATATCCAAAATATCAAAATGGAGACACAGTCATCTTTAAAATGCAATCCAATATCGATTATGGCCAAGAAGCTTTAGTGTATGTAAATGGATATGATGCGACATTTAAAAAAGTAATAAAGTCAAACAAAAGTGTTATTTTACAACCTTTGAACAGTGAGTTTAGCCCTATTATAGTTGAAGATGATGAAACGTTCAGTGTTGCAGGCGTTCCTGTATAAATTAGAAGAAAATTATAATGGCATAATTTAGTAATAGTTTAAATCATTGGGTTGGTGATTTTTACTTTAATAATAAAAGGTATCAAAAAAAGTCTAGAAAATTCAAAAAGAAAAAAATCTGCAGTTTTGTGGGAAAAAGATAAAGCCAAATAACTAAACGTTAATTTAGGAATTAAAATGACCCTGAAAAATTTATGTGATATTTTCATTTCAGAAAATACGTCGGATTTAAAAAATACAACTATAGCTATATATATTACAACATTTGCTTTATATGAGTCTTTTATTGATTTAGATGTTAATGATATTGATTCAAGACTACTTAATAAATGGAGAAATGAATTACAAGCTAATGACTATTCAGCTAATTACATTAATAATGCTATTAACTCGCTTTCAACAATTTTTAAGTTCGGTATAAGACAGTGCCATTTAACAAATAAAGCCTTTATTAGGGCTTTTTTTTATAAATTTATATATTCATCATTAAGAGACTTTTACTTAATGCCAAATATTAATATCATGATAGTATTCATGTAATTACAATAAAGAAGCATTCTCATTTTTGAGAATGCTTCTTTGTTATTACTTCAATCATTTCAAGATTATAAGCAAATTATATTTCTATTTCACAATCGTTTTCTATTAATTGTTTAAATGTTTGACCTTTGATTAATGTTTGTACTTTACCATTTTCTATTAACAGTGTTGGTGGTATTCTATTTTTATTATAATTACTTGCCATACTATAACCATAAGCACCTGTTGAGAATACACATATTGTATCGTTTGGTTCAATTATTGGAAGTTTAATATTTTCAATAATTATGTCACCACTTTCACAGCAGTTACCAGCTAATGTTACAAGTTCTATAATTTCTTCATCCATTTTGTTAGCTACTACAGCTTCATATCTTGCTTGATACATTGATGGTCTAATATTATCAGTCATTCCACCATTTAATCCTATATATTTTCTTACTTTTGGAATTTCTGTGATGGATTGTACTTGATATAATGTTACTCCTGCTTCTCCTATCATATATCTTCCAGGTTCTATTACTATTTTTGGTCTTTTTTTGTATTCTAGTCTTTTAAATATTTCATCTACTTTTTTCATTATTATATCAAAGTAGTATGATAAACCTGGGGCATTATCTTCTTTTGTATAGTTGATCCCAAAGCCACCACCTAAGTTTAAGACCTCTATTTCAACATTTGTCTCTTCTTTTATTTTTTTCAACAATTTATAAGCAACTTCTACTGCTTCAATATATGTTTCATTATCGTGTAGTTGTGAACCTACATGAAAATGTATTCCTTTAACACAAACATTATTTAAAGTTAAAGATTTTTTGAATACTTCAAAAAAGATATCTTCAGTTATTGGGATCCCAAATTTAGAATCTTTTTGCCCTGTGTTTATAGCTTTATGTGCACCACCAGAAACTTCGGGTGTAACTCTAAACAAAATGTTTTGTACTTTATTTTGTACAGCAGCTATATCTTGAATTCTTGCAAGCTCTGTTTCGTTGTCGCAAACTATGTAGCCTATTTCTTCTTTAATTGCAAATTCAATATCTTGTTGTGTTTTAGCATTTCCATTGAATTCGATATTTTTAAGATTTACTCCTGCTGCTTTTGCAATATATAGCTCTCCACCACTTACAACATCTAATCCAAAGTCATTAGCTTGCATGATTTTTGCTAAACCTAAAGATAAATTAGCTTTTGAAGCATAGTGTATTCTTACATTTTCATATTTATTTTGAAAGCTTTCTTTAAATTCATTAATATTTTCTTTTAACTTTGAATAGGAGATTACATATAATGGTGTACTATATTCATTTGCTAATTCTACCATATTGACTCCATCTATAATAAGTTGATTATTTTGTTTTTTATATTTTAACATTTGTTCTCCGCCTTCCTTTGATAAGCTAAATATTAACATATACATATATAATTTCAATAGGAATATTGATTTATGTAATATTTTTATGGATTTTTAAAATATATAATAAAATTCAATAAGATTATATCAAAAAATCATTATAATGTTGCTTTTTAGTCATTTTAAAACGATAATAGTATCAATTCATAAGAAAAATAAAGGAGGATCGTAGTATTTAATCTAAATTTAAAAATATAAGGAGATTAAGATGAAAGAACTATTTGAACAAGTAAATAAGCTATTTGAATTCTTAGGACCTATTAGTAACCTAATGTGGGAATTCCCACGTAACTTTGAATGGTATACTAAAATTCCTATATTAGGCGAATTTACATTTGCAATATTATTATTAATTGGTGCAGGAATATTATTCACCTTTAAACTTGGATTTGTCCAAGTAAGATACTTCAAAAAAAGTATTGATATTTTAAAAAGAAAAGAACAAAGTGATACTGGACTTTCTCCTATGGCAGCATTTTTATTAAGTAGTGCTACTAGAATTGGACCAGGTAATATAATGGGTGTAACTGGTGCTATTACTACTGGTGGGCCTGGTGCTTTGTTTTGGATGTGGGTATCTGCCTTTTTTGGAATGGCAACAAGTTTTGTTGAAGCTACTTTATCTCAAATATTTAAAGAGAAAAAAGATGATACTTATGTAGGTGGTATTGCCTATTATGGTCGAAGATTACTTGGTAATTATAAAATATTTGGTGCTTTAATTGCTTTAGCATATATTGTCTATGCCTTATTTACTCTTCCTGGTCAAGTATTTCATATGTTTACAGCCTTTGGTGGTGTTGCTTCAAGAATAACTGGTGTAACTTATGGTAGAACTGACTTAGTATATATTATTATTGGAGTTTTAATAATTGTTACAACAATTCCAATAGTATTTGGTGGTATTAAAAGAGTTGCTAAAATTACTGATGTTATGGTTCCAATAATGGCAATTGTATATTTTTTAATCGCTTTTATTCTAATTATAATAAACTATGATAAAATACCTTTATTTTTTACTAGTGTAATTGGCGGAGCCTTTTCTCCTCAAGCAATGTTTGGTGGTGCTTTTGGGATAGCTATGCAACAAGGGATCAAACGTGGTTTAATGTCAAATGAAGCTGGCCAAGGAACAATTACAATGGCTGCAGCATCAAGTGATGCAAAACATCCTGTAGAACAAGGTTTTGTTCAATCATTTGGGGTTTTTGTAGATACATTTGTTATATGTACTATTTCTGGTTTCTTGGTTGTCATTGCTCAGATATGGAATGTTAATGGTATAGATTTTGCTGGTATGGTTGACTCTAAGCTAGATGTTTATAATACTTCTTTGGCTGTCTTAAGCCCTGGAATACTTGAAGAACCTGTACAAGTTATAATGTCATTCTGTTATGGACTATTTGCCTTTTCAACTGTATTAGGTATGATTGCCTTTATCGATATTTGTGCTAGTGAGATTTCTAAAACAAAAGGATTTTCTATCTTTACTAAATTAATATCTTCTGGAGTATTTGTTCCATTTGGGGTTGTCTGTGTTTGGACAGGAATGGAATTAGACAATATATGGGTTATATCCGATTTTGTAAATGTTATGATGGTCTTTATTAATGTTCCACTTGTATTACTTGGAATAAGATATGTTAAGAAAGCTTTAAAACATTATGAAAAAAATGATGGTAGTAAATTTACTGGTTCAGTAATTGGACAAGAACTTACATACTGGGATAATATTGATAATAATGAATAATACTTTAATATTTAGCGCTCTTAAAAGAGCGCTTTAAAAATTATAATTTCATTTTAATACTATTTACATAAAAATTGATCACCTTTATATATAAATTCTACTCTAATATATCGATTCTTGTATTATTTATAAAGTAATTTGATTTTATAACATACTTTTATTATGTTATAGTTTAATTGAGGTGATTATAATGTCAAAAATTGAAAATACTAGTCCATATTATTACAAAGATATTGATATCCTATATGAAGGTGCTGGTATTCTTGAATATATGGATGATAAAAAATATCATGATTTTTTTAGAATATGTTACTTTGAAGATACTAAAGGGATTTTACATTATGAAGGAACTTCATATCAAATAAGTGAAAACCAAACTGTAGTAATTAAACCAAACACAGTTTATGATATAGATTCATACGATGATAATGTAAAATATTTTGATTTAAACTTTTTAGATAAAAAGAGTATTTATAATATTGATCAATTATTTAAAACAGAGTTTATTTTTAATATTAATGACCTTTTTTATAGACAGTGTTTCATTAAAACAATTAATGAAGCAAATGATGAAAAAGGATCGAAACTACTTTTACAATCTGGTATTGGCTTTTGTTTATTAAGCATGATTTTTAGAGAAATGAAGTTATCAAAAGGTGTTGAAATTAATAAAAGAGAAATATCAAGAAATAATATTTTTTTACTAAGTGAAATAGAAACAAAATTAAATGAAGATTTCATTAGTAATTCTATTATTAGTAACCTAGCATATGCCGTTGGTGTAAGTGAAAATAAGTTATATAAAGTAATAAAAGAAACATACGATGTTTCACCAAAACAGTGGATTTTGGAAATGAAAATTAAGAAGATTAAAATAATGCTTGTTGAAAGAAAAACTTATCAAGAAATTACTGATTTATTAGCTTTTTCTTCGGTATCACATATGAGTGCTACCTTTAAAAAATATGTAGGATGTACTCCAAATAATTATTTAAAAAATTATTCAAATAAATAGGAGGTTTTATTATTTTTGTAAATTACAATAATATTGTTAATAATTTAAATTATTTAACTAATAAGTATAATAAAAAATTATTTTTTGTAGTTAAGAATAATGGTTACAATACTGATTTAAAACAATTAGTAGTTCATACTACTAATGCAGGATTTACTCATTTTGCAGTAACAACGGTTAAAGAAGCTATTATTATAAAGAAATGTTGCCCAAATGCATATGTTTTAGCAATGAATCCAACTAATGAAGCTGAAATAATATTAGCTAAAGATTATGAAATTGCCTTAAGTATTACATCTTATGAATGGTA
Organism: Mycoplasma sp. P36-A1; assembly: GCF_049478495.1. Taxonomy (NCBI): domain Bacteria; kingdom Bacillati; phylum Mycoplasmatota; class Mollicutes; order Mycoplasmatales; family Mycoplasmataceae; genus Mycoplasma; species Mycoplasma sp. P36-A1. Next base: position 676,159 of record NZ_CP168083.1, on the reverse strand, counting down.
TCTAAAGTATAAGGATGTAATTAAAGATCTAAAACTACATTTAAAAGTAAATTTTGGAATGAATCGCTTTGGAATTAATGACATAAATCAAATAAATGAGTTAATTGAAAGTAATAGTAATATTGAAGGTCTATTTACTCATTTTCCACTTGCTGATATGGCTGATTTAACTCTTCATTATCAACAAGTCGAAGTTTTTACCAATATATTCAAGAAGATAATTAGTAAAAAACAACTAAAATATATTCATAGTGAAAACAGTGCTGCCTTGATGCTAAAAGATGATTCATTAAAAATATGTAATTTTGCCAGGGTAGGCATTATTGTTTATGGCTACAGTCCGACAACTTTTGATCAAAATTTAAAACCATCTATATACCTTTTTGCAAAAGTTATTTCATTAAAAAGTGTGAAAGCTAATGAATATGTAGGTTATGGTTTAGATAATAAGTTAACAAAGGATTGTATTATTGCAATTATTGATATTGGATATGGTGATGGCTTGAGTAAACTACGCTCTTTATTACCTGTTACAATAAATAATACAAAATATAAAATATTAACTATTTCAATGTCTCATACTATATTATTAGTAGATAAGAAAGTAAACATTGAAGATAGTGTTGAAATTTATGGTGATAATCATCGAATAGATCATTTACTAGATGTAACTGAAACTACTTGTTCAATTCACATGTCAACATTACATTTAGATTAAAAACAAAAGCACCTATTGAGGTGCTTTTTGATTGAAATAATTTGATATTTGTTTAAATAATTCAAGTGAATAATTGAAAGCTTCTAAATTAATAATAACGCCATCACTATGTAAATCATAATAGTTGTTTTCTGTATGAGTTCCAATAATAAAGTATGCTGAAGGTTTTAATACTGCATAATTAGAAAAATCTTCTCCTCCATAATTAAGGTCTAAAATATATTCAATTTTTAATTTGTCTTGAGTATTATTAATGTAGTTAACTATATCTTCACTTAGTGTTTCATCATTATGTAAAGGTGGTTCTCCAATTTGCCATTCAACTTTTGAAGATACTTGGTATGTAGATGCTATACTTTCTACATATTGCTCTAAATAAGCTCGAGAATTAGCTCTTATTTCTTGATCATGAGCTCTAATACTACCTTTAATATTTGCACTTTCATGAATAACATTATGAGTATTAGCACCGTATGTAAATGATGATATTGCAATTAATGGTAGTTTTAAAGGATTTAACCTTTTTAAAATTGTACTTGGCATGTATGTTGCAATATTTAATGCTGGTGGTAAAGAATCTATTCCTAAATCTGGAGTACAAATATGAGCTCCTACTCCCTTTAAGTTAATTGAAAAGTCATCAGTAGAAGCATAAAAATCACCTTTTTTTATTAAAACCTGACCTACTTTATAGGTTGGTTCTACATGTAAAGAAATAAAGTGATCAACATCATCTACAAGTTTTGATTGTATGATTTTAACTGAACCCCCTGGTGTTGTTTCTTCATTAGGTTGAAAAATAAACTTTGCTGTATAATTAATTGTTTGTTGTGCTAAATACTTAATAAATACTATTAAATTAGCAGTGTGAAAATCATGACCACAAGCATGCATAACTCCTTCATTTTTAGATGAGTATGGCAGTTGTGTATTCTCTTCAATTTCTAAGGCATCAGTATCTGCTCGAAAAGCTACAGTAAGTTTTTTATTAGGATTTAAAGTAACTATTAATGCATTATTGTCTACTTTTTCTATACTAATATTAGGTATAGTTTCTAGTTCTTTTAAAATATATTTTGTTGTTTCGATTTCATTATTAGATAATTCGGGAAATTGATGTAAATATTTATAGTGTTGTATTGCTTCTTTTATAAACATAATATTCCTCCTTGTTTTAGTATACTTCTTGTATTATTTTTTCTAAATCTTTTTTACTTATTCCTGTTAATTTTAGTTTTAAGATATAGTTTTTCATTTCCTTAAGTAAATTATTTGTTTCATTTAAAATTAAATCATCTAAGTTATCTTGTACAAACATTCCTTTACCTACTAATGAATAAATATACCCTCTATTTTCTAGTTCAACATAAGCTTTCTGTACAGTATTATGATTGATTCCTAAAATTTGCGATAGATTTCTTATCGAAGGAAGTTTTTCATTCCCTTTGAATGTACCATTCATGATTAATTGAATGATATTATTAACAATATCTAAGTATACTGGACTATTGTTATACAAATTTAAGTTGAACACTTTATTTTGCCTCCTTTTTCACTACATTTAAGACATCACTTAAAGCATTATTATTAATGGTGTAGTTTTTTACATCATAAATAATATACATGTTTTCATTATACAACCCTTCTAAGTAGTCAATGTTAGTTTGATCATCACTTTCTTGATTAGCATTCTTTGTTTTAACATCCTTACTAATATTATTAAATACACTGTCACTCTCTAATACTTTGTAGATATATTTCATTTCATTTTTTTTATATTTTTCTTTAATTACATTTATAAAATTTTCATGAGAGACATTATTATTTAATTTTTGTTTTTTTAATACTTTGTAAACATTTGTATCTTCTGTTTGATAATCTATCAATTCATACATATTAAATTGATAAAACCCATTTTCTAGTAGAATATTGATAAAATCTTGTTTCTTTATTTCATAGGTTTTATGATTGGTAAAGTTGTTCATAACATAAATCATACCATTATCTGGAATTGTTGAATCTGCAAGTGATAATGCTACAACCTGACTATTACTTTTTATAGATTTAATAATATTCTTTCTTGTATCTTTATCAACCTTATCAAACATCACTATATTAGAATCTGTCCTAATTGTATAGGTATCACTATCTTTTTGGACATCTTTAATTACTAAATCATTATTATATTCTTGTGTAATCACTGGTGATCTGTACAAATAATATAAAGTTGATGATGCAATTATTGGTAAAATTACAAATATTACAGTACTTACAGGTTTAAATTTATATTCATTTATAGAATATACTATAATTATGCTAGTTATTATAAATACTATACTTAATATATAATCTAAACTTGTTAATTGCATTTTATCAGAATATAAAAATGTTCCTAAAAATGATTGATTTCCAATATTTGTAAGTAAAAACATTAAAAACAAATAACATAAAAATTTTGTTGTTCTTTGCCAGTGCCATTTATATCTCATTACTTCAAAGAATATACTAATTAAAATAAATATTACAGATAATATTAGTAAACTTATTGGACCTGATACCATTAATGAATAATAATTGAATGAAAGGACACTACCTATTATTAAAACTATTGAGCTTTTTAAATCATATGAAATATGAAATAACATAAATATATAAGTGCTTATTACATATTTAGCTAAGATTACAGATATAGAAAATGAAAGAAAAGATTCCTCCATAACACTTTGAGCAATTGCATCAGTATAAGCAACCGCACAAAGCAATAATAAATCTAATACTGCAAAAAAGATATAATAAGAGACTAATGGCAAAAAGAATTGTAATCTTTTACTTAATGGCCACAGCAAGCTTTGATATCTTCGTTTTGGTATTATACTAGCTGAAAATGAAATAAATGATACTAATATTAGCACTATTGCTGAAATAAAGATATATGAATCAATAGTTATTTGTTGAAAGTCATTTATAAAGTATGAAGAACTTGATAATAATAAGACAATACTTAGGATGTGTAATCCTACTACAAGAAAGAATGGTAGTTTTATATCGTTTAATAATCTTCTAAGAAATAAGTTCATAGTATACTACCTCCTCAAAAGTTGAGTTTATTCTTCTTATATCTTTAAATGTAATATCTTGTAATTTTTCTAATACATTATCATCATTTTTTACTGCAATCCAAACAATATTATCTAATTTTTTAAACTGCTTTACAAAGATCCCTTTTTTGATAAAAAAGTCTCTATCTAGCGGTTGATCACTTACTATTTGATATGTTGCATATTTATTTCTTACAGTATCAATATCTTCAGGAGCATTAATAATATTATCATTAATAAATATTAAATTATCACAAATATCTTTAATATCATCTAGTGTATGTGATGATATTATAATAATTGCTTCATATTCAAAAACATAGTTTATTAAGAATTCTTTTATTTTACTTCTTCTAACTACATCTAAACCATCTAGATACTCATCTAAATAAATAAATCTTGGTTCTAATGCTAATGAAACTATTAACATTGCTGATTTTCTTTTTCCCTTTGATTGATTAGCTATTAAATCATCTGGGTCTATTTGCAATTTTTCCATTAGACTATCAAAGATATTCCAATTAATTGATTTTGATAAAACTTTACTGTAGTAATTTACTAATTTTCTAGCTGATTTATTAGTTATAACAAATTCATCACTCAAATAAGAGCTATGTCTTTGATAATATAAGTTTTCATAAATTGAAATATTGTCATAGATAATTTCTCCACTATTAGGAAAGTTTGCAGCTACTAATGATTGTAAAAGTGTTGTTTTCCCTGATCCATTAGGACCAATTAATCCATAAATATGTTTATTTTTAAGGACTAAATTTGCATTCTTGTATATTGTTTTTTCATCATATACAAAGTTATAATTTTTAATTTCTAGCATATATTTCTCCTTATTTCATCATTTTTTTCATTTGATTATAAACATCAGATGGTAGATTGAAAACAGTACCTACTTGATAATCCAAAGTCTTATCGTTAAATTTTGGATCATTTACATCTACAATATAATTATAAACTATAAGATTTTTATCATAATCAATGTCTGATGAGTATTCATCATCCGCTACTATTTTTTTTGTATTAATATTATCTTCTAACAAATTAACAAATTTTTCATTTCGTATAATGTATATTTTGATGTTTTCTTTTGTTGATATTTTATTAATTTCAGTAATAATTTTACTATACTTTTCTTCATCAATATTTTCTGGGATATATGTAAATGATTCTGATCTATCTGCTGTTATTGCATTGTAAATAACTATTTGGTTTACATCAGTGCTTAAACTATACAAATCTTGTAATTTTATATTACTATCTACTAGATACATAATTCCATTCATAATTACTGTTTGATAATTATTGTCTTTAATATATCCTTCATTAATTTGACTATCATACTGGCCTACAGGAGCACTCATACATCTTTTAATATTCTTATCATATTTTGCTGTGAATGTCTCATATTCTGTAGAATTAAACCCAATTAAAGGCACATTATTATAATGTATTGTTTGTTTAACCTGATCAGAAACAACGCTACTGTTGAGCTGTGCTATTATTTCACAGTTAACCTTACTTTTGTCAAGCAATCTATCACCAACCATATATATCGTTGAAACTAAAAATACTGGTAGTAAATATAAGGCTAATATTTTCTTGTTTAATGTTTTGTAGAAAACATATACAAAGGCAATCAATGAAACAATAGCTATAAAGTAATTACCCCAGATAATTTGATAATTAGAAATTCTTATTGTTGAAAAGAATGTAGAATATGGTAATTTTACAATAAATAATTTTTGAAAGCATATTATAATAAAAACAAGCATTTCAAGATAATAATAAGTTGCTAATTTATTATGATTATGTTCTTTTCGATGAATCATAAAAGTTTTATAAGAAAGTATCAATGTAATGAATATTAATAATAAAGTAATTAGTATTGAAAATGGATGGGTACTTTTTAAATAAACTATATTTAAATTGTTCATTACTCCATCAAATCCAAGTAAAATTGTAAATACAAATAAGCTACCAACTAAATAACTTATAATTATTTTTATTATTGATCTTGAACTTGACATCCACATTAATCCTATACAAGGTGCAAGATATTTTATATAACTCACAAACATTGTACTTTCAGAGTATTGTTGTGAATAGAACATATCAAATATTAAGGATTGTACTAATAACATTATTATTGGAATATAGAATATATTAATAATTGAAATTGGTTTTTGCATTTCCATTATGCTTTTTTTGTTATTATATAAATAATTATAAAAATACAAGACTAATAAGCCATTACTTAATGCCATTAAAAATGATACAAAATTATATGTTAATTCATAAACGCTATTTAAATAAAAAGCTATTATTAAAGTTGCAATTGAAATTAAGAATGAACGAAGGAAATGTATTCTAGTTGCTGAATTCATTAAAAATTACCTCCTCTATACTTGTTTTCAGTTGTTTTAAATCTAATAAATCCATATCACTTAGAATTTTAATTTGTTTTTCATTATTAGGAACACTTATCCATCTAATATTTTCAAATGAAGTATAGCGTCTTATGTCTAATCCTAACAGCTTTAAATCATCAATATTCAAATTATTTTTTAAAACTAATTGATATGATAAATAAAGCATTCCCAATTTATCAATGCTAGTATTTCTTTTAACTATTGCATCATCCATTAATATTATTTGATCACAGATATCTTTTATATCAGTAGCTGAATGAGAAGCTAAAATTATTATTGCTTCATGCTCTTGAATGTATTCTAGAAAAAGCTTTTTTATAGTATTTCTATTTATCATATCTATACCATCTAAGTATTCATCTAAAATTATTATTTTAAACTCTAAGCATAAAACAATAATTAGAAAAACAATTTTTTTCATTCCTTTTGAAAATGATATGATTGGCTTTTTATCATTAATATTAAATATTTCAATAAGTTTAAGATATTTTTGCGTATCTATACTCATTTCTTTTGATTTTGCAATATATTTTATTAGTATCTTTAAATTAAAGCCTTCAAAGTAATCTATTTCATCTAGAAATACTAGTGTTTTTAGATAGTCAAAATTATCTTTGATTTGATTCCCTTTATAAGTTATTACTCCATTATTTGGCTCTAATGTATTTCCAAGACACTTCAGCAATGTGGATTTTCCTGCTCCATTTTCACCAATTAGCCCATATATATGTTTCGGTATAAATTCTATATCTATATAATCAAGTACTATTTTTCGATCATACAAAAAAGAAAGATTTTCTACTTTAAGCATTATAATTCCCCCTAGAATAGTGTACTATTATTGTAGGACACTATTAGCTTATTGTCAAATCAGGAAAAAAAACTAGGTTTAATTGAAGTGTTACCTTTAAAGTATTAAGTGTTTTATATTTCACTTTCTACTTTAGAGTATCATATCAAACTCTAGTTTTTTTATTTTGTTTTACTATTTAAAGAATATCCAAACCCCCAAATAGTAGTCAAGTTTTTATTATATGGAGTAATTTTTTTTCTTAAATTTTTTATATGTGTTTCTAAGGTACGAAAATCATGACTTCTTAAGCTGTTTTCACCTACACCCCAGATTACATTGTAAATATCATTTTTTTTAAGTGGTTCATCAATATTAACTATAAATAATTTTAGTAACCGAAACTCTGTTTCGGTTAAAGATATTTCTTGTTTATCTACTGTTATTTCTCTTGAAATTTTATTTATTGATATTCCTTTAAAATTAATTCTGTTTACTTTATGATCTGTGCAGCATTTTTTAACTATAATTTCTCCATAATTCTTAAAATCTTCAATATTTATAACATTTTTTATACCTGTTTCACTTAATCGTTTTTTTTCACCTCTACTATAATCATGTTTACTTACTATTATGATGTGTGAGTTTTGAAATTTTAATAAGTTATTCATATCAGAAAAAGATAATAGTTTATTTGTCTCTAGTGCAATTATACATTCATATTGATTAATAGGTATTTTTTCGATATTGTCAAAGTAATGAATAATAAGCTCTAGAGGTTTAAAATCTATTATTGCTCTTTTCTCATATGTTAAACATGCTATATTCAACATACTACCACTCCCTTATTTTGATTATAGCAAAGTATTTAACATTAACTTCATTTCTTCAGCTAATCTTTGGTTTATATTCAGTTTTGGCACTTTAAATTTCGAAATCTAAATTATTATTCAGATTTATTGCTATATATTATTATTAATAAATAATTGAATTATTCCTATTATTCAAAAAAAAAGAATAATATTTAATTACTCTTTTAGTTTATAGTCTATTTATCATAATGATCTAAATACTTAATTACATTTTGGGCTGCAATAGCTCCATCATTTGCTGCAGTAACAACTTGTCTTAGGTCTTTTTCTATAACATCTCCAGCTGCATAAATACCAGCAGTAGTTGTTTCCATTTTATTATTTGTAATTATATATCCAGCATCAGTAGTTATTTTTAATTCAGATAAAAATGATGTCATTGGATCTAGTCCAATAAATGGGAAAATTCCATCAGTCTCAACTGTCGTTTTTTCTTTTGTATCAACATTTTCAATAATTATTGCATTTACTGAATTATCTCCAATTATTTCTACTGGTATATTTTTTGTTATAATATTTATTTTTGGATTAGCTTTTACTTCATCTATAACAGAAGCATCTGCTCTAAAGACATCTCTTCTAATTATTATGTTTACTTTTGATGCAAACTTTGTTAAATATATAGCTTCTTCTAAGGCCGAGTTTCCACCACCAACAATTGTTACTACTTTATTTTTAAATAATGCACCATCACAAACTGCACAGTAACTTACTCCACGGTTGGTGAATTTTTCTTCTCCAGGTACACCTAATTTTCTTTCAACAGTACCTGTTGCTATCAAAACTGCTTTTGCATAGTATTTTTTACCATCATGCATTGTTATTTCTTTAACTTTATCATTACTTATTCTATTTACCATTCCTGTTTGTAACTTAGTCCCTAAATCCATTGCATGTTCAAACATTTGAAAGGCAAGCTCTGGACCACTTGTACTTTTAATTCCAGGCCAGTTTTCTATTTCAGCTGTTTTGACCATTTTACCACCTGGTGCATTAGCTTCAAGCATTAATATATCTAAATTAGCTCTTCTTCCATAAACTGCAGCTGTTAATCCCGCTGGTCCACTACCTACTATTATTAAATCATATATTTCTTTATTTTCCATTTTCAATCATCCTTAACTTTTGTAACTTATTTTGCTTATGCGTTTTATCAAATCTATAAAATAAATAAACTCCTACTATAATAACTAGCAATGATAATAATTGAGCTGTTTTTATTCCAAAAAACATTAATGAATCACTTCTCATTCCTTCTATTATTATTCTACCAAATGAATAAAAAATTAGGTATAATAATGCACTTTGACCTATTTTTAAAGGTACTTTTTTTACAATTAACATTATAATTAAAAAGATAACTATACAAAATATTGATTCGTATAAAAAAGTTGGTTGTCTATATGCTCCATCTATGAACATTTTATTAATTATAAATTCAGGAATAAACATATCTTTTAAATGTTGATATGATACTTGTTGTCCAAATGCTTCTTGATTAAAGAAATTTCCCCATCTACCAAAGGCTTGTGCTATTAACATATATGGCAGAGTTGAATCTGCTGCATCCCAAAAATCATATCCTCTTTTAGTAAAGTAGTAGTATCCATATGCTATACCTGCTATTACTCCACCTTGTATAGCAAGCCCACCATTCCACACAGCTATTATTTCTGAAGGATTGCTTATGTAGTATGGTAATGAGAACAACACATACCACAATCTAGCTCCTATTACTCCTATAAGTAATACATTTATAAAGAAGTCTTGTAATTCACTAGTATTATAACCCTTTAATTTCCATTCTCTTCTTGATAAGTAAAAGGCTAAAAATGCTCCTACAAGAATGCATATTGCATAATATGAAATATTTATTGGCCCTAGTATAACTTCTTTTGATGTAAACATTTACTTTTTCTCCTTAAGTTGGTTTTCTATTCTAGCTGCAAATAATTCTGCAGAGTTTATACCTTTTTCTTGTAATTTGAAATTTATTACACTTACCTCTATTACCTCAGACATGCTTCTACCTTCTGAAACAGGTAAAGTAATTTTTACAATATCAACTCCAAGTATTGTTTCTATATTCCTTGTAGTTCCAACTCGTTCATATTTAAGATCCTTATCCCACTTACTTAATTCCACAATAAAATCTATATCAGCTTGTTCTGTTATAATTCTATGTCCAAACAGTTGTGTTACATCAAGTATTCCGACCCCTCTAATTTCAATCATATTTTGAATTAATGGAGGAGCACTTCCTACTAATGTATTATCATAAAGTTTAACTTGAACACTATCATCACTAACTAAAGTATGTCCTTTTTTCATCAGTTCTAAAGCTATTTCACTTTTTCCAATTCCACTAGGACCCTTTATAAGAACTCCAATACCATATATTGACATTAAAGTTCCATATATAAGTTGAGAAGGAGCAAACCATTCATCTAAAATATCAAATAATCTTAATAGTAACCTAGATGTAGATCCATTCCAATTAATTATACTAACTTCTTTTTTTGTAGCAACTTCTTTTACTTCATCTGGAATAGTATTTCCTCTTGTAACTATAATACATGGTGTTTGTTCAGTCAATAAAAATTGAAATGCTTCAGTTATAGCCTGTTTTTCCATTGTTTTTAAAAAAGCTATTTCCTTATTTCCAATTATCATTATTCTTTTGTGTTGTGCATAATCTCTAAACCCCACAAGTTCTAATCCTACCCTATTAACTTCTGGAAGTTGAATAATTCTATCTTGACTTGGTTTGTATGCATAAGTTGATTCTAACTCATTTACTAAATCACTAACTTTTTTATTGCTCATCTTGTTTAATTACCTTTTTAAGTCTTTTATTAAACTTTTCTCTTGGTAACATTATAACTGCATTGCAACCTAAGCATTCTATTTTTATATCTGCACCCATTCTTACAATTTTCCATTGTTTTGATTTTTTACATGGATGATCTTTTTTTAATTCTATTATATCATTTAAGTTGTATTCCATAATTTTACCTACCTTACAAATTCAATTTTTTTACTTAATATTACTACACTATCAATACTACGATTATTAATAATATATTTATTGTCTTGAGCATCGATTAATACTACATATCTTGATTTAATTTCTACAACTTTACCTACATAATCATTAACTTTTATTCTATCTCCTACACCAAATGGTGATTCAAAAACAATAAAAAAGCCATTAGTAACATCTTGAATAAGACTTTGGAATATATATGTAATCATAACTCCAATAAACCCTGCTGATGTTAACATTGTAATAATTGGTACTTTGTATATTGTTAGTATAACAAAGAAGGTAAAGGCATATACGATATATTTTAAAATTGTTGCTAATAAATTACAATAACTTCTTAATAGTTTATTTGTTTTACTTCTTGATTTATCAGAAGAAAAGAAAATAACAGTATTGTAAACCATTTTTTGAAAAAAGCGTGAAATTATTAAGGCTATTATCGCAACAACTACTGATAGTAGAAATTGATTATTACTTATATATTCTCCTATTACTGAAAGAGAATCATTTACTTGATCCCATACATTATTAGTTAGTATATTTATCATTTATTTTTCTTCCTTTCTAAAATATCGGTGGTGTAGCTATCCACAATAATTTAAAATCATGCAGGCTCTTATTTTCTATATAATGATCTTTATCACCATCTAAATAGAAACTGTTTCCTTTTGATAGTTTAAAACTCTTATCCCCATATATTAAAAAGGCGCTACCTTGAAGTACATAGCCAAAGACCTGTCCTTCAAAAGGTTGTATAATATTACTTTTTTGTTTTGAATATAATGTTAAGAGTATTGGTTCCATATCATTTTTTTGGGCATTAGGAACTAAATAATTAATAGAGAAACTATCTTCTAATTGTTCAAAACAATCATTTTCTTCAAATACTATTTTAGCATTTTTTTTATCATCATCAAAGAAGTCTTTAGCACTTGTTCCTAAGACATCTAATATATCTAATAAAGTTTGAATTGAAGTTGTTGTCTTATCTCTTTCAAGTTGAGATAAGAATCCTTTAGATAACTCAGTTCTATTTGCTAATTCTTCTAATGTAAGTCCATTTTTCAACCTCAGACTTTTAATTTTCTTACCTATTTCCATTAATACCAATCTCTTTCTAATTATATTTTTACGCTAATAAATGGTACACAGAGGTACCATTCTAGCTAATTTCTTACAGTCATTAATGAGATGCAGTGTGGTCCTGTGTGGACTCCTACAGTATCTGTTAGTTCTAATATTTCAATTTTGGCATTTATATCTCTTTTCTTAATAGCAGCAACTGTTGCTTCTATTAAGTCCTCTGCCTTATAATGTCCAATCCAAAAAGTGTATTCTTTAGAAACTATATTTTTAAATGCTTCTTCAACCATTCTATCAATAGCTTTTGAATTAGTTCTAATACTAGCAATTCCTTTAATTCTTCCACAACAATTCTTATCACACATTACAACTTGTTTAACATCCATTAAAGATTTTATTAAAGCATTTGTTCTAGATATCCTTCCTGATTTACGCAAAGTTGCAACATCAGCAATTACACCATAACAATTGGATACATCTAACATATGCTGCACATTTGTTTGTGCCTGAACTAATGATAATCCTTTTGCTGTTTCAGATCTAAATTTTCTAATAGCAGCTCTAGACATTGGTCCTATTCCCTTACAATCAAGCTGTACAATTGTAAGTTTCATTTCTAAAGCAATGCTATAAACTAAATTTTGAGTGTTTGAAAGACCACTACCTAATAATGAGCTAACTAAAACATCATAGCCATCTTCTTTTATTTTTTCAAGTACATTCTGAATTGTTTGAAATGTTGGTTGAGATGTACTTATATTTTTAGCAGTTTTTATTTTTTCATCTAATTCATTATTTCCATTTTGACAATCTAAATCATGGTGTTCTTGTCCATCAATCATTATACTTAATGGTAAATAATATACATTAGACATTGATTTAAGTTCATTATCTTTTTTCAAGGAGCTTGAACTGTCTAATAAATATGCAATTTTCACTTTAATCACTCCCTTTTAAACAATTTTTATTATACATTATCTAAATAAGATTAGCACTAATATTCAAGCCATATTCACATGGAATAGTCTACTTTTTATTTACTATAAATATTATTAGTCTATTTATTTTTAACAACTATTATTTCTAATATGCTCACAACTATTTTTCTTTTTATGATATAATACATTAAGCGAAAGGAGTTAAGTAAATGAGTAAAACACAAAAATCATATTTAATTATATTTATATTAACTTTAATATATCTATTCTTTTTTTCTTCTAAATTAGTTGTTTTAACTAACTTACCTGTTGTTGTATTCAATATAATATCTAGTATACTTGTATTCTTCTACTTAGATATTTGCTATAAATTATATATTAAAAAATATCAACTTAATATCTTAGAGGTTCTATTTATATTTGCTTCTTATCTTGCAGTTCTTCTATATCTATTATTTTTCAAAAATAATGATGTAATAGATTCTTCTACATTAGATTTTATACCTTTATTTTTTTACCACCCATCTATGATTCAATTCACCTTATTGGTTGGTAATATTATTATGTTTATACCAATTGGTTATTTTTATCACCGATTAGGTTTAAAATTTGGCTTTATCTTCATTATTTTATTATCCTTTATTATTGAAGGATTTCAATTCTTTTTCAAAGTAGGTGTATTTGATTTATCTGATATCTTACTATACATAATTGGATTTAGCTTTGGTAGTATTTATTACAAATTAGTAAAAGAAAAAAGCGAACATTACAACAATAGTAGTTATGATATTAGACTTGTTTTTAATTTGATAATAACACTAGCTATAATATTATTATTAATAAACAATTTCTTTTTTTAAACAATAAAAAGGCTGTAACGCATTGATTATTTAATCAAGCATTACAGCCTTTTATATTGCTACTACCTAAAACAAATGATAATTTTAGCTATCTAATACCCTATTGCATCTGGATTAATAAGTCTATTAATGGCAAATGAAATGAAGACATTGATATATTTGCTAAAAAACACCTGTATTATATGATATATTACAGGTGTTTTCATCGTTTTATATTAAATTGTTTTTTGTCTTTATTATCTATTTATTCTTTTTTAATAAGTAAGAACTTCCTAAAAGAGTACTTGAAATAGCTAGGGCTATTAAACTAAATAGTAAGTTATTTCCTAAACTTGTTTGTGGTAATTTTTCTTGCTTTTTATCAACAACATGAACAGTTGAAGTTTTTGGTTTATTAGCTTTTTTTACTTGAACAGCACTTGTTTGATTAGCTGTAATTTCAAATGAAACTGGCGTTGCATCTAATACATAACCTTTAGGTGCTTTAGTTTCAACTAGTTGATATTTACCTGCTTTTAAATCAGAAATAGTCAATTTGCCATGTTTATTAGTTACTAAGTCAGTTTTTAATACTTTTCCAACATTGTCTAATAGCTTAAATTCTGCACCAGCTAAAGTTTTATTAGTTTTACTATCAATTTTAGTTAAGACTACACTACCTAATTGAATTTTCTTATTAACCATACTTACTTTTACAGCTACATCTTGATTATCAACAATTTTAAAATCAATTGGTGTTTTATCTAATACATATCCCTTTGGAGCTGCAGTTTCTATGAACTGATAATTACCAGAAGCTAAATTGTTCACCTTTAGTTTTCCTGAACTATCTGTTACTAAATTATCTTTAACAACTTTTCCTGAACCATCAAGCAACTTAAAGATTGCTCCTGCTAAATATTTTTGATTGTCTTCAGAATCTTTTTTTGTTAAAACAACACTTTGATTATTTCCACTTCCAGAACCACTACCACCAGTGCTTGGTGTATGTACTGTTATTTCTTGAGTTTCATAGTCTGTTCCAACTAGTTTACCAGCATTTGTATATTCACTTGATGCGCCATCATCAGTTGATTGAGCATCGTAAGTTATATAAACACAATCTTTTAAGTTTCCTAATTCTACAGAGAATTCTGTATCACTAATTGTTGTAAACTGCCCTTGTGTTAAGTATGCTCCAGCATTTGGTGTTCCATCAGAATTCCAAGATGCAACATGGTAGCCAGCATAAGTACCTGGTATCAATGTTTGATTTGGACCTAATGTATCAGTATATACAGCATCTTGAATTTCTTCACTTGCAAAATTTACTCTGACAACCCAATGAATAATTGAAGGATCATTAGCATCTACTGATCCCCATTTATATAGTTTTTCATCTACACTTGGTCCTTCACCACCATCTATATGGATATTTGAGCTACCACCAGTTCCCCAATCAATTGGATTATCTGTACCTACTTCAATGTTTTCTTGATTCCATTGAGTAGTAATATTAAATGAACCATTTTTGTTATCAGGATGTGTTTCATAATAGTCTGTAAAGACAATTGTAACTTTTCCTGTTGTTTTATCTACAGTTGCATGCCCAATAGGATTACCAGCACCATCTGTTAATTCAAATTTTAAATCTGTAGATAATGTTAACTCTTTAGGTAAATCAATAGTCATCTTATCTCCTGCTTTTATCTGAACATTATCTGGAATTGAAAACTCGTAATGAGCATTCATTGTATCATATTGACCAAATGAATTTGATGGATTCCCATTTGAATCCTGTAATTCAGCTTTGGTAATAAATTGATCTCCGAAATCTGTTGCTGCTAAAACTTGAACTCCACTAAATCCGTTGATGAAAATGCCAAAAATAACGGCAAAAAGACCAATAATTAAATGCGTTTTCTTTTTCATAATTAACTCCCTCTTTCTCATGATAGATTATATATAATTGTGTTATTTTTGTCAAATTCATTTTTGCACACTTAAACAACATTTTTGTACTTATCTCGATAAGTAAAGCCTTATTTCAGAGTAATAACATTTTGATATCATAAATAATTCTATATTTATTCTAAAAAAAGGTGTGAAATTTTTTGTTGCACTAATTAGATTTAGTGTAGTTTTATTGTATTATATGTGATTTAAAGATTAGTATTAATAATAGTATATATCTTTATTATCATTTTCTACCAATTAAAAAAGCTTTAATGCATGATTAAATAATCAATGCATTAAAGCTTTTTTTATTTTTTTGATATATGCCATAAGTATATTGATGCAATAGTAGCATATTGTCCATATATTTCTTGATGTTTCAAAAAAGTTTTTTTATCTAATTTGTCATAATTATAGAGTTTTTCCATTCCAACTCTTATCATTAAATCATTATAAGAGATTATGTCATTTCTATTTAAAGTAAATAGTAAGAACATTTCAACTGTCCATATACCTATTCCAGGGAGTGGAAGTAATACTTTTATTATTTCTTCATTACTCATTTTTGACATTAGTTCAAAGTTAATTGTATTATTTTGAGTTGCCAAAGCAAGGGCAAATATATAATCACATTTTCGATATGTCAAACCAATTTTTTGTAAGCTTTCTTTATCTAATTCCAAAATACTTTTAGGACTAATGTCTGTTATTGTATCTAGAAGACGATTTTTTATTGTCAAAGCTGCTTTTGTACTTATTTGTTGTGAAATGATTTGAAATACTAAAGCTTTAAAACCATCGTCTATTCCTTCTCTTGTCAGGGGTCCTATTTCAATCATTGCATTGTATAATATTGGATCTGCACTTTTAAAATGATTTAATGCATTTATATCATAAGCATCAATTATCATAATGTATATGCTCCTTTAACAACAGCCTGAATAATTCCTTGTACTATTATATTATTAGCATCTTTTACTACTTTAGATTGTTTTTTGTAATCGAGTATTATTTTTTTTATTTCAATATATGTTTGGTAGTTTGGAGTACTAACATATTTAACATCACTTTCAATTAAATACAACATCTTTTTTATAGTAGTTGGTTTAATAAATATCTCTGTATCTGCATTAAATATTCTTAGTAAAAAAGTTATCACTGGCCATTTAGCAGGATTAGAATTCTTTTCTAACTTTTTTAAACTTAAAATATGAACAAAATAATTAAAGTTTTCTTCATTATTATTTGTTATAAAGTTATATAGCGATGATAAAAACTCATCCCAAGTTCTTTTATCACTTAAATAATTTTTTAATGCTACTTTTTCAAATACTGATACTGCTGATGTCATTGATACTATTCTTATAATAAAATTAATGTTTTTTTGTTGCATAGTTCTATCGTTTATTTTTAAATCTTCTAGATTAAACTCATTAACTAATTTTATGATTTTTTTTGATACTAGTAGTCTTTTATTATCACTATAAAATTGTTTATCATCTATTCCTTGAGGATATTTATTTAAAAATAAACTGTCTATTGCTTTAAAATGTTTATCCATTTGAATTCTCCTTTAAAAGATAAATAAAAGTCAAATTATCTAAATTATTTAACTTAGGATTAGTTTGCTTAAAATCATTTAAAATTTCTTTGATTATTTCATAATTTTGAGCTGTCGGTACACTATCTAAATAGTAATCACTTTCAATATCTTTTAAAAAATGGTTGATGATATTACTATCGATGAAATATTCGCTATTATTATAAAGATAGGCTACTAACAAAGTAACTATATTATAATTACTAATGTTTGTTTTATATTCTTCATCATATTTTTGTAGTATGTTTATGACTAAGTAAAAATTATCTTTATATGGGTTTAATAATTGTTGTTGTAAAGCCATTAAATAAGGAAAACGATATTTTTTATCTTGAAGTAAATTAAGATATTTATTTTCGATATCTTTTGTTATTAACTTACTAGTTGTGATTATTTCAATTACTGCCATTATGTTTTGATTAATCAAGTTTACATCATCAAAAGTTTTAACTTTTAGTTTGCTTATTAAACTTAGTATTTTAGTTGATTGAAGTGTCTTTTCAGCATCTTTTAAAAATTGTTTGTCGCTTAATCCATATTCATATTTATTTTCTATTGAATTTAAAATATTTAAATAACTCATACTATTCACTTTTAATGTAGTCTTTATAAGTATCTGCTTCTTCTTGTGTTAGATCTACTTTTAAAACTACCCCTTCTTCACTATCATCCATTTCATAAACATTAACATTTCTTATGAAATAATCAAGATCTTTGTACATATTGTATGGTATTACAACATTATATGTTTTGTTGTTTGGATATAAGCTATTTTGAATTACTTCTTTTAACATTTCAATGCTAGTATCTTCTTTGGCACTTATTGTTAGTATATTTTTTTCAAAAGTTGGATATTTTGCTTTTTTTACATTATCTGCTTTGTTGTAAATGTAAATCATTTTAGTTTGATCACTTACTCCAATTTCTTTTAATGTTTGATTTGTTACTTTTATTTGACTTTCATATTGTGGATTAGAATAATCTACTACATGTAATAACAAATCTGCTTCTATTGCTTCTTCTAGGGTTGTTTTAAATGAATTGACTAAACTATGTGGTAACTTTTCAATAAATCCAACAGTATCACTTAATAGTATTTCACGGTGATTTGGAAGAAACATTTTTCTAACTGATGTTGCTAAAGTTGCAAATAACATATCTTTTTCAAAGACTTTTTTAGATTCATCTTCACTGATTAGTTTATTCATTAATGTAGATTTACCTGCATTGGTATATCCTACTAGTGAAACTAAATATTTATCTGTATTAACTCTTTGTTTTCTTTGTTCAAAACGAGATACTTCACTTTGTTCTATTTCTTTTTTTAATTCTTGTATTTTTTTATTAAGTACTCTTCTATCAGTATCTATCTTCTTTTCTCCTGAACCTCTGTTTGATGTACCTCCACCTCGTTGTTGATCATATCCTTCATCACTAGATACTAGATGAGCTAGTTCATGTTGTAATAAAGCTATTTTAACTTGTAGTTTAGCTTCTCTAGTTCTTGCTCTTTGTGAAAATATATCTAATATTAATAGAGTTCTATCTATTATTACTACATCTTCTCTTGTTAATAATTCTTCAATATTTCGCACTTGTGATGGTGAAAGTTCATCATTAGCTATTAGATAATTTATGCTTTTATCATTATCTATTATTTTACACACTTCTTGGATTTTCCCTTTTCCAAAGTAGGTAGCATTATTTGGCTTTTGTAATGGTTGTGTAATTATTTCTGCTAATGATATATTATTTGCTTTTGCTAGATTTCTTAATTCCCACATGCTTTCTTCTAATTTTTTAGGATAGGTACCTACTCCTATCAAGATTGCTTTTTTCTCCATTTTAATTATCTCCTTTTTTAAAAATAGGATAGTCTATGACTATCCTATTCAGCATCAATATCTATTACTGTTTTTTCTTCATTTGTTGTATTTATGATACTGTTACTATTTTGTTTAATAAATTTACTGAATTTATAAGCAAAATAATACATAGTTGTTAAGGCTACTGAAATCATCATCATAACCATTGAACTACTGAACACCATAAAGATTGTAAACAATATACTCAAGATGAAAGCCGCTAAAAATCCTCTAGGATTGTTGTTACGATAGCCAAATGTTCCACAGATAAATATTGCACCTAAATAGACTACAAATAACAACATTGCCTGTTTCATTGCACTTATTAGCTCACTCATTGTAAATCCATAAGTAGAAATATCAATTCCAAACGAATCAAATTGTGCTTTTAATGCATCTTGAAAATTTGCTGTATTAGATGTTTGTAATACCATTACCGCCATTATTAGTACTAGTACTGTTAAAACACCTGAAAAAACGACTGCATAAAATCCAAATTTATTTTTTACATTATTATTCATGTTAATCCCTCCTTGATATTATTTATTATAACATTTAATCTGATTTATAAGAAATAGTTTTGTTTATAAATGTTTTGTCATGCGTTTATTAGAGTGTTTTGCTTTATTTTTGCTTTTTTCAATGATATTATTCAATTAGATATGAGAAAGGGTGTTTTATGATGGATGAAAATCACAAACAAATTCATGATTACATTATTGATAGAACCGAAACTGAAAATGTTGAGGCGCAAAAAGAGGTTATTAATAAATTAGTTACTAGTAATCGAAGCAAAGATATATCTGATCAATTGAATGAAAAAATTCTTGAAAATGTTAAACCTGAATATATTAACGATGTTATTGCATTTTTAAATGGTTTTGCTCAAAACTTTTAATTATAATAAAAGACTTAGAAATTATCATATTTCTAAGTCTTTTTTTAGATTAATGTTACTGTAGGCCATCTTTCTTCATTATATAATTCTACATCGATAAAGTAATCGTTTTTTATTTTTACTATTGGTATAATACTTAGCAAAACAATCATTCCTACACAAACTATTATATTAAAATCAACATATTTTTGAATGATTAAAAATAATGATGTAGCTACTGTTATTGCAATAAGATAGTATTTTTGTTTGTCACTTACTTTACATTTGTTTAAGTATGAATAAGAAAGGAATCCCGCAAAACATATTAATAGTATTAAAAATAATAAATACGTTACTGTATACTCTCTAGCTATTATACTAATTATCATAAAGATTAAAAAAGCTGAATAGTACATTATTACACTACTATATGCTTTATTAGCATTTCTATATGTTTCGATTTTATCTAGTATATATATTATACCCTTGTATTTCCATGTTAATGAAACTATGCTTATCAATATGTATAAAGCAAGCCCTATGTAGTTAACTATTGGTGTTGTTGGTATTGTTACAAGAACAAATCCTATTAAAAATAAACCTCTAATAATATTTTTGTTTTGATCTTTAATTTGATTATCTTTTATGTTTACTAACAGATATATTCTAGCAAAAAATACCATTGAAATTATTAATCTTGTATTTAAATCTAAATTATCATGTGCATTTAAATTTATTAGTTGCCCTAGTTGAAAAAATAGCCATACAATTATTAATAATTCTACAATTAAAACAGCCAATCTTTTTTTACTTATATTTAAGGTCACTCTATTACATCTCCTTACTGTTACAACTATAATTATATTGTTTGCTAATTGAAAAGTCAAAGATTTTCTATTATTAAACTATAGTTTGTCTATTTTTTGATTATTCTTCATTAATATATTATTTTTATTACACTTATTTAAAAAACAAGCTATTTATCAGCTTGCTTTTTTAGTACAATTTTATTCATTTTAATTATTTTTTCTTCTAAAACTGGTGTTGAATTATTTTCTACTTCTTCTTGATAAAAATCAATAAAGCTATTATATTCTTGTATTGTATCTTTCAATTTTAGTTTATTTTTATTATCATTTTTTAAACATGCTAGTTCATAAAGTACAACTGCTTTTTCTTCAATTGAAACATCTTTAAGTTTGCTTATATCAAAATTATGATTTTTGCTAAGCTCTAATTCTATTCTTATTAATTTATTATTAAGTTCTGTACTTTTATTATCAAACATTTTGTTTAAATCATTTAATATATCATTGCTATTAGTAATTGTTACAATAACAGTTACTAGGATAATTAACAACGTACAAATTACAATTATATACATTTTAACATTCCCTTCTCTAGCTAAATAATTTCTCATTTTATTATATGGTTATTTAAAATAAAAGGCAATAATTAGATGAGTAAAATGTACAATATACACACTAACATGTATAAGTTATAACATAATCCAGCTTTCATCACTAGGATTATCTCTAAATTTCTTTATTCTATTAATATCACTTGTCTCAATGTAGTTATTTATGCTTGCTACTTCTAATAAAGTATCTAGATCTGTTAAAGTTTCTACTTTTATATTTGCTTGTGCAAAGTTTTCTTTTGCTTTGTTCATTTGATATGTAAATATTGCAATTACTGCTACTGTTTCAATTTTATTTTCTTTAAGTATTTCTACACATTCTAATGAACTTTTCCCTGTTGATATTAAATCTTCTACTACAAGTACTTTCGCATTTTCAGCTATTTTTCCTTCAATTTGGTTTTGTCTACCATGTTTTTTACTGCTTGCTCTAACATAGGCCATAGGTTTATTTAAAATATGGGCAATGATTGCTGCATGTCCTATTCCTGCTGTAGCTGTTCCAACTATACAATCAACATCAGAGTATTTTTCTTTAATCATTTCAACAAAGGCATTTTCAATTACATTTCTTGTCTCTGGATATGAATAGGTAATTCTATTATCACAATATATTGGACTTTTTATACCACTAGCCCATGTGAATGGATCTTTAGGATTTAAAAATACTGCTTTTATTTCTAATAATTGTTTAGCTATTATTTCTTTTATATTATTCATTAATAAACTCTCCTTTTATCTTTTCATACATTTCTTTAGGATTACTTGATTGCGTAATTGGTCTACCAACTACTATGTAATCACATGTTTCTTCTTTTGCTTTTTGAGGTGTCATGACTCTAATTTGATCATCTTGACCTGCATTATATCTTATACCTGGAGTTATAGTTAAAAAATCTTTTCCAAGTTGTTCATGTACTTCTTTAGCTTCTAAAGGTGAACAAACTATTCCATCTAGCCCTGCTTCTTTTGCATTTTTAGCATATGCTAGTACAACATCTTGGACTTTTAAAGGTATTAATAATTCTTCATTCATTACTTTTTGTGATGTACTTGTTAACATTGTAACACCAATAATTATTGTTTTTTCATTATTCAACATTGCTTTAGCTGCTTTCATCATTTCAATTCCACCAGCACAGTGGACATTTACCATATCTATATCTAATTCACTTAATGATTTCATTGCTTTGGCTGCTGTATTTGGAATATCATGTATTTTTAAATCTAAAAATATTTTATGGTTATTTGCTTTTATTTTTTCAATTATACTTGGACCTTGTTTATAGAAAAGTTCCATTCCTACTTTTACATATATTGGATAATTAAAATTGTCTAAAAATTCTAAAGTTTCTTTTTCACTGTTGAAATCAAGTGCTATTATTACATCTTTATTACTCATTTAGTGCTCCTTTAATAATATCATTTAAATCGTCTATCTTTAATTCTTTCATTACTTTTTCTAGTTCTAAAATTATATCCTGGCAGGCATATGGATTTATTAAATTTTCGCTTCCTACTTGTACTGCACTTGCTCCTGCAAGCATCATTTCAATTACATCATAGGCATTTTTTACGCCCCCGCATCCTATTATTGGCAATTTTGTTGCTTGAGCAACTTGATAGATCATTCTTATTGCAACTGGTTTAATTGCAGGTCCTGAAAAGCCCCCCATTTTATTATGTATTACTGGTTTTTTAGTATTTAAATCTATTTTCATTCCTATTAAGGTATTTATCATTACTAAGCCATCTACATTAGCTCTTTCACAAGCTAGTGCTAATTCTACTATGTTAGTGACATTAGGACTAAGCTTTATGTAGACTGGTTTTGAAACTGACTCTTTAATTTTTTTTGCAAGTTTATATAACATTTTTGGATCTGTTCCAAATGCTATGCCACCACATTTTACATTTGGACAACTGACATTTATTTCTAGTGCTCCTATCATCTCTTCCTTGTCAAAAGCTTGAGCACATTGTATATAATCTTCTATTGTTGATCCTGCAACATTTGCTATTACTTTTTTATGATACACTTTTTTTAACTTTACTAATTCTTCATTGATTACTTTCTCAACGCCAGGATTTTGTAAACCTATAGCATTTATCATTCCACTTTCACATTCTGCAATTCTTGGTAGTGGATTGCCATAACGACTCTCTATTGTACTACCTTTTAAACTAATGCTACCTAAAATGTTAATGTCATAAAATTGCATAAATTCATGGCCAAAGCCAAATGTACCACTTGCAGGAATTATAGGATTATCTAATTCTAGTCCTGGTAAGTTTATTTTAGTAATCATTTAAGTTCAACTCCCCTATTTTAAATACTGGTCCTTCAACACAGATTCTTTTGTAGCTATTATCTTTTGTTTTACAACTACATCCCATACATGCTCCAAAACCACAACCCATTCTTTCTTCTATTGATATTTGTCCATCAACTTTTACATATTCTTGAATTGCTTGTAACATTGGCATTGGTCCACATGAATAGATATAATCATATTTTATTTGTGGATTTGCTTTTAAATATTGAATTATATTTCCTTGAAATTCAACGCTTTTTTCAATTGTTGCTATCAAAGGATTATATTCTGTATAAGCATTCTCTGCTAAGTTAGTTATTCCTATTAGTAGTTTAACTTCATTATTATTTTTTAATTGTTTATATAATTCTAATAGTGGTGGGATACCAACTCCTCCACCTATTAAAAGTATATTTTTGTTTTCAACAAGCTCAAAACCATTACCTAAAGGATAAAGGATATCTAAATATTCATTTTCTTTTATATTTGATAAATCTTTTGTTCCTTGTCCTTTAATCTTATAAATTATTTCAAAATTTTGCTCGTTTATGATTGAAATAGAGATTGGTCTTCTCAAATAGTGATTATCTAATTTTATATTAATAAATTGTCCTGGTTTCGCATTTATTTGTTTTTCAAATACCATTTTATAAGTATTCAAAGCAATAAGCTTATTGCTTATTACTTTGATTTTTTCAGTTTTAGATTGTGTCAACTTTTATCCCTCTTTCTTCTAATACACTAAGTAATACATTTGCAGTATCTAAACTTGTAAATGTTGTTATATTATTTATCGCTGCATTTGTTCTAATTATATAACCATCACTTTCACTATCATTGTTTTGATTGTTTGTTGTATTAATAATATATTTTATATATCCATTTTTAATCCAGTCTAAGATTTCGTTACTTCCTTGAGATATTTTAGTAAATACTTTTACTTTCATACCATTTTCTTTTAAGTATGCTCCTGTTCCCTCAGTTGAAACTATATTAAATCCTAAGTTATAGAATCCTTTAGCTATTGGTAGCATTTCTGCTTTATTAGCATCATTTACTGTGATAAAAATTGTTCCATAATCTTTTATTTTCATTCCACTAGCTTGAAGTGCTTTATATAATGCAAGATTCAATGTTTTATCATAACCAATTGCTTCTCCAGTAGATTTCATCTCTGGGCCTAGGTTTATATCTAATCCAGATATTTTTGAGAATGAGAAGGTTGGTGCTTTTACATAGTATTTTTTGGTTGATACTGGAAGTAATCCTGTCCATAATGAAATATTTTCTAGTTTTTCTCCTAGCATTATTCTTGTTGCTAGTGCTGAAATATTAACATTTGTTATTTTTGAGATAAATGGCACTGATCTTGATGCTCTTGGATTTACTTCTATTATATACACTACATTGTTTTCATCAACTATGAATTGAATGTTATAAAGACCTTTAATATTTAATGCTAATCCAATTTTTTTAGTTATTTCTACTATTTTATCGATAACTGTTTGTTCTATTGAGAAGGTTGGATATACACTAATTGAATCTCCTGAATGAATTCCTGTTTTTTCTATATGTTCCATTATTCCAGGTATTAGGATATTTTCACCATCACATAAGGCATCAAGTTCTACTTCTTTTCCTTTTATATATTTATCAATCAAGATTGGCTTTTGAATTGATACTTCTTTTACATTATTTAAATATGTTAATAGATCTTTATCATTATAGACTATTTTCATTGACTGACCACCTAGTACAAAACTAGGTCTTACTAATACTGGATAACCAATCTCATTTGCTACTTTTGTCCCTTTAGCTAAATCTGAAATCGCATGTCCTTTTGGTTGTTTAATATTGTTTTCTTCAAGTAGTTTTTCAAATAGGTCTCTATTTTCGGCTTTATCAATTGCTTCTGTGCTTGTACCTAAAATTTTAACTCCATTACTTGCTAAACTATTTGCTAAGTTAATTGCTGTTTGACCTCCAAGTTGTACTATGACACCTAGTGGTTTTTCAATTTCTACAATGTTTAAGACATCTTCTGTCGTAATTGGTTCAAAGTATAATTTATCTGAGAATGTAAAGTCTGTCGATACTGTTTCAGGATTATTATTGATTACTATTGCTTCATAGCCATGTTTTCTTATCGTTTGAATACAGTGTACTGTTGAATAATCAAATTCAACTCCTTGACCTATTCTAATTGGTCCTGAACCAAGTACGATTATTTTTTTATTTTTAGATATTTCATTATCGTCTGTTGTGTTGTATGAAGAATAGATGTATGGTACAAACTCTTTTATGTTACAAGCATCAACAAATTTATAAGCTGGTTTTATTTTTGCTTCTTTTCTAAATTCTCTTATTTCTTCTTCTTTAACACCTAATACATTAGCTATAACTATATCTGACATTCCTAATTTTTTAGCTTTTTCAATACTTGCTTTATCTAGTTTAATTTCTTTTTCATATTGAACAATTTCGTTGATTTTTTCAATAAACCAAGGTGTTATTTGACTTAAATCACATATTTCTTGAACACTAGTTCCTGTTCTTAATAGTTCTCCTATAATGTATATTCTTTCATCATCGGCATACTTCACTCTATTTAATAAGTCTTCTCTAGTTTCATTTTTACCTTGTTTATATTCTAGATAATCATAGTTGTATTCTAATGATCTTAATGATTTTAATAATGCCTCTTCAAATGAATTAGCAATTGACATTACTTCTCCTGTTGCTTTCATTTGAGTACTAAGTTTTCTATTTGCACTAAAGAACTTATCAAATGGAAATCTTGATACTTTAAGCACTGTATAGTCTACTTGAGGTGCTCTTGAAGCATCACTATCTAGTAAGGCTATTTCTTCTAAGTTGTAACCAACTGCTACAAGTGTTGTAACTCGTGCTATTGGATATGATGTTGCTTTTGAAGCTAATGCACTTGATCTTGATACTCTTGGGTTTACTTCTATTACAAAGTATTTGTTTGAATGTGGATCTAAAGCATATTGTATATTACAACCACCAGCAATTTTTAATGCCTTAATCATTTTTATTGCTCCAGTTCTTAACATTTTTAGAGTATCTTCTGCTAATGTTTTGGTTGGCGCAACTACTATACTATCTCCTGTATGAATTCCTACTGGATCGATGTTTTCCATATCGCATACTACTAAAGCTTTATCTTGATTATCTCTTATTACTTCAAATTCAATTTCTTTATACCCTAGTAATGACTTTTCTACTAGTACTTGATGTGCTGGTGAAAGACTTAAAGCTGTTTGTGATATTGTTTTGGTATCTTCATCATTGTAAGCAAATCCTCCTCCAGTTCCACCTAGTGTAAAGGCTGGTCTTAAAACTATTGGATAACCTATTTTGTTAGCTAATACTACTGCTTCTTCAACACTATGTGCTATTTCACTTTCAATTATTGGTTCATCTATATCTAAGCATAGTTGTCTAAATAATTCTCTATCTTCAGCTTTGTTTATCGAATCTAAACTTGTTCCTAAAACTTCAACTTGGCATTCTTCTAAGACACCTTTTTGGTCCAATTCCACTACCATGTTTAGTCCTGTTTGCCCACCAAGTCCTGGAATTATTGCATCTGGTCTTTCTTTTCTTATTATTTTTGAAATGTATTCTAATGTTAATGGTTCCATATATACTTTATCAGCCATTGTTTTATCTGTCATAATTGTTGCAGGGTTTGAATTAATTAAAATTACTTCATATCCTACTTCTTTAAGTGCTAAGCATGCTTGTGTTCCTGCATAGTCAAACTCTGCTGCTTGTCCAATTACAATTGGACCACTTCCGATTACTAAAATTTTCTTAAGATCTGTTCTTTTTGCCATGTTATATTTCCTCCAAATTAATTTAGTTTCTACCAGTTATATATTTTATCTTCAAATATTGTTTTTTCTATTTTTCCTTTTAACTCTCTGTTTAAATAAAAGGTGTTTTTTGATTTTGATTTGATATTTTCTTTTGTGTATACTACATCTTTGTTTAAATCTATTATATTTAGATATGCCTTGTTGCCCACTTTTAAACTATTATCTATATTAAATATTTTTTGTGGATTGTCTATCATTGCTTTTAATATTGTTTCCAATGTTACTTTTTGGGTCTTGATTAAATAGGTGTTTAATAATGAGAAGGCTAACTCTAAACCTATTATTCCAAATGGTGCATCATTTACATCTTGGTTTTTTTCTGCTTCGCTATGAGGTGCATGATCAGTTGCAATACATTGTATTATTCCTTGGTTTAATCCATCAATCATTGCTTGTACATCTTTTTTATTTCTAAGTGGTGGATTCATTTTATAATTGCTATCTGTAACATCTATTTCACTATCATCACTTATTAAATGGTGTGGTGTAACTTCTGCAGTAACATTCAAGTTTGCTTTTTTAGCTTCTTTTAATATATCTAATGATTCTTTTGTTGACATGTGACAAATATGATATTGATATGGATGTTTATTATGTATTTCCTTGATAATGTCAATGTCTCTTTGGATCATCACCCATTCACTTTTATTATTAATGCCAATCATATTATTTTTTTGTGTTGTATTACCTTCATTAAAAGCACCCATTCCATTAATAAATTGTTCTTCATCTTCACAATGAGCACTTACAAGTTTATTATTTTGTCCAGCTTTTATTAAAAGTTCTTTCATTATTTCTTTATTCTGAATTCCCTTACCATCATCACTAAATCCAGCTATATCATATTTACTTATGTTATCTATATCAACTAGTACATGTCCTGCTAGTGATATTGTTGCAGCACTAAATGGTCGGATTTTAATAATTGCTTGTTTCTTAATGTGTTTCAGATGCTTATTTATCATTAATTCTGTATCTAGTACTGGATTAGTATTTGGCATTTCACACACATGTGAGTATCCACCTTTTAAAGCTGCCATACTTCCTGTTTCTAAATCCTCTTTGTGTTCATACCCAGGTGTTCTAAAATGAACATGTGGATCTATGAAACTAGTAGTTATCAATTTGTTCTTGCAGTCGATAACTTTTATATTGTTATTATCTTCTATCTTATTTGCGATTTTAACTATTATTCCATTTTCTATTTGAATATCTAACTTTTCAATTTTATTATTTAAATATACATCAGCATTTTGTAAGATATATTTATTTAAGTTCATTGTAAATTACCGCCATTCTTAAATAAAGTCCATTATTCATTTGATCAAATATTTTTGATTTTGGTGCCTCTACTAATTCACTAGCTATTTCAATGCCTCTATTGAATGGTGCTGGATGTAGAATAATAGCATTTTCTTTCATCATATTGTATCTTTTTTGGTTTAGTCCATATTTATCTAAATACTCTTCTTTATCTATTTCAAACTTATGTGCATGTCTTTCAAATTGTACTCTAAGTAGCATTACTACATCTACTTTAGGTATTGTTTTATCTAAGTCTTCAAAAAAAAGATCCTTCTCTTGAAATGGTTCTGGACTTGATAGGTATATTTTATTACCTAGTCTTTCTAGAATATCAATATTGGTATGAGCTACTCTTGAATGTTTAATATCACCAACAATTAAAATGTTTAAATTGTCGATTCGATTATATGTTTCATAAATAGTCAATAAATCCAATAGTGATTGGCTTGGGTGATTACTAACACCATCGCCACCATTAATGATTGGGATCTTTATATTATTTAGTTGTTTATAGTAATTATCAATTTTTGAACGAATAATTAAAGCATCAGGCTCTATCGATTCAAAAAATTTAATTGTATCATAGAATGTTTCCATTTTCTCAAGCGAACTAGAGTCAGGATTAAAATTAATAGTTTGACAACCCAGCCTTTTAGCCGCCATATCAAAAGAATAATGTGTCCTAGTACTTGGTTCAAAAAATAAATTACATACTACTTTTTTCATTTTGAAATCTACTTCTTTACCATTTTTAAATTCAATGGCTAAATCAAGCAAATCTATTATTTCTTTTTTTGTAAAATCATTTAGATTCAGTAAACTCATGTAAACTACCTCCCTATTTTTTTGCAAAAAAAAATACCCTTTTTAGACTGGTATCTTACTATTGTATTCATGAATCCCAGTCAGGTCATTTTTATTACCACTAGTATCTTAACACATCAAAGAAGATAAATACAAGAATTATTTTATTATTTATTTAAATAGTTTATATCTATAACATCTTTACTATATAAAAATGTTATATGTTTACAATTATATATTTAGAAATATTTGATATATTTAATTCGCTAAAAACGGTTTAATTCCTATATTTATCATATTTTCAATTTTTATTTAGATATTAAATAGTACTATTTTATAGTGTTTTTTAGGCAGTCTATCTAAATGAATTTTATAGTTATTACTTGTGCATTATATTTGTTCTTACTTAAAGATGATATATAGACCTAACAAGATAAATACTATTGGTATAATAATGTGTTTTGATTTTTCTAATTTGTCTTTTATTATTGGAAAACTTGCAAGTTTGTATCCTATTAAACATGATATCGCAATCATTACTATAAATATAATTATCATTATTATGTATTCTGGTTTTGTGTAGTCTTTAAAAAGTGGTATGTAAATACCTAGATTATCTGCACCATTTGCAATGGTTAATAGTATTGCATTTATTAATTGATTGTGATTTTTAGCAGTATTTTTGTTTTTCACAAAAGTATTTGCTTTATTTATTTTTTTATTATCGTTTTCTTTTTTATAATCTAACCATGTTTTTATCCCTAGTATGATGGGAATTATTCCTAAATATTTTATCATATCTGTATTAAGTAAACTTAAGCTATAAGATGCAAAAATACTTATTGTTAATAAAACTAGTGTTCCTACATATTGTCCAATTACTATTTCTTGGTTATCTTTCTTATTCTTTGCCTGTGCAAACAATAAAGTTACTATAAAAATATTGTCTAGGTTTGTACTTATAAAAGCTATTAAGTTTGTTATTAAAAATGTTTGCATTATTAATCTCCTTTTTTGCAATATCTAAAAAAGCTGCAATTATAATTTATATTATAATAATACAGCTTTGTTGTAAACTTATTAACTTTGTTTATTTTTCTTTTTTATTAGAAAATTCATCATAATACTCTTTTAGCATTACTATTATTTGTTTTCCTATTAAATGATAGTCTTCTGTAGGTAAATTAGCTTGTGAAACTCTTAAATTTCCTTCTGCTGATCCAAAACCTACGCCATCCATTAACACTACTCCATTTTTATTTGCTAAATTAAGTAGAAAGTCGATGTGCTCAATGTTATTTTCTAAATATGTTCTAAACTCTTTTCCATATTTTGTTTCAGCTAGATCATATATATTTATTAGTGAATAGTATTTAGCATTTGAAGGTGTATCATCTCCAGGATATTTCATTGCTGCATGCAAGTCTTCATATCTTTTGTATACTAATTCATTTGATGCATTAATATAGTTATCTTTTTTATCTAATTTAATTGCTACTAGGTGTGTTAATGAAAATAGTACTTCCATTATTTGTTGAGGAGTAGATAACCCTGATGTATGGTATAAACCTACTGCTCTACTATCAGCTACTATTCTTTCTAAAAAAGGCATAGATTGTACTGAATGAGTTACAATATCATATCTTTTATCTAACAGTGATTTATCTTCTTCACTTAAATCAGATATTAATTTATCATAGACATTATCTTCATTCATTGCTATCATACCAACTCGCCAACCTGTTGCTCCATATAGTTTTGAGTATGAGTATACTAAAATTGTGTTGTATGGTACTACACTATATATTGTTTGAAATTCATCTACAAATGTTCCATAGACATCATCTGTTATTATCATTAAATCTTTATTTTTTTCGACTACTTTTTTTATTTCATTTAATGCTTTTTCTGATAATGCTTTTGAACCTGGATTTGATGGATTAACCATAAAAAAGGCTTTAATATCAGGATCTGCTAATTTATCTAGTTCTTCTATTGATATATCCCAATCATTATCTGCTGTTGATGAGATAAACACTTCTTCTAATTCATATTCAGCAAGTTCTGGTATTTGTAAATACGGTGTGAATATAGGTGTGTTGATTGCAATTTTGTCCCCTGGTTTTATTAATTTATTTCTTTTCAATGAATTAAATAAATATACTATTGCAGCTGTTCCTCCTTCTGTTGGAAATACTTGTGTTTTGTCAGCAAGTTCTACCCCATTGTAAAGTGTTGACTGTAAAAATTGATTAAGTATTATTTCACTGTTTTTTAAACATCTACTTGGTACTGGATAATTATTACCGATTGCTCCATCTACTAGTTCTTTTATAGTTTCATCTAAATCTAGAGATAAATCATCTTTTAAATAATTTATTGCATCTTCTAAAAATTGATCTGTTTCATTTTCTTCTGGTTCTAAGAAAGCTTCAAATCTTTCTCTGATACCTACTAATTGAGTGTAACCTGCCATGTCTGCTTCATTTATGGTTCTCAATGAGTCTTTTATTCCAAATTCTACTAATTTACTGAAGGCTAATCTAGCTTTAGTGTTTATCCAATTTGGATTACCTCTACCTGCATTTAAAAAGATATTATTCTTTTCATTTTTTTCTGCTAACTTTAACATTTCAAAACTTATTTCAAATGCTCCAAGTCCTTCAAATTTTTGATTATCAATATTTTGTTTCATTTCTTACATCCTTTGTTTTTTGTGACTTTCTATAAAGTATCACACTTAAAGTTAACAGTCAAGTTTACTCTTATGTCTATTTTTACTAAATATGTAATAAAAAGCAAAAACAGACCAATTAAGCTATGCATTAGCAAAATTAATCTGTTTTCATATAAAATAATAATTATTATAAATAGTGGGTTATTTATTTTCTACTGCTGAAACTTCTATTTGATCATTATGTACTTGTTTATCAACAACTGTTGCAACGGCTAGTGCACCATTTACGTTTGTCATTGTTCTAAACATATCAATAAAGAAATCAATTGGAGCTACAAATACTATTACAGCTAGTGGTAAATGTAATGTTGTCAGTACTAGTGTTGCGGCATACATTGCAGTACCAGGTACTCCTTGCATTCCAAATGAAGCTACTAAAACGACAATTAGAACCATTGCTAAAGAAGCTACATCAATTGTTGTTTGTGTTGCATGCATACTCATTATCGCAATTACTGTTGGATATATTGCACCACATGCTGCCATTCCCATTGTTGTACCTAATGTTGGTATTATTGTTGCGCTATCTTGATGTAATCCAACCTTTGTTTGTAATGCATCTATTGAAAGTGGTAATGTTGAGCTAGATGATGATGTGAAAAAGGCTGTTATTAGTGGATTAGAGATTGCTTTTAAATAGGTAATAGGATTTCTACCTGTAAATGCTACTACAAGAATAGTTAGTACAAAGACAATAATAATTGATACTAACATTACTCCTACATATGTAATTAGTGTTGATATTGAACTAAAGTCTGATGCTAGTAGTACATTTACTAACATAGCAAATAAGCTATATGGTAATAAATTGATTATTGTTCTTACAAAATAATTCATTGCTTCAAATACAGCACTTGTAAATTTAACTACTACAGATACTTCTTCGCTATATCTTTTCTTTGCTCTATTTAAACTTATACCAAATAAAACTACAAAGATTATTACTGGAATGACACTTCCTGCTGCTGCACTTTCTACTAAATTAGTTGGAATAAATGATCCAAGTAATTCAAAGAATGTATATTCTGTTGCAGTAGATGCTGCTGTATTTAGACTTGTCATTGTATCATCAATTGCTATTGTGCTTATATCTAAACCTGAACCTAAATTAACACTTAAACTAACAACCATTGATATTGCACTTGCTACTAATACTGTTATTACAAATCCTATTATTCCTAATGTAAATACTTTTGATGAATGATCATCTTTTTGATTTATTATTAGATTCAGTATTGAGAATGCTACTAGTGGTAAGACACTCACTCTCATCAGCTTTGTAAATATTCCTGATAAGAATCCTAGTCCTTGAAAAACAAAGCTTGATTCTGCTGCTGACTTGATTGATTCAATGTTTTGTGAATTGAATATTTCAAATGAGTTTCCTATTGATATTGAATTAACTATAAGACTTATTATGACACTGACTACTGCTAGTAGTAATGAAATCATAATCTTTTTAGTAAAACTTGCTTTTTCTTTACTAAATTTAAAAATGATTAGTAATGAGATAATACTTAAGATTGCTAATGTGATTTGAAGTTGCATATTATTTCTCCCTTTTTTTTATTGTCAATGCATTTTATCACATGGCAGTATTTTTAGAAACAAAAAGACACCACCATGTAATGGCGATGTCTGATAAATTATATTATATATTCGTTTTTAAACGAATGCACAACACAAAAGTTCGTAATCACCATTTGTAGTGATACGACAACACATTGTATTAATTTTATTATCAAAGATTAAATTGTAATTTGTTTTCATAATTAATACATCCTTTCGTGTCTATTTCTTTCATCTTTAATACTATAACAGTTTTTCTATAAGTCTACAAGCAATTATATTAATTTTTTCTATTATATTATATTTTTATGATTTTTACTTATTATTTTTAACAGTTTTTTGACTATTTGTGTCCAATTATTTATATTTGTGATCTTAAGGCGTATCGCAACTTAATGAATAATCTTTATCTAGCACTACAACATTGTATTTATATACTTTTTGATTATTAATCGTTTGAGAATAAACTTCTACATGCATTGTTTCTGAATTTGCAACTGTTACTGCCATTTTTATTTCATGTCTTAAAAAGCTTGTATCATTATATGTTACATAATCATAGTATTTATGTTTTGTATCATTTACTTTTTTAGGATTGTTTCTTGTATATCCATATACAATTGAACTATTTGTTTCTAGTGTTGATTTATTGATGTTTAAACAATTATTCAATCCAAGTGCTTTACAAAAATTATCTGTTGCTACAGCTTCATATTTCCACAATCTATTATTTTGTTTATTAAAACAATCGTTATCTACTTGTGAGCTTGTATTATTATTTTTACTAGCATCTATATAGGCATTAGTTATTAATTTTGTTTGATTATATTCTTTTGAAACTATATCATCAAATCTATCTAACTGGCTTTTTAAAGATCGCAACTTGTCTAATTCATAGTTATTATTTAAATCTTTTATTAATAGCTCACTTTCTTTTATAGCATCTTGAAATCTTTTTTTACTTGATTCACTAAAGTTTGTAGTATTCATTGTTCTATACAAATTAAATTTATATACTTGTTGTAAGTAATCTTTCTCAACATTTTCAAATGTTTTTTCTTGTATATCATGATAATAATCTCTTAATTCACTACTGCTTGAATATTTTTCTTCTATTAATTTTTCTAATTCTTTTTTATCTGTTACTACATCTTTATCAAGATACTCTTTATATTGAATATTAAAGTTCAAGATATTTTGCTCAATTCTTTTAGCTTTATCTTGATCAATTAAAAAAATATAAATAGTGAAAAATATTATTATTAGTACTAATCGTAATACTACATTCCATCTAATGCTGTGTTTTTTCATTTAATCACTCCATTTAAAGAAAAAAAGAGTTTTACCTCTTTTTTTTAGATACTTTGTTCAAATAATTCATATTGTTTATTAACAAATTCTACATTTGATAAAGATATTTTTTCGTTTTTATCATCCATATCTGTTACTATTACTTCTAATCTATCGTTAATTCTAAGTGTTGGTTTTACTTTTGAAAAATCATAAATGTCTTCGTTTGGAATAGTTGTATAGAAGTTATCAACAACCATTACTCTAATTCCATTTTCAGTGATTCTTTTTATTAGTACACTAATTGTATCTGAAACTTTTACTTTATCTTTTAAAGCTTCATAAGGTGAAGGTTGTAAATGTTTTATTGATAAAGCTATTTTCTTTTTAGCTTTATCTAAACCAATTACTTTAACTTCTATTTCTTGACCTACTTCAAAAGCATCTAAATTTTTTGTATGTTCATAGCTTATTTCTGAAATATGTACTAATCCTTCTACATGTGGAAATAATTCTACAAATAGTCCATAATCTGCTTTACGTGTAATTTTTCCAACTACTATTTCATCAATTTTTAAGTCTTTAGCTTGAGCAAAAGGATGTTCTGTTAACTCTTTGATACTACCTTTTAAACTTAGACTTCTTTCTTGAACTTCTGTTACTTTTGCAGTAAACTCAGTGTTTACTTTTGGCATTTCTGTTAAGTTGTAGTGTGCTATTTCACTTCTTGGAATAAAGCATCTAGTTCCATCTACATCTAATATAATACCTGCATTTATTGTTTCTACTACAACACCTGTTACAATATCATCTACATGATATGTTTCTAGGAATTTTTCTTTTTTCTCATTGTTAATTTTTTGAACTAATTCACGTCTATTCAATTCAAAATCTTCATATCCTCTACGAGATTTTTCTACTACTAAGAATTCGTATTCATTTCCAATATATGGTGTTCCATCACTAATATATTTAGTATCCATGTTTCTTACATAAACACTACCACGTACATTGTCTTTTAAATCAACAATGAAACGGTTATTTCTATAATCAATAACTCGTCCTTGAACTGTTGTATCTGTTCCTACTAGTTCTTCTAAATCTTCTATATGTTTTTTTCTTAGAACACCTTTCATTGATACATAGATATCATCTTTTACATAATATGCTACTATAACATCAACAATATCTCCTACTTGTACATCTTCTTCAGCTTCTTCTCTATTTAACATAGCATCGAATCCGATTCCAATATCTACTAAGTAGTAATTTTGGTCTTCTTGTACAATTTCTGCGCTATATATAGTTCCTACTATATTTTTCATCTTTATTATCTCCTTTAAATACATAAGTTATTTTTGTGCAAAATACACTTCAATTTACTTAATTATAACATAGATTTATAAATTAGTATTGCTATATTATAACTTTAATGAAATATATATTGTCCTTTTTTTGTTGCTTTTTGGTTGTTTTTAATTTTTTTGAGAAAGTTGATAAAACATTATTGCACTAGCACTTGCAACATTTAATGAGTCAATATTATCAATAGGAATAAAGAAGTTTGTATCCATTTTATTTAACAATTCTTTTGACATTCCTTGTCCTTCATTGCCTAAAAATATCATAGTCTTTTCATTTATTGTTGTATTTTTATTTAGTGTTTTAGCATTTTCTATTGATGTACCGATAAGTTTATAGTTATTTGCTTTATATTTATCTATATTATCAAGTAAATCTTCTGATATTATATTTAATCCAAAGATTGCCCCTTGACTTGCTTGTATTGTTTTAGGATTATAAATATCAACACTGTTTAAGTTCATTATTATATTTTTGTAATTAAAAGCAAGTGCATTACGTAAGATTGTTCCACAGTTTCCTGGATCTTGGATTCTATCTATAGCTATAATATCACTATTATAATCTATTTCATTATTTAAATAAGTACAAAGTCCAATATATCCACTTGATGATTGCTGATTTGATAATGCCTCAAATACATTGCTTGAGACTACTATGTATTCTGTACTTAAGTTATAATTTTCATCTGTTGTTATTACTAACTCTAATGATTTATGTTTTATTGCTTCTTGTATTAAGTGCATGCTTTCTATCAAAAATTGTTTATTTTGATCACGATATTTTTTTTGTTTTAGCTTTCTAATTTGTTTTATAGTGCTATTTGTTGTTGAGGTAATCATTATTTTTTAAACCTTGCTTTTATTTTTTTAGCTGCCGGTAATGCTTTATTAAATAAGTAATAAATAAATGGCTTAGTTACAACATCAAAATCTCCAACATATTCAAAAAGTTCAGGATGAAATTCACTTTTAAATCTAAATAAGCCATCATCTAAATTACCTTGAACTCCTCCTAAGTTGAAATAGTCATATCCATTATTTTGGGCATCTACTATTCCATGGAAGTGTAAAGCATATCCTGCTTTATATTTTGAATACTCATCATCTGATGCTCCATAAAACATTTGAACCATTGGTGTACCATACAAACAAATAATTGCATTTGTATAAATAAATTGTCCGTGTTCTTTTGCAAAGTTTTCTAGTCTTGTAATTTCTTGCTCATTATTTTTTTGTTCTTTTGCAAAACTTATCAGTTTATTAATGTCTAATTTTGCAAAAAATATTTTTATATTATTTGTATCTTTAAATGCATGATACATTTTCATAAAGTATTCTTCATTTCTTAAAGCTACATGTTGTCTTGCTTCTGTTATTTTTGATAATCTTGCAAATTCTTTTACACCATATTCACTAGTATCTTCAATAATTTCATAACCTCTTGCTTGAAGATAAGTTTCTTTAACTAGTCTTCTTTTTTTGCTCTTTATTTTGCTTATTAACTCTTGTCCATCTTTTAGGTTAACAACCATTTGAAATCTCGGTTGAAATGTTGAAGACATGTCTGTTGATAAACCTTTACTTACTGCATGTTTTATTAACATATCATAATATTTTGAATTGTCTTCTAGTACTTCTAATGTACGGCAATCTTTTTTAAACATAGCAATTTCTGGATCAAATCTTAGAGCAAACCCATTATTTTCACTAACATATTTTTTTAGTAGTGTAATTACTTCAGAAACAAGTCTTTCATCATTATAGTCAGTAACAAATCCTCTACTACAATAAAATAATGATAATGAACCTATTGCTTTTCTTTCTAATAACATTGCAGTAGCTACAATTTTATCATTTTCTTTAAAAGTTAAAAAATGACCTTTCCAGTCTTCTTCTTTAACTTGAGACCAATATGTGGTTTGTAAGATGCTTCCAAATTTATTATTCATTGAAAATTGATTAAATTGTTCAATATTTTTTTCTTGTATTATTTCCATTAGTTTTAACCTCCATAACTTATTTATTATATCATATTTATGATATATTAGGTTAATGAGTTAGTTTGTTAGTACATAAAATGAATAGATATATGGCTTATAATTACCAAAAGATAACGTTGTTTCTTTAATGAAGTTATTATCTTGATATAGTGATGTATAAACATTGTAATCATAATCTATATAATATATTCTATCTTTTATTATTTTAAAACTCATTATTTCTTTGTTTGTATTTGTTTTATATTTTAATTCTTGGTTTAAATCTTGGTCATATAAATATATCTCGTTAAGTTCACTTAAAATTAAGATATATTTTTTATTATTAATAGTAAAATTTTGATATTGTTTTATCAAGCCTATTTCATTATATACATTTATTGATTTTACTTGCTTAAAAGTATTAGGATCAAACATTAATAATGAATTTGCTGCAGAATCTTGTTTTACTACATAAGCCATTTTTTCTGTGTAGTAAGGATTTATTAAGTTATCAATATAATTGTCAATTAATGAGACAGTTGTTTTTTCTTCTTTATTGATGTTTTGTATTGTATATTCTTTTGTTGTGATATTATAATTCAGAATTTTATATAATACATTATCTTTAGGTTGTTTTATATAAATTTCATTTGCTTCATTGCTGAACTTAAATAACAATCTGATATTCTTATCTTTAATGTATATGTTATCTAGTTTATAATAATCAAATTCTTTTTTATCTAATTGTAATAATTGCATACACTGAGTTGAATTACTAATATTAATATTTTCTTTATTAGAGTAGTCTTGTGTGTAATAAAATGAAAGATTATTGTTATTTATACTATTAAAATCATCGATGTTTTTAATTATTTCACATTGGTTTTGCGAGTAAACATATTTACTATTCATATCATAATACATTGGTTTAGTTAGATTTATAAATAGTTGATCACTATTATCTTTCATTATTTCATTCATTTTGATATTTGTTTGGCTTTCATATGTTGATTCAAAATTTTCAATTATATTACCTTCAGCATTATTTATAGCTAAAAATTCTTTTGCATCTTTTTGATTTGCTTCTGCTTTTTCTATATTATTATGGATACTTCCATTTACAAAGTATTTAACATCTTTTAAATACTGTTTATCACTTACAACAACATCTTTAAAGTTTTTATTCATGTATAATAAAGTGAATATTAATAAAATTAAACTTATTAGTATTATTTTTATTCTAGTTTTATGTTTTTTCATTAGGTCTCCCTTTTACTTTAGTATCTTAATAATAACAAAAACAACTATATTTCTCAATGTAGTTGTCGATTCTATTATAACTATTTTATCCTCTATAGTTATATTTTTTATGATTTTTTCTTCTATCTTTTTGCCAAACATTAAAATAAGTATTTAATATTGGTATTCCTAAAAAAAGATACATTGCTAGTTCAGTAAAATAATTTGCTAATACAAAGTTAACTATCATTCCTATTGTTACTATAATTGACATATGTTTATATCTTGAATTTAAAAGTTTTACAAAATCGACTTCTTCTTCATTGAGTGTTACATCATACTTTATTCTAGCATTTAGACTACTTTTAAACATTCCATAGTAAAATATATTGTTTATTAAGTATATCACTCCATAACTCATTACAGCATATTTAGCGGCATCTGTGTGTATGGCTTCTATTGTCCATTTTGTGAAAAAAGGTAGTAACGAAGTAGCAGCTAACCAAAAAATGTTTCGATGTATAAATGTTTCAGTTATGTAGGTAGTTCTATCTAATAGTCTTCTTTGATTGTTCCATAAAGTCATTATTAATAAAAAACTAACTAAAAATATTATAATACTGCTTATAAGCTTATTAATTTGAATTGTAGAAGTACTATCAGGAATTGGTACTTCTAATATTGTTATGGTTGCTATTATTGCTATTACACCATCACTTATTCCTTCTAGTCTTTTTTTAGATTGTTCACTATTCTTTACTAAATAGTCATGAAAATCAAAATTATCAAGTATCTTTTTTCTTTGCTTTTGCATTAGAGTCACCTCTATTTAATATTAACACTTTTCTTCTAATATGTTGTTTTATTATGTAATTAATTTAATAAATAGCTTTCCTTTCATAAAAAAGACAAGATCTAATGATCTTATCTTTTTATACACAGTAGTTATTAATAGTTAAAACATTGATGGAAACATTATTTTGTATGCTTTGTTAACATCATCAACATTAGCATCTCTATTTTTCAGTTGATATTTAAGTCCTAGTTTATCCCATTTTGCTTTTGCCATGGAATGATATTTTAAAATATCAACATTTTCGATATTTGGATGCTTTAGAATAAAATCTCCTGTTTTTTTCAAATCTTCTTCATCATCTGTTTTTGTTGGTACTAAAACATATCTAATCCATACCTTTTTATTCTTTTCACTCAGATAGTCTATAAATGATAGTGTATTAGTGTTTGGTTTAGTTGTTAGTTCAATACATTTATCATTATCTATATGTTTTATATCTACTAAAAATAGATCAACTACATCTACTATTTCTTTAATTTTATTATTAAAGTCTGTATTATTATTTTCAAAGTTAGCTCCTGATGTATCAATAGCAACATGAAAATTAGCTTTTTTTAATTTTTTAGATAAAGCTAACACAAAGTCTGGTTGCAATAATGGTTCACCACCACTAATTGTTACCCCACCATCATGTAGATAGTATTCTTTTAATTTCATAATATCATTAAATACTTCTTCTACTGTTTTTGCATATTCTTTATTATGTGATATTTCAAATGTTTCAGGGTTATGACAGTATTGGCATCTTAATGAACAACCTTGTAAAAAGAGCACAAATCTTGTTCCAGGGCCATCTAAATTACCCATGCTTTCATATTGATTTACATATCCTACTATTTCATTGTCGTTCATAATATATACCTCCTACTAATTAATGGCTCCTATATAGGAGCCATTAGCTTAATTACATTTTATCGTGGAATGTACGTGATATTACATCTAATTGTTGTTCACGATTTAATTTTGTAAAGTTTACAGCATAACCGCTTACTCTTACTGTTAATTGTGGATATTTTTCAGGATGTTCCATTGCATCTTCTAAAGTTGATTTATCAAAAACATTAACGTTTAAGTGGTGCC
This sequence comes from Mycoplasma sp. P36-A1, assembly GCF_049478495.1. NCBI lineage: Bacteria > Bacillati > Mycoplasmatota > Mollicutes > Mycoplasmatales > Mycoplasmataceae > Mycoplasma > Mycoplasma sp. P36-A1. Next base: position 634,170 of record NZ_CP168083.1, on the reverse strand, counting down.
CACCTTGTGAAGCATATCCATCTAATATATTTACTAAATTATCTATTTGTGTTTTACTTGCCATGATTTGTTTCCTCTCATTTCTTTAATATTTTTATTTATTAATTACATACAAACATTTTTAAATGGGTTACAAATTTCAATATCTTCTGATTTTCCTAATGAATCAGGAATAATTGAGAATGTATTTGAAATTCCATCTTGTGCATGTTGGTATGGTATTTTTGCTACTGATGATAATGAAGCTAAAGCTCCTGATTTATCTCTACCATGCATTGGATTTGCACCTGGTGCAAATGGTTCACCTTTTTTACGTCCATCTGGAGTTGAACCTGTTTTTTTACCATATACTACATTTGAAGTAATTGTAAGAACTGACATTGAAGCATGTGAATTTCTTAAGTGGAATTGTCTTCTAATCATATTCATGAATTTCTCTACTATTTCAGCAGCGATTTCATCTACACGATCATCATTATTACCAAATTTAGGGAATTCTCCTTCTGTAACAAAGTCAATTGCAACACCATTTTCATCTCTAACTGGTTTTACTTTTGCAAACTTAATAGCACTTAATGAATCAGCTACTACTGAAAGTCCAGCAATCCCTGTTGCAAAGTTACGTTTTACATCTCTATCATGGAATGCCATTTGAATTGCTTCATAAGCATATTTATCATGCATATAATGAATAATATTTAATGTGTTTGCATAAAGTTCTGCTAACCATTCTAAAGTTTCTTCATATCTTTCCATAACTTCATCATAATCTAAGTAGTCACCTTCAATTTTTCTGATTTTTGGTCCTACTTGAGTTTTACTTAATTCATCTACTCCACCATTTATTGCATATAATAGTGCTTTAGCTATATTAGCTCTTGCTCCAAAATACTGCATTTCTTTTCCTACTCTCATAGCAGATACACAACATGCAATTGCATAATCATCACCATAAGTTTGTCTCATTAAATCATCGTTTTCATATTGTACTGATGAAGTTGAGATTGATGTTTTAGCACAGAACTGTTTAAATGGTGCAGGTAAGTGTGTTGACCATAATACAGTTAAGTTTGGTTCTGGTGCTGGTCCAAGGTTTACTAATGAATGTAGTATTCTGAATGAGTTTTTAGTAACTAATGATCTACCATCTAATCCCATTCCACCAATTGCTTCTGTTACCCAAGTTGGATCTCCTGAGAATAAAGCATTGTAATCAGGTGATCTCATGAATTTAACCATTCTAAGTTTCATAATGAAGTGATCCATATATTCTTGAGCTAAATCTTCTGTAATTAATCCTTTGCTTAAATCTCTTTGGATATAAATATCTAAGAATGATGAAACACGTCCAATTGACATTGCAGCTCCATTTTGTTCTTTAATTGCTCCAAGATATCCAAAATATAACCATTGAATAGCTTCTTGTGCATTCTCTGCAGGTCTTGTGATATCAAAACCGTATTCTTTAGCCATAACTACTAATTGTTTTAATGATTTAATTTGCTCAGCTAGTTCTTCTCTTAACTGAATATTTTCTGGTGTCATTGTAAATGGCATTTCATTAATTTGAGATTTCTTATCTTCAATTAATCTATTAATACCATATAAAGCTACACGACGATAGTCTCCGATAATACGTCCACGACCATAAGCATCTGGAAGTCCAGTAATTACACCTGTTTTTCTTGCAGCTCTTATTTCTGGAGTATATGCATCAAATACACCTTGATTGTGTGATTTACGATATTTTGTAAATATTTCATCTACTTCAGGATCAATTTCATAACCATATGATTCTAAAGCTGATTCTGATGTTCTAATTCCACCATAAGGTTGTAATGCTCTTTTTAGTGGTTTATCTGTTTGTAATCCGACAATTTGTTCTCTGTCTTGATCAATATATCCTGCTTTGTGTGAAACAATAGATGATATTACTTTAGTATCTGCATCTAGAACTCCACCATTATTTTTTTCTTGTTCTAATAAATCTAAAACTTCTTGCCATAAATACTTTGTATTTTCTGTTGGATCAGTTAAGAAGCTATCATCACCTAAGTATTCAGTATAATTTTGTTGGATGAAATCTCTAACATTGATTTCTTTAGTCCAAATCCCTTGATTAAATTCTTTCCAAGTATTAAACATGTTTTGTTCCTCCTAATTGTTATATATATAGTGTTTTATAATTAACACTTCAATTTCTTTACATCTATATTATAACAATTAGTAAAAGATATTCAATAGCTTTTGATAAAAAACTACAATACATACACGGTAAAACATATTATTTTTTCTTATAGAAACTATTCAATTATTTTATTTATAATACTTATAATTAAATAAAAATATTTTTACACACCTGCAACACTAGTATTAGCCAAATTACTATCTCTTTTCACTAAAATATAGAATTTTTCTATCAATAGTGATATAGAATTTAGTAATAGCTTTAATTTATTTTTATATTTTTAACATTTGTTAGGCTGTGTCTAAAATATGTACTTTTTTGTTGCGCTAATAAATGCGATAGCTAGTGTATTCTTTCACAATTACTTTTTTTAATTTGTGATTTTATACACAAATATTTTTTAACAAAAATATCTATCAATAAATAAAAGCACCCATAAAAGTTGATTTTAGATCTAACTTTTAGGGTGCATTACAAACTCTAGCTTTTTGATAATTTTAAATTAGTGTTTATACAATTTATAAATTTTATATTCAACTACTGATGTTGTTATTATTAATCCAATAATCATCATAATTGAAATTAAAATCATTCTTGAAGTATCAACTCCAACAATTGTGTTTGCAATTGTAGATAGGATTAATATTACGATTAATCCTAAAATACTTTTGAACAGTCTATTTACTATTTTTTTGTACGCACACATTTTTTCATAATAATCCACAATTGACATCTCCTTGCATTTATAGGTATATTATAACTCTTTATCATATTAGACACAAGTATGAAATTTTATTATACATATGCTATTAAGACTATTAAATTAATATCTAACTTTAGATTTACTTAGTTAGATTATCTATAAGTTGGATTGTTTTTTCTAGACAATCCTGGTTAGTTTTGGGATTGTATTTTTCAGAAAATGTTGTAAAGTCATATTTATTTTGTTCTTTTATTAGTTGTATAATTTGATCTGTGCTATTAGTAGGCTTTGTTACTAAATCTTTTTCATAATCTAGATAGAAACCTCTTAATTTATTTTTATATTCATTTACATCTTGAGCAAAGAAAAAGAATGGTCTTTTTAAAATTGAATAATCAAAGAATACTGATGAGTAGTCGGTAATTAATATATCAGACACTATATATAATTCATTTATATCATTATACTGTGTGACATTTATTATATTTGGGTTTTTAAAGTCTTTGCTTTTAGTTATTATATAATGATATCTTAGTAATATTATATAATCAGGAAATGCTTGTTTTATTTTTTGAAAATCAAGTGTTGTTTCAAAACTATATTTTCCAAGACCTTCATTTAAATTATCTCTATATGTGGGTGCATAAAGTATTACTTTTTTATCATTTGGTATGTTAAGTTTTTGTTTTATTGCTTTGATGTTTGCTTTGTTGTATTTGTATAGTAATTCATTTCTTGGATAGCCTATTTGTAATATTTCTTGTTGATAATTGAAGGCACTTTTAAATTTTTCTGTTGCATAATCACAACTACTATATAAGTAATCCCATCTTTTAACATCTTTATCAAACATTTCTACATAATCATCTAAACTACCAGCAGAAGGCATGTGATAGGTTGTTAAGTCGTGAACTAATTTTTTTAATGGTGTTCCATGCCAGGTTTGTATAAAAATTTGTTGATCTTGTTTTAGCCAATACTCTGGCATTCTTTGATTAGAAACTATTATTTTAGCTTGTCTTAATAATGTATAGTGTTCTTTGCTATTTCTTTTTACTGTCTGATATTCTAAAAACTTTTTTGGATCGTTTACTATGAATATGCATTGGTACTTTGCCTTATCTAAGGCATCGTAGATTGCCTTAGGATTATCTAAAATGCTTCTTCCAAAAAAACATTCAAAGGCTATTAGCTTTTTATTAACCTTATTTTTTGTTTTTTTATTAACTGTATATATTTGATATTTTCTAATTGTTTTGTTATATATTTTTCTTAGTAGATTATTGATTTTTATTTTAAGTAACATTATATTTCTCCTTAAAAAAAGACTGACATATTGTCAGTCTATCATTTTTATAAGTGTTTTTCAAATGTTTCAAACACTTTATCGATATTAATTTTTGATTCACTTGAAAATGGTATTAATACTGATTCATCAACATTTAATGTTTTTTTGATTAGGTCTAGATTTTTTTTACGATCATTTCTTTTTACTTTATCTTCTTTAGTTAGAATATAGGTAACTGGAATATCATAGTAATCTAGAAATTGAGACATAATTACATCATCTTCGCTAGGTTTATGTCTAAAATCTATAAGCATTATGACAGCTTTTAAATTTGGTCTATTGACCAAATACTCTTCTATCATTTTTCCAAACTCTTCTCTTTGTTTTTTTGATACTTTAGCATATCCATAACCTGGAGCATCTACTATACTAAATTGTTCATTTATAATAAACCAGTTTAGTACTTGTGTTTTTCCAGGTTTTGAACTTGTTTTAGCAAGTTTGCTATTTTCAAAAATTGTATTTATAAATGTTGATTTACCAACATTTGATCTTCCACAAAGAAAGAATTCTGGTAAGTCTGAATCAGGAAAATTATCTGAATTAGTTCCACCAACTAAATAGTATGCGCTTGATATTTTCATTATAATAACACTAGCTCTACAGCTTGTTCAACATTTTCAATTGGTACTATTTCAAGTTTTTCGACTACTTCACTAGGAATATCTTCAATATCTTTTACATTTTCTTTAGGGATAAGTATTTTCTTAAGACCTGATCTATTGGCTGCAATTGATTTTTCTTTTAGGCCACCAATTGGTAAGACATTACCTCTTAATGTTACTTCACCTGTCATACCAACATCACTTCTAACTTTTCTTTTTGTTAAAGCTGAAATCAAAGCACATGACATTGTTACTCCGGCACTTGGACCATCTTTTGGAACTGCTCCTTCAGGAACATGAATGTGAATGTCATTCTTATCAAAGATTGTATCATCTATACCAAATTTTTCGGTATTAGCTTTTACATAGTCTAGAGCAATATTAGCTGATTCTTTCATTACATCACCAAGTTGTCCAGTAATTATTAATCTTCCCTTACCTTTAAAGTAATTGACTTCAATTGGTAATATATCTCCACCAAATGCTGTGTAAGCTAAACCTGTAACTACACCAATTTGATCACTTTGTTCTTTACTTGAATATGAGAATCTTGGTTTTCCCAATTTTTCTTCTATCATTTTTTTATTAATCTTTAGTTCTACACCATCTTTTAAGATTGATATTACTTCTTTACGAGCAAGCATTGCAATAGTTCTTTCTAATTGTCTAACTCCTGCTTCTTTTGTATATCTTTGGATTAAATATTTTAATGATTCTTTATTAATTTTAAGTTGATTTTTTTCTAAACCATGTAATTTAGCTTGTTTAGCAACTAAATGATCTTTTGCTATCATTACTTTTTCTTGTTCAGTATAGCTTGATAGTTCGATTATTTCTAGTCTATCTCTTAATTCATTTGGGATATTTTCTAAATAATTGGCTGTAGCAATAAACATTACTTTTGAAAGATCATAATTTTCTTCTATGTAGTGATCTGAGAACATTGAGTTTTGTTCTGGATCAAGTACTTCTAGCATTGCTGAAGATGGATCACCTTTGTAATCTGAAGACATTTTATCTATTTCATCTAATAAAAATACTGGATTAACTACTTGAGCCTTTTTCATACCTTGTATTATTCTACCTGGCATTGAACCTAAGTAAGTTCTTCTATGTCCACGAATTTCTGATTCATCTTTTACTCCACCAAGAGACATTTTTACAAATTCTCTATTTAGTGATCTTGCAATTGATTTAGCAATTGAAGTTTTACCTACACCTGGTGGTCCTACTAAACAAATAATAGGTGCTTTTAGTGAGTTTGTCATTTTCATTACTGCAAGGTATTCTAATATTCTTTCTTTTACTTTTTCAAGGCCATAGTGGTCTTTATTTAGAATATCTTCTACTTTTTTTAAATCTGATTCATCTTTGGTTTCTTGATACCAAGGAATTGACATTACCCAGTCAAGATATGTTCTTATGACATTAGCTTCTGAACTAGAAGCAGGCATTACTTCATATTTTCTTAATTCATCATTAACTTTATCAATAACGTGTTTAGGGAAAGGTTCTTCTGCTAATCTTCTTTTTATAACTTCTACTTCATCTTCTTTGTCTACTGCTTCCCCTAATTCTTCTTTAATTGCTCTCATTCGTTCTCTTAAATAGAATTCTTTTTGATTGTCATTTATTTTTTCTTGAACATTTTCATTAATACTAGACTCTAGTCTTGAAATTTCCATTTCATTTCTTATTTCTTGTAATGCAAGTTCTAATCTTTCGTTAATGTTTAATGTTTCTAACATCTGTTGTTTCTTTTCAATATACATTGGGAAATATTGGGCAATCATATCAGTTAGGTTAGCTGCGCTAATTCCATTTGTAATCTCTGTTATTATCTCTTGTGGAACATTTGGGATTACTGAAATTAAATCATCAATTGCTTTAGCAATTTGTCTTACTAATGCGGCTTCTCTTGTTTGATCACCTGAAACATCGTCTTTTACTTCGATGTTTGCTAAAAATAGTTCATCATCACTGATTACATCTAATATATTAGCTCTTTCTAATCCTTCTAAGGAAACCCTCATACTACCATCATCTCTAGTGTTAACTAATCTGATACGGCATAGTGTACCGAATTTATAAATATCTTCAGTTGTAGGAATATCAATATTAGGATCTTTTTGTGTTGTAATGAAAACATAATCATCATAATCTTCTTGAGATCTTATTATTGCTTCAAGGCTTTTTGGTCTTCCAACTTCTAAATTGAAGTTATTACTTGGAAAAACAAACATACCTCTTGTGATAACCATTGGGATATCTTTGAAAATTTTCTTTTTAACTGACATATTTTCGCCTCCTTTTAACATGTCTTTATTAGCAAAAACAAGACGCTGCGCGCCTTATTTTTGAATATATAGCTTACAACTATTATTTTACGTTGCTTTTAATAATATCTGCAGCTTTTTGCATTTTTATTTCAAACATGATTCCAGATTGATCAGGAATCATTTGTTTAATTTGTTCTACAGGCATATTGTAAACTTCTGATAATTTTACAATTTCTTCTTCAACTTCTGCATCACTAACTTCAACTTTTTCAGTTTCTGCAATTTTTTCAAGTACTAATGTATACTTAAGTTTATTGATTGCATCACCTTCCATTTGTTCTCTTACTTGTTCAGCAGTTTGTTGAGTCATTTGTAAGAACATTTCTTCATTCATACCTTGCATTTGAAGTCTTTGCATGAATTGTTGATACATGTTGTCTAATTCTTGATCGATCATTGCTTTTGGAACATCAATTTTTGTAGCTTCTATTACTTGGTTAACTAAGTCATTAGTATAATCCATTTCAGCTTGTTGTTGTTTTTGTTCTAAAATTTTAGCAGCTAAATCTTCTTTCATTTCAGCAACTGTAGTTACACCTTCAATACCTAAACCAACTACAAATTCATCGTTTAATTCAGTTTCTTTAGCTTCTTTAACTTCGATAACTTTAACTTTGAATACAACTGGTTTACCAGCTAAATCTTCTGCTTGGTATTCTTCTGGGAATGTAACTTCTACATCTAATTCATCATTAGCAGCTTTTCCAACTAATTGTTCTTCAAATCCAGGAATGAATGTATTTGATCCAACTTCTAAAGGATAACCTTCACCTTTTCCACCTTCAAATGCTACACCATCTTTGAATCCTTCAAAGTCAATAACAGCAGTATCACCTTCGGCAATTGCACGTTCTACAACTTCTAATGTTTTGTTTTGTTCTAACATTGCATCGATTTGTTGTTGAATTTCTTCATCTTCTACGATTGCAGCTTCTTTTACTGCAGTTAATCCTTTATAATTACCTAATTCAAATTCAGGTTTAACTGTAATTGTGAATAGTACTTTTAATTCATCTTCAGTCATAGCTTTAATATCTAAAGCTGGTTGAGCTACTGGCCAAATGTCATTTGCTTGAACTGCATTAACATACATTTCGTTTAACATTGTATCAGCTGCTTTGCTTAATACATCAAAAGGATTAACATTTTTCTTAACCATTTCAATTGGAGCTTGACCTTTTCTGAAACCTTTGATTTCAAAGTCTTCTCCTGCTTTTTTCCACTCTGATTCTACTGCAGCTTGCCATGCAACTACTTCTGCGTTTACTTCTATTTCAATAATTGAATTTTCTTTTTTATTTACGATTGTTTCCATTATTTATGAATTCCTCCTTGTTTTTATAAAACCTTAATTATTATATAACAAAAAGTATAAATAAGCAAGATAAGTAAGGGGATATAAAACCCTTGTTCACTGCTAATACACTTTTAATTACTATGTCTTTGACAATATGTAATTGGTGTGAATAAAATGCTATTTTTTTATTAATTTACACTTTAAATATTGCCTGAATATCTTTACTGTTATAGTGCTTTTATGATAGTATGAGCTGCTTTTGCTGAGTTTTTGCTTGCAAGTTGAATATATTGTTCAAACTGTATTTGATTTGAATCACTATCTCCAATTACATCTGATATTGATCTAAAAACTACAAATGGAATTTTTTTCAAAAAGGCAATTTGAGCTATTGCTCCTGCTTCCATTTCAACAGCACAGACATCTTCAAAGTTATCTGTAATGTGAGTAACTTTTTCAGTATCGGCTACAAATGTATCTCCTGATGCTATAGTTGCATAATGATATGTTAATCCTGTTTCACTTAATGATTTCATCATGTTATCTGATACTGCTGATTCATAATAAACTGGTAAATTTGGTAACATTCCTAATGGTCTATCTGCTGCAGTCAGATCAACATCATGTTGACATACTTTTTTTGCAACTACAATATCCATTGCTTTTACATGATGATTATTTACCACTCCACCAGCACTACCAATATTGATAATAAAATCAATATCTAACTCGTTTAAGATTGTTACAATACTCCATGAAGCATTTACTTTACCTATTCCACTCAACATTAAAACTACATCTTTATCTTCTATTCTACCTTGATGATATTTTACTCCATTAAATTCACCTTCTTGTGGATTTTCCATAAGGGCTTCTAATTCTTGATATTCTTCTTGCATTGCTGCTACAGCTAAAATCATAATTTTATCCTCGCTTTTTTGTTATGTAATTATTTCTAGATGGTTTACTTTCATCTAGCTCATTATAATCATATGTTTTTTTAATAATTTCTAAATTATATTTTTCTAATATTTGTTCTATTACTGCAAAATCATAAATATATTGTAGATGTTCTTCTTTATATATATTATTGTTTGCCTCTATTACTAGTTCATGTTTTATTTCATGTTTGGCTATTTTACTTACTTCCCAATCATATGAAAATTCTTCTAAATCTTCAAATTGGTAGTAATCATTGACAATTTCATCTATGTAAAATTGAGTCAACATATCAAAGACAAAATATCCATTTGGTTGTAGTGCTTTAGATACTTCTTTAAATATATGTTCTATTGATTCTAATGGACTTATATAGTTCAAACTATCTAAAGTACATGTTATTAAATCATAAGTGTTTTTTGGTAATGTTAATTCTTTTAAATCTTGTTGTATAAAGCTAACACCCTTTTTGTGTTCGTGATTATAATCATTTGCTATCATTAACATTTCAGCTGATAAATCTAGACCTGTTACTTCATTTTCACTATTTTTAAGCATGAATGCTAATGTTCCGCTTCCACAAGCTAAATCTAAAATATTATTAAATTCTTTAATATTATTGATTGTATCTTTTACTTCTTCATAAAATGATAGTGGTATTAGTTGATTATAATAATATGCAAAATTTCTATAACTCTGTATCTTTGACATATCTTTCTAAAATTGAATCTACATCGTAGAATTCACGAGATTCCTTTACAAAAATGTGAATTAACATATCATAACAATCGATGATTACCCATTCTTTTGACGCTGTATCATAAGCTTTAACTTCTATTTCATTTTCTTTTTCTGCTTTTTTTACTTCATTTACTATTGTATCTAAATTTCTTTTAACATCGACACTTGCAACTACTACTGTATCAAATAATGGATGCTCTGCCCCTACTTCATATACTTCAATATTTTTAGCGTGTTTATTTTCTAATAAATTCGCAATAAATCTTACATTATCTTTCATTAAACTTCATCCCTTTCAACTTTCTGTATTAATTTTTCTAATTCATCATCAATTTTGACATTTTTTGTTTTTAAATGTGCTGTTGATTGTATAAAACCTTCTTTAAATGCTTGATTTAAATTAGTTTTTAATAATTCTCTTAGCTCTTTTACACCTTCAAAACTTCTTTCACAACTTACCATATCACTCATATATATTAATTTATCTAAAGCTGACATTTCATAAAAACCTGTTGTATGCCATCTAATAGCATTTAGTATTTCTAAATCATATATTTTTAATTTTTTGGTTATTACTTCTAATGCTGCTGCTGCATGGTAAGTTGGCGTTTTCAACTCAAATTTAATTGTTGCTTTTTGAGCTAATTTTTCTTGTGTTTCTTCTGGTAATTCTTTTGCTATATCATGTAGCATACCTGCTACATAAGCTTTATTAGGGTCTATATCATTTTTGCTTGCAAGTTTTCTTGCAAGATTAGCAACATTTATTGAATGTTGTTTTCTTGACACTTGTAAATAATTATCAAGAACTGATTCTAAATATATTCCTTTATATCTTATGTAATTATCTACTTCAAATATTCCACTTGTTTCATATTGTGTTCGTATTTTAGTTGATGAATAATCTAAAATATTATTATCTAAATAAATGAGGCTTTTATCTTTTAATAGCTTATTATCTCTTTTAGAAACAATAAATGTTACTTCTTTTTTTAGCTGTTCTATTTTATCCCATTTTGATAGGTTAATAGCTTGATCACTTCCTATTAAAAAATAGTAGTCACCTGGTTCAGTTGCTTTAAGTTGAACTATTGTATCATAACTATATGATGGTTTATCTTTTTTTAATTCTATTTCATTTATTTCAACTTCAAAGTCACATTTTTTAAATGCTTCTAAGAGCATTATCTTGCGATCATATGAACTAGCTAAATTATTGTTATCTTTAAAATGGCCACCATGATTTGGTAAAATTACTACCTTATCAAATTTAAACTTTTGACAAGCTATTTCTACATTGTTTACGTGAGCTTTATGGATTGGATTAAATGTTCCTCCATACACTAGTATTTTCATTATTTTTCGAATTGTGGATCCTTATGATTTTTTTTATATAGCACTATTGTTTTTCCAATTATTTGTACTACTTCTGCATTGCTTAATCTTGCTAAATCAAATGCTAATTCTTTTTTATCTTCACTATTGTTTTGCAAGATACTAACTTTTATTAACTCACGATGATCTAATGCTATTTTAATTCCTTCTACCATTTCTGTTCCAATTCCATTTTTACCTATTTGAAAAATTGGTTTTAAATGGTGTGCCTGTGCCTTTAAGTATTTTTTCAATTCTTTATTTAACATATTTTTACCTTTTCTTTCTTAACTAAATCAATGCACTTCTTTTAGTTACTTGTACCCCTTTTGGTACTTTTACTTCTATTATTTGATTAGTTGTATTAAATGATATCCAACCTAATCCACTAATTACAATATCTACTTTTCTTTCTGTAGCTTTTACTTCAAATCGATAATTTACAAAGTCTTCTACTTTTTTTACTTCTAGTGCTTTTGGTATTAATGTACTATCTTCTAAATGATTATTATATAAATCATCTGCATTCTCTAACTTAGTACGATGTATTTTAATCTTTGGATTAAAGTATGTACTAAAACCTGTTTTATCACCAAATAAGAAATCAAATCTTGCTAATCCACCAATGTAAAGTGATTGTTCTTCATTTAGTTGATAGTTCATCGCTTTTATTTCTTTGTTATTAGTAAAATATTTATAGTCTTTTACTGATACATGATGTATCATTTGTTTATTATTTACTATTCCTGGCGTATCATATAATGTCGCATCATCTAGTGGGATTGCAATACTATCTAGGGTTGTTCCAGGATAATTTGATATTGTAATTTTATGTTCTGTTTTAGCCATTGAATTTATTAAGGCATTAACTATACTTGATTTACCAACATTTGTAATTCCACAAATATATACATCTTTATGATGATAGTTATCAAAAATACTATCCATTAAATCATCTACATTGTATTTTTTTAATGCTGATGATATTACAATATCTTTTATATCTAGTTCTTTTTCTTTTGCTATCTTCATTAAATATGTTGTAAGTTTTTTATCTTTAACACTTTTAAGTATTAAATCTCTTTTGCTTGCAACTAATACTATAGGGTTGTATTTTATTATATTTAGTAGTTCAGTTGAAAATGACGCTTCTAAATCAAATAAATCTACTATTAATACTACTAAATTCTTAGGTTTAATTTGATTTTTTAAAATCTTTTTAAAATCTTCTGCTTGTAAGTAATGTGAATGGTATTCATTGTAATTATTCATTTTAAAACATCTTTGACAAAGTTCATGTTCTTCATTTTCTAAATTATTTATATACCCCGGTTCATTTTTATTCTTGTCTTGTAGTTCTACACCACAGCCATAACATATCTTTTTACTCATAAAATTCTCCATCCTTAAATAGTTTTTTCTTTGCTAATAACTTCAGTACTATTCTTTCAAAGAAACGATTTATTTTAGTATATACGATATCTCTTTTTGCTAATGGTCTAACTAAAACACTTACCACCTTAGTTGAATTAGCACCAAATACATCAGTCATTATTTGATCACCAACTAAAGCTATTTCATTGTTTGCAACATTATATTTCTTGGCAATCTTATGAAAGACTCCTGGTAGCGGCTTTTTTGAACTATAGTTGTAATCTACACTTATTGGATCTGCAAACTTTTTGACTCTAGTCTTATTATTATTACTTATAATAATGAATTCAAGTCCAATAGATTGTATTTTGTTTACTAGATATTTCACATTTTCATCTGGTAAATCAACGTCGTGTGGAACTAAGGTGTTATCTAAATCACAGGCTATTACTTTAATACCTTCATCAAATAATTTTTGATAGTTTACTTGAAAAACGCTATTGTAATATTTTGATGGTTTGAATAGTTTTATCATTCACTTTCTTCCTTTCGAGTACTCCTTTTATTATATCATAATTTTTGTGTATAAATACACTGTAATCATGCTAGTTTTAATTATATTTAACATAATAACTAACATTAAAAAAAGAGCGATTCTTATCGCCCATTGTTGTAATACTAATTGATTAGTACTCTTTAATGTAAATCTATTATACGTATATTTTAATTGTTTGTCAATTAGTGTTTTTTTTATTAGTTATTATCTTTAAATATGAGTTTAATAGTCATAATTTCACACTAAAATAACAATATGCTTTTAGAAAGTATTAATTGATTGTAAATAACCTTTTTAGCTATATTTAAATTGTGATAATTCATTAATTTGTTTTTTTCTTTATTAATATGTTTTGTGGTATTTTATTTGACTAAATTATGTTCATAAGTTATTATCTAAACAAAAGGAGGTTCAATTATGAAAAAAGAGTTCTTTTTAGACATTTTAATAAATGTAGCAATTGGTATATTTGGTTTATGGGTATTAATCAATCCAGGTATTGGTATAGATTTTGTTAGATTTTATCTAGGAATTATTTTAATTGTTGCTGGAGTTGGAATTGGTATATTATATTTCATGAATAAAGATGAAAAACAGTTACTTCGTATTGTTCAAGCAATTTCTTTAGTTGTTATTGGTATTTTATTATTTTTCAGCTTTAGATTTACTGTTACTTTAATTGGTATTATTTTACTTGTTTGGATGATTGTTGAAGGTATTTTTGGGCTAAATCAAATGTTTACTTATAAAACTTTTGGCATTAAACAATGGCCAATTATGCTAGTATATAGTGCTATTGCTTTTATTTTAGCAATATACATTTTATTTAACATTCAAAAGGGTGCTGTTACATTTATTCAATTATCTGGTTTCTTTGCTTTTATAAAAGCAGTATTTGGAATCATTGATAATGTTTTATATCGTAAGATATATGAAATAAACAAAACTGATGTTTCTGATGATAATTCAAATGTTAATAATGATGATGTTATTGATGTTTAATTTTTAATAATAATAAAGGACTTTAAACTTACGAGTTTAAAGTCCTTTATTATTTATTTTCGCTCTTGGTATGAGCCGTTTATTACACTTTTAGTACTTGTTAGTGCTGCTGCTCCCATTGGTCCTCTAGCATGTATCTTTTGAGTGCTTATTCCTATCTCGCTACCTAATCCAAACATCTCTCCATCAGAAAATCTTGTTGAAACATTTACATAAACACAAGCTGCATCTACTTCTTTTTTGAATTTTTCAATTTTTGTATAATCATTTGATAATATTAAATTTGAATGTTTTGATGAATATTTATTCATTATTTTTATTGCTTCATCGATTGAATCTACAATTTTAATTCCTATTTCATAGTCTAAATATTCTAAATCATAGTCTTCTTCTTTAAACTCTTGTGAATTATCAAAATATGGTATTAAATTTTTGTCACAGTGCACTTTAATGTTATATTCTTTTAATCTATTATTTAACATTGTATAAAAGCTTGTAAGTACATCTTTGTCAATTAATACTTTTTCTAATGAATTACAAACACTAACTCTAGAAGCTTTAGCATTTATAATAACATCAATTGCTTTTTCAAAATCGGCACTATCACTTACATAAGCAAAGTTATTTCCAGTTCCGGTTTCAATAACAGGAACACTACCATTTTGTACAACATTTTTTATTAAGGCTGCACCACCTCTTGGTATTATCACATCTACATATTCATCCATTCTTGCTAAATCAATTATATCATCATGACTTGTCGTTTGAATCAATTGTACAAAGTCTTGTGGTAAATCTAATTTTAAGGCTTCTTTTCTTAGTGCATTTATTATTGCTTTATTGGTATTAAGTGCTGATGCTGAACCTCTTAATATTAAGGCATTTTGTGATTTTAATGATAAGGCTAAGGCTTCAGTTGTAACATTTGGTCTTGCTTCATATATCATTCCTATTACGCCTAATGGTACAGTTAATGTTATAACTTCAAAGCCTGATGGACTTTGATATGAGCTAACAACTTTATTAATTGGACTTTCTTGATTTTCTACTAATAATAAATTGTTTGCCATACCTTGAAGTCTTTGATCATTTAATGATAGACGATCTATCATTACTTCTTTCATTCCTGCTTTTCTAGCTTTTTCAACATCTTCTATATTAGCCTTAATGATACTTTCTTTATTTTCTAAGATTATTTTACTTAATTTATTTAATGCGTTATTTATGGTTGTTATTGATGTGTTAGCAAGTTGTATTGCTGCAATTTTTGCTTTTTTACCAATTTCTATATCTAATGCCATTTTATCTACTCCTCTATTAAACTTATATTATCTTTATGAATAAATATTCCTGAAGTTGCATTTGTTAATTCACTTTCACTTAATGTTGCTTTTCCTTTTGCTAGTAAATTGTGATCTTGATCATATATAGCTACTATGCTATCTTTTTCAAACTCACCTACAAAATTAGTTACTCCTGGAACAAGCAAACTAGCTTGTTTATTTAGTAATGCATCTTTAGCACCTTCATCTATAAATATTGTTCCACTTGTTTTTGCTATAAAACCTAGCCATTTTTTACGTAAGTTCTTCTTACTGTTTAATGGGGTGAAATATGTTCCATTAAAGTGATCTTCTACTATATCTATTAATATATTATCATCACTACCATTTGCTATTACCATTGGTATACCACTATTGGTAGATTTAAAGGCTGCTTCTAATTTTGTCATCATTCCACCGGTTCCTAAAGCTGAACCTGCTCCTGTTGCTACTTTCATTAATTCATTATCAATCTTACTTATTATTTCATATCTTTTTGCTGTAGGGTTTTTTGCGGGGTTTGCAGAGTAAAGTCCATCAATGTCTGATAACAATATTAATAGTGATGCATCAAGCAGTATTGAGACTAATGCTGATAAATTATCATTATCACCTATTTTTATTTCATCAACTACTGTTGAGTCATTTTCATTTACTATTGCTACTATGTCTAAAGCTCTCATTGCTTCAAATGTGTTTTTAGCATTTAATGCTCTACTTCGTACTACAAAATCATCATTTACTAATAACATTTGTCCAACATTAATTTCATATGGTGCAAATAATCTTGTATATGCATCCATTAAGGCAACTTGTCCAACTGCTGCGGCTGCTTGTTTCTTAGCTATACTCATTTTGCCATTCATTTGTAGTATTCCTTTTCCAAAGCCTACTGCACCACTTGATACTAGCAATACATCAAATCCTTTTGCTTTTATTGCAGCTAGTTGTCTTACTAAATCTTCTATATTGGCATTGTTTAAACTTCCATCATTCTTTACTAAAGTTGATGTTCCAACTTTTACTACAACTAAATCTTTTGCTTTTAAATTAACTCTACTCATCTTGCTCACCCTTTGCTTAATTTTTAATTTATATTTTAACACATAGTTATAATTATGGTAATTAATTTGATTGATTTATTTGTTATTTCATTGAATATTATTGTAATTTTAATTATTATTTATTAAATAATTATTTTCTTTTTTATTTTTTTATTAAATGTACCTTTTAACTTTATATTATTGTCTAAAAAAAGCAATCATATTAATATACAATTGCTTTTTATAAATTAGTACCAAATATGATTTTTTTTCTTAATACTTTTTCTTACTTGATTTACATATTTTGAGTTTAGTTTTATTTTTTTATAATTTTTTGTAGCTCTTCCTTGAGATGTATAATATTTTTTAACATATCCTTTTGTAGCTATTTTGCTTTGTAGTAATTTTCCATCAACAAATACCCAAACTAGACTTCTTTGATAACGATCTTTTTTTGATGCTTTAGAGTCATACTTAACTTGAATTTTCTTTGCTTTTTTTAATATTGTACAAGTATACTTACTTGCTTTTTTACCATATTTTGTATATCTTTCTGGAGTATCTATCATTAAAAATCTTGATTTTCCTACTTTAGTAAATTGTGCAGTGTCACCATCAGTACATTTTTTTAATTTTACTTTTATTAATTTAGTTGATGTTACTGTATTTTTAGTTTTCTTTTGTTTTGCTTTACTTTTAGTTTTTACATATTTACATCTAGCTACTTTTTTGTATGTAGTTGATGTAGATTTTGCATACCAATACTTTCCTGATTTTTTTGCTTTGTGATAATGATTTGAATGTTTTCCATAATAAGTTTGTCCACACTTTTCAATAGTGCTTTTGCTTAATCTTCCTGATGTTGCCTCGGCTTCTGTTGTAAATGATATACTTATTATTAAGGCAAGTATAACTGTTAATATTTTTTTAGTTTTCATTCATAGATTTCCCTTCTAATTTATATGTGTTTTATGTGTTGTCTTAATAATAACACATAAATTTAGGGTGTCTATAAAAAAAGAGATATTTCACATCTCTTTAATAGTTCTTTAATATTTAATTGTTAAACGTTAAATCTAAAGTGCATTATATCGCCATCTTTGACTATATATTCTTTTCCTTCGATTCTAACTCTACCATTTTCTTTTGCAGCATGTTCACTACCAAATTTTACTAAGTCATCATAAGCCATTACTTCAGCTTTTATAAATCCTCTTTCAAAATCTGTATGTATTATACCTGCTGTTTGTGGTGCACTCATACCATCAATAAAGGTCCATGCTCTAACTTCTTGAACACCTGCAGTAAAGTATGTTTTTAAATTTAAAATGTTATATGCTTTTTTTATTAAAACATCTAATCCACTTTCTGCTAGTCCGATATCTTCTAAAAACATTAATTGGTCTTCTTGATCTAATAGTGCAATATCCATTTCAATTTTAGCACATACAGGTACTACTTCAGTATTTTCTTTTGCTGCTAATTCTACTACTTTGTTGTAGTTTTCATTGCTTGTTGGATCACTTATTTCTTCTTCTGATAAGTTTGCAACATAGATCATTGGTTTCATTGTTAGTAATCTAAAATGTTTTACAAATGCTAGTTCTTCTTTATTTAATTCAGCGACTATTGCTTTTTGATCTGCTAGTAATACTTCTTTTATTTTTTTTAGGATTCCTACTTCATACATTCCTTCTTTATCTTTTGTTTGAGTTGCTTTTTTTTCGATTCTAGATAATCTTTTTTCTACTACATCTAAATCGGCCATTATTAACTCAAAGTTGATTGTTTCAATATCTCTAGCTGGGTCTACATTACCATCAACATGAGTTATATCTGCATCATTAAAACATCTAACTACATGAGTTATTGCATCTACTTCTCTAATATGTGAAAGGAATTGGTTTCCTAGACCTTCTCCTTTGCTAGCTCCTCTAACTAGTCCAGCAATATCTGTAAATTCAAATGTTGTTGGTACTGTTTTTTTGGGTTGTACTAATTCTGTTATTTTTTCTAAACGTGCATCTGGTACTTCTACCACTCCAACGTTTGGATCAATTGTGGCAAAAGGATAGTTTGCTGCTTCAACGCTTGATTTTGTTATTGCGTTAAATAAAGTTGACTTACCTACATTTGGTAAACCGACAATTCCTGCTGTTAATGCCATCTATATTACCTCTTTTCTAGTTTATTTCTTTTTTACTTTGTTAATTATATCATATTTAATTTTATGTTTCATTATGTCTTTGTTTTTAATACTAAAAACGTTGTTATCAATAATGTTTTAAAGCTATACACGACTTTTATGCCATACTTGCTTATGCTTTTTTAGATTTCTAGAAACTTGATTAACATACTTGCTTGTTAGTTTTACATTTTGATATCTTTTAGTCGCTTTTCCTTTTGAAGTGTAATATTTTGATACATATCCTTTTTTAGCTATTCTACTTTGCAGCAAACTGCCATCAACATAAACCCAAACTAATGAGCGATTATATCTATCAGTTTTATTAGCTCTTGAATCATATCTAACTTGTATTTTCTTAGCTTTTTTCAATTGATTACATGTGTATTTTGCAGCAATTTTTCCATACTTAGTATTTTTTTCAGGAGTATCAATCATTAAAAAACGTGATCTTCCTACTTTGCTGAATTGAGCTGTATCTCCATCAACACATTTTTTTAGTTTAACACTTTGTAATTTAGTGTTTGTTACTTTTTTGGTTGAGCCTGCACTTCCATTATTTTGAACATAATGGCATCTTTTTATTCTTTTATATGTTGTATTGGTTGATACAGGATACCATCTAGCTCCTGATTTTTTGGCCTGATGATAATGTGTTGTATGTCTTGCATAATATGTTTTTCCACATTTTTCGACGCTATTTGTTCTTAGCATTCCTGGTGTTGCTTGTATCTTTTCATTAAATGAAATTAGTAGCATTATACTTAGCAAAGCTGTTAATATTTTAATTTTCTTCATAATTATCTCCTAGCATTTTGTTTTCATAATATATTCATAATTATAACATATTATACACATGATTATAGTAAATATTTACAAATAGTTTTAATTGGTTTATCCACATAAAAAATATCTTTAAATAGTTAAAGTGTGTTTTACACTCTCTACTTAAAGATATTTATCATTTTATAATTATTATACTAAATATTGGTATATTGCATAGTAATGTGCAAAAACACCGGCAATTACAAATATATGCCAAATGAAATGGTGATATTTGAATTTACCTACAGCGTATAGGATTGCTCCTACTGTATAAAATACTCCACCAATAATTAACCATTTTATAAATTCTGGTGCAAGTTCAGTTGCCATTTGTGGAACAAGTATTAAACCTGCCCAACCCATTGCTACAAATATTAGTGTAGATAGTCTTTTAAACTTACCAACAAAAAATACTTTAAATACAATTCCTGCTATTGTAACCAAACATAATATTATAAATGTTATATAAGCTAGTTTGGAATGTAATCCAACAAATACAATTGGTGTATATGTTGCTAATATTTGAATAAATATAAATGAATGGTCTAATCTTTTAAAGATATCTCTTGTTTCATAATGCCAAATACCATGATACAAGCATGACATTAGAAACATTAAAAATGAACTATATCCATATATGGCTGCTGTAGCAACCACTACTGCATTTTGTGTTTGACTTGCTTTATATATTAGAAAAACATTAAGGATACTTACTATTAATGCTGCTATTCCATGAGAGATACTGTTTGCTATATCTTCACTTATTGTATAGGGAAATAATTTACTTTTTTCGATTCTTTTCATACAATCACCTCTGTTTACTATAATAAACTATTTTATACTAAATGTCAATAATCGTTTCCTATACGAAACTAAGGATTATTTTATTTATACTATTAATAATATACTTATCTATGGGTTTTTTCAAATTTTTAGGTCTCTTTTTTTTATATTTATATCTGTAATTATATTAGATTAAATTGCTACTTTTAATAGTTTGTATAAAATGATAAAATAAGTAAAGAATGAAAGGATGATATTATGAATTCAGTTGCAATTAGAGGAATTGCTTTAGAGAATCGAGTTAGAATTTTAGCTATTAATTCTACTTCTCTTATTTATAACGTTACTAATAAATTAGAAACAACAGCAGTTGCAAGTGCTGCTTTAGGTAGAAGTATGTCTATTACTTCTTTAATGGGTTTAATGAAGAAAAATGAAGATCAAATTTTTACTACAATTGATGGTAAAGGTGCTTTAGGTGCTATCCATGTTCACTATATGGGACATGGTAAAATTAGAGGTTATGTTGATAATCCTAATGTTCAAACATTTATTAATGATATGAATAAATTAGATGTTAGCAGAGCTGTGGGAACAGATGGTTTTTTAACTGTAAAATACAGACAAGGACTAAAAGCTGATTATTTAGGTAGTGTTCCTATTCAAAGTGGTGAAATTTCACAAGACTATACTTATTATTTTGCTTCAAGTGAACAAACACCAAGTGTAGTATCTGCAGGTGTTTTAGTTGATTCAGAGGAAAAGGTTTCTAGTAGTGGTGCTATTATTATTCAATTAATGCCTGGCTATCTTGAAGAAGACATAGTCTTTATAGAAAATCATTTAAATGATATTAGTAATCTATCTTCTAAATTAGAAGTTGAAAATGATATTGAAAGACTAATTAAAAATATATTTAAAGATTTTGAAGTTTTAGAAAGTAAAGTAATTGAGTATGATTGTGCTTGTTCTTATGAAGAAATGGAAAGTAAAATTATGACTTTATCTTTAAAAGATTTAATTGAAATAAGAGATGAAGATAAAATGATAGAAGCAGTTTGTCCTTGGTGTAATGAAAAGTACATATTTGATGAAGTTGCTTTAAATAAAATGATTGATGAAAGAGTTAATAAAATGGTGATTAGAGATGAAAAATAATAAATATTCACTTATCTATCAACGAATAGTTTTAGTTGTTGCTATTATGGCTTTATTCATTTCTTTATACATTATGTTTATTGCACCAAATAACTATTCTCAATATGGTGGCATTCCTTTAAACTTTAGAATCTTTTATACACAACAAGATGGTCTGAATTTTATCCAGGCTTTAAGTGCTGAGCAAAAGTTAGCTTATTCACAATTATTGACTTCTACCTTTGTATTTATTATTTCAGTAACTTATTTGATGTTTACTGCATTTACTGTTGTAAGAGAAAAGTTAAATATGTCTCAAGATTATCAAAAATTTGCATTATTATCTTACTTATGGGGTGGAATTTATTTAGGTGAAAATATGGTTATTTCTCAAATATTAGATACCTTTCCTGATAATAATGTAAATATTACTTTTGCAAGTATGTTAACTCTAGCTAAACATGTAATGTTTATTTTATTTATTGTATCTTTTGCTTATATGTATTATCGTAGTAAAAATCCAGGTAAAATAGAACGTAAAGAAGCAGCTATTACTAAAAAAGTAGAACATAAGGCAGAGCTAGAAAATTTATCAAAAGCAGAAAGAAAATATATTATAAAACAAAAAAATAGCAACAAAGATTCAAAGGAATAATTGTTGCTATTCAAGGCTATCTTAGATAGCTTTTTATTTTATACTTTTAAAAAGTTGCATTTTTTCTAATACTAGTAATTTCATTGCTTCTTTTCCAGGTCCAAGATATTTTCTAGGATCATAAACTTTAGTATCATTTGCTAAAATTTCTCTAACTTTTGCAGTAAATACTTGTTGACATTCAGTATTAACATTAATTTTAGCTGTTCCACAACTAATTGCTTCTTGTATTTGGTGATCTGGTATTCCACTTCCACCATGTAATACTAAAGGTAGATCTACTAGAGTTGATATTTCTTTCATCTCTTTAAATCCTAATTTTGGTTCACCTTTATAAACTCCATGAACACTACCTAAAGCTGGTGCTAATGTATCTACATTTGCTTCTTTAACTAATCTTAGGCATTCTTCTGGTTTAGCATACATAACAGATTCATTAATGATTCCATCTTCTTCTCCACCTACTAATCCTACTTCTGCTTCTACTGAAACATTTCTAGCATGAGCATAGTCTACTACTTCTTTAGTAATTTTAATGTTTTCATCAATTGGATGTTTTGAACCATCAATCATTACAGATGTAAATCCAGCATCTATTGCTTTTTTACAAGCTTCAAATGAAGATCCATGATCTAAGTGAATTGCTACTGGTACAGTTATGTCTTTTGATTTAATAAATCCTTTTACCATACCAACTACAGTATCATAACCTCCCATGTATTTTGCTGCTCCTTCACTTACTCCTAAAATAACTGGACTACTATATTCTTGAGCTATTTCTAATATTCCAATTGTCCATTCTAGATTATTAATATTAAATTGGCCTACAGCATATTTTTCTTCTTTTGCTTTATTTAACATTTCATTCATATTAACTAATGCCATTTTCATATACCCCTTTTCTAAGTTCTTATTTATGATTTAATTATAACAAATTATCTCTTATCTGACTATATATTCAACTATTTCATTTAATAAAGTACTTTAAAGATACTATTGTATTAGCATTAAATATATAAAAACAAGTTTTCAGTTAGAAAACTTGTTTTATCGTTAATTATTTCTCCTTATTAAAAAAGGTTTTAATTTTTGTTAGTGCTTCTAATAATATTTCTTCTTCTTGTGTGCCTAAATTATCTAAAATATGCTCTATCATATTTCTGTGAAATTCATCATGTATTGCAAGTACATCATATGCCTTTGGTGTAAGTTTAACTAAAACTACTCTAGCATCACTTTGTTCCCTAATTCTTTCAACATAGCCCTTTTTTTCTAATTTCTTTATAGCTGTTGTAGCTGTCCCTATTGTTATCATTAAAGATTTTGCTATGTTTGACATCGATGGGATATCAACATTAGCTACGGCTTCAATTGTATGCACTTCTGTCATTGTTAAATCGATACCAGATTTTTGTATGTTAATTTCTTCAATATAAAGCAAATGATTAAATAATTCGACAAACAAATGATTCATGACTTCTTCACGATTTTTCATTTATTTCTCCTGCTTATTTTATTTATTATTAGCTGTAAGCTTTGAAAAAGCTTCTAATAATAGTGTTTCTATATCTCTTGAGTTGTTTTCAAGTCCATATTTTATTATTTCAACATTACTTGAGATATTGTTAATGTACCTTTTATTATCTAATATGTCAATAACTAAGTACTTATTTAATTTACTTATATAATTATTTTCTAACTTTTCATGATTATCAATTACAATTAAATCATAATCTTTTAACTCATTTATATCATTAATATATTCAACAGATTCAAGTAGTGATTGTGCATTTAAGGTATCTAAAAATTTTTTGTATTCCTCTTTTTGTCCTACTATTGCAATTCTAAATTTTTTTTCAGTTGAATTTTCTTTTCTTAAATTATAAATTTGAGTGGTAACTTCTTTTTTTAATTTTTTTGTACCTAGAGCTTTTATTTCTAATTCTTGTATCGGTTTTCCTATACAAACTTTTATTACTTTAGTATTTTTATCATAACTTTTGTCTATATATACAGGAATTATTGGTTTTTGGCATTTCTTAAATATTGAAAATATTCCACTATTAAACTCTTTTATAAATGGTCCTTTTGATCTAGTCCCTTCAGGAAATACTACTGTATTGGCATTTTCATTATTTATATCATTTATTGCCTGTTTTAAGGTTCTAATACTTGCCATAGCATCTTCTCTATCAAGCGAATAAGATTGTCCTATTTTCATAAAATTACTTAGTAAGGGTATTTTAAATAATTCTTTTTTAGCAACAAATCTAATATCAAGTCCTAAAGCAGAATACAATGCCCAGATATCTCTATTATCTTGATGATTAGATAGTATTAAACAGCCATTTATATTTTTTAAGTATTCAGAGTTTACTACTTCTATTTTTACATTATCAATTTTCAAAATTGAATCTGCTAGTTTTTTTGACAGTTGTATTTTATCCTTTGAAGTTAAATTTTTTGAATTAAACATTATAGCTGGTGCTTTACTAATAAGGGCATTTGCTAGTTGAATATTCTTAATTATTTTCATCTTTATTTACCTCCAATACTACATTAGCAACTGCATAATCATTGTCATGTGCAATAGTAATTTCTCCACTTAAACCTAGAAGAATTGGTTCATTATTTTTACCTTTTAATATTTCAACATCTAAAAAGTCAAATTTATCACCAATACCAGTTTTAAGCGCTTTTGAGCATGCTTCTTTAGCTGCAAATCTACCTGCTAAAAATTCAGCTTTTCTTCTATCATTATTTAAATCATTAAATAATATTTGTTCCTTTTTTGTTAGTATTCTTGCTATAAATTTAGTATCATTTATTTTTTTTGCTAATCTAGGAATATAAACGATATCTATTCCTATTTTATAGTTCAATAGCAAATTTCAACTCTCCACTACATACTAACTTATCTTCTACAAAGGCTTCTGCTTTGGCAATTCCAATAAATCCTTTTAATTTTATAAGTTCTACTTTTAGAATTAAAGTATCTCCTGGTATTACTTGTTTTTTAAATTTCACTTTATCCATTCCAGCAAAATAAGCAATTTTTCCTTTATACTCTTCTCTGCTTAATAGTAAAACGGCTCCAGCTTGAGCAAGTGCTTCACAAATTAATACACCTGGCATTACATGCTTTTGTGGAAAGTGTCCTAAAAATTGCATTTCATTAACTGAGATGTTTTTCTTTCCAACTACAGTAGTTTCACTCATTTCTAAAATTTGATCAACTAATAAAAAGGGATATCTATGAGGAATTATTTCTTGTATTTGATTTGAATTAAGTAACATTTTATTCACCATACTTTCCTAATACTATTATAGCATTATGTCCACCAAATCCTAATGAATTTGACATAGCATAATTTATTGTTCTTGCTACGGCTTTATTTGGTGTATAGTTTAAATCTAGTTCTTCATCTTGTGTATGGTAATTAATTGTTGGAGGGCAAATATCGTTTTGTATTGCTAATGTTGTTAATACAGCTTCAATTCCTCCTGCTCCTCCTAATGCATGTCCATGCATTGACTTAGTTGAAGAAATGTTAACTTTGTAAGCATCTTCTTTAAAAACATCTTTTATTGCTTTAGTTTCAAATTTATCATTTAAAGGAGTACTTGTACCATGAGCATTAATATAATCAATATCTTTTGGTTCTATCTTAGCTTCTTTTAATGCTTTTTCAATAGCTTTAACAGCCCCTTCTCCTGATGGAGAAGTTATATGAAAGGCATCGCAAGTTGAACCATATCCAAATACTTCACCATATATCTTAGCATTTCTTGCTAAGGCATGTTCTAATTCTTCTAAAACTATAACTCCACTACCTTCACCTAAAACAAAACCATCTCTTTCTTTATCAAAAGGTCTTGAAGCTGTTTTAGGATCTTCATTGGTACTTAAAGCGCTTAGTGCATTAAATCCTGCTACTGTTTCTTTAACAATTCCAGCTTCTGTTCCACCTGCTAACATTATTTTAGCATCTCCATATTTAATCCATCTAAATGCATCTCCAATAGCATTTGTTCCTGCTGAACAAGCTGTTGTTGTGCAACTACATGTATTTTTAGCATTTAAAGCAATTGCTACATTTCCAGCTGGCATATTTGGTATTATCATTGGTACAAACATTGGAGGTATTTTGTTAATTCCTTTTTCTATACTTACTCTAATGTCTCTTGCAAAGGTTTCTAAACCACCCATTCCAGTTCCAATCCAAACTCCTAAATCATCAGGATTATGATTGTCTTTGTTTAAACCAGCATCATTATATGCTTGAGTTGCTGCTGCTACTGCATATTGTGAGCATAAATCTTGTCTTCTTATTTCTCTTTTAGCAATATAATCTAAGGCATTAAAATCTTTTACTTGTGCTGCAATTTTAACTTTTAGTTCACTTGCATCAAACTTTGTAATATAATCAATTCCACTAACTCCAGCAATTGCATTATCAAATGCTGTTTTGACATCACTACCTAATGGTGATATTATTCCTAATCCTGTAATTACTACTCTGTTCATAACTTTCCTCCTACATTACCATTCCGCCACAAACATTAATTGTTTGTCCCGTAATATATGCTGCTTGTTCACTGCTTAAAAAACTTACTAAGTTAGCAACATCTTGTGCTGTTCCCATTCTTTTTAATGGTACATTTGCTAATATTTTTTCTTTCACTGAATCATCTAATTTTTTAGTCATATCAGTATCAATATAACCTGGTGCTACTACATTACATGTAATATTTCTTGCGGCAACTTCTCTAGCTACACTTTTGCTTAATCCCATTAATCCTGCTTTTGAAGCAGCATAATTTGCTTGTCCTACATTACCAATTTCACCTATAACTGAACCCATATTAATAATTCTACCTGATCTAGCTTTTTGCATTGGCTTTTGAACTGCTTTTATCATGTTGAAAGATCCTACTAAGTTTATTTCTAAAACTCTACTAAAATCTTCTTCTTTCATTTTCATTAATAACATATCATTTGTAATACCAGCATTATTAACTAATATATCGACCTTTTCAAACATTTCTAAGGTTTTCTCTACTACTTTTTGACATTGTTCTTTATCGACAACATTTGCTTCAATATAGGTATAGCTAACATTGTTTTGTTCAGCAAGTTCCTTTGCATCTATAATGTTTTGTTCTTCTATTTCACCAATACCTGTTGCAATTATGTTTATTCCATCTTCAATTAATTTCTTTGAAATTGCAAGTCCTATTCCTCTAGAACCACCTGTTATTATTGCACTTTTATTCATAAATTATTGCTCCTTATTAATATATTGATTTAATGTATTATAGTCATAAACATTATCAATAATTACATTTTTATCTTTTTTCTTTGCGATGCTTTTGACAAAGCCACTTAAAACTTTTTTAGGTCCAACTTCAACAAATTCCTCTACACCATTATCTAGCATTAAATCAATGATATTAGCCATTTTAGTAGGCTGTGCTATATGTCTTGTTAAAGAATCACTATAATTATCAGTTTGTATTTTTGCTTCAACATTGTTTATAAAGTTTTTTGTTGGTTTTTTAAACTCATATTCTTTCAATACTTTATTAAGTTTTAATGAGGCATCATTTAAAAGGTGCATATGTGATACAGTTGATACTTCTAATGGTATAACTCTTTTAAATCCAGCATC
Source organism: Mycoplasma sp. P36-A1 (assembly GCF_049478495.1). NCBI lineage: Bacteria > Bacillati > Mycoplasmatota > Mollicutes > Mycoplasmatales > Mycoplasmataceae > Mycoplasma > Mycoplasma sp. P36-A1. The sequence continues at coordinate 606,082 of NZ_CP168083.1, read as the reverse complement.
TTTTAAAAGCTCTATTGCCTGTGATAATTTTTCTTTGCTTCCACCTATTACAATTTGATCAAATGTATTAATATTACAAATTCCAACTTTATTTTCTAATTCTTCACTATTTAAAACTTCTGTTATTTTACTTATGTCTGCTTTTAAAACTGCAGCCATTGAAGTTGAGTATGGTTTTGTTGCACTGTCCATTATTAATGCTCTTTGTTGCACGATTTTTAATGCATCTTCAAATGAGATAACATCGGCTGCAATTAAGGCATTATACTCTCCTAATGATAATCCTGCTACATAATCATATTCGATATTATTATCTATTAACAATTCAAATATCGCTTGATTTAAGGTCAACATTAATGGTTGAGTATATGTTGTTTTATTCATTTTTTCATCTTCTAATAAAGCTATTAAATCTATCTTTGTAATTTTACTAGCTTTGTCAAAAACATCCCTTACACTTTGATAATTTTCTAATAAATCAAGGGCCATACCTAAGTATTGTTGCCCTTGACCTGCAAATAATAATGCTCTCATTATTTACTTTCGATATAAGTTATAATATCTGTTACTGTTTTTAATGATGGGATGTCTGCAGTATCTACTTCAATATCATATTCTGTTTCTAATTCCATTACAATTTCCATTACTGCAATTGAATCTGCTCCTAAATCGTCTAAAATGTTTGCTGTATCTGAAATCTCACTTACTTCTAAATCTAAAATATCTCCAATAATTTCTTTTACTTTTGTGTTCATTTTTAAATCCTCCATGATTTTATTTTTAATTTATTACCATTCCAACAATACTGAACCATATGTTAATCCACTTCCAAAAGCAGTTAAGATTATTTTATCTTTTGCTTTAAACATCTTTTTTCGATTGCATTCATCTAATACAATTCCTATAGATGCGGCTGAAGTATTTCCATATTTTTCAATGTTTCCTGGAAATTTGGCTACTTCCATCTTTAATACTTTAATTGCAAAATCTACTATTCGTTGATTTGCTTGATGTAATACGACATAGTCTATTTCTTTACTTGATATATTATTTTTCTTCATTATATCTTGAATAGAAGTCTTACATGCTTTAGTAGCAAATTTAAAGACTTCTTGTCCTTTCATGTGGACATATCTATCTTGATTAAAATCTATATTGGTAAATGGTGTTTGTAAATTAATACCATTACTACCAAGTATTGCTTGTGTATTGTCACTTTCACTTTTAATTATGCTATCTATAATTCCTGCTTCATTACTTTGTTCAAGTATTAATGCACTTGCACCATCACCAAATAGTATTGATGTTGATCGATCATTAAAGTTTAAATGTTTTGATATGTGTTCTGCACCTATTACAAGAATTCTTTTATATTTATGTATTAACATACTTGCTAGTTCTAATCCATAAATTAATCCACTACATCCAGCATTTATATCTAGTGCTGGTGCTTTATTGCTCATGTTTAAATTCTTATAGATTAAGTTGGCAGTTGAAGGTGTATTATAATCTGGTGTGAAAGTTGCTACTAGAATATAATCGATATCATTTGCTTCAAGTTTTGCCATTTCTAATGCTTTTTTTGCTGCCTTAGTTGCCATAGCAGAGGTATTTATTTTTGAGTAACTTCTTGTTTTAATACCTGTTCTTTGATAAATCCATTCATCATTTGTATCCATTACAGTTGCTAAATCATCATTTGAAATGAAATTATCATCAATATAACTTCCAGTTGCAATTATTCTTGCTCTAATTTCTTTTTCCATATTTTCTAAACCTTTCATAACGAGAGCTTGCTATTTTCTTTTTGCTTAGCTTGCTTATCTGTGTTATTTTTTCATCTAGTGCTTCATTTAGATATTCTGTTATTTCTTCAAAGTGTTCATTTATATCATCTAATTCATCTATGATTCTTTCAACTATTTTTAACTCTAATAAATCTTCACTTGTTATTTTCATTATTTGAGCTGCTTCTTCTGCTTTGCTTGCATCTTTATATAATATAGATGCAAATCCTTCTGGTGAAAGTATTGAATAAATAGAATTTTCCATAACCCAAACTTCATTTGCTACTGCAAGTGCTAATGCACCACCACTTCCACCTTCTCCAATTAATATTGCTATAACTGGTACTTCTAAATCGATCATTTCTAATAAATTTCTTGCAATAGCTTCTCCTTGGCCTCTTTCTTCTGCCTCTTTACCTGGATATGCTCCTGGTGTATCGATAAAGGTAATTATTGGTCGATTGAATTTTTCAGCTTGCTTCATTAATCTTAGAGCTTTACGATATCCCTCAGGATGTGGCATACCAAAGTTGTATTGTAAATTAGTTTCTAAACTATCGCCTTTATTAATACCTATAACAGTTACTTTATGCTCATTTAGTAAGGCAATACCACCTATAATAGCTTGATCATCTCTGTATAATCTATCTCCATGTAATTCTATAAAATCATCAAATATATGATTAATGTAATCTTTTACCTTTGGTCTATTAGTTTTTCGGGCTTTCAAGACATGTTGCCATGCTTTATTGTTGTTTTCTTCCATTTTATTTATGCATTGCAAGCAAATAGTATAGTGTTGTTTTCATATCTCTTCTTGATACTATTTTGTCTACAAATCCTTTCTCAAGCATCATTTCTGCCTTTTGAAAATCTTCTGGTAATTCACTATTTATTGTTTGAGCGATAACTCGTGGTCCTGCAAATCCAATTAAGGCTTTTGGCTCTGCTAGAATAATATCTGCTAAAGAGGCAAAACTTGCTGTTACACCACCAGTAGTTGGATCACACATTACATTTATAAATAACAAACCTTTTTTATTATGAGCTGCAACGGCTCCACTTGTTTTGGCCATTTGCATTAAAGATATTAGTCCTTCTTGCATTCTAGCTCCTCCACTTGTAGAAAAAATAATTATTGGATAATCTAAAGATATTGCTCTTTCAAATGCTTGCGTTATCTTTTCTCCAACAACACTTCCCATTGAACCCATTAAGAAGAATGGATCTAATACACAAGCTATAAAATCAATATCATTTATTGAAGCATATCCAGTTAATATTGCATCTTTCATTCCATATTTATCATTTAAACTTGTCATTTTATCTTCATATCCTGGAAAGTTTAAAGGATCATCAGTTTTCATGTCGTACATTAATTCTTCAAAACGGTCAAATGTCATGGCTACTCTTTGACTTGCACTTACTCTAAAGTGATGTTGGCAAGCTGGACACATAAAGTAGTTTGACTCCATCTCATCAATTCTGATTGTTCTATTACAACTTGGACAGCCCATATATAAATCTTGTGGTACTTCTTTTATTTGCGTTTTTAATTTTATTTTTTGTCTTGATTTAGCTTTCTTACTTACTAGTTTATTAAACATTACCTAAATCGCCTACCTTTTCAAGATACTCTTTTATTGTTGATGTATTATACTCACCTTTTAAAAATGGTTTTGTTAATACTAAATCTAATAGAAATTCAATATTTGTATTTACACCTACTACATCTATTTCTTCTAGACATCTCATTATTTTTTCATTTGCTTGCTTTCTATTTTTAGCATGTACTATCACTTTTGCAAGCATTGAATCATAATATGGTGGAATAATGTAATCTTGATAAATCATTGAATCTATTCTTACTCCATTTCCTCCAGGAAAATGTAAAGCACTTATTTTACCACAACTTGGTTTAAAATTATCATATGGATCTTCGGCATTTATTCTAACTTCAATAGCATGTCCATTTTTTACAAGTTTTTCTTGTTTAAAACTTAATACTAATTCTGATGCTATGTTTATTTGTTCTTGAATTAAATCAACCCCTGTTATCATTTCGGTAACTGGATGTTCTACTTGAATACGAGTATTCATTTCAATAAAATAAAAATTTTCATTTTCATCCATAATAAATTCAATAGTACCTGCATTTTGATAATCAATATATTTACATAAATCTAAAGCTACTTGATATAATTTTTGTTTTGTTTCTTCTTTTAATTTTATTTCCCCAGCTTCTTCAATTACTTTTTGATTATTTCTTTGCATTGAACATTCTCTTTCAAATAAGTGTGCATAGTTTTGGTGTTGATCACCTATTACTTGAACTTCAATATGTCGTGGATTTTCTATAAATTTTTCAATATATACTCTTTCATCTCCAAAGGCATTTCTTGCTTCGCTTTGACAATTTAAATAATTTTCTTCAATCTTATCTAAATCATATACAATTCGCATTCCTTTACCGCCACCACCACTGCTTGCTTTAATTATTACAGGAAGTCCAATTTTTTTTGATATTTCTATTGCTTCTGTAGCGGTTTCTACTATTCCATCAGATCCTGGAACAACAGGCACACTTGTTTTCATGACTGTTTCCCTTGCCATGGCTTTATCTCCCATCATTGCAATGGTTTGCCATTTAGGACCAATAAATTTTATACCTACTTCTTCAATAGACTTAGCAAATTCAACATTTTCTGATAAAAAACCAAAACCAGGATGAATGGCATCAGCACCAGTGCTTATTGCAGCTTGAATAATGTTAGAGAAGTTTAGATAGCTATCTTTAGGTAAAGGTCCTCCTACACAAACTGCTTCATCAGCAAGCTTTACATGTAAGGAATCTCTATCTGCTGTTGAGTGTATTGCCACTGTTGCAATACTCATCTCTCTAGCTGCTCTAATTATTCTTAAAGCAATTTCTCCTCTATTAGCTATTAATATTTTTTCAATCATAAATACCTACTCCAATTCAAATAAAGATTGATCATATTCTACTAAACTACCATCTTCTACTAGTATTTTAGCTATAACACCTGATTTTTCTGCTTTGATTTCATTCATAACTTTCATAGCTTCAATTATACATATAACATCACCTTTATTAACTTTATCCCCAACCTTAACAAAAGCATTTTTATCTGGTGATGGTCTATCATAGTATGTACCTACTAATGGAGCTTTTAAAGTATTAAGGCTTAAAGCTTTTTCAACACTTTCTATATTATTGCTCAATATTTGATTGTTATGTGGTGTTGTAGAATTAATTACTACATTTTCATTTTTTTTACCTAATTTAATTTTTATATCTTTATCTTTAACTTCTAGCTCTGTAAGACTAGAGTCTTCTAATATCTTAACTAACTGTTTTATTTTATCAATATCCATAACTTACCTCCGTATTTATAGTTTGAACATCAAATAGTTTGATACTCAAACAGTTTGATTATCAAACAAAATTATAGTATAATGTTATCAACAAGTCAATAGAAGGAGAATTAAATATGATAATTAAACCAATCATTAGAAACAACATTGCGCTTAATTCACACCCATTAGGTTGTCAATTAAATATATTGCATCAAATAGAAGAATTAAATGATAAAGAATTAATTAATGAATCACCAATAAATGTCCTTATTATCGGGGGAAGTAGTGGTTATGGATTAGCGACTAGACTAGTTTTAGCATTAAAAGCTAATGCTTATACTTACAATGTCTCATATGAAAGTGGACCGCGAAAAAGAAGTAGTGGTACTGCTGGTTTTTACAATAATTATTATGTAAAAAAACACTTTATGGACAATAATATTCCATGTGATGATTTAAATGCTGATTGCTTTAGCAATGAAACTAAACAACTTGTTGTTGATGATTTTAAAAGAATGAATAAGAAAATAGATATGATTATTTATTCAGTGGCTAGCGGTGTTAGAGTTGATCCAGTGACTAATGAAAAATATACATCTGCTTTAAAACCAATTAATAAATCATTCAATGCTGATAGTATTGATTTAAGTAAAAAATTATTAAAGAATACAACTATAGAACCTGCTTCAAACCAAGAAATTGCTGAAACTATTAAAGTTATGGGTGGTGAAGATTTCTTGTTATGGATGGAAGTCTTAAAAGATAATGATCTTTTAAATGATAATGTTAAAGCTTTAGCATATACTTATATTGGTTCACCTATCACTTATGATATTTATAAAGATGGAACAATTGGTCAAGCTAAAAGAGATTTAGAGAAAAAAAATGAAGATATTAATAATTTGTTAGCTAGTTTAAATGGTACAAGTTATATTTGTTCTTCACAATCAGTCATTACAAAAGCAAGTATTTATATACCTGGTATTGCTTTATATGTTTCTTCTTTAAATAAAGTAATGAAAGAAAAAAATAAATATGAAAGCATTATTGATCACAAATATCGTTTATTTAGTGAAATGATTTTTAAGAATAACATTATTTTAGACGATAATAATATTATTAGATTAGATGCTATAGAATTAGAAGAAGATATTCAAAAAGATGTTATTAAATTAATGAACTCATATACACCTGAAAATTTTTATGAATTATTAGATGTAGATCAATTTAGAACAGAATTTTATAATTTAAATGGTTTTGAATATGATAGTATTGATTATGATTTAGATTTAAATTTAGATGAATATCTTAGTGAATAATATTTGAAAGTAAAAAAAAGTTAAATTCTATTGTTGAATTTAACTTTTTTTTGTTTATTTATTATTGTGTGCTAGTATTTCTTTGGGAACTTTTTTTACTACATAAACTACTATGAATGCTTTGATAAAATCAAATAGTATAAAAGTACTAGATAACATTATTAAATTATCAAGAAAATTTCCACTTACATTTAAAGTATAAAATGCCGCTCCACATACATAGTCTATTAATATTGCAATAATCAATACTGTTGTGATATTTAGTACACTATGAGAATTTGCAAATATTTTTATAAAATACATCATTAACAACCAACCATAAATATAACCTGATGTTGGTCCTACAAATACACTTATACCACTTGAAAAACCACTCATCATTGGTATTCCTGCAATTGTTGCCATACATAATGTTAAAAACCAAATACCAATTTCTTTTATATCTAGAAAAAATGGTAACATCATTACTAAACATATTTGTAATGTTATTGGCACTCCTACTATATTAATTGGTGGAATTATATTTGAAAAGATAAAAAATAATACTAAAAACATTGATACTTTTGACATTGATCTAACTTTCATAATTATTCTCCTTCAATTGCTAATAACTCTACTTGTTCTCTAAAATATTTAATTATCTTATTATTTTCTTTTACCACTAGTCTACCATCTTCTTCTACTTTTAATACTTTTACTTTTTTGGGATTTATACTAGTTTTTATTAGAATATTCTTGTTTTTAAATAACAAATTTTGGTTATATAGCTCTATATTTGAAATATTACTTTGATAATCAAAGTATATTCTATTAATTATTATACTTAATATCTCTTCTAATGCAAGCGTTTTATTATCAAATAGATAACCAACCTGATTCTTAAGTTTAAAAGTTACATCGTTATTTGGATTGTATAAATTTATTCCTATTCCTAAAACATAGTTTTCAATCTTATTATTTGAATCAGTAATTGTTTGTGCTAATATACCAACAGCTTTTTTATTATTACTGTAAATATCGTTATACCATTTAATTTTTATATCTTTATTAGAATATCTTTGTAGTACATCACACACAATTGCAGCACTGCTTAATGTAATATTATATTTTGTATTATTTGCTGGCATATTGATACTAAAATATACTCCTAAATCTTTACTTGAATAATAGACCCTATTTCTTGTGCCATAACCAGCAGTTTGATATGAACCTAGTACAACTTTATAGTTGTTAGTTTTATTATTTAGTAAATAGGTCTGAGTTGAATCGATTGTCTCAAAATATTCTATTTCTATTTTGTTATTTACTAGTTGTCTTAATTTATTTATATTAATACTCATTGTTATCACCTTTATTATATTGTAATTTAATTTTAAAATTATCACAAATACTTTTAAGAAAATTTCTTTATAATATCATTTAAAAAGGTTATAATAAATATGGTGATAAATGTGGAAATAATTAATTATATTTTAATCATAGCTTTAGGGTATTTAATCGGAAGTATTCCCTTTGCTTTGATTGTAGGTAAAGTCTTTTATAATAAAGATATTAGATTAGAAGGTTCTGGAAATCTAGGCGGTACTAATGCTGGTAGAACACTTGGTAAAAAAGCTGGAATTTCTGTAATTCTCTTAGATATTTTTAAAGCTTGGTTTGCTATTATATTAGCAACTTTTATTGTGAATAAGTTTAATATGAATGTTGATCCTAACTATGCTGGTTTAGCGGTTGTTTTTGGTCACTGTTATCCTATTTTCGCAAATTTTAAAGGTGGAAAAGGAGTTGCTACTGCTGCAGGTTTTGTTCTTGCTATTAATCCCATATTGCTTTTAATAGCTCTAGCTATTTTTCTAATTATATTATTTTGGAAAAAAATGGTTTCTTTAAGTGTTATTGTAACTCTAGTTGCAATTACTATATTATCTTTTATTTTCCCAATGTTTTATAATGCTAGATTGATGTTAGTTATTCTTACTATTTTTATAACTTATAAACATAAAGCTAATATTAAAAGAATTATAGATGGTAATGAAAATACTATTTCTTGGTTGACTAAATAATAGATGACTTTACATTTAATTATTAAGAGTGAATTGTTCACTCTTTTTTTTATTTGTTTATAATTATGAAATATTTTATAGGTTATTATCAATTATTATTGATAATATAAATATATTTTTTCTCATTTTTTAACAATAGGTAACTGTATCGTTATTTTTTATTTAAATAGTTCATTTCTTTATGTAGATTTGCTATTATGAACATATAATGTATATCTATAACATTATAATTTAAAATAAGGAGTGATTTATATGCAGTTTATTAATGAGAACAATGAATTTATAATTCAATTAGATTTAGTTGCAACGATGGCATTAACATTATTATTAGTTATTTTTGGTAATTATATTAAAAAGAAAATACCTATATTAGAAAAGTTATGTATTCCTTCACCAGTTATTACTGGTTTGTTATTTTCTTTAGTAACTTTAGTATTATATATTACTAAAATTGCTACTATTCAACTTGATTTAACTTTACAAACGCCTCTAATGATTACCTTTTTTGCTACAGTAGGTATTGGTGGTAGTTTAAAAATTCTTAAAAGTGGTGGTAAAGATTTAATCTTTTATTGGATACTAGCAGCTTTACTATCTATTAGTCAAAATGTTATTGGTGTTGTTTTTTCAAAATTACTTAATATGAATCCTTTATATGGTGTCTTAGGTGGTGCTGTTTCTATGGCTGGTGGTCATGGTGGTGCCGCTGCCTTTGGACAAACTGCTCAAGAAACAATGGGTTTAAGTGGTGGTTTAAGTGTTGCTTTAGCTGCAGCTACTTTTGGTTTAATATGTGGAGGATTAATTGGTGGTCCTATTGCTAAATATCTAATTAACAAATACAATTTACAACCTAATTTAGATGAAGTTGAAAATAGTGAAATGATTAAAGAAGAAGAAATCACTGAAGAAATAAATCCAAACAACATTATTCATCAAGGATCTATTCTTGGAGTAATAATGGTAGTTGGTGCTGTATTAGCAACATGGTTTTCTGGCTTATTTAATGATTTAGTTTTACCTGGTTATGTGGGAGCAATGTTTGTAGCCGTTATCTTTAGAAATGTAAATGATAAAATTAAAATAACTAAAGTTAATATGAAGGTTATGGACTTTATTGCTGATTTATCTTTAACTATCTTTTTAACTCAAGCATTAATGTCATTAAAACTATGGGAATTAAAAGACATTGCTGGACCATTGTTAATTGTTCTTATAGCCCAAGTAGTCTTCATTGCCTTATACACTGTCTTTATTGTCTTTAGAGCTTTAGGAAAGGACTATGATGCTGCTGTTATGGTTAGTGGTATGATAGGACATGGTTTAGGTGCTATGCCTAATGGTATTGCTAATATGACTAGTGTTACAAAAAGATTTGGTCCTTCAACTAAAGCCTTTATGATTGTTCCATTAATCGGTGCTTTCTTGGTTGATATTATACATATACCAAATATTATCTTCTTTATGAATTTGTTTAAATAATACATACCCTAAGAGAGTGAAAATTCTAAAATTTATTTTCACTCTCTTTTTTTATATTAACAAATACTTATTATTACAATGAATAGTTATTCAATCAAACCTATAATTAATTATACACATAGTCAACTTTCTTCTTTAATTATTTCTTTTTTAGTCAAAATTTTGATAATATGAACATATAATGAATGTTGATAAAATTATAATTTTAGAAATGAGGAGAGATTTATATGCAATTTATTAGTGAGAACAATGAGTTTATTATTAAATTAGATTTGGTTGCTACAATGGCTTTAACATTACTTTTAGTAATATTTGGTAGTTTTATAAAAAAGAAAATACCTATATTAGAAAAATTATGTATTCCATCTCCAGTTATTACAGGATTATTATTTTCCTTAGTAACTTTAGTATTATATATAACTAAGATTGCTACTATTCAACTTGATTTAACCTTACAAACACCTTTAATGATTACCTTTTTTGCAACAGTAGGTATTGGAGGTAGTTTAAAAATCTTAAAGACTGGTGGTAAGGATTTATTCTTTTATTGGATACTAGCAGCTTTACTATCTATTAGTCAAAATGTTATTGGTGTTACTGTTTCTAAAATATTAAATATGAATCCTATATATGGTGTTTTAGGTGGTGCTGTTTCTATGGCTGGTGGGCATGGTGCTGCTGCAGCCTTTGGCCAAACTGCTCAAGAAACAATGGGTATAAGTGGTAGTTTAAGTGTTGCATTAGCTGCGGCAACTTTTGGTTTAATTAGTGGTGGTATAATAGGTGGCCCTATTGCTAAACATTTAATCAACAAATACAATTTGCAACCTAATTTAGATGAAGTTGAAAATAGTGAACTTGTTCAAGAAGAAGAAATAACAGAAGAAATAACTCCTAATAGTATTATTCATGAAGGTTCAATACTTGGAGTGATTATGGTTGTAGGTGCTATTATCGCTACTTGGTTTTCAAGTTTGTTTAGTGATTTAGTTTTACCTGGTTATGTAGGTGCAATGTTTGTAGCCGTTATCTTTAGAAATGTAAATGATAAAGTAAAAATAACTAAAGTTAATATGAAGGTTATGGATTTTATTGGCGATTTAGCATTAACAGTCTTTTTGACTCAAGCTTTGATGTCATTAAAACTTTGGGAGTTAAAAGATTTAGCTGGACCATTATTGGTTGTATTGATAGCCCAAGTAGTCTTCATTGCTTTATATACAGTCTTCATTGTCTTTAGAGTCTTAGGAAAGGACTATGATGCTGCTGTTATGGTTAGTGGTATGATCGGCCATGGTTTGGGTGCTATGCCTAATGGTATTGCTAATATGACTAGTGTTACAAAAAGATTTGGTCCTTCAACTAAAGCCTTTATGATAGTTCCTTTAATTGGTGCTTTCTTGGTTGATATTATACATATACCAAATATTATCTTTTTTATGAATTTATTCAAATAAAAAAATGGTGCTTGCATATTCATATACAAGCACCATTTTTTTGTTTAATTTACATTACTTTTTCTGACCAGTTCTTTTTGGACTTACCCAAACACCTGATCCATAACCTAAAATTGTTTTAACAGCAGGAATAAATGTTGTTGCTATTGTTATAGCATTCATCATCCAATACAATAATAAATAAAGTGGTGCAAAAATAAAATACTTAATTTTTCTACCTCTATCATCAACAATTAAACTAGCAGCTAATTGGAAAATACCAGCTATCATTTCAAAGAATACAAAGATAAATGCCATTGTTATCATGTGATATATTCTTTCATAATTTCCTTGAAACATGTAAACTATGAATAAAACTATATACAGGAATGATGATATCCAAAAGAAAAAGGCCCATATTATACTTAATGTTTGATCGACAAACATGAATGTTCTTCCTATATGTTCAAATGGATGAAGTAATACTCTTTTAAAATTAGTTAGCCATACTTCTGTTCCACCTTTTGCCCAACGTTTTCTTTGTCGATATAACATATGTAAAGTTTCAGGAACTTCCATATAAAACATGATCTTTGGTGCAAATAGTGATAACCAACCATCAAATTGATGATCCCATGCAATACTGATATCTTCAGTTGCTCTATTTTGTCTAAATAGACCAACATCAATTAAGGCATCTTTTCGATACATAGTATTTGCTCCACTATAGGCATAAATTACTCCAATAACACCAATTTGCGTTCTTTTAATTATTCCTACAATACTAGAAAATTCTACAGTTTGTGATTTAGAAATGATTGTTGAACGATTTTGCACATCCATATTAGCTGTAACAGCTGCAATATTTTTACTATCTGGTCGATTAAAATAATTAACATATTTAATTAATGCATCTGGTTCTGGAACTGTATCAGCATCATTACTTAAAATCAATTCACCTTTGGCAAAGCCTACTCCTATATTGAAGGCATGTGCTTTACCTTTATTTTTTTGGATGTGTATTACACGTAGATTTGAATATTTATTCATTAATTTATTTAAAATATTTGCTGTTTTATCTGTAGAACCATCATCTGTTACTAATACTTCATAATTAGTATAATTGATATTATTCATTAAATATTCAATCGTATCCTTTATAACAACTTCCTCATTATGAGCAGGAACCATAATAGTTATAAAGGGTTCTTCATCTATAGAAACATCATCAAATTCAACTTGTTTATATTTAAAGATAAAAGTATAACATAAAACTCCTATAAGCCATGAAAAACCACCAATGATTGGATAAGTTACTAAAATTAAAAATATTATAAGTAAAAATAAATCTACTATAGGATTTCCTGTTTGAAATAGTGATATCATTATTGCACACCCTTTTCTTCGTATAATTCTTTTATTTGATCAGTATCTATATTTTTATCTTCAGATACTGAGTAATATGTTACATTTTCTCTAAATTCTTTATCTCCAAATCGTTCATAATAAAAATCATTTAAGACTTCTTTACGTTCTTCTAATCTTTTTTCATTGTACATTGTTTTGTTTTGATAAGTATTTTTAAATTGGTGATTATTATGCAGAGTTAATAAAACAAAAACAATTATAAAGAATATAAATACATAAATTAAAAATGACATTAAAAACTTAAATATTTGTAAGCCTTCTTTATATATTAAGAATCCAATATCGGCTGCAAGATTTGGATAAAAGAATGGAAAGAATAACCAGACTACTGGAAGTATAACTCCTAACCAACTTAATAATGTTATTGTCCCTTGTCTAAATGTTAACCAAAAATTTCCTTTTTCAAAAAATTTATCTGAAACTAATAAATCATTGACTTCTTCTCTTGTAACTTGTTTTTTTCTCATCTAATTCTCCTTATCATTATTTAGATATTCTATAAATATACAATACTATTACATCTCTATTGTTGTTGTGTGTAAATATTTCCTTTACATATAAAATGATTGATTGTATTATTCATATTCAAGCAAAAAATTTTATAAATTATAGTGATTTAAGCACTAATACGCTCTATAATTTATACTTTTATAAAATAGCTATAGATTAATTTTATAGTATATTACTTAAATAATAAAACCTATTTTACACATTCAATGTGCAAAACAAGACTTTTTTTATTATATTAAATAAAATTAAACACATATATATTTATATAATTAATGTATTACAAATAATTTATTAGATTATGAATTACACTCTTTTATCAATAAGAATCAACACTTGTTAAACATACTTATTTGTTGCGTATATTTGGATTTAGAATATACATAATGCTAAAATTGTTTTAGTACTATTATGAAGGGAGTATTGATATTTATGAAATATTATAATGGAAATTATGAGGCTTTTGCTATTCCACGAAAGCCTGATAATGTTGATGATAAAAAAGCATATTTAGTTGGTTCTGGACTTGCTTCACTTTCTGCAGCTGTCTTTTTAATTAGAGATGCTCAAATGAAAGGTGAAAATATAACTATTTATGAAGAAACAAATTTACCTGGTGGAAGTTTAGATGGTTTGTATTATCCTGAAAGAGGTTTTATTATTAGAGGTGGTCGAGAAATGGAAGATCATTTTGAATGCTTATGGGATATGTTTAGAAGTATACCTTCTATTGAAGTTGAAGGGATTAGTGTATTAGATGAATTTAGAAGATTAAATATTGATGATCCTAATTATTCTAAATGTCGTATTATAGAAAAAAATGGTATTCAAGCTAAGGATGATGGTTTATTTACTTTAAGTGATAAAGCATTATCTGAAATTTCTAAATTAATTATTACTTCTGAAAGTGAATTAGATAATAAAAAAATAACCGATGTCTTTTCAAAAGAATTTTTTGAATCTAATTTCTGGTTATATTATCGTACGATGTTTGCCTTTGAAGATTGGCATAGTGCAATGGAAATGAGAAGATATTTATTGAGATTTATCCATGCAATAGATGGTCTACCTAATTTTTCTGTTTTAAAATTCACTAAATATAATCAGTATGAGTCTTTAGTTATGCCTTTAATTAAATACTTAAATATGCACAATGTTAATTTTGTATATGATGCAAAAGTAACTAATATTTGGGTTGATCAATTCAAAGATTACAAACGTGCTAAGACTATTGAATTAGAACAACATGGTGTTGCTACTAAAGTTGATTTAACTATTGATGATCTAGTCTTTGTAACTAATGGTAGTATCACAGAGAGCACAACTTTTGGAGATCATCACAATCCAGCTATTGCTAATAATGATATTGGTGGAAGTTGGAAATTATGGGAGAGTTTAGCTGCTCAGGATAAAGAATTTGGAAATCCAAAGAAATTCTATACTAACATTCCTAAGAACAGTTGGTTTATTTCAGCAACATTTAGAACTTTAGATGATAAAGTAATAAAATTAATTGAGAAAATTGCTAAAAGAGATCCTTTATCTGGTAAGATTGTTACTGGTGGTATAGTTACTGTTAAAGATTCAAATTGGTTACTTAGTTTCTGTGTGCACCGTCAACCACATTTCAAATTACAACCTGAAAATGAAATTACTGGTTGGTTCTATGCTTTATTCTCAGATACAAAAGGTAATTATATTAAGAAAAGGGTTACTGAATGTAGTGGTGAAGAAATTGCTATGGAATTGTTATACCATTTAGGGGCAAAAGAAAGTGAAATTAAAACAATAGCAAGGAATTCTCTTGAAGTTATTCCTTGTTATCTACCTTTTATTACTTCATACTTTATGCCTAGACAAAAAGGTGATCGTCCTTTAGTAGTACCTAATAAATATAAGAATTTAGCATTTATTGGAAATTTTGCTGAAACAGAAAGAGATACTGTATTTACAACTGAATATTCAGTGAGAACTGCTATGGAAGCTGTCTATACTTTATTAAATGTTGAACGAGCAGTTCCTGAAGTATATCGTTCTTGTTATGATATTGAAATATTACTAAAATCTACTGCAAAGTTATTAGATGGTAAGAAATTAAAAGATGTTAAATTACCTTTATTTTTAAAAATGTTTGAAAACAAAGCTTTAAAGAAAATGGAAGGTACCATTATTGAAGAACTATTAGAAAAAGAAGGATTATTATAATACAAAAAAAGATGAATTTTCTTTTAAAGAAAATTCATCTTTTTTTAATTACTAATTATTTGTTGTCACGACATACATCATGATATTCAGGTTTGCGATCAAATTCAGCTTTTGCATATGGGCATAGTGGAATAATTTTTTTATTTTTCTCTCTTGCTACATCTACAACTTTACCTACTAATTCAGCTGCAATTCCATATCCACGATATGGTGTTTCAACTAAAGTATGATCAATTATCATTAAATCTTTTCCTGCATTAGAGTAAGTACATTCTCCTACAAATTTTTCTTGATCTGTTTCACAATATACTCTGTTAGGTTCTTCAATATAATTTACATTCATTACTTTTCCCTCTTTCTATTTTTTGATATATTTTAATGCACCAGTTGGACAAGTGTTAATTGTATTTTCGATATGATTAGCACTGTTTTCATTTGGTTTAATCCAAGGCTTACGACCTACTTCAAAGACTTCAGGATCACCATGTGTACATTTCCCGGCATGTTTACATGTTTCTTTAGAATAAAAAATATCAATGTTTTCTCCATCATATTTCTTATAGTCTGTTCCTTCTAAAATTTTTTCGTCTTTAATCTCATTTGTTCCCATCTGATATCCTCCTCAATAAAATAATTTTACTACAATAATTATAACGCAAGACTACTTTTAAAGCTATGAATAAGCTTAATAAGTACACTCATAGTTTAAAAATGGATTCTTTATAAATATCCTTTATCTATAGTCATTTTGTATCTATTATTTTAGATAAGTATTATAAAATTATTAAAATTAAAGACGTTCAACAAACTATAATTTATATATAACATTTTGTACACTTTTAGACAATGCACATTGAGTACTAATATTAATATATGGTGCTATAATTTATTTAGACAAATTGAGGGAGGATCAATAAATGAATAAGAATGATATGAGAGTTACAATATTAAAAGATGGACCATATTTGGTCAGTGGTGATATACCACTTTTCTATAAGAGAATTGTAAAAAAGGGACGAATTGTCGATTTAGAAACAGTGAAACAAATTGAAACTAATCAAAATGAAAGCTATGCTTTATGCCGTTGTGGAAAGTCTAAAACTATGCCATTTTGTGATGGTAGTCATGAACATGCACATTTTGATGGAACTGAAACTGCTAATAGAAATAATTATCTTGAAAGAGCTGATGTTTTAAATGGCCCTGAAATGGATATGTATGATGATGGTAGATGTGCTTATGCTAGATTTTGTCATCGTCAACATGGTGATGTATGGCAAGAGACAATGGATTCTTATGATGCTACTAAAAAAGAAGAAGCTTACTTAGGTGCTGATCTATGCCCTGCTGGCAGATTAACTGCATCTTCTAAAGATGGTAATCTTCACGAACCAGAATTAGAGCCAAAAATAGTAATTGCATATGATAAACCTTTGAAAATCTCTGCTGGTATGTGGCTAGAAGGATATATTCCATTATATAGTAGTGATGGTTATATGTATGAATTACGTAACCGTTATGCTTTATGTCGTTGTGGAGAATCTGAGATTAAACCATTTTGCGATGCTATTCACGTTAATATCGAATTTGATGATAAATTAGAAACTAAATAAAAAGAAGCTGTAATAAATTAATTTTAATAATCAATTTATTACAGCTTTTTATTATTTTATCATTCTATTTTCTTATGTAAAAAAAATTAGACTAGATTTTCTTTACATAAATATATTCCTTGTTTGTCACATCATAATTTTTAAACTTATAATCTAAGTATTCAAAGCTTTCAAAATTTGTATTTCCATCTAATATATTATTAGCCATGATACCTCTTAATTTTTTATTATCAACACTTATTTTTTTCTCAATATTATCTTTTATGCAAATAAAAGTAAAATTAATAAGATTAGGATGTTCTATTAAATTATTAAATTCATTTGAAGCTAAATTATAAACTATTTCTTCTTCAGCTAATTTAATGTTTATTTGATTGTAGATTATTTTTTTAAAGGTTTTAGAACCTTTCATTGTGTAATCAAAACGATGTGGACTTATATAATCTAAGCCATTTGACATACCATAAAGTGAGCTTAAAATATATAAATCTTTAAACTTTTCAAGATTATTTTTTGGTATTTGCATAAAAGCTATGCCATTATATAGTAATATTGCATATTTGCTGTAGATATTTATTTGGGAATGCATATTATAGATATCATTTTTAGTTTTAAATATTTTACATGATTCATCTTTTGAAATACTTTTAATATACTTTATATTATCAATTACCTCATCAAAATTTATACTATTTTCTTTTAAGATTAAATCATCTAGGTTCATTTCTTTACTTGGTGAAAGTAAGACTTTCATTATTTAACTTTACTGAATAATGTAGTTATTAATTCTTTTACACTAGTCATTTCATTAATTTTATATGCTTTTGCTCCTACAAAGAATAAACCATTATCAATATCACCATTAGCCGCATCCATTAATGCTTGTGCTATGCAATAAGGAGTTGTTTTTACATCACATGGAACTAAACAATTAAAGCATTTAGTAACTGGTATATTTTGTGTTTCTAATTTTTTCACTAAAGGTGTTTTTAATGCTCTACCTGGCATTCCTACTGGGCTTTTGACAATTTGTATGTCATCTTGTTTACAATCTATTATTAATTGTTTGAAAGTATCATCAGCATCACATTCATAAGTAGCAATAAATCTAGTACCAAGTACTACCCCATCAGCACCGCTATCTAATGCATGTTTTACATCATTTTCATCAAAGATTCCACCACCAATATAAATTGGTATTTTTCTATTATACTTTTCTTCAAACACAACTATAGATTCTTTAACATCGGCTAATAAATCATATATATCTACATCTAGGTGGTTTTTTTCATAACCTAAATGACCACCGGCTTCTGGTCCTTCTATAATTAACATATCTGGTATTACATTATAAGTTTTATCCCATTTTTTACATAATAATTTAGCAACTCTACCTGTTGAAACCACAGGACATAAAATTATTTCAGGATCACTTACAAGTCCTGGTAGATTTAATGGTAGTCCTGCTCCTGATATAATGATATCTGCCTTAGCTTCTACTGCAGCATGAACTAAATCTTCATAGTCTGTCATTGCTACCATTATATTGACACCTACTAATCCTTGATCTTTTTGTGCTTTTGCTTCGTTTATTTGTCTAATCAAGGCATTATGATTGGTCTTCTTAAAATCTTTATCGAAATCTTTATCTTTGAATCCAGGAAAAGCTGCTGAAATTATCCCTATTCCACCAGCAGCTGCCACTGCTCCAGCTAATTTTTCTAAAGATACTCCTACTCCCATACCACCTTGGATAATAGGATATTTTATTTCTTTATCTTTTATTATATATTTGTTCATTGCAAACCTCCTAGTACACTTATAGTATATAAAAAAATACTTTGAATGTCAAAGTATTTCATGTATACATTACTCTAAATTTAAATCATCTAATAAATCTTGAACTCTTTTAGGAATTTCATTTCTATTCCAGCTTATACAGTCAATAATTTCTAATTTACTATTTACTTGTAACTTGTAATATTCAGACTCTTCTACACATTTTTCATTAAAATCTTCAGCATCTATTATTATTTCATGTTCCATTGCATCTACGGCAATATAACTATTTTCATACAACTTATTTGTTGCATAGTATATTTCATTACTATTTATATTAGTTCTCAACAAAATAATACATGCAATACTAATGCCTAGAAGGACATATAGTCCTGTTCTCTTCATTAAAAACTCACCAATTTCTATATAAGATTTACTTAATACATTATATAATAATGAATTATATATATCAAATTTATGAACTGATATAGTATTTTGTTCTTTTCTATTTATATACATATAACTAACAAGTATATAATATCATTTTATATAGTAACTGTATATAAAGCATAATTTTGATTACTTAAGTATAACTCTATTTTAACTACTTTATGACAAAGCTACTGCGTTGTTTACTAGTAGTGTATTCAATATGATTTCGCAAAAATTTTATTTATTAAAATATCTTTATCAATATAAATTAATATTTATATAATCATAATATAGTTATTACTTTTGCTTTTTTAGATATCTAATTGACTATAAAATCAGAGTTACTTTATTTATAAGTATCTCATGATTGAATTATTTATTTTTTAAAAAAGTATATAAAATGATTATCTTGATTTATATTTGCTGGAAATGGTATTGTAATTTCTTCTTTTTTTAATGAAATAGTATTCATTCTATAATATTTATTATTTGAGTCTTTATAGTAAATATAGTCTGTTGATGCTGTTAATACAGCTTCAGGAAAAACTAAATTTTGAATTTGAATTTCGCCTGATTTATCTATTTTAACTAGTGATGATTTTCCTTCTTCTATTTCATTTTCTAATGTTGGAAAAACAACAAGTATATCTCCTTTTTTATTTACAACATAATTTGTGAAACTACCATACTCGTAGCCAATTTTTTTCTTTTTTATAATATTCCTATTTTTAATTATTCCTAAATAATAGTTATTATCTTTATTATCAAGGTATATAACATAGATATTATTGTTGTTTATTATAATATCGATAATATTCTTTTTTTTGGTAACATTATATATTATGGATTCTTTTTTTGACTTTATGTTGTATTTTACTATTTGTGATTTTTTTTGTGATTCTTCATTTTGTACATTTTCTCCACTAATTAGATAATATATTTTATCATTTTCTACTACTGTAGAATAAATTATATTATTTATTTTTAATTCATCAATTAACTTAAACTCTTTATCATAAATACCAATTCCACTCTGATAGTTTTTCATATCATTTCTGAAACCACCATTTAGTGTTGCAACATTGTAATTTTTAGTAAATCTTAATTCCTGAATGCCTGACTTTAATGATAATTTTTCACATAAATCATATTCTTTAGCATTTAAATTATTATGATATACATTAACAGTACATTTGTGGTTACTTATAAAGTTTAATGTATCATTATAGGGATTGTATTCTATGTTATTAAAAGATTGTTCACTGAGTTTTTGATATTCTTCTATTTTGTTGGTAACTAATATATTACTATCATAGTTTAAAGTTCCACTATCATCTGTCTGTGATCTATTGATAAGGATATAATTAGGAACATTGTTTGACTTAATAATTTCAATATTTTTAAATTTAAGATTATTTAAAAATATGTACCAAACCATTAAACATATGATAGCAATAATTATTATTTTCAATTTCTTGTTCATTTTTACTTACGATACACTTTCATATGGAAATCTAATAGTTACTCCTTGTGCTTTCCATGCGCTTGTAACTAACGTAACAGAATTGTAACACTCTTTATCAAAGGGAGATTTTACTGTGCAATAATAGGTCTTTTTATTATTCATAGTTTCTTTTTTAGATGCCCATAATACTGTAGCTGCAGATTTCCCGCCAGCATAATCTCTTGTGTGTATTTCATTCTTTGTTGGATAATATTTTTCTTTAAGTTCTTCTACTTTTAAAAAAGATAAATCTCTATTACTTTCTTTAAATAAATCTGCATCTTCTATATTTTTTAAACCATAAGCTTTATTTAATTCTATTAGGTCAATTAAATATAAATTATTATTATTCATATTTTCCTTTTTACTACTTATCACTACTTCTATTTTTGCACTTTGTTCCTTAAGAATAACAACTTCTTTTGGATAATTATATTCTTGTAATGCAACAATACTAATTGTTAGTACAAGCGTAAATAATATTAATAAACAAATAAATCTATTTTTCATAACTTTTCCTCCCTTAATGTTTGAATTGTATACTTCTTTACCAACACTTTGATGTAATAATTGATACTTATTATATCACCAGTAAAAAAAATTACTACATACTTGTAGTAATTTTAATATGTTGTAAAAAAAATTAGATTAATATATAACAATATTTTATTTATTTATTTTATATGTTTAATTTTTTAACATATCATATTTTATACTTAATATAAATTAGTAATGTTTAATATGTTTATTATAATGCATAATTTGTCATATAAATCTTATATCCACAGATATCTTTTTTTAATAGTATTTTTCAATTATTATTATGTATTTTATATGTTTTTGTGCTTATCTTATTTTTGTACCATTTTATTAAAAACAAAAGATTAATATATTAGTTTTCATGTAGTACATCAATTAATAAGTATATTTCCTACTGAATAAAAAGCATAAAAAATAGCATAACGTTGAGTATTATTGCTGTCTTTTTAAAACTCCTATAATAATACACTTATTTTATCTGTACGCAGTGTTGTCAAGGATACACTATAAAGAAAGTATATTGTGTTTAATTTTTAGCTATTTAGATGAGCTGTTTTTTAGTATTTTATTTATTTTAAGAAATCCAATGCCTGATGCAATTGCAGTTAGACCGGACATTCCAGCAGCAACGCCTATATCTCCATACATCATTGTGCTAATCCCTAAACATATGCATCCAAAAAGTAATAATGCCATTCCTAATTCTCTCATATTATTAATCCTCCAAATTATCTATTGCAAACTTAGCTTGCTTTTTTGTAAAACGTCCGCCATACTGCGAAATTAATTGATTATATACACGTGTTTTAGACATGTTCATTTTTGTATAATAAGTTTCTGCACTAGCTAAAGCATTTGCATTCCAGTCAGCATCGACATTATCTATTGCATATTGAGCAGCATCTTTAGGAAAATTTCCGCCATGCTTTGACACGAGTTGATCATATATCCTTTTTTTTGACATGTTCATTCTATTTGCATATGTATCCGCACTATCTAAAGCGTTCTTAAATTCTTGTGATGGTTCTTTTCCCATTGAATAAACTAAAACAATATCTGTTGAATATACTTTACTACCTGCTTCAACATCCTGATTAATTAAATTGCCAGCTTTAACACCATTAGAATATGAAGTTTCTACAGTTACATTTACTCTATCTAAAATAGGAAACTTATCTTTTTTATATTTGCTATAGTCTGGTATTACAACTCCTGCTCCAGCTGAATAATAAATAGTAATATTTTCGTTAATTGTTTCATTATCATTTATAGTCTGCGAAATATACATATTCTCTGCAATATCATCATTAAATTGATAATTTACTTCACATGCAATTTTACTTTGCTTTTTGCACCAAGCTTCTGATTGATTATAAGTTAAAGTTGAGAAATTAATTGCTTTTACTTTAGTATTTATATTTATCAAACCAATTACTAATAAGATGATTAATATTGCACCTATAATTTCATATTTGCTATTTTTATTTTTTTTACTTTTTTTAGAAATCTCTTTGATTTCATGCATATCTATTTTCTCCTTCGATTAATTTTTTTAGAAACCAATTGTCTCATCATAGTATATTTTATTATTATTATCAATTAGTTTTGCATTTATACCATTTGGAAAATCATCTATAAGTCTATATTGCATCGCTTCCGTTATATCATAGAATCTTCCATCTTCAACCATTTTAGATTTTTTAATATTATCAATGTTAAGAGTCATATTTAAGACTCCACTTAAATCACAATGAATATCAAAATTTTCTAAAGAATCTTTAACATCTTTAAAGTAACCAATATCACTAGCTATTGTTAGCTTGTCATTACATTGATTGTATAATTCTTTATTTGATTGTTTACTATCACTACAAGCTGTAATAAGAATTAAAATAAAAAACACAGTTAGATTTTTATGTATATCTCTGCTCATATTAATACCTAGTATATTATAATTAAAAAATAGAATTCAGATTATATATACCTTTTCCTTTATATTTTTAAAATTCTATAATAGTATTGTGAAAAATCAAATGATTGCATTAAAAACACATAAAAAATATACTTGCATAGAAAACCACTTAATATGAATGAGTTATAATCTATATATTTAACTATAAACTTATATATATTAGCTTTACATGTTATGGCATTTTATTAATAGTAAGCAAGTCTATATTTATAACTATTGAGTCATGATAAAACAGCATATCTTAACACTATAAACATTTCTTGTAATTATTACATAAAATTAGTTACTATTTACTGTTTATGATAGAAGTGGCATTTTTAGATCAGTTATTAATAGTTTTTGCTTTTAAGCAATAACTTATTAGAATTAAATGTACTATATAAAATAATTACAATTTCTAAAACTAAGTATCAAACTATAATTCAATATTACTAGGTGGAATTTTAACTATAATTATTACATTAATAGAAAACTATAAATGAAAATATTTTAACTCTATATAAGGTAAATCAAATTAACGTATTAAAAAGAGGGAATCAGTAATTTTTATTGATATTCTTTTATATTTCTAATTATTAATATCAATTCAAGTTAGCATTCTAACTAAATTTGATGATACATTAGTTTATTAAAACTTGTTACTATCTACTTTGTATCAATTCACACTAATGAGTACTAGAACGTATCCTTAAATAATTACTAAAATGAATTTAACTAAATGAGCTTGCTTAATCTATTTACTTTCACAGTATTATTTTTTATTTATCTAATAAATTTAATCTTTTTATTACATTGTTCACAAATACATAATATAATTTTAAAATAAAAACAATAATTATACACTTCAGTTCACAAAAATAACACAAAATATTTACGATGATGACTTATTTAAGGAAAATTTATATGTGTTACTTTTTAAAAAGCAAGAAAACAGTATAACATTGAATGTTATTGCCGTCTATTTAAAAACTCCTAATAATAATACACTTATTAAATCTGATAAAACTTGTGCTTGTTTTACAAACGTTTCAATTGATCATTGATGAATTTCAAAAATAATGAGATAGTCTATTTCTTTTTTTTATAAGTATTGAAAATATACAATATATATGAGAAATGACATGATACAATTATTAATAACTCATAAATATTTTGGAAGATAAAAGAAGTACAGATTATTAGAACATCAAAAAAGCCCTATAAAGTAGGACTTGAATATTCTGTGGTGCGATTCACAATAATCGATTCCACAAACAATGTCTAATAAAATTTTCATCTTTATTTCAAAACTGAATTTTGCTTTTCTTCTCGTAATAAAAATCATCCAAAATTTTTAGTGTAATTTATTTTTTTACAATGTCCACTTTAGTGGTATCATATAAATTCGATACATCTTTTTCCCAGATTTTATTTTTAAATATTATTCATTTACTATTATTTTTTTCTTTGTTATTAATACTATCTAAGTCACTTATATGGTGTTGAGGAATAGTGTAAACTTTTTTAAGTGTTGAAATATTAAATAAAACTGTAGAATATAACATTAATAGTAACAGTCTTATTAAGGTTACTAAAATTAAAACATTTATGATTATATTATATTCAAATAAAAATATTGAAATAAATATGTACAATAGTATTACTCTAAAATTTGTAACCAGTGTTGTCTGGTATTTTTTCAGTTGCATTACTCCATTTTCACTTAATCCCACTTTTAAATTATCAAAATTTGTAGATTGGAATAAAAATAATTGAAAGCTGAACAGAATTGAAATAACTGTTAATCCAGCATTTTTAAATTCTGGACTATTAGGGATAATATTAATTCTTAATATTATTAGGATAATAAAAAGAATTAGTAACATGATTGAAACCCAACTTAAAAACTTACTACTATTCTTAAAATCTTCTCTAATTGACTTTATAACAAAACTAAATTTCATGACATAACAACTCCATAATCTTTTTTAATTTAATTTGATTTAGTCCCGATGCTTTTGAATATTTTAAATTAATTTCTATATTTTGTTGAAATTTTTTATCGAAATTACGAGTTTTTCCATCTTTGTTTTTTCCTGTAATGCTAATTAATTTAGATCTTAGCATTATTTCATTAATTTTATTGATATCTGTAGGTATTGGCTTATTTGTTGATAGTGTATACTCTAACTTTTTAATATCTTGAACTGTAACTCCTAAATCTTCTATAGACTCGAAACCACAATCACTATTAAATATATTTATTCTATCTTCTAAATATTCTTCAATTTTGATTTTATTAAAGAATGCAATATCATCTAAATTAACAACAGGCTTTATGAAATTGTGTTCTACACCCATTAAGAAAAATAGTATAGTACATAAAGTCTGCTGTCTACAGTCTGAATTTTTATAAGCATAACATTTATATGTATCAACTAATATAAATCTAATAAGTAATGGAACACCATTTTTGCTCTTTATAAAATAATCATGATCCACAATTTTATCATTGTCTTTAACTCCTGAACTTCTGGGACTGTAATTTTCATATATTTTAATTAGTAAAAATCTATTATCAGAATATAAAATATCATTAACACAAAAATCATTCTCTTCATTTCCTAAACTATCCTCAGGAAATTCTAGACATAAGTATTTTTTAATTTCTTTAATTGTACCGTTTACACCATTAAATTTTGGCGTAAAACTGTAAATTGAAAAATTTCATAGATATTCACCATCCTATTTGTATACTTATATTATATACGTTGTTAGCTCCACAATCAAATAACAATATTTTATTAAGAATGGATAAATGATTAAATAATAATGGACATAATAGATTAAATAAATATGTACAAAATATTCTAGTATATTTTGAGTAATATTTAGTTTACTTATATAATTATTGTAGGCTACGAACACAATGATTATACAACAAAATATTACAACTAGCTTAAATATAAATTAGCTAGAAGATTTTAATAAGCTGAAATTTTTACTGAAAAGTGATTAGTATGGAAACATACAAAGGTAAACATTTAACTTTAGTAGAAAGAGAATACATTGAAAGTAAACTAATAGAACTTGCTACTAAAACTTCAATTGCTAAAGATTTAGGTAAAAGTAAATCTACAATAAGCAAAGAAATTAAAAATCATCGATACTTATATATTAAGTCTTATTCAAGAGATAGAAGTATTGTATTTGATTGTATTCATATGCAAGAATGTAAAGTTTATAAATGTAATAATACTTGCTCTGATTATTCAATGATACCTTGTAAGCATAGAGATAAAATAATCGGTGTTTGTAATGGATGTGTTGATATACTTAGCTGTAGATATACTAGGTATAGATATGATGCGAAAAGAGCTCAAAATGAATATGAGTATTCACTTGTAGATTCACGTAGAGGTGTAAACTTTACTACTTCTCAAGCTTCAATTATCGGTTCTATTATCAAACCTTTGATAAATAATGGACATTCTTTATATGCGATTATTAAATCTAATGATAATTTAAATATTTGTGAAAAGACACTCTATAATTATATTTCTAATGGAGTCTTTTCTAAAGAGGGTTTAATAGATCTCGATTTAAGATGTAAAGTATCAAGAAAAGTAAAAAAAATTAAATCAAAGCCAAGAAATAATAGAGCTTATTTAACCAACAGAAAGTTTAATGACTTTGAGAAATATTTATTGGAACATGCTTCATCCTCTGTAGTAGAAATGGATACAGTATATAATAATATATCAACTGGTCCATTTATTCAGACTTTTTATATTAGAAAATTCAAAATTATGATTGGGGTCTATCAAAATGAAAAATCTATGGAAGCAATGGTAAATGGTCTAAAATATTTAAAGTCTTTACTTGGAGATGACTTATATAAAAATATATTTCAGGTGATTTTAACAGATAGAGGTAGTGAATTTTATGCAACTGATAAAATTGAAGAATTAGGTAGTAAATTATTTTATTGTGATCCAATGGCTTCATATCAAAAAGCAAATGTTGAAAGAGGCCATGTAACATTGCGATATATATTGCCAAAAGAAAAAGATCTAAATAATCTTGGCTTAAAATCACAAGAAGATTTAGATCTAATCTTTTCACATATTAATTCATATCCAGTTGAAACTTGTAATGGTAAATCACCAATTAATTACATGAAATATTTTGTTGATAACACCAATGAAATATTACAATTACTAAAAATTAGTGAAATAGAACCTTCAAGTATAATACTTAAGCCAAAACTTATAAAGAAATAAACCGTAACGAATTAATATCAAAATAAGCGAAATTCTATCGATTGAATGAATACATACATAGTAGAAGTTAGTGTTACAACATTACAAAATTACTATGATTTTCAGTGTGTAGAAATTAGTCTTACTTTGAATATAAGTATACCATTATAGATAAGTATTGAAAATAAACATCACTAAAAAAACACCTTTTAATCGTTAGATATAGAATTTAGTATTACATGAACCATCTATAGCCTAAGTGTAGAATTAAGTTTTACACTTTACCATAATATCCCTAACAAATATAAAGATAGGCAACATATGGATAATAAGACAACAAATATTAAAGAAGATATAAATGTAGGTTTTTTTTCTTTCAAAAATAGATTTAAAGACTTCAATCATAACAAAGAAGATATAATAAAAAGTATTATTAACAAAGAAAATGTTATGTAATATGACCAACTGGTATTGATAAATCTTTATGTTATCAATACCTTACAATTAAACTAGCTCAAAAAAGTAATGGTGGTATCTCCATTAATTGCTCTAATGAAAGATCAAGTTGATAAACTAAATAAAGATAATCAACTAGCCTAACGCTATGCTGCTATTCTAAATAATAATAAGAAAATGCTAGCTAGAATTAAAAGCAAGAATACTAAAAATTCTTGCTCATAATTTTATATATTATTTTAGTAATATATTCTATTTTTATATCATCTTTAATATCATTACTATTGAGATATTGTTTCCATAATTTTTTTACATTTGCATTAGATACAATCTTATTTAATATTTCACTATATTCATCGTAAATATATTCTGTTCCTCTGTTAGTTATAGTATTACTTAATGCTGTAATTAATAAATCGTTATCTATTTCATAATGAAAAAGAGTATAGATAATGTAAATATCATAGTAATCTTTCATTCGACTACTTATTTCCGCTTTACTCAAGATTGTTTCTATTTTTTCTGATAGTATTGTTTCAAAATTATATGATAATATTGATATTTCTGTATCATCAAATAATTTTCTAAAAGTAAATGTGATAGCACTAGGAGTGACTTTATCTCCAGTTGCTAAATCAATATAAATTCTTTCGGTTATATTAACTATCTTAGCTTCTAGGAATACTCTATAACCACCATAATCATCTTCACCTTTTATTTCAGTAACCTTTATCATATTGAA
Source organism: Mycoplasma sp. P36-A1 (assembly GCF_049478495.1). NCBI lineage: Bacteria > Bacillati > Mycoplasmatota > Mollicutes > Mycoplasmatales > Mycoplasmataceae > Mycoplasma > Mycoplasma sp. P36-A1. Next base: position 577,198 of record NZ_CP168083.1, on the reverse strand, counting down.
CTTAACATCATCATCTAGATTTACTGCAATAATATCAGTAATTATTCTTACAACTTCTTCATAAGTAAACTCGACATCCTTTAGTGAGAAATCTATATCTTTTGTGGTTCTACCTTTGCAACCTAATACATTAGATAAAATGTAACCACCTTTTACAATAAAATTATTTTTATAACTACTTATTGATAACCTTTCAATAAATCTTTCAAAAACATAAAATTTTAAAATAATATTTTTTTCTACTTTAATCTCTTTATGTAAATTATCAATATTACTTTTTAAGCTTTGAGCCTTCATCATTCAACATACCTCCCTATATACTCCATTACTTTTTCATAGACATTTAGCTTAGTTGCATATTTTCTTAATTTAGAGAAATTCAGACTATTTGAATATGCCTTTAGAACCTTTTTAACTTGCTCAACATCTTGTCGTCCAATACTTTTAATAATATCACATATAGATCGTTCAATATCATAACAGTTTACATAGTTGCCATATTCAGTAAGTACTTTCTCAACACCCAACTCTAATTTTTCTTTGCTAGAGACATAATAAACATTATATCCTGAAAAATATTTTTTCCCTCGTTTATTTGCAACAGTAATATCCTTTCTATATGGAATTTTTTCTGTCAAACCATGAAAGTGCAAAGCAGTGAAATGAGAGTAAATAGTACTAGGATATCTAAGTTGAAAAATGTAATATGAGTCTTCAAAACCATCATTCATTGCATCAAAGTATACACCTCGATCAACTCTTTCTAGTAGACCCTTCTCAACCATTCTTGTCAATATCTTTGGACTTATATTTTTAGACTTCAACTCCGACCTTGTAATATATCCATTATTTTTACGCGCTATATCAAGTATTATTGATTCTTGCATTTTAAACACCTCTGCCTTCTTTATGCGAATATTATAACATATTTTCGCATAAAAGGGGCGTTTTTTAAAAAAAGCTCTAGAAGTTGAATATTACACTATGAATTGCACCATATACTACAGGGCCATTATGGCAAACACTGCAGCATTTTGGTGTGCAAGATTACATACATGTCATACACAAAGCTCCACCAAAGTAATTTCATAGTGGTTTTGTACCACTAAATCTTGTATAATTTGAGATTACAAAAACTCTATTAAAAATGACATTCAAAATTGTGATTACACTTTATTTTAGATAATTATAAATATCTATTGGAAAATATTTAGAACATGGAAATGGTAACATAGTAAGTAAAGTATATATGCATTTATATCCTGAAAGTGATACTTCATTCTTAAACTCACTATCATGTGAAACATAATTAATTAGAATGAAGTAAAGAGTATAGATCTTACTTTTATAATAAAAAAAGCCCTTTAAAGTAGGGCTTGAATATTCTATGGTGCGGATAACAGGAATCGAACCTGCACACCGAAGTACTAGATCCTAAGTCTAGCGCGTCTGCCAGTTCCGCCATATCCGCATAAATATATTATGCACTAATATCAAGCAAATGTAAATACAATTATTTTACTTTTTTTATAATTTTTTCTATAAAACAGTTGCTTACATTTGTCTTGTTATTAAAACATTATTATTTTTTTAAGATAGCTTAATAATCTAATTTAAATGCTTCATCATCTACTATTTTCATTTTATCTTTAAAGACATAACTACAAACTAATGATGTAATCACTGGAGCTACTATGAATACAAAGCCTGTAATTAGAAGATTATGAATACTGAATCCTACTTTGTTCAGGTGTCCTAGAGGTCCAATTAGTCCTGCAAGGCCAAACCCTGCTGACATTGGTGTTCCTTGTATATTAAAGATTGGAACTAATGTTGAACAAATAATAGCTGATATTATTCCCGGAATAATAATTTTAGGATTTTTTATACAGTTGGCCATTTGAATTTTTGGTGATCCCATAAAGTGGGCAATTGCAGTACCTGCACCATTTGCTTTATAGCTTAGGATTCCCATTGTCATTGCCATACAAGCTACTCCCATTGTTGCTGCAGCACTACTGTTCATTGTAAGTGAAATCAAAAGTGCGATTGCTACAGTTGAAATTGGTGAAACGATGATTATTGCAAATGAAATAGCGATTAGAATTGACATTATAAGTGGTTGCATTACTGTAAATGAATTAATCATTTCACCTATACCAACAGAAATCATACTAACACTTGGAGCTGTAAAGCTTGTAATTGCACTTGTTGTAATAATTGTAATTGCAGGAAGTAGAATTAGTTTATATGCTTTAAGTTTTGGGCCAAAGAAGTTAATAAGACTTATGGCTATAACTGCACCAATCATACAATTAATAATATCGCCTGCACCTTTAAGCATAATCATTCCTTCTTCATTAATACCTTTCATTGAACCAGCAGCTACAAAGGTAGAAATAATTAATGAAGAAGCACTGATCATATCATATTTATATTTTAAAGCGATACAAACACCAATAGTTGCACCCATCATAGCTGTTGAAATACTTAGAAAAGGTGTTAGTGATGTTAAATGCAACGCCTTAATTATCTCTCCAAACACAGCTTCTGGCATTAAAGCTACAATAATTCCAATACTCATTCCATTTAGGATTTTTGACATATTATCTTTTATTATTTTCATAATTATTTCCTCTGACTTTCTATAATTGTATATGGTTTTTTATTATTTATAATATCTACTACACTATCAAGGCAAATGTTTACCATGTTTTCCACTGCTCTATGTGTATAAAATGCAATGTGTGGAGTTACGAATATTTTAGGATGATCTAAAACTAACTTAACACTTTCATCTACTATTTCTTTATTTTGATAATTATGTGCAAAGTATGCAGCTTCATGATCTACAACATCAATTCCAGCTGATTTAACTTTATTATTATCAATTGCATCAATTAAATCTTTTGTATTTATAGCTTGACCTCTTGATGTATTAACTATAATAACACCATCTTTCATTTGCTTAAAAATATCTTTATTTATCATGTTTATTGTTAATTCTGTTAATGGAACATGCATTGAGATTAAATCAGCTTGTTTAACTAAGTCTTCTAATGAATCTACATAGTTTACAAATGATTTATTTTCTTCATTTACTTTTATATCATATCCAATTACTTTAGCTCCTAAAGCATTCATTATTTTTGCATATACACTTCCTATTCTACCTACACCAATAACTCCTACTACTAAATCACTTATCTCATTAGATATTAATCCAGGCCAAGTAAAGTCTTGTTGTTTAATTCTATTTTGAGATAATGGCATATTTCTTATTTGATACATACTTAACATTAATGCATGTTCTGCAATTGCATGTGGTGAATATGCAGGAATATTAGTAACAGTTATATCATATTTATTAGCAAATGGAATATTTACCATATCATATCCTGCACTTCTTAATGATATTTGTTTAATACCAAATTCATTTAATTTTTTATAAACTCTTTCATCATCCATATCTGCAGTTTGTAAGATGCTAATTCCATCATAGCCTTTAACTTCATCAACAGTATCAAACTCTAAATCGTATGTTACTGTATCTATTTCTATATTATTTTTCTTTGCAAAAGCTTGAATGAATGGTTGTTCATCCTCTCTAACACTATACATCTTGATTCTCATAGTAATAACCTCCATTTGTTATTGTAAAATTTTGATAAAAAAAAGTGGATAAGCATTTTTGCTTATCCACTGTATCATAGCTTTTCTCTATTTAGATAACAGAAAAAAGATAGGGTTGTAAATAAACACTATCATTCAATAAGCTATATAAATAAAATCGTTTTGTTGAAGTTTTCATAATGTTTACTCTCCTTTTCTCTTTTTGTTGTTTCTAATATTAACACCTGTGTTAATATTATGCAACTCTTTTTTCTGATTATTTGTCAAATTACTTAATTTTAACAATTGCTAAAATATTTATTAATAGTTTCTTTAGTAATATTCATCAATTCTGTTGTACCAATAGTTATACGTAATCCATTATTAAACTTAGATACAATAATATTATTATCTTTTAAGTATGCATGTAAGTGTTCTGCTTTATCAAAAGTAAAATAAACAAAATTTGTTTCACTATCATAAACATCAAATTGTTCAAATTTCTTTAAAAATTGTTTGAAATCATCTCTAATTACAATTAATTCACTTCTTTTTGTTTTAAAGTGATCAATATGTTTTAATGCTTTAGATGCAATTAAAGAATTGACATCACTTAAGGTAAATGGACCTTTTACTGTATCTACAAAATCTAATAGTTTTTCATTTGCTAAGACAAAGCCTATTCTTAAAGCTGCAAGCCCCCATGCTTTTGATAATGTTCTTAATATTAATAAATTATCATATTGACTTAATAAGTCTAAACAATCAACACTTGCATATTCTACATAGGCCTCATCTAAGACAATATATGCAGATGTAGAATTAAGTAGGTCTACTATGTACTCTTTTGATTTTAAAGTACTTTGAGGATTATTAGGATTGGATAAAATAAATAATTCAATATTATTATCATCTATAAAAGATGCTATTTTCTCTGCTGATGCATTATTATTAATAGTTTTTAACTCTCTTTGAGCAATCAATGCTGCTTCTTCATACCTAAAGAAATCTACTTCAAAAGCTGCAATTTTATTCAAGGTTAAGGCGCTAAAAACCATTCCTATCATTGAATCAGATCCTGCACTTGGACATATCATATTTTTGTCAATATTATATATTTTAGCATACTCACTAACTAACTCATCATGATAGTTATTACCATAAAAGCCAAAGTTAAGATCTCTTATTGCTAATAATTCTTGATCACTTAAATATTCTTGCCAATTTAAAAAGTAATTTTCATTTTGGGCAAGGTTTATTAAAGAATTAGGTGCTGGTTTGTATTTACTTAATTTTTTTAAGTCATTTCTCATATGTATACCTCCATTTATTTTAATAAAAAAAGAACTATATGTTCTTTATATATATTATTATAATAGAATTGCTAAAAATGTATTGCAATTAATTATTGTTTATTATCTTATCAAATAATCATCTTAAATTCAAGATAATTAGTTTTTACTATACAAGTTTTAATCTTTACTTTACAGTATTTATTTGAAACTTTAATTATATTTACTTTTATTATCGTATAAATTATACTTTATAATTAGATTTTTTATTTTTTATACTATAAATAAAAAAGCCTAATCTTTACGATTAAGCTAGTATTTAACTATTCTAGAAATAAATTCATTAATATTTATAAATAATATCTTTTCTTTTTCAACAATTAAATTTATTATTCAACATCAACAACTGATACTAGAAATCTTATTTCTAAAATACCTTCACTTTCAGTCACTCTAATTTCATATTTACCGATATAAAAATACTCATCTTCTAATAACTTTTTTACATCATTATTACTAATTGCTTTTTGATTATTATTTTGTAAAAGTATATTTAAATCATTTTTAATTTCTTTAATATCAACATCTTTATATAGTATGAAAATTGCAATTGGATATTCTTGATCATTTATTATATTACTATCTAATCGAACTTTTTTATCTCCATCTATATAACATTTAGTATCTTTGTTTGATTTAATCAATTTTACTTTGTTTGTAAATTGAGAATGCTTTATATTCAACTGTGAAACATAATTTACTGCTTCTTTGTTATAATCTCTAATGTCTGTATCATTTATACACTCTTCATATCTATTAATGACTTCTTTACTATTGTTATTTGCTGAACAACTACTAACAATTAGTAAAACAATGAAAAGAGTTATTACTTTTGAAATGTTTTTTCTCAATTTATAATTCCTCCATTTTCAATTTGTATTAATACATCGCTAATCTCTTCGATATCGTTTTTATAATGTGAGGATATTATTAATATACCTTTCTTTTTAAATTGAATTAAGTACTCTTTTAATATTTCGCTAGTTTGAGTATCTAATGAATTAAAAGGTTCATCAAGTATTAGTATGCTTGAATTATCTATCAATGCTTGAATAATCAACATTTTTTGTTTATTACCTAAAGATAGTTGTGCATACTTCTTTTCTATAAATGGAGTTAAATTGAATAATTCATTTAAGTTCAACATTTCATTTAAAGTTGTTTCATTTTTAATTAGTCTAATTTTTTCTAAATTATTTAAGCATGATACATCACCTAAAAACCTGGTGTATCAACAATTATTCCTGCATTTAAAATGAAGTTGTTTCTATTCCTAATAATAATTCCATCTTGTATTATTTGTCCAGAAGTTAATTTAGTGTGCCCACAAATCGCCTTCATTAGTTGTGTCTTTCCTGAACCGTTTTTTCCAATAATTCCATAAGCATTACCAGTTTCAAATTCAAGGTTAATATTATTCAAAATCAACATATCTCTATATTTTTTTACTGCATTTTTTACTTGTATCTTCATTAAACTTTCTCCAATCTATAAAAAATAATTCTCTACTACTAATAATAATATACATACCAAAATTGAATATTTTGATTTAGTTGTTATACTTATTCCACCCTTAAATTGTTAATATAAAGAAAAAGACATTTATCTTTGTTATAATTTAAGCGACTAAAATAAATTAAGGAGATAAATGTCATGATTAATAATAACATAATTAATAAAAACAATAAAGAATTAAAAGAAATTATTGGAATTAATGATTCCAATATTAATATATATAAATTTCAAGATGAAAAAATTAAAGATAATATTTCTAAAGTATTTTATGGAATTCTATTTTTTAATGATAATGTTTGCCCTAAATGTAATAAAGTTCATAATAAATTTTATGTACATAATAAAAAAGTATCTCTTATTAAATTACCTATGGTTTCTGGTTTTGATGCTTATTTAAAACTTACTAAGACTCGTTACAAATGTATGGAATGTAATAAAACTTTTATTCCTGCTAATACTCTAACAAATCCTGGATGTTCTATTTCTAATATGGTTAAATATCTAATTGCTCTTAAATTAACTAATATGCTTACTTGTACTTATATTGCTAAAGATCATAATGTATCTACACATTCTGTTTTTAGAGTATTAGATACTTATGCAGAGGCTGCTAAATCTACTACTATTAAATCCTATTTACCAAAAGTACTTCATTTTGATGAGTTTAAATCTACTAAAGATGCTGATGGCAATATGTCCTTTGTTATTATGGATGGTGAAAAAAGAAAGCTACTAGATATCGTAGAAAACAGGCAAAAAGCTTACTTAGAGAACTATTTTAGCTACTATACAAAAGAAGCTATTGATAATGTTGAATATATTGTAATTGATATGTATACACCTTATATTGAAATCATTAAAAATGACTTTACTAATGCTAAAATAATATTAGATAGATTTCATATTTATCAGAATTTAACTAGAGACTTTAATAAAACTAGAGTTGCAATTATGAATGCAGATGAAAAAAACAGAAATAAGTTCAAAAATTTTTGGAAACCTATATTACAGTTAAAGGAGAATCTTTCAGAAGTGATGTTTAAGCATGTACCTTTAATTGTAAGTTTACAAACAATAAAGCAATTCAAAATTATTTAATCGAGAATAATGAGGACTTTAAAAATAATTATGAAATATATCAAGATTTACTATTTTCTTTAAAATACAATAATATGGAAATGTTTAAGAAAACAATGATCAGCCTAATAAATTAGCTTCAGATAAAATTAAAACTTGTATATCTACCTTTATTAAGTATTATGAATATATTAAAGATAGTTTCGATGCTGAGTATAATAATGGAATAATAGAAGGTACAATATCTAAATTCAAGAAGTTAAAAACAATATCTTGTGGCTTTAGAAGATTTGAAAGATTAAAAACTAAAATAATGATACAAGAATAATTAATTGTATAGCGATAAAGCATTAAAAAAGGATACAACATTTCTGTTATATCCAATACTAACTCATATATTAAAATAGTGACATTTATCTATCAGAATGAGGCAACAAAAAAACACCTGTAAAAGGTGTTATCTATTAAATATATGGTGCGGATGACAGGAATCGAACCTGCACACCGAAGTACTAGATCCTAAGTCTAGCGCGTCTGCCAGTTCCGCCACATCCGCATATTTAATTTAAAATGGTGTCCTGTACAGGATTCGAACCTGTGACCCTCTGATTAAAAGTCAGATGCTCTACCAACTGAGCTAACAGGACAATGGTGCCGGCTAGAGGACTTGAACCCCCGACCTACTGATTACAAGTCAGTTGCTCTACCAACTGAGCTAAGCCGGCATGGTGGACGATAACGGGCTCGAACCGCTGACCCTCTGCTTGTAAGGCAGATGCTCTCCCAACTGAGCTAATCGTCCATATTAAAGGTTAGTTACGCCCTTTTTCCAATATTTCTATCCAGTATCCATCAGGATCTGCAATGAAATATAAACCCATTACTGTGTTTTCAAATACAATTACATCCATTTCTTTGTGTAATTCATATGCCTTAGCATAATCATCAACTTCAAATGCCATATGGATTTCATTATCACCTAAATTATATGGTTTATTTTGATCTCTTAAGTAAGTAAGTTCAATTAGATTAGTTCCTTCTTCTGGTTTCATATAAACTAGAACAAATGATCCATCTTCTGCTTCTACTCTTGAAGATTCTACCATATTTAATGACTTTTTGTAAAAAGAAATACTTTTATTTAAATCAAAGACATTAATATTATTATGTATAAATGAAAATTTCATATAATCATCCTTTAAATAAAATGGTGGAGCCTAGCGGGATCGAACCGCTGACCCCCTGCGTGCAAGGCAGGTGCTCTCCCAGCTGAGCTAAGGCCCCATGTAAATTTAAAATGGTGGGCCTGAGAAGACTCGAACTTCCGACCTCACGATTATCAGTCGTGTGCTCTAACCAACTGAGCTACAGGCCCATTTTAAAATGTTATTATTTGTTAGAAATAAAATGGTGGGCCTGAGAAGACTCGAACTTCCGACCTCACGATTATCAGTCGTGTGCTCTAACCAACTGAGCTACAGGCCCCTATCTAAGAGTTATTTTATTTCCTAACGCCTATATATAATATCATGTAGGTTTATGCAAGTCAACTATTTGAAGGCTATTTTTATTATTTTTTTTATTTTTTTAAAAAATGAATTATTGCATTATTTTTGATAAAATTTATTACTAATTCTATAATTTAAATTAAGAATATAAATAATTAGAAAGAGGGAATAATTATGGAATTTAAAAAAATTAATTCTGCCTTAGCAATGCTTAATGTTTTAAGCGACTATGGAGTTAAGCATATTTATGGTTTACCTGGTGGATCTATCAATTCTACTATGGAGGCTTTATACAACGATCAAAGTAATATTGAATATATTCAAGTTAGACATGAGGAAGTCGGAGCTCTTGCTGCTGCTGCCCATTCTAAACTTACAAAAAAAATTGGTGTTTGTTTTGGTTCTGCTGGACCTGGTGCTGTTCACCTATTAAATGGTTTATATGATGCTAAGCATGATAAGACTCCTGTTTTAGCAATTATTGGACAAGTATCTTCTAAATTTATGAATACTAACTACTTTCAAGAAATGAATGAAGATCCAATGCTAAGAGATGTTAGTGTTTATAATAGAGTTGTTATGGATCCTCAGCAAATGCCTTACATGGTTGAAGATGCTATTAGAGCAGCTTATGAATATAATGGTGTTGCCTGTTTAACTATACCTGTTGATTTTGGTACTGTTGATATTAATGACACTTATATTACTTCTGCTAAACAATTTAATATTAAGCATCCTATTGCTGAAGAATCTGATATTGATGCTGCTATTGATTTATTAAAACAAGCTAAACAGCCCCTATTATTTTATGGTATAGGTGCTAAGGGCTGTAAAGATGAACTAAAAGAGCTTTCAACTAAGTTGCAAATGCCTGTTGTTTCTACTGCTTTAGCAAGAAATATTATTGGTGATGATTTTGAAAACTATTTAAAAGCATCTGGAAGGTTAGGAACGAAACCAGCTACTGAAGCAATCGCACATGCTGATTTGATTATGTTTGTTGGTAGTGATTTCCCTTTTGCTCAAGTTATGTTTAGACCAGATCAAAAGTTTATTCAAATTGATATTAAGCCTAGTATAGTTGGTAAAAGACATAGAGTTGATGTTGGTATTAATGCAGATGCTAAAAGTACTTTAAGAAGTATTATTGATAAATTAGATGGTAATGTTACTGAAAGTGCATATCTTAAAGCTTGTAAAATAAATATGGATTATTGGAATAAATACACTAAAGATTTAGCAAATCTTAAATTAGAAAAGGTTACTGCTGAAAACATAATGGCTAATTTAGCTAATATATTAAAAGATGATGCTATTATTGTTGGTGATGTTGGAAACGTAAGTATACAATGTGTTAGAAACATTGATTTTAAGCCGAATCAGCTATGGACTACCTCTGGTATATATGCAACAATGGGTTATGGTGTTTGTGGTGGTATAGCGGCTAAATTAGCTTATCCAAGCAGACAAGTTGTTACAGTAAATGGTGATGGTGGCTTTTCAATGGTTTGCCAAGATATTTTAACTCAGGTAAAATATAATTTGCCTGTAATCAATATTGTTATGAGCAATGATTCTTTAGGGTTTATTGAAAGTGAACAATATGCTACTCAACATATTTTTGGAGTTGATCTTTATGAAGCTGACTTTGGTTTAATGGCTAAATCAATGTCTGCTGTTGGATACACTGTTAACTCTATTGAGGAATTAAAAATGGTTTTTGAACAAGATGAAGTAATCAATCCTACTAAGCCTGTTGTTATTGATGTTAAGATTTCTCAAAACAGACCATTACCTACACATAGATTAGAATTAGATCCAAACAAATTTAGCCAAGAGCAAATTTCTAATTTTAAAAAAGCATATTATATTAATGAAATGCCATTATTTAAAGATATTCTAGCAAAACTTATTTAAACAAAACTTATTTAAACAAAAAAACTAACTTTATAAATGGGTTCTATAATTTATAGGGTGGAATAACAAATTCAAGTATTACTTGAAATGTTATCCACCCTTAAATTGTTAATATAAAGAAAAAGACATTTATCTTTGTTATAATTTAAGCGACAAAACTAAATTAAGGAGATAAATGTCATGATTAATAATAACATAATTAATAAAAACAATAAAGAATTAAAAGAAATTATTGGAATTAATGACTCCAATATTAACATATATAAATTTCAAGATGAAAAAATTAAAGATAATATTTCTAAAGTTTTTTATGGAATTCTATTTTTTAATGATAATGTTTGTCCTAAATGTAATAAAGTTCATAATAAATTTTATGTACATAATAAAAAAGTATCTCTTATTAAATTACCTATGGTTTCTGGTTTTGATGCTTATTTAAAGCTTACTAAAACTCGTTACAAATGTATGGAATGTAATAAAACTTTTATTCCTGCTAATACCCTAACTAATCCTGGATGTTTTATTTCTAATAAAGTTAAATATCTTATTGCTCTTAAATTAACTGATATGCTTACTTGTACTTATATTGCTAAAGATCATAATGTATCTACACATTCTGTTTTTAGAGTATTAGATACTTATGCAGAGGCTGCTAAATCTACTACTATTAAATCCTATTTACCAAAAGTACTTCATTTTGATGAGTTTAAATCTACTAAAGATGCTGATGGCAATATGTCCTTTGTTATTATGGATGGTGAAAAAAGAAAGCTACTAGATATCGTAGAAAACAGACAAAAAGCTTACTTAGAGAACTATTTTAGCTACTATACAAAAGAAGCTATTGATAATGTTGAATATATTGTAATTGATATGTATACACCTTATATTGAAATCATTAAAAATGTCTTTACTAATGCTAAAATAATATTAGATAGATTTCATATTTATCAGAATTTAACTAGAGCCTTTAATAAAACTAGAGTTGCAATTATGAATGCAGATGAAAAAAACAGAAATAAGTTCAAAAATTTTTGGAAACCAATATTACAGTTAAAAGAGAATCTTTCAGAAGTTATGTTTAAGCATGCAACCTTTAATTATAAGTTTACAAACAATAAAGCAATTCTAAATTATTTAATCGAGAATAATGAGGACTTTAAAAATAATTATGAAATATATCAAGATTTACTATTTTCTTTAAAATACAATAATATGGAAATGTTTAAGAAAACAATTGATCAGCCTAATAAATTAGCTTCAGATAAAATTAAAACTTGTATATCTACCTTTATTAAGTATTATGAATATATTAAAGATAGTTTCGATGTTGAGTATAATAATGGAATAATAGAAGGTACAATATCTAAATTCAAGAAGTTAAAAACAATATCTTGCGGGTTTAGAAGATTTGAAAGATTAAAAACTAGAATAATGATACAAGAATTATTAATTGTATAGAAAAATCATAAAAAAAGGATACAACATTTCTGTTATATCCTGTACTAACTCATATATCAAATTGTAAAATTCCACCCTATTTGACAAAGAGCCGTTATATCCTGTTCTAACTCATATATCAAATTGTAAAATTCCACCCTATTTGACAAAGAGCCTATAAATGAAGTTAGTTTTTTTATGCTTATTAATTTTTAAATGACATTGTTGCTGCTACTGCTTTTTTCCATCCTGAATAAAGTTTTTCTTTAGTTTCTTCATCCATGTTTGGTTTATAGTTACAATCAACTGCCCATTGTTTTGATATGTCTTCTTTATTTGTCCAATAACCTGTAGCTAATCCTGCAAGATATGCAGCACCTAAGGCTGTTGTTTCAGTAACTTTTGGAACATCTATTTCTACTCCTAAAATATCTGATTGGAATTGCATTAAGAATCTATTGGCAACTGCTCCACCATCTACTCTTAATTTTTTAAGAGGGAATCCTGATTCATCTGCCATTATTTCTACTATGTCTTTTGTTTGATAACAAATTGATTCTAAGGTTGCACGAACTACTTCTTCTTTTCCACTACCTCTTGTTAAACCAAATATTGCACCTCTTGCATCTTGATCCCAATATGGTGATCCTAATCCTACAAAGGCTGGTACTACGTATACTCCTTGAGTATTTTCAATTCTTTTAGCATATTTTTCTGTATCTGCTGCATTTTCAATTAGTCTTAAGCTATCGCGTAACCATTGAACTGAACTTCCTGCTACAAAGATTGAACCTTCTAATGCATATTCAACTTTACCATCTATTCCCCAAGCGATTGTTGTTAATAAACCATTATGAGAAATAACTGGTTTTGTTCCTGTATTCATTAACATGAAACAACCTGTTCCATAAGTGTTTTTAACAAATCCTTCTTCAAAACATCCTTGTCCAAATAAAGCTGCTTGTTGATCTCCAGCGATTCCTGCAATTGGTATTTCAAAACCAAATAAGATTGCAGGTTCTGTTATACCATAAACTTCTGATGAAGGTTTTACTTCTGGAAGTATACATTCTGGAATATTTAAAATTTCTAGTATTTCTTTATCCCATTCCAAATCTATTATATTATACATTAAAGTTCTTGATGCATTAGAGTAATCAGTAACATGAGCTTTACCAGCTGTTAATTTCCAAATTATCCAAGTATCAATTGTTCCAAATAAAACTTTACCTTTTTCTACTCTTTCTCTTACACCTTCTACATTATCTAAAATCCATTTAACTTTTGTTCCTGAGAAATAAGCATCAATAGGTAGTCCAGTTTTTTCTTTAAATTTTGTTTCATAACCTGAAGCAATTAATTCATCGCATATTTCAGCTGATTGTCTTGATTGCCAAACAATGGCATTATATACAGGTAAACCTGTTTTTTTATCCCACATTACGGTAGTTTCACGTTGATTAGTAATTCCTATGCTATCAATTTGTTCTGCTTCAATTTCATTGTTAACTACTAAAGTTGCTAGAACTGAAAGTGTTGTTAACCAAATTTCATTTGCATCGTGTTCTACCCAACCAGCTTCTGGAAAGTATTGTGTAAATTCTCTTTGTTCAACTGCATGGATTTCTCCTTTTTTGTTGAATAAGATTGCTCTTATTGAAGTTGTTCCTAAATCAAGTGATAAGACATATTTTTCCATTATTATTGTTCTCCTTTTTTATAAATAGTTAAGCATTAAAGTATAAATTAAACTTGCCACTACTGCTCCACATAGCGGTCCTACTATTGGTACCCAAGCATATGACCAGTTTGCTGAATATTTTTTTCCCATCTTTGTTAATGAGTAAACTATTCTTGGTCCAAAATCTCTTACTGGATTAATTGCATACCCTGTTAATGATCCAAGTGCAATACCAATTGCAACAATCATAAATGGTACAAATAAAGAGTTAGCTGATTTATCATGTGCCATCATCATTATAAATAATACTAAAGTTGCTGTTCCAACTAGCTCTGCAAAAAAGTTTCTTACTGAATCTTTAATTGCTGGAGCTGTAAAGAATACACCACCATAATCTTCATCTTCAACATAAAAGTGATGATAGTATAGTTGATAAACTGCTGCTGCTCCTAAGATTGCTCCTACTAATTGAGCTCCTATATAAGCTAATAGTTCTACAATTGACATGCTTCCTTGTAAAAAGAAACCTAAACTAACTGCTGGATTTAGATGTGCACCAGATAAAGGTGAAGAAACTATAATACCTGCAAAAACTGCAAATCCCCAACCTAATGTGATGAATACCCATCCTGTGTTTTGCGCATAACTTTTTCTTAGTGAATTAGCAGCACATGTACCAGTACCAAACAGTATAAGTACAAATGTTCCTAACAACTCACCAATAATAATCTTTTCCATTTAAAGATCCTCCTATTAATTTAATTAAAACGCTTTCAATTCCCATTAATAAGAAAAGCAAAAACAGTAAATGTTTTTGCTTTTCTCTAAGATAATTCGCTTATTAACTTTAACCAAAGTTTATCATAAGAAAACGCTTTAAGCAACACTTATAATTGTAAAAAAAATAATAGTTTTATTATAATTTAGATAATTGATAATGCGATTAAATAGGCTTTGTTATAAATCCATAGTAAAATATTATATATGTCTAGTGCGTGTATTTTTTATGATTTATTCTAATTGAATAACATAAAAAGCTATAGGTAAAAGGTTTGTTAAACATTTATCATTTTTATTATTTACCTTTATTATCTATATTTAGTTGTTTTTAGGTGTTTTTTTATTATACTATCTCAATACCTAAAGAAGTTAATAAATTTAATGATTCATACATACTAAATTTTGCTTTTTTCATTACATTGTTTTTTATATCTATAATGAAACCTCTTGCATTTATAAAGTTTGTTTTTGTTAAATCACATTGAATAAACTGAGTATCTATTAAACTTGTATCTTTAAAATTTGCTTCTGTAAGATTACATCCTTCAAAAATACTCTCTTCTATTTCAAGTTTTGAAAAGTTGAATTTCTTTAAATTCATATTTATGAATGAATTGTACTTTAAAAAGCAGTTTGTAATATTGCTTATTGGAATTATACTTTTATTACTATGATAGAAGTCTTTCCAATATATTCCTATTAAATTACAATCTTGAAATTTAACATATTTAATATTAGCATTTTTTGTTTCTATATTTAGAATATTACAATTGATAAATTCACAATTATCAAATAGTACATTATTTAAATCACACTGCTCAAAAGTACAGTTGATAAATTCACACTCTAAAAAATTGGTATCATTAATTTTTTCTTTAATTAGTTTTAGATCTTTATATTCTATGTTTTCTTTTACTTTATTATCCATTTAATCTACTCCTTTCTTAAATTCTAACATGTTTAGCTAGCTTTTATATTTATTTTCAAAAAAAAACTGAAATGAATCAGTTTTTTAACACCATAAACTTTTTTTACCAGTTGTAACTGCAACTAGTCCATTATCCAAACAATTTTTTATATCTTCTTTATCAACTATTAATCCTCCACCTATTACTGGAATATCTATTTGAGATTCTATTGTGGTAAATATTTTTGATGCTAGTGCTGGAAGTACTTCTAAATAATCTGGTTGTATTTTGTTTACTAAGTCTATACTTTTTTTAAGAGATGTTGAATCTATTAAAAATATCCTTTGTATAGCTAGGCAATTATTAGCTTTTGCAGCTAAAAGTGCATTTGGTTTTGTTGATATTATACCATCTACTTTTAGCTTTTGACATAAATATTCTGTTCCATATTTATCATTTGCAAGGCCGTGTATCATATCTATATGTACAAAGACTTTTTTGTTATTTTTATGCATTTTATTAATTATATCTGATAAGTGATTAATATGAAAGTCTAATATTACTCCATATATATGTTCTGTATTTAAAAATAAATCTAAGTTTTTATAGTTAGATATGGCTGGGATGACTCCATTATTGAACATTTCTCTTCCTCCTAATATCTCACTTATAGTTTATCTTAACTATTCAACTTTTTCAAGAGTTTTAGTTGCTAGTATGTCTACACCTAATCCTAATATATTGGCATAAACTACATCTTTAACTTTTATTGGCGCTTTTACTTTAACATTTGCAAGTTCTTTCATGCAGTCCATTATTCTACCTTTTGGTAGATCACTTGATGATACTACTGATAGTTGGTTTACAATTGCTCCTTCTATTTTTACTGTTGTTGTTAACATTCTTGTTGGATTTGTTAATTCTTTTTTTACATATATTGGTCCACGATTACATTGATTGTATTTAAAAGTCATTTCTTGACCTTCTTTTTGTTCTACTTCAATATGACATCCTTTAGGACAAACTATACAAATTACTTCTTTTTTCATTGTATTAACCCTCCTTTATTAGTTCAAGACTTATATTTTGAGTGTTTTCATCTAATACACTACTATCAAATTCTATATAGTCCATTTCAGCTGGTATTACATGTGTTTTAAAGAAATCTTTTATTACTGTCTTGTTATCAGATAATCTTATTTTGACATTTTGATCGACACGACCTACTCTAAAATATAGTCTTTGTTTTTCTTTTAAATTGTTCAAATCTAGGATTTGAGGTACTACATAGTTAATACCATTTAAGTTTTTCACTTCTATTTGTTTCATTGGCTCTGCATTATTTTTTAAATAATCAACGACTCCACTTACGCAAGTTTTTGCCTCATTTACTACATAGTCTACCAAATCATGTATGTGTAATACATTTCCACAGGCAAATATTCCAGGTATTGATGTTTGCATATCATTTGTTACTATTGCGCCTTTTGTTAATCTACTAAGTTTTATTCCAGCATATTCACTTAAGTTATTATCTGGAATTAATCCTACTGATAAAAGAAGTGTATCACATTCTATTATTTTTTGACTTCCTTCTATTACTTTAAGTTTATCATCTACTTGTGATAACTCAATACTACTTAATCTATTTTTTCCAATGATATTTGTTACTGTGTGTGATAAATATAAAGGTATATCAAAATCATTTAAACATTGAACTATGTTTCTAGTTAATCCATTTGAATAAGGCATTATTTCAGCAACTCCTAATACTTGTGCACCTTCTAATACCATTCTTCTTGCCATTATTAAGCCTATATCTCCACTACCTAATATAAATACTTTTTTCCCTACTAAATAACCATCCATGTTTAAATATTTTTGTGCACTACCTGCTGTTAGTACTCCTGCTGGTCTACTTCCAGGTATTGATATTGCACCTCTTGAACGTTCTCTTGAACCCATTGCAAGTATAATCGCTTGAGCTTGTACTATTTCATGGCCTTTTTTTGATATATATTCAACATGTTTATCTTTTGTGATATTAGTTACACTAGTTTCTAAAATATACTCTATTTTAGCTTTATCTACCATATCAATTAATTTTTGTGCAAATTCAGGTCCTGTAAGTTCTTCTTTAAATTCGTGTATTCCAAAGCCATTGTGAACACATTGAAGTAATATTCCACCTAATTGATTTTCTCTTTCAATAATTAAGATATTATTAATTCCTTTTTCTTTTGCTTCTAATGCAGCTTTTAATCCAGCTGGTCCACCACCAATAATTACTAGTTCATATTGTTTCATTAGCGATACTCCTCCTTGCTTAAAGATACTAAAATAGGTGATTTATCATTATCATATTTAACATCCATTTCATCTATACCTTTTTCTCTTGCAATTATTTTTACTATATGCCCTTCACAAAAACCACCTTGGCATTGACCACTACCTGGTCTTACTCTTTTTTTAATACCTTTTACACTAATACTTCCTACATTTCCATGTATCGCTTCAACTATTTCTTGTTCAGAAATATTTTCGCAACGACACACAATATTTCCATAAAGGTTATTTTCTGGTATTTTTTCTATTCTTTCTGGCATTTTAAGATTTCTTATTCTTGTTGTTGCTTGATATTCTTTGAAATCTGTTTTTTTAGGTAATTTTTCAAATTGTGCTATTTTACTTACATATTTAGCAATTGCAGGTGAGCTTGCTAATCCTGGTGATTCTATTCCAATAACATTATATAAGCCTTTATTTTCTTTTGATGCACTTATATCAAAGTCATGTTTTTCACTAGTTGCTCTTAATCCAGCAAATGATCTCATTATTCTATCAACTGGCATATCATTCATTGTATGTAATATTTCTTCTTTTAAATATGCTAATTTTTCTGCTGTAGTAGAAAGATCATCAAAGCTATCGACATAATCAGATGTTGGTCCTACTAATATTTCTCTTTCACTAATTGGTACTGCTAATACCCCTTTTCCTCTTTCTGTTGGTAATGGGAATATTACATGATTAACATATTCAAAATTTCCTCTTGTTAAAACATAGTACTCTCCTTTACGAGGTCTAATATCATATTGTGGTTTTTCTAACATACCTTGAATTTTAGCACCGTATACTCCTGCACAATTTATGATATTTTTTGTTTGATACTGATTATCTTTTGTAGTTATTAAAAAACCTTGTTCTATTTTTTCTATCTTTATTACTTCTTGATTTAATCTTAGTTCTACACCATTACTTATAGCATGGTCCATTAAAGCTAGACACATTTGCCATGGATAGACTATTCCTGCTGTTGGTGCAAATAAACCTAGTTTAGCATCTTTTTTTACATGTGGTTCTTTCTCTAATATTTCTTCTGAACTAAGTATTCTTGTTTCTACCTTATTTATTACTGCTCTTTCAGCTAGTTCTTTTATTTTTTCTACACCTGCATCATCAAAGGCAATTGTTATTGAACCTATTGGTGAAAAATCTACATCATAATATTTACATAGTTCTGGATACATTTGATTTCCTACTACATTTAATTTTGCCATTAATGTATTTGGTTCTGGATCATATCCTGAATGGATAATGGCACTGTTTGCCATACTTGTTCCATTAGCAATATCGTTTTCTTTATCTAATACTAATGTTTTTACATCGTATTGTGATAGTTCTTTTGCTATGAAACTTCCTACTACTCCTGCTCCGATTATTATATAATCATACATCTTAAATCCTCCGATCGTGAATAAAAAAAAGAGAATATAAAAACTGATGAATCAATTTATATTCTCTTATCTCTTGTTTATATTAACTTTGACTTTATGATAGCATCATCATTGTTTGTTTACAAGCTTTTACATAATTAAAACCTAATAGTTTATAAATTATATTAATTATTTTATCTAGATTTAATATTTAATATATTATATTAGTGTTATTAACAGTATTTTTTTATATTATTTAGGCAATAATTATTTCTATGCTTTCTAAAATTAGTTATATTTAGTTTTTATCATGTTTTACTATAATAATTTATAATATATAGTAGCCTATATTAGTATGTCTTATCTTATAGTACTAGAAATATTTATATTTTATTCTAGTTTTATTTATAAAAAAGAATCTGAATTTGCTCAGACTCTTTAATAGATATTATTGTTTTAGTATGATTGACCATAACTTAAACCATAATAGTTTTGTGGTTTTAATCGACATGTTCCAGAACAGTCTCCTATACCCATATAACCTAAACCAAAGTAAATATCATAATTTCTATGGAATTCTTTGACTACTTTTGATAATGATTTATTATTATGTTTGATAATTTCAATGTGTGTATGTGGTCCAGTTGAGTTTCCTGTTGAACCCATTCTACCAATTGTTTGTCCCTTACTTAAAGTTCCACTTGTTTTTACAAAGCTATTTAAATGGCCATATAAGAATGTATATGTATCATTTCCTACTTGGTGTGCTGTAACCATGTAGTTACCATATCCACCATATTCACTTGCTGCAAGTAAAACTACTCCTTTACCTGGAGAACGGACTGCAGTATTGTAATTGTTTGCAAAGTCTACTCCTGGGTGCCATCCACCACCAAAACTAGCTGGATAATACCATGAAGCGGCTGTAATAGTAGCATGTTTTACAGGTAAACCAAGTCTACTACTATTTGATGATGATCCTCCACCTGAACTAGATCCTCCACCTGAGCTTGATCCTCCACCTGAATTAGAGTTTCCTCCTGAGTTTGAATTTCCACCTGAATTTGAGCTTCCACCTGAGTTTGAATTATTATTATTATCCTTGTCACTGCTTGAGCTTGTATCATTGTTTAATTCTTTTTCTATTTGATCATTGATATTTAATTTAGCTGCTTTATTATCATAAGCTATTGATTGTTTTCTGCTTGATTCCATTTTTGCAAATAGATCTGCTTCTTTTTCTCTATATTGTTTCAACAATTCATTTTGTTGTTTATTTGCTTCATCAAGTTCTTTTTGACTAGTTTCTAAAGATTTTGTTTTTTTAGCTAACTTTGTTTTTTGACCTGTTAAATCGGTAGATAGTTCATTATTAGCACTATTTATAGCATTTATTCCATCAACTTTAGTAAAGAAATCATCTATTGTCATTGAACTCATTAAGAAATCTACTACAAAGTTTGATGTATTAACTTCTTGCATTAAAGCAATTCTATTTTTTATTTCTTTTTCAATTCTTGCAATTTCTTTTTCAACTACTTTAATATCTGACTTTGTTTTTTTAATTTGTTCTTTAGTTGTTTTAATTAAATCTTCATTTTTCTTGATAACATCTAAGAGTTTAGATATATCCCCTTTTGTTGCCTCAATTTCTTTTTTTATATCTTCTACATTATTTTTTGATTGTGAGCTAACTCCATTTAAGTATTCCTCATATGCTTGGCATGTTTTTAAGTTAGCATTGTAACTTGATCTTCTATTACACAATTCTTGATAATGTGCTTCATTACTTTTGAAGTCGATGTTAGTTTCGGCTTTTGTATCTGCAAATAATCCTAATACTAAACTCAAACTAATAAGCGTCAATATTCCCTTTAGCTTCATATACTCATCCTCCTTATTACGTACACATATTATACCATGTTTTGTAAACACTTTTTTATAATAGAGCTATTATTTTCTTAAAAAAAGACTGCATAGCAGTCTTTTATGATGTTAAACCAACATTATATAGTGCAAAATAAGCTTTTTTAAGCTCCATTAAGCTTTTATGGTTTCCTTCTTCAATTATGCCTTTATTTCCAATAACAACGATTTTATCGGCATTTTCAACTGTTGTTAGTCTATGGGCTACTATTAAACTAGTTCTATTTTCTTCTAGTTTTTCAAGTACTGCTTGTATTTCTTTTTCTGTTTTATTATCTAAAGCAGAGGTTGCCTCATCTAACACCATTAGTGTAGGGTTTTTCAAAAACACTCTTGATAGAGATAATCTCTGTCTTTGACCACCACTTAATTTTATACCTCTTTCACCTATATTACTGTTGTATTGTTCTGGTAAGCTTGCAATTACATCTGTTAATTTTGCCATTTCACAAGCATTTATAACATCTTGTTTACTTTTTCTAAAATCACCATAGATTACATTATCAAAAATACTTCCAGAAAATATATAGTTATCTTGTGTTACATAACCGATATGACTTCTTAAAGATTGAAGACTTATATTTTTAATATTAATACCATCAATTAATATTTCGCCACTATCTATTTCATAAAATCTATTTAGTAAGTTACACACTGTTGTTTTTCCTGCACCACTTGCTCCAACTAAGGCTACTTTTTCTCCTGGATTAACTATTAAATTAAAGTTTTCTAATACATAATCACTATCCTTATCATATTTGAAACTAACATTTTTAAATTCTATTTTACCTTTGATATCACTTATTACCTTGGCATCTTTATAATCTATTTGTTCTGGTTGTTCCATAACATCTAAATATCGATGATATCCTGAAGCTGCTTTATGATATTCTGTAACAAAGTTAGAAAATCTATTTATTGGTTGTTCAAATAAGTTTACATACATTATAAAAGCAGTCAGCTTTCCAACATTCATTTCATTTTGAATTACTAAATAAGCTCCATATATAATTACAACTAGATTTAAAACGCCAAAATAAGCTTTAAACGATGACATGTATGAAGCCATTATTGCATAAAAACTTTTCTTTTCATTGAAGAAACCATTATTTCCTTTATCAAATTTTTCAACTTCAAAGCTTTCATTTGTATATGATTTAACTATTCTAATTCCACTAAATGTTTCATTTATTGATGAATTTATCCTAGCTAGACTTTCTTTCATTTTTAGGTTTACATTAAAAAACTTTTTTCGTGATCTTTGATTAATAACATAAACTAGAGGTACTAGTATTAATATAATAGTTGCTAGCTTTACATTCATATTAAACATTAATGCTAATGAACCTGTCACTAGTATGACTAACATTGTTAATTCTTCTGGTCCATGATGAGCTATTTCTGATATTTCATTTAGATCTACTGTAATTCTAGACATCAAACTTCCTGTAGAATTTTCATCAAAAAACTTGATTGGCAATTTTGTAATTTTATCAAATAGTTTTTTTCGCATTTCAAATTCAATTGATACTCCAACCATATGACCATGAAGAGTTACAAAATAGGTAAATATTACTCTTAGAATATATAATCCTAACATTATTAAACCTATTTTGTAGAACAGGTTTAAATCATTATTTCCAATAGCATTATTAATTAGGTTGCTTGTTAAATTTGGTATTAGTAAATCTATGATTGAAATACATACTGCTACTACTAAAACACTTATAAACCTTTTTAATCTTGGTTTATAAAATGGTATAAATTTTTTTATCATTTTATCATCCTTTTTTTTATATTGATTATATTATATCTTATTTACTACCTTATTGTAAGTGTACTAAGTTTTAGTTTAAAGATTAACTATTTGTATTAAAAAAATCAGACTGATTAAGGTCTGATTTTATATCTTAACTTAGTGCTACTGATGCAATGTATATGATTGATACTATCGTTACATAATACATATAGGTATGCACTTCATTTTTTCTTTTAGCTGCAACCATTAATATTGTATGGAAGACAAAACCGATTGTTAAACCTAGTGCAATTGAACCTGTTAAAGGCATTAATACTATTGTTAAGAATGCTGGTATTGTTTCTTCAAAATTATTTTGCCATTGTATTGTTGAAACATTTTTAAACATAAATATTCCAATCGCTACTAATGCTGGTGCTGTTACAGCTGATGTAAATAATGACAAGAATGGGTGTAAAAATAATGATAGTAGAAATAGTATCGCTACTACTACTGCCATTAAACCTGTTCTTGCTCCTTGGACAATTCCACTTACTGATTCGATATATGTTGTGATATTTGATGTACCAAAGATTGATCCAAAAAAGCTTCCTAATGCATCTGAAACGTATATTCTTTTATTTTCAGATGTATCTATATTAAAGTTTCTCATTTCTGAAGTTGCTGCATTTAATGTTGCTGCTGTTCCAAAGAAATCTAAAAATGTAAATGTTAAGACGATTGTTATTCCACTTACAGTCATTATTTTAGGTATGTTTATAAATGCTACCCCAAATGTTTGACTCATCATTGCATTTATTGGTGTTGTTGGTAGAGCAATTAAGTTTCCTGATAAATGTGGTAAGGTTGCTGCTTGTTCTTCTGTGAAATGAATAAGTCCATTTGAATTTAGTACTCCTAACAACAATCCAACTACCATTGCAAATATCATTGAGAATATTACGGCATTTTTATTTTTCTTAGTTAATAATATTGCAAGAAATATTATCCCACAACCAGCAATTATAAAGTTGGGATCTGAGAAATCTCCTATTTTAATCATTGTTGATGGATCTGATATTATTATATGTGAATTTTTCATTCCTATAAATGCTATAAATAAACCTAATCCAACACTTCCTGCATTTTTTAATACTTCTGGTATTGCTTCTAGTATTTTAAATCTAATACCACTATATGATAAAGCAAGGAATATTACTGAAGATACTAAAACGCATGATAAAGCTTCTTGCCAAGATAGTCCTGTTCCTAATACTACTGAGTAGGCAAAAAAAGCATTCATTGACATGCAACTTGCTAGCCCAAGTGGGAATTTTGCATATAGCCCCATAATTAGTGTTGCTGTTGCTGCTCCAAATATTGTTGATGCAAACACTGCATCATGATCCATACCGGCATCTCCAAGTACACTTGGATTTACAAATATGATATATGCCATTGCTAGATAAGCTGAAATTCCACCGATTAGTTCTTTTTTAAAACTCGAACCGGATTTTGTGACACCAAAAAAGGCATCTAGTTTTTGTGTAAAACGATTCATTGATATCCTCCTATTTTTCACAAGCACTCTTTGCCTTCTGTTTTTATTATTCAGATTGATTACTCATAGTCTTCAATTTAAGGCTGAAGGTAGAAACGATTAACCATATTATAATCTATATGAGTACTTGTACACATATTATAGCATACCATAATCTTATAGAGAACACCTTTTATTATAATTTAGCATTATTATGTATTATTTTAAGTCCCTCTAAGTATCCTTTAACACCTTTATTACTTATTAGATAGTCACAGGCTTTTGCTGTTATTAATTTTGCTCTAAATTCTTCTCTATTTAAGACATCACTTAAATGAACTTCTACTTTTAAACCTTTAAAAATTAATAAAGCATCTAAAATTGCTATGCTATAGTGTGAATAAGCTCCTGGATTTATTATTAATGCATCAAAGCTATCTTTTACTAATTGATGTATGTAATCTATTATTTGGCCTTCATGATTTGATTGATAATATTCTATGTATTCTATGTTTAATGATGTTGCATAGATATCTATTTCTTCTATCATTTGATCATAAGTAATATTAGAGTAATGTTCTTGTTCTCGTTGTCCTAACATATTTAAATTAGGACCATTAATTATTGCTATTTTCATTTAATAAACTCCTTAATGATTCTTGATCTAATACTAGATTTGCATAAGACATATATAGTGGAAGTCTTTTATTATATACATTAATTAATTCTTCTTTATTTTTTAGTAATGGTCTTATTCCATCTTGATATCGTTCAAGTAATGTAACTAGATCTACATTTAAAAAGATAATAAGATAATCTTTTATTAATTGCATATTTTTATAATTTAGTATGGCTCCACCACCTAAAGCTATTAGCTTCTCATTATTTTTCACTAAGTATTCAAGTTCATTTGTTTCTAATTGTCTAAAATAACCACTTGCTATTAGCTTTGGTATTTGTTGTTGATTTCGTTTTACTATTTGTTCATCTACATCTACTCCACCAAATTCATGTACTATTGTACTTTTACCTGCTAATGGCATTCCTATTAAAGCTATTTTATCACTTTGTTCAATTAACAAGTATTGATATATCTCTTCAATTGTTGTTATATCTTTTTTTATTCCAGTCCATATTTCAAATGATGCCATTGCTTGTACTATCAACATGTACAAACCACCAATAAATTTCCTTCCACTACTCTTTGAATCGATAGCAAGTTTAGAGTTTATTGGATTATAGTTTAAATCAATTACTGCACTAAAATTTTCAATGGTTTGTTTTTCGATTGGTGATTCATATTTATTCATACCTATTGGAGTTGCATTTACTAATAGGTCTGCTTTTATATCTTTTAAAGTCTCATAGTTATACTGTTTATCATTTCTTGATATTACTATTACTTGAGATTTTTTAAAATATTCTTGCACCATTTTAGAACTACCACCACTGCCTAATATAACTACTTTTTCTACTTTTTTTACATTTAATAGTTTAACTAAGTATTCAAAACCTATTTTATCAGTATTATCTCCATAAAATTTATTATCTATATTTGTTATTGTATTACATGATTTTAGTGGTTGTGAATTTATATCAAGATATTTAAGTATTTCTTCTTTATATGGCATTGTAATATTTAATCCATTATACTGTTCTAACAGTTCTTGTGATAAATTATTAGTTTCAATTAACTCATATGTTGCTTCTATTTCATATTTTTTAATTAGGTATTCATGTATTAGCTTTGAATATGAGTAATCTAATTTTTTACCTATTAGTCCATATTTATTCATTAGTGTCTCCTTTAAAAAAAAGAGTAACTAAGAGCTACTCTTTATAATAATTAATTTTCAATTCCTGTCATGATATCTAAGATAACTGCATCTGTTTCTTTCATTCCAACTTTTCCTAGAATACCAACATTTTTAATAGTATGTTCTATATCATCTTCTACTATTCCACAACCGTGTGTAAACACTAAATTATCTTTTGCAAGATTAACTGCTTGGAATGCTGCATCTAAGGCTGATGATATTTTTGATGGACAACTTTCTTTAGCACCATCGCAAATTATTCCTGATACATTTCCTAAAACGTTTGTTATTGCTTTTTTGATTTGTTCTCTACTTCCACCATCTAAGTACATAATTCCGGCTGCTGAACCACTTGCTGCTACAACAGCACCACAATAACAAGATAATCTAGTTATTCCTGTTTTAACATGTATTGTTATTAGATTTGATAATAATAAAGCTTTCATCATTTTAGCATGATCATAGCCATTTTCTTTGGCATATACTATTACTGGTATTGAACAAGTCATTCCTTGATTACCACTACCTGAATTAGTAACAACTGGCATTGTTGATCCTGCCATACGTGCATCTGATCCGGCTGCTGTCATAGCTTTAACTTTAGTCTCAATATTATTATCACCATATTTTATTAAAGTTTTACCTACAGAAACACCATAATCATTAGTAAGTCCTTCTTCTCCAATTGCTATGTTGTTTGCCATTTGTAACTCTAATAAATCTTTGTAATCATCATATTTTGCGATTTCTACAAAATCTAATATTTGATCAACTGTTAATATTGATCTGTCAGTCATACTTGAAGCAAAGGCTGCATCATCTACATCTTGTTTTACAATGTCTTTACCATTTAAGGTAATTCTAACTACATTTGTATGCATATGTTTGATTTCAACTTCAACATTATTTGTTCCATCACTAGCACTTATTATCATATGTAATGTAGTAGGAGTATCTAATTTTTCAACATTAATTAGTCCTGTATTCATTAATTCATTTACTTCTTTGATATTTTCTTCTGTCATTTTTGATAGTACTTCTAATCCTAAATCTGGTTCTCCACCAACTAAACCAGCTAACATACTTGCTTGCATACCTTTTAATCCACCTGTGTTTGGTACTACAACGCTTTTAGCATTTTTAATAATATTTCCACTTGATTTTATTGTCATTTCAGTTGGAAAAGATTCTAAATACTTTCTTGCAAGAGCTGCTCCAAAGGCTACTGCGATTGGTTCTGTACAGCCTAATGCAGGAACAAGTTCCTCTTTTAAAATTTGTAAATAAGCATTATAATTCTCTTGTTTAAACATACTAATTTCTCCCCTTATATAATATATTTTTAAGTACTTACTTATTCTTTAATAAGTAATCTTGCACTTGCTATATTGGTAGCAAGTGGTACATTGTACACATCACAAAGTCTTAATAATGCACCAATATCTGGTTCATGTGGTTGGGCTGTCAATGGATCTCTGAAGAAAAATACTTTATCGATTTTTCCATCTGCTACCATTGCACCGATCTGTTGATCGCCACCCTTAGGTCCACTTTTCATTAAGTTTACTATTAAATCTGTATGCTCCATTACTCTGGTTCCTGATGTTCCTGTTGCATATAGTTCATGATGTTTTAATACTTCTTCAAATTCTTTACAAAATAGGATTAGGTCATTTTTCTTTTGATCGTGCGCTATCAAAGCTATTCTCACTAGCACCAACTCACTTTCGTATATGTTTTTTTACCTCTTCTTACTATTGTAACTCTTTCATCAAAGGCATCCTCTTTTTTTACATTAAATTCTACATCATTAACTTTGATACCATTAATTGTAATTGAGTTATTTGTAACAAATTCTCTAGCTTCTCTTTTTGATTTAACGATTTCATTTTGTACTAAGAAATCGATTATATTTAGTTCAATAATTTTTTCAAGTTGTTTATTAGGTACTTGATCAAATGAACTTTCAATTGTTTTAATATCTAAATTAGAAATATCTCCTGAAAATAGTGCTTTTGATATTTCTATTGCTTTATCATAATCTTCTTGTGAATGAATCATTATAGTAACTTCTTTTGCAAGTGCTTTTTGAGCAGCTCTTTCATGTGGTTTTTCTTCTACTTGTTTTGCTAAGTCAGTTATTTCTTCTTCACTTAAGAATGTAAATACTTTTAAATAATGTACAACATCAGCGTCTGCACTATTTAGGAAAAATTGGTATAACTCATATGGTGATGTTTTTTCTCTATCTAACCAGATTGCTCCACCGGCTGTTTTACCAAATTTTGTTCCATCACTTTTAGTTATTAGTGGCATTGTAATACCGCAAACTTGAGCTTCTGGTCTTTTCTTTCTTATTAAATCAGTTCCAGCTGTAATATTACCCCATTGGTCTGAACCACCAATTTGTATTTGTACTTTATGATTATCATACATTGTTAACCAGTCAATTGATTGTAATATTTGGTATGAAAATTCAGTAAATGAAATACCTGAATCTAATCTATTTGCTACTATATCTTTTGCTAGCATTGTATTAACATTAAAGAATTTTCCATAGTCTCTTAAAAAATCTAATAATGAAATTTTTTCAATCCAATCTTTATTATTTAGTAATAAGTAGTCGTCTTTATTAGCAATTTTAAAAATATGTTCTACTTGTTTTCTAATTTTTTCAACATTTTGATCTATTGTAACTGTATCAAGTAAAACTCTTTCTGAGTTACGACCACTTGGATCTCCTATTTGTCCTGTTCCTCCGCCCATTAGTGGTACAGGTATATGTCCATAATTCATGAATCTTTTTAATAATAGTATTGGTAATAGGTGCCCAATATGCATTGAGTCTGCGGTTGGATCAACACCTACATAAATTTTAGTTTGATTTTTTAAAATACTCTCTAATTTATCTTGGTCTGTAACTTGGTTTATTAAGCCACGCCATTTCAGTTCTGCTATAATATCTTGGTACATTTTATTCCTTCTTTCTTACTTTGTACTTTCTCTTTTAATTA
The DNA here is from genome assembly GCF_049478495.1 of Mycoplasma sp. P36-A1. Taxonomy (NCBI): domain Bacteria; kingdom Bacillati; phylum Mycoplasmatota; class Mollicutes; order Mycoplasmatales; family Mycoplasmataceae; genus Mycoplasma; species Mycoplasma sp. P36-A1. Next base: position 547,657 of record NZ_CP168083.1, on the reverse strand, counting down.
GGTAACAATCTAATTCATGATTAGCTGATGTTACTTCTTCATTATTTAATAATTTGGTCATATGTCTAGCTGCTATTGCTCCCATTTCATATAATGGTACATGTATTGTTGACAATTGTGGTCTTGACATTCTACTATATTTGGTATTATTGAAACCAATTATTTCTAGATCATCTGGAATAACTTTATTTAAGTCTAAGGCAGCATTCATTGCTGCTATTGCTAAAGAATCTCTAGCTCCTAAATATAAATCTACTTCATTTTCTTGCATATGTTTTTTAAGTTGTTCATATGATTTTGAAAATGAATCACTTACTTTTAAGTGTCCTTTAAATCTAAGCCCTTTATCTTTATATGCTCTTTTTATTCCTGTAAGCATATCGGAAACTATAAATCTATTATAATCACCATCGATAAAATAAATTTTGTCTTTTCCTTTATCTAAGTAATCTTTTACACTTTCATAACACACTTTTTCATAATCGACATAAACACTTGTTCTTAGTGGACCATTTATTGTTGTTCCAACTATAGTTACAGGGATATTATATTTTGAAAACTGGTCTAATGCTTTTGTAGTTAACTCACTACTTAATATTATCACTCCATCAGTTCTGCTTGATACAACTCTATCAACTATTTTATCAATCTCAAATTGACCAAAATTAGTTGAGTGTAAAATTACATTATAATTATATATATAAACTACATCTACTACTCCATTAATAATTTTTGAAATATAAGAAAAACTTGCTTCAGGAACTATTAAAGCAATGTTAGTTGTTTTATTTGATGCAAGTCCTTGAGCTACAGCATTTGGAACAAAGTTAAGTTCTTTTATTGCTTCTAAGACTCTTTCTTTGGTTGCTTGCTTAACAGAAGCACTATTGTTTATCACTCGACTTACTGTGGCTAAAGAGACATCTGCTTTCTTTGCGACATCGTAAATTGTTACTTTATTAGACATAATACACCTCTTTTCAATTATTCTAACAAAAAATATTTTATTATCTCTAATTATACTAAAAAAACCGACTTATTTAAAGCCGGTCACAGGATATATTTATTTATTTACTTCTTTATTAACTTTTGATACTCTTTCTCTTACTTTTTCATCTATATTTTCATTATTATCAGTAGAATTAGCTTCATCAATTATTTTTTTAATATCATCTTGACTAGCATCTCTAGTAATTTTTTCTGTTTCATCTTTTAATTCATTAACTCGATCATTTACATTTTTTTCTAAATAATCTACTGTTGAATCTACATTACCTAATATTTCATCTCTTTTTGCTGCAGCTATTTCACTTGCTTTTGAAAGACTAGCAGATGTTTTATCATAAAAATCTGAACTTTTTTCTTTTGCTTCTTTAGCAAATTCATTTGCTTTATTCATAAATTCATCTTTTTTTGTTTTTGCCTGTTTTGCTAAATCATTATTATCAAAAAAGTTAATAACTTCAATTGCTCCATTTTCTAAACTTGTTACAGCATTGTCTAAAGTAGGTTTAATATTCTCATTTTTTTGTAGTTTATCAACTAAATTGTTAAGATTGCTTTTAATTTTTTCAGCTTGATCATTTACTATTTCTTTTGATTTTGTAGAATCTAGTTTAGATAGCTCTATTCTTAAATCTTCAACGTTATTTTTTAAATCGTCTATATTTAATTCTTTTGCTTGTAAATATATATTATTTAATTTTCTTTTTAATTCTTCGTATGATTCGCTTCCTTTTTTTGGTGATAATAGTATTCCTGCAACTATTCCAGCACCAAGTCCAATAATGGCTCCTTTTGCTTTCATTTTTACATCCCCTTCATTTTTTATTTTTGTCTATCTCTTTTTTTCTTATTTGCGCGCGCTCTTGCTGCTGAAACCGCTACTCCACTAAGCATGTTTCCAACACCAGTATATGATGCTTCAAAGTTAGCAATTCCATCAAATATTGGATCAAATATCGCAACTTTCTCCTGCACATCATCAACCATTGTATTTGCTTTTTTTATTGTTTGTACCATTTGATATAATAGAACACTTATCATTATTAGTACTCCAATTCCTGCTAATGGTAATAAAATTTTTATTAGTGCAAATGAAATTCCATTCCAAATTTCCATTTTAAACTCCCTTTCGTTCACAATATATTTAAATTATAACAAACACATCTTTATCATTCAATTAATAAGCTATGTCCATACTTTAAATGTATTATCTTTTTTGTTTAATGTTTTGTAATTGCTATCACTTGATCTCTAAAGTCATAGACATTTTTGCTTGACATGAATAAGAAAATACAGTTTCGATAATCCTTAAATCTTTCAACACTGTCTTTACTTTCATCAATTATAACACCTTTATTCATTTTTTCTAAGACATAATTCATGTTTATATCAATACCTTCTTCTTTTGCAGAGGTACTTGGAAACTCAAATAAATAAGCTTCATCACTTAAATCTAAAGCTTTGGCAATTTCATCACCAAATTGATAAATTCTTGAATATCTATCTGGTTTAAAAAATGAAATTACTCTTTTGAAAGGGTATCTTATTTTTACTGTTTCAATCATTAGTTTTATTGCTGTTGGATGATGAGCATAGTCATCAACAAATATATTAGTATTTTGTTCTATGACATCAAATCTTCTAGCAACACCTTTATACAAGTTTAATTGTTCTTCCATTTTTTTATAATCTTGTTCATCTGTTCTTAATACATAAATTGCAATTGCTGCTAAAGCATTACTCATCATGTGATGTCCAAATAAATTTAAATTAAATGTATAAACATATTCTTTATTAGCTCTTTTATAATCAGTGTAGAGATCAAACTTAATTCCTTGTTGATTTAATACTACATTTTTAGCTTGAAAGTTATTATTATCATTTTCTCCAAAGTAGTAATAATTATCTTTTTTAGGTATTTCTAAAACGTTTTTGTCATCACCATTTAACACTACATATTTCTTTGCTTGTGATGCAAATTGTGCAAATGAATCTATGTATTGTTTCATACTATGAAAGTAATCAACATGATCTAACTCAATATTGTTTATTAAAGCAATATCAGGTGTATAGTTTAAAAAATTGTCTTTATATTCACAGCTTTCTACCACAAAGTTTTCTGAATCTTTTGTAATTTCTCCATGACCATCTCCTATTAGATAGCCTGTTGAACCATTTGCTGATAAGATACTACTTACCAAACCTGTTGTTGTTGTTTTACCATGTGTACCTGCAATTGATACAGAATAATATTCATTTATTAATTTTTGTAGCATTTCCATGTAAGTATGCATTTCTAAATTCATTTCTTTTGCTTTTTTTACTTCACTAAAATCATTATCAAAGGCATTACCTTTAATTACTATCATACCATCTTTTAAATTATCTTCACTAAATGGTAATATTTCAACACCTCTTGCTCTTAGTCGATCTTCTAAAAATATATGTTGGTCTATATCACTTCCACTAACTTCATATCCTAAATCTAATAAAATATTTGCTAGTGATGCCATTCCACTACCTTTTATACCAATAAAATAATAATGCTTCATTATTGCTCGTCCTTTCAAATTCTTTGTTTATTTATACAAAAAATAAGTCGTTACCGACTTATTCAATAATATCATCACTATATACTAATTCTATTTCTCCAGTAGAATCTTCTATAATTGTGAAACCGGTAGTTACATGTAAAGGTGATTTTTCTTCATCTTTTACTTTTTTATTGTCTACAGTGTTTTTGCTTTTTGCCTTTAATACTTCTAGTTCTTCATGTAATGATTCTTTATTAGTAGATTCATCTACATTATTTTTCGTCTTTTTAGTTTTTTTAGTAACTTTTTCAATACCTTTATCTTCAACAACTTCTTCTATTTTTTCTTCTAGTTCAGTTGATTCTTCTAAATCAGTAACTTTGTAATTTTCTCTTAATTTAATTATACCCGTTTTAGGTGGCTTACTTTCACTTTTTGTAAGTACTTCATTATTAGCTTTTTTAGTGACACCACTCATCGGTTTAATTATATCCATAAGCTTAAAGTTTTCTTTTGTTACTAACTCAGATACATCTCTAGGTATAAATCCTGCTGATTTAATTTTTTTGGTTGCTTCTGGTTTTTTTACGACAGCTTTTTTATCAGCATTGGATGTCTTATCATTGCTTTTAACTTCTACTTGTTTTTTTTGTGGAGCTGTTTTAGTATTTGCAGGTTTTGCTTGTTTAGTAGGTTTAGCTACTGGTGGTACATAACTTGCTGGTTTACTTTCAGGTATGATTGACTGATTATATGCTAATTCAATTTCTTGTGTAAAATTATCAGTGCTTTTTGTGATTTTGTCTTCTACACTATCACTTTTAATATTATGCGAAACTATATTAGGAACATTGTTCACAATGTTTTTTTCATTACTATATCTTGATCCATTATTAATGTTGTTTTTATTTTGTTGATGATGTGTAGTATTATTCTCTACATTTATTTCACGCATTTTCATTGTATTATCTGGCGCGCTATTGTTAGCATTATATGGAGAATATTTTTCATTTGATGATTCGTTTTGACTATGGTGTACATCTTCTGTGTCGAAATCTAATTCTGAATCATCTACTGAAAATAATTTTTTGATTGTCTTTAACATCTTTAATACACTCCCTTAATTTATATATGCTCTCATTATATCATAAAACATACTTTATAATAGTGGTTTTTTATAAAGAATTAATTTTATATGTACTATGTAAACAATCAGTTAAGTACTTTATACTACAATTAGATATAACTTCTAGTATCTATTTTAATATTTCTATAAATATTGTTTTTTATTTTTTAAGATTCACATGTGTGTTTTAATAGTTAAATCACACAAGTTTAATAAATGATTGCTATATTGATATCACAGGAGTGATCAACATGAAATTGCTTATTAGAAAATATTTTGTTTTATTATTACTAACAGTTATTATAAGTGGCTGTAGTACTAAAAACAAAACAACAACTGATTATATTAATGATAAATTTAATACTAATACTTCTTTTATTATGGTTGTTAACAGTGCTAATTGTTCTACTTGTAATAATTTTATAGAAATACAAAAGGCCGCAAAATTATATTATTCTCATTTAGATTTTGAAACTGTTAATTTATATCAAATCAATGATGCAAATGAAAGAAATGAGTTTATAGATCGTTTTAGTTTAGAAAATATTAACTATCTAGATAATGGTAAATTGTTCTTTATAAAAAATGGAGCTATTGTATATACAAGTGATATTTCTAAAGTAGATACTATTGATACTTTTAAGACTTTAGTTGATGAATATATTTATGATAATAATTACTCTCCTTCAAACAAAGATAAAAAGGATAGTGAAAAATACTCATATGAAAATGATTTAGAAAATAATTTAGATGCTACTGATGAATTAATAAGTTATAAAATTCAACACAAAGAAAGATTTGTAGTCTTTCTTATTAGTGATGATTGTAATAACTATTGTGATTTAATTGTAGATAATATTGTTAGCTTTGCAGCTAAGTCTCAAGAAATTCCAATTTTAATTTACAAAACTACAGAATCAAGTAGTTACAATAAAGAATATCAAAAGAAGTGGCATGAACAATATCCTAATAAGACTATCTTATTTTTTGAAAATGGAAAGGTTATAGAAACATCAGGTGATTTTACTATTATATCAAAATCATTAAAATCATTTTCAGATACTATTCATGATGTATATGATAAATACTTAAATTAATAGTTTACTTTATAGGTGATGTATTTACATTGCCTTTTTTATTATTAAAACAATATAAAAAGCTCATAAATTATAATAGGAAATAACCTATTAATTTATGAGCTTTAATTATTTATTTTATAATTTTTTTATTAGGATCTCTGCTAATGAAATGTGTGTGTAGTAATTCATGAGCTTTATGACTACCTGGTTTATCTAAAAAGTCTTCGTATAATTTAATTATATCTGGATTTTTATGTGATTCTCTAATTGTTTTATCTGAATCAATTTGATAAGTAGCTTGCATACGTTTTTCGATAACTTCTAAGTTACCATGAGTGTATGGTTGTCCACCACCAGCAATACAACCACCAGGACATGCCATGATTTCTATTACATCATATTCATTTTCACCTGAATCTATTTTTTCAAGTAATTTACGAGCATTACCTAATCCACTTGCAGCAGCAACTTTTAACTCAGTTCCTGCAACAGTTAGTTTAGCTTCTTTGATACCATCTAATCCTCTTACTATATTATAGTCTAAAGTCTTTGGTTCTTCATCTTCTAACCATGCAGCTGCAGTTCTTAAGGCAGCTTCTAATACACCACCTGTTGTTCCAAATATTTGAGCAGCACCTGTAGATTGTCCTAATGGATTATCAAAGTCTGAATCTTCTAATTCCATAAATTTTAGACCTGCTTCTTGACACATAGCAGCAAATTCTCTTGTTGTAAGTACTAAATCAACATCACTTGTTCCTTCAGCACCTAATTCTGGTCTTGCAGCTTCATATTTTTTAGCAACACAAGGCATTATTGAGACAACCACGATATTTTCTGGTTTAATTCCCATTTTGTCAGCAAAGTATGTTTTAGTAATTGCACCAAACATTTCATGTGGTGATTTACATGTAGAAGGTATATCAGTTAAATTTGGAAATTGATATTCAATGAAGTTGATCCAAGCAGGACAACAAGAAGTTAATATTGGTAACTGTCCTTCGCCATTCAATCTTGAAATTATTTCATTTGCTTCTTCCATAATTGTTAAATCGGCAGCCCAGTTTGTATCAAAGACAAAATCAAATCCTGTTCTTCTTAAAGCTGTTACCATTTTACCTGTTGAAATAGTACCTGGCTCTGCACCAAACTCTTCAGCAATTGCAACTCTAACAGCTGGAGCTGTTTGGACTACTACTACTTTTTCTGGATCATTTATAGCATCCCATACATTATTAACATTATTTATTTCAGTTAAGGCAGCTGTTGGACAAACTGTTACACATTGACCACAAAATGTACATGGTGTATCTTGTAAAGAGTTTCCAAAAGCTGGTGATATTATTGTTTCAAAACCACGATGGATTGCTGAATACACATTTACTGTTTGCATTTCAGAACAAGCTGTTTCACAACGACGACATAATATACATTTGTCTAAGTCTTTAACAATCGATTTTGAAGTTGCATCAACACCAAAATGGTTTTGTTTCCCTTGATATCTATTTTCTCTTATATTTAATAATTGAGCAAGATCTTGTAACTCACAGTTAGTACTTCTTGCACAGTATAGACAATCTTGTGGATGATCTGACAACATTAATTCTACTACTGTACGACGAGCATTTATTGCTTGTTTTGAATCTATATCAATATCCATTCCTTCAGAAACTGTTTGATCACATGCTGGAAGTAATACTGAGTTCCAGTTAGGTCTTTTTACATCGACCATACAAACACGACAAGACACAGGATGATTATTTAATCCTTGTTCATGTAGGTTTAAGTGACAAAGTGTTGGAATATGGAATCCGTTTTCTTCTGCTGCCATTAAGATAGTATCACCTTCATTGGCTTGTATTTTTTTACCGTTTATTGTAATGTTTACCATAATTTTGCCTCCTATTTAACAACAATCGCATTTACTGGACATGCAGTAACACATGCCTTACATTTAATACATTCTGCCTGATCAATCACATGTAATTCTTTTACTTTTCCATCAATGCAATCTACCGGACAAACTCTACTACATTTTGTACAACCAATACATTTGTCTGTAATAACGACTTTTAATAAATCTTTACATACACCAGCTGGACATTCTTTATCATCTATATGAGCTAAATATTCATCATAGAAATAATTTAAAGTTGATACTACTGGATTGGCTGCTGTTTTACCTAAACCACAAAGTGAAGCTGAAGTTATTATTTCAGAAAGTTCTTTTAGTTTAGTAATATGTTGTCTTGTTCCTTTACCTTTAGTAATATCATCAAGTAATTCTAATAATCTAGTTGTTCCAATACGACAAGGAGTACATTTACCACAAGATTCTTCACAAGTAAAATCAAGGTAGAACTGTGCAATGTTTACCATACAATTTGTTTCATCAAGAACTATCATACCTCCTGAACCCATCATTGAACCAATTTCAACTAATGATTCATAATCAATTGGAGTATCTAAATAATCTGCTGGTATTACACCACCAGATGGTCCACCAGTTTGTACTGCTTTAAATTTATGGTTATTAGGAATTCCACCACCGATTTCAAACACTAATTCTCTAAGTGTAGTACCCATTTCTACTTCTACTAAACCTATATTATTTACTTTTCCACCTAAAGCAAATACTTTAGTACCTTTAGATTTTTCAGTACCTATATTAGAAAACCACTCTGCACCATTATTAAATATAATTGGAATATTTGCTAATGTTTCAACATTATTTGTACATGTCGGTTTTCCCCATAGCCCTTTTTCTGAAGGAAAGACAGTTTTTGAAAATGGTTCTCCACGATCACCTTCAATAGATTTCATTAAAGCTGTTTCTTCTCCACATACAAATGCACCAGCACCATATTTGATTTCAATATCAAAGCTAAAATCTGAACCTAAGATATTTTGTCCTAGCAAACCATATTCCTTAGCTTGTTCTAAAGCTATTTCAAGTCTAGAAATAGCTAAAGGATATTCTGCTCTTATGTAAACAAAACCTTTATTAGCACCTATAGCAAATCCTGCAATAGCCATTGCTTCAATTACTGAATGTGGATCACCTTCAAGTAATGAACGGTCCATAAAGGCACCTGGATCACCTTCATCTGCATTACAGATTACATATTTTTGATCTCCAATAGCTTTTCTTGTAGCATCCCATTTAATACCAGTTGGGAAACCAGCTCCACCACGGCCTCTTAAACCAGAATCAATCATGACTTTAACTGTAGCAGCAGGATCATTTTGTGCAATTTGATTTGCAAGTGCCATATAACCATCAGCTGCAATATATTCATCAATTATTTCTGGATCAATTATTCCACAATTACGTAGTGCAATACGCATTTGTTTTTTATAAAATGACATCTCATGCATTGTTGATACTTTTTCTTGAATAGTAGGTTCAAAGAATAATAAGTCTTCAACTGGTTTTCCATTAATAATATGTTCTTCAACTATTCTTTTTGCATCTTTTGGTTTAACTTTTACATAAAACACATCATCTGGATATACTTTTATAATTGGACCTTCAGCACAAAATCCAAAACAACCTGTTGATTTTGCTTCAACATTTGTTATATTATTTTTCGCAAGTTCTTCAATTAAATCTTCTAATAATTCTTTAGATTCTGCAGAGTGACATCCTGTCCCACCACAAACCATTAATACTTTATCTTCTCCAATACATGCTTCTGCTTTACGCAAAGCTAATAGTGGAAGTTTTTCTTCTCTTAATTGTTTCAATTGTTCAATAGAATTAATTTTCATTTTCTTACCTCCGCTGCTTAAGCTGTAGCTTGTTCTACTAAGTAATCAGCTAATATATTTTTTACATCCTCAGACTGTACATGTCCATAAACTTTTTCATTTATTAAAACTACAGGAGCTAGTCCGCAGGCTCCGACACATCTTACACCTGAAAGTGTAAACTTCATATCTTCTGAAGTAGTACCAGATTTAATATTTAGTTCAGCTTCAAATGATTCCATAACTTTATCTGCGCCTTTTACAAAACATCCAGTCCCCATACATACTTGTATAATGAATTCTCCCCTTGGCTCATCTGTAAAGTATGAATAAAAGCTAATTACTCCATACACCTTAGCAATAGGTACATCTAACTTTTGTGCTACATGAATTTGTACATCTTTAGGTAAATATCCAAAGATGTGTTGTGCTTTATGTAATACCATTATTAGTGATGACTCATCAGTACTATTGCTACTTACAATAAACTGATCAAGTTCTTCGAACATTGGTTTATGTTCTTGATTATCTGTACATTTACAACTCATTTGCATTTCCTCCATATATCTTAATTTAATGACTTGCATCACTCTTATTTTAAACAATAATTAGGATAAAAACAACGTTGCATTTCCTTAGATATACACAACAAAAGTGTTTACTTAGTGCTTTTTTACTATTTGTTTATTTCAGTTATAATCTAGGACTAAAAATTATCAGTTGTGAATAAAGTATCATATAGTTGAAATGTGCTACTAAAAGACTGTATATATCACGTTTTTTGTAGTTATTTATATTATATATCCATTAAAAGTAATTATAATTATTTTAAATAAGCATATGAAAAAATTCACATGAAAAAATACACACTTTTTATGACATCATTACTATTTTAAACTTTAAATAGCTTAATAATCTTGATAATATATATAAAAAATAAGAGATTTCTCTCTTATTTTTTAAAATTCATTTTCAACTATTTTTTTACTTTTCTTTTTTATTTCCATATTTGCTAATTAATCTTTGTTTATTCTCATAACATTTTTGAGATAAATCAACATAATATCTTGCTGGATTTCGATATCTTTTATGTTCATCCCAAAGTAGATCAAGTGACTTGTAACAATAATCTTTAATTTCATTTATATGTGGTAATTCATAGTTAATTTTTCCATCAATATATAAATCTATATGTATATCTTTCAAGCAATAATTATGAATTGTTTTATAGATAAGTGGATTTGATTGTTCAAACATTATTAAAGGTTTCTTTTCATCTACCTTTTCATTTGCCAGAATGATATAATCACCTTCTGATTTATTAGAAAGTTTATTAATAACTCTAAACACTTTCTTTTTACCTGGTGTTGTTATCTTCTCAATTGAGCCACTAATTTTTATAACATCTACCATTCCCTGATCTTCTTCAACAGCTACTAATTTGTATACTGCTCCTAAAGCTGGTTGTGAATAAGCAGTAATAAGCTTTGTTCCAATACCATAATTATCTATTTTAGAACCTTCTAGTAACAATGAAGCAATTGTATCTTCATCTAAATCATTACTTACTGTTATTTTAGTATTCTTAAATCCTGCTTCATCTAATATTTTTCTAGCTTCTTTAGATTGGTATGCAAGATCGCCACTATCTATTCTTATTGCACTAAAAACATTTTTATTTGGATCAAATGTCTTTGCTACTTCGATAGCATTAGGCAATCCACTTTTTAATGTATCATATGTATCTACTAAAAAAGTACAGTCTTTGTGTGATTCTGCATATTTTTTAAAAGCAACTTTTTCATCTTGATACACTTGAACAAATGAGTGAGAATGTGTCCCAACTATCTTCAATCCAAACTTTTCTCCGGCAATTACTAAACTTGTTCCATCAAAACCACCGATAATAGTAGCACGTGCTCCCCATAAAGCAGCATCTAATTCTTGCGCTCTTCTTGCTCCAAATTCAAATAGACCTTCTGTTTTAGCTAAATTTCTAATTCTACTAGCTTTAGTAGCAATTAAAGTTTGAAAGTTTATAATGTTTAATATTGCTGTTTCTAGTAATTGAGCTTCAATTAAATTTGCTTCCACTATCAATAGTGGTTCATTAGCAAATACTATTTCTCCTTCTTGACATACTCTTATATTACCTGTGAATTTCATATTTTTAAGATATGCTAAAAAATCTTCTGAGTATATTTTTAATTCTCTTAAATATTCAATATCTTCTTCAGTAAACTTAAATCTATTAATATAATCAACAATTCTTTCAACACCTGCAAAAACAGCATATCCATTATTGAAAGGATTTTTTCTGAAATAAGCTTCAAAAACGGCCTTTTTTTCATGCTTATTATCATTGAAATAAGCATAAGCCATATTAATTTGATATAAATCTGTGTGTAATGCTAAGGACTCCATTATTATAATCTCCTTTTTCCTAATTATAAGGTAATTTTAGCATAATATAGCTAATTTTGCTAAAGAATAATTAAACTCTTATCTTGTAGAATAAATGACAATTTACATTTATTTGCTATTTCTCCATACTCTGTGACGTTCATTGCTTCAATTAGTCTTTTTGAACTATCAGGTTTGTATCATTTAGATTAGCTTTTTTATCTATCACTATTAATGCTCGATCTATTTGTTTATTTCGTATTGATCTTTGATATAACTTAAACTTTGGACTATAACTTACTATTATTCTTTGTTCTAGTTTATTTTCTGTTTCCACTTATCTTTATAAAACACTGAATTAATATACTCTTCATCATTTATTTCATCTAAATCAAATATTTTATCTGATCCGGTTAATTTACAACCAGCTTTTTTCTAAACACCAATCTTTTATATGTATCTTAGTTTTCTTGATTGATTGAGTTACTATATAAGACCTGTCATTAATACTATTGAATACTCTGTTTTCTTTAGAATGTCCATATTGTTTAAGACGTCCTCTTTTTCTATTTCAAAAAAGTAATTAGTACAATCATAATATAAGACATCTGTATTTCTATCAATGACTTTAAGGTTGTTCTTATATACTTGTGATTGAATTTATTCTTTATTATCAGCAAGAACACTCAATGAGTGATATAAATTATGAAGTTTATAAGCAGGTTGTTCTATAAAGCTTTGAGAATATGTAAAAGAACTACTTTTAGAACAGGGATTAAGTATTCTAGAATATATTAAAGTTAATAGAATATTTGATAAATCGTAAGAATAGTCATTTTTCTTATTTATATTTTCGCATATTTTATCTAGTTTAAATTGATGATATATTTTTTAAAGGAAAAGATAGCCACCATTAAATAGCAGTTTCTCGTTAATTTTTAATTGCTCTTTAGGATCTAAACTAATTATTACTTTTTTTAAGTTTTCATTATCTTGTCCAGTAAGCTTTCTAGCATATAAATCAGCCCAATCAAGTGCTTGTTGATTAGTAAAATTATTATTTTTTTATAATCTTTTCTATAGAGCCTAATTTTTCAACAACATATGAAGAATTTTTTCCATTCTCAAATGTTGATTTTCTTACAAACGATTTTGTAATAACATACCAAAATGCATATGAGCCATTAGAAGCTCTAATAACCAAAATTACTGATTTATTTGAAAATAAAATTTGATTATCAAGTAATACGAGTTGAGTGTTTTTTTATTTAGCTACAATACACTTTGCGTAGTTTATAAAGCATAGAATTTATGTTATTAATATTATAATAAAGTGTTATTTATATATGATTGTTTTCACACTATGTTTACAATGTATATATTAAATGATATTATAGTTATATAAATTTAATTTAAAGGAGAATTAAAATAAAAAATTATTGTATTATTAACAGTATTTATGATTGGAATAATTACAGCACCACTATCGACTCAATAAATTAAAATAGAACCAAGGGTAGAATCAATTTTTAATTGTAATAATTGGGCTAATTATTCTAAATATAAAACTTATAAAAATGCAACAATGAGTGGATGGCATCCACAATTAAGTAGAACTTGGGAAAAAGTAAGTAGATATTTTTTTCTAATTCTAAAACAAGTGTTTTTGTATCAGTGTCTAATTCTTCAACTAGTAGATGGTTTATTAGTGCAAATAAGAAAAAATATTCTAAAGTTAAATTTTCTAATAAAGGAACGTTAACTAAATGGAGACATAATAATGGATGTCCAGTAAAAAACAAATTTAGTATTACACATGAAAATTATTATCCAGTATATAAATAAGGAAAGATAACAATGAAAAAAATAATTAGTTTTTTAGTAGTTTTAATTTTTGTTATTGGTTGTAGTAATAAAAATAGTACAACTATAAATTATGAGAAAATAACAAATGATGAAGGTAAACAATCAATTTTAAATAATAATTTAGTATTTGATAAATTCCAAATAAAAAACATTAAAGATTTTGAAATTTATTTTATACATTTTTTAGATGGAAAAGAAATACGAAAATATGATTTAATTCATGATGAAAATAAAGATGAATCTATAAATTTAGACGTAATGTACTCTATTTCAAACTCACAGGATAGTGAACAAAAAAAAATAATTAGTTTTATGGAAGGCGCTTCAGTTTATTATGATAATATTATCTTAAAAAGTAAAACAAAAGATATAAAAACTTTAAAAATTGACAATATAGAATTATCAAATAAAGATTTAAATATATTAGGTGGCTTTTATTTAGATAATAAAAATAATATAAATAATCCAATGGAATTTAAAGATATGACTAAAGATGAAGCGTTATTATTAGTTTTAAAATTAAAATAATAAAAATATAGCTTATAAAAATAAGCAAATACTTTAAGCAAAGTAATAGAACGACCAATTCTATTACTGAGACAATTAGATAAAAAGGACCTATCTAAAACTCCGACACTACTTTTTCAAAATAGTAGTGTTTTTATCTATAAGAATTTGGAATTTGAAAACCATTATATTTTTCTTCATCTTCAATTTTTTTATTATCTAATGATAATTTACATTTATCTGCTACTTCTTCATACTTCTATGACGTTCTTTGCTTCAATTAATCTTTTTGAACTATTAGGATTTCTATCAATGACTTTAAGGCTGTTCTTATATACTTGTGCTTGAATATATTCTTTATTATCAGCAAGAACACTCAATGAGCGATATAAATCATGAATTTTATAAGTAGATTGTTCTATAAAGCTTTGAGAATATGTAAAAGAACTACTTTTAGAACAGGGATTAAATATTCTAGAATATATTAAAGTTAATAGAATATTTGATAAATCATAAGAATAATCATTTTTCTTATTAATATTTTCGCACATTTTATCTAGTTTTAATTGATGATATATTTTTTGAAGGAAAAGATAGCCACAATTAAATAGCAGTTTCTTGTTAATTTTTAATTGCTCTTTATGATCTAAGCTGATTATTACTTTTTTGAGTTTTCATTATCTTGTTCAGTAAGCTTTTTAGAATATGAAGCAGCCCAATCAAGTGCTTGTTGATTAGTAAAATTATTATTTTTCATAATCTTTTCTATAGAACCTAATTTTTCAATAACATATGAAGAATTTTTTCCATTCTCAAATGTTGATTTTATTACATAAAGATAAGTATATTTATCTGATTTAACTTTGCTAATTCTCATAGAAACACATCCTTTTACACATTATGCTACATTTACGTATGTTTATGTAATAGTTAAATTGTAAATTTGACATAAAAAAACGATACTTATGCATCTAAATAGTTGTAATATGAATATTAGCTGTCAAACTCTTGTGTAATGCTAAGGACTCCATTATTATAATCTTCTTTTTTACTAATCATTAGGTATTTTTAGCATAATATCGCTAATTTTGCTAAAAAATAATTAAACTCTTGTCTTGTAGAATATATGTAGTAAAATAAGATATAAATATAAGATGGGAGTATTAATATGAAACTTAATTCAAATAATGATTTACTTGTAATAATAGATATGATTAATGGCTTTACTTATGAAGGTGCTTTTGCTTCTTCAAATGTTTGTAAAATAATTCCTAAGATGACTGAATTTGTAAAAGAAATGATTGATAACAATATAGAAGTTGTTCATTACACTGATCAACATATTTCTAATGCTACTGAATTTAGTACTTATCCAATTCATTGTATTAAAGGCAACAATGAATCTCTACCAATTGATGCTTTGAACTTTAAAGAAATTAGTATTATTCCTAAAAACAGTACTAATGGTTTTTTTGCTAAAAACCCTTTTGATTATAAAAAGAATATCTATATCATTGGTTGTGTTAGTGATATTTGTGTTTTTGAATTTGCTTTATCTGCACAAAAATATAAAGAAGAGAAAGAATTAACTTATACAGTTAATGTTATTTCTGATCTTGTTGCAACTTTTGATGCACCTAATCATGATGCTAAGATAGTTCATGAAGAATATATGAATAATTTAAAAAATCGTGGGGTCAACATTATTAGTTTATAACAATTGATTTTTTAATAATTTAGATATTCTATGCACTTAATAATTCTTATTTATAGATTAATAAGTTATGTTTTACATCAATAATACTTATATAATATAAAAAACTTATTAAAGACTTTTTTGTATGTTGCTTGCACAAATATATCACATATGTAAATCATTGTGCACACATAGTTTTTTTCTGGTGTTATAAAGCGATTATTTATAAAGATATATGTTGAAATAATGAACTTTATAACTTGTTTATTGCTATAAAAAAAGGTATAATAATTTATAATTTTAAGATGTATTTTTACATCTTAAAAACAGTATTATTTTTAGAAATAAAAGTGTATAATAATATGATGTGATATTATGTATTTAAGAATTATATTCACTGCTAAAATAATACATTTTTTATAGAAAGAGGGATAAAATGTACAATAATGATACTATTAAAAACCTGAACAACACAATTCGAGAAGATTTTGTTCATCTATTTCCAATAGAATCTGATTATAATAAATCACTAGAGGGTGTTTCTCGACTTGTTATGCTTGATAGATATTCACAAAAGGATAATAGTCTTAAAACTCTTAGAGTTAATGATCTAGTTATTGTTGTGTTAGAGTTTGATCCTAAATTTCCTGCTAGAGGGATTGGATATGTTAAAAAAATAGAAGATGATAATGTTACAGTTGAAGTTTTAGATGATTATGTAAATCAAATAAAAGATGAAACTGAATTTAATACAAAGACAGTAATTCGTAAAAAGAATGAAATTGAAAAACCTTTAGAGATTTATTATGAGCAAATTGCAAAAAGAATTGCTGTTGCTTTAGCTAAAGAAGAAAAATCAAAAGAGTTATCAGAAGAATATGCTGACAAGTTTTTTGAACAGTTAAAAGACTTTAATTTAGTACCTGCTGGTAGAGTATTATATGGTGCTGGTAGTGGTTCTAATGTTACTTATTTTAATTGCTTTGTAATGCCTTTTATCGAAGATTCTCGTGGTGGTATTTCTGATCATCGTAAAGAGGTTATGGAAATAATGTCTCGTGGTGGTGGTGTTGGAACAAATGGTTCTACACTAAGACCTAAACACACTATTGCTAAAGATGTTGGCGGTAAATCTAGTGGTTCTGTAAGCTGGCTACATGACTTATCTAACTTAACTCATTTAGTTGAACAAGGTGGTTCTCGTCGTGGAGCTCAAATGATTATGTTATCTGATTGGCATCCTGATATTATTGAGTTTATTGTATCTAAAATGCAAAATCCTAAAATTTTAGAATGGCTTTTAGAAAACTCTGATGATGAAGATATTAGAAAATTTGCAAAACAAAAACTTAAATTTGTTGCTTTGTCTAATGAAGATAAAACAATGTATGAACAAATTGCTAACAGTCATGATTGCTTACCAAAAGAACTTGTTGATAAAGCTAATGAAAAGCTTTTGGCTGGTGGTCATTATGAAGTTGAAAATAAAGAATTTTTAACAGGTGCTAATATATCTGTAACTATTTCTAAAGAATTTATGGCTGCTATTGAAAGAGATGGCGATTTTCAATTAAGATTTCCTGATTTAGATAAATTAAATGCTGAACAAAAGGCTTTTTATGATACTAAATGGAAGGATATGGGTGATGTTAGAGAATGGGCTGAATTAGGATATCCTGTAAAAGTTTATAAAACTATTAAAGCTAAGGAGTTATGGAACTTAATTTGTTTCTGTTCTACTTACTCTGCTGAGCCAGGAATATTCTTTATTGATAATGCTAATGATATGACTAATGCTAAAGCATACAATCAAAAAGTTGTTGCTACTAATCCTTGTGGTGAACAACCTTTAGCACCATATTCTGTTTGTAATTTATCTGCTTTAAACCTTGCAAACTTTATTGATAAAGAAACTAGACAATTAAAATTGAAAGAACTTAAAAATGCTGTAGAACTTTCAATTAGAATGCAAGATAATATTATAGATAATACTCCTTACTTTTTAGAAGCTAATAAAGAACAAGCAACTGGAGAAAGAAGAATTGGATTAGGTGTCATGGGTCTTCATGATTTACTTCTTTATGCTGGCTTAAGATATGGTTCTGTTGAAGCTAATAAAATAGTTGATGAGTTATTTGAAAACATTGCAACTTTTGCTTATAAGGCCTCTATTGAGCTTGCAAAAGAAAAAGGTAGTTTCCCTTTCTTAAATGATCGTGAAGCTTTTATAAACACTGGATTCATGAAAAAAATGCCACAAGATATTAGAAATGATATTTTAAAATATGGTATTAGAAATTCTCACTTATTAACAATAGCACCTACTGGTTCTACTGGAACTATGGTTGGTGTTTCTACTGGACTAGAACCTTATTTTTCATTTAAGTTTTACCGTTCTGGTAGACTAGGTAAGTTTATTGAAGTTGATGCTGCTATTGTTCAAGATTGGTTAATTCACCATCCTGAGTATACATCTAATAATCTACCTGATTATTTTGTTGGTTCTATGGATTTAACTCCTGAAGAACATGCTGATACTCAATGTATCATTCAAAGATGGATTGATTCTTCTATCTCTAAGACAGTTAATGCTCCTAAGGGATATAGTGTTTCTCAAGTTCAAAAAATATATGAAAGACTTTATAAAGGTGGAGCTAAAGGTGGAACTGTTTATGTTGATGGTTCTCGTGATACTCAAGTTCTTTCTTTAACTAAAGAAGAAACTATTGTAGAACAATTGTCTTTATCTGATGAATTTAAAACTCCAAAAAACAAAGAGAAAACTGAGTTACGTTCTGATAGACAAGATCGTAATATTGGAACTGAAGTTGGCGATATTTGTCCAATATGCCTTGAAGGTACTGTTGAGGATGTTGGTGGTTGCAATACTTGTACTAATTGCAATGCTCAACTTAAATGCGGTTTATAATAATAACAAAAAGACTAGAACTAATAATTATTAGTTCTAGTCTTTTTAAAAATCAATATAAAAGTGCAATATCAAATTAGCTTTGAGTATTGCACTTTTTTGTATATATCTAAAATTAAAAAAAGAATTAGACAATATGATATTAAATTGTCGTTTAAAAAGGAATGAATAGTAAGTAATCATTATATTTATATTATTATAAGTTACTCACCTTTTGATTCATAAATAAAATTATTATTAACATCTCCTTTCATAAGAATTACTATTGATATAAAGCAGTTTAAACATTAATAGTAATTATTCACTTATTTAGTTGATTGATATTTTCCAAATACGTATTTGTTACCACTATGATAATACTTATATTGTTTTTTGTAAATATACTTAACTATTTTTTAAAAATAATTGTAGACTTTTTTAACAATATCTATACACTGATGCAATTAAATAATAATATAAAAAAAAAGCAAAATTAATTGCTTTTATTATTATTTATCAGATCTATTAATCTCTAATCATTTTTATTGTTGGTATTAATAATCCATATTCATTAACTTTTGATTTTTCAATTGGTCTGAAACCTAAGTTTGAGTAAAAGTTATAAAATGGTTCATCAGTTTCTTCTAC
This sequence comes from Mycoplasma sp. P36-A1, assembly GCF_049478495.1. NCBI lineage: Bacteria > Bacillati > Mycoplasmatota > Mollicutes > Mycoplasmatales > Mycoplasmataceae > Mycoplasma > Mycoplasma sp. P36-A1. The sequence goes on along the minus strand of NZ_CP168083.1, from coordinate 528,135 downwards.
TAGGACCATGTTGGCTTCATCATTTACTAAAACATGTTTAGCAAGCTCTTCTTGAATACCTTGTTTTTGAAGTTTTGGTAAGACATACAATCCTAATATTCTTTGCTTATTTAATAGAATAAAACCCTTTATTTCATTTGTATCATTTCTAGCAACATAAACTTTTGAAGCTTTAAATTCTCTTGCAAATAATCCTTGATCCATTTTAAATTGATTTTCATTTAAAAAATCTCTAACATGTTTAACATCTTTTTCCCATACTTGAAATATTTGTTGGATGTCTAATTCAGTTGGACTTTCTAACAGTGTAATATTTAAGTTTGACATTATTTTTCCTCCTATTGTACTAATCCATTTTTAGCAAGTTTCTTTTATCAGCAGTGAAATCCTTTGTAACTTTAGGTATATTTAATAATGTAACCAAACCTGAATCCATTACTAAAAATCCGTGTATTGTTCCTTCAAAGGCGATATATGATTCATCATCATAATTACCTGTTTTAATAAAATGCTTAGCTTCTGGATTCATATGTTTCTTAAAGAAATCTTCTTTTTTAGGAGTAAACAGTTTCGGTTTTTGTGGATGAAACAATCCAAATGTCTTAAACCTTAAAGTTCTTATTTCTTTATCTCTTTTGTTATATGCATTTAATCTTTGTCTTAATATACGATCATTAGGAATACTTTCCATACAATCAGCTATAAATGTTCTAAATTCATTTTTAAATGGATAAGCTATTACATATCTATTGTTTCCTTTTTTAAAATCTGCATAAAAGCTTTCTACTTTTTTCATTTCTAAGAAAAAATTAAAAGCAAAAACAAATACAACTGCTAGTACCATATATAATATTCTATTACCATGAACTACAAAGGCATATACTGCACTAAGTATCGCTACTACTGCAACTATTAATAGTATAATACTTTTCACATAAAATAATCCAATAAAATGCGCAAAATCCTTTATATCTTTTATGTTGTCTAGTATTTTCTTTGTTTTTTGAAGATTGTAGTAATCTTCTCTTTCCATACTTACATGACACACTGGACATAATCTTTGAATTTGTGGCATTACTGCATCACAATTATAACATTTCATAAATTTACCTCATATAGCAAAAATGCTTGAGAATTACTTCTCAAAAGCATTTTTCCAATCTTTTTCAAAATTTTCTAATCCTTTTGTTGTTAGTGGATGATTAAACATTTCTTTAAATACTTTTGTAGGTATTGTTGCAATGTCTGCACCTGCTAGTGCACATCTAGTAACATGTATTGGATTTCTTATACTTGCAGCTATTATTTCTGTTTGTATATTGTGTAATGTGAAAATATCACTAACTTCTTCAATTAAGTTTATTCCATCTTGTCCTATATCATCTAATCTTCCCACAAATGGAGAAACAAAAGCAGCATTTGCTCTAGCAGCCATCAATGCTTGATTGGCACTAAAAATCAATGTTACATTTACTTTAATTCCTTCTTTTGCAAGTTGAGAACAAGCAGTTAATCCTTCTGGTGTAATTGGAACTTTAATTACAATATTTGGATGGATTAAGGCAAGTTGTTTACCTTCTTCTATCATTCCATGTGCATCAGTTGAAACAACCTCTGCTGATATTGGACCATCAACTATTTGTGTTATTTCTTTTACAACAGTTTTAAAGTCTTTACCTTCTTTTGCTATTAATGATGGGTTTGTTGTAACCCCACATATAAATCCTAGTTTAGATATTTCTTTTATGTCTTCTAAATTAGCAGTATCAATGAAAAATTTCATTATATGCACCTCCGCTATTATTATATCCTATCATTGTTTCTAATGCTATGTATTATTTTAAGTTTACCAATCTTTTTTTGTGAAGTGGGCTGCATAAGATCCTGCACCTGAGTGTGCACCTAATGTTGGTGGAAAAGGCATATATTCAACTTCAATATTTGGATAAACATCCTTTATTCTTTTTTCTAATTCTTTAGCTTTATCTAGCACATTTGCATGAGCTATATATACTCTTGAATTCTGTTCTGTGAAATTCATGTTTTGAGCATCATCTACTATTTCTTTTAAAAGTTTAGCCTCTGATCTTGAAATAGAAAATTTATCCATTAAACCATCAGTTTTAAGTGTTAATGCTAGTTTTAGTTTTATCATAGTAAATATTGATGCTGCCATATTTGAAAAACGACCACTTTTTCTCAGTTGTTTAGTATCTCTTACTACAACATATAGTTTAGAGTTATATTTCAATGACTTAGAATACTCTACTATTTCTTCAACTGTTTTATTTTCTTCAATCATCTTATTAACATTTAAAGCTAGTGTTCTAGAAGCTCCTACTCCAGTTGCAATATCTACAACAGTAATTTTTTCCTCTGAAACTTCTCTTGCTGCAAGTTTTCCAGCATTATATGTACCTGATAATTGTTCAGGTAAAGTGAAGTAGATAATATGATCATATTCAGTCAGTATATTTTCAAACAAGGCAATTGTATCGGCAACATTTGGTTGAGAAGTACTAACCTCAATGCCTTCATCTAATTTTTCATAAAATGTTTTGTAATCAATATCGACCATATCTTTATAACTTTCATTGTTGATAACGATAATAAAAGGTGTAATACCTACATTAAACTTTTCAGCCTCTTCTGGTGTGTACATTATTGTACTGTCAAATACTATCTTAATTTTCATCGATAAACTCCTCCACTGTTTCTATTATTATTGTTGCTAGTTGTCTTGTTTCAATACTTCCATCTAAATTTACATACCCTTTTTTTAGATTCTTAGCTAGCTTTGTATTTTTTTGTAATTGTATTTTATCATTACGTTCATCATCTTTAAATGTAACATTTAATACTAAATCAAATAATTTTAAATATGTTGTTGCATTTATTAAAGCATTATTTGTATCTGATAAAGCAGTATCATCTGCAAAGTAAATAAATTCATTTCCTACAAAATATAAACGATTATTTTGTCTTTGTTTACTTATTTGTTCTATTATATGGACCTGATTACTTAAAAATGTTCCACTCTGAGTATTAAAATCTTTAAATATCGCAAAATCATCTATTGCATAATCAGTTGTTAACTTTAAAACGTTTAATAAAATACTTAGTTTACTTTGATTATTAGAAATTAATAAAACTGATTTGTTTTTCAATCTTTTAATTCTAAGATATTCTTTTTCCTCTAAGTTAATATCGGTAAACTCTTTTAAGTTAAACTCTTCAAATTCATTGTTAAAGGTATAAAAACTTGTATAACCTGATTTACTAATAACTTTTTTCAAGTCTGATTCTGTCACTATATCTATTTTAGTATTTGAAAAGTTCAAGTAATCATAAAATCTATTTAATGATTTTTTTACATCTTTAATTTTTGCTTTATCTTTAACTAAAATATAGATATCACTAGTAGAAGCAATATTGTGTGATGCGATATAGACATATTTTTCAATTGATATTGTGTCTACATTCACTAGATATGCCTTTTTTTCAAAACTTTCTTGTAATGTTGGTAGATTTAAGGCATGATGTATTGCATTAATCTTTGTGCTACCAGGTTCATTAATTTTATTATTTATCAATCTTGATAAATACCCTTTTGATACATTAACTTGTTTAGCTAATTCTGAGATACTTTTATTTTCTTTTTCTAAAGCATCTTTTATATATTGATAATTATTCATGTCATCACCTGTTTATTATAATAAACGTTTTTATGCAATTAGTCAATGTATTATTTACTATAGGAAACGATTATTTTATGTTCAGTTTTTTCTTTAGCTCTTCTAAATCACTACTTCTATCTATTTTATTTAGGTAATCGTTAATTGTTTTAAGATGTTTTTCATAATTTGATTTATTATTAGGTTCATAAAATTTCTTATTTTTTATTTCATTTGGAAGGTATTGAATGAGGTGTTTATTTTCATATGGAATTGCATAATAGTTTAGCTTATCTTTTATGTTCATTGGCGTTTGTTTCATATAATCATTAAAACTAAAATTTATTGATGATGCTAATTCTATTGCTTTATCTAAGGCTACATAAGCTTTATTTGATTTTGAGCTTAAAGCTAAATCAACCACACAAAAAGCTAGTGGAATTTTAGCTTCTGGAAAGCCAACCATTCTTGCTACTTTTAAGGCATTTAGCACTCGATCTACTACCTCTGGATTTGCAAGGCCTACATCTTCATAAGCCATTATACTTAATCTTCTTTCAATTATATCTAAATCCTGTGCTAAAACTAGTATTGCTAAGTAAAATAGTGCTGCATTTACATCGCTTCCTCTGACACTTTTTTGTAATGATGATATGGTATCGTAATAATAGTCTTCATTTTTATCTATTTTAACATTGATGTTTAAATTTTCTAAAAGTTTATCTATAGGTTGGTCTTTTTCATATATTATTGTTAATAGTTCTAGTTGGTTGATAGCATGTCTTATATCCATATTAGAAACTGATGCAATCTTACTAATTATTTGTTGCTTTTCTTCTATATCTTTTAGTTCTGTTTCATCAATTATTTTTTCTAAAAACATTTTCATATCTTCAATTGATATACCTTTTACTTCTAGTAATATTACTCTTGATCTTAATGCTTTGTTTACTGAATGATATGGATTTGAATTTGTTAATCCTATTAAAGTTATTAGACCACTTTCAACAACTGGAAGTAGTATATCTTGTTTATCTTTATTCAATCGATGTATTTCATCTATTATTAAAATAAAATTACTGCTCAATCTAGATCTTGTAATGGCATTTTCTAAATCTTTTTTAGTTATATTTGTAGCATTAAGTTCTAAGAAATCACTTTTACTTGTATTTACAATAATTCTTGCTATAGTTGTTTTTCCAACTCCAGCTGCGCCATACAAAATCATTGATAGTAGTTTATTCTTTTCTAACATTTTACTTATTATGCCATTATTTCCAACTAAGTGCTCTTGTCCAATTACATCCTCTAATTTTGTTGGTCTGATACTATTAGCTAACATACTGTTTTTTTCCATCTTATTCCACCACTGATCGATAACTAAAACCTTCACCCTGTACACTATTAGCATTTTGTACTATTACAAATGCTTTAGGATCTTTTTCTTTAATTATATGTTGAATTTTATCTAAATCACGATCATTACACACTATCATGCTTATGTCTCTTGATTCTTGGGTATACCCACCATATGCTTTTAATCTTGTAACTCCTCTTCCTGTAATATCCATAGAGGTTTTTTCAATATCTAATTGCTTGGTTGATATTATATATATTACTTTTTTTCGAGATATTCCATTTGATATTGTTTCCATTATCACAGATGTTAGTAATATAACTAGTACTGCATACATAAAACTTTCTATACCAAATGCATAACCAGAAATACCTACAATTACAGCATCTGTTGCAAAAAGTCCTATTGAAGTTGGAATACCAAAATATTTTTTGAAAATAAGTGGTGGAATTGTTGTTCCTCCACTAGAAGCATTATTACGATATAGTATATCTACTCCTACTGCTGTTAACAGTGCTCCCATAAATACTGACAATAAGATATCATCACTTAATGTTAATTCTGGTATTATTGCCATGTAAGCTGGAACTAACATTGTTCCAAAAGCTGTTTTTAGTAAAAATGCTTTACCTAGTAAGATAGCACCAATTATTAAAAGAGCTGTGTTTAAAATAAATGTCGTAATAGACATGTTTATATTAAATACTCTTTCTACTATTAAAGATAATCCACCTATTCCTCCTGCAGCAATATCATGAGGTGCAAAAAACATCTTAATAGCAACTACTATTAATAATACCCCAATTAATATTCCACTATATTGTTTAATTATATTTTTCATAAATGCCTCCCTTATATTAAAAATAAGCTGTGTTAACAGCTTATTCTAATTCTTTTATATATTGTTCTGCAGTTGCAGATGTATTTTTAAATACTGTTGCTTTACCATCTTTAATTCTGATCAAAGCTAATTCTTTACTTATTTTTATATCCTTTGGTGCTTGTGGTAAACTTGATGCATTTGTAACATCTTTTGTTAAAGATGAGTTATCAAATGTAGTACTGTCAACTGTATATACTGGTAACTTTGTAATTCCAGCTGCCATATTACTTGTTTGTTCTGCAGTACCAAATAAAACTACATATTCTTTATCTACTCTATTATAAGTTTCACCTACTAAGATATCTTGTGGATTGTAGTCAGCAGCTGTATATTCTACATCACCTTTTAAAGCACTGTCACTTAGTTTATACGTTCCTGAATTACCACCCATATATGGAACAATCATAGATGCAACCATTATTATAACTACTACCGCTACAATTGCAGTAATAATTCTTTTCTTTGTTTTTTCATCACTAAAGTCCATTTTTAGACCCGCTTTTGAGTTACGTGCCTTATTTGCAGTTTTTTTCATATTTTTATTAGAGGCCATAATTATTTTTCCTCCTTTGCTGCATCATCATAATTAGTTTTTATTGCTGCCATTGCCATATTGTATGTTTTTTGATCTTTACTATTTGGAAAAGTAATTTTGGCACCACTTCTTAATTTATATAAGAAATAATCATCCATATATGAATTTGCTTCTGTAGCTTGTTCGTATTGTAAATCTCTTAATCTTTCTTTACTTGCTTCAAAGCTAAGTCTTTCATCATTGTTTGATTTATAGATAAAATAATATTTATCTTCATCAACAACAGGATCTTTAGTAAACTCTTTGTATTTTAAAGAATCTAATTTAGCTAATACTTTATCATCAACATCATCTCTACTAACACTTTCTTTTTTACCATTAGTAATTGTTGATTCATCCCCTGGGTATTCTTTTGCTAGAGTTGTGAATGTTTCTTCTACATTTTCTGCTGTTACTGTACTTAGTGTTTCTTTTATTTTAGCAACTGATTCTTTTAGTTTTTCTTCATCATTATCAAATAATGTTTCATCTAATTCAACTACTGTATATGAAACTAACTCCCCAGCTTTTTTATCATACAACGCTTTTAAAGAGGCATCATTAACAAATTCTTTGTTAAATTGATCTTTGGCATATTGTTCTCTTTGAGCTGATAAAATAATCCCAGCTTTTAATACTAATTCATCCATATCTTTTACATCATATTGTGAAAGTATATCTGGATTACTTTCTAAAATAGTCTTTTTCTGTGTTTCTACTTTTTCTTTTACTTTATTATTTTTATCTATACTATAATTTGCTGCTAGTAATTGTGAATCTATTAAATCAAAAAAGCCTTCACCTTTACTATCTATTTTTGCTTGATTAAATATTTCTGTTTTATTTACTGATTGATCTGCCATCGTAATTAAAGCATCACTAGCTGCATTTGCACTAGAACAAGCACTTAACCCAACCAATAATAGACAGCTTAAAGATAATTTATATAATTTTTTCATTTATCTTTCCCCCTAGTATCCAAAGTCGTATCCGCTTGAAGCATTGTTTGGATCAAACTGTTGATAGTTTACTCTATTATCGATTACACTTGATGCATATTCTTTTGAATAAGCATTATCATTAAATGATATTTTATTATCAGATCTAAATAAATCTAAGACATATTTTTCAACATTTGTATTTTCTGTTGAATATATATCATATAATTTACTAGCAACTTGTTTTTCTAATTCTTCATATGTTTTCTTTGCTTCTGAGTATTTAATCATTACTATTTCATATCCATTTTCAGTAGCAATAACTTTACTAGCTTTGCCATCTTCTAATGAAAATGCTGCATTTATTATACCTTTATTTAATCCAGCTTCCCTTGCTGAATTTACATTGTATTTTCCTAAAGAACCATTATCATTTATTTTATTACTACTATATTTCTTTACTGCATCTTGAAATGATATTGTTCCTGCATTTATTTCACTGATAACTTGTTCTGCTGTTTTTAATGCTTCAGCTTTAGCTTTTGAAATTGTCTCTTCATTACCATAATCAGCTGCAGACACTGCAGGAGATATTAAAATGTTAAAAATTTCTCCAGTACCTGAAAAATAATTATCATAGACATATTGCATTTGAGCTTTTGAAAATATTGCTTTTTCTGCTTGATCAATTGCAGCTAATTTTCTTAGTGCTGCTAATCTAATTCCAGAATTTTTAATATATTCATCTTTATTTGTTGCACTATATATTTCATATTCCTTTGCCATTGTACTGTCTGAAGATTTTGCTGTTTCTTCTGCTTCTTTATATTTATCATTAACTACTGCTGCTAATCTTGAATCATCTTTGTAGATTTGTTCAAGAACTTTTGTATCTAACACCTCTAATGCTGGTGTAAACCCTGCATTTAATTCTATTGCATTGTATAAATCTAAAGATGTTTTTTTATTCCCATTTACTGTAAGTACTTCTTTATCACCATCTGTAATAGTTGTATCATTTTGTGCATAAATGACACCTGTAGCTAAACTAGCTATTACTAGGCCTAAAGTAACTTTATTCTTTAAAGTCATCACAATTCCTCCTCGTTTGTAATAATCACTCTTTATTATAACATAGCATTTTCGATAATTTAACTGTTTTTTAAGCTTTTTCTATAAAATCTAGATTCATGTGTTTAATTCCTACATTTGCTTCAAAGGCTATTTTAGCAATGTTGTCATTAACTTCAATAATAACACCCTTTTTAAATATCGGATGTATGACTTTATCGCCCTTGTTAAACTCTTGCTTTTCTTTCATGTTATTCTTTCTTTTTTTCATCATTTCCATTTCATTTACATTAGTATGTAAATGTAAATCCTGTTTATATTTACCTTCTTTATCTAAATGTTCATTATCTATCTCTTTTACAAAAACACTACTTGAAACATTAGTATAGTTATTTTGATTCATACGATGAGATATTAAAAACAATTGATTTTTAGCTCTTGTAAATGCAACATATGCTAGTCTTCTTTCTTCTTCAAAATTTAATCTTTCCATTGAATATGAACTTGGAAATACTCCATCATTTAAAAAGACCGTAAAAACGTATTTATATTCTAAACCTTTAGCAGCATGCATTGTCATTAAAGAAACTTTAGGACTATCTTCTTTTTCATCAGTGGTATCTAAGCTAACACTTTGTAAAAAATCACTAAGACTTAAATCAATAGTTTGAGCATAATTTATAAGCTCTTGTACATTATCTGCTCTTTTTTGATATTCAAAACTTTGAAAATTATATTCATCTAGTATATTAACACTATCATTTATATTAACTAGCATACTGAATACTTCTTCATTACTTTCTTGTTGCTGTTTTATAATATCGACAAATTCAGCCAAACTTTTTTCTTGTGTTTTACTTAATTTTATTTCAGACAAGTTATTTTTTAATGCTTCAAACATACCAATTTTATTACTTCTAGCATAATTAGTAATTTTTTCAATTGCTTTTGGACCTATTTTTCTTTTAGGAACATTAATAATTCTTGTTAAAGCTAGTTCATCTTCATTATCAATAACTTTTAAATAAGAAATGAAATCTTTTATTTCTTTACGTTCATAAAAGCGAGTTCCACCATATATTTTATAATCTATATTCATTTGAGTTAATTTTTGTTCAAATACTCGTGATATATAATTTGAACGATATAATATCGCAAAATCATTATAATTTACTCCATCATTATTAGCAATTATTTCATTAATTTTTTCAGCAACATAATTAGCTTCTTGCTCAGCTGTATCGGCTACAAAATGGATTACTTTATCTTCACTATCTAATGTTGGAATTAATTTCTTTTCAATTCGATTATCATTGTTTTGTATTAAATCATTTGCTATATCTAATATATGTGAATATGAACGATAATTATATTCTAATTTTATTGTTTTAGCATTTTTAAAATCTTTTTCAAAATTCATTATATACTCTATTTTAGCACCTCTCCAAGAATATATATTTTGATCTGGATCTCCAACAACAAATATGTTTTGTTCTAAGGCTAGCATTTTAACTAATTCATATTGTTGTGAGTTTGTATCTTGAAATTCATCTACCATAATATAATTAAAACGATAACGCCACTTTTCTAAAATTACTGCATTTGTTTCAAATAACTTTACAACTTTTATTATTAAATCATCAAAATCTAAGTAGAAATGTTCTTGTAAATATTTTTCGTATTTATCATAAAAAATATCATATACTCTTTCTAAGTTTTCATCTAGTTTTTCTAAGTTATATTTATTTTTTTTGTTAGATATATATGATATTATTGCTTTAACTTTAAAAGTTTCTGCATCATATTCTAACTCTTTATTAATATCTTTCAAAATGGATTTTTGATCATCAGGGTCAATAATATTAAAATTATTAGGATAACCTAACATATTTATATCTTCTTTTAAAACTCTTAAGCAAAATCCATGAAATGTTGCTACTACTCCTTTAAAATCACTTTGCTGATCGCCAAGCAAGTCATATACTCTATCTTTCATTTCAGTTGCTGCTTTATTTGTAAAAGTAATAGCTAAAATCTTATTTGATTTTACTTTTCTTTCTTGTATTAAGTAAGCTATACGAGTTGTTAGTACTGCGGTTTTACCTGAACCTGCTCCTGCAATTACTCTGATATATGGATCTGTTGAAGTTATGGCATCTTGTTGTGCTTTATTAAAATGTTCTAAATTCATATTATTTATTCACCCATCCTAACCCTAAAAAGGCTTCAGTAATGTAAATCATAGCTCCTATTACTACTAATAAGGTTACAACTACTATTTTTTTCAAATTTATATTCAAAATTCTCAACTCCTTATACTAATTATACTATATTTAGCTGCTTAATAGTTACATTGCATTAATAATGTTTTTTTATGACATTAACTATTTATAATATCTTTATAACTACTAAAATATGCCTTTTGAATCTGTAGTTATTAAGTTTTTTTTACTAATGTAAATACAAATATGCACTTATAATGTACAATTAACAAAAATAGATACACATTATAAGTCTATTCTTGTATAATACTTAAAGGGAGGTAGTTATGCAAACTAATAAAAAATTAAAGATAGCCATACAAGTCGTTTTGGTTGTAGCATCACTGTTAACAATAGCAAATGTATTTTACACATTCCCATCTTTAAAATTCACTGTTATAAATAAGGTAATTATACTAGCATTCTTTTTATTGCTAATAAATATATTGGTTGCTTTCTTGTTAAATAAGTTCAATAATACTACATGGAAAAATGTTCTTGGAGGTATACTTATTGTTCTAGTTGGTTTTGGAATTTTCAAAGGAAATGAATTCTTGTTAAATTATAATAATGCTTTTGCTGCTATGAATACAAGTGGTGTTTATCGAACAAGTTTAGTTACTGATAAAGATTCAACTATTTCTAGTGTTGATGATATTACTAAAAAAACTAAAATTGGTATTCAAAATATTAAATTTTATGAAAATGGTTCTTTAGCTTTAGCAAAAGTTAAAGAGTTGAATAAAACTGATAACATTAAACAATATCCAACTATTTCTGATGCTTATAAAGCTTTAGAAAAAGGTGAGATTGATTTAATGAGCGTTAAAAGCTTAGCTGATGAGGATTTATTAAAGGTAAATGCTCAAGCAGTTAGTAATATGAAAGAAGTCGTTTCTTTTGAAGAAACTGAAGCTGCAAAAACTGTTAGTACTTCAAAAGATATTACAACTGAACCTTTTACTATTTTAGTATCTGGAATTGATAGTAGAAGTTCTGATATTAGTGATGTATCTAATTCTGATTCAAATGTATTGGTTACCTTTGATCCAACTACTGGTCGTGTAACTACTTTAACTACTCCAAGAGATTCTTATGTGCAAATACAATGTGGTGGCTATGGTTATGATAAATTAACTCACGCAGCTGCTTATGGTGGGACTAGTTGTGTTAAAAAAACACTTGAATCTATATATGATATTAAAGTTGATTATACTGTTAGAATTAATTTTGTAGGTGTTATTGATATTATTGATGCTTTAGGTGGTATCGATGTTGATGTTCCTAAAAACACTGCTAATGTAGGCGTAGAAAAAGTCTGCGAGCAAAATTCTAAAGGTAAAAAGGACACAATGTGTTGGGAAGAAGGAAAAGTAAACCACTTTGATGGTGAGTCTGCTTTAGCCTTTGCAAGAAATAGATATAATCAAGATGGTGGCGATTTCTATCGTGGCCGAAATCAACAAATTGTTATTGAAGCTATATTAGAAAAAGCTAAATCAATTAACAATATTGACACTATTAATAATTTATTAACAGGTGTTTCTAAGAACATGAGAACTAATCTAACTAAAAATGATATTATATCTTTATATGAAATCTTAGTTGGTTTAAACAATGGTATTTCAATTGAAAAGTTATATATTGGTGGTGGCACTGGAATGGTCAATGCACAATCTGTAGTATATCCTTCTGTTGATGATATCAGTTATGCTAGTTATCGTATGAAAGTTTCTTTAAAGAAAGCTTACCCTCAGTTTCCAACTACAAATTATTCTGTTTCAGCAATAAAACCAGATAATAGTGATGGAAGTAATGCCTTACAAACGGAAAAGACACCATTTAATGGAACTTTTAAAAAATATGTTGAATCTTCAACAAAATAATTTTTAAATAAAGTTGTACTCTATAGAGTTGCAACTTTTTTTATTTTTCTAAAAGGATAATTTTATTATTAGCATTACTATCATAACCATGATTAATTATGTTTATAATTAGTAATAGAATCAAGTTTATTTAATACAATTATTATTTTATATATGCTATAGTATTAGATAAGAAAAGAGGTTTTTTTATGGATAGTAGTATGAAAAATGAATATAATAAATACCTTTTACCAATAATTAATAGTGATGATTACATAATCAAAAGTGGTAAGGGACTATATTTAATAGATGAGTATGGTAATGAATTACTCGATTGTAATGGTGGACAGTTTTGCACTATATTTGGACATAGCAATGAATATTTCAAAGAAATATTGGAAAAGGTAAATAATACTCTAGTACATACTAATGTATATAGTTACTCTTTAAGTGTTTTAAAGGCTTCTAAGCAATTAGATTCAATAATGCTAGGATTTAATCCTCGCTCTATTTTTCTATCAACTGGTTCAGAGGCAATTAATTTTTCTATTAAATATGCTAGACATTACACAAAAAAGAAAATGGTTATAACTAATGATCATAGTTTTTTAGCTATTAGTAATAATTTTGAAAAGAATTTATTTAGCACAATTACAACACCTTTAAACTCTAGTGATGTAGCTGCATCTTTACAAGAATTTGAATTATTAGCAAGTTCTAATCAAGTTGCTTGTTTTACTATTGAGCCTATTATCAGCATGGGTGGTATGCTTTTTTTACCACAAGAATTTTTTGTAGGTTTAAGAGAAATTTGTAACAAATATCATATTTTATTAATATTTGATGAAAGTCAATGTGGTTTTGCTAGAACTGGCAAATGGTATTATTATCAACAAATAAATGTAGTACCAGATATTATCATTTCAGCTAAAGGTGTAGGAAATGGTTATCCTGTTAGTGTAGTTAGTGTTAATGCAAATTTTGTAAATGAACAAGATCCTATAGCAACTGCTTCTACTCATCAAAATGCACCATATGCTGCATCAATAGTAAGTGCAGGTATTGATTATATTGAAAAAAATAATTTATTAAATAACAACTTAGATAATGGTAATTACTTTTTACAAAAATTAAAAGAGTTATGTTATCATAAAAAGCTATTTAATAATCCTCGTGGATTAGGTTTAATGTGTGCAATTGATATAAATAATACCAACTATCAAGTAATATTTAATGACTTAAAAAATTATTGCCTAAGAAATAATTTAATTATTAATGGGACTTCTAAGGGTAAAACTATTCGCTTTATTCCTCCATATACTATTAGCACTAAAGAAATTGATTATATTATTTCAGTATTAAATGATTATAATGAAATGGAGCTAGCACATGAATAACAAACAATTTCTTAATGATTTAAACCTAGTTGAAGCTTTTACAAAATGCTTACCACAAGCTACTTATCAGTTTGCAGTTATGTTAGCATCTTACACATTAAAAGCTACCCAGTTTAGGGATAGAAATAACTCTTATATAAAAGAAGCAATTGCTGCTGCAAACTCATATATTCTAAATAATGATTCTTTAGCTGATATTGATAATGCTATAGAAAATGTGTATAAGCTTGAAAATGAAGCTTTAGATAAAGCAGAATTATATACTATTAAAACTTTAGCAACTTGTTTAGAATCTTTTAGCAATAATGAAAAAATTATGTTAGCTTGTGAATATGCTATTGAAGCTATTTCCTTAAAATATGATAATGATAGCTTTAAACTTGATAATTTACAAAGGTTTATAAAAAACACTGCAAACAATCTAATATTAAAATATATTTATCAATAAAATATTCTATAATCTAGAATATTTTTTGTTTTATCTAATTTAGGACTTTTTTAATATATAAATGATATTATTTATATATTAAAGAAAAAAAGAGGGGTTTGTTATATATGTATTTAGAAAATGAAAATCAAATTATGTTTGCTATGGCACAAGATCCTATACTATTAGATTTAAGTATGGCTAATAGACATGGACTTATTTGTGGAGCAACAGGTACTGGTAAAACTATTAGTTTACAAGTATTAGCTGAGTCTTTTTCCAAAGCAGGCGTTCCAGTATTTTTAGCAGATATAAAAGGTGATTTATCTGGTATGAGTGTTGCTGGTGAAGCCAGTGAAAAATTAAATGAACGATTAGCTAAAATTAAAGTTAATGATTTTAAGTTTGAAGCTAATAGTGTTTCTTTTTGGGATGTTTATGGAAATGATGGTACTGCTATTAGAAGTACTATAAGTGATTTAGGACCAGATTTACTAGCTAGAATTTTACAACTTAATGATGTTCAAACTAGTATTTTAAAAATTATTTTTAAAATTGCTGATGATAAAAAAATGTTATTAATTGATATGAAGGATTTAAAAGCTTTACTTACATATGTTAAAGATAATGCAGATTTATTTGTTAATGATTATGGTTTAGTATCTAAGCAAAGTGCAGAGGCTATTTTAAGATACTTAGTAAATTTAGAAGCAAGTGGTGCTGATGAATTTTTTAATGATCCTGAAGTTGATATCAATGATATTTTAACAATAAATAACGCTGTTGGTATGGTTAATATTTTAAATTGTACTAAATTGATTAATTCACCTTTATTGTATTCTACCTTTATGTTATGGTTGTTAACTGAACTATATGAAACACTACCTGAAGTCGGTGATTTAAGTAAGCCTAAAGTAGTCTTTTTCTTTGATGAAGCTCACTTATTATTCAATAATGCTTCATCTCAATTAATAGATACTATTTCACAAATTATCAAGCTAATTAGATCTAAAGGTGTTGGTATCTTTTTTATAACTCAGAATCCTTCAGATATTCCTGATAGCATTTTAGGCCAATTAGGTAATAAGATTCAACATGCTTTACATGCATATACTGAAAAAGAACAAAAAGGTGTTAAAGCAGCTGCTATGTCTTTTAGAGCTAATCCTGAATTTGATACTGCTACTAAAATTAATGAGCTTGGAACTGGAGAGGCTATAATTTCCTTTTTAGATGCTAAAGGTATTCCTCAAATCAGTCAGTTTGCTACGGTTTTACCTCCACAAAGTAAAATTGGAGTTGCAGATCAAAACATAATCAATAATATAATTATGAGTAATCCTTTATATGCTAAATATAAAGATGTTATTGATAATAACTCAGCTTTTGAAATGATAAAAGCTGAAAATGAAAATAATGAATTAAAACTTCAAAATGAAAAACTAAAAGAACAAAATTCTCAAGAAGAATTGAAACAACAAAAAAAATTAGAGAAAGAAAATACCAAGAAACAACAACAAATGAATAATACTATTAATAAATATCTTGGTAAAATTGGAAAAGAGATTACTAATTCAATAATTAGAGGCTTTTTTAATACTAGAAAAAAATAATTTTCAATTGACATACATATAAGTATTTATATAGTATTTAGCTTATATTTGTCCAAATATACATATTTTAGATAATGGTTTGAATTATTTGTGTTATAACTTTTATATAGGCAATGTACTAGCTTTTTTAAGCAATTAAGTGTTATTATCATTTTACATCTAAAGAAAAAGTGTAGGAGGATATTACATATGCATGATATTGAAACAAATATGGAAAGTCTAAACTTTTTTTCAGCAATTCATAATGAGAAACTTGATTTTTATTGTATTCATAAATTAAAAGCATTCTTTAAAAATCATTTTAATGTAAGTCATTATATTTCTAGTATTAAACATAAGAAAAGTTATGTTATTAGGTTAGAAAAGTGTACTTATTCAAAAATTGTCGTTTTGAAAAACGATTCATTAAGGCATTATCCAATCAAAGCAGCAATCATTATGTTTTTATGGAAAAAGCAATTTGTTTAAAATATAAAAGACAATAGTTTTATAAGCTATTGTCTTTTATATTTTATTCATGATTTTTAATATATGTTTCTTTTAATTTTTGAAAGCTTTCATCACTTATATCATGTTCAAGCTTACAGGCATCTTGTTCTGCTAATAGATCATTTACGCCACATTTTATTAGCATATTTTTAAAGAATGTATGTCTTTCAAAAATTTTATCTGCTTCTATCAAGCCATTAGAAGTGAATTGCAAATAACCATTTTCATCTGTTTCTATTAAGTCTCTATTTTTCAATTCTTTGACTGCAATTGAGACACTTGGCTTTGAAAAACCTAAATATCTTGCAACATCAATTGACCTAACAGTACCTTTTTCTTTAGCTATTCGATAAATAGCTTCAAGATAATCTTCTAAAGATTTCCCTATAGCCACCATTAAAACCACCTTTTTTAATTATTAGTATATGTATACTATATCACATTAAAGTATTATACAATAATAATTTGTTATGTAAGTGTGTATTTTGAGTAAATATTAAAAGTAGCGCCTTAAAATGGCGCTACTTTTACAATTATTTATCCTAAAGCTTTTTCTAAGTCTTGAATCATTATATCAGTTGATGTAATACCGCCTGATACTAGATACCAAGCTGCAGGGTTTAGATAAAATATTTTATTATCGATTGAAGCTTTTGTCTTTTTAACAAGAGCATTATTCATTACTTCTTCTGCAAGCTTTGCACCTTTAGCATTTATTGCAGAATCACGGTCTAAAGCAAATATATATTCAGGATTTTTTTCTACAAGTAATTCAAATGAAGATTCATTTCCATGCGTAGAGTTAATGTTTTCTGCTAGGTTAGTAAATCCTACTTCATTCATTATTAAAGAAGCACGACTTTCATTTCCCATTGTATTAAATGATGAATTTGTAACCATTCCTGCAATTGCATTTTTACCTTTTGCTTTTGTTGCAAGAGCTGCAATTCTTGTATCAAAGCTATCAGTTAATTTTGTAGCTTCATCTGTTTTATTAAATATTTTTGCGACATTCACTACATTATCTTTTGTACTTTTAATTACACCTTTATCATAATCAGTACTCAAATATATTACTGGTGCAATTTTTGAAAGACTATCATACTGATCACTTAATCTTCCACCAATAAAGATGATATCTGGATTAATAGAAGATAATGCTTCCATGTCTACTTCTTTTAATGTTCTAAATCTTTAATGTTATCATTTTCATTATATTTTTTTAAATATTCAACTTGTGATCCTTTTGGCATACCAACTACTCTATCAGCTAAATTCCAAGCATCTAACATATCTAAAACTGCAAGATCTAGTATCGCAATTTTTTGAGCATTGTTTTTAACTTCTATATCTACTTCTTTTCCTTCTGCATTTAGTGTTTTTACACTAACTGTTTCTGCTTCATTTGTAGTTGTGCTTGAATTTGAGCAAGCACTTACTCCTATTGCTAAAATAATTGCTGCTAATAATGCTGTGATTTTTTTAAACATTTTTAATGTTCTCCTTATTTTTAATAATATATAGACATTGGCTTTCCATCAATATCAAGAATTTCAAAATCAACATGATAAATGTGTGATAGTGTTTCTTTATTGATTACTTCAGACACTTGTCCAAATTTTGCAACCTCACCATTTTTAAAGGCACAGATATAATCTGAATAAAAAGCTGCATAATTTATTTCATGTAAGACCATGATTACTGTTTTATCAAGATCATCACATAATTTTCTTACTAATTTCATCAGTTTTGTTGCATGGTAGATGTCTAAATTATTAGTTGGTTCATCTAATAAAATATAATCTGTATCTTGTGCTATGACCATTGCAATGTAAGCTCTTTGTCTTTGCCCACCTGATAATTCATCAATAAATCGATCTTTAAATTCATCTAATTCCATATAATTTATTGCTTTATCGATTATCTCTTTGTCATGCTTATTAATATATGAACCACTGTGTGGAAATCTTCCAAACGCTACTAATTCTTTAACTGTTAACTTCATAGTTATAGAATTTGACTGTGTTAGTATTGCTAACTTTTTTGCTAGTTCTTTACTTTTCCAGTCTTTTATCTCTTTACCTTTAAAATGAATTGCTCCTTCTTCTGTCTCTATCAATCTTGATATCATACTCATTACAGTTGATTTACCAGCACCATTTGGACCGATAAATGCAGTTATCTTTTTCTCTGGTATTTCAATATTGACATCATTTACTACTGTTTTGTTATCATATCTTTTAAATAAATTACTTATTTTCATTTTAGTATGCCTTTCTTTGTTTTAATAATAAATATAGAAAATAACAACCACCTGCTACTGAAATAAAAACACTTATTGGCATTGAATAAATATATATTCTTTCTACAACTGTCTGCGCTACCACTAAAACAACAACTCCTATAAATACACATCCTGCAATTAAATAACTATGTTTATATGTTTGTAGTAATTGTCTTGATAAGTTAGCAATTATTAATCCTAAAAATGATATTGGTCCTACTAAAGCAGTAGCAACTGCTATGTATAAGGTTACTCCAAGCAATAGTTTGGTAATTGTCTTATCAAAATCTACACCTAAATTAATTGCTTGATCTTTTCCTAAGGCTATTACATCTAGAAGTTTAGTCTGTTTTCTTAATAAAAATGTTATTACTACTAAAGCTACTATTGATATTCCTATTAAATTTGAATTTATATTTGAAAAGCTGGCAACTAGTGATGATAGTAAAGCATCATATTCATTTGGATCCATTACTCTTATCATTGAAGATTGTATACTTGTAAAAAATGAAGCTAAGATGGTTCCTGTTAATAAAACATATAAGACATTATATTTTGTCTTTTCAAAAAGGTATTTATATATTACTGTTGCAACTACTCCCATAAGTATTAAATCAAGTAGAAATGATATATTAGCATCTCTTGCAAATATGCTTTGTGATCCTAAAAAGAATACTACTGATGTATGAATTAATGTATATAATGAATTCATTCCTAATAAACAAGGTGTTACTATAGTATTGTTTATTATTGATTGAAAAATAATTGAGGCTTTTCCAATGGCATATGCTACTATAGCCATAACTATTAATTTAGGCATTCGCAATGACATTGCATATCCTATTTGACTAGGATTTAATTTATAGAAAGTATATGCTAAACAACTAATAAAAGATACAGCTATCAATACCGCAATAATACGGTTATTTTTACTTTGTAATATTTCAATATTCATTGTCTAGAATCTCCTTGTTTTTTAGTTTCAATACTTTAGAATTTTTTCTTTCATTTAATACTATAGATATTGATTTGTTTCCATATCTTAATCGATAGAATAGTAGTGCAACAAATATGACACTTCCTAGAACACCGACAATTAAATCTATTGGTAATTCATAAGGAGCAATTAAAGTACGACCTATAATATCGCATATTAAGACAAATAGTGCTCCAGCTAATGCTGTATCGATTAATGTTCCTTTTAAGTGATCACCTTTATACATTGATACTAAATTAGGTACTATTAAGCCAATATATGATATGCTTCCAACTATTACTACTATACTTGATGTTAACATTGCAGCTATTGCTAATCCTACAAATAAGATAACCTGATAATTTACTCCTAAATTTTTTGAGAAATCTTTTCCAAGTCCTACTATATTAAAGTGATTGGCAAAAACAAAGGCGATTATTAAAAGTGGTACTACTAAAAATACTATTTCATAACGATCTTTGATTATTAATGAAAAGCTACCAGTAAGCCAAGTTGCTAATGCCTGTGTCATTTCATATCTAAATGCTATAAAACTTGTAATTCCCCCAACTATATTTGAAAACATAATTCCTACAAGTGGTACCATTACTATTTCTTTAAATTGCATTTTTTGAATAAACCAAACAAATATTAATGTTCCTATTAGTGATGCAATAAATGCTAATATTGCTCTTGAAACTATCGTAGAATTAGGTAGAAATAGTAATGCTAATAGTATTCCTAATTGAGCTGATGAAATTGTAGCACCTGTTGATGGGGATACGAATTTATTCATACACAACTTTTGCATTATTAAACCTGCAACACTCAATCCCATACCTGTACATACTATGGCCAATAATCTTGGTAATCTAGATAATATAAGCATTTCTAATTGTACTGAATCATTTCTTTTTAAAACATCTATGATATTTACTTCATAAACTCCAACAAATAATGATAATACTCCTATTATTATCAATAAACCTAATAAGCTTATACTAGTTTTATAATTATTAATATAACTCACTCCTTGCTTTGCATTAGTGTATCTAAACTGAACAGTTAGATATAACTAACTATATTTGATTTTATCAGTTTCTTATTTAAAGTCAATATAAATATGATTATTATATATATTTACTTAACTTTTTAACTCATTATTAATAACTGTATAACACTATATTAAATATGTTCTTGATTATCTCTAATTTTTAAGTTGAATTGGTTTTATTTATATTATATATGTGTTGTTTACACACAAAAAAAAGACTTTGGAAATAAATCCAAAATCTTGTTTTTTGTAATCGTATATAATTAACGTTTTGGGAATTGAGGTCTCTTTTTAAACCCTTATTTGATGGGCTTTTTGGCCGATTGAAGTATCCATTGTTGCAAACTTTGTTGCAAGTCATGAGATTCCACCGCAATTCATGGGACCTGGGGAGATATTCCTTGTTCTTCACTAAGAACACATTACCATTGGCTCTTAATTATCAGAGATTTATACCTGTTGCGTTGAAGATGCATCATTGTTGCAACCACTCGGGTTTTTTAGTGTTCCCACATGACCCTCAGTAATCTCACACGTAAAATCCCTAGTCCAGGAACTATGCGCCAGAGAATTGAAGAGAGAATATGTGGTCTCCCTTTAGATCTTGTTGATTGCATCAATTAACACCTGCATATCAAAATGAGTATAAACCTTTTCAGTAAGTGACATTGCTCCAGAGTGACCAACAATCTTCTTAATGACTGTTTGGTTTACTTCAGCTGTTGCTAATAGACTTACACAAGTATGTCTACAACAGTGAGGAGTCTGCGTCATATCTAACCTTTTCATTAAAGGCATAAAATAAGAATCGTAATAGTTACGATATGAGAATTGTTCATTGCTTGGTGAATGTATTAAGTATTCACATTCATCTGTAGATTCATACCAACTTTTAAAGAATGGTAAAACTTTATCAGCAATAGGCACTCTTCTTATACCATTAATAGTTTTTGATTCAGTTACTTCAAACCACTGTTCATCAAGATGGACAGTTTCTTTTTTTAGATTAAGAAGTTCACCTATTCTTAGTCCTGTATATATAAGGATAAGGACTACTTGATAATAAGGTTCATCACTTCTCTTCCAAAGTTCTTCTATATCCTCAGTTGTAAAGTTTTTACGATTATATGCATTAGGATTAACATCCTTATATTTTGTTATATCAATAAAAGGAGAATAATCCTTATTACATATATCATTCTTTAATGCATACTTATACATCTGAGAGAATAAATATTTTAATCTCTTTAAAGACGGATAATGCTTTCCACATGTATCAATCAGTCTTTGATAATCTGCTGTTTTTAGATCTCTAAATGCTTTACTGTGAAGTGATTCTGCAGTTATATAAGCTGCATGATATGAATTCTTTTGTCCAGGTGTAATCGTTCCATACTTTTCAAGACTATATCTTTCATATACTTCTTTAAAAGTAATTTGTGCACTATCTAAATCATAAGGATTATTGTGGTAATCTGCTAATATCATTTTACCTTCCCTACGAGTAGCTGCATATCCGATAATAACCATTTTTGTTTTAACGGTTTCCTTCTTTGGATCAATATCATATCCACTTACAACTCTAACAACATAAGGCTTTCTTCTATTTCCGCTTAATTTGCTTACGCTACCGAAACCTTTAGGCGATTTCATTGAAATATCCTGTCTCTTCCCATACTCTTTTATCAGAGCAATAGTAAGTATATTCACTTGAGTCGTTAATCTTCATTGCACAACCAAATGTTAAGATACCTTGTTGAAGAGCTAATCTAATATACATTTCACTTTTATTCATAGCTTTAGCTAACTCTGAAATAGGAACATTACGTCCTGTAAACTTAGGTACTTCTAAATACGGTTTGTTTTCTTTTATGTTTTCCATATATATATCATCCTTTCTCTTGTTCTTATTTAAAACGCGTAGCAATTAAGCTACTGTCAATATACTGAATAATCAAAAATCTTACTAACATGCAAAAAAATAATTTGCACATTAAGTAATAATGTCGATAGGTATTTCTATCTGGTTCATAGCAGGCCCTTAGTTAGAGGGCCTTCATTGGAATCTCACCACCCCGTTCTACCGAGGGCCATTACGCAAGTATCATTATCCCCTATATATAGTTACGGCCATAGCTGTGACTATCAGCTTTACGTATTGAACCTATTCAATACCACTCGCATTCTTGTAAATAAAGAATATATGCGCATTCTTGTATCGGCTATTACATACAGGTAAAGTACTACTACACCTATTCAATTTTCAAGGATCTAATAGATTTGTTTACCAACAATCTAAAGGGCAATTTATTTCCCTTCATCTATTACCATGGAATTTGAGAATATATAGGGCATATTTTGAAATAAAATAAAAAAAGTTACTGAATTGATCAGGTTCAGTAACTTATAAGGATTAATCTTCTTCACTCATTGGATTAATTTTAATGATTTGTTTAAGTTTCTTTAATGATGTAATTAATGATTCACTAACTGAAGATTGTTTAACACCTTCTTCTTTAGCAATCTCTACAGTGTTCTTACCCTCGTAAAAATACTTATGTACTCGTCTTTTTTGAATATCACTTAAATTAGATATTGCTTCTTCTAATTGAAGTTTTGCATTCTCCATTTTTAATTCAGTTTCTTTAGCACAAAGTATTTCAGCAGGAGTTGGTACTTTATTAATTGCATACTTTTCCAACCATTCATATTGATCCAAATAATAATAGGCCTTGTTTCTTCTAATCTGTTCTTTATATGTATGTTCTGCTCTATAATAGTCATTGAAAACATCTATCAATTCAACTTTAAGTTGAATTATAGTGTCTTTTTCATACAAGCTAGGATACAGATCTCTTAGATTAACATCTACTAAAAGACAGGTCATTTAAACATCATCCTTTCATGAGATGAAAGGTATTGATCAATTACCTCTCATTAACTCCCATGAAAATTGGAAATGTATAGGGCATTTCTTAAAAAAAGCGCAAAAAAAAGTACAGCATTAAATAAATACTGTACTTTGAGCGCATTAAAAAGATTATATTCTATTGTGGTTATTATTCTTTCTGATAAGTTAAGATGGATGTGATAAATGCCGTTATCTTCCAGTAACATGTAATCATCCTGGATAAACTATAAAAAAAGCTTTCCTATCAGACATATAAACACACCCTCTCTTATATTATACATCAACCCTGTGTATAATTAGTATGCTCCCAGTGTACAAATAAGTTTACAAAAGCCCATAAAATAGCGGTTAAACAACATTTTCATTTTACATTTACAATACTACTAATTACACTAAATTATTTTTATATATTAGTTTGTATCAACAAGTATATATATGATAGAATATGCTTACATATAAAAGAGGAGTGGATTATTATGACAACAAAGGAAAGCATACGTGATACTGCTGTTAGGCTTTTCAATGAAGAAGGTTATGAAAATGTTTCTTTAAGAAGGATTGCTACTGAAGCAGGGACTACAATAGGAAACTTGACATATCATTTCAAAAAAAAAGAAGATTTAGTTATTGAAATAGTTTCCGAATTACATGATGATTTTTCATTTTTCTTTTGTTCTTCTTTAAAAGGGAAAGACTTATTAGATGATCTAGTAAAATCTTTTAATAAGGCAGAACAAAATCAATTAAAATATCCATTCTATTTTATCAACATTAATGAACTCATTATTGCATCAGACTATTTTTCTAAACTTAATAATGATTTTCAAAAAAGGCTATATACTTATTACGTATCTTGTTTGTTAGTCCTTCAAGAAGATGAGATTATTGATACATCAGTTACTCTAGATCAAATCCATAATATTGCTACAGTTTTTATATCAATAATTACTAATTGGTCAACACCATCTTCAGTTTCGAATAATCCATTAATAAAAAGTTCTACTATGCAAAATGCATTACAACAAACACTTATCTCTTATTTAAATCATGAATATAAAGGTTGTTTATAAGTAAGAAGAGTAACTAAAGGTTATTCTTCTTTTTTTATATTGACTTCTGTTACAGTACATTGTACTATAATAATATAAGAAAACAGTACATTGTACTATAAGTAGGAAAATTTATGGCAGTACGTGGACGTCCTGGAGCACAAAACCCAGGAAGAATGATTGCAGGTGGAATGGACATTGCAGACTTTATTGAATTAACAAAGAGAACTGAATGTGATTGTACTTGTGTTGGTAAAAGTTTTGAATTAGTTCCAATGGAACAAAGAGAAGACTTCGTAGATGTGGCAGAAGAAATTGGTGATCGCCATTTTGCTTATGCAAAAAAATTAGAAGCTGAAGGGAATCTATTGTCAGCAAGTCATTATTATGGAAGAGCAAATGCATTATTCCGTGTAGCTGATTATGGTATCCATGATGGATTAACTGATGAGAAAATGAGAATCTACGGAAAAGTTCCTGTAACTTTCCAAAAGCAATGGGAATTAAGTGGAAGCAACTTTGAAACAGTCAACATTCCATATGAAGGTAAAAATATGCAAGGTTATTTCTGCATACCTGATAATACCCCTACAGACTCACCAGTTTTAGTATTTATCCCAGGAGCTACTGGATTTAAAGAAGAAAACTATGCAATTGCATATGATTTCTATGAAAGAGGAATTCCTTTTATCATCTTCGATGGTCCTGGACAAGGAACTAGTTTATACTTTGAACATATGTGGCTTAACACTACTAACTATATTGGTGCAGTTAAAGAAGTAATAGATTATGTAAAAGCGGACTCTAGAGTTGGGAATAAAGTTGCCTTATATGGTATTTCATACGGGGGATTCTTAGCTACTCAAGCAGCATGTGAACTTAATGATGATATTTGTGGGCTAGTTGTCCGTGGTGGTACAGATAGAACAGACGATTTAACTAAACATCCATGGGTTGGAATACCTAATTTCTATTTAGGTGGATTCCAATTGAAATTTAACGAACCTGATTTAGAGGTATGTTCAAAGATGTCTACTGAAATGTGTGTGACAGATAAATTAAAGAATATTACTGTTCCTACACTTATTATCCACACTGAGAAGGATCCAATTATTGGTGTGGATGGGCCAAAGAGAATTTATGATATGATTTCATCAACAGACAAATACTATGCTGAATATCCAGGTCAAGCACATTGTGTAAATGACCAAATGGATTCAGCTGGATGCTTTGGATCTGATTGGATGGTAAAAAGGATGTTATCTAAATAACTTGCATTAATTCAATGTCATATAAAAAGGATGTATTTTAACAAAACAAAATAACATCCTTTTTTCTTTTATCTTCGTATAATAAACAATTATGTAACTACAAAAACAAGCTATGGTCACTTTAGTGTTGACCACAGCCCGTTTTCATATTCTCGATGCGTTCTAGAGGGCAATTTTGATACCCTATTTTGTCGGAAAATCCAACATATTTTTGGGGGGTGCAAAAAATAGGTTAAATTTGACATAAATTTTATAAAGTATTAATTACTCCTCTTCCATCATCATTTTATAGTGTTCTTCATGTTTCATGTTTACAAACAATTCTCTAAAGACACGCTTATATCTATCGATGGAATCTGTATAACTATCAATGTAAAAATCATCTGGTATAGAATGAGATCCATCATTAATCCAACTTATTAAAGAACGACATATTGTTTTATCTTCAACAGAATCAAACGATTCAACTATAGTATCATCAATTTCCTTACCTAATATACCAAAGTAGTTTTCAATAATTCTTCTCATAATATTTTGTGTTGTTACTAACGATGCATTTGTATTCGTTTTTAATTCTTTCCACAACAATTCATACGAAGTTTTTATTGGGTTTTCTTTTCCAAAACTACGTATAGATGTTACATTATAATCTTTGCTAATAATCCAATAATTAACATCGTTACACTCTTTTGTTCTTCCATTAATAAATGAAGCTTCTTTATGAAAGAAAACATTATGCGTAAGGACAAACACTTGTTTAACGTTCGATTTATTTTCACGTACATCTTTTACTAGTGATTTCACCATTGAACTTACTATATATAAAACAGTGCTATCTAAGCTACTAATTGGATCATCTAGAACTAGGACTTTACTTGAAGATACTTTTGTTTCATCCATTGAACCCTTAGCCAGTTGCATAAAATAAAGGAATGAAATAAAAGTTTCTTCTCCTTCACTCAATGTATTAGTTGCTAACGTTCCATCCATTCTTTGAATCTGATAACAATTATCCATTTGCTTAGACGGAACAATTTGAAAATTTGTAAACCCATAGGCTCTTAGAGATCTATTTATTTCATCAACAGTAGGCTGAACACTTGTAATATTTTTACCAGCCTCTACAATCTTTTCATTAAGCTCATTTAATTTAATTTGACAGTCTGATATTATAGTTGCTATTCCTTTTATTGCTTTGTCTATATTTGCTACATCTTTTAAATAATCTTTTATTAAACTAGAATTTTCAGTTACTAAGAATTCCCAAATATCATCAACTAGTTTTTGCTTTTCATCATTGAAATTATCAACAATTGTATTATGCTTATTAATTACTTCATTAGCGCTATTAAACACTTTAAGTATATTTTCTATTGCTTGTTTACTTTTAGATATTTCTATACAACTCCCCGGTTCTCGTGTCTTAGATTCCATTTCCACTATAACAGTTGAAAAAGAAGATTTTAATGAATCTAATAATGCATTTGCTTTTACAGTATCTATATTAGCTATATTAGTAGTATGTTCATCATTAACAATAGCCATATATTTTGATTGTAATTGTTCTGAGATACTTCTATACTCTGTTACTAATTCATTTATGTATTCAATATCATTTTCATACTCACCATTAAAAAAATCATTTAACTGATTTTCTAAATCCTTAGTAATTGTTTTTTGCTGACAAAATGGGCAAACACCATCTTCACCTATGTATGATCTTCCTTTATTAACCCAATCAGCATTATTTAGAAATCCAATTAGTTTTGCTATTGGGACATCTTTATTTCCAACGATAGTCTTTGACCAAATTGGATCATTTTCAATTATATCAAGTCGTTCAGTTAAACTAGTATCGTTTGTATTTATTGGGTTACATAATTCTGGCTTTTCTGAAAACAACAATTTTGAACGTTCTATGATTGATTCTCTTGTTTCAGCTGATTGATGAGATATATTATATTTATTAATTACTTCTTCTTTAAATTTTTCTCTACTACTTCTTAGCCCGGAAAACGCCACTTGAAAATCACTATCATTTTTCTTAAAAATATTACTCCACACATTTTCTTTAAATCTTGTATCAAGCGCTTGTCTTTCTTCATTTTTTCCTTTTAAGGTTCTCTTTCTTATTTCAGAATCAGCGTATTTATTTTCATAATCTGTTTTCATTTTCTCAAGAGCTTCAATATCTTCAATAGCATCTGCTCCTAAGGTAAAAACCCCTGCAATATTCTCTTTAAAATGACGCGCTCTAAATTCCTTATTATAAACAAGCGTATCCATTGGATTATCATTTTCCCATTCAATTGTACATGAGTTGTACTTAGAATCTACTGAGTTATAAAGGTAATTACTTATTGTGGATTTACCACTTCCGTTTGGTCCATAAAAAAAATTTATTTTCTTACAGTCCTCTATCTTTTCACCTTCAGCTGAATATGTTGCACAATTTGACATATATATTGATTTAATCATTCCTTATCATTCCTTTTCTATTCTATTTTGTTTAAACTTACGGATTACATATTAAGATAATTATAGCATATACATAATTTACAAAATACAAAAAAAGAAGAGTTATGGGAAACTCTTCTCAGGTACTGTGATGGATTATTTTTAAGTTTTTTGGAAAGGGATCCACCACATATATATTATGTATCATAAAATAAGTAGAAATATCAATTACAGTATCTGTATGATTTTCTTTAATATTAGTTTGGGAAATACTACCGAAAAACCGACATAATAGGGTATTATGCGAAGTAACCTATTTCCGCCCTATTTTAAAGGGTTTGAAGCTTGGCGTATAATTCGCTCAATAGCTGTTGTCTCCAATTATTCTCTAAGCTTTTATCTTCTGAAATCATTGGATAATAACATGCTTTATGTACTCTTTTTCCTTTTTGCCTATTTGTAGTTTTGTACAAGTAATAATCATCACTGCCTTCTTCTATAGCAGTAATAGGCCCTAGCCCCTTACATAATACAAATTGTTTGATTTCAATATTATCACTACTAATATTAATTTTTTCAGGATGAATATTTCCAGTTTTATAATCGATATTTGGTCTAGATGCGTTAGGATCAGTAACTTTATTTTTGATTATATTTTCTCTAGCAAGTTCTAATATATCTTCATCAATTAAATAAGGACTAAGTGCTATATTATCATATTGTATTGAATCATCATTAGATATGATTTTATATTCATACCAACATAGATCTTTTAATGCTCTTTTTCCTCTATGCAATTTAGGATTACCTTTACAATCAGTATCTAGTTCTAATGTTATTCCACAATCTAATACAATATTAGAAATCAATTGTTTGCTAGATATACTATTTGCTAAGCCATGCATCATTAAACTTATTCCTAAACTCATTCATTATATCAGAGAAAGTTTTTAAAGTACTATCATACTCTTTTACTTTCTTTTCAAAATCCATTCCATTATCTTGTGCTAACGAATCCCAATAGTACGCAACCATACTGATTGCGGGTAATTTCCCAATACGTGCTTTAGTAATATTAACACCATGTTTAATATTACTTGGCGCGTTTGAATTTAAGATTGGCTCAAAAATTTCTCTATCTAAATAATCCAAAATTTCTTGTTCTTTACTCATATATTTTTCCTCCTATTTAGTTAATATATTTTGTATCTTCAACAATTATCAGATGATCTTTCAAATGCTCTAATTGATTTAGAGACATACTTTTTAAATAAGTTACATTCTCTATATCCTCACAATCACCTTTTCAGCTGAAAATGTACGTCCACTATAAATACATTTATCAGATGATAAATAACTATATCTATCATTAAGTAAAATAATCATTATATTTCTACTAGTTTTTATAAATTCAAATCCATCTCCAGATTTGATTTTTTCATCTAATATATCAAACAAACATTGATCTGAACTATTAGAAGTATCAAACTCAGAGAAATCTGAATTTATTATTTTCATACCTACTATTCTACCTACAGGTATACCAATTAATGTATTTGAATTCATAATATACTCCTTGTAAATCTATTTAAATCTATAAAAAGAGCGTTTCCTACTTAAACCATACTCAACAACTTTTCTTGGCCCTAGACACTCAATATCATCACGATCTTTTATCATCATAAAAAAACCGCGACCAAGTCTTGCAGCTCCTGAGATACCAATATCATCAATTAGTTGCTGGTACTCAGAATTTGAATACAAATCCGGTATAGAAAACTCGTCTTTATTGTCTTTATATTTTTCTAGTGCTCTCCTCAATGCATCTCCTGCTGTAAAAATTTCATTTTCTAAAGCTAAGCATTGTTTGATGTAATCAGTTATGCTTAAATTTTTTTTTGCAGCAGTATTCTTTACTTGCTCATATTGATCTTCCGTTAATTTAAAACTTACATTTACTGTCATAGTTCATCCTCCTCGTGATGACAGTACTACTGTCGCTTATCACTGTACTACCAGTGTATCACTGTGGTTTATTTTTTGCAACACTTTTTTAAATTTAAAGAAATTCTTTAATTTTTTGAGTATATATTAATAGGAGGTGAAATAAATGGATGATAATAAAATAATAAGTATTGTTTTAGAAATTAATTCAATAAAGGAACTACTTGTGGCTTTACAACAACTCGCAGTAAATGATAATTTGGATTTTATAAATTTAGATGACTACTTAACAGTACCCATTGGTTCTCTAATAACAATTTCTAATACACTTATCAAATTTAAAAAGACTCAATAATGAGTCTTTTTTGGTAAAATTCCTTCATAAGTGTTTTCTTATTTTTTTTAAACAAGATATTTCAATATGATTTAATCCTCTTCTATTTGAATAATGAGGATAACCATATTCATCTATAAAGAATACCTTTTTCCTATATTCTTCTGCATGCTCTGAACATAATAAAATATAGTTATAAGTATCATATATACTATGTTCTGAGTTTATTAATACTAATCTCAGATTATAAACATTACTTTCTTCACAAATGAAGCAATAATTTATATTTTCTAAAACTCTATTAAATAATTTGTCACCAAGTTTTAAATCTTGGTAATTTTGGTAATCACTTTCAGATAAAGATGATGTATATGAAAATCCTGGCAAATCTATATATTTTTTAATCATCATATTTACTATGTTAATAAATAATTTCTTTTGGGATTCATTATAGTTGTCAAAATCATAATCAAACCACAATGAATGTTCATCGAATTCTAAATACTCGACTCTTGATTTGATTGTATCAAGTGTTGCCAAAACATAAGTTCGCATATCTTCTGGTTTAAATAGCTCTAAACATTGAATCATGCGATTTGAATTTCTTTTTCGTAATATTGGATTATCCAGATAGAATCTATAGGTATATACTACAAATTTTTTGATATCTATTTTTTTTTGCGAGAACAGATCTTCTTCTTTAATAAACAATAAAAAGGAAATCATTCCATAGTCGCTACCAACAGCAGAATTAGAATCCAGACTCATTAATGCGTTAAATAATTGTTTCATCGTATAATAAACTCCATACTTATCAAATTCTCGATATTTATTTCTTTTTTCTTTTCCTTTGATAAATTAACCATCAAATTATTACGTCTTTCGTTTATTTGATCTTCTGCCTCAGCTAAAGAAATCCATGATTGTGATATCTTTTTACTTAGTTTATGAATTTCACTTTGAATTCTTTCTTTTTCTAAAATATCTTTTTCGTAATTAAAATCCATCTGTAATATTTTTCTTTTCTCTCTCATTTCTTTTACTTTCACCTGAATAGACTCTATTTGATTATCAGCCCATGAATTAATGTATTCAGATTCATCTCTAAATAAATTTTCATTTCTTAATTCTATTTCATTAATTGTTTTATCTATATCAAGATTATGCCTTTTGTTCAGTTCACCGAAATCTGTAGTTGTTACTGCCGTTTCTGCACACTCTAATTTAAGCAGTTTATGACATATATCTCCAGGAATTATTGTACCATCATCAAATCTCCCTGATAATACTAACGATTCTGTTAACTCAAACGAATTATAAGTAACTTTTGATACTACAATTTGTCCAGATTTATTTTCAGTATTATCAATAAATCCTATTTTAGCATTACTATTAGTATAATCTAAAGTATTCTTACTCAAGTTATTTCTATTTTTAGCAACCAATAAAACCCTTTGTCCTAGCTCACTGTTTAAAGAACAATAATGATAATTTGATAAATTCTTTTTTTGAGTAGAAACATAATAGTTCTCATTTGATTTTTCCATTTTGAAAGTAAAATCATTTTCATTGAATTTAGCATCATTAAAATATGTGTATTTTAATAATTCCCAAAAGATGATTTCATATTCATTTACAAGTTTTGTAGCCTCAACATATTGTAAGTCAAATGATCTTTGGACTTCCTCATCAAAGTATTGCTCTAGCTTATCCTCTGAAATTTTCAAAGATTCTTTTATTTCTTTATCAAACTCTTTTTGCATTTCCTCAAACGCTTCATTTATCTCTTCAGGAGTCCTACATGAGGTATATATTTTTTTAATCCTTAACTCAATATCTTCTGCAATATTAGTATTTCCTAAAATCAAATCTGATGATCCAAATGTCTCTTCAAATATTCCAAGTTTTGTATTCAATAAAGTGTATATTCTGTTATCTATTGAGCTATTCTTATTAAGCATATTCATTACTATGACATCATTTTTTTGTCCATATCTATGACATCTTCCAATTCTTTGTTCAATTTTCTGTGGATTCCAAGGAAGATCATAATTAATCATAATCGAGCAAAATTGCATATTAAGTCCTTCAGCCGCAGCATCTGTTGCAATCAGTATTTCATATTGATTTTCAAAAGCATCAATAATTGCTCTACGCACATTTATTGATTTATCAACATTTGAAGATATTTGATCTGTTTTCTCCAACCATTCACAATACAAATTATTAATTTCTTTTGAATTGTTTTCTCCATTGAACGACAATATTTTATCGTATCCATCATTTTTTAATCTATAAGCTAAATATTCTTGTGTTTGTTTTGATTCAGTGAAAATAAGTATTTTTTTATTTCTTGACGAATCTTGTAAAAGCAATTCAAATGCACTATCTATAGCTTTTTTTAAACTCTCATATTTACTATCAATTGTTATTGTCTTAGAGAATTCTAAACACTTATCTATATTTTTTATTATATTATTTATATTTATATTCGGTTTGTTTGCAATTATCTTTTCTTCTTCATCATTTTCTATATCATCAATCACTAGTAATTCTTTATTTTGCAAATTATACTTCATGTTTGTTAATGTTTTACATACAGCATAAGAAGATGATGATAATAATTTTTGTAGCAATATAATCAATAGTTGATTTTGTCCACCGGAATATGATTCTAAAAAATCATCACTATATAATATACTACTAACCATTTCATAAAATTGAGATTCTTTTAAAGTACTTTCATATTCGAACACTTCCACAAGTCGCTTCGTATATTTAATATATTTAACAACATCTTTTCGTAAAGTCCTTACAATGTATTTTTCTAAAATACTGTGCAAATCTTCTTTATTTAAGTTGTAGTTGTTTATATACTTGCTTTTAAATAATTCAACATCACCAAAAATCTCATCATCAATAATTGAAATCAAACCAAACAATTCCAATAGATTATTTTGAAATGGAGTAGCAGTTAACATTAGTTTTTTTGTTCCTGCAAAAGCCTCTTTAATTGCGGGGGCCATTACACCGTTTGATTTATAAACATTTCTCAATTTATGAGCCTCATCAATAACAACTAAATCAAAAGTTGAATTGAATAATTCCTTATTTAAATAAATTGAATGTAGCGAAGTTATATATATTTTATCTTCCCATTTAAAATCTGCACTCTTGAATTGTTTACTACTCAATAATGTTGATTCCAAGAAAAATTTTTCATACAATTCTTCATTCCATTGTTTCATTAATGATGCAGGGGAAATAATTAAGATTTTTCTTTTCTTTTCATACCAATACTGAGATATTACCAACCCAGCTTCTATTGTTTTTCCTAACCCCACTTCATCAGCTAGTATTAACCCCTTTTGAAAAGGCGTTTTAAAAAATGCCAAAGCTGCATCTATTTGATGGGGGTTTAAGGAAATTTTAGAACCCATTAATGATGTCCCCAATTTTGAAAAATCTTCAC
Source organism: Mycoplasma sp. P36-A1 (assembly GCF_049478495.1). Classification (NCBI taxonomy): domain Bacteria; kingdom Bacillati; phylum Mycoplasmatota; class Mollicutes; order Mycoplasmatales; family Mycoplasmataceae; genus Mycoplasma; species Mycoplasma sp. P36-A1. The sequence goes on along the minus strand of NZ_CP168083.1, from coordinate 493,834 downwards.
CACTTTTTTTTAATTGAATATAGTTTGAAAGATATGTAGCCTGACTTTCGCTAATCATTATCTTTTAGCCTCTTTATTTTGGAAAGTAGCATTATGTTCCATTAAATATGCAACTCTTTCTTCAGTTAGTAAATCAGCAGGCAATACAAAATCCCTATTCACATTTAATAGTTTCAAATCTTCATCAGATAAAAGTTTAGATATTTCTATTGATCCATCCATAAAATTAAATGTTATTAAATATCTATCAAATAATTTGTCGTGGTTACAGCAAAGTAATAAACCATTATTTGTGTCGATTTTCTCATATACATTAGAGTTAGCTGCAGGTTTAATATGTGAACCAATTAATAATTCTTTATTTTCAACTCCACACATTATACAATGACAATTTTGTGTAACCATTAAATTGTTCTTAAATACACTTTGCACATAACTATTTCTAGATACCGAATTAACAAGTGTTGTACCATCAATTCCATATTTGTTGGCTAAATCCACTAATTCTTTATACATGATTTTATCTTTTTTTTCTATTTCATTAATTTCTTCTTTTGTAATTTTCTTTTCTTTCAAACTACTATCCGCAATATTTGATATAACCTGACTATCGAACGTTAAAGTTCCATTTTCCTCTTTAAGCACTTCAAACAAAGTACATAACTGCAAAAGACTAGGAACCCTGTTCTCACCAGTAGATGTTCTTGATCCACGTTCATATGGTGTTGGGTCAATATCATAAATTGTTTTTGTTGTTTCAAAATAATCATCAATAAAATCTTTTCTTTGATTATAATAAAATCCATATTCTAACAAATATTCTCGTAGAATTTTAAAAGGAATAGATGAAAAGAATACATTTTTAAATTCATCATATAAATTTGGATTAATAGTAACCATCTGTTTTTTTACGTTTTTTATATTAGCAAGTCTAAACCCTTCATCAAAGTCTGGTGATGCACTTCCAAAATAATCGAATATTCTTTTTCCTTCACTTGTTAAATCCAATATAAAAGAATCGCCTATTGCAGAACCTAACGAAACAAGGTTCAACCCAATCATTAATTCTGTTGTCCAGGCATAACCAATATTATTTTCTAAATTAATTTTTCTATTTCCATTTTTATGTCTCAAAGAGTTATTCCCAGCTAAATAAATATAATTAAGAATTCTACCTACTGGCGCTGGTCCTGAAACTATATTTTTAAATGCTATGTTGTGTTGATCAAGATTAAAAGTTTTCATAATTCTCCCCTATTCTATAGTATTTTAATAATTATAACATTTATGAAATTTGATTTAAATTGATACTCATATATTATTAATCAAAATTACAAAATATGATTGTATATAATGTAAAATGAATTGACATGTGATTGAAATTAATGTAATATTAAGCAAGGAGGAATTTTATGAGAGACAGCGAAAAAATTGAGTATCTACAAGAAATAAAAAAATACCTAAATTTAACTTCCGTTTGCAACTTGTACAATCAAAAAAATGTAAAAGAGCAAATTGATTATAACAATTTAAGAACTGTTATAAATAATCCTGATTCTACAAGATTAAGTACCAAAAAGATAGATTCATTTATTAACTTTATTCAAAATGATTTATTAACAGTATTAAAACCTGATTATTCTAAGCCATTTTGTATTAATAATGAAAAAATTGAAAATATTGTAGATGAGTATTCTAACGAACTAAAACAATCTATAATGAAGGAGATTAATAATGGAATTTAAAGTAAATGAATCTTCAGAATATGAAGTAAAACTAAACGAAGAAAAAACAAAAAAAAGAGCTGGTATGCATTCTTTCCATAGATATTATGGAAAGCTAATCCCTGCTATTCCAGGAAGTTTTATTAGCGAATTAACTGATGAGGAAGATCTTATATTTGACCCTTTTTCAGGATCAGGAACAACTGCAGTTGAAGCATTAAGACTAAATAGAAATTTTGTAGGTATCGAAATTAATCCATTATCTCAAAAAATTGCTAAAACAAAAACTACTAAATTAAAATTCTCAGTCTTGAATATGTTTAATGAAGAAATAATGAACATCGTGAAAAACAACAATTTTATAGTTACAGAAGATGATCTCCCTTATTTAGTAAACAGGGACCATTGGTTTAAAGACTTTGTCCAAAATGATTTAATAATTATTAAAAAATCTATTGATTATTTTTTTAACAATTTGGAAGAACATCCAGAAGATGAAAGTGACTATAAAGACTTTTACCTTGTTACACTTTCTGCTATTTTACGAAATGTTAGCAACGCAGACACTAGACATGTATTTCCAGGAATTAGCAAAAGAATGCGAGCTCTAGAAGCAGAAGGAAAAATACATATCGACGTAATCGCATCCTATGAACGTGCTATTAAGAAAAGAGCTCAGTATTATAAAATATATGATTCAGTATCCACTGAATCTAAGATAATTTTAGGAAGTAGTACAGATGTAGATTTAAGTGACTATCGAGAGAAAGTTGATCTAATTGTTACTAATCCACCATATATTTCATCAGTAAGATATATTGAAACATTAAAATTAGAAATGTATTGGTTTGAATTCGTAACCAACATTGATGAATATTCAAATTTAGCACATCAAATGTTAGGAAATGACAAATTAAAGAAAGCTGAATATGCTCAACTTGAATATACTAATTATGATGAAATTAACGAGATAATCGATAATATGAGCTTAATAGATATGAAGTCAGCAAAAATAATAGGAGAATTCTTTAATTTAATCGAAAAGGTCATCATTCAAATGAATTACGTTTTAAAACTGAATAAGCATGCAGTCATTAAAATATCAGATAGTAAAATCAAGAAAACAAAAGTTGAGACTGGTAGATTAATGACTCTTATAGCTGAAAGTCATGGATTTAAACTTAAGGATTTATTTTTAGACGAAATAAACAATAATAGTAGATCATTGACCACAGCGAGAAATACCTATAGCGATATTATTACTCATGATTATATTATAGTATGGGAGAAAATAGAAAATGTACGATAGTATTCCAACCATAAGATATATGGGAACAAAAACAAAATTACTAGATTATATTATCCCATGTATAGACAGTGTAACTCCGAAAAATGGTACCGTATGTGATATTATGGCTGGTTCGAATGCAGTTAGTTACGCTCTAAAAAGAAACTATAGTGTATATACAAACGATATACAAAAATATAGTGAAGTAATCAGTAACGCACTAATTATTAACCAGGATACTGTTATATCATCCATTTCTGCAAAAGAAGATTTATATGATTTATATATCTTCAATCTTCAAGAACAAGAATTTGACTATTTTAAAAAAACGTATTCAGGAACTTACTTTTCAGAAAATCAATGTTGTTCAATAGACTCGATAAGATATAGTATTTCTAAAGTACAAGACAAAAATAAATTTAACCTATACCTATTAGCGTTGATGAATACAATGTGCAAAGTTCAATCAACCCCTGGACACTTCGCTCAATTTATGCCTAGTACACATAAAAGAATAATTCCACTACAAAATATGGATGTATGGGATGAATTTCTAAAATCATGTAATTACTATTCTGATATTACTTTTTCCAATTTTAATAACCACTGTTTTTGTGGAGACTACAAGAAACTATTAATAGATGATTCACTAAAAAATGTCGATACAATATATCTAGACTCTCCATATTCGCAAGAACAGTATTCAAGATTCTATCATATTCTCGAAACAATCGTTAAATATGATTATCCAGAGGTCCATTTTAAAGCCAAATATAGAGATGATAGATTTATGAGTGATTTCTGTTATAAGTCCAAAGTACTCGATGAGTTTAAAACCATCCTAGAATACTGCAATAAAACCCAAAAAAATTTAGTTATCAGTTATTCTACAAATGGAGTTCTTCCTCACAAAGAATTGTTTGAAGTGTGTAAATTATTTTTTAAAAATTGTAAATTAGAAGAGATAAATTATTCACATTCAACTCAAGGAAAAGGAAGTAATAAAATCAAAGAAATATTAATAACACTATCGCACTAACTATATAAAAAATAATAAAATAGAGTATAAATACGTCTTATTCTAGACATATCTATACTCTTTTTTTATTTGATTATCCCATAACCATATATAACACTATCGCTAACCCTGTAAGTATTTCTTTTACAAACATCATTTGAATTACCTTCAATAGTATGAATAACATCTCCTTCAACATATTCGATAATACCAACATGATCTGAGACACCATCACCTTGCCAATCAAAGAAGATAATATATCCTTTCATTGGATATGTTCCTTTCTTTGCCCATTGAGATTCCTTTTTAAACCAAGGTATACCCTGTTCCTGACAAGAAGCAAACTTAGGCATCTTATTTGTTGCTATTAAATTAGATTTATCTCCACACCAACTAACAAAACATGCACACCACTCTACTCTACTTTTGAATCCATACCATGACCAGAATTTTTGACCACCTTTATTACCTATTTCTTGTTGTGCAACTTTAACGATATCTCCATTACCTCTGTTGTAATACCTCATTACATGAGCAACATATTGCTTATCACCAAACTTTTTTACTTTCAGTTCTTTCTTCTTGTTATCAGAATATGTTTCAGCATTGGCTTCGCTATATCCCCCAAAGTTCTTTACAGCCCAATCAATATATTCAGATCCATAGTTATATCCCTGTAAAGCAAGATATATAGGTTTCATATCTGTAGGGCTACTTACTTTGGCTTGTTTAATACAATCAGCCAGTTTATGCACTCCACAATCAATTGAGTATTCTGCTTCTTTGATGCTATCAGGTTCATGAGGATATTTTGTATTATAATCACTCTCAGATACTTTCATTACATCTGTACCTTTTCCTTGAGATTCTTGCATCATTACTGCTTGAATAAGATCTACATACTCACCTATTCCATATTGATCAGCATATTTCTTAGTAATGATATTGTATTGAAGTACTTCCTCACTAACTAATTGATTATCCATTTCAGTAATTACTGTACTGTTATTCAAGTAAGTCATAGATGTCATAAAGAACATAAGAACAACTAATGTTATCATTCCACCAATTGCCCATCCAATAAAAGGGATAGATGATAAAGCTTTAACTACTTGCTTAATAACTATATAAGTAGTCTTAATTGTTTCTTTAGCTGCATAACTTGATCTTTTAGCAGAATTCTTTGCCTTCTTCATCATTTGTTTTTGTTTGAATGCTTGTTTCTGTGCATTCAGCATTTGCTTCATTGATTGTTCTGCTTTTTTAGTTCTAGTAGTTTTGAATCTCTTAACGTTTTTTACATTATTTGCAACGTTTTTGGTATCTTTGGTAGATTTATCAATTGCTCTAGATGATTCATTAACACTTCTATCAAATACTTGTTGCTCATTTTTAATGTTTCTTTTTCTTGTGCGTCTTTCTTTAAACTTCTTAACTGAATAATTCTTTACCGCTCTAGAAGATGTTGATGCAGCTTCTTTTTCAGTATTTGTTATTATGCCACTAGCATACTCATTAACTGTCTTATCATCTTTGTTGATTCCTTTCTCTACTGATTCTTTTGTCTTATAAGTTGAATGTACTATAGATCCTTTTAATAACGATCTACTGTCAACTGTTTTAAAATCATGACTTGTTCCTTTTACCTTAAATTCAGGCATTATAAAAAAATGCATAAGCCATATGGCCTATGCATGATTAACCTCATCTGGTTTTGTTGTCATGATTTGATAAGACTCAGTATTCTTTGGATAGTTATCAGTAAACGGAATTAAGAATTTTCCGTATCTAATTAATCCGCTTCCTGGTGTTACGTTGGTAATATATTCTAATTGATCATCTGAAATATTAAGTAATCTTGCTAACTCATCTCTATCAGATGTAGCTTGATTTAACATTACAATAAACTCACTATTTGATAACATTGTTCTAGCAACTGGAGATTGTAATAAATCTTCTACGTTTTGTGTAATACCTGTACAGAATGCTCCATACTTTCTTACACGTTTCCATAACTTAGATAAGAATTGTGCAGAGTACTCATGTTTAAACAATAAGTAGATTTCATCAATGATGATGTAAGTTGTTCTACCTGCTTTTCTATTCCTTGTAATACGATTTAAGACACTATCTAATACTACTAGCATCCCTAAAGATTGAAGTTGTTCACCTAGTTCTAAGATATCATAACAGATAAGTCTATTATTGATATCTACATTAGTTTGTTTAGCAAAAGTATTAAAACTTCCTTTAGCATATAAGTTAATTGCTTGAGCTAACTTATGACCTTCTTCTCCTTCTTTAGACAATAACTGACATAAATCTACAAGAGTTGGTGGTGTACCATGAAAGTCATTTCTTACATACTCTTGATATACCTGTCTTGTACATTTATCAATGATTGATTTATCTATTGCACTTAATCTTTCAGGTGCTATAGCTTGTTCACAAAATGATAATATGAACTCAGACTTCAAGGTGATTGGATCACCATTTTCGTTATATGAAGCATTAATATCTAACGCATTAATATGATCACTTGAATCAGCTGAAATAATAATAGTCTCACCTTTAAATCTCTTAACAAGGTTCTTATATTCTCGTTCTGGATCTATGATGATAATATCGCAATCGTCTGTTACAAATTGATTTAATACTTCTTTCTTAGCTGTAAATGATTTACCAGAGCCTGATACTCCAAGTATAAATGAATTTCCATTCATTAGTTTCTTCTTATCAGCAATAATCATATTACCACTTACTTTATTGATACCATATAACAATCCACTAGAATCAATAATATCTTTTGATCTAAATGGAATAAAGTTGGCTACTCCTTCAGTTAGTAGTGTTCTTGTACAATCAATCTGTTTTGTTCCAAAAGGCAATACAGTATTTAATCCTGGTAGTTGTTGATGTGTTAAAACATCTAGCTCAAATCCACATCCTCGTCCTTCAGTAATTAAGTATTGTGTATCAGTATCAAGTTCTTCTTTAGTATCCGCTAGATGAACAATTGTTACTGTGGCCAACATCATTCTTTGATCTCTTGAAGTAATATCATGAAGATATTCTTCAGCTTCCATTCTAGCTGTCTTCATATCATATGGTATTGATGCTGAGAAGTTATTATTCTCATTTTGTCTCATTTGAAATTTTGTAATATTAGTTTCAACACTTAATAGTCTTTGTTCACATTCTCTAATAGCCTCTTCAGTGGATACAGGAATAATATCTATTGTAAGCATCAGATTTTTATTTAAGTCACATAAGTTAGTTATTATTTTGTCATTTCCAATATTAGGATAATCTCTAATAAATAACACTCTTCCATATTTATCATCTAACTTAAAATACTTCTTTTCAAAATCAATAGATGCAGGACATATATAATCTTTAAAGTTATGACCTTTAGCCATTGATTTTTTCATTTCAAAAGGAATAGTTCCTTCCACATTTGGTCGATAGAAACCTTTAAATATATCTAACCTTTCTTGATAAGTCAGAGGTCTTGCATCAGATGTTAATTTTGACATTTGTTTTTCTAGATTAACTCCAACACGATTAAAGTAATTACAAGCTTCCTCATGATTCTTTTTTTCAGTTGATAATGTAATGTATTTCTCCTGAACTATTAGATTAGATCCTTTAGCGTGTGCAATACGTATATCATTTTGTTCATCACGTATACCGCTAAATTCATCATCACGAGGTTTAATTAATAATCTTTTTTCAAAGTCTTCTTTATTAATTTTAGTGTTGTTAATTGTAATCTTAGCATTAATACCAGCATCCAACGAATTTAGTAATTCTACATAATCAGCAAAGATATTATATTGATCAGTCTCACTTGATGCTTCGTAATTAATATCACTGAATTTAAATGTTTTACTAAATAATCTACCAGATCTAAAAATACCATCATCATAGATGGTATCCACAGGCATTGTCTGTTGAACTGATTTAGGTAATTTGTTATCTCTTTTATTTAGATTTCTTATTCTTTTTAAAGCCTTTAACATATCTATGTTTCTCCTCTCTTCTTTTTTCTTTTGCACTTTCTATAAGCATTAGCTCATACATATTCTCACTCTTATAAACTAACGGTTTCATCGATAATAGATACGATTTAAGAAAACATCTTGTAAAGTCTTCAAAATACATTCCATGATATCTAACAAAACCTAACAGTACAAATGGTACTGCTGCTATCATACAGATCCAACTTAATGGCTCTAATGATAGATAAGGACTTAATGTGAAATAACATATAATTGCTACTCCTGCAGCAAGTGCAGCAAACAAACACTGTCTCATTGTTAATCCAAAGAATATGTGTTCATTGTATTCTCTTATTTCTTTATTAATTCTTATTTCCATTTCTTATTCCTCCAACAAAAAAACTGATTCTATTTAGAACCAGTTCCTTCTTCTTGTTTACCAACAAGTGCTACATTAAATCCTAATTTAACACCTTTGATAAACTGATCAAACATTTCTTCTTCAGTAAAATTCATCCAAGCATTTCTATATTCCTCGCATAAGTTATTAAAATCCTCAGAACTTACTTTATTTTCATGTCCTACTTCTAGATTGTTTCTTGCATTATTTAATTCTTTTAATGCTTTTGATAGTTCAGGACGATTAGAATTTCTTGTAATCATTCCTGTATACTCTCCATCAAATATTTCTCTCATAAATTTTTCATTTAGCATAGTTATATCCTCCTTTTATGCAAGGATATTCTACTCTTTAATAAACAAAAGAAAAACGTGCAAATAATTATTCACACGTTAATCTTCTTCATTTATTACTTTATCGTATATTTCTTTATCCACTAATATAACTTCTTTTGGAACAACATCATCTTTTTGATACTTTTGAATAATAGATACAACAACATCAGCTAGTAAATATTCTTGTGTAGTTGTCTTTCTACCAAACTTTTTGATTATACGAATATTACCATCTATTAGATTAGTAAACGCATAATCATATAGTGCTTCTTTATTCTTTCCATTTTCTAAAAATTCTTTACTGAATCCAATGATCCAAGACTTATCATCAAATTCATTATTTAATGAATAAGTATATTGATATTCCTCATCATCTTCTTTAACTTGTTTAATACGTAAAAGTAAAAATTCTGATAACATAATAACTTCCCTCCTATGTTCTAAACAAATTTTAACATTCAATAAAAATTAATAAAAATGTGCAAATTGTTATAATCCCATTAATTCCTTAATAATGCGATCACTCATCTTAACTGTTCCAACTAGAACTAATAAGTTAAATATGATTTCTGATATGTAACCCCAAAGCATACTACTAGCAGAAGCATCTGCGTTCACTGTCGGCGATACAACAAATGCCGAGAATATGACACAGGATATAACAATTATTAATCCTTCTAAACATACACCAGAAAAACTCTTCAGGAAGTTAATACCCATACTTTGAAATGGTTGTCCTGCAAAAGTTGATAATGGTAATGGTGATATTGCTGTGTATAAGTATATTTTAAAAAACCTACCATAAACGGTAAGTATCATAATGAACGATAAAATTGTAATAAAAAGACTTCCAATTAACGTAACTGCATATAGTGGCATAGCTTCCAACCAACCTACATCATTACATGCATTCTTTATTACTTCAGGAAGTACAATCTTTGAATAACTAGCTACTCCTGTTGTATTCATTACAGATGTAATTGTTCCTTGTGCAATTTCCATGATCGCTAATAGTAAATCTAGTCCATATGTGACTACTCCTTTTGCAATTGCAAATCTTACAAACAACTTTAATACATGTTCTGGTTTCTTTACCTCTGTAAAACTACCACAAGTTTTGACTACTCCACAAACAAAGAAAATAACAAGCAATGCTAGTGCAATTGCTTGTAATGTTCCATGTATATTTTTAATAACTGTCCATATAGTTCCACCTTTAAAATTCTGAGGGGATGTTGTTAATAATGCCCATATCTCCTGGAACTTGGAATTCCAGGTATTCAGGGCGTTAACTAAGTTATCTATAATCCAACTATCTCCCATAATTACTTTCACCTCCTACTTTCTTTTTTAATCAATTAACCTACAATTAAATCTAAGATTTCTTTGGCAAAAGTAATAATGATTCCACCCGCAAGAGTTAAGAAACCATTTGCTCTTTGGCTAGGATCATGACTCTTTAATGATAACCCTACTTGCACAATACCAAATCCTAAAAGGATTAAACCAATTGCTCTAATCAACGAAAAGATAAATGTTGATAGATTATTAATTACTGATAAGGGATCTCCAGCTGCATATACTGTTGATCCAAAGTTACACATTAATACTCCCCATACATACATATAGAATGTACACTTCACTGTATGAGGTGCCTTACTAAATCTAATTAAACTACTTTTTATTTTTTTCATTTTACTCATTCTCCTTGTTGAATTCTTCTTCTAAATCTTCTTCACTTAATAACTCATAGTTACCATTTTCATTAAGTTCGATTGTTCTCCAATCAATGTCTTTTTCTACGATTCCATATACATATGGTTCTCCACCACCATCAGTCGTATATTTAATATTCTTATGCTTTAAGATATCAAACTTCTTATCACATATCGGCTTCTCACTTCTCACAAAAAGTAGTGCTTCATCAATATTAATAAGACCTACTTCATCAGGCATTAATAACTCTCTACCACTTTGTTGATAGTTAGTTGTATAGGATCCATTTCTACCTCTATTCATTCCATATGTATTTGTATCGATTGTTTCTTTTCCTAATCGCTTAGAAACATATTCATAAGTACTTTGTTCATTCCCACCAAGATAAAGCATCTCATCACAGTTACCAACAATTGATTCCCAATTGTCTTTATACAACGCTTTAATCTGTGCTAAGTTTTGAAGAATAATAGATACCGATATTTCTCTAGATCTCATCGTACTTAGCAACTTATCAAATTCATCTGGTAATGCAACATTCGCAAATTCGTCCATAACGAAATGAACATGTACTGGTAATGCTCCATGATATATATAATCAGCTTGATAATATAGTTGCTGAAATAACTGAGTATATAACATACCTACTATAAAATTGAATGATGAATCATTATCTGGGATAACAGCAAACAATGCTGTTTTTCTTTCACCCATCTTTTCTAGTTCTAGTTCATCAGTTGTAGTAACTCCAGATAATGAAGACAAATTAAAAGCAGCAAGTCTAACTCCTACAGAAATCAAAATTGATTTTGCTGTCTTACCTGCTGCTTGTTTATATATGTGATATTGCTTTACTGCTAAACTATCTGGATTACGATTCTCTAACTGTGTAAAGAGTTCATCTAGTGGACTAACATAATCCTCATCATCTTCTTTAACATCAGCTGCTGCAATCATTTCCATTACCATACCAAAGTTTTGTTCTTCAGGTGGTGCTTCATGGTGTAAGAATAAACATAAAGCTAATAGCAATGCTGTTTCACTTTTCTCCCAAAACGGATCCATTGATTGAGATCCTTTAGGTGTTGTGTTTCTAATAAGATTAGTTATAAGCTTTAATACATCGTTGTCATCATGCAAATAAGCAAAGGGATTATAACAAAGACTTCTTTCCATCTTAATGAGATCTAGGACTTTAACTACGTATCCTTCTTTCTCTAATAAATTTCCTGTAGACCTTAAAATCTCCCCTTTAGGATCTAGCACGACAAAACTACTATTACATTGCATAATATTTACTTTAGCATAGCACCTTGTCTTACCTGCCCCACTTCCTCCAATAACGAGAACATGTAGATTTCTTAGATGCTTTCTTTGATTAAAACTAATACTAAAGTTTTGAGTTAGTATCTTATTGTTATTACTATTCTTATCTTCATACTTGTTAGCTAATTGAAATACATTACCCCACTTAGCTGAACCATGTTCTTCATTACGCCTATAGTTCTTTTTAGTAGAATAATAGATTGCAATTCCCATTCCATATGCAATTAAACATAGCAAAATACTTCTTCCAGTATTCTTAGTTATTTCTATATGAAATGGATTAGACATATTAGTGCTAAGACTATTCATAATATCAAATAGATTACCACTCAAAGACATTCCTAAAATCAATGCAAACCATAAAACTGGTACACATCCTAATAAATATAAAAGTACAATAGTTCTTTTATCTAGCTGCTTCATACTTATCTATATTCTTAGGCTTAGCATCAATGATTTTTAATAATACATCGTCTACATTCTCAGTAGGCTTCTCACTATCTAATAAATTATTTCTAAACTCATTTAATGCTTTAATAATTAAGCCTCTCTCATACTGATCAATGTTTAATGTATATTTATCTTTCATCTCTTTGATCCTTATTCTTATCTTTATATAAATAATCATTGATACCTTTGTTCATTTTCTTATTCATACTATTAAGTTCAGAAAAGAATACTTTTTGATCATCTTCACTTCTTTGAACAATATCTTCAGATGCTTTATCGAAACTATAATTAGAAACATCAATTCCATACTTATTACAAATCATATAAGAAAGCATATAGGCATTCATCGAGAAGTCTCCTCTTGAATAGTTTTGTGATTCATTATCTCTAATAGCATGAGCTACTTCCAAAGATAAGCATCTAACTACATTTTCAGGTGGCATATTAGCCTTAATGTAAATTTTCTTATCCAATGGTTCATACTTGCTATCTACTGTATCCGCCATGTCCTCTCTTTTTAAGATATCGCATGGTGAGATACTAATTAAAGCTTCTACTACTTTCTTAATATCAAGATGATATTGAATATCCTTAGTCGAATCAGTTTGTTCAACATCAAAAACCGTTGCAGTACTTACTTTAAACTCACCCTTATTATCTTTATAAGGTTTTAGAATTAAGAATCCATTCTCACCTTTTCTAACATGAATTCCTAACTTATCCCATTGCTTATACTCTTTAATTTGAGTAGCCTTAGGATTCGCATTAAATACTAGTAACTGATTGTTTAAAGTGTATTGGTCAAATCTTGAACAAACATCTAAAAAGCTTCTTAAATTATCAGGTGTTTCTGATACTTTAGGAAGCGTTATTTTAATATTTCCAAATACTAGTTCTCTATCTGCTTTCTTCTTTAAAATCCATTTTTCTTTATCAAATTCTTGGTTCATAACTATCTACCTCGTTTCTTTGTTTTCATTTTAGTTTTAACTGGAACCTTCTTAGCAGGAGTATTTTTACTTCTTCTTTGTTTAATATCATTCAATTCTTTTCTGATACTAGAACGAACCATTGTAGGAATACTTTCCTGTTTTTGTTTTTGCTTTGTTGAGTTCTTTCCTGACTGATGTTGGGCTGTCTCCTGCTGTAAAGACTTTTTTGGCTCTACACCTAATAAGTCATTAGCTTTATCAATAATTTTTGTTTCTTTAGCTTTTTCTTTTGAATCAGTAATTTCCTTTTTAATGGTTGCTGTATCAATAGATGCTAAATCAAACTTATCCATAATACGATCTACTTTAGAAGCATCACGTGCTTTAACCATGATATCGACTTTACCATTTACATCATTCTTATCTTTTAATGCACAATACAATACTCCATACTTTTTAGCTTCTCTTTGAAAGACTTGTAAATCTTCTCTATTAACTTCAAAGATTTTTAATTCATCTCCACTGTTAAGCATTGTTTTAAGTCGTGTCTTACCTTTGGTACGCTTTTGATCTTTCATCAAAGTATAAAGATAAACCGATAAGTTCTTTGCTCCATATCCAGATATCTTAATGACTTCTTCCATACCCTTAAGAGACATGTTGACGACTTGTTCTGCTGCTTGTGATTCTGTGTTCATCTTGACCATCCTCTCTTTCTTGATTGTTAATTAGATTAACGTTATTTTGAATCTTTGCAGATCTATCTACTATCTGTTCACATAGTTTCACCTCCTTAGATAAAGAAAAGATTTCCTTAGATAATAAGGAAACCTTCTGTTTAACTTCTTCCATTTCTACATAATTCGTATCTTTCTTACTGCTATTAAGTTGATTACGAACATCTTTGCATTCTTCAATTTGTTGTTGAAGTAATACCTTTCTCATTTCAACATCTTCAGCAGTTTGAAGATCATGTTTACAAATATAATTTGCTTGTCTGCATATATCATCAAGATAATTAATATCTTCTTTTAATAAGAAATGCATTCTTTTAGCTTTAGGTTTATTTTCAAATACACCTAGTAAAAAACAATAGTGATAATAAAGGGCTTGAATACCTTTAGACTTTGGTTTGTTATTTTTATTAAGGAATACATTTCTATCCACTTTAATAGTTGTTACACTTCTATCTTGTTCAGCTATTCTTTTCTTAATAGCATCTTCAGTGTAATCTTCACCTAGTGATTTACATCTAAAGTATTTAGATTTACCTTCAGGCATTACTTTAAGATACTTGTTGTAGTTATTAACTTTGTATCCTCGTTTTTGCATACCTTTAACAAACATATCAAATGTTCTTGATTCAGCAATTACTTCATCAATATCTCTTTTAATAATATTCCTTACTGTTGGTTTACCTTCTTGAGTGTCCATATATATTCTATAGTTCACACCTTTACCTCTCTTGTTTTCTATCACACTTAAGTGATTCTCTTTGCATAATCTATCAGACACTTCTTGCATCTTTCTATAGGTTGCTTTATTTGCTTCAAAGCATTTATTGTTTTTTAAATTCACATTGTTAATAACAAAATGATTATGAATATGTTTCCTATCAGTATGAGTAGCAACTACTACTAGATAATCAGTCCATAACTCTTTAGCAAGTTGTACACCTATATCATGAGCTTGTGCTGCTGTTACTTCTCCAGGCTTGAATGACTGATATCCATGAAATGCTTTTATCTTTAATCTGTTATCATTTTTTTCATGTAGCATCATCATATCTTTAACTGGATCACTACCACAATTTAATGAAGTAACAAATAAAGCTTGTTCTGTCTTTTTACTATTAGTAGCATACTTAACAACATTATTAACATCATCAAATCCTACAGGCTCATCATAATCATCATTAGTTGTCTTATCAGGATTAGAAGCATAATCGACAACTCTTTTTATACTTCCTTTAACTGACCAAATTTTTGTTGTTGCCATTTCATTCCTCCATCTTTTCAGGCATAACATTTAACTCAAATAATTGATCTAGAAGAACGTCTAATTTCTTACACTCTTCATTTATTAATTCAACATTCATTATGCCTCTTGCATTTGCTTTTACAGCTAGTTGATTGAGATTATTACCAATAGCATGTAATTCTCTTGTTAGTGATATGTACTCCTCACTAGGTGCTTCTTTTGGAATATATCCTGTTATTAATTTTCTAATATATGCTTCTTTGGACATCTGAGTTTTTAATGTATGTTCATCAAGTTTATGTTTTAACTCATCATCTAAGCGTACAGTCAATTTATATTTATTCATATATCGCCTCCAAAATAAAAAAGTACAACAAGTGTACTTTAGAATATTGTTATTAAATGAAAAGTGCCTTCTATTATGAAGACACCTTTTAGCTAATTATTTAGTTTTCTATTTCTTAGTGACAAGTACATACCTGCCATACTTATCAACATTAATGATACGATTGATGCAATATCTGTTGTATCTCCTGTTTGAACTGTGTCTTTATCAATGACCTTAATTGTTGTAGTCGCTGTTCCATCAGTCCATACCATTTTAATCGTATGGTCACCAGTTTTTAATGTTTTCATAAACTCGGGTTTAAATGTAATGATTGTTGATCCTTCTTTAAGTGTATAATTTCTATCACTGACAAGAATATCATCAAAGTATACTCCTGTGAACTTATCTAAACTTCCTTCTCCTTTAACTACGAATGCACTGTTAGAACCTTTTTGATATACAACTGACGTATCTGAGACATTAGAACCCGGAAAAGAAATTGGATAATTTTTATTATCATCTAAATCTTCAATAGAGACCTTATCAGGAAAATCAAACTTTCCAATAAACCAACTAAAGTTATTAATGGCCAAAACTTTATATCCTGTTTTTGTTGAATTGACTACTAATCCAGTAGAAGAAACCATTAAACTTAATTTTGTATAGCTCATTTTTATTAAAACTATTGAACTACCAGCAAAAGCATCTTTTCCTATACTTGTAATTGAATCGGGGAT
This sequence comes from Mycoplasma sp. P36-A1, assembly GCF_049478495.1. NCBI lineage: Bacteria > Bacillati > Mycoplasmatota > Mollicutes > Mycoplasmatales > Mycoplasmataceae > Mycoplasma > Mycoplasma sp. P36-A1. The sequence goes on along the minus strand of NZ_CP168083.1, from coordinate 477,599 downwards.
TGTAAGACTGTCTAATTCATTACACTCATAAAATGTTTTTTCACCTATACCAATTACTTTATATGTTCTAGTTTTAGTTTCAGTAATAGTATGCTTTACAGTTTCTGGAATTATTAAATCACCACTATACTTAGTATCTCCCGAAATAATCATAACACCACTATTACCAGGATCGACTACTCTATATTTTATCCCATTAGAAACAAATTCTTCATTCATATCAGTAAATATAAACGTTCCTTCACATCCTGAAAATCCTAAAACTTCAGAGGTGGTTGGGATTGAATATCCTTTTCTATTAGAATGAATTGTAAAACAAAGAGGAGCAGTTCCTAAAAGGTGATTGTATTCGATAGCTTCAAGCTTTGATGAATGCATTTTTACATTCGTTAGATTACAACACCCCATACAAAAATTTGAATCAATTCTTGTTACTGAATCAGGGATGGTAAAGCTTGTTAATTTTTTACAACAACCAAAAGCCATTGATTCTATAGTTTTAAGTTGACTATTCTCACCAAATGTTACACTTGCAAGATTTGATTCATTTTCCGCGTTCCACGCACTAAAAGCTTTCGATTCTATACTTTGTACTGTATCTGGAATTGTAACACTTTTTAAAATTGAACAATTTTCAAACGCAGATTCACCTATACTTGTCACAGTGTATTCAGTGTAATCATCAAAGGATTCAGGATTATATTTTTTTACTTTAGATGGTATTTCTAACTCACCAGAATCACCCAAATTTCCGTAGCCAACAACTGCCACAGTTTTTGATTCCTCATTATCCTCTATTATTTGATATTTAAGATAGTTATCATTATCAAAAAACATGTCACCAGTTGATGCACTTACTTCTTTTACACCACCAGTAAAGATTGGTATTGCAAAACACATAGTTATAACTAATAGATAAGATATGATCTTCTTTATCTTCATTGTTCTATCCTCCCTCTTTCAAGATTAAAATGTTTTTCTTTTATATCTTTATTATACTTTTTTGAAATTTTAAAGTATATAAATATAGTCAATAAATCCAAAATTGTTTCGATAGAATCGATGAAAATACAGGGTATTAGGGAGCATCCCTAACAAGCGATTTATGATGCCGTCATAAATCAATGCTTGCTATGAAAGAAAGGTATAGTCTACCTTCCTTCATGACCTTTATTCGGATGTTTAACTTCTCTGAAATCAACTTGGCCTTGATCATTCCTAAAGAATGTATGTGGATTTTCAAACACCTTTTTATAGTGAGTAAGCTGTTCTTCATTTAATGAACAACATTCATGATGTTCATCTATTCCACAAATAATCATGTTACCAAAGAAGATGTTTTGTAGTTTCCCATTGGCATCTTTGATTCCTCTATTGGGTTCAAGTTGTAATGGAATACCTTCTTCATTTACTACAACAGCTACTTTGTAATCTTCAAAAGGATATGCTCTTTCAATATGTCCATCAACAATATTTTGCATACTTTCCAGGTTGTTGTTGATTGATGATTGATATGGTTTTCTTCTTGGTTCAATGATTAATACATTGATCCTTTCTGGAACTTCTTCTATTGAATAATCAACACCTGAAAAGTCATCAGCAGATAATACGATTTCCTCTTCTGCATATTGACCTTCAACAATATCTCTAGCCTCTTCTGGGCTACTTGCGATAACCTTAACTTCTCTTGATAGTGTTTCTTCAACTGTAACAATATACTGCTTTTGAACACCATCTGCATTTAGATTTACATACTCTACTTCCTCAGGTTCAATCTCTCCTGTTTGCATTCCATTTAAGGCCATTATTAATTCAGGTCTCATATCTACTCCATCAGGAGAAAACCTATCCAAGAAACATCCCATTGTTGTAAATAGATTTCGATCTAATGAATCAATGAACATAAATCTATCTGTCGTTTGGTCATTGATAAAACTAGCTATGTTTAAGATATCTCTTTTAATAGCTATAGGATCTTCTATATTTTTAACATCATTTATCTTATAAGCTAATACAAAATCATCTGGCATTGTTGTCACCTCTTTCTTTATTCATATATTTAACTAAATATTCATTTACATCTTTACCACTCGTAGGTGGTCTATCTAATACGTTATATTTATTTGAATATACTCTTTTGATAAGTTCTGTTGCAGCTCGTCCTGCATGATCATTATCAAGATGAAGAATTATATTCTTAATGTTTTTATGATTGTTTAAGAATGTCTCCAAAGCTATTGGATTGGTATCCTTATTTGAATCATAAACACCACCTAACGATAAGTAATTTTGTTTATTCCATTCATGTTTCTTATGTTTAAGTAATGTACCATATGATAGCAAATCAATAGGACTTTCAAAAACATGTAATACATCATTTGAATTATTTAATCCCAACGAAAAAGAGAAGTTCTTATTACTACAAGATACTTCTCCATGAAACTTCTTTTCAGTTGTTCCTCTCATACAAGCATATTTAACATTACCTTCAGGATCTTTTCCTAAGAAGACTACATTATGATGATTCTTTTCTTCATAAAGAATTCCATCATATAGACAATAAGCAATTAAAGAATCATCAATACATCTTTTTCTTAAATATTCTATTGCAGCTAATGGTTTATCTGCTTTTTCAGGAAGTTGGAAATACTTCCTTTTTGTATACTCCTGCTTAGTTTGTACTGGTTCTTTTGCATTCAAGTTTCCATTGATTTTCTTAACTGCTTCAGGGAATGAATAGCCATATACATTCGTTAAATAACTGATTACATTTGTTCCTCCAATTTGTCTAGAAAACCAATGCCACTTACCATTAGATATCTTTAAACTGTCATGATCAACAGTACAATAATTTCCTCTAGATATTTTAACAAGATTATCAAGTTCATAAGTCATTAAATAAGTTAAAAGGTCAATCGATTTTGCACGACTGATCTCTTCTTTATTAACATACATGTTCTGAAGATGTTTCCAATTCTGTTCCAGTAATAAACCCTATTCTTGCTAATCCTACAGAATACTGTAATTCAAAATCTCTATAATTCATATTTGTTATTACGTCTAATAGGTCCCATTTGTTTTTAAAAAAGTGATATTCAACAACAAGTGGTTCATCACTGTTGTCATGAGGATCACGTCCTCCTTCAAATACTGATAGAATTATATTCAATGTCATGACATCATATTCAGCAAATTTATCTAACAATATATTCTTTGGTTGTTTAACATTTCTTAGTGATTCAAAATCTCTCATTGAGATAATACAGTTATCACCGTTATCAACTTTTTCCATTTTCTCAAACATGTCATCTAACTTTTCCATATACTTATTAAAAGCATTTCTATATTTAACAATATTATTGTAAACATCTATTAACACATCTTTGTGTTGTTCTAAAATTGTTTCTGGATTCATTTTATCTTACCTGTCCTTTTCCCTGTGATTTTTGTTCTATGTTAAATTGAACAAACTTATTTTTATTAATCATTTCTTGATTACCTTCAGCTTCAATTACATTACCTTTTTTATCAAAGGTTATTGAGAAGTCATCTCCTTTTATTTCAGCTATTTTATAATTGTTTTCTTTAATATTCTTTAACCATCCATTAAGGAATTTATTTAAGTCATCTGCTACTTCTGGATTAGAATTAATATCTTGATACATGTTCATATTGTCCTGTTGAAATGTTTGACCATATATTAATTGATTCTCCGTATCAAATGTAATCTCCATATCAGGATCTGCCATCATATCTCCATTTACTTCATAGTAATGAGACATTGCAAACCTATCATTTCCCAGGTTATCAATATTCAAATCCATAAATGAACTATTGGCTTTTAACTTAATATAAGTAGCATCACCACTAAGTACACTTTCACCAAATGATTTAAATCTTAAATAGTTTTCTCTTTGGATGCTATCTTCAACAAATGGTCTATCCATATTGGGATCCATAATATCTAAATAGCATCTTAGGAAAATTGTTTCTTTAACTCCTTTTTCAAAGTAATCATTAACATGATATAAGTTAGCAGCTAAAGGATGTTTATCAGCATACTTATCCACAATTGCACCTAAATCACTATCAATAACTTCTCTACCCAATTCTGGTTCGTTATCTTTTGATCTCAGATAATCATAAACAGGCATCGCTGAGACATCATTCATTAAATCTTCAACTAGTCCTTTAGAGATGTATTCAAGCTCTACAGGTGTTAAATAACTATCATCAGTTGAATGCACATCATTAAGATCAATGTTAAACTCTTTATCATTGTTCATATCCATATTCCTTTCATAAATTGGTTCTAACTTTGTAATCATTTCATGAGCATTACTTTGAATATTAAGTAATGTCTGTTTTAAGAATTGATCGTTTTGTTCAGCATATGTAGCAACATACACAAAACTATATTCACTGGTATCAATTCCAAAGTGATTACAAATAACAAAAGCCAACGATTCAGCTTCTATCTCTCGTTGACTTTGTGGTTTATTTAATTCTTTATGTAATAGTGAATGGGCATATTCATGTGCTAAGGTTTTAGCTTTATGGATATCATCTAGTCCTGAGTTAATTACTATCTTATCTTCAGTAAGGCTATAATAACCTTTCGCTCCTCCACTAAGTGTTTGATCTTCATCAATTGATTTGAACTCAATTTGTATTTCACAAACTTCTTCTATTGATTTTATTAATGCTCTCGAACTATCTGATGTTCCTTTTAAATCATGAGTTAATTCAGGTAATGGTTGTCCATCTGTTTGAGAAATATCAAATACATTAACTACTCTAAACTTAGTCACTGTATAAACTTTCTCTTCAGTTAAAGCATCTCCTTTATCATTCCTTATGACTTCACCATTTGCATCTTTTTGTTCTACTTGTGTTTTAGCATTAACTTGATAAGGAGCTAATATCTTAATAGCTTTAGCTCCTTTTACTACATGTCTTTTAAAATTCTTATTCCATGAATTAAATCCAGCAACTAATGATGCTGTTGGATACTGACATAATATCAACATTGTATTATTCAAGGAATAATTATGAAACTTTGATAATGATTGTAAGTAATTAAGGAAGTTGTCTGATGTATAAACATCTTTAACCCCCTGTTCTATCATCTCAAAAGCTTGTTTAGTCTTGTCTTCTCTAGGGCATATCACTCACTCCTTTTCACTAATCTTTTTTCTTTTTAGCGAAGTATACTTTTCCTGCTACGATAGCAATTCCTGCAGCAAACATTAAGAACATATAGAACTTAACATTAGTACTATCACCTGTATGAACTACGACTGGTTTATGAGTATCTTTCATCACTACTTTTTGTACTACTCCTGTATCACCAATTGTAAACTTAATTGATTCAGCTTTATTGTAGCCTTCAGGTGCAGTAATTTCTGTTAAAGTATATTCTTCATTTACATGTAATCCATAGATCATATGTACTTCATTTGTTGAAATCCATTTATCAATTTGATTACCATCTTTATCAGTGATAATTAAAGTTGCTCCTGGTAATTCTTTGCCAGTACTTGCATCTTGTTTAGAAATACTTACTTTAGTGATTTCATCTTTCATTACGATCTTTTGAACTTCACCTATATCATTTACTGTGAATACAACATCACTTGCAGTTGCGTATCCAATAGGTGCTAAGTCTTCCCATAATACATAAGTCTTATTGATTTCTAATCCTCTAATTACATGAGGTTCATTTGTTGAAGTCCATTCATCAACCACTTTATTTGTTTCTTTATCATAAACAGTTAAGTGTGCTCCTGGTAATTCTTTTTCAGTAGTAGCATCTACTTTAGTGATATTAATATTTGTTTTAGTATTAGTTAATTCTAAACTTTGAGTGTATAGAACTTTATCACTATGATCATAAGATAAATCAATATCATATACTTTCTTATCAGTTGCATAACCTACTAAAGCTTGAGTTTCCTTTAATTGATATTTACCTAAAGCTAAGTCACCGATATTGATTTCACCTAACTCATTTGTTAAGTAGAATCCATCTTCAGAAATATCTTTAGATACTGTTTGTCCACTTCTATAAATTAATGTCTTTCTTCCATCTAATGAATAGATATCTTCAGCAGCAGTTAATTGATATTGAACTCCACTTAATAACTCATTTGAGTCTTTATCAGTTTTAACTAAATGAATTTCTCCAGTAGGAGCAATATTAGTAATTTTAATATCCATCGAATAAACCTTAGTTGTTAAATCTTTTTGAGTGAATTCAATATCATGTACTTCTTCACTTAAAACATAACCTTCTAAAGTTAATGTTTCTTTTAATTGATATGATCCCATTGGTAAATCTTTAATTGTGATTCTACCTTCTTTGTTAGTTTTATCTTTTGAAACAAGATCACCTTTTTTATAAAGAATACTACCATCGATTGGACTAATAATATCTTTAGTTGCTGTTAATTCATATTCAACATTTTCTAAAGGCTCTTTTGATACTTTATCAGATTTATATAATTCAATTGTTCCAGTTGGTTGTAAGTTTTCCACTTTAACTGTAAGCATTGGATCTTCATCTTCATCAAGATCATAATCGTATTGATTAGTAATAGTAAACTTAACTGGATTTTCTAATGATAAGAATCCTTCAGGTGTTTCTACTTCTTCAATAGTGTATGTTCCTGCTAATAAAGTTAATGGTAAAGTAACTTCTCCATCTTTACCTCTAATAACTACGATATTGTTTTTACTATTAGTAGTGAAAGTATCATATTTAACTCCACCTACTTTTTGAACTACATAATTACCTTTAGAATCTTTAATCTTGAATGATGCACTATTTAAAGTAACAGTCTTTCCTGTTACTTTATCAATCTTTACAAGTTTAACTTGTGATTTGAAAGGTGCGTTATTCACGTTAACTCTTCTTACTTGTTCAACATCTGTATATTCTGTGTAATCTTTTGTAACTGAGATTGTGAAATCTGGTGCTGTTACATAATCTTTTGGAGTAGCTGTTTCTTTAACTAAATATGTTCCATATGGTAAATACTTTGTATTAGCTTTTCCATTTTCATCAGTAGTAACAACATCATATGTAGTTGCATTGTCCCAACCTACATGATCAACTTCTGATTTTAATTTGAATGTGAATTCTGCTCCTTGTAATCCTTTAACTACTCCAGAGATACCTTCACCTTCTCCTGATTTAAATACTTGAATCTTTTGCATATTGACTCTATCACTTGTGTCTTTATCCACAATAACTTTTGATACTGTTTGTCCTTGATAAGTAATAGCTACATTAATGGTATTAGTATTTAAAACTAATGAATCATTAGTTGCAGTTTCTTTAATGTAATAATTACCTAATGGAAGATCATCCCAAGTAATATCACCTGATGCATTTGTTTTTTTAGCTGAAACCTTTTGATCTTTATCATAGAACTTCTTAGTTCCTGCTACATTAGTAATTGTTTCAGCAGCATATAAGGTATATGTATTATCGTTGATAACAGCATCACCTTTTTTGTTATCAGTTTTTGATACATCCATGCTCTTCTTTAGATTGATTTTTCCTGTTGGTTCTAAATTGGTTGGATCAATAGTTGTAGTTTCTAATACTTTAACTGTAAATTCAAATTCAGTTGTATTGATTAAATAACCTGTAGCAGCATTTACTTCTACGCATTTATAATCACCTACTGGAATACGATCTAATTTAATCTTTCCATCACTACTTGTTTGTACAGTACGATCAAATCCATTAGGACCTGTTACTCTATAACTAGTATTAGGAATTGTTGCTGACTTATCATCATTGTATTTTAATAATTCAAAGTTACCATATTTATTTGTTTTAACTCTGAATGATACACGAACTGGATCAGCAATCTTAAAGCTTCCAAGTGATTGACAATCACTAGCAGTATAAACAATTGTTGTTCCTGTTTCACTTGCAGCAATGTTTTTCTTTAATGTAATACTTGTTAAGTCAGAAGCATTAGAAGCTCCTTTAATGATTAACTTGTTTCCACTAATTGAAACATTTAGGTTACCTGAACTAACAACTACCATATCAGATAACACTCCGTTGGTATCTGTTAATTCAATTTGCCCATCCATATCTACTTCATGTGTTCCTGAAGCAAATGATGGCATTACATAATAACGATCAACGTCAGCTAAGATTTCATTCCAACATCTTTGTTGATCTTGATATGTAGGTGCTGTTTTACATGTTACAAATTGTAAATCAGTTCTATCATGGATTTCTCTCCATAGTAATCCTTGTGTAATTGCATACCAGTCTTGGCTTGTTCTTCCAGCCACTTTAGTTCCATAATAAGCAATTAACGATAATCTTTTAGCTTTAGCTTCACTCAATCCAATATCAGCAGGTGTTCCTGCGGTTACTGTTTTTCCACTATGATATTCAGCATAGTAATCAACACAGAAAACTGGTTGTCCACTAACCTTTAAATATCCTTCATGTCTATTACTTACTACATTTCCTGTTGTGGTTAAATACCAATCACTAGGTACATCGCAACTTGTTACTCCAGTTAATGCTTGAGCTGATGAAGTTGCTCCACTAATCACTATCGCTAAACTAGCTAGTGATATTAAGAATCTTCTAACATTCTTCTTTATCTTATCTATCATTGTTTTTCTCCTGTTTAAAATAAAAAAGGAAGAACATTATAATCATTCTTCCTTACTTATTATTTCTATTTAATTGTTGTTAATAATTACTGTAATAATACGAGATAGTCCATTTATCATATGTTGAATATACTAAATATCCACTAACATAATTTGTATCACTTACGTAATTATCTGAGTATCTTTCAGCTTCACTATATGCCACATTTTCATCAGTATATAGCTTACCTGAATTACCTATTTGATAATTATATGAAATAGGTTTTTCTTCTTTTGGTTTTTCTGGTTGTGTGGGCTTAGGTGTTGGTGCTGGTGTACTAGGTATTGAATTATCAGTTGGTTTTGATTCTTCAATCTTAGTTGGAACACTACTAGAACTAGAAGTACTTGAAGAACTAACTTGTTTACTAGAGTTTTCCACTTTTTTTGATGAATTATCCACCGATGTATTACTGCTACTAACTTCTTTCTTTTCAGCTGTCTTTTCTTCGACAACTTGATTAGTTTCACTAGCAGCTGTTTCTTCATTTTCTTTAGTGTTCTTTTGATCCTTTTCAATTGTTTCCTGAACTGCTTTCATTGATTCATCAGGAACAGGAACATTTGAAGCACTAATAAACATACCAACTAACACTACAGCCATTGGAATTGCAAGTATTCTTTTTAACATAAAGCATTCCTCCTCTTCACATTCAATGTATTCCTAGAAGGAAGACTATTCAATCTTGCAATTAATTAATTTGCAGATTAATCATCTTCATAGTCATCTTCTGTTAATAGAACTGGTGGAACATTCTCACATTTGGGCACCATTACTCTAATATTTGCAAAGCACTCTTTAAATTCATCACCAGGAACAAAGAAATCTCTTTTATCTTTAGACTTATCATCATATGTCACAATAAATGTTATTGCACCTATATCTTCACACATGTAATCAAGTTCTCTATAGATGATATCAATTACATCTTTAGAAATACGATCAAACAAAACATTGAATACTTCATTGTTTGTTTTAAAAGACCATTTTTTTACTGGATTGATATCTGAAATAAACATTGGATTATATGTATATTTAATACTTTCTTTTGTTATTACGATTTTATCCTCATACGCATCTTCATATGAACAAAATCCAGATGTACTTCTTATTTCAACTTTAATAACATTCTTAGTACTCATAAACATATCCTCCTGTATCTCTTTATATTTAAATCATAACACTTATTGATTTACTCAGAAAGATAATAAGGCTAAATCATTTGTTCCTTAGGAGGCTGTGTATGATTCTTCAACTTAATACCCTTATCGTGCATTATTGTTTTCATCTTTTCTAAATCATCTTGACTCTCACAAGCAATTACATAATCTAGTTTAAATTCTGATTCACTAATAACAGGACTTACACCTAAAATCATTCTTCCATCATTTCCAACAGCTGATTGTATTGGACGATCATCAGCAATAAGTTCTAAGTTACCTTCATAGAACAATGCAAATGGTGGACATTCTTTTGATTTAAAGAATTCAGGGTATTTATCATCAATGATTGTTACACACTTATTCTTCTTTGATTCCATTAATGTTGGTCCAAGTTCTGGGTCAACTTTTTCTTTGTTTGATAATGCTTCATAAATTTTATCGAAATCACCTTTATACTTTAAAGCAAAGTATTCCAGGATTTGTTTCATACCGTTATCCATGAGTTTCATCTCCTTTTGAATAATTTTTAATTAACTCTGTGATCTTTTCATAATCATCATGTTGATTAGCTTCAATTTTGTTTAAAACATCTTTAGCCTGTTTAGCTTGTTCACCATTAAGACTAAAAGCATAATGCATTAAAGCTGAACTAATAATGCTTAATTCTTCTTTATTAAAATTCATTTTCTTTATTCCTTTCTAATTAAGTATTTCTTATTAAGTTATTTACTTATTTTTTTCAGTAAATAATATTCTCAGATAGTAAAAACAGGGGGAGTGTGAGGGGGAAGAAAAAATTCTTCCTATCCTGGTTTGGGCGCACTCCTCCCTTGTTGGTAACTATCTACTTTGTATTTCTTTTTTCTTCTTTTTTGACCAGTCTTCAATAAGTTTCATTATTGTTTCTCTTATCTGATCATCATCATAATTTCGTGGAAAATATTTCTTAATATCTTCCTTTCTTAAAGAGACACGCTCTTTTTGATTTGGCTTATATTCGGCCATGATTGCTCCAAGAGTCTCATCATCAAGTTTTCCCGCTTGTGAACATTGTTTTAATCTAATGGCCTGTGCTAATGATGGTGTAGCATCATTCAATTGCATTTTATCAAGTAATCGGTCTTGTTCATCTTCAGTTAAGTAAGATATTTCAACAGCTGGTCTAATTGCTACAATTTTTGCATCTACCATATCAAGCAATGGTTTATTTAGATAAGTTAATCGGATAAATCTTCTAACTGTTTCTCTACTTTCACCATTTTCTTCACCTATACTTTCAGCTGACAACTTCGACACCATTGGTGTAGAAGTTGATTGTCTTTGTCCTTGGTGCTTAATTGCTTCCATCTTCATCTTATAAGCAAATGCTTTCTCACTAGGTAAGATACCTTCACGTTGAATATTACTATCAACCATGATGATTGTTGCTTCATCATTAGATAACTCTTTAACAATACAAGCAATTCTTTCTAAGTCTGCCATTTGAGCAGCAAACTTCCTACGATGTCCTGATATCATTTCATATCTACCATCTTTTGTAGGTCTTACCATTGCTGGTACTAGAACTCCATTGTCTTCAATACTTTTAGCCAGTTCGACCATCTTCATATCGTTTTCTACCTTGAATGGATGATTAGGAAAATCATCAATCTTTTGGATGTCGATATGTAATACCTTAGTATTAGTTGATACATCCCTTAACTCCTGCGTAGAAAATAAATCATCGATATTGCTGATTTTTATTTCGTTTGACCTGTTTGCCATTTTCATTTACCTCCTTTGAAAAGTCCGCATAAGCCTTAGTAGCCTTTCCATTAGGATCATACCTGAAAACCGATTCTCCTACACCTGTGCACTCACTTGCTTTTACACATCTTGGGATTGAATCCTTATAAACTTTGATGTTTCTACCATACACTTCATGTATCTGTTCTCTAATATTCTTAGAAAGATTAGTTCTTTCATCAGTCATAGTAATTAGAATTCCATCAATGTTTAATTCAGGATTAATGTTACGCTTAACACTAGAGATAGTCTGTAACAGCTGTACTGTTCCTGTGGTAGATAAGAATTCTGCCTGTACAGGAATGATAACTGAATCAGCACAAGCTAATGAATTGATTGTCATCATACCAAGAGAAGGCATACAGTCGATTATTACATAGTCGTAATTGTCTTTAACTGTATCAATAACATTCTTCATTACCTTTTCTCTACTCATTGTATTAACGAGTGTAACGTCCATAGCAGCAAGTTCAATATTTCCTGGTATGAGGTCAACACCCTCCACATGATGTAGTAAGGTCTCACCAACCTTTAAGTCTGTGTTCTTAATAGAACTCGTCATTAAAGTAGCTAGTGAGTTTTCTAGTGAATCCTGATTACGATAACCAAGAGATACTGTCATACTGCCCTGTGGATCAGCGTCAACTAGTAATACTTTCTTACCCTGGTTTACTAAACCTACAGCAAGATTGATACAGGTAGTAGTCTTACCGACTCCACCTTTTTGGTTGGACACTGCAAATACTTTAGACATAAGTATTCCTCCTTTCCCTCAATTTGGGTATAAAAAAAGGAAGTAATTAGTTTTTAGTTAATTACTCCCTGTTGTTTGATTATTCAGTTAAATTGGATGATATACATAGTAAATTTGTTGCGTTTCCAATAGTAAAAAGAAGCCTTGGTGTTACAAGGTTGTTGCAAGTGCTCGGAATTTTGTGTTATTTCACAAAACTTGGAAAAACAAAAAACCCTTTAAAATAAAGGGTTTTAAGTCTTTTGACACTTCCTGAAATCTTCCAGAAATTATCTCTTAGTGAAAACGTATTAACGTTTTGAGAATTGAGGTGCTCTTCTTGCTCCCTTAAGACCGTATTTTTTACGTTCTTTAACACGAGCGTCTCTTGTAAGCATTCCAGCTGCTTTTAAAGCAGGACGGTAATCTGCTGAAGCTTCTAATAAAGCTCTAGCAACACCTAATCTGATTGCTCCAGTTTGACCAGTGAATCCACCACCGTTGATGTTTACTAAAACATCAAACTTTTCAAAAGTGTTAGTGATCATTAGTGGTTGAACAAGATCTGATACTAAAACTTCGAATGGAAGATATTCTCTTACATCTTGACCATTTACTGTAATTTTCCCGTTTCCAGGTACTAAAATTACACGTGCAACTGAGCTCTTACGACGTCCAGTTCCTCTGTACATTACTTCTGACATATGATATATCTCCTTTCTTAACCTTTAATTTTTAGTTCAACTGGTTGTTGAGCAGTATGTGGGTGCTCGTTACCAGTATACACAAATAAGTGCATACCTTGTTGACGTCCTAAAGTAGTTTTTGGTAACATTCCTTTGATTGCTATTTCTAACATTTCTGTAGGATATTTTTCAACCATTGTTCTTGCACTTCTCGTTCTTAGACCACCGATGTGTCCAGAATGATTGTGATACATTTTTTTCTCTAACTTGTTACCTGTTAATTTAATTTTTTCTGCATTTGTTACGATTACGTAATCACCACAGTCTACATGTGGTGTGAATGTTGGTTTGTGCTTTCCTCTTAAGATTGCAGCAATTTGAGATGAAAGACGACCTAAAGTCAATTCTGTTGCATCTACAACATACCATTTACGTTCAACTGTGCTATTATTAGCCATTGTAGTTTGACGCATTGTATTCCTCCTAAATCATTTTGTAGTTTTCCGGGGCTACAAAACGACACTTTGTGTCAACCATAATTATACATTACTTTAGCTAGTAAAGTCAATGTACATTAGTGATTATATTTATGTTTTTTGATTAAAAGTTATCCACATTACTTAAAGAAACCCTGATTAATTAAAAAGAGCATAAAGCTGCTCTTTTGTAGTTAGTTATCTATTATTTGACTATCTCTTTGACTCATTCGATAATCATAAAACTCATTAAATCCTTCTTTTAGACTTGCGGCCATTGGAACGCATAACAATAGTCCTAACACTCCAAAGGTTGCTCCACCGATAACTATAGCTATAATAACCCATACACTTGAAACTCCTACTGAATCCCCAAGTATTTTAGGTCCTAAGTATATTCCATCAAATTGTTGTAGAGCTAAGATAAACAATGCTGACCATAAGGCTTGCATTGGATCTCCAGTTACAAATAGGGTTACTAATACTACTGGGATTCCTCCAATAAATGGTCCAAAGTATGGAATCATGTTTGTAATCATTACTACTATAGCTAATAATGGAAATAATGGTACTTTTAATAATGAAAGTCCTATAAAAGCAAGTATTCCTATTATTAGTGAATCAAGCATTTTTCCAAAGAAGAATTTTTTAAAAGTACTTTCAAAATGTAAAAAATATTTTTTACTATACTTAAATTGTCTAACAGACATTACTGCTTCAAAAAATTTATTAGATGCTGCAAATAGTTCCTCTTTTGATAAAATCATATATATACTTATAATAATACCCATTACTACTGCATATATTGAAGTTGTAAATCCAACTACTCCTGTAATATATTTTGTGACATTATCAACAGATAATAAATTTGATATTTTTGAAATTGATGTATTTATCAAATTAGTTGCATCTATATTTGCTAACAATGAATATTGAGATTGTAGTTGTTTCCACTCTTCTACAGTATCACTTGTTATTTTTGAGTAATCTAAATTGGCAATTTTATTACCACTTTCAATTACTATTGGGGCTAACCATGAATAAAGCATATAAAATATCATGAATAGGAGCAGGTAACTTATCAGAATACTAATATAATAACCTAATTTTTTTATTCGTTTATTATCTAGTGGATATAGTAATTTTTCATACATTATTTTTACTATAGGATATATAAAATATGCTATTCCCATTCCATATACTATTGGTTTTATAATTGAAAATACTTTTCCTAAACTGCCGCTAAAACTTGAAAAGTTAGTTACAGCTGTATACATAAGTATTACTATAAATGCAAAACCTAAGTATTGATATTTTTTTTTGCCCATTATTTCACTTCCTTGTTTAATTTCTTCTATTTGCAATAATAATTATTCTTAATAAATTGGCTAATGCTGCTAATACTCCAACTACATATGTCATTGCGGCTGCTTTTAAGACTGCTTTTGCAGGGCCTACTTCAGTTTGTATTATTAATCCATTTGCTTGTAAATTAGTTACCGCTCTTTTAGATGCATCAAATTCTAGAGGCAATGTTAATACTTGAAAAAGTAAAATTACTGCTAGCATTGCTGCTCCTAGCCATAATAGACCTGTAAATGATGAGAATAAACCAATCATAATACACATCCATGAAAGATTACTTGCTAATGAAGCTACAGGTAATACTTTGTTTCTTATATCAATTACTGGATATTTTTCAGCGTGTTGAATTGCATGTCCAACTTCGTGTGCTGCAACAGCAACTGAGGCTACAGAATATCCATTATATACTTCTGGTGATAAATTAATATGATTACTTCTTGGATCAAAATAATCTGTTAGAAAACCTTTTCCAACTCCAATACTAACATTTTGTAATCCATGTGCATCTAAAATATCTCTTGCAGCTTGTGCTCCTGATACTCCTCTAGAATTACGCAATTGTAAATATTTGTTATATGTATTTTTTAAACTTGATTGTGCTATCATTGCTAGCACCATTGGTACAATCATTAATAAGAATGTTGTTCCATTATCGTTAAATGTTATTGGCATTTTTTATCACCTTTACCTTTCTGCTTTTAATTTTCTACTCATTAAATTGTTAATTGCTTGTTCTGGATCTTCATCCTCATACAATACTGCATAGCATTCATTTATTATTGGTAGCTCTAATCCCATTGATTGGCTATCTTGATAAATTACTTTACATGTTCTTACACCTTCAATTGTCGTTGAGGCATCTTCTACTACTGCTTTTGATGAGTGTTGTTGTCCAATTTTTAGTCCAGCTTGATAATTTCTTGAGTGCACTGATGTAGCAGTAACTATTAAATCACCTATACCTGTTAATCCTAAATAGGTTTCTACTTTTCCACCTTTAGCAACACCATAATTAATCATCTCATGTAAGCCTCTTGTTAAAAGAGCAGCTCTTGTGTTGTCTCCTAATCCTATTCCTGTTATTACACCACTACACAACGCTAAAACGTTTTTAAAAGCAACACCATATTCTGCGCCCACTTCATCTGTTAGTGTATATAATCTGATGTAATCATTTGAGAATAGAAGTTGTATCGCTTCAGCAACATCTGTATCTAAACTAACACTACATATTGCTGTATACATTCTTTGAATAACTTCTTCTGCATGTGATGGACCTATTATTGAACATACTTCATGTCGATATTCTTCACTGATTGTTTTTCTAATTGTTTCTGACATGCGATCATTTGTTTGAGGATCAAATCCTTTTGATGCATTTACAATATATACTTTTTTGTTGGGATTTAAATATTGTGATATTTCTTTTAATACAGATTTTGTTACTTTAGTAGGTACTACCATTAGTATTACATCTGTATCTTTTAAAGCTTCTTCTAAACTTGTAGTAGCTTTTATATTACTATTTATTTTTAAATCATCAAAAAACTTATGATTATATCCACTATTAATATCTTTGATTTCTTCTTTATCTATTCCATAAATTATGGCATCATGCTTATTATCTGCTAATACTTGAGCTAAAGCTGTTCCCCAACTTCCACTACCTATAATACTTACCTTCATAAAATTCTCCTAACTATACTCTTTTTCTTAATAAAATTTTAATTGGTGTTCCTTCAAAGCCAAAGGCATCACGTAATTTGTTTTCTAAATATCTTTGATAACTAAAGTGCATATAATCTGTATTGTTTACAAATAATATAAATGTTGGTGGTGCTATAGCAACTTGTGAAGCATAGTATATTCTTACTCTACCACCATTAAACATTGGAGATTGATTCATTGCTTGAGCATCACTTATTACATCATTTAAAACAGATGTGCTTACTCTTTTATTCATACTATCATTTGTTTCTGTAATAGCATTAAATATTGTATGGATTCTTTTCTTTTCTAAGGCTGATACAAAGACAACATTTGCATATGCAAGAAATTTGAATTCTTCTTTTAGTTTATCTTCAAATTTAGTCATACTGTTTGTATCTTTATCAACTAAATCCCATTTGTTTACTACTATTATTATTGGCTTACTTTCTTCATAAGCAAATCCTGCAACATTCTTATCTTGATCTAAGATACCTTGTTCTGCATCAATTACTAATAAAACAATATCACTTTTTTCAATTGCACCCATTGATCTTAAGGCCGCATATTTATCTAAGTTTTCGAATATTTTTCCTCGTTTTTTCAATCCAGCAGTATCTACTACCTCATATTTTTGGCCATTATTAGTAAATGATACATCTACTGAATCTCTTGTTGTACCTGCAATGTCTGATACTATTACTCTATTATCATTTAAGATTGCATTTACTAATGAAGATTTTCCTACATTTGGTCTTCCTATTAGACTAAATCTGATAGTATCTTCATCTTCATCTTTTGCTTCATTAGGTAAGTCTTCAATTACCTTATCTAATAAATCTCCTATACCAATACCATGAGATACTGATAAAGCAATAGGATCACCTAATCCAAGTGAATAAAATTCATAGATATTAGTATTTAATTCAAAGTTATCTATTTTATTAACTGCTAAAATGACTGGTTTCTTTGATTTTTTTAATATTTTAGCTACATATTCATCATCACTTGTAGCACCAATTTTTCCATCTGCTACATATATTATGACATCTGCTTCTTCAATTGCTATCATTGCTTGAGTTCTTATTTCATCAATAAAAGGAGCATCAGCTAATTGAATTCCTCCTGTATCAACTAATCTAAATTCTTTTGTTAACCATGTTGCCTTAGCATATAATCTATCTCTAGTTACCCCACTATAATCTTCAACAATGCTTAATCTTTCTCCTACTATTCTGTTAAAAAGCATTGATTTTCCTACATTTGGTTTACCTACTATTGCTACTAATCCTAAACTTGCCATGCTATTTCACCCTTTCTTCTGCTAATTTTATTACTGCATCTGCACTTTGTTCAATAGTCATATTTGAAGTATCAAGTATTAGTGCATCTTTAGCTTTAGTTAAAGGTGAATGCTCTCTATTCATATCCTGATAATCTCTTTGTTCTATTTCTTTTGTTATTTCCTTTAAATCTGAAGGAATATTTTTTTCAATATTTTCTTTATGTCGTCTTGTTGCTCTAGCAGTTGCTGAAGCAATTTGATATATTTTTAATTCTGCATTTGTAAATACTACTGTTCCTATATCTCTACCATCCATTACAATACCTTTTGTTGCCCCTAATTTTTGCTGCTGTTGTACTAAATAACTTCTTATTTTAGCATTCTTAGCAATTTGAGGGACTATATTCGTAACTTCATTAGATCTAATTTTTAAAGTAACATCTTGATTATTTAAATAAACATTGTTCTTTTCATCAAATTCAATGTTTATTTTATTTAAATTTTCTTCTAATTGTTTTTCATCTAGGTTGTTATTTATAGCATATAAAGCAACACATCGATACATCGCCCCTGAATCAATGTATTTATAACCTAGTTTACTTGCAACTATTTTAGCTACTGTTGATTTTCCGCTTGCTGCTGGTCCATCAATTGCAATAATGATTTTTTTCATTTTTCCACCTATCCTGCAAATGCCTGGTAAACTAATACGCCTAAAAAGATTATTAAAACAATTAAAACTACCCCTAATAAAGTGTTAACTGATAGGCTTTGCTTTGTTTGACTTGTTTTATTTACCGGTTTATTTACTGGTTTACTTACTGATTTTTTTACTTTTTTTACTTTTTTTGGCTTAGTATTCTTGATTTGCTTTTTTGCTTTTTTTGCTTTACTTGTCTTTGTTTCATTTTCTGTGTTATTTTCTAAATTCAAATTTATTCTTTGTGTCATTGAATGATCAACTTTTTTTCGACTAACATCTGCTAACACTTCAACTACTGGTCGATTCCCACTGTCTAATTCCTTAACAGGAATTGTTTCCTTAGGAATATTTTTATGTTCTGGCGAACTAATATTAGCTGGTTTAATTGTAGCTTTTTTAGCCTTAACACTAGCTTTTATTGCTTTTTGTTTTGCAATTGTTTTTTCATCAAGCATTTTTATTAAATCTTCTTCACTTATTGTTATTTCTTTTGTATGATGATCTTTTAAAATTTCAATTGTATCATTATACTCAATCATATTTTCACTGAACAAATCATTCATTATCTCTAATTGAGTATCTCTATCATAACTTCTATTATCATTTTTCATATTTTTAAAAGCTTCTTCAATATCAAATAACTCTCTTTTAACACCTGCTGCTTTTTTTCTTATATCCTCAATGTCTAAGTTTTTTGATACAACAATATTATTGTATGATCTTTTTCTTTTAGCTACCCCTTCTTTTTCTTTTGCTGCTATCGGATTAATATCATATGTTTGTTTCATTGTCGTATCAGAATTAATTTGCGTTGTACTATTAGCTAATTCACCCTCGCGTCTTTGTTTATGTCTTTCTAATCTAGACATTTTTTTCTCCGACTTCTCCATCTTAATTATTTCCTTCTTTAGATATTTTATTTAACATATTTTGTCTTGCTTCTTCTTCAAAGCTAGTATCAATTTTTTGTTCATTGAACTCTAAATTGTTTTTTTCCATAAATTTTTGTAAAAAGAATTTTGTAATATTAGGATTCTTTGGTAATAGTGGTCCATGTAAGTATGTACCTACTAGATTTTGGTATATAATACCTTCTTCGTTTGTATCTAGATTATTTCCTTTGCCATTTATTGCTGTTCCTAATTTATCTAGATTGTGAAAAGTCTCTCCTGCATGGTTTACAAATCCAACAATTGTTCCAAATTTATCAGATTCAACTATAAGATTTCCTAACATACGTTGTTTAGTTTGTCCTACTGTTTCCATATCTAAAACCGATAATCCATCTAAAATATTACCTGATGTATCTTTGTAAAACTTTCCTAAAAATTGATACCCTCCACAAACAGCTAGTACTGGCAAGCCATTATCTACTTCTTTTTTTAATTTATCTTTTATTTTTGATAGTTGACCTGTAACTAGGGCTTGTTCTCGATCACTACCTCCTCCAATTAGCATAAAATCAACATTTTCCCAGTCTATATTGTCTACATTGTCAATTTCATGTACAACTGGATTTAATCCTAATTGTTTTGCATAATAACTTAAAGTTAAGATGTTTCCTCTGTCTCCATATAAATTAAGAAGTTTAGGAAACATATGATAAATGTTATAATCCATTATTTATCCTCCTTTTTCATTAAAGCATTTTTAGCATCATTTAAAGCTGTATAGCTTGCAACTACTAAGGCATTTTTTTCAGTGATTACTTCTATTAAAACATCAAAGTTATTGTCTACTATTATTTTATTTGGTTCTACTCCCATATTTTTTAATCTTAGTGCCATATCTTGTGCTCTTGTTCCTGAAACAAAGTATTTCGCAATATTTTTTTCTAATAGATATTCAAAATCAGCATCCCAAATCCAAGAAACATCTCTACCATCTGGCTCATGATCATTTAATATAAAGGCTATGTTTTCAATATCCATTTTCATTGCTTCTTGTAATGTCATATTCATACCTGCTGGATTTTTAACTAAGTTCAAATAAACATCGTTATTTTTTATTACTATTTTTTGCATTCTACCATCATTTGAAAAATATGCTTTTAATCCTTTTTCAATTAATTCATCTTTTATATTTAATTCCTTTAATATACTTATTGCAGCTAAAACATTATAGGCATTATATGCACCACTTAAGTTATGTTCATAGTTATGATGATTAATAAGTAAATTTTTATCTTTTATTTCTTGGGCTTCATACTTTGGTTCTGTTCGTTTAAAACTACAATTAGAACAATAATAATGTCCAAGCTGTCCATAGAAGTTATGCGTATATGTTAATTCACTGCCGCATACTGGACAAAATCTTGAATCTGATACGCTTCCTTCTTTAAACAAATCTATATTACTACTTAATCCATAACCTATATATTGATGATTGCTTAAGCGCATGCAAAATGGATCATCAACATTTAAAACTAATTGTGTGTTTTTATTATCTAATGATTTATCTATTCTATCAACTAACATATCCATTTCACTATATCTATCTAATTGATCTCTAAAGAAATTGGTTACTACTAAATAATTAGCATTTATTTCTTTCATAATTTTAGGTACTGAACCTTCATCAACTTCAAAAACAGCATACTTTATTTTATTATTACCAAATATTTTATAATCTTCAATCATAGCTGTTAAGACACCAGTATACATATTAGCGCCTTTACGATTATCTATAGTTGAATCTGGTAATTGATCAAGTACACTTGCTATTATATTTGTTGTAGTACTTTTTCCATTTGTTCCTGTTACTAAAATGATATTTTCAATATTTGCCGCTAGTTTACTGAAAATATTCTTATTAAACTTTAATGCTACAACGCCACCAATATCTGTACCGCGATTTCCGATTAATCTTGATGAATTTATAGCTAATTTACCTAATATTACGCTCATTAAATAATCACTCCCTTGATTTTATATTATAACATTTTTTTCATATAATTATAACATATACATAAATCATATATATTAAATTATTGAATTAAATAGCGTTTTATTTGATTTTTTTAATAATATGTTTGTTTAGGCACTTACATATTATTAATTTGTGTTTTTTTCAATCAAACAATAGTTTATTTAACTCATAAATTATATACATTGTATATAAAAAGGCGTAATCGAACTTAGTTGTCACTAAACGCTATTACACCTTGTCTTATTAACATTTACTTTTAATAAGTATTTTCTATTGTTTTTTATTGTCTAAAAATATTATATAATCTTCAAATATTTTTTTCATACCTTCATAAGTATTTTCAGTATTTAATGCTTGTCTAACTCTTGCATTTTCACTAAGACCTTTTAAGTACCATGCACCATGACTTCTCATTGATGTAACACCTATTTTGTTTCCATATTCTTGAACTAATAGATCTAAATGTTCGATAGCTTGATTTATTTTTTCTTGATAACTTGGTGCTTCTAATCTATTTCCTGTTTCTAAGTAGTACTCTATTTCTTTTGCTAACCAAGGATTTCCAAGGATACCTCTTCCGATCATAATTGCATCACATTTTGTATATTCTAACATTTTTATTGCATCGTCTACTGATTGAATATCACCATTTCCAATTACAGGAATATCTAAATGTTCTTTTAAGTCTTTTATGTAATCCCAATTAGCTTTACCTTCATAAAATTGTGAACGTGTTCTTCCATGAATAGTAATAGCACTTGCACCACTATCTTGAATTATTTGTCCTATTTCTAAATAGTTGATACTATCAAAATCAAATCCTGCTCTTATTTTTACTGTTACTGGTTTTGAAACATTATTAACTACTTTTGTTACAATTTCTTTTACTTTATCTGGATACTTTAATAAATTTGAACCCCCGCCTGTTTTTAATACTTTTTTTACAGGGCATCCCATATTTATGTCAATAAAAGTAGCATTTGAGTTTTCATCTATAAACTTAGCTGCATTTACAATATTATCAACTTCTCCACCAAAGACTTGCATACTTACCATACCTTCATCTTTATCAACATTAATCATATTTAATGTTTTTTCATTTCGATAAAGTATTGCTTTATCAGATACCATTTCAGCACATATTAGTCCTTTTGTATATTTGCGATATACTTTTCTAAATGCATGATTACTTACTCCTGCCATTGGAGCTATTATTATTTTACTTGGAAGGTTTATTTCCCTAATTTTCATTAAAGAAAGTATTTCCTATTACTGCTGAATCTTCTAAAACTAGGATACCATTTGATTCTTTTGTTAATCCTAATTCTTTACTTGAACAAATCATTCCAGCACTATCTACTTTTAATAATTTGCCTTTTCCTATCCAAGTACCATTAAATAGTACTGCATTTGGTTTCGCAACTACCACTTTTTGACCTTGTTCTATATTTTTAGCTCCACACACTATTTGTAATACTTCATCTTTTAAGTCTACTTGAGCAATATGTAATCTTGTACTTTCTGGATGTTTTTCTAATTCTTTTACATATCCAATTACAAAATATTTACTAATATCATCCATTTCTAATGGTTGTTGATTTATTGTTGCTAATGCTTTATTTACTAATGCTTCTATTTCTTTATCATATTTCAATAAGCCATTTTCCTTATTTGGTAGTTCGACATTAAATATGTTATAACCAATTACTTGGTCTTTGTTATATAATGTTGCTACTTCTTTATCTTTTTTATATTCTGTTGTTGTTTTATTAATTAATCTTACTATTAAAGTTTTACCTTCAACTAAAAATGCATGGAATTTATTCATTTTTTTCACCTTTCAATTTAAATACTACATGGGCACTATAAATTGGCTGTCCCATTCCTGAGAATTTTCTTTCATATTCACTCATTACATTATCTTTTGCTATTTCATTATTGTGTAAATCAACACTTACAAATGTTAAATAAGCAGGATATAAACTGTATGACATTAAAGAAGACTCAAACAATCCTTGATTATCTGTTTTTTGCTTTAAAATACCATCTTCTTTTAATAATTTTTTATATAAATCTAAAAACGTTCTAAATGTTAATCTTCTTTTTGCATGTCTTGATTTTGGCCATGGATCACTGAAGTTAATGTGTATTTCATCAATTGAGTAATCTTCAAAGTATTCTGGCAATTCAACTGCATCTACATTTAGTATTTTTATATTGTTTAATTGTTCATTTTCTACTTTTTCTAGCGCTTTTGCAAGTACTGTAGCATATTTTTCTACCCCTACAAAATTAATATGTGGATATTTCTTTGCCATACCTACAATATAATCACCTTTTCCCATTCCAATTTCTAAAATAAGTTGTGTGTTATCATTGTTGAAATATGAAGTAGCTTGTTCTTGTATTGTATAGGTAGAACTATCTAGTATATTACCTGCTTCTGGATTATTTCTTAGTCTCATGTTTTGCTCCTATTTAATTTATCATTAAAAAAAATTTGCCAAGGCAAACTTTTTATATCATATTAATTATATCACATACTAATAATTTAAACAATTGTTTCCACAAAGTGTTAATCATTTCGCTATTTGTTTATTTTTTGGTTTTGATTAGGTTTAACTACATTTTGACACACATCTAAAATATTCACACTATCAACTCTTAATGTAGAAGTAATAGTTGCAATTATTGTTATAATAAGAATTACTAATATTGTTTTCTGATTACTAGTCATATTAATCACCTTCTATTTTAGTTTACTTTATTTTATCATTATTCTTTAACAAAGATGATTAATTTTTAACTAGTAATATATTAATTTTATTTTATTTTTTGAACCGGTTTTGTTAAAACTGCACTAAATGTTTTAAAAAAATCTAAGGTTTGAACCTTTACTTATTGTATGCTAGAGAGTTTTTGATTATTTGGTCTATTCCATTTGTGTATGTTTCAAATGTCTTTTCTAACATTTTGGAAAATCTGCTTCCTTGTGTCATACCTGGAATGGTATTTATTTCATTAAAATAAATATTATTTTTGTGATCGATAAACATATCTATTCTAGCATAGTCTTTGCAACCTAAGATATTATAAATAGTAAGAGCTGTTTTCATTATCTCATTTTCTAGTTCTTTTTCTATTTGTGTTTCATTAGTAAACATTATTTCAGAACTTAAATACTTTGTTTTATAATCAAAAAAATCATCATTTAGTAATACTTTATCTGGTTTACTAATAATTATTTTATCTTTATTGCCAACGATAGCACAACCAACCTCATATCCTTTTATTTCTTCTTCTATTACTATTTCATTATCATATTTAAAAGCAGTATCTATTGCACTGATTATATCATCTACTTTGCTTACTTTAGTTATTCCAATTGATGATCCTGACTTTATTGGCTTAATATATAAAGGCATTTTTAGATCATATATTGATTCTAGATTTCTTTTATCTTTTAATTTAATACTTTTAGTTGTTTTAATCCCAGCATGATTTGCAATTATTTGCGAGTAATATTTATCCATACCTAAAGCTGAACTTGCTAGATCACAACCAATATATGATAATTCTAATGCCTGTAATACTCCTTGTATTACACCATCCTCGCCATTTTTACCATGAAAGATTGGCCAAATATAATCATATTCGATTTCTTTTTCTTGATAAGTTAGCGGTTTATCTAATGAAATAATGGCTGGCTTGATATTATCTTTACAAATATCTTCAATGTTTGTTATTAAGTTCCATGAGCCTTTCTTATCTATTTTAATTAATTCTATTTCATATTTTTCTTTATCTATGTTCTTAGTAATTGTATAGGCTGACATACATGCTATTTCATGTTCTGTTGATTTGCCTCCAAATAATAATAATATTTTTGTTTTACTCATGATCTTTAATCCTTTCTTTAGGTATAAGATTTTCTTGAAAATTTATTTCTTTATACTCTTCTATTATGGTTTCATTATTATGTAGTATATTATTTTTATATTGTTTTCTATCTAAAGAACAATGAAAGTAATACTTATTTTCTATTTTCAAGTATTCTTTTATATTGTTATAAAGCTTATATGTGTATTGTGGTTTTATTTTTGAATATATTGCTACTTTTAGGTATCTGTTATCTACATCTAGTTTAAGTTGATAAGTATTTATTGTTGAATTAATAGCTTTTAAATCTAACCATCCTTCATTTACTGTTGCATCTATGCCTTGTAAGTTATCATGATTTAAGATTGGAAAGGATAATGAGTCATGACCTTGTCTTTGAGTTATTGTTAGTTCAGTATTTAATAATACTTCATATATCATATTGCTAACTTGACATAATCCTCCACCTTTTATTAAGCTCATTTTATTTCTTATTACATTTAAGCCTTCTTTGAATTGTTCATTTTTAGAGTAATATGATAGTACTTTCCAAAAGGAAAAGGTTTCATTTGGTTTTATAATTAATCCATTAAATGCTTTGGCTGCTATTTTAAGATTGTGGACTTTATTATGTTGGTATTTTATATCATAGCCACTTTCTAAATTTATTAGCTCTGTTTTGCATTCATATACTAGATTGTTAAAAAATATATGATCTTTTGCTAAGGAATATTTATTAGTATCAAATTTCATTAACATATAAAAGCAATACTTTTTTTGTTTTTCTCTTATTGGCCATAGCCAAGGAAATACTTGTGTTAATAATAATCTTGCCATATTTATCTTGTATGATAATTTGTATATCATACTTCTCCTTTTACCTATAGTAATTAAATTTTATCAAATCTATAATAATAGTTTCTTACTTATTTATGACAATTAAACTTTTTATCTTACTTTTTTGTAATATTTTATTTATTTCTTTTTGTTGTTTAAACTTAGTTGAGATATTATATTCTTTAAGTAGTTTTTACTTTTTAAAATATAAATGCATACAAAAAAAACTACCAACTGGTAGTTTTATGTTTTAAATGGTGACCCGTACGGGATTCGAACCCGTGTATGCATGCGTGAAAGGCATGTGTGTTCAACCGCTTCACCAACGGGCCTTAAATGGCGGAGTAGGAGGGATTTGAACCCTCGCGCCCGTTTCCAGACCTATACCCTTAGCAGGGGCACCTCTTCAGCCGCTTGAGTACTACTCCATAATGGCGCCTAAGGTAGGGATTGAACCTACGACCGATCGGTTAACAGCCGATTGCTCTACCGCTGAGCTACTTAGGCAAGTAGTTGTTTTTACTGCTACTTAATAATATCATAATAGATTTTACTTTGCAACAATTAACTAGCATTTTTTGTAAATTTTCCTTAAATAAGCCTTTACTTACTTTATTTTTTGACTCTTTCTTTAATTTTTAACTTTAAATAATTAAAAGCCACATAATAGTGGCTTTTAATTTAAGTTAGTTTGCTTTAATGTAGTTTTTTAATTCTTCTACTTTATCTAACTTTTCCCATGTAAAGTCAGGATGTTTACGTCCCATGTGACCATATGCTGCTGTGTTTGAGAATATTGGTCTTTTTAGTTGTAATGCATCTATAATACCTGATGGTGTTAAATCAAAGTTTTCTCTAATTGCTTGGGCAATTCTAAATTCTTCTATGTGATTTGTTCCAAAAGTTTCAATTAGAATTGATACTGGATGGGCTACACCTATTGCATAAGATAGTTGTATTTCACATTTATCTGCAAATCCGGCTGCAACAACATTTTTCGCAACCCAACGTGCTGCATAAGCTGCACTTCTATCTACTTTAGTTGCATCTTTTCCTGAAAAGGCTCCGCCTCCATGTCTTGAATATCCTCCATAAGTGTCTACTATAATTTTTCTTCCAGTTAAACCAGCATCACCATGTGGTCCACCTATTACAAATCGACCTGTTGGATTAATCAACACTTCGTATTCACTTGTATCAACTTCATATTCAGATAATACTTTTTTTATAATATGTTCTTTAATATAAGCTACAAACTGATCATGATTATAATCTTCATCATGTTGAATTGACATTAAAACTGTGTGTACTTTTGGATTAGTTTCATCAGTATAATCAATTGTTACTTGTGATTTCATATCTGGTCTTGACCATTTAAACAAACCACTTTTTCTTTGCATACTAGCTTCTCTAACAAGATTGTGTGAAAGTACAATTGGTAAAGGCATGTATCCAGATGTTTCTTTACATGCAAAACCAAACATAATTCCTTGATCTCCAGCTCCAATTACTTTACTTGTATTTGTTGTTTCATCTACTCCTAAGGCAATATCAGATGATTGGTTGTGTATTAGGATCTCTACTCTACAAGTATCGCAACCAATTCCTAGTTCTTCACTAGTATAACCAATTTCTCTCAACTTGTTTCTTACAATGGCTTCAAAGTCCACTTTTGCATTTGTTCTTAATTCTCCACCAACAATAATTGTTCCAGTAGTTGCAAATGTTTCACATGCTACACGTGAATAAGGATCTTGTTCTAAACAAGCGTCCAAAATGGCATCACTAATTTGGTCACAAACTTTGTCAGGATGTCCTTCAGATACTGATTCTGAAGTGAATAATTTTAATTCTTTCATTCGATAAACCTCCATAAATTTTTGTAATATTATATGATACCCTTAAATTAACATAGTAATTATAACAATAATAAGTAACTTATTCAATCTACTTTTGTCCTTATTCTCTATATACAATAGAATAACACACGTAATTTTTTTCTAAAAACAGGCTATTAATTGTAAATATTCACCTATATTATGCTTTATAGTTCTAATTAATACTTTTTTTGAAATTTTTTTTAATTTTATTCTTATAATTTACATACAACTATAACTTAGTTATGATAATATTTATACATAGGAAAGGGAGTTGTTGCTTAAAATGATAAGTGGAAAAAATAAAACTATGGCATTTTTAATCAGTTTAATACTGAGCATGGTTTCATGGGGTATTGTTGTATTTAATGTTATTTTAAGAGTAAGTACTTTATTTCAGTATGGGGTATATAACATCGATGGATTTGGATTCGTTTTTGTTACAATTTTATTAAGTATTTATACATTATTAATATTATTTAAATTTTCAAACTCAGCTTACTTCCCAATTTTGTTAATGCTTTTGCATATGGCAGCTATGAGAGGGTCTACCTTAATTGTTCCATTTATAATTGCTGATCTTGCTATCTTGCTTTTATTAAATACTGGACCAAGCATTCAAACTAACCACTCTTCTAGTCAAAGAACTTATTACTACAGTACTTTTGGATCAGATAAACCTAGTAGTAAGAGTGAGCCTATAACAAGCAGTAGTAGTAAAATCAAAGAACAAGATGTCTTTGATGCAGAATACACAACAAAAGATTAGGAGTATATATGAATATTGTAGATTTTTTAAAAAGTGAAATAACTAATACAGAATTTTATGGTGCTAAAAGACCTAAGTTTAATAAAGAGGAAAGAATTTATCTCTTTGAAAACGATTCGTTGGTCTCACTAAGCACCTTTGATTATGCTAAAAGTTTGGAAAATTTCTTTGAGAATGTTATAAAAGACCATTTAATTGAACTATTAGATGAGATACATATTAAGGATTATAATAACCATGATAATTTTGCTGGATTTATGTATTTAGATCAAGACAGTAAAATTGATTATATTGAAAAGATGAATGAAACACAAGCTTCTTTAAGTTTACTTGAAGCTGCTACTATATCATTTCCATATTTAATAATTAAATGTGAAAATGATGAATCACAAACGTTTTTAATTTGGATGAAGTTAGCTTCTCCAATTAAAGTAGAGAATAATGTATTTTTCTCTAAACCTGAAAATTATGAGGTTAAAATAAATAAAGAAGGTATGGTAATTGATAATTATCCTTCTTTCAAATTAGATTTAGCTCAAATTGCTTTTTTTAATTTTAATAATGATTTTTATATTTTAGATAAAGAACTTTATCAAAAATATTTAAATTTAGAAACTTATTATCAAAAACAAGCATCTGATTTAATTTATGCAGATGATAAGATTATAAGTGATGGAGAATTGCTTACAAAATCTAATTCTAAATTTGTAGTTGAATATTATGAAAATGTTCAAAGGTTTATTAATCGTATTGAAAGTGATGAAATAAGCACTGAAAATGTTAGTAAAATGATTGAAGAACTAAATTTAGGATTTGATTATATAGTTGACAGTGGTAAATTTTTATTAAAAAGACCTAAGGATTTAGTCGATCTAATTCTACTAAGTAGTGGTTGTTTGGGTATTAATTCTTTAACTAATGAACCTTATAGAGTTAAGAAACCTAATTTTTTAGTAGAAGAATAGTTATTGCATATTATGCTGTAATAGTTTACAATAATAAGTTGGAAAGACATGGTGAAAAATTAATGAATAAAATAATAAACATCGCAGTAATCGCACACGTTGATGCTGGTAAATCGACTCTAGTAGATGCATTTTTGAGTCAAAGTAATACAATGGAAGCTCATAACCAAGTTATGGACAGTAATGACCTTGAAAAAGAAAGAGGTATTACAATATATTCTAAGAACTGTAGTATTAAGTATAAGGATTATAAAATTAATATCGTTGACACTCCTGGACACGCGGACTTCTCAAGTGAAGTTGAACGTATTATCAAGACTGTTGATACAGTAATTTTATTAGTCGATAGTGCTGAAGGGGTAATGCCACAAACACGTTTTGTGCTTTCAAAATCTCTTGAATTAGGTATTAATCCTATCTTATTAATCAATAAAATTGATAAACCTGATCAAAGAGCTATTGAAGTTATTGATGAAGTTATGGAATTATTTATTGAATTAGATGCTAATGATAAACAATTAGAATTCCCAACATTGTTTGGAATTGCTAAACAAGGTATTGTTAAATATGATTTAAATGATGATTATAATGATTTAACTCCTTTATTTAATACAATAATTGAACATGTAAGTATTGATGATACATTAGTAGAAAAACCTACTCAATTACAAATTTCTTCTCTTGCATATGACAACTTTATAGGGCGTCTTGGAATAGGTAGATTATTTCAAGGGACTATTGAAGAAGGTCAAAATGTCTTAGTAAATAATGTTGAAGGACAACTTGTTAAAAAGAAAGTTAATAAAGTTTTTGTATATGAAGGTTTAAATAGAGTTTCTGTCAAAAAAGCTGTTGCAAATGATATAGTTGTTATTTCTGGAATTGATGATATTACAATTGGTGAAACAATTTGTGATGAAAATGATCCTCAACCTTTAGAATTAATTAATATTGAAAAACCTACAATGGCAATGAACTTCTTAGTTAATAAATCACCTTTTGCTGGTCAAGAAGGTAAGTATTTAACTACTAGAAATATTAAAGATCGTTTAGATAAAGAATTAGAGGTTAATGTTGGATTAACTGTAGAAAACCTTGATAGTGCTGCTGATGGATTTAAAGTTAGTGGACGTGGTGAATTACACTTATCTATTCTTTTAGAAAACATGCGTCGTGAAGGATTTGAAATTGCAGTTTCTAAACCTGAAGTTATTTATCGCGAAATTAATGGAAAAATTCATGAACCTATTGAAAGAGTTACAATTGATGTTCCTGAAGAATATTCTGGTACAATCATCAATACATTAAATCTTAAAAAAGGTGAAATGCTTAACATGATGCCAAAAAATGCTATGATAAGATTAGAGTATCTTGTACCAACTAGATCTTTAATTGGTTATAATACAACTTTTATCAATGATACTCATGGTGAAGGTATTATGGTAAAAATATTTGATAGCTACCAACCATATAAAGGTGCTTTAGATGGACGTAAGAATGGTGTATTTGTATCAGGTGTTGATGGTGATGCCATGGGATATTCATTAATGAATTTATCTGAACGTGGTACAATGTTTGTAACACCTGGTACTAAAGTATATGAAGGTATGGTAGTTGGTTTAAACTCAAGAGATAATGACCTTGTTGTAAATCCAACTAAAAATAAAAAACTTACTAATGTTCGTGCTAGTGGTACTGATGATGCAATTAAATTAGGTAACCCTATTATCATGACATTAGAAGAGGCTCTTGCGTTTATAGAGGATGATGAGTTGGTTGAAATCACTCCTGAAACTATTAGAATTCGTAAAAAGCATTTAAAAGATAATGATAGAAAGAGAGCTAACAAAATAAACAATCTAGAGGTGATCTAATTGAATGATGATGAAGTAAAAAGCAAACCGTTAACTAAGACTAGCGAGAATAAAGATCAATCATATACAATGAATATTAACATTGCTAAATTAAAGGAATCTCAAAAAAAACGAGAAGACTTTTTTAAGAAGCACCCTGATTTATTGTCTGAACAAATTGAACAAAAGCGCAAGGAAAGAGAACAAGCTAAAAAAGCTATTATCAAAAAAATTAATTCTGACAACAAGCCTTTATCTAAAACTAAAGTAACGCCTTCTAAGCCAATTACTTCTTTAAAGGATAATGAAAAAAGTGTTGTTAAAAGACCGCAGACTGATGATGTTAAAAAATCTCCAGAAATTAGAGTTATTAAAAGTCGCGCTAGTAATAAGGATAAAAAAACTACAACAACTAATACTGTTGGTGAAAAACAACAAAGATTAAGTTATACTTTACAAATGGATCAAGTTTCTAACAGTCATGTTGAAGCTTATCGTAAGAAAAAACGTAAAGATAATTACTTTAACTTTGAAGATCGTTTTGAATCTTTAAATCCTAAAATCAATCGCTACTATACAATAGTTATTATTATTTTATTAGTATTAATAAGTATTACTTTAATTTTATTAAATATAAAATAAACACTTGAGAATTATCTTAAGTGTTTTTCTTTAACCTTATATAGCATATCTAAGGTTACTTATAACTTTTCATGTTATAATTTTTTTAATATCAGAGAAAGAGGGAGTGGAATTTTATGTCAAACAAAAATATTAATCAACCAAACAAAAGAACTAGTGAACAAATAAAGGAATTGTCTAATCCTCATAAAGAAGAAAGACAATTACATGATCAAGCAATAAGTACTAATGATATTATCGAAATGCTTAAAAGTAATGATGAAAAAACAATCTTAAAAGGTTTAACTTTAATGGAATTAACTAGATTAGATCAGGATCAACCTTTAGTAGATCAATTATACAAACTATTAGATTCTGATGTTGTTGCTATTAAAGCTCATTCATTATGGTTTTTAGGTGAAATCGGAATGGGATACTATACTTTAGTCTATCCAAACATTAATAAGATTACTAAGTTTTTAGATGATGAAAAACCTGAATTAAGGGTTAAAGCTATCCATGCATTAGCAAGAATATCAACTGCTGATTTTAAAGCAATTGAGCCAAACTTAGCTAAAATAATCAATATGAGAAGTGATAATAATCCTACGGTTAGGGAAGCTGTAGCATGGGCTGCTACTAAAGTAGCATCTTATAATCCTGATGCTTTAAAATCTTATTTAGAAATAATTATTGAAATGTTAAAGGATCGAACACCAGATGTTAGAAAGCAAGCTTTACAAGTGTTTAAAGAAATGGCAATTCAAAGACCTCAAGAAGTTGCAAAGGTTATGAATTACTTATTAAATGTACAAAATAATGATGAAAACTCAATGGTAAGTAATGAAGCTAAAGCTTTAGTTAAATATATTGATAATCATACAAAAGTTAATAATTATATTGAAAAGTAATTATATAAAGGCATAAAAAAAAGGAGAAATAAATCTCCTTTTTTATTTTATTCTTCTTCTGATTCCATTCTAATTGAATTTCCAACTGCATTAGAAATAGTGAAGATACAAGCAAATATTGCTATAAATATTACAAGTAATAATATAAGCAAAATGGCTAAATTATTATCCATTACTGACACTCCTTATTTTTTTGATAATTATACCATGCTTTTTTGAATAAGCATATATTATTTTAGAAAATAAAATTGTTTATTGAATATAAAAACCATAATCTAAGATAGTTTCATCATTTGAAAAATTAAATCTTCTATTATCATAACGTTCATAGTAATAATGAACTCTATCAAAGTTGACATCTTTAATTATATCTGCATTTTTTAGGGCTAATAAACTTTGTGCTATAGCATCCTGACCATATAGATCAGATGTTGATTGTTTTCCTTTAAGCCAAGTAACCACTACTCTGCTTTTAGGTAATTCCATATAATCAAACCCATCAGGAATATTACTACTTTTTTCAAAAAAGTAACCTACCCAATAAGAAAAATCTTCTTCATTAATCATTAAACAAGTTAATGAATCATCAAAATTACCTTCTAATTCTTTTAAAATTTCTAATTGTTTACTCTCAATTACTTCATCTCTAAATGCAATTGTAGATTTATTACCTAAACCATCTTTTTCGTCCATTTTCTTACCTACAAAGTATAGTGATGGTAAAACACGTTCAGCTGTATATACAACTTCTCCCATGCTAATTCCCTCCTTATAAAGATAATATTATTTTGTTAAAATTCTGTAAATAATCATTTTATCTATCTTATATAGTATACCACAACAACTAGTGTTTGTTCAAATACACAGTACTAAAATTAGTGATTTTATTTGTACTTTGAGATATAATATTAATGAGGTGTTTATAATGGAAAAAAATAAAATTAATATCCATGAAAGATTATACATCGGAATAATATTAGCAGTAGCTGGCGGAGCTATGGATACTTATACTTTTATGTTACAAGGTGAAGTTTTTGCAAGCATGCAATCAGCTAATGTTTTATTATTAGGAATTAACTTAGCTAAACAAAACTTTGCTCAAGTTATCCATTATGTTCCTCCTATTATTTGTTTCATTATTGGAACAATGTTAGTAGAACATATTAAAGTTAGATATTCTCATAAGTTCAAAAAAATCGATTGGCAGCACGCTATTTTAATAATAGAGATTGTTTTATTGCTAATTATAGCTGTTTTTGAGCTAAACTTTAATCAAATAATAATAAATTCAATTATCTCTTTTGTTGCAGCATTACAGGTTGGTACTTATCGAAAATTATCTGGTGTACCATTCTCGACAACAATGACTACTGGAAATATTAGAACAGCTTCAGAGTATTTATATTATCATTTCTGTGAAAAAGGAAAGAAACATGGAACTAAATCAGCTAAATCTTTTTTAATAGCAATTGGCTTTTTCGCTGGTGCATTACTTTCGGCTTCTTTATATTTTTATTTAAATTTTAGTCCTTTGTATACAACTATAATAACTTTAATAGTAGTTTTAGTTTTCACTTATCTTTTTAGAACTAAAAATTAGCTATTAACATTTATAGTTTTTACAATTTTTTAATACTTTTATTAAAAGTAGATAATTATTACTAATTATGTATTGAAGTTAAGTACCATACTTTTAAGAAAGTATGTATTTAGCTTTTTTATTTTACTAGATCTTTTATTCAATTATACAATTACATATATTCAAAAAACTGTTGTATAGCTAATAAAAAGATTCATATATTTTATGAAGTGATTGTATTTAATAATTATTGAAATTAAACTCTTTACACAAGCAAATTAAAATACTATATATGATAAGCTAAATCGAAAAAACACCTCTAAGTTAGATACTTAACTCTAACTTAGAGGTGTTTTGAGTATTTAAAATTATATTATTAGTATGATCCTTTTGGTGCAGATTCATTTGAAACTAGTGCAATTCCATTAGATGTACCAATTCTAGTTGCTCCAGCTTCTATCATTGCATTAAAGTCTTCTGGAGTTCTAACACCACCACTAGCTTTAACTTGTAATAAATCTTTTACCACTGATTTCATTAGTTTAACATCAGCTACAGTTGCTCCACCAGTTGAAAATCCTGTACTAGTTTTCACAAAATCTGCTCCAGCTTCCATTGCAAGCTCACATGCTTTTATTTTTTCTTCTTCATTTAGTAAAGATGTTTCGATAATTACTTTTACTAATGCTTCTTGGTTTGCAGCACTAACAACAGCTTTTATATCATCTAAAACTACATCATAGAAGCCACTTTTTAAAGCTCCAATATTTATTACCATATCAACTTCTGCAGCACCATTTACTATTGCATCTTTAGCTTCAAAATATTTTACTTCTTTTGTATTTGCTCCTAAAGGAAATCCAATTACTGTACATACATCTACAGTTTCTTCTTCAAGTATTTCAGCACAATATTTTACCCAAAATGGATTAACACAAACAGATGCAAAATCATTAGATATCGCTTCTTGACATAATGTATGTATTTGTTCTTTAGTTGCCTCTGCTTTTAATAATGTGTGATCAATATATTTACTTAATTTCATTTTCTTTTCCTAACCTTTCATTTATTAAACGTTTACTTAAATCGATATCACCCTCATATGGCTCATCTTCGTTAATTCCAACTACATTATATTTATCATTAGCTTTTGCTAATATCAATATCAAATCATCTTTTTTAGCATTATTTATTGCATGTATTAGTGCATCTTTTCTTTTAGAAAACTGAATATAATTAGTATTGTATATAAAACCACTAGCTATTTCACTGTTTATATCTTCTACTTTTTCAGTTCTAGGATCTTCTTGTGTCAGTATTATTTGACTTGAATACTTACTCGCAATATTTCCTAACACTGGTCTTTTACTTTTATCTCTATCTCCACCAGCACTTCCAAATACACTTATTATATCTGCGTTTGCTATTTCTTTAGCATAAGTGAATACTTTTTCAAATCCATCTGGCGTATGAGCATAATCTACTATTACAGTATAATCTTGTCCATAATCTAAGTTCTCCATTCTTCCTTGTGGATATGAAAACTCATTAAATAATGGCATTATTTTTTCGATATCAAAACCTTCTAAATAACAAATAGTTATTACAGGTAATAAATTATAAACATTAAATTCTGCTACTAAATTTGACTGTATTTTATAATTTTTATCAAATAATTTCAAATCAAATGTTGTATTCTTTTTATTTAAAACAATATTACTTGCCATAACATCAGCATTATTTCTTATTCCATATGAAATAACTTTTGCTTTAGTACACTTTGAATATTCATCGTATGTTATATCATCTTTATTTAAAATAGCATAAGCTTCTTTTTTTAATCCTTTAAATAATATTTGTTTAGCTTTTTTATAGTTTTCCATTCCACCATGAAAGTTTTCATGATCATTTGTAAAATTACTCATTACAGCATAATCAATATCTATACTATGACTTCTTTTTTGTTCTAAAGCATGTGAAGATACTTCTAAGTTTACATACTTAACATTATCTTGTTTCATTTTTGAAAGGACACTATTTAATTCTATTGGTTTTGGAGTTGTAAAATGATTTTTAAGTACTTTGTTATTATATTCAATACCAATTGTACCAATATAACCACTACTACTCAATTTAGTTAGAATATCATGTAATAACCAAGCTATAGTAGTCTTACCATTTGTACCTGTAATGCCTGTTACCACCATTTTATCTGAAGCATTATTATAAAATGCATTTGCTATTTCTGCCATTGTTTTATTTATATCTTCAACTTTTAGATATACAATATCATCTTGATAATTTGTCAGATTTTTTGTATGAACTATTACTTTAGCACCATCATTAATTACTTGATCAATTGCACTATGTCCATCAAAATTAGCACCTTCTAAAGCAAAGTATAAACTATTAGGTTTAATATCACGATTATCTTCACTTAAGTATTCTACATTTATATCACTATCTATATTATATAGTTCTTTTAATTTCATACTATACGACCTTTCCTACTGGAATAAATCTATTTTCAGTTATTTCTACATTAACAATATCACCTGGATTAATTTCATTGCTTATAGCAAAAAATACTTTTATATAATTAGAGCTGTGTCCATAATACAATTCTTCTTTTGAATCATAACCTTCGACAATTACTTCTAAAATACTCCCAATATGGTTATTAATATATTTTCTACTTTGTTTATGTTGCAAATTTATTATTTGTTCTACTCTTTGTTTTTTAACTCTTTCATCTACTTGATTTTCCATACTTGCAGCTGGAGTACCTTTTCTTGCAGAGTAAGGAAAGACATGTACTTCAAAGAAATTACATTTTTCTACTAAGTCTAATGTATCTTGGAATAACTCATCTGTTTCATTTGGAAAGCCAACTATTAAATCTGTAGTTAAAGCTATATCTTCTACTTTATCTCTAATTTCTGTTAGCTTTTCAAGATACTGTTGAATATTATACTTTCTTTGCATTAAGGCTAAAATAGTATCAGTTCCAGCTTGTATTGGTATATGTAAATGTCTTGCAATTCTTGGATTATTTTTAATAATATCTAGTGTTTTAGTTGTAATTTGAGATATTTCAATCGAAGATATTCTTAATCTTTGTAACTGAGGTACTCTAGTTAATATTTCTTCTAGTAAATCATCAAAATTATAGTTATTTAAATCATAGCCATAGCCACCTGTGTGTATTCCAGTTAAAACTATTTCATTATATCCATCAGCACATAAAGATATAGCCTCATTTATAATACTTTCTTTATCCCTAGAACGCATTTTACCTCTTGCATAAGGAATAATACAATATGTACAAAAGTTATTACAACCCTCTTGAATCTTTAAATAAGCTCTTTTGTTTGTCGTATGAGTTTGTAGTTCAAAATCCTCAAATTTTTCACTTTTGAAGATATCATCAACTTTTTTTAACTTTTGACTTTTATCATGATTTTTAACAAGCTCTACAATCTTATCGCGATATTGTGTACCTAGAACAATATCAACACCTTCAATTTCAATTACTTCATCTGGGCTTACTTGTGCATAACATCCAAATGCTACTACAATTGCATCTTTATTTCTTTTAGCAGCCTGTCTTATTATCTTTCTACTTTTAGCATCACCTGTATTAGTTACAGTGCATGTATTTATGATATAGACATCTGCCTTTTCTTTAAAATCTACTTGCATATATTCATCTATTTCAAATAGTCTTGCTATAGCATTACTTTCATAACTATTTACTTTACAACCTAAACTATACATTGCAAATGTTTTCATTTAATCATCCCTTCTATTCCATTAAATCAGTTATGATAGCTAATGAGCTAATAACTGCTGTTTCTGTTCTTAATATTCGTTTACCGAGTGTTACAATATCATAATTATTATCCTTGAACACTTCAATTTCTTTAGAACTTATTCCACCTTCAGGACCAACAACTAACATAACTGATTTATTTTGTTTTATACATTTATTTATTTTTGAATCAACCTTAGCTTCTTCATAAGCTACTAAATTAATATCCTTACTATACTGCATTAATTCCTTTACACTTATTGGCATCATTATTTCCATCAAAGCATTACGATGAGCTTGTTCACAAGCCTCTTTAATAATTTTTTGCCATCGTTCTATTTTTTTAGCTAGTTTTTTTTGATCGTATTTAACAATACTTCTTTCCATTATTAAAGGAATAAATTTAGTTACTCCTAATTCAGCAGCTTTTTGTATTACAAATTCTAATTTATCAGCTTTCACTAAACCATAAGCTAATACTAACTCATGATTTAGTTCACTACTATGTTCTATTTCTTTAATTATTGTCGCTGATTGACTATCATCATTTAAAGATGCTAGATATTTTTTATTTGTATTTATATTTACTACTTCTACTTTATCATTAAAGTTATGTCTCATCACTTTATAGATATGATGTAGATCATCTTTTATAAATTCGACTTTGTTATTATTAAATTTACTATTATGTATCATATATTGTTGCATTTCATCACCTTTTTAATTATATCATTTTACTTCTATATTACACAATGTAAAAGTGATGTATTTAACTACATTATATAACTTTATTTATTGTTTTTTAGTAATAATCTATAAATTTTATATATAAAATAATAAAAGTTAAGTTTATTTAAATTGACTAATATTTAATGTTTTGATACTATGCAATAAAGGGGTGTTGCACAAAATGAAACAAACATACATTAATGGAAATATTTATACAATGAATGGAAAAGAGAAAGCTTCTGCAATGATTATTGATGATGGAATCATTACAAGTATTGGATCTAATGAAGACATTTTATCTATGTTAAATAAAAACAGTGATATAATTGATTTAGATAATCATACAATCATTCCTGGTATTAATGATTGTCATTTACATGTTTTACAAACAGCTAAACAATATGAATATATTGACTTAAACAATACTTTTAGTATTGATGATATTATAAGAATAGGTAAAGAAAATCTTTCTAAAGATCAAAATAAGTGGTTATTAGGTAAAGGATGGAATCAAAATAATTTTAAGAATCCTACTATATTTACTAAAGATGATTTAGATAAGATTTCTAAGGACATTCCTATAGCTTTTACTCGTATTTGTATTCATGTAACTATTGTAAATTCTAAAGCTCTTGAACTAATTAATGAGGTTGCTGATATTTACAATCCTGATTCTACTTTATTAAAAGGTCATTTAGATGATATTAAAAATGGAGTATTAAAAGAGAAAGATCAGGATATTTTAGGACAGTTTATTGCTCCAAATACCAATGATGAAATTAAAGATTTATTAATTAAGATGAATCCTATCTTTGCTCAGTATGGGATAACATCGGTACAAAGTGATGATTTCAGTGCTTTTACTAATATTGATTTTGAAACTATTATTGATGTTTATAAAGATTTAAATGCAAATAATTTATTAACTTATAAAGTATATCAGCAATGTGCTTTACCTAATATTGAGATCTTATCAGAGTTTATTGGTAAAGGTTATAAGTCTTTACAAGATTATCAAAATTATCGCTTAGGGCCTCTTAAACTATACTTAGATGGTTCTTTAGGTGCATGGTCTGCTTTAATAAATGATGGTTATAAAGATGCTCATACTTTTGGACAAAGTAACTATTCTGATTCTGCTTTAACTGAAATTTGTACATATGCTCAAGAAGAAGATATGCAAATTGCTATTCATGGTATTGGTGATAAAGCTGTTGAAAGAATTTTATTAGCTTATTCTCATTTACAAGAAGAAAATATTAATAATATTCATCGTCATGGAATTATTCATGCTCAAATAACTACTCCTCGTTTAGTTGATAATATCTCAAGAAGTAAAACTTGTATTTATGCTCAACCTATCTTTGTTGCAACTGATAGACATATAGTTGAACAACGAGTTGGAAAGGATAAAGCTGCTACTAGTTATGCTTTTAAACAAATGATTGAACATGGAGTTAAGGTTGGTTTTAGTACTGATGCTCCAGTTGAAAGTATTAATCCTTTTGAAAATATTTATAGTGCAGTTACAAGAAAAGATCCATTTCATCCAAGTGATAAACCATTTCAAGATTATGATACCATTGATATATGGGATGCTATAGAAGCTTACACTACTACACCTGCTTATCTTTCATTTGAAGAAGATAAGAAAGGAAGTCTTGAAAAAGGTAAAGTTGCAGATTTTATTGTGTTAGATCAAGATATTTTTGAAATTGATTCTGAATCAATTAAAGATATCCAAGTATTAAGAACGGTAATTGATGGTAATTTAATTTACAGCAAATAAAAAAGCTACAATTAAATTGTAACTTTTAAATAATAAGTAGGTTGTGTAGTTTATTACACTACCTACTTTTTTAGTTTTGATAGTTTGATTAATAATGTCACTACTAGAGCAACTACTGGTATTATTATCACACCAAATATTAATCCAAGTAATGCCACCATTTTGTTTTCTCCTATCTATGCTTTTTCTTTGCTTGTTTCTTTGCTTTTTTAGCTGCTGCTTGTCTTTCTAGGATCTGACGGTTTTTCTCTTTAATCATTTTATTCTTAGTACGAGTGTATGTAAAACCGGCTACTACTACTAAGGATACTAGAAAAGCAGAAATGACTTCTCTTGAAAAAATGTTTGAAACTACTGACTTTGTTTCAACTTCTTTTGCAAATAATTCAGTTGGTATACTTAGCAATATAATTGTAAAAGTAGTTATAATTGTTTGAATTTTTTTATTCATATTGACACCTCAATAATATTATAGCAAATAATATTACTTTAATTAAGCTTAAAGATAAGTACATTATATTTTTAAACTTCATATATGTGTTATTTTTTATCAACTAGTTACTTTTATATTAAAGTGAAAATATTCACAAACTAATATTTCTATAGATTAGTTTACTCTTTGTTTAAGAATTTCTATAATCAATATTTATTCACTACAGTGTATATATTTAAAAAATTTCACAATACTGTGAATAATGCTTCAGCTTTATTAACTGTCAATGCTATAGATTATTTTAATAGCTTTTAGACTAATGGTAAAATAATTACATATTTGTATCCTTTATGTTAAAAAAACTTACAATATGGTGTAAAATTTAAAATTGAGCTATCAAAAGTTATAATATAAAATTACACTTTATATTTTAATTGTTATACATTTAGATATTTTGTATGTCTTTATTGAAAATGATTAATGTGTCTTTTTTTGGAATCAAGTTATGATTGTATTTAAGTTGTGAAATTTTTTTGTCGTAATTTTTGGAAAATATTGTTATTGCATAGTGTTTATTTTTTTTGTAAAATGAATGTGGGAAATTTAAATACTATATATTAGGAGGCATATTATGAAGAAAATGTATAAAGATACTTTCATTGTAGGGTTTGCGTTGTTTGCAATGTTTTTTGGAGCTGGAAACTTGATATTTCCACCATACTTAGGTCTTGTTTCAAGTAATAAATGGTTATTAGCATTTGCTGCTTTTATTATATCTGATTTAGGTCTTGCTTTAGTTGCTCTTGCTGCAGCTGCTAGAAAAAATGGAGATATTATTTCTGTTTTTAGCAGATCTGGAAAAAAAGTCGCTATTGTTATTGCTAGTTTAATTATGTTGTGTTTGGGACCACTTCTTGCTATACCAAGAACTGGTGCAACTACTTTTGAAATGGGTGTAGCTCCTTTACTACCCGGTGCTAGTACTGCCTTATTTGCGGTTGTCTTTTTTGGTTTAACTTTGCTTTTAACTATTAGGCCTTCTAAAGTTGTTGATATAATCGGTCAATACTTAACTCCAGCATTATTGGTTGCTTTAATTGCTATGATTGCTAAAGGAGTTTTAGATCCAATTGGACCTATTGAACAACCTGAGTTTATAGAGTCTGTTGTTGCAGAAGGTATTGCTCAAGGATATCAAACGATGGATGCTTTAGGTGCTATTTCTTTATCAGCTGTTATTATGGTTAGTTTAGGACAAAGAGGATATACTTCTGTTAATTCTAAAGTTAAAATGGCTTTAAAAGCAGGTGTTGTTGCCACTGTTGCCTTACTTATTGTTTATGGTGGTCTTGCTTATTTAGGGGCATCTTATGTAAACAACTATGTTGCTGCTTTAGGAGGTGTTGATCCTAGTAATATTAATAATACTCAACTTATAGTTTCATTAACTGAAGATTTATTAGGTCAAACTGGGAAAATTATGCTTGCTGTAATTGTTTCTCTTGCTTGTTTAACAACATCTGTTGGACTAACATCAGCATGTGGTACTTTCTTTTCTAAGATTACAAATAATAAGTTAACATATGAAGCAATTGTTATTGCCATTTGTAT
Source organism: Mycoplasma sp. P36-A1 (assembly GCF_049478495.1). NCBI lineage: Bacteria > Bacillati > Mycoplasmatota > Mollicutes > Mycoplasmatales > Mycoplasmataceae > Mycoplasma > Mycoplasma sp. P36-A1. The sequence goes on along the minus strand of NZ_CP168083.1, from coordinate 434,412 downwards.
TTTTGCTGGTATTGCTTCAACTTTAGGCGTTAGCAATATAATCGCTATTGCTGCTCCTATTTTAAGCATTGTTTATCCTGCAACAATTGTTCTTGTCTTCTTATCATTTGCTGATAAACTAATTAAAAATGATAATGTCTTTAAATATGCTACTTATGCTACTATTTTATTTAGTACATTAGAAGTTATTGGATCATTCAATATTATTGATGTTTCTTTCTTACAAATTATGCCTTTATCTTCTATTGGGTTTGGGTTTGTTCTTCCTGCTATCTTTGGTGGAGTCATTGGATACTTTTCTTTCAATGGCAATAACTCTGGTAGAAAACAGAAAAAAGCTGAAGAAACTTTGCAAGAGAATAATGCCTAATTAATTTTAAAATATTATATAAAAAAGCTGACTTGATACTTTATCTTAGTATTAAGTCAGCTTTTTGTATATTGTTTTTTATTCATCTATACTTTTTATTTCTTCTTCTAATTCTATAACTTCTTTATTATTGCTTGTTTCTTCTAATACTAATTCATCACTTTTCACTATTTCAGCTTCGGTTTCATTTGTATTATTTATTGTTTCTTCTTCCAATACTATTTCAGTATTTATTACAATTTCAGGTTCACTTATATCTTCTTTTTTTATTTCATCATTTTCATCTGTTTTTATTGATTGAACTGTACTTGAAATTAATATTTGTGATATTTTTGGATTTAGTTGTGTTAAACCATTATTGTTTAATAAGTATGTTTTATCACACTCTTTTGCTACGATATCATCGTGTGTTACTACTATAATAATTTTATCTTCTTCTTGAGCAATCTTTCTTAATTCATGAATTATATTAAGTGAGTTTTCTGAATCTACACTTGATGTAGGCTCGTCTGCTAATATTATTTTTGTATTAGATAAAAGTGCTCTTATAATCGCAACTCTTTGTTGTTGTCCACCAGATAATGTTGCTGGCATCTTACCTAGGTTTATTGTATCCATATCAAATTTCTTAATGAATTTTTCTAAATTTTCAGCAGAGTATTGTTTGTTTTTAACTAGATATCCTTGTTTTATATTATCATCAATACTTAAATATTTGATTAGATTCAACTCTTGAAAGATGATACTTACATTTTCTTTATTGTATTCAAATAGATCCTTTTTTTCAATTACCTTATTATCAAATAACAATTCTCCACTATAGTTGTTTTCTAATCCTGCTAATATTGTTAACAGTGTTGATTTACCTTGGCCACTCTTTCCTTGAATTGCTACTACTTGGCCACTTTCAAAGGTCGCATTTAGATTATCAAGTACTTTAATATTGCTATCATATGAAAATGATAGATCTTTAATTTGTAACATTTTTGTTCCTCCTAATCATTAATTATTTCTTTTGGTCTTTTCATTAGTGTTTTTGATACTGTTATTAATGTAATTATGATTACTAATATTACTAGTATCAAATAAACACTAGATATTCCTAGTATGTCCCAACTTGCAGTTATATCTGTAGCAACTGTTGCTGATGATGAAGGCATCATTGATCTGCCACCACCCATTCTTGTAGCACCATCTTTTATATTGCTAAAGACATCCATATTAAGCAGGATTGATATGATATTGCTTCCAACAGCTAATGATACTGCTAGACCTACAATAAAAGCAATACTAACTAGTATTACATTTTCTGTAATAAACTGTGTCACTATGTTTCTTTTTCTTTCTGATAGTGAGTAGAGAACTCCTATTTCATAGTTTCTTTCTTTTATCATTAAGTATAAAATAATTGCTATCAATGCTGATATTCCTACTATTATTACTATTTTAGCTTTTGACATTATCTCTGCTATTTGGCTTAATGGTTGGATTGTGCTTGTATACACTTCATCATTTAGTGATAGTTGTACTGTTTCTTCTGTCGTATTTGTTATTTTGTAATATGCTTCTTTGAATGTTTCAAAATCATCACTTGAATTTACATAGTATTGAGTAGATATCATTGGAGTATAATCGCTTGATACCATTGATGTTACTGCAGAATATGTTGTATACATCGTATTTTCTGGTATCATTTGCATGCTCATTTCATCTAGAGTTGCATTATATGTATAGATACCTACTATTGTATATTTAGCTGTTTTATCTTCATCATTACTATTTTTTAAAGTAATGCTATCTTTTAGTTTTAAATCATTATCATCTGCTAATGTCTTACTAATTACTATTTGATTATCTGTTGTTGGCATTTCACCAGAACTTAATGAAATAGTATTTTCACTAAAAATTGTTTCTAAATTATAATTTGTTGAACCATATATTCTTAGTCCATTGCTCATTTGATTTCTACGTTCACTTGATCCACTATCTTTTGATGCATCAGGTATTACATTAGACAGTGCAGTTGATCCTGATTGAGTTGTATTTGTACTATTACTTGTTGTTTCTTCTTCACTATAAGAAATTGCCTCTACTCCATCAGATGTTACACTTAGATTAGTATTTTGTTTTACATCAGTGATATATTCTAATTCTTGTATTTGTGCTAATTGTTCTGCAGTTACATTTGTAGCTGTTCTTCTATCACTATTACTTGATGGCTGTTGTGTTTTTCTTGACATGACTGGATTTACTGAGACTTCTATTCCATTTTTATTATTTATACTATTGTAGTAATTTGATATTGTTGAATCAAGACTACTAGATAGTAACAATACAATACTCATTATGCTGAATAAAGCTATTAACATGATACTTTTAATTTTTTTATATTTTAAATATTGAATAGCTCTGTACATTATGTTTTTCATATTATACCTCCTTAAATTTCTTTACAATGATAATTATATAAGTTCACTTAGTTATCCAAGTATTTAGTAAATGTTGTTTATATAAAGATATTTTCAGTTTTAAGAAGAGCTATTGTTATCTATGTGTAATAGTTATGACTATATATTTTTTTATTTTTATTATAATATATTTAATAAAAAGAAAGCTAACACATCAATTACTGATATATTAGCTTTCTTTTCATTTACTTTATTAATATATATTATTTTTTTCTTATTGCATCTACTGGATCTAATTTTGCAGCACTTATTGAAGGTATCAAACCTGATATAATTGCAAGTAAAGTTGTTATTAACACTAAGATAATTGCTGTTTGTGGTGTTAATGAAGCAACATTCATTGCAGGTAAGTTTTCATTTGTTTGTCTTAAAATGCTTGTGACTACACTATTAATTATTTCACATATACCATATGAGACAACAACTCCAATAATTCCTGATAATAAACCAATTAACATTGATTCTGAAACAAACATATTTCTAATATCTTTCATTCGTCCACCAATTGCTCTTATTATTCCTATTTCCATTCTTCTTTCAAGTACAGAAATATAAATAACTACCGCAATCATTAAGATTGCTACAAATACTGATACACTAGAAAAGGCTATTAAAACGTTTCTTACTAAATCTAAAATTCCATTTACTGTTGATAAAACACTTTGTGCACTAGGCTCAAATAAATATTTATCTTGTTTCTTATTTAATTCATCAGCATAGCTATTTACACTTGCTACTTCATCACTTGCAAGCATTACTGACATTGCTTCTGTATCTTTTATGCTTTTATCAAAATAGTCATTTAAAACATTTTTATAAATGTCTTCATTAGTATACATTGATGATAAAAGAGTATTTTCTGATGTTATACCTCTTATAGTAAATTTTACTGTTTCATTTTTTGGTGTTGTTGCATTTGATCTTTCTGACATATCAACAGCTGATACATAGACATTTTTGCCTATTAAGTCTTCAACTTTTTCTTTGTCTTTTATTAATTCTTGAGCTGTTGATAAAGAGATAAGCACACCGTATTTATCATCTTTGTCTGGAACTTTTCCAAAGCCAATGCTATTATCACCAGAGCTAAATGGAACAACACTTGCCATCATTGTTGTTGGGTTTTTATCTTCTACTCCATTAATAGTGTTTTCTCTAAATTTAACTACATCAGCACTATTTTTATTTGTTGAAGCTATTGTAAACATAAATGATGATGGTTGGAAATAAACATATGATGCATCATCTGCGATATCTTTTATTTTTTCATAATCTTTATATGATAATTTGCTATCTTCTTCATCATCGTTTAGTGTTGCTGTAATAGCATTTGCAGGGAATATTGAAAGTACTTGATTTTCAATTGATGATCTTGTTCCATCTGTTAGTGCAAGTGCTAATGCTATTCCTATTATTCCTATTGACATTCCAATTGCTGTTGCAATAGTACGTCCTTTTTTTAATTTAAGATTTCTTAAAGCCAATTTAAATGATGTCCAAAATGGCATATTTGATTTTGAATTATTGTTTTCTAAAACTAGCTCACTTTTTTCTTCATTAACTAGATTATTCTCAATAGATGTTAATTTCCCATCACTAATATTCATTATTACATTTGCATATTTGCTAGCTAATCCAGGATCATGTGTAACCATGATTACTGTTCTTGTTTTAGCAATTTCTGATAGTATTTTCATTACTTCTAAACCATTTTCTTGGTCTAAAGCTCCTGTTGGTTCATCTGCTAATATAATATCTGGATTATTAGCTAATGATCTTGCAATAGCTACACGCTGTTTTTGACCACCTGATAATACATTTACTTTCTTTTTAGCATGCTCTTTTAGTCCTACAGAATTTAGTAATTCCATTACTTTTACTTTTCTAGTTTTTTTGTCTACATTAGATATTTCTAAGGCAAGTTCGACATTTTCATATGCTGTTAATGAATTTATAAGTGTAAAGTTTTGAAATACAAAACCTACGGTATTTTTTCGATATGATTCTAAATCTTTTCCTGCTGCACTTTTAAGTGATTTACCATTAACTATAACATCACCATCAAAGTCGCTATCTAGTGCTCCTAGTATATTCATTAGTGTTGTTTTCCCACCACCTGATGGTCCAACTATGGCAACTAAATTACCAGGTTCAACTTGAAAGTTTATTTCATCTAGTGCTTTAAATTTACCACTACCTGATGAATAATATTTAGATACTGATTTTACTTCTAACATGTTGTTTCCCCCTATTCATCACGCAATGCATCTATTACTTGCATTTTAGTTGCTCTTCTTGCTGGTAAGTATCCTGCAATTGCAGCTACTATTACACTTATTAGGATTAATATTATTTGTGGTAATAGATAATAATCACTACCATTTATATTTAAAGTTAACGGTATTGATAGTAATCCTGTTGCATCAAATCCAGTAACAGCTGTTACTACTACTTCAGCTATTGGTGCTATAACAAATGATAATCCAACACCAATTAATCCAGCTAATAATCCTAACATAATAGCCTCTGATTCAAATACTCGAATTACATCTTTTTTACGAGCTCCTACAGCTTTCAATATTCCTATTTCAACTTTTCTTTCTAATACGCTTGAGAATTGAACTATCGCTATTAATATTGAAGATACAATTAATGCCACTACTAAAAATAGTATCATTACTAGTTGTGCCATAGAAATAATGGTGCTTAAAGCTTGATAGAATATTAAAGCAAATGAGTTCATACTTATTCCTACTCTATTTCCAATCATACTTGCCATTGGATTTGCACTTGCCACTTTACTTGTTTCTCCTGGATAGTTTTCTATTACCCATTGTTGTACTTCAGTTAACTCATGTGGGTTTTTAACAGTTATTTCAAACTCTGGATTCTTTTGACTAGTAGATGAATAAACTGTTTCAGTAGTCATTGGTATCTTAGTGTCTTTATAAAAATCTTTCATATCTTCATAGTTGTAATACAACATTGAAGTATCAACATCTATCTCATTTACAATTCCTGATACTTTGAATTTTTGACTACCGGCAAAACCAGATGATGATAAATCAAGTTCTACACTTTTTCCAATTGCTTCTTTTATATCAGTATCTTTTTTCTCACCTGTAGCTTTTAAGATTGCTCTTGCATATGCTTGATTTACTAATAATTGATTTTTACCTTCTTTTGGTAAATCTCCTGTTATAAACTCTTCTAAATACTCTTGATTATCTGGACTAGCTAAGGCATAAGCTGTTACATCCTCTGACTCATCATTTATCAACCAAGTACCTTGATCAGTTAGTTTTCTTCTAAGTTGTAAAATATCATCATTATCTGTAACAAATTCATAATCAGCTTTTTTACTTACTTTATTAAGTTGATTATCATCGCCTTTAGTTGTTATAGCAATAGTTGCTACATTAGAAGAACCAAACTTAACCATTTCATTATTGATAAAATTAGTTGTTCCATTTCCTAATCCCATTACTAATGAAATCCCAGCAATTCCAATCGATCCAGCAAATGCTGTTAAGATTATTCGACCTTTTTTCTTAACCATATTTCTAAATGACAATCTAATTGCTTCTTTAAATGGCATTGATTTATCTTTTTTAGATAATGAAGTATTCTTTATATTTTTTTCATTAGTTTTAAGCACTTCATCATTTATAATCTTTCCATCTGCTATTGAGACAACTCTTGTTGAATATTCATATGCAAGATTTCTATTATGAGTTACCATTATGACTAATTTATCTTTAGATATTTCACTTAGTAGATTCATAATTGATAAACCAGTTTTAGTATCTAATGCTCCTGTTGGTTCATCTGCTAAGATTATATCTGGATCATTAGCTAATGCTCTTGCAATAGCTACACGTTGCTTTTGTCCACCTGATAACATTGAAGGTAAATGGTCTACTCTTTCTTCAAGACCTACTTCTTTAAGTAACTCTAAAGCACGTTTTCTTCTTTCTGCTTTATTTATTCCTGTTAATGTCATAACAATTTCAACATTTTCAATAGCAGTTAAATGCTCTATTAAATTAAACTGTTGAAAAACAAAACCTACATTATTTTTTCTATAGAAATCCCAGTTTTTATCTTTAAATTTCTTAGTTGTTTTTCCTTCTATTAATAATTCTCCTGATGTTGGTCTATCTAGACCTGCTATTACATTTAGTAATGTTGATTTACCACCACCACTTGGTCCTAAAATCGAAACAAATTCTTGTCTATCAAAACCTAAATTAACATTGTCTAAAGCTTTTTGGATAGTACCATTTTTTTCACTACCATATACTTTAGTAATATTTTTTAATTCTAGTAACATAAAATATTACTCCTTTCGTTGTAAATCTTTAGACTCATTCATAATACTGATAAAGGTATTTTTAATTAATTGTGAATAAACTTTATTTTTAGTGTAATAATCCACTTTATTTAACACTTGTTGTTCTCTATTTTCATCTAATACTGCAATATTATTTTCTTTTTTATACTCTTTTACATTTAAAACTAAATTAAGTCTTTCTTCTAATAAACTAATGATTTTTTTATCTATTTCATCAATTTTATTTCGATAGGCATCTAATTCGTTCATTTTTATCCCCCTTTATAAATAACTAATTCATTTTACCATACACCTGTTAGGCTTATATGTGCTATTTGTGTAAATTATAAAAATAATAATTTTATATTTGCATACCTTATCACTCAACTAGTATATCAAGTTAATATCAACTTAAGATAAACTTTTTCAAAAAATTTATCTTGAGTTGATTAATATGGTTTATTATGTAATTATATTATTAGTGGAGGTATTTTTATGTTTAAAATTTTAGTTGTTGAAGATGACAAGAATACTCGTAAATTGATGTGTGCCGTTTTAAAAATGAATGGTTTTGATACTTATTATGCTGAAAATGGTATTGTTGCTTTGAATGTATTAGATAAAGAGCAGATAGATCTTATTGTTTTGGATATTATGATGCCTGTTTTAGATGGATATGAATTAACTAAATCTTTAAGAGATGTAAATATAAACATTCCTATTATTATGGTTAGTGCTAAATTTAATACAGAAGATAAAATTAAAGGATTCAATCTAGGTATTGATGATTATATGATTAAACCTATAGATGAACAAGAATTAGTTTTAAGGATTAAAGCTTTATTGAGAAGAGCTAAAATTGCTTTAGAAAAGAAAATTATTATTAATAATACGGTTGTTGATTATGATAGTATGTCTATTCATTTTAATAATCAAACTATCTATTTACCACAAAAGGAGTTTCAACTATTATTTAAGTTACTTAGTTATCCTGGTATTATTTTTACTAGAATTCAATTAATGGATGAAATATGGGGGTTAGATTCTAACACTAATGATCATACTGTTAATGTTCATATAAACAGATTAAGAGATAAATTAAATGATGTTGATGATTTCAAAATTATTACTGTTAGAGGTGTTGGATATAAGGTGGAGAAATATCATGAATAATTTTTTCAAGGATAAATTAACTTTACAAACTATTCCAATTGTTTTTGTTTTTTTAACTATGTTAACAGCCTGTACATTAACTATTTTGTTAATTGCAGTTTTAAGATTATCAAGTGTTTTTGTATATTTATATCGTTTAGGACCTACATTAGTCTTTTTTACTATGTTAATAGCTAGTACTATTATTGGAACTATTATTGCAGCTATTGCTAGTAAAAGGATTGTTAAACCTATTTCTGAAGTAATTGTAGCAACTAAAAAAGTTGCTAATGGCGATTTTAATGTTAGATTAAATACTGAAAGTATTAAGGAAATAAATGATTTAAATGATAGTTTTAATATTATGGTCAGTGAACTTGCTTTAACTCAAACTTTAAGGAATGATTTCATTAGTAATTTCTCTCATGAGTTTAAAACTCCTATTGTCTCAATAAGGGGATTTGCTAGACTACTACAAACTGCAGACTTAAGTGATGAAGAAAAGAGTGAATATATCCAAATTATTATTGATGAATCTAGTAGGCTTGCTAATCTTTCTAATAATATATTAGAATTGTCTAATTTAGAAAATACTAATATATTAACAAACAAGATTGAATATAGTTTAGATGAACAAATTAGAAGAGTTGTAGCTTTAACTGAACAAAGTTGGGCTAATAAAAATATTACTATTGTTTTAGATCTAGCTAATATTAATATTTTTAATGATGAGCAATTATTATATCAAGTTTGGCTAAATTTAATAGATAATGCTATTAAATTTTCTAAAGATGGTGGTACTATTGAAATTAGTCTAACTACTAATAATAAGGATATTATTTTTATTATTAAAGATTATGGCATAGGTATGGATATACATACTATTAATCATTTATTTGATAAATTTTATCAAGGTGATACTTCACATAGTGAACAAGGTAATGGATTAGGTCTATCTTTAGTAAAACAAATACTAATACTTTGTAATGGAAGTATTACAGTAAAGTCAGTTATAAAAGAATACAGTGAGTTTATTGTTACACTTAGTAATATTAAATCTAAATAAATAAAATCCAGTAAACAACTAAATGTGACTAATGGGTTATATTTATTAATGTCACATTAGCAAATATGACATTATATTTTAAAAAGCAAAAAATGATGTAGTTAAGACTAGCCATTTTTTGCTTTTTATTGTAAATATATTTTTTTAGATTATTATTTGAGTATTTTTATTACTACTACTAATTATAGTATTTTATTAAATAGAAGGCTTTTAACACTATTTGAATAAGTATTAAAAAGACAATTGTGTATTGAAACATCAAAAATAGTTTCTTACTTTTATTATATTCTTCTTCCTGACTAGATTTAATTAATTGCTTACTTTCATCATTTTCATGAGTGTATTGATATGCTTCTTTTATAAATTCATTTAAGTTAATTTTGAATAATAGTGATAACTCAATTAATCTTTCTAAATCTGGTGAAGAAATACCATTTTCCCATTTTGAGACTAATTGTCTAGATACTTTCAAATTAACAGCAATATCATTTTGTGACCAACCTCTATTTATTCTTTCTTGTTTTATCTTATTCCCTAAACTTTCGTAGTTCAACATTTTCATCACTCCTTATTTTGATTATATTTCTATTTAGTAAATTATTAAAGAGTTAAATAGTAGCATTGTGTATTGATTTGTAGCACTATGTTTTAATATACCAAAAGTTTACAAAGAGTAAATAATATGCTTTAATTTTTTTTATTAGTATCATCATAATCTATTTATTAGTATGCTTTCATTTAGGAATTTCCTTTTATAAATAAAAAAGGGGCTGTAATGCATTAGCATATATAGTTCTATACAATAAAAGGAAGAATGTTTACTCAATGTAGAGAAAACGTTCTTCCTTTTTAGTATAATTGATATATGAATACCGAATTACTCAATAACAATTATGCTTTTAATTATAAACCAGTTCAGCTTATTTTACCACTAGAAGTAGAAGTAATTTCACCAGCTGATGATGTAGTACATTCATTTGTAGAACTAATGAAAGGATTTAATTTATCAAAATACATAACTCGATCATACCATAGAGGTAATCAAGGGTATGATCCTACAATGATGTTACTAGTTATTTTATTTGCATATACTAACCAAATTTATTCTTTAAGAAAAATAGAACAAGCATGTAAAACAGACATACGATTTATGAGTCTTTGTAATATGAAGACTCCATCTCACAATGCTTTCGCAACATTTATAAATGAAAATTTAGTTGATAAAAATATAGAAAATATATTTTATGATATAAATAAATATATTATCTCTTGTGATGATTCAATTGATACTTCAAAACTTTATATAGATGGTACTAAATTTGAAGCCAATGCTAAAAAGACTAGTTTTGTATGGCGTAAAGCTGTTGAAAAATTTCAACAAAAACTATTTACTAATGTTTCAACTTTCATAGTAGAATATAATAAATGTTATGATCAATATTTTCCAGTTAAAAATAAATATAAATCAACATACTTAAAAACAATAGTAGAAGATATTGAAATAAATATAAAAAAACAAAAAATTGAGTTTGTTTATGGAAAAGGATCTAGAAAACACGATTTACAAAGAAAACATGAAAAAATAAATGATTATTATTCAAGATTAGCTAAATATGAAGAACATTTTAAAATATTTGAAAATAGAAACAGTTACTCTAAAACTGATCATGATGCCACTTTCATGCACATGAAATATGATTATTATAACAATACTGGAGTTTTTAAACCAGGGTATAATATCCAAGTAGGAGTTTCAAGTGAATATATAATGGTTGCAGATATATTTCAGTGTGCCAATGATTTGAGAACATTCATTCCATTAATGGATTTGTATAAATCTAAATATAAAAGTTATCCACAGTATCCAGTAGGTGATGCTGGATATGGTAGTTTTGAAAACTATAAATATTGTAAAGAACACAATATGGAATTAACTTTAAAATACCCATTATTCAATAAAGTTAATTTTGATAAAACTTTTGTTAAGAAGAAAAAATATCAAGCTATTAACTTTAAAACATCAGAAAATGGATTCAAAATTTGTCCTGAAAATCAAGAGTTTAATGTTTTAATAAGTGAAAATATAATAGATGTAAATGGCTACGGAAAAAAACAATATAAATATGAATGCACTAAATGTAATGACTGTCCAGTCAAATCAGAATGCACTAAAGCTGCAGGAAATAGAATGATAACAGTTACACCTGAGCTTGAAGAAATGTACAAAAAAGTAAATGAAAACCTTACAGGAGATTTTGGTAGTAACTTAAGAAAACAAAGAAGTATCCAAGCAGAAGGAACATTTGGAATAATTAAACAAGATTATCAATACACTAGAATACATAGAAAAAAGATAGAGAATGTCAAAACTGAGCTTTTACTAATATGTATAGGATATAACATAAAAAAATATCATAATAAAAAAAGCAGAATTAAGCTTAATTGATATATTTAAACTGAATATCGTGATAGGCTTTTTAATAATGCCTTTTTTTATGAAATATATTAATAACTGAACAAATTCTGTATTAAAACTAAAAAAGCTATAATGCATGATTATTAAATCAATGCATTACAGCCTCTAATTTCTAGAATAAATCTTCATCTACATTTAGTAATGTTGCAATAGTTTCTTGATTAATTATGATTCTTTCAGTGTTTTCTATTGTTTCTTTTAATAAAGGTTCAAAGTCAAATCTTTCTTCATTTTTAAGTGTTACTTCTAGTGATGGTTCAATAACTGGATTTGCAGGTAAGAATATTGTACAACAATCTTCATATGGTAGAATACTTGTTTCATATGTATCTATTCTTTTTGCTATGTCTATAATATCTTCTTTATCAAATGCAGCAAGAGGTCTTATTATAGGCATTGATGTAACATTGTTTATTACAAACATACTTTGTAATGTTTGTGATGCTACTTGGGCAATACTTTCTCCATTTATAAGTATCTTGCAATTATTTCTTCTTGCAATTTCTTCACTTATTCGATACATCATTCTTCTCATTATTGTCATTGAATAATTAATATCTACATGTTTATTTAATTCAAGTTGCATATTAGTAAATGGTACATTATGTAATATTACTTCTTCTGTATAATCTAAATACTTTGCAGATAGTTTTATGACTTTGCTCAGTGCTTTTTGAGATGTGTAAGGTGGTGATGCAAAGTGAATTGCATGTAATGATACTCCACGTTTCATTACCATGTATCCTGCAACTGGTGAGTCTATTCCACCTGAAAGCATTAACAATCCATTTCCACTAACACCTACAGGATAACCTTTAGCACCAGGTATTTTTTCAAAGAAGATATAAGCATAATCATATCTAATATCAATATTGATTCCTAGATCATAATTTCTTACGTCTACTTTCAAATCTGTTTCTTGTAGTACTTTAGTTGCGATACTTCGATTAATTTCATCTGATATCATTGGAAATTGTTTATTTCCTCTTTTAGTAATTACTTTAAATGTTTTATATTTGTTAAAATCTATTATTTCCATTACTGTTTTTTCAATTATCTCATAATTAGGTTTTACTTTTTTTGCTAAAGAAAAATTTGCAATTCCAAAAACATTTTTTAAATTTTTCATTATTTGATTAACATCATATTGATCAAATGTTATATACATTCTATCTCTTCTAGAATCTATTTTTATTTCTGGATATTGTTTTAGTCTCTTTTTTATATTATTTTCTAATTTATTTATAAAGAATCTTCTGTTTTTTCCTTTAGTATTTAATTCTCCATATCTAATTAAAATTACGTCTTGCATTTAGATTATCCTTTCGTTATTGAATCAAGGGTTGCAATTAGCTCTTTGTAAAATGTTTGGATATCTTCAATTGTTGTATATAATGAAAAGCTTACTCTAAAGGCACTTTCTTTTATGCTATCATCAACAGGTAATGATTCCATTACACGTGATCTTTTAGCATTTGATGAACAAGCACTCTTAGTTGATATATATATATCTTTGTGTTCTAAATCATTTAAAATTACTTCTGATTTATATTCTGGTATTGAGAAGTTTATTATATACATTGAAGTATTTTGTAAGTCTGAATTAATTACAATTCTTGAATCACTTTGTAATAGCTGAATCATTAAATCATATTTTGGTTTAATTGGACTACTTTCTTTTTTTTCTAAAAACAGTTTTAATGTTTTTGCTAATGCGATATTGAAATGGTAGTTAGCAGTTCCTGCTCTTAATCCCATTTCTTGTTCACCACCTGAAATCAATGGTAATATTGTTATGTTTTCTTTTTTATAGAACAAGGCTGATCCTTTTACTCCATTTATTTTATGGGCAGAAAATGATGCCATATCCATGTGCTTTAAATCTAATTCATATTTTCCAAAAGCTTGTACACAGTCCATATGAACTACGATGTTGCGATTTATCTTTTTTATTTGATCATAGATTTCTTCTACATAATTCATGGTTCCCATTTCTGAATTAACTTTCATTATGGTAATTAAAATTGTGTTATCTTTTATTGCTTCTAATATATCTGTATTAGAAATTCTTCCATGTTTGTTTGGTTTTAAATAAGTAACTTCAAATCCAAAGTTTCTTTCTAGTTGTTTACATGTTTCATACACTGAAGAATGTTCTGTTTCTGAAGTAATAATGTGTTTAGTACCTTTTCCATAAAACTTAAAGGCTATTCCTTTAATGGCTGTGTTGTTTCCTTCGCTTCCAGTACTTAGAAAGAATAATTCTTTTTTATTTACATTTAACATTTCTGCTAAAATTGCTCTTGATTTTTCTTGTAAATCTGAAATTTGAATTGCAGGCCAATATGGACTGTTTGCATTCATAAAATAGCTGCTTCTTAGTTTATTTATTGTCTCATGGACATCTTTGTTTAATTGTGTTGTTGCTGCATTGTCTAAATAGATCATTGTTTTTCCCTCCTAAAACAATATACCCCTATATTAAATAGGAGTACTTTCTAGTTGTTCCTTCTTATAACTAAGAAGTTCTTGTCTGATTCTTGGATAAATTGTTTCGATTGATTCGATTGCTGTTGTTAATGATTTAGTGTATTCTCCATTATTAAAGAATATTTCTGCTCTTCCTAACATTGAATCGATTTCTGGTCTACTTGATCGATAACGATTTCCAAAAACTATGGTGTTCTCTGCCATTTGTGCTGTTTTTAATAAGTTTCTTGAATTATCATATAATTTATATACTATCTCATGTTGTGCTGATACCTTTGAATTAATCTTGTTTATGTCTAATGGCTTTTGTCCTAACATTGCTAGTATATCTATTAAACCTTTTTTACATTGTTCGATTGTATCATAGTATGCATGTGATAATTTTGGTAAATTCATTTCTCTTAGTTTTGCTTCACAATCATTGATAATATAATGCATGTTATTATACTCATCATATTGTCTTTTTTCATCTGTTCTTAGTTTATCTATATGATTTATATATGCATCTACTGCAATGATTATTGCTGTAAATTTAGGATATAAATCTGCTGCTTTAGTTACTAAGTCTGATGCGATAAAGTTGTTTTTAACTTGTAGTGAAACTATTTCATTTTTTTCTGATATAAAATCTTTTAAAAGATTTGCTTCCATATCTAAGTTTGCAACTTCATTTTTAGTTAAAATATATTGTTCTTTTATTTCTTTAAGTTCATTGATTGCTTTATCCATTTTTTTAGATGCTTCTAATTCTGTTTCAACTAATTTATCAATCTTGTCTTTTAAAATAAGATTAGCTTGTACTTCTTCATTTAATTGAGAATCAATTAAATCTAATTCTTTATGTAATGAATGTGATGTGTCTTGAAGGTCTTTCAAAAAAACATCGTTATTATTTTCTAATACTTTTAGTAATTCTGTTCGAATCATTAAAATTCTTTTGGCAATATCTAAATGTGCTACATTGTATTTTTGTTTTACTACATCATTATAGTGTTTCTCAACTAATTCATATTTTTTTGGTAAATCTTTACTTAAATCTTCTAAGACAACTGGTAGATTATTTAGTATGTCTTTCATTTTAAGTAATTCTCCTTCAAGTGTTGCAGCTTTATTTCTTGCTTTATCAACTTGAGATTGATTTAATAAAATATCTATATTAGTAAATGAGTCTTCAATATTTACAAAGTAACGTTCAATTGCAATATTATAAGGCTTATAATTATCTATATTTGATTGATACATTTTCTTGTAGTTTCTAAATAACTCTTTTTGATTTGTAATTTCTTCTCTGTTTTTAACATCTATTTGTGTTGCTTGTGTTAACTCATTAAGTATTGCTTCATACTCAGTTTCATATGCTTTGATATTTGATTCTAAATCTCTTATTTTTTCACTTGCTTGATTATATTTTCGTGAATAGACTTGCTGTTCAATATCTATTAGCTCATTTTTTATCTTATTACTTTCTTCATTAGATAAGCGATTATAGCTTTCACTCCATCGGTTGTATTGTTCTTCAACTTCAGGTGTCTTTGGCATTAATGAAACTTTGTTCAATAAGTATTGTACTGGTAATGCTTTTAGTGTTGAAATTCTATCTTGTAATTCATCTAATTGTTTTAATCGATTTGATTTTTTGGTGGAATTTGTAACTAGTGCGATGATAATTGCTACTAATAAAATCCCCACGGCTATCATAATAATTAATTTTTTATCCACATTATCACCTCATCTCTTAATATTTTATCATATATAGCTAAATAAAAAAACTCATTAATAAAATAAAGTAATGCATTCTATCAAATACCACAGAAAAAATACAGAAGTTTGCTTTTAAAATTATTTGACATCTTTTTTACTTGTGATATTATAACACTGAGGTGATATAATGAAAAAACTATTAAGTTTGCTAACAGTATTCTTTTTAGCTATTGCTATTGTTGGATGTTCTAAATCTTCTGTTGAAGTTGTTGATCCTGCAAAAGTTACAGAGAAAATTGATGCAAAGGAATCTTTTATTTTAGTTGCTTCTTCAACAACTTGTGAATATTGTAAACAATATGAACCTATTGTTAAAGAATTTACTGATAAAAAAGAAAATGTTAATGTAGTTAAAGTTGAAATTGATCAAATTAGTGATCAATCTGAAAAGAGTAACTTTATTAATAAATTTGTGATTAGTGGTACTCCTACTACTATTATCATAAGTAAAGGTGAAGTTAAAATGACTAAAGCTGGTGTTCTTACTGAAGCTGAGCTTGAAGATTATACTTCACAATACATTACAGAATAATTAAAATAGTAAACAGGTATGCAAAGTGCATACCTGTTTTTTTGTGTGAATATTTTGATTATACTTATTTTTGTTTTGAATCTTTTAATAAATGTTTTTTGTATTGCATTGGCATATATTTTAATATTAAAAATATAAGTACAACATTTATTGGTAGTTGCAGTATAGTTTTGACTATTCTAGTTGATGCTGCAATATCAAACTGTACTCCATACATTATATTAATCCATAATGATGTTCCTATTATTGATGTAACTACATCACTTACTAATACAATTAAAGTTATATGTGATGTTGTTACATATAATTTATTATTTTTATTATTATACTTTTTAGCAAAATAGCTATTTACTATAATTACTACTACACTCATTACTACTAATAAGATGTATACTAAATTCTTTATTGAAGATGTTAGTTCATTTTTCACACCATCTATTGATAATGATGTCGTATTATTAATATATAAATACCCTAATAATAACATGATTGCTAAGAAGATATAAATAATCATATTTAATGTTTTTTGAGATGTATACTTAGTTTTTCTGATCATCACTGATGGAATGTACACCCCTAACATTGCTGATAAGGTAAATCCTAGAAATGGCATTGACATATCACCTGACAAAGGTGCTAATGCTATTCCTATCAAATCAATTATGAAACCTGCAATTAATGCAAGTTTTGGTGAAACTAATAAACCTATTGTTGTAGTAACACACATTGCAAGTGATATTACAAATAATGGCTGTCCTGGTGGTAGTTTAATTGATAGTGTTTTACTTAATATTGCAGTTAAAACACATAGTATTGCTACCATTGTCATTTCTTTGCTTGTAATTTTATTCTTGTCATATTTTAATGTAATGGCAAATAATAAAATAATAATTATCGCTACAATTGCTTGTGATGCGATTAATTCCATAAAAAAGCCTCCTAAAAATTCTAAATTTTAGAGACCACTTAACTTTTATTTAGTTAAAAATTTAGCGGATGCGGTATAATATTGCGTCTATGACTTCGTTTCTAACCAACTTCCCATGTTAGAACACTTAACATATATAACCTACTCTAATCAATTAGATTATAGTACACAAAATGTAAATAATCAATATATTTTAACTTACTTATATAAAATTTTTTATTTATTTTATAAATCTTGTCTATTTATAAAATAAATCTATATAGATGATTAATATCTTATTTAACAGATATATAATACAAAAAAAGCCAAAGAATATTTTTTTCTTTGGCTTTTTAATTAGTCTATATTTATTACTTCTCCTATTTTTGGTAATGCAACTTCAAAGTTTTCAGCAATAGTAGCACCAATTGATGCAAAGCTTTCTATCACTGGTAGCATTTTACCTTTTTGAAGTTTATTATAGTATGCTACAAATGGTGCATATTCTCTTGTGTGATCACTACCTCTAAAGTTTGGATCATTTCCATGATCTGCTGTTAGTATTAATAAATCATCATCTTTAAGATTAGTTAATACTTCATTTAGTTTCACATCAAATTCTTCTAATGCTGTTGCATAGCCTTTAGCATTACGTCTATGACCATAAACAGCATCGAAGTCTACTAGGTTTACAAAACATAAACCTTTAAAATCACGGTTTTTAACCATGGCTATTGTTTGGTCCATACCATCATCATTAGAGATTGTCTTATTTGATTCTGTTAGTCCTTTACCATCAAATATATCATATATTTTACCTATTGATATTGTTTCATAACCTGAGTTTTTTAAATTATCTAATACTGTATCTTTAGGTGGTTTTAATGCATAATCATGTCGATTAGGCGTTCTTTTAAAGTTGTTTGGTGTTCCTATGTATGGTCTTGCTATTACTCTTCCTAGCAACCATTCTGGCTTCATTGTAATAGCTCTAGCTATTTCACAACATCTATATAGCTCTTTTAAAGGAATTATATCTTCATGTGCTGCAATTTGTAAAACTGAATCAGCTGATGTATAAACTATTAACTCTTTTGTTTTCATTTGTCTAGGCCCTAATTCATCTAGTATTTCAGTACCACTTGCAGCTTTGTTACCAATAACTTTATAACCTGTTTTCTCTTCTAATTCATCTATTAGTTCTTTAGGAAAACCGTGTTCTGTAAATGTTACAAATGGTTCAACTGTTTTTATACCCATAAATTCCCAATGACCAGTCATTGTATCTTTTCCATTACTTTCTTCAGCTAGTTTAGCAACTACTGCTTTAGGATTATTTGTGTGATATTTATTTATTGAAGATAAATTAGTAAAACCTAATTTTTGTAAATTAGGAATATTTACTATATCTTTTGCTTTTAATATACTTTCTAATGTATTAGCACCTACATCGTTAAATTTTGCAGCATCTGGCATTGCTCCTACGCCTAATGAATCTAATACGATTAAAAATACTCTTTTAAATTTCATATTGATTACCTCCTGTGTCTAATGATTATATCATTTTTTATGTCTTTTTTGCTACTAAAACACAAATAGTTTGCTAATTGTTTATACATTAGATAAAATATGTTTTATAGGAGTGATAAAATGAAAACTGAAGTTTTGTATTACAATAATATTAATGAATACGAGTTTGATGCAACTGTCTTAGAATCAACTGAAAAAGATGGTCTTTTTTATTCTATTTTAGATAAAACTGCTTTTTACCCTGAAGGTGGCGGAATGTCTAATGATATTGGTACTATAAATGGAATACAAGTTGAACATGTAATGAAAAAAGATGATGAGATTTATCATGTTACATCGCAAAAACTAGAAGATGATGTACATGGAATTGTAGATATGCATAATAGAACTATCATGATTCAAGGACATGATTCTCAACATTTACTAACTGCATTGTTAGAACTTGATTATGGCTTTAATACCATATCTCATCATGTTCATGATAACTATTACGATATTGTTTTAGAAGGTGATAATTTAACACCACAGATTATTGAACAAATATCAGCTAAAGCAAATCAATTAATTATTGATGATGCAGTCATGGAAATCTTTTATATTGATAAAACTGAATTAGGTAAATATGGTCTAAAAGATAATCCTAAATATACTAATCCTGTTAGGATTACTAATATAGTTGCATTGAATGATTATAATGCTTGTGGATGCTTACACTTTGAAAGTCTCAAAAAAATACAGTCTTTAGTTATCTTAGATTATGAAAATACTAGTAAAGGTTATAAATTAACTTATACTTGTGGTTTAGCATTAGTTGATTATTTTAGTAAAATGAATGAAAATATGAAACAGGTATATGCTTTAACTAAATCTAATGAAGATAATTTAATTAAGAATATTAATACTATTTATGATAAAAATAAAGAACTAACTGATGAATATAATATTATGAAAACTAATTATTATGATCTTGCTATTGAAAAGTTATTAAAAGATAAAGATGAATTTGTAATTTTTGATTCTGTTAGTAATTCTAAAGACTTGAAGAATATTTCTGCAAAAATTGCTAAACAAGATTATAATGTATCTGCTTTGATTCAAGCCAAAAATCATGATAACTACCAATTTGTTCTAGTTAAAAGTTCTACAAGTGATTTAGATATTGTTAAAGTTTTTAATCAACTTAAAAATGACTTTGATATTAGAGGTGGTGGCAAAGGTCAAAGCATTAGTGGAAAAAGTGATATAGATGTTTCTAAGATAATCAAAAATTATTTATAATATAATTTAGACATGATACTAATTATCATGTTTTTTTTATTGTTAATTGAATATTAAAAAAATAATGAACATAAAAAAAACTAGCTCTAAGCTAGTACATTTTTTAATGGTGACCCGTACGGGATTCGAACCCGTGGATGCATGCGTGAAAGGCATGTGTGTTAAACCGCTTCACCAACGGGCCAATAAAAATGGCGCCTGAGGTAGGGATTGAACCTACGACCGATCGGTTAACAGCCGATTGCTCTACCGCTGAGCTACTCAGGCGTTGATAGAATGATTATACTATATTTATTTGTTTTTAGCAATTATAGAAATTTTTAATGGTGACCCGTACGGGATTCGAACCCGTGGATGCATGCGTGAAAGGCATGTGTGTTAAACCGCTTCACCAACGGGCCACTAATGATTTTCTATTGCTTGTTTATCCCTTGTTTCAGGACTGTTATATAATAACATTTATATTTTTAATGTGCAATACTTTTTCGACAAATTTTTACAAAAGTTTCATATTTTAGCTATTATTTATTTTAAGCAACTATTATATATATATATTCTATATTTTTAATCATATTTATATACCAATTATCTATAATTATTATAATTTATGTCTATTTTAAATATATATTATTTTTTTATACATTTGTAGACTAAAATAATGTATAATGTGACTAGGAGTACACAAATTTAGTAAAAAGATGCTTTATTATCGTTTTATGATATAATTTTCATTTGTTAGTTTGGCGTCTTGCTATGAAAAAACATAAAAATATAATTTTAAATCTGAGTTTTTAAGACAATCAATATCATTGTAAATAAGCAATCTATCTAACTTTTCATTATAAATAAAAACTTCTTTTATTATCTTGTATTATTCTATCTGTTAATAAAACAGGTATACACATCTTAAATAGTATTGTATTAGGGCACAATACTATTTATTTTCAAACAATGATAAGCATATTTGGTAATTATGCACTGCTTGTAGTTTAGACATTCTAAATTTGTCTCCTTTTATTTTTACTTTACATTGACTACTACAGTCAATTATAAAAGCTTCTATTAACATTTTTTGTTTATAGAAGCTTTTTTGTTTTTATTTTATTATTCTATTCTATTATTTAGTTTGTCATCTTCTATAATTGGTTTCAAAAATTGTCCAGTATAACTTTCTTTAACTTTTATTACTTGTTCTGGAGTTCCTTTTGCAACAATACTACCACCTTTTTTACCACCTTCAGGACCTAGATCAATAATGTAATCAGCTACTTTTATAACATCTAAATTATGTTCAATTATTATAACTGTATCACCATTATCTACTATTTTTTGTAGTACTTTTATTAATCTTGATACATCATCAATATGTAATCCTGTTGTTGGTTCATCTAAAATATATACTGTTTTACCTGTAGCTCTTTTTTGAAGTTCAGTAGCTAGTTTAATTCTTTGTGCTTCTCCACCTGATAAAGTTGTTGCACTTTGACCTAGTTTTATATATCCTAATCCCACTTCTTGTAGGGTATCTAATTTACGTTTTATTTTAGGAATACTTGTAAAAAAGTCACAAGCTTCATCTACTGTCATGGCTAGTACATCTGCAATGTTTTTATCTTTAAATGTAACTTGAAGGGTTTCATCATTATAACGTTTTCCACCACATTCTTCACATACTACATAAACATCTGGTAAAAAGTGCATTGCTATTTTAATTACTCCATCTCCTTGACAGGCTTCACAACGTCCACCTTTAGTATTAAAACTAAAACGACCTTTTTGATAACCTCTAGCTTTTGCTTCTTTTGATAGTGCATATAAATCTCTTATGTCATCAAATACGCTTGTATATGTAGCTGGGTTTGATCTTGGTGTTCTACCAATTGGATCTTGAGATATTTCTATTACTTTATCGATATTTTCTAATCCTTTTATTTCTTTATGTAATCCTGGCTTTTGCTTATTTTTATATAGTTTATTAGCAATTGATTTATATAATATCTCATTTACTAAAGTTGATTTACCACCACCAGAGACTCCTGTTACTATTGTCATGGCTCCAAGTGGAAATTTAGCATTTATATTCTTTAAATTATTTTCTTTTGCACCTCTTACTTCTAAGAAGTTACCATTACCTTTTTTTCTTGTTTTAGGTAAAGGAATATATTTTTCTTTTGATAGGTATTGACCTGTAATACTATTTTTGTTGGCAACTATTTCATCATATGTTCCTGCAGCAACAATTTCTCCACCATGTTCTCCTGCTCCTGGACCAATATCAATTATATAATCTGCTTCTTTCATTGTATCTTCATCATGTTCAACAACTATCATAGTATTTCCTAATTGTTGCATCCCTCTTAATGTTGCAATTAGTTTTTCATTATCTCTTTGATGAAGTCCTATACTAGGTTCATCTAAAACATATAAAACACCTGTTAGAGCTGATCCTATTTGTGTAGCTAGTCTAATTCTTTGAGCTTCTCCACCACTTAACGTTCCTGCAGTTCGAGCTAAGTTTAAGTATTCTAAACCAACATTCATCAAAAATGTTAAACGGCTGTTTAGTTCTTTTAGGACTAGTTTTGATATTTCTACTTCATTTTTATTTAAATGATTTGCTAAATCTTTTACAAACTCTAAAGCTTCATCTACTGGCATTAAAGTAAATTCATAAATATTTTTTCCGCCTACTTCTACACTTAAAGCTTCTTTTGATAATCTTGATCCATTACATTCAGGACAAACTGCTTCTGCCATAAATCCACTATACCAAGCTTTTGATCCTTCGCTTTCAGTTGTTGCATATCGTCTTTCAATTAATGTTTTTACACCTTCTATATATTCTACTCTATTATAGGTACCACTTGAAGAATACAAAGTATATGTAATTGGTTTATCACTACCATTTAGAATAATATTCATTTCTTTTTTACTCATTTTATTTAACGGTTTATCCAAATCTATTTTGTAAGCGTTACATAGGGCTTTAAATTTTTGTGTATCTAAATTATCTTTGTGAATAATATTACGATAGTATTTAATTCCACCTTTATTTATTGATTTTTCTGGTTCATCTATTATTAAATCAATATCTGCTTCAAAAACAACACCTAATCCTTTACATGTATGACATGCTCCTAGTGGACTGTTAAATGAAAATAGTCTTGGTTCTAAATTGGGAATTGAAAAACCACAAATAGTGCAAGCAAAGTTTTCTGAGTATTGTAATCTGTTTAAAGGGTTTCCTTCTTCATCATTTCCACGTTCAATTTGAACTACACCTTTGCTTAATTTTAAAGCTATTTCTATTGAATCATATAGTCTTTCTGAACTGTCTTCTTTTAAAACTATTCGGTCTACTACAACCTCAATATTATGTTTTTTATTTTTATCTAATTCTTGCACATCTTCTAATAGCATTGATTCACCATCAATAAAAGCTCTTACAAAACCATCACTCATTAGTTTAGCAATCAGATCTTTATGAGTACCTTTTTGATAGCTAGCTACTGGAGCTAGTAGTTGTAATTTACTTTTAAGTGGTACTTCTTCATATAGTTTAGTAATCATTTGTTTAATTGTCATTGCTGAAATTTCATGATGATGAATAGGACAATATACATGGCCTATTCTAGCATACAATAATCTTAAGTAATCATATATTTCGGTTACAGTTCCAATTGTAGAACGTGGGTTATTATGTGTTGTTTTTTGTTCTATTGAAATTGCTGGTGATAAACCTTCTATTAAATCTACATCTGGCTTTTCACTATTTCCTAAAAATTGTCTTGCATATGCACTAAGACTATCCATATATCTTCTTTGTCCTTCTGCATATATTGTATCAAAAGCTAAAGAACTTTTACCACTACCACTTAAACCTGTCATAACAACTAGTTTTGATCTTGGTATTTCAACATCTATATTTTTAAGGTTGTTTACTCTTGCACCTTTTACAATTATTTTATCATTTTTCATATAATATATTTCAGCTCCTTTTTATCATATATTTCTACTGCATTTTAGGTTTTAAGACAAAAAAAACTGACAGAAAACCTAATCTCTTGTCTAATATATTATACGTTATCGTTGTATAAAATGATACAAAGAACATACTTTATATACTTAAATGATTTATATGTGTCTATTGATAAATAAAAAAAAGTGAACTATCTTTAAGATAACTCACTTTGGTTGAATCAGTACATATATTTTTTCGGGAGAATATTAGATAACTGATTCTATTGAACAAATGAAATAATAAATCGCGAAATGCTTCTTATCACCTTCGCAACTTAATTATAACAGTTATAATTACATAACACAAGTGTTTTTTATAATTATTATAAATTATTTTTTGCTTCTTTTTTTAACAGCTCTTTTATTGTTTGTTTTACATCTTGATTATATTCTCCACCATGATATGCAATTATTTTATCAAAGTTATAATTAAGTAATTTTTTTGTGCTTTTAATTACATCTTCATAATTTAAGGAGAAATCTCTACGTGCAAGTAGCAATTGTTTTTTTTCAACTGTAAACATATCACCTGCAATAAGTGTTTTCAATTCATTGACTAACACACATAAATGCCCTGGCATGTGGCCTGGTGTTAAAATAATAGTTAAACCGTTTGCAAAGTCGATTACTTGATTATCTTCGACTACTTTATCTACTTCTACTGTTGGTATGCTACTTATCATTGAGATTTGTTCATCAATACCAATTTTTTTTAATGGATCAGTGTAATCAATTCTATTATATAGTGGTTTTATTCTAAGATTTTCTTTACTACCATCTAAGTAAGGTTTTTCTATTTTACTTGAATATATTTCTATACTTGGATTTAATTTTTTTAAATATGCTAGATTTGCGATATGATCATGATCTTGATGTGTGACAATAATTCCCTTTAAATTATTTATTAATAGTTTATTGTTATCTAATTGTTCTATTAAACTATCATAACTACCTACAAATCCGCTATCTACTAACATGAATTCATCATTATCATTTACTATTGCTACTACATTTACTTTTAAACCGAATTTAAATACTTGTTCGCTTAATACTAGATTAATTAATTTGCTCATGTGTTATAATCCCTCTTTCTTTCTTAGATAAGATTATAGCAAAAAAAATGATTAAAAAGTATTATGTACAATTTTTGTTGACAAAATGTATAACTATGTTGTATTATTGTATCATACAGTTAATACAGTAACACAACAGGAGGTGTACATATGGAGTTTAACTTTGATAATTCTAGTCCTTTGTATAAACAATTGGTTAACCAGCTGATGATAAAGATAGCTATTAAGGATTATCCTGCAGGAAGTAAATTACCTTCTGTCAGAGAGCTTGCAACTATTGCAACTATTAATCCAAATACTGTTTCCAAAGCATTTACTGAATTAGAAACTTTGGATTTAATTACTACTGAAAGAACTAACGGGAAATTTGTAACGGAGGATGAACATACTATTATGGAATTAAGAAATCATTTAGCAAAAGAATATGTTTTAGAATTTTTAAAGAAAATGCAAAATTTAGGGTACGATCAAAATGATATATTAAATATCATTGAAGAAGAATTGAAGGAGGCATAATATGAGTTTAGTTAAAATAGAAAATGTAAGTAAAAGTTATGGTTCACATATTGTATTAAGTGATTTGAATCTAACTTTGGAAAAAGGAAAAATAATTGGTCTTTTAGGTTCTAATGGTTCTGGGAAAACTACTATAATCAAATTGATTAATGGACTTCTTCAACAAAATAGTGGTCGAATATTGGTAAATGGAATAGCACCTGGTGTTGAAAGTGCTAAAATATTATCATACTTACCTGAAAGAACATATTTAGATGAAAGCTATAATGTAATTGAATGTGTTGAATTATTTGTAGATTTTTATGAAGATTTTAATAAAGAGAAATGTTTACATATGCTTAGAACTATGAAAGTTGATGTAAATGATAAAATAAAAGAATTATCTAAGGGTACTAGGGAAAAAGTTCAATTAGCTTTGGTTATGTCAAGACAAGCTATGTTATACATCTTAGATGAACCACTAGGTGGTGTAGATCCTGCTTCTAGAGATTTTATTTTAGATATGATTATTCAAAACTTTGATAATGAGGCTTCTATGTTAATATGTACTCATTTAATTGCTGATATTGAAAATATTCTAGATGAGGTTATCTTTATTTCTGAAGGTAAAATTCTAACGCATGATAGTGCCGATGAATTAAGAATTAAACATGGAAAATCTATTGATAAAATATTTAGGGAGGAATTTAGATATGTTGATTAAATTAATTAAATATGATATGAAATCAATGATTAAAGATACAAGCTTTATTTATCTTATTACATTTATTTCTTGTATTATGGCAGCGATATTTATGAATTTTATTGATAGTGAGAATTTATTCATTAAAATTATTGTTACTTTAGTTATTATTTTTTCTGTAATTATGCTAATTACTATTAATATTGTAACTCTTGTAGCTGTTATTAAACGTTTTTATACTAATGTTTTAAAAGATCAAGGATACTTAACAAATACTCTACCAATAACTAAAGGAACTCTTGTTTTATCTAAATATATAAGTAGCTCATTAATGCTTATAATATCTTCTATTGTTACAGTAATTTTATCTACTATATTTTCATCATCTAATATTTTTAGTCTAACAAGTACTGCAATTAGAGAATTAAATGATAATATTAATTATTTAGGCTTTAGCTTTATTCCTTTTATAATTGGACTAATTGTATTATTTCTTATTACGTGTGTCTACTTTCAAGCTTTTGTGTATACTGCTTTAGTATTAGGACATGCAAAAGATCGTAATAAAATTTTATTTAGTATTTTATATGCTATTATTATCAATACAATATTATCAATTGCTTTAGTCTTTGGAGTATATTTAATTGAAGGTCTTAGTTATTCCTTTAATTTTTCGACTAATATGTCTGAACAATTAGTAATAAATACTGTTATTTGGGGATTAGTTGTTATTTCTGCAATTCCAACTATTGCTTATTACTTTATAACAAAAATTACTTTAGAAAAAAGATTAAATCTAGAGTAATAATTATAATATGACTTCTTATGAAGTCTTTTTTTATTTTCATAGATTATTCATATGATATTCTTGCATTAACTAGAAATGAGGATTATAATGATATCATTATAATATTCACATTTGTGAATTAAGGAGTTGTTTATATGAGTTCTTTAGACAAAGTTAAGTTATACTTAGATGATTATGGTTTAAAAAACGATATTATGGAATTTGATGTTGCTAGTTCTAGTGTTGAGCTTGCAGCAATTGCTTGTAAATGTAAGGCATCACATATTGCTAAAACTTTATCTTTTAAATTAAAGAAACAAGATAAAATAATTGTTGTTGTAATGGCTGGCGATGCTAGTGTTGATAATAAAAAATATCGTCATCACTTTCATGAAAAAGGTAGTATGCTTAATCGTGATGATACTTTTGAACTATTAGGTCAAGCAGCAGGTGGTGTCTGTCCTTTTGCTTTAAATGATGGAGTTGCTGTTTATTTAGATATTTCATTAAAACGTTTTGATTATGTTTATCCTGCTTGTGGCTCTAGTAATAGTGCAATTAGAATTTCTATTCCTGATTTAGAAAATACCTCTAAATATGTAGAATGGGTTGATGTAACTAAAGGATGGCAATCTGAATAATATGTATAATAAAAACCGCTTATGCGGTTTTTATTGTGCTTATTACTTTGTGTATAGTGATATCTTTAACAACTAAAGTTTATAGTAGAAAGATGATATTTATACGACTTTTTAGATTATTCTTTTAAACATTTTTTCAACTTCATATTTACTCATTGTTATTATGATTGGTCTTCCATGTGGGCATCTATCATAGTTTGGTGTTGTCACTAATTTATCTAAAAGCTGTTGTTGTTCTTTAATATCTAGTCTGGTATTTGCTTTTAGTGACATTTTACATGAAGCTAATATCAAACCTTCTTTACTAATATCTTTGATGCTTACTTTATTTAATTCTAGAATATGCTCTATAGCGTTTTGTATTTGAAGATTTGCATTATTAATATCTATCCATAATGGTACTTCTCTTATGATTAAATCGTTTGTAGCACTTTCTTCAATTTTAATGCCTATACTGAATAATTTATCACTAACTTCTAATATTTTTAACTTTTGCGAAAATGTTAGTGGTATTACTATTGGTACTACTAATTCTTGAAATTCTAAAGGATCATTTATTTTCTTTAGTTTATTTTCATAATTTATTCTTTCCATTGCAGCATGTTGATCTATTATGTGTAAGCCACTTTGGTTTTGTGCTAAGATATATGATCCATCAAACTGACCTATTGCACTAAAGCTTACATATGCTGTTTCTATTTCTTTAACTACTGCTTCTTCTAGGTCTTCTTTTAATGAATAGTCTTTATTAGTTGTATCTGTTATGTTTAAGATTGGCTTATCAATATTTAAGGTTTGTTCACTTGTTTGTTTATCAACTAAATTTATTTTTACATTATCAACTTCTTTTAGTATATCTTTTTCTTCTTGAATATTCATATCTCTTGTTTCATTAAAGCTAGTTAGTTCTTTTTCAGATATATTATCTTCTATTTCGTATGTAAAATTTAGAGTTGGTTGTATTATTTTTTCTTTTGTTATAAATTGTTTTCTTGCAATGTTAAATGTTTCTTTAATTGTATTTATTATAGTCTCTTTTAACTGATCTACTTTAGATATTCTTACTTCTAATTTAGCTGGATGAACATTTACATCAATTAATTGAAAATCGCATGTAATATTTATAAATGCTATTGGATATCTTTTTTCCATTAAATAGTCATCATAACCTGCAATTACTGAATTACTTAGTTCTTTATTAAAGACTAGTCTATTATTAATATAAACATAGATATTTTTCTTATTTGATCTTGTAGTTTCTTTATCTGATATATATCCTGTTATGTTAAAGTCATTATCTGTTTTATTTATTTTTATCATACTTTTAGCAACATCTAATGAGTATATATTATTTATGATTTGTAACATATCTTTATTTCCATTTGTATTTATTAATGTTTTATTATCATTTATTAAGACAAATGCTATATGAGTATTTGCAAGAGCAAATCTTGTTACTATTTCTACTATTTTTGATAATTCTTTTTGAGTAGAATCTAAATATTTAAAACGAGCTGGTACATTATAAAATAGATTATAAACACTTATTTTACTACCTTTAACATCATATCCAGCATTTATACTATCGGTGAATACATCATATGTATAACCTGTTTCGCTGCCATTATTAGAACTTATTTTTAGCTTTGATACTGCTTTTATACTTGCTAAGGCTTCTCCTCTAAATCCTAATGTTTCTATATTAAATAGTTCATATTCATTTGTTATTTTACTAGTTGCATGTTCTTTTACTGATAGTAATATATCTTCTTTATCCATTCCACTACCATTGTCGGTTACTTCTATTAACTGTATTCCACTATCTATTAGATTTATTGTTATTTTATTAGCGTTTGCATCTATGGCATTTTCTATTAATTCTTTAACAACACTAGATTGGTTTTCTACTACTTCACCTGCTGCTATTTTAGAAGCAAGATCAAAACTCATAACTTTTATTTTACTCATAATTATCAACCTTCTTTTTCAATGTGTCTAATATTGTTAGTGCTTGTATTGGTGTGATTTCATTAATGTTTAAGTTAGCTATTTCATTTTTTAATGGTGTATAATCTGAATATGTATTACTATTTTCATTTATTTTTTCTATTGGATTCACTTCTATTTCTAAGTCTTTTGTCTGTTCTAAACTATTTAGTATTTCATATGATCTTTTTATTATATTTTCAGGAAGATGAGCTAGTTTAGCTACATGGATACCATATGATTTAGCAATATGTCCTGGTTTTATCTTGTATGTAAAGGTAATGTTTTGAAAGTCTTCAACAACACTAGCATGATAATTAATGACTTGTTTATAGCTATCGGCAAGTTTTGTAAGTTCATGATAATGGGTTGAAAACAGTACTTTGGCTTGTGAGTTTAATGCTAGATGTTCTATCATTGCATAAGCAAGTGACATTCCATCGTATGTTGCTGTTCCTCTACCTAGTTCATCGAATAATATTAAGCTATTATCTGTTGTATTATTTATGGCATTACTTGCTTCTAACATCTCTACCATAAATGTTGATTGGCCTTCTAATAGATCATCATTAGAACCTATACGAGTAAATATTTTATCAAAGATTGTTAAGCTTGCATGCTCTGCTGGAACATAGCATCCTATTTGAAACATTATTACTATTAATGCAAGTTGTCTCATGTATGTTGATTTTCCACCCATATTTGGTCCTGTTATCAACATTATGTTTTCTTCAACATTTAAATAATAATCATTATTTACAAAGCTATTGTCTGTATCAATTGCCTTTATTATTGGATGAAATGATTCTTTTATCTCGATATTTTTTTGATTGTTAAATATTGGTTTTGTAAATCCATATTGATTTGAAATATTATATAATGCATACATTACATCTAAATATGCTAGTTTTGAAGATAGCAATTGTAGTCTTTTAGTTTGTGGTTGGATATTTTTTTTAAAGGCATTAAATATTTCATTTTCTAGGTTTGTTAGATTTTCAGAAGCATTTAATATTAATGATTCTTGTTCTTTAAGTTCACTGTTAATATAACGTTCTGCATTAGCTAATGTCTGTTTTCTTATATAACCATGTT
Source organism: Mycoplasma sp. P36-A1 (assembly GCF_049478495.1). NCBI lineage: Bacteria > Bacillati > Mycoplasmatota > Mollicutes > Mycoplasmatales > Mycoplasmataceae > Mycoplasma > Mycoplasma sp. P36-A1. The sequence goes on along the minus strand of NZ_CP168083.1, from coordinate 403,249 downwards.
CTTCTTTTATTAAATCTTTATTTGCATTTGAAACTTCTATGTAATAGCCAAATACTTTATTGTATTTAACTTTTAGATTTTTGATATTTGTTAATTCTTTTTGTCTTTGTTCAAAGTTAATTAACCATTCTGTACTTTCTTGTAATACTTTTCGGTATTCATCTAATTGTTCATTTATATTATTTTTTATTATTACTTGACTATTGCCTTCTAATATTTCTTCAGATATTGTTGCTTTTATCAGATCTTTTAAATCTGTTAAATCATCATAATCTTCTAGGTAATTTTCTATTTGTTTATCTTCTATCATTTCTAATTCTACTTTTATTTTTGTAGCTTGTTCTAGTGAGTTTGCTAGCCACAATAAATCTTTTGGTGTTGTAGTTAATAGGTCTAATTTACTTGCTATTCTTGCAATGTCATAAACATTTTTTAAATAGGTAGCTATCATTTCAGTATTCATAAAATTGTTTAATAATGCTGAAACAAATAGTTGTCTTTCTTCTATTAATGTTCTATCTATTAATGGGTTTTCTATGTATTCTTTTAGCAATCTTGATCCCATTGCTGTTTTTGTTTTATCTAAATACCAAAAAAGGGTTCCATATTTTTCATTGTTTTTTATAGTTGATGTTAATTCTAGTGAGAATTTACTTGAAAAGTCTAACTGCATATGTTTATTATCTTGATACTCTACTTCTAAGTAGTAGTTTATTGTTTCCATCTGCATACCTTCGATGTATTTAAGTAATTGTTTAAATACATTTTGATATTCTAAATGAATTGAACTCAGTATTTTATTTTTATATTCAATGCTATCTTTTACTAGTGATATTAAGACTTTATTTGTTTTTAATAGGTCATTAAAAACATTTGTTTGAAAGTTTTCATTTACTACTATTTCTTTTATTTGATAGTTTTTTATTTGTTCATATAAACTTTGTTGGTCTATATTTGTCTTTAGAGCTTTTAACTTACCTGTGCTAATATCAGCTAATGCTATGTAATAGTATTGTTGATCATTACTTATTGACATAAGATAGTTGTAATCATTATTTTCAATATTTAAATCTGTTCCTGGTGTTATTATTTTAACGACATCTCTTTTTACTATTTTTACTCCTTTACTAGGAGCTTCTAGTTGCTCACATATAGCTACTTTAAAGCCATTATTTATTAGTTTTTTGATATATGATTCGCTTGCATGAAAAGGTACACCACACATTGGTATTTTTTCTTCTAATCCTGCTGAACGTCCTGTTAAGGCTATCTCTAATACTTTTGATGCAGTTAGTGCATCTTCAAAAAACATTTCATAAAAATCGCCTAATCGATAGAATAAAATGGCGTCTTGATATTTATTTTTAATTTCCATGTATTGTTTCATCATTGGAGTTAATCTTTCATAATCCATATTCTCACCTCATTTATTAATTATATCAAATAAACAAAAAAAGAAACAGTCTAAATAAGACTGTTATCTTTTACTTTACTTAAGTATCGATATATTGTTGGTTCAGATACTTCTAATATACTTGCTACTTCATTTACTGCGCCTTTAAGCATAAATATTCCTTTTTCATTTAATAATTCTATTACTTCTATTCTATTATCTTGTGTTAATTGTAATATTAGATTATGAAACTGTGCTTTTTGCTTGTGTGTAGCAATTATGCTGTTTGCAAGAAAGTATTCTTCAATTGTTTTTTGAATTGTTTCTATCATTGTCTCACTTATATCTTCACTTTGTTTAACTTGTTCATTTCGTTTTTTTATTATTTCATTAGGATGTACTAATTCTAACATTGATTTTGCTAGATCGACAAATTGACTATCATCAAAGTTAATACATAAAAGCCCTAATAATTTGTTGTTATCTTTAATAAAGAACATTGATGATCTTAATGGCTTTTTATCTTTTGATACTGCATCATGATTTGACATGTAATCATTATCTTTATACTGTTTTGATGCTATTACTTTTAGTGCAAACATTGTAGCACTATCATTTATTTTTCTTCCTGTTATATGTGAGTTTGCTATTGCAATTATTGGTACATTTTCTTTTTGTGCATCGTGTAGAACTATTTCATAATTTGGTCCTAACATTGATGCTAAAAAGTCTACTAATTTTATATAACTTTTCATCACTTCGTTCATTTTATCACCTTTTTTTATTATACCATTTTTATTTGCAATTAGAAAAAAAAGAACTGCTTTTTAGTGCAGTTCTTTTTGCATTACTTAATTGGTGCTAAGTGTGCTTGGAAATGTCTTAATATTGGTGGTTCCCAAGTTATTTTGTATCCTGTTACTGTATTGGCTCTTGCTTTTATTGCAATTAATGCATTTGCCATTACATCTATGTGGGCTTGTGTATATACTCTTCGTGGTATCGCAAATCTTGTAAAGTCAAACTCTGATTTTAACTGTACTCCTGTATCTGGATCATTTCCAAGCATATAAGAACCAATATCACAAGTTCTAATACCTGCTTCAATATATAGTTCGATAGCTAGGGCTTGTCCTGGAAACTCATTATATGGAATATGTGGAAACATTTCTCTTGCATCAACAAATATTCCGTGACCGCCAGCTGGAGATTGATATGAAATTCCTTGTTCATCTAATTGAGCTGCAAGATATTCTACTTGGCCAATTCTATATCTTAAGAAATCTTCGTTTAGTCCTTCATATAATCCTATTGCTAATGCCTCTATATCTCTACCTGAAAGACCTCCATATGTAGTGAATCCTTCAAATGAAATAGTTCTTGCTTTTGCTTTTAAAAATAATTCTTCATCATCCTTAATTCCTAGTAATCCTCCCATATTTACTATAGTGTCTTTTTTAGCACTCATTGTAAACATTTCAGCATATGAGAATGTTTCTGCTACAATTTCTTTAATACTTTTATCTTGATATCCTTCTTCTCTTTGTTTTATAAAATAGGCATTTTCTGCATATCTAGCAGCATCTATACAGTATCTTATACCATATTTTTTACACAGTTCACTAGTTTCTTTTATATTTGCTATTGAAACCGGTTGTCCTCCAGCTGAGTTATTTGTTATTGTTGTAATGATTAAACCAACATTTTCAGCACCGTGTTCTAATATAAGTTTTTCTAGTTTTACATTGTCCATATTACCTTTGAATGGAGCTCTTTTTTTAGGATCTTTTGCTTCTGCTACAACACAATCAATAGCTCTAGCTCCTGCAATTTCAACATGTGCTCTTGTAGTATCAAAGTGCATGTTAGAAATTGAGATATTACCACTATGTAATAATAAACCAAATAAAACATGTTCTGCAGCTCTTCCTTGGTGCACTGGTTGAATATATTTATACTTAAATATATCTTGGGCAGCTTCAAGTAATTTGAAATATGATTTACCTCCAGCATATGCTTCATCTCCGCGCATTACACCTTCCCATTGTTCTGATGACATGGCATTTGTTCCACTATCTGTTAATAAATCGATGTATACATCTTCAGATCTTAAGTTAAATAAATTATATTTTGCCTCTTTAATTCTTTCAATTCTTTCTTCTTTAGTAAGCATTTTAATATTCTCTACCATTTTAATTCTAAATGGTTCTGCTATGTATTTCATGTTAATCCTCCTAAAAGTTATTTTATAACAACATACTATCATGATAATATTTTATTGTCAATGATAATTTATTATTACATCGTTGAGTATTTATAGTAATATATTGCTAAATAATAAAAATAGACCCTTTTAGGGTCTAAATCCGATTATTATTTTATCTCTATCTTCAATAATTGGTCTTTTTATTAATTTTCCATTTGATAATAATAGTTCTACTTTTTCTTCATCGTTTAACTCTGGTATTTTATCTTTCAATTCTAATTCTTTAAACAGTACTCCTTTAGAATTGAAAAAATCATTTATTGGTTGATTACTTTTATCAATTAGTCTTTCTAATACTTCTTGTGGAATTTGTTCTTTAATAAAATCAAAGAATTCTACATCATTTCCATTTTGCTCATAATACTTAATTGCCTTTGTGCAGGTGCTGCATTTTTTGTACCCAAATATGTTCATATTTTTCTCTCCTTTAGAATAATGGTGCAAATAATCTTAAGATTACTTGTAATGCTCTTTTAAATAAATTTTGTTTTTCATAGTCATTATATATTACTTCATTTGAATTTACTATTTCATCTTCAAATATATCTGATATTTCTTTTAATACTGGACCATTCATTAGCAATGTGCATACTTCAAATGAAAGATTGAAACTTCTCATATCAAAATTTGCAGTTCCAACTATTGCGATATCATCATCTACCATTAGTTTTTTTGAATGTATAAAACCTTTATATTCAACTATTTTTACGCCGACTTTTAATAAGTCACGATAATATGATTCAGTGGATAATTTTACTATTTTTTTGTCTGGTAATCCAGGTGTTATGATTGTTATTTGTACCCCACTTCTAGCTTGAAGTATTATTGAGTCTAAAAGAACTGAATCAGGAATTAAGTATGGTGTTGATATTAATACTCTTTCTTTAGCAACCATAATTGTTTTAATAAACATGTCTCTAATAAATGTTTCTGCTGAGTCTGGTCCATCAACATATGGATAAATAAAAGTATCACCTTTTAATGTTGAATTATCTATTGATGGATAGTATTTTGGTATAAATAAATTTTCTTTTGTTTCAAAATACCAGTGTTGGGCAAAGAATGTTTCGTATTCTAATACAGCACTTGAATCAGCTATTCTTATAGCAAAGTCTTGCCAATGTCCATAGTATTCATCTAGATCTATATATTCATCTCCTATATTAAAACCACCTGTATAAGCTATACTACCATCAATTACTACTATTTTTCGATGATCTCTAAAGTTAGTTATCTTTGATAGAACATTTATTTCAAGTTGATTAAAGAATACTAAATGAATATTGTTTTGTTTTAACTTATTTTGTGTATGTAGACTAATACTTCTACCACCAACAAAATCACTAATTATTCTTATTTCTATTCCTTGTTTTGCTTTTAAAATTAGCTCTTCTATGATTTTATCAAATAATATTCCTTCTTTAATAATATAAAATTCTAAATGGATATATTCTTTAGCCCTTCTTATATCTTGTATTATGTCTTCAAAGAAATCTTGACCAAAATCATATGTTTTAAAGTTACTTCCTTTTTGAAGGTATGCTGTTCTATAGTTCATATTATCTAAATAATTTACTAAGGATTTTTTCCTAGAACTTAAACTATTTAGTTGTGATAGTTCTGATTTTTCTGTATTGTATCTTATTTTTGATGATTCTAATACTCTTTTTTTATAACTTGTCATTTGTCCAATTCCAAATAATAGGTATAGTATTGTTCCTACTGCAGGAAATGCAAGTACTATTGTTATCCATGATAACTTAGAAGTTGTCATTTTAGTATCATCTGAAAGGATGTAAAGTGCTAATAAAATTCCAATTATTATTTGTAAAAGATATACTGCTGTAGTTGTTGCAGGCACAAGAAAAAAATATAAATAAAGTATAATTTGTATTATTGCCCATATCCCAATTATTACTATTCTTCTCATATTTTCTCTCCCTTATGCTACTATATCAAATATTATTTTTGCTGCTAGTAATAACATTACAAATATTAATACTGGTCTTATAATCTTCTCTCCATTTTTTATTGCCAGTTTTGAGCCAAAATAGTTTGCAATTATATTTGTAATTATACATGGAATTGCTAGCCACCAAATTATTATTCCATTAAAAAAGAATATAATGAATGAAATTAAATTTGTTATTAAGTTTATTATTTTAGCATTTCCACCAGCTTCAAGCATGCTTAAACCGCAAAGAGAAAATGCAATTATTAGAAATGTTCCTGTACCTGGTCCAATAAAACCATCATACAATCCTATTACTAATCCTATAATTGCTGATATTACAAAGATCTTCTTTTTTGAAAAGCTTACTTTTTTATTAGATACTATCTTTTTGTTAAACATCATTAGTACTCCAATACACGGTAATACTAATATCATTATTAAATTAAGTATTTCAGCACTAGTTATTGTTACCATATATGATCCTAGAGCTGATCCAATTATTGCACCAACTGTTGCAAATGGAATATACCATTTATTAAAATGGCCTTCTTTTAAATAATTATATGTCGATACTGCTGTTCCTACAAGTGCTTGTGCTTTGTTTGTTCCATAGATTAAATGTATTGGTAGTCCGCCTACTAAAAAACCAATCCATGTTACTACTCCACCGCCACCAGCTATAGAGTCTACAAAACCTCCTAGAAATATAAATGGTAATACAATAAATAATATGTTTATATCAAAATCCATCTTAATGTACTCCTTATTTAAAATATATAAATATATTATAACAAATTTTTGTATAATATATGTCTTTTTTAGCAATAGTTTACAATTATTAATATTTAAATAAAAACACCCCATTAAAGTTAGATTTCTTAATCTAACTTATGGAGTGCCTTTACACAATTGTTTTTTTAACTTATTATTTTTATTAATTCTTTAATTGAAACTTAAATTATCTTTTACCTTCATCATATATCTCACCGGCAGCTTTTGGACCGTTTGACTTACCACTAGTTACAATTAATGCAATTATTGTGAATACATATGGTACCATGTAGAATATTTCTTGTGGAAATGAGTTTAGTGCTTCAATTCCATTTGAACTGATAGCTATTACATTTGATAGTCCAAAGAATAAACCTGCTCCAAATACTCCCCAAGAGTTCCACTTACCAAATATTAGTGTTGCTAAAGCTATGAATCCTGTACCGTGAATTGACATTGCAGTAAATTGTGTATCTACTGTTAATACCATGATTCCGCCACCAAGTCCTGCTAATAATCCTGATAATAAAACTCCAGTGTAACGCATTTTATATACGTTAATACCCATTGAAGATGCTGCTTGAGGAAATTCTCCACAAGCTCTTAATCTTAAACCAAATTTTGTTTTTTTCATAATAAAGGCTGTTAAGATTACAATTATTACGGTTAATACAAATGGTTGATATGTTCTTGATAACAATTGTCCTATTATTGGTATATTGTTTATTGGTCCTAAATCTATTGTACCAAATCCTTGTGCAAAACTGTTTGTTCTTTGTTGATTAAACATAATTTGAGCTAAGAAGACTGTAAGTCCTGTTGCTAACATATTTATTGCAGTTCCTGAAATAATTTGATCTGCTTTATATTTAATACTTGCAACTGCATGTAATAATGAAAATAACATACCTGCTATTGCTGCTGCTATGACACAAACCCATGGTATTACTGTGCTTGCCATGAATGATCCACTTGGTACATTTAAACCTAGGTAATAACACATTGCAGCTGCCACAAATGCACCAACTAGCATTATTCCTTCTAAACCAACGTTAGTTACTCCACTACGTTCTGAGAATAAACCTCCAATTGCAGTAATAATTATTGGTGAAGCATACATAAATGTTAATGCGATATTAATTATTAAACTATTCATTATGCATCACCTCCTGCTTTTTTGGCTTTTTCTTTTTTTAATTTTTTCTCTTTATGTTTTTCTTCATATCTATCTATATACTTTTCATATAGTGCTGGTATTGCGCAGAAGAAGATAATTAATGCAGAGATAATTACAGCAATGTCTTTTGGTATTCCTGCTGATTGCATTAATGGTTGTGATACTTGAAGCATTGCAAATAATCCACCAGAGAATACTGTACCTATTGCACTATTTAAACCTACTAATGAAACTGCGATTCCATTGTAACCATAGTTTTCAAATGAGTTTAAAACTCTTCCATAACCAAATAGTCCTAGTACTAAACATGCACCTGCTAAAGCTGCAAATGCTCCTGAGATTCCCATTGACATCATTATTCCAGAATCTACTTTCATTCCTGCATATTTTGCGGCATCTTTATTATGACCGATTGCTTTTAATCGATATCCAAATGTTGTTTTTTCTATTATAAACCAGAATACTAAGCATGCGACTAGTACTACAAGTATTGACCAGTTAAGTCTTGATCCTTGTGTTATTTGCGATAAAAAGTCACTACTTATTTTTGCTGAATCTCTTATTGCTGGTGTTTTGTCATTAGCATATCCTGGAAGTGCTTTAAAGATCATATTTGCTAAATACATTCCAACATAGTTAAGCATGATACAGGTTACAACCTCATGCACATTAAACTTTGCCTTTAACAATCCGGGTATAAACCCAAAGATAAATCCTGCTATTATTGCTGCTAAAAAGCAAACTATAGGATGTATAATTGGAGGTAAATCTAAATATATACCTGCTAAAGTTGCTGCAATACTACCTACTAGTACTTGCCCTTCAGCCCCTATGTTAAACAGTCCTGTTTTAAATGCAAATGCAACTGATAAACCAGTTAATATTAATGGTACTGCTGCTACTATAAACTCTCCTATATATCTAGCAGAGAAAGCATTGTGTCCACTTATGTCAAATCCAGTGAATGATCTTATCATAGGTACTAATATGGTATCTGGTGTATATGTTGTTATAGTCCCATTTTGGAATTTTATTCCTAATATCATTGAAAAGACCATACCTACTATAAATCCAAGCAGAACCGCTATAATTGCAGTTAGTAATTTTTTATTCATTGAAGCTTTCCTCCTTATTATGATTAGAAGTTGCTCCAGCCATCATTAAACCAATTTCATTTTCATCAGTTTCTTTTGGGTTGACAGTCCCTACTATTTCGCCTTCATACATAACGGCAATAGTATCACTCAAATTCATAATTTCGTCTAATTCTAAAGATACAAGTAAAATTGCTTTCCCTTTATCTCTTTCTTTTACTATTCTTTTGTGAATATATTCAATTGCTCCAACATCTAATCCTCTTGTTGGTTGAACAACTAGCAACAAATCAGGACTAAGTGAAATCTCTCTTGCAATAATTACTTTTTGTTGATTTCCACCTGACATTTGTCTAACTATAGTTTTTGACCCTTTTGAACTTCTTACATCAAATTCTTCAATTAGTTTATCAGAATTTTTTGTTATTTCATCTTCTACTATTATTCCATGATTTTGATATGGTGCTTTATTATAAGTATGTAATACCATGTTTTGTTCAATTGAGAAATCTAAAACTAATCCATGCTTATGTCTATCTTCAGGAATATGACCCATTCCTTTATCTATTCTATGCTTAATAGAAATATGACTAATATCTTCATCATTCAGTTTTATAACCCCTGATTTAGCATTAGTTAAACCTGTAAGCGCATACACTAAATCGGTTTGACCATTTCCTTCTATACCAGCTAAGCCGTATATTTCTCCAGCTCTTACACTAAAGCTAACGTTGTTTACTACTTTGTATTTTTTTTCATTTTCTACTGTTAAGTTTTTAACATCTAAGACTATTTTTGTAGGATGTGCTGGAGTTTTTTCAACTTCAAAGCTTACTTCTCTACCTACCATCATACTAGCCATTGTTTTTTCATCAGTATCTTTTACATCTACTGTACCTATACATTTTCCTCGTCTAAGTACTGTACATTTATCAGCTACCATTTTAATTTCTTTTAATTTGTGAGTAATTATTATTATTGATTTACCTTCTTTTATTAAAAGTCTAATTATACTCATTAGTTCTATTATTTCTTGAGGTGTTAATACTGCAGTTGGCTCATCAAATATAAGAATTTCATTGTTACGATATAACATTTTTAATATTTCTACTCTTTGTTGCATCCCGACAGAAATATCTTCTATTTTAGCCTTTGGATCAACATTTAAGTGGTATTGTTTACTTAACTCTGCAACTCTTTTAGTTGCAGTATCTATATCAACTACCATTCCTTTTACTGGTTCTGCTCCAAGTATTATATTTTCAGTAACGGTAAAGTTTTCTACAAGTTTAAAGTGCTGGTGTACCATTCCTATTCCTAATTCATTAGCAATATTTGGATTGTTAATTTCTACTTTTTTTCCATTTACTAATATCTCACCACTTTCAGGTTGATATAGTCCAAAAAGTACACTCATTAACGTTGACTTTCCAGCTCCATTTTCTCCTAAAAGCGCATGTACTTCTTGTTTTTTCAGACGTAAAGTTACATCGTCAACTGCTTTAATACCAGGAAATTCTTTTGTGATATTAAGCATTTCTATTACGTATTCCATGAGCTTCCTCCTCTATCATGTTTATTTAAATTATAGCAAAAATACTAGTGGTTTACAATTGTGATTTTTATATTTAAGTAACTTTTATGTACATTATTTTTGCATTATTTATGTGTTTTTTATCAATTTATCTACTAATCCACTTTTTCGTTGATTAGTAATTTCATTGTTACTAGCAGTATTAAGTATATTTATTGTTGAAATAATTGTTAATTTATTTTTTGCTCTTGTTATTGCAGTATACATTATTTTTTTATCAATAAAATGAAGATTATCCTTTGAAAGAAATATTAATACTTCATCATATTCATTACCTTGTGATTTATGAATTGATATGCAGTAGGCAAGTTTGATTTGATCATAGTCTGCTTTTTTATATTCGATGTATTTACCATCATAGTTAACTACAATACCTGCATTTTGGGATGAATCAACTATTCCAACATCTCCATTATATATTTCATCATCATTTCTATTAACTAGTTGTATTACTAAATCATCTTTAGAAAACTTTTTATCTACATCATTAAATCTCTTTTTTTGAATTGCAAGATTTAATTTATCAATGCCAAATCTTCCTTTATACATTGGTGATAAAATAACTTGATCTTTTCCATTTGTAGTTTTTTCAATAAAATCATTTACCTGTTTTAATATTTCTTTAGAGTTGCTTATATCAATTAAATTCAAGTCATCATTTTGAAAATCACTTTCTGAAATTTCTTGTTTATTTAAAATTTTGTAAGCTAAGTCAATTATGCTTGAACCTTCTTTTTGTCTATATATTTGATTCAGTGTGGTTGTATATAGTTTATTAGATTCAATCATATCTTTTAATACTTGTCCTTGACCAACAGATGGTAACTGATTATAATCACCCAAAAATATAATTTTAGATATAAATTGACAAGCTTTTAATAAACTAGCCATCACAAAGTTGTCTATCATACTTGATTCATCTACTATTAAAACATCATATTCTAATGGTGCAAAAACATTTTGTCCAAATGTGTTATCATTCATATCATATTTTAATAATTTATGAATAGTCATTGCTTGCTTTTGTGTTAGTTCACCTAGTCTTTTACTCGCTTTTCCTGTAGGAGCACAAAGAGCTATTCTTTGTTTTCTATCCTGTTTTTTTAGAATATAAACTAAGGCATCTACTACTGTACTTTTACCTGTACCTGGACCACCTGTAATTATGCTTATTTGTGAGGTAGCACCATTAATGATTGCTTGTCGTTGTTCACTGTTAAATGTAATACCTTTAATATTCTCATACTCAGTTATTATAGCATCAACATTATTATCTACTTTACTTAATGAATACTCATTTAAAAAGTCTGCAATTGTCTTTTCATAATCATACTGATCTTTCTCATATATTTTTTCAGTATCTTCTATATAGATATGTCTTTCTTTTTCTAAATTTTCTAGATTGCTATTTAAGCTTTCTTGATCTAAGAAAATTTGTTGCTTTCTATTTATTACATCAAATAAAAAACTTTTTTCTATGTATGTAGAACCTGTAGAAAAGCCTATTTCTTTTATCAAAGAAAAAAGATATGCTTGAATTCTTTTATCTTCGGCATTTTCTATTTCAAGTGAAATTGCTACTTGTTCTATTTCATTAAATTTAATATCGTTAAATATTAAATCATAAGGATTATTCTTTAATATTGTTATAAATTCATCTGATTTAAGGTTGCTTTTATTAAACATCTTCATAACATCTGCATAATTCACATTTAATTTACTAACAAAATCAAGTAAGATATTATTTTTAAGTTCTTCGGTTAGAATACTTAAAAAAGCATCTTTTTTCACTGACATCCCTTTAACAAGATCAAGTTCTTCTGGTTTTTGAACTATGGCTTGTAAAATATCATCATATGTTTGGTATTGTTCATAGATTTTAGTTGCCATTACTTTTCCAATACCATTAAATTGTTTACTTGAAAGATAACTTATAATAGAATCCTTTTCTTCTGGAAGTAATAATTTTGCAGAATATGCTTTAAATTGTTGTCCATATTTAATATGATTAACATATTCACCTTCAAACTCATATTCTACATTTTCTTTAATATTTGCAAAAGTTCCAGTAATAGTTTCTTCATCAGTTATTGTCTTGATAGATAAAATATAGAAATTAGCATCAGTATTTGAAAATATAATTTTTTTTACTTTACCAACAAGTTTATCGCTCATACTGAAGCTCTATATCATTTAAGAATACTTTTGAAATTTCGCCACCACCAATGCAGTATTCATCTAGGTATAATACTGCGGCTTGACCTACAGTGACACCAAGTGGTTCTTGATCACTATAAGTTATGTAGGCACTAGTTTCATCTATCCATTCTACTTGTGCATTTTGTTCTTTTTGTCTATATCTGAATTTAGCATTACAATTTTTTATACCTTCAAACTTTTGATTGTTTATTACAATATTATTAACTAATGCTTTGTTTGATTTTAAAAACTTTTGTTCTGAATCGTTACTAACGTATAGTATTCTTTTATCCAAATTCTTACCCATTACATACCATTTACCATTATCAAAACCTTTTTGACCACCTATACCTAAGCCTTTGCTTTGGCCAATAGTGTAGTACATTACTCCAGCATGAGTTCCAATTTTTTTATGAGTTACATAGTCTATAATATCTCCTGGTTTAGCTGGAATATAATTTGATAAAAATTGTTTGAAGTCTCTTTCACCTATAAAACAAATACCTGTACTGTCTTTTTTATTAGCTACAGGAATATTTATTTCCTTGGCAATATTTCTAATCTCAGGTTTAGTATAATTTTGTAAAGGAAAAAGGCTTTTTGAAAGTTGATATTGACTTAATTGAGAAAGAAAATATGTTTGATCTTTATTAGTGTCTTTAGCTTTAATCATAAATGAACCTGAACTTGTGTGTTCTACTCCGGCGTAATGTCCCATTGCAATATAATCAAAGTTATTTTTTTCAGCATAATCTAAAAAGTAGTCAAATTTTATATATTTATTACATAAAATATCTGGATTAGGTGTTCTTCCTAGTTTGTATTCTTCTATAAAATAAGTAAAAACATTATCCCAATATTCCTTTATAAAGTCTATTCTTAAAAGTTCAATTCCTAAATGTTCACAAACATTAAGAGCATCATTATAATCTTGTTCTTGTGGACATATGTTATTGTTCAAAGTAGGGTTTCCACTAATATCATTATTAGCAGTACTATCCCAATTTCTCATAAATGCACCTGTAACATTATATCCTTCTTTTTTTAATAAATAAGCAGCAACTGCTGAATCAACTCCACCACTTATTCCTACTAATACTTTTTTCATTATCATCAATTTCACCTTCCAAATTATATCTATACTAATTATACAACAAAACTAAGTAACAATTTATTTAGTTTCTGTTAAATTTCTAATTATATCTTTATACACAAAAAAAGACAACCTAATGGCTGTCTGTTTGCCTGGCGATGTCCTATTCTCGCACTTTCGTACTACATTCGGCGCTAAGATGCTTAACTTCTGTGTTCGGTATGGGTACAGGTGTGTCCATCTTGCCATCAACACCAGACTTTGTAAAGTCTTTGCTGAATAATATTAGTCTTTTTCAAGGTTAAGTCCTCGACCTATTAGTAACACTCAGCTTAATACATCGCTGTACTTACACATGTGTCCTATCTACCTTGTAGTCTTCAAGGGGTCTTACTTATTGGGATATCTCATCTTGAAGTAGGCTTCCCGCTTAGATGCCTTCAGCGGTTATCCTTTCCCTACTTAGCTTTCCAGCCATGCCACTGGCGTGACAACTGGTGCACCAGAGGTAGGTCCATCCCGGTCCTCTCGTACTAAGGACAGCCCTTCTCAAATATCCTACGCCCACGACAGATAGGGACCGAACTGTCTCACGACGTTCTGAACCCAGCTCGCGTACCGCTTTAATGGGCGAACAGCCCAACCCTTGGGACCGAATTCAGCCCCAGGATGCGATGAGCCGACATCGAGGTGCCAAACCTTGCCGTCGATGTGAACTCTTGGGCAAGATCAGCCTGTTATCCCCAGGGTAGCTTTTATCCGTTGAGCGACGGCCATTCCATTCTGCACCGCCGGATCACTATGCCCGACTTTCGTCCCTGCTCGAGTTGTTGCTCTCGCAGTCAAGCACCCTTTTGCCATTGCACTCTTTGCATGATTTCCATCCATGCTGAGGGTACCTTTGGGCGCCTCCGTTACCTTTTAGGAGGCGACCGCCCCAGTCAAACTGCCCACCAGACACTGTCCTATACCCCGTTTAGGGGTTCTAGTTAGAGATTCAATATATCAAGGGTGGTATCCCAACATCGCATCAATACACACTTGCGCATGTATCTCTTTTGCTCCCACCTATCCTGTACATAATATACTAAATCCCAATATCAAGCTACAGTAAAGCTCCATGGGGTCTTTCCGTCTTGTCGCGGGTAACCTGCATCTTCACAGGTACTAAGATTTCACCAAGTCTATTGTTGAGACAGTGCCCAAATCGTTACGCCTTTCGTGCGGGTCGGAACTTACCCGACAAGGAATTTCGCTACCTTAGGACCGTTATAGTTACGGCCGCCGTTTACTGGGGCTTCGGTTCTGTGCTTTGCATTGCTGCTAACACTTCCCCTTAACCTTCCAGCACCGGGCAGGCGTCACCCCCTATACTTCGTCTTACGACTTTGCAGAGAGCTGTGTTTTTGGTAAACAGTCGCTTGGGCCTATTCACTGCGGCTTATATTTCTATAAGCACTCCTTCTCCCTAAGTTACGGAGTCATTTTGCCGAGTTCCTTAACAATAGTTCTCTTGCTCACCTCGGAATTCTCTTCCTGACCACGTGTGTTCGTTCTCGGTACGGGCATTGTTACAATTAGCCATAGAAGCTTTTCTTGAAAGCTGGCATCGGGTGTTCTTGATTGCTCAATCTTGTCTAGTCTTTAGATTATGTACTACGGATTTGCCTATAGTACTCCTTCTACTAGCCTACTAACATCCATCTCGCTAGCTCACCCTAGCCTTCTTTGTCACTCCTTCTGTTGTAACAACGGTGCAGGAATCTCTACCTGCTGTCCATCGACTACGCTTTTCAGCCTCGCCTTAGGTCCCGACTTACCCTGGGCGGACGAGCCTTCCCCAGGAATCCTTAGTCAATCGGTGTAAGGGATTCTCACCCTTATTCGCTACTCACACCGGCATTCTCACTTCTAATCAATCCACTCACTCCTCACGGTATGGCTTCTTCTCAATTAGAACGCTCTCCTACCACATTTCTGTCCTCAGCTTCGGTGTTATGCTTAGCCCCGGTAAATTTTCGGCGCAAAGTCACTCGACTAGTGAGCTGTTACGCACTCTTTGAAGGATGGCTGCTTCTAAGCCAACCTCCTAGCTGTCTGTGCAACTTTACATCCTTTTCCACTTAGCATATACTTTGGGACCTTAGCTGGAGATCTGGGCTGTTTCCCTTTCGACTACGGACCTTATCACCCATAGTCTGACTCCTGATCATATCTTTCTGGCATTCGGAGTTTGATTATACTCAGTACCCCATGCTGGGGCCATCATACATTCAGTGCTCTACCTCCAGAAGACTCTTATCAAGGCTAGCCCTAAAGCTATTTCGGAGAGAACCAGCTATCTCCAGGTTCGATTGGAATTTCACCCCTAACCACAGCTCATCCTCGCACTTTTCAACGTGCGTAGGTTCGGTCCTCCATTTAGTGTTACCTAAACTTCAACCTGGCCATGGCTAGATCACCTGGTTTCGGGTCTATGACTACATACTTTGCGCCCTATTAAGACTCGCTTTCGCTTCGGCTCCATATCTTCTATTTAACCTCGCATGCAATCATAACTCGCCGGTTCATTCTACAAAAGGCACGCTATCACCCTTTAACGGGCTCTAACTTTTTGTAAGCATATGGTTTCAGGTTCTCTTTCACTGCCCCTTCCGGGGTTCTTTTCACCTTTCCCTCACGGTACTGGTTCACTATCGATCACTTGGTAGTATTTAGCCTTGCCAGATGGTCCTGGCGGATTCCAACAGGATTTCTCGTGTCCCGTTGTACTCAGGATTCCACTTTGTGTTGAAGTAATTTCGCCTACGAGGCTTTCACTCTCTTTGACTTACCTTCCCAGGTAATTCGGCTATCACTCGCTCACTCTATTGTGGTCCTACAACCCCGCATCGCTGCGGTTTGGGCTTCTCCCCGTTCGCTCGCCGCTACTAGGGGAATCACTTTTGTTTTCTTTTCCTCTAGGTACTAAGATGTTTCAGTTCCCTAGGTCTGCCTTGTCATGCACTATGTATTTATGCATGCATTTAGTTATCTCTAACTATGGGTTCTCCCATTCGGATACCCCTGACTACGAGTGTTATCCTCTTATCAGGGCTTTTCGCAGATTACCGCGTCCTTCTTCGGCTCCAAGTGTCTAGGCATTCACCATACGCTCTTTCTTCCTTAACCTTACTTTTTTTTCAAGTTTATTCTTGCGTTTTTTTGAAAGTTTCGCTCTTTCTTTTGCTTGTTTTTTGTAAAATCTTTAGTATTACCCACTCCAATAAACAGAAATTCCTTCCATTTATTTTTGTTTGTCTTACTTATCTATCTTGTTTGTTTTCTAATATTATTCAGTTGTCAAAGATCTTTACTACTTAAGAAGTCTTTTCGACCTCTCAAAACTAAACAGTACTGCCTTTTTCAATCCAGCCTTCTTTCTCCTTAGAAAGGAGGTGATCCATCCCCACCTTCCGGTAGGGATACCTTGTTACGACTTCACCCCAATCATCAATCCCACCTTAGGCGACTCCTTCATTGCTGTTAGGTCATCGACTTTGGGTGTTATCAACTCTCGTGGTGTGACGGGCGGTGTGTACAAGGCCCGGGAACGTATTCACCGCGGCATTCTGATCCGCGATTACTAGCGATTCCAGCTTCATGTAGTCGAGTTGCAGACTACAATCCGAACTGAGATCAGCTTTTTGAGATTTGCTTGCCCTTGCGAGTTTGCTTCTCTTTGTACTGACCATTGTAGCACGTGTGTAGCCCAGATCGTAAGGGGCATGATGATTTGACGTCATCCCCACCTTCCTCTAGCTTGTCACTAGCTGTCTTGTTAGAGTCCCCACCTTATATGCTGGCAACTAACAATAGGGGTTGCGCTCGTTGCGGGACTTAACCCAACATCTCACGACACGAGCTGACGACAACCATGCACCACCTGTCTTAGTGTTAACCTCCACTATGCTTCCATAGCTTCGCACTAGATGTCAAGATCTGGTAAGGTTCTTCGCGTTGCTTCGAATTAAACCACATGCTCCACCGCTTGTGCGGGCCCCCGTCAATTCCTTTGAGTTTCACTCTTGCGAGCATACTCCCCAGGCGGAGTACTTAATGCGTTTGCTTCAGCACTGGGTTGCCCCAACACTTAGTACTCATCGTTTACGGCGTGGACTACTAGGGTATCTAATCCTATTTGCTCCCCACGCTTTCGTGCCTCAGTGTCAGTTACAGACCAGAAAGCCGCCTTCGCCACTGGTGTTCCTCCATATATCTACGCATTCCACCGCTACACATGGAATTCCGCTTTCCTCTTCTGTACTCTAGTTATGCAGTTATCATGGCATTATGGAGTTGAGCCCCATTCTTTAACCACAATCTTTCATAACCACCTGCGCACCCTTTACGCCCAATAATTCCGGATAACGCTCGCCACCTACGTATTACCGCGGCTGCTGGCACGTAGTTAGCCGTGGCTTTCTGATAAGGTAATGTCAAGTGCAAAGCATTTCCTCTTTGCAGTTTTCCTCCCTTATAACAGAGATTTACAACCCGAAGGCCTTCTTCTCTCACGCGGCATTGCTCCATCAGGGTTGCCCCCATTGTGGAAAATTCCCTACTGCTGCCTCCCGTAGGAGTCTGGGCCGTGTCTCAGTCCCAGTGTGGCCGTTCACCCTCTCAGGTCGGCTATGCATCGTCGCCTTGGTGAGCTTTTATCTCACCAACTAGCTAATGCACCGCAGGTCCATCCTTTAGTGAAGCTTGAAAGCTTCTTTTAATCTTCCACCATGCGATGGTTGATATTATCTGGTATTAGCAGTCGTTTCCAACTGTTGTCCCAATCTAAAGGGTAGGTTACCTACGTGTTACTCACCCGTTCGCCACTAAGAAAATGATCCAAGTTTAAAATGCAAGCACTTTATTCTTGGTTTTCTTCGTTCGACTTGCATGTATTAGGCATGCCGCCAGCGTTCATCCTGAGCCAGGATCAAACTCTTCATATTAATTTATTGACAGGATAATTGTGTTATCCATTTGTTTTGATTTCCTGACTGAATTGAATTGACAGTTCTGTTTAGTTTTCAAAGATCGTTGCGTTTTATTACTTTCGTTTTTCAACGCCCATATATAATAACAATTTAAACACTATAGGTCAACGCTTTTTTGCTTTTTTTTTGCTTTTTTTACTTATTTTCTTTTCTTTTATAATTCTATAGTTTTCTTTAATGTATTTTGCCTTTTTTTTATCATTTTTCTGCTTGTTTTTTCTTGCTTTTCTTCTTTTTTCTTTTCTAGTTAACCATTTCTAATTCTTTTCATTTCTCTTTTATTTTTTTCAAATGATAATATTTTTTTCATTTGCACTGTTTGTTAATAATTTCACAAACTTTTACGCTTTTACTTTTATCCACAGTTGTTTTTAAGCTTTATTTATTCCTTATTTATTTTATTTTTTACCTTCTTTTTTTAGTGTTTTGGGGATAAGTTTAGTTGATTATTCTATTTTTAATAGTTTTAAGCTAATTTTATCAACACTTATAAATACTAGCATTAGAATATAATCTTACAATAATTTAATTTTTTGTCCTTATTCTAGTATTTTTAATCTTTTTTTGACTAGTTTCTTTTTACTTATATAATTTTTGGGCTATTTATCTAGCTATACTATAAGTTATCTACAATAATACTAAACGAATACTTCTTAGTAAACTTTCTTAACAAGTAATTTATTAACTGCTTTTAGTTTTAGATACTAATCTAAAATTAAGATAGTTGCCACAATTATAGCTATTAGTACTATAGATGATACTTTATATCATTGTTTATCTATTTAAGCTTATACTTGCTTATTTAAGCTTGTATCAAGTTACTTTGCTCTTTATTTCACTGTTAGAAGCTCTATCTTAATTAATACCTATCTATTTTTTTAAAAGACTACTAAATAAAGGCTGCTTTTACTCATACTCATTACTATCCAGTTTTATTAATTATGTTTTAATTCTATATTTTATTGAATGGAAATAATTGCTTCAAGTAATAATAATACAGTAGTTGTTAAATGGTTAGTTTAAAAAATATCTTTATAATACTTTTTACATCACTACTAGATTCAGTACCTTTTATTTAGCTTTACTACTTAAGTAGTTATCAAATTAATACTGTTATAACTTTATCGTTTATAAATAATACAAGCAGCTCTTTTTTAATTAATATTATAAATCAACTCTTTTAAGAAACACTTCTATTTTTAACAGCTTAGATCTAGGCAATAATATAATTAATTAAAAAAACAGCCTAAAGAGCTGTTTTATCTTGTATTAAATCATGTATCAAATTGTATAGGTTCTATAATTTATAGGGTGGAATAACAAATTCAAGTATTACTTGAAATGTTATCCACCCTTAAATTGTTAATATAAAGAAAAAGACATTTATCTTTGTTATAATTTAAGCGACAAAACTAAATTAAGGAGATAAATGTCATGATTAATAATAACATAATTAATAAAAACAATAAAGAATTAAAAGAAATTATTGGAATTAATGACTCCAATATTAATATATATAAATTTCAAGATGAAAAAATTAAAGATAATATTTCTAAAGTGTTTTATGGAATTCTATTTTTTAATGATAATGTTTGCCCTAAATGTAATAAAGTTCATAATAAATTTTATGTACATAATAAAAAAGTATCTCTTATTAAATTACCTATGGTTTCTGGTTTTGATGCTTATTTAAAGCTTACTAAAACTCGTTACAAATGTATGGAATGTAATAAAACTTTTATTCCTGCTAATACTCTAACAAATCCTGGATGTTTTATTTCTAATAAAGTTAAATATCTAATTGCTCTTAAATTAACTAATATGCTTACTTGTACTTATATTGCTAAAGATCATAATGTATCTACACATTCTGTTTTTAGAGTATTAGATACTTATGCAGAGGCTGCTAAATCTACTACTATTAAATCCTATTTACCAAAAGTACTTCATTTTGATGAGTTTAAATCTACTAAAGATGCTGATGGCAATATGTCCTTTGTTATTATGGATGGTGAAAAAAGAAAGCTACTAGATATCGTAGAAAACAGACAAAAAGCTTACTTAGAGAACTATTTTAGCTACTATACAAAAGAAGCTATTGATAATGTTGAATATATTGTAATTGATATGTATACACCTTATATTGAAATCATTAAAAATGTCTTTACTAATGCTAAAATAATATTAGATAGATTTCATATTTATCAGAATTTAACTAGAGCCTTTAATAAAACTAGAGTTGCAATTATGAATGCAGATGAAAAAAACAGAAATAAGTTCAAAAATTTTTGGAAACCTATATTACAGTTAAAAGAGAATCTTTCAGAAGTGATGTTTAAGCATGCAACCTTTAATTATAAGTTTACAAACAATAAAGCAATTATAAATTATTTAATCGAGAATAATGATGACTTTAAAAATAATTATGAAATATATCAAGATTTACTATTTTCTTTAAAATACAATAATATGGAAATGTTTAAGAAAACAATTGATCAGCCTAATAAATTAGCTTCAGACAAAATTAAAACTTGTATATCTACCTTTATTAAGTATTATGAATATATTAAAGATAGTTTCGATGTTGAGTATAATAATGGAATAATAGAAGGTACAATATCTAAATTCAAGAAGTTAAAAACAATATCTTGTGGCTTTAGAAGATTTGAAAGATTAAAAACTAGAATAATGATACAAGAATTATTAATTGTATAAAAAAAGCATAAAAAAAAGGATATAACATTTCTGTTATATCCTGTACTAACTCATATATCAAATTGTAAAATTCCACCCTATTTGACAAAGAGCCATTGTATAATTACACCCATTTGATCAAAGAGACATAAAAAAAAGCCCTTTTAAGGGGGCTCTTACTTTGCCTGGCGATGTCCTATTCTCGCACTTTCGTACTACATTCGGCGCTAAGATGCTTAACTTCTGTGTTCGGTATGGGTACAGGTGTGTCCATCTTGCCATCAACACCAGACTTTGTAAAGTCTTTGCTGAATAATATTAGTCTTTTTCAAGGTTAAGTCCTCGACCTATTAGTAACACTCAGCTTAATACATCGCTGTACTTACACATGTGTCCTATCTACCTTGTAGTCTTCAAGGGGTCTTACTTATTGGGATATCTCATCTTGAAGTAGGCTTCCCGCTTAGATGCCTTCAGCGGTTATCCTTTCCCTACTTAGCTTTCCAGCCATGCCACTGGCGTGACAACTGGTGCACCAGAGGTAGGTCCATCCCGGTCCTCTCGTACTAAGGACAGCCCTTCTCAAATATCCTACGCCCACGACAGATAGGGACCGAACTGTCTCACGACGTTCTGAACCCAGCTCGCGTACCGCTTTAATGGGCGAACAGCCCAACCCTTGGGACCGAATTCAGCCCCAGGATGCGATGAGCCGACATCGAGGTGCCAAACCTTGCCGTCGATGTGAACTCTTGGGCAAGATCAGCCTGTTATCCCCAGGGTAGCTTTTATCCGTTGAGCGACGGCCATTCCATTCTGCACCGCCGGATCACTATGCCCGACTTTCGTCCCTGCTCGAGTTGTTGCTCTCGCAGTCAAGCACCCTTTTGCCATTGCACTCTTTGCATGATTTCCATCCATGCTGAGGGTACCTTTGGGCGCCTCCGTTACCTTTTAGGAGGCGACCGCCCCAGTCAAACTGCCCACCAGACACTGTCCTATACCCCGTTTAGGGGTTCTAGTTAGAGATTCAATATATCAAGGGTGGTATCCCAACATCGCATCAATACACACTTGCGCATGTATCTCTTTTGCTCCCACCTATCCTGTACATAATATACTAAATCCCAATATCAAGCTACAGTAAAGCTCCATGGGGTCTTTCCGTCTTGTCGCGGGTAACCTGCATCTTCACAGGTACTAAGATTTCACCAAGTCTATTGTTGAGACAGTGCCCAAATCGTTACGCCTTTCGTGCGGGTCGGAACTTACCCGACAAGGAATTTCGCTACCTTAGGACCGTTATAGTTACGGCCGCCGTTTACTGGGGCTTCGGTTCTGTGCTTTGCATTGCTGCTAACACTTCCCCTTAACCTTCCAGCACCGGGCAGGCGTCACCCCCTATACTTCGTCTTACGACTTTGCAGAGAGCTGTGTTTTTGGTAAACAGTCGCTTGGGCCTATTCACTGCGGCTTATATTTCTATAAGCACTCCTTCTCCCTAAGTTACGGAGTCATTTTGCCGAGTTCCTTAACAATAGTTCTCTTGCTCACCTCGGAATTCTCTTCCTGACCACGTGTGTTCGTTCTCGGTACGGGCATTGTTACAATTAGCCATAGAAGCTTTTCTTGAAAGCTGGCATCGGGTGTTCTTGATTGCTCAATCTTGTCTAGTCTTTAGATTATGTACTACGGATTTGCCTATAGTACTCCTTCTACTAGCCTACTAACATCCATCTCGCTAGCTCACCCTAGCCTTCTTTGTCACTCCTTCTGTTGTAACAACGGTGCAGGAATCTCTACCTGCTGTCCATCGACTACGCTTTTCAGCCTCGCCTTAGGTCCCGACTTACCCTGGGCGGACGAGCCTTCCCCAGGAATCCTTAGTCAATCGGTGTAAGGGATTCTCACCCTTATTCGCTACTCACACCGGCATTCTCACTTCTAATCAATCCACTCACTCCTCACGGTATGGCTTCTTCTCAATTAGAACGCTCTCCTACCACATTTCTGTCCTCAGCTTCGGTGTTATGCTTAGCCCCGGTAAATTTTCGGCGCAAAGTCACTCGACTAGTGAGCTGTTACGCACTCTTTGAAGGATGGCTGCTTCTAAGCCAACCTCCTAGCTGTCTGTGCAACTTTACATCCTTTTCCACTTAGCATATACTTTGGGACCTTAGCTGGAGATCTGGGCTGTTTCCCTTTCGACTACGGACCTTATCACCCATAGTCTGACTCCTGATCATATCTTTCTGGCATTCGGAGTTTGATTATACTCAGTACCCCATGCTGGGGCCATCATACATTCAGTGCTCTACCTCCAGAAGACTCTTATCAAGGCTAGCCCTAAAGCTATTTCGGAGAGAACCAGCTATCTCCAGGTTCGATTGGAATTTCACCCCTAACCACAGCTCATCCTCGCACTTTTCAACGTGCGTAGGTTCGGTCCTCCATTTAGTGTTACCTAAACTTCAACCTGGCCATGGCTAGATCACCTGGTTTCGGGTCTATGACTACATACTTTGCGCCCTATTAAGACTCGCTTTCGCTTCGGCTCCATATCTTCTATTTAACCTCGCATGCAATCATAACTCGCCGGTTCATTCTACAAAAGGCACGCTATCACCCTTTAACGGGCTCTAACTTTTTGTAAGCATATGGTTTCAGGTTCTCTTTCACTGCCCCTTCCGGGGTTCTTTTCACCTTTCCCTCACGGTACTGGTTCACTATCGATCACTTGGTAGTATTTAGCCTTGCCAGATGGTCCTGGCGGATTCCAACAGGATTTCTCGTGTCCCGTTGTACTCAGGATTCCACTTTGTGTTGAAGTAATTTCGCCTACGAGGCTTTCACTCTCTTTGACTTACCTTCCCAGGTAATTCGGCTATCACTCGCTCACTCTATTGTGGTCCTACAACCCCGCATCGCTGCGGTTTGGGCTTCTCCCCGTTCGCTCGCCGCTACTAGGGGAATCACTTTTGTTTTCTTTTCCTCTAGGTACTAAGATGTTTCAGTTCCCTAGGTCTGCCTTGTCATGCACTATGTATTTATGCATGCATTTAGTTATCTCTAACTATGGGTTCTCCCATTCGGATACCCCTGACTACGAGTGTTATCCTCTTATCAGGGCTTTTCGCAGATTACCGCGTCCTTCTTCGGCTCCAAGTGTCTAGGCATTCACCATACGCTCTTTCTTCCTTAACCTTACTTTTTTTTCAAGTTTATTCTTGCGTTTTTTTGAAAGTTTCGCTCTTTCTTTTGCTTGTTTTTTGTAAAATCTTTAGTATTACCCACTCCAATAAACAGAAATTCCTTCCATTTATTTTTGTTTGTCTTACTTATCTATCTTGTTTGTTTTCTAATATTATTCAGTTGTCAAAGATCTTTACTACTTAAGAAGTCTTTTCGACCTCTCAAAACTAAACAGTACTGCCTTTTTCAATCCAGCCTTCTTTCTCCTTAGAAAGGAGGTGATCCATCCCCACCTTCCGGTAGGGATACCTTGTTACGACTTCACCCCAATCATCAATCCCACCTTAGGCGACTCCTTCATTGCTGTTAGGTCATCGACTTTGGGTGTTATCAACTCTCGTGGTGTGACGGGCGGTGTGTACAAGGCCCGGGAACGTATTCACCGCGGCATTCTGATCCGCGATTACTAGCGATTCCAGCTTCATGTAGTCGAGTTGCAGACTACAATCCGAACTGAGATCAGCTTTTTGAGATTTGCTTGCCCTTGCGAGTTTGCTTCTCTTTGTACTGACCATTGTAGCACGTGTGTAGCCCAGATCGTAAGGGGCATGATGATTTGACGTCATCCCCACCTTCCTCTAGCTTGTCACTAGCTGTCTTGTTAGAGTCCCCACCTTATATGCTGGCAACTAACAATAGGGGTTGCGCTCGTTGCGGGACTTAACCCAACATCTCACGACACGAGCTGACGACAACCATGCACCACCTGTCTTAGTGTTAACCTCCACTATGCTTCCATAGCTTCGCACTAGATGTCAAGATCTGGTAAGGTTCTTCGCGTTGCTTCGAATTAAACCACATGCTCCACCGCTTGTGCGGGCCCCCGTCAATTCCTTTGAGTTTCACTCTTGCGAGCATACTCCCCAGGCGGAGTACTTAATGCGTTTGCTTCAGCACTGGGTTGCCCCAACACTTAGTACTCATCGTTTACGGCGTGGACTACTAGGGTATCTAATCCTATTTGCTCCCCACGCTTTCGTGCCTCAGTGTCAGTTACAGACCAGAAAGCCGCCTTCGCCACTGGTGTTCCTCCATATATCTACGCATTCCACCGCTACACATGGAATTCCGCTTTCCTCTTCTGTACTCTAGTTATGCAGTTATCATGGCATTATGGAGTTGAGCCCCATTCTTTAACCACAATCTTTCATAACCACCTGCGCACCCTTTACGCCCAATAATTCCGGATAACGCTCGCCACCTACGTATTACCGCGGCTGCTGGCACGTAGTTAGCCGTGGCTTTCTGATAAGGTAATGTCAAGTGCAAAGCATTTCCTCTTTGCAGTTTTCCTCCCTTATAACAGAGATTTACAACCCGAAGGCCTTCTTCTCTCACGCGGCATTGCTCCATCAGGGTTGCCCCCATTGTGGAAAATTCCCTACTGCTGCCTCCCGTAGGAGTCTGGGCCGTGTCTCAGTCCCAGTGTGGCCGTTCACCCTCTCAGGTCGGCTATGCATCGTCGCCTTGGTGAGCTTTTATCTCACCAACTAGCTAATGCACCGCAGGTCCATCCTTTAGTGAAGCTTGAAAGCTTCTTTTAATCTTCCACCATGCGATGGTTGATATTATCTGGTATTAGCAGTCGTTTCCAACTGTTGTCCCAATCTAAAGGGTAGGTTACCTACGTGTTACTCACCCGTTCGCCACTAAGAAAATGATCCAAGTTTAAAATGCAAGCACTTTATTCTTGGTTTTCTTCGTTCGACTTGCATGTATTAGGCATGCCGCCAGCGTTCATCCTGAGCCAGGATCAAACTCTTCATATTAATTTATTGACAGGATAATTGTGTTATCCATTTGTTTTGATTTCCTGACTGAATTGAATTGACAGTTCTGTTTAGTTTTCAAAGATCGTACATCTTTCGATGTGTTTTGCGCTTTTTCAACGCTTATATATAATAACAAATTTACTACTGTTTTGTCAATGCTTTTCACATCTTTTTTATAATTAATTTGTTATTACTATTTTTTATCGCCTATTTGGCTTGTTTATATAATACCATTTTTTCCCTTACATAAGCAATATTAATTGTTTCTTTTTACTATATTAAAATAAAATTAACCTCTTCTTAATAAAACATCAGTATACACGACTTAAAACCTTTAAATACTATATGTAAATTTTTTATCATCTATCTTTATCTATAGTTATACTTATAAGTAAAAGTATTAAATATGTATATTATTATCTAAAAGGCAATTACAATAACATTGTTTCATTTAAATATTCTACTGTTTAATTTATTATCCGTTAAAAATTGGATGAGTATTTTATTATATTTTTTAGTAATAAGTTACTATTAGTATAACTTAATGTTTATAAGCTGAACAGAACGTTCACTTTTTTTAATAAAGAATATAAAAAACAGCCCAAAAAGCTGTTAATAAAAAAAAGCCCTTTTAAGGGGGCTCTTACTTTGCCTGGCGATGTCCTATTCTCGCACTTTCGTACTACATTCGGCGCTAAGATGCTTAACTTCTGTGTTCGGTATGGGTACAGGTGTGTCCATCTTGCCATCAACACCAGACTTTGTAAAGTCTTTGCTGAATAATATTAGTCTTTTTCAAGGTTAAGTCCTCGACCTATTAGTAACACTCAGCTTAATACATCGCTGTACTTACACATGTGTCCTATCTACCTTGTAGTCTTCAAGGGGTCTTACTTATTGGGATATCTCATCTTGAAGTAGGCTTCCCGCTTAGATGCCTTCAGCGGTTATCCTTTCCCTACTTAGCTTTCCAGCCATGCCACTGGCGTGACAACTGGTGCACCAGAGGTAGGTCCATCCCGGTCCTCTCGTACTAAGGACAGCCCTTCTCAAATATCCTACGCCCACGACAGATAGGGACCGAACTGTCTCACGACGTTCTGAACCCAGCTCGCGTACCGCTTTAATGGGCGAACAGCCCAACCCTTGGGACCGAATTCAGCCCCAGGATGCGATGAGCCGACATCGAGGTGCCAAACCTTGCCGTCGATGTGAACTCTTGGGCAAGATCAGCCTGTTATCCCCAGGGTAGCTTTTATCCGTTGAGCGACGGCCATTCCATTCTGCACCGCCGGATCACTATGCCCGACTTTCGTCCCTGCTCGAGTTGTTGCTCTCGCAGTCAAGCACCCTTTTGCCATTGCACTCTTTGCATGATTTCCATCCATGCTGAGGGTACCTTTGGGCGCCTCCGTTACCTTTTAGGAGGCGACCGCCCCAGTCAAACTGCCCACCAGACACTGTCCTATACCCCGTTTAGGGGTTCTAGTTAGAGATTCAATATATCAAGGGTGGTATCCCAACATCGCATCAATACACACTTGCGCATGTATCTCTTTTGCTCCCACCTATCCTGTACATAATATACTAAATCCCAATATCAAGCTACAGTAAAGCTCCATGGGGTCTTTCCGTCTTGTCGCGGGTAACCTGCATCTTCACAGGTACTAAGATTTCACCAAGTCTATTGTTGAGACAGTGCCCAAATCGTTACGCCTTTCGTGCGGGTCGGAACTTACCCGACAAGGAATTTCGCTACCTTAGGACCGTTATAGTTACGGCCGCCGTTTACTGGGGCTTCGGTTCTGTGCTTTGCATTGCTGCTAACACTTCCCCTTAACCTTCCAGCACCGGGCAGGCGTCACCCCCTATACTTCGTCTTACGACTTTGCAGAGAGCTGTGTTTTTGGTAAACAGTCGCTTGGGCCTATTCACTGCGGCTTATATTTCTATAAGCACTCCTTCTCCCTAAGTTACGGAGTCATTTTGCCGAGTTCCTTAACAATAGTTCTCTTGCTCACCTCGGAATTCTCTTCCTGACCACGTGTGTTCGTTCTCGGTACGGGCATTGTTACAATTAGCCATAGAAGCTTTTCTTGAAAGCTGGCATCGGGTGTTCTTGATTGCTCAATCTTGTCTAGTCTTTAGATTATGTACTACGGATTTGCCTATAGTACTCCTTCTACTAGCCTACTAACATCCATCTCGCTAGCTCACCCTAGCCTTCTTTGTCACTCCTTCTGTTGTAACAACGGTGCAGGAATCTCTACCTGCTGTCCATCGACTACGCTTTTCAGCCTCGCCTTAGGTCCCGACTTACCCTGGGCGGACGAGCCTTCCCCAGGAATCCTTAGTCAATCGGTGTAAGGGATTCTCACCCTTATTCGCTACTCACACCGGCATTCTCACTTCTAATCAATCCACTCACTCCTCACGGTATGGCTTCTTCTCAATTAGAACGCTCTCCTACCACATTTCTGTCCTCAGCTTCGGTGTTATGCTTAGCCCCGGTAAATTTTCGGCGCAAAGTCACTCGACTAGTGAGCTGTTACGCACTCTTTGAAGGATGGCTGCTTCTAAGCCAACCTCCTAGCTGTCTGTGCAACTTTACATCCTTTTCCACTTAGCATATACTTTGGGACCTTAGCTGGAGATCTGGGCTGTTTCCCTTTCGACTACGGACCTTATCACCCATAGTCTGACTCCTGATCATATCTTTCTGGCATTCGGAGTTTGATTATACTCAGTACCCCATGCTGGGGCCATCATACATTCAGTGCTCTACCTCCAGAAGACTCTTATCAAGGCTAGCCCTAAAGCTATTTCGGAGAGAACCAGCTATCTCCAGGTTCGATTGGAATTTCACCCCTAACCACAGCTCATCCTCGCACTTTTCAACGTGCGTAGGTTCGGTCCTCCATTTAGTGTTACCTAAACTTCAACCTGGCCATGGCTAGATCACCTGGTTTCGGGTCTATGACTACATACTTTGCGCCCTATTAAGACTCGCTTTCGCTTCGGCTCCATATCTTCTATTTAACCTCGCATGCAATCATAACTCGCCGGTTCATTCTACAAAAGGCACGCTATCACCCTTTAACGGGCTCTAACTTTTTGTAAGCATATGGTTTCAGGTTCTCTTTCACTGCCCCTTCCGGGGTTCTTTTCACCTTTCCCTCACGGTACTGGTTCACTATCGATCACTTGGTAGTATTTAGCCTTGCCAGATGGTCCTGGCGGATTCCAACAGGATTTCTCGTGTCCCGTTGTACTCAGGATTCCACTTTGTGTTGAAGTAATTTCGCCTACGAGGCTTTCACTCTCTTTGACTTACCTTCCCAGGTAATTCGGCTATCACTCGCTCACTCTATTGTGGTCCTACAACCCCGCATCGCTGCGGTTTGGGCTTCTCCCCGTTCGCTCGCCGCTACTAGGGGAATCACTTTTGTTTTCTTTTCCTCTAGGTACTAAGATGTTTCAGTTCCCTAGGTCTGCCTTGTCATGCACTATGTATTTATGCATGCATTTAGTTATCTCTAACTATGGGTTCTCCCATTCGGATACCCCTGACTACGAGTGTTATCCTCTTATCAGGGCTTTTCGCAGATTACCGCGTCCTTCTTCGGCTCCAAGTGTCTAGGCATTCACCATACGCTCTTTCTTCCTTAACCTTACTTTTTTTTCAAGTTTATTCTTGCGTTTTTTTGAAAGTTTCGCTCTTTCTTTTGCTTGTTTTTTGTAAAATCTTTAGTATTACCCACTCCAATAAACAGAAATTCCTTCCATTTATTTTTGTTTGTCTTACTTATCTATCTTGTTTGTTTTCTAATATTATTCAGTTGTCAAAGATCTTTACTACTTAAGAAGTCTTTTCGACCTCTCAAAACTAAACAGTACTGCCTTTTTCAATCCAGCCTTCTTTCTCCTTAGAAAGGAGGTGATCCATCCCCACCTTCCGGTAGGGATACCTTGTTACGACTTCACCCCAATCATCAATCCCACCTTAGGCGACTCCTTCATTGCTGTTAGGTCATCGACTTTGGGTGTTATCAACTCTCGTGGTGTGACGGGCGGTGTGTACAAGGCCCGGGAACGTATTCACCGCGGCATTCTGATCCGCGATTACTAGCGATTCCAGCTTCATGTAGTCGAGTTGCAGACTACAATCCGAACTGAGATCAGCTTTTTGAGATTTGCTTGCCCTTGCGAGTTTGCTTCTCTTTGTACTGACCATTGTAGCACGTGTGTAGCCCAGATCGTAAGGGGCATGATGATTTGACGTCATCCCCACCTTCCTCTAGCTTGTCACTAGCTGTCTTGTTAGAGTCCCCACCTTATATGCTGGCAACTAACAATAGGGGTTGCGCTCGTTGCGGGACTTAACCCAACATCTCACGACACGAGCTGACGACAACCATGCACCACCTGTCTTAGTGTTAACCTCCACTATGCTTCCATAGCTTCGCACTAGATGTCAAGATCTGGTAAGGTTCTTCGCGTTGCTTCGAATTAAACCACATGCTCCACCGCTTGTGCGGGCCCCCGTCAATTCCTTTGAGTTTCACTCTTGCGAGCATACTCCCCAGGCGGAGTACTTAATGCGTTTGCTTCAGCACTGGGTTGCCCCAACACTTAGTACTCATCGTTTACGGCGTGGACTACTAGGGTATCTAATCCTATTTGCTCCCCACGCTTTCGTGCCTCAGTGTCAGTTACAGACCAGAAAGCCGCCTTCGCCACTGGTGTTCCTCCATATATCTACGCATTCCACCGCTACACATGGAATTCCGCTTTCCTCTTCTGTACTCTAGTTATGCAGTTATCATGGCATTATGGAGTTGAGCCCCATTCTTTAACCACAATCTTTCATAACCACCTGCGCACCCTTTACGCCCAATAATTCCGGATAACGCTCGCCACCTACGTATTACCGCGGCTGCTGGCACGTAGTTAGCCGTGGCTTTCTGATAAGGTAATGTCAAGTGCAAAGCATTTCCTCTTTGCAGTTTTCCTCCCTTATAACAGAGATTTACAACCCGAAGGCCTTCTTCTCTCACGCGGCATTGCTCCATCAGGGTTGCCCCCATTGTGGAAAATTCCCTACTGCTGCCTCCCGTAGGAGTCTGGGCCGTGTCTCAGTCCCAGTGTGGCCGTTCACCCTCTCAGGTCGGCTATGCATCGTCGCCTTGGTGAGCTTTTATCTCACCAACTAGCTAATGCACCGCAGGTCCATCCTTTAGTGAAGCTTGAAAGCTTCTTTTAATCTTCCACCATGCGATGGTTGATATTATCTGGTATTAGCAGTCGTTTCCAACTGTTGTCCCAATCTAAAGGGTAGGTTACCTACGTGTTACTCACCCGTTCGCCACTAAGAAAATGATCCAAGTTTAAAATGCAAGCACTTTATTCTTGGTTTTCTTCGTTCGACTTGCATGTATTAGGCATGCCGCCAGCGTTCATCCTGAGCCAGGATCAAACTCTTCATATTAATTTATTGACAGGATAATTGTGTTATCCATTTGTTTTGATTTCCTGACTGAATTGAATTGACAGTTCTGTTTAGTTTTCAAAGATCGTTGCGTTTTATTACTTTCGTTTTTCAACGCCCATATATAATAACAATTTAAACACTATAGGTCAACGCTTTTTTGCTTTTTTTTTGCTTTTTTTACTTATTTTCTTTTCTTTTATAATTCTATAGTTTTCTTTAATGTATTTTGCCTTTTTTTTATCATTTTTCTGCTTGTTTTTTCTTGCTTTTCTTCTTTTTTCTTTTCTAGTTAACCATTTCTAATTCTTTTCATTTCTTTTTTATTTTTTTCAATTGATAATATTTTTTCATTTGCACTATTTGTTAATAATTTCACAAACTTTTATGCTTTTACTTTTATCCACAGTTGTTTTTAGACTTTATTTATTTCTTCTTTATTTTATGTTTTACCTTCTTTTTTTAGTGTTTTGGGGATAAGTTTAGTTGATTATTCTATTTTTAATAGTTTTAAGCTAATTTTATCAACACTTATAAATACTAGCATTAGAATATAATCTTATAATAATTTAATTTTTTGTCCTTATTCTAGTATTTTTAATCTTTTTTTGACTATTTAGCTAGCTATATTAAAAGTTATCTACAATAATACTAAACGAATACTTCTTAGTAAACTTTCTTAACAAGTAATTTATTAACTGCTTTTAGTTTTAGATACTAATCTAAAATTAAGATAGTTGCCACAATTATAGCTATTAGTACTATAGATGATACTTTATATCATTGTTTATCTATTTAAGCTTATACTTGCTTATTTAAGCTTGTATCAAGTTATTTTGCTCTTTATTTTACTATAAGAAGCTCTATCTTAATTAATAACTAGCTGTTTTTTTAAAAGACCACTAAATAAAGGCTGCTTTTACTCATAATCATTACTATCCAGTTTTATTAATTATGTTTTAATTCTATAATTTATTGAATGGAAATAATAGCTTCAAGTAATAATAATACAGTAGTTGTTAAATAGTTAGTGTAAAAAATATCTTTATAATACTTTTTACATCACTACTAGATTCAATACTTTTTATTTAGCTTAACTACTTAAGTAGTTATCAAATTAATACCAATATAACTTTATCATTTATTAATAATATAAGCAGCTCTTTTTTAATTAATATTATAAATCAACTCTTTTAAGAAACACTTCTATTTTTAACATCTTAGATCTAGGCAATAATATAATTAATTAAAAAAACAGCCCAAAAAGCTGTTTTATCTTGTATTAAATCATGTATCAAATTGTATAATTACATCCCTTTTGATCAAAGAGACATAAAAAAAAGCCCTTTTAAGGGGGCTCTTACTTTGCCTGGCGATGTCCTATTCTCGCACTTTCGTACTACATTCGGCGCTAAGATGCTTAACTTCTGTGTTCGGTATGGGTACAGGTGTGTCCATCTTGCCATCAACACCAGACTTTGTAAAGTCTTTGCTGAATAATATTAGTCTTTTTCAAGGTTAAGTCCTCGACCTATTAGTAACACTCAGCTTAATACATCGCTGTACTTACACATGTGTCCTATCTACCTTGTAGTCTTCAAGGGGTCTTACTTATTGGGATATCTCATCTTGAAGTAGGCTTCCCGCTTAGATGCCTTCAGCGGTTATCCTTTCCCTACTTAGCTTTCCAGCCATGCCACTGGCGTGACAACTGGTGCACCAGAGGTAGGTCCATCCCGGTCCTCTCGTACTAAGGACAGCCCTTCTCAAATATCCTACGCCCACGACAGATAGGGACCGAACTGTCTCACGACGTTCTGAACCCAGCTCGCGTACCGCTTTAATGGGCGAACAGCCCAACCCTTGGGACCGAATTCAGCCCCAGGATGCGATGAGCCGACATCGAGGTGCCAAACCTTGCCGTCGATGTGAACTCTTGGGCAAGATCAGCCTGTTATCCCCAGGGTAGCTTTTATCCGTTGAGCGACGGCCATTCCATTCTGCACCGCCGGATCACTATGCCCGACTTTCGTCCCTGCTCGAGTTGTTGCTCTCGCAGTCAAGCACCCTTTTGCCATTGCACTCTTTGCATGATTTCCATCCATGCTGAGGGTACCTTTGGGCGCCTCCGTTACCTTTTAGGAGGCGACCGCCCCAGTCAAACTGCCCACCAGACACTGTCCTATACCCCGTTTAGGGGTTCTAGTTAGAGATTCAATATATCAAGGGTGGTATCCCAACATCGCATCAATACACACTTGCGCATGTATCTCTTTTGCTCCCACCTATCCTGTACATAATATACTAAATCCCAATATCAAGCTACAGTAAAGCTCCATGGGGTCTTTCCGTCTTGTCGCGGGTAACCTGCATCTTCACAGGTACTAAGATTTCACCAAGTCTATTGTTGAGACAGTGCCCAAATCGTTACGCCTTTCGTGCGGGTCGGAACTTACCCGACAAGGAATTTCGCTACCTTAGGACCGTTATAGTTACGGCCGCCGTTTACTGGGGCTTCGGTTCTGTGCTTTGCATTGCTGCTAACACTTCCCCTTAACCTTCCAGCACCGGGCAGGCGTCACCCCCTATACTTCGTCTTACGACTTTGCAGAGAGCTGTGTTTTTGGTAAACAGTCGCTTGGGCCTATTCACTGCGGCTTATATTTCTATAAGCACTCCTTCTCCCTAAGTTACGGAGTCATTTTGCCGAGTTCCTTAACAATAGTTCTCTTGCTCACCTCGGAATTCTCTTCCTGACCACGTGTGTTCGTTCTCGGTACGGGCATTGTTACAATTAGCCATAGAAGCTTTTCTTGAAAGCTGGCATCGGGTGTTCTTGATTGCTCAATCTTGTCTAGTCTTTAGATTATGTACTACGGATTTGCCTATAGTACTCCTTCTACTAGCCTACTAACATCCATCTCGCTAGCTCACCCTAGCCTTCTTTGTCACTCCTTCTGTTGTAACAACGGTGCAGGAATCTCTACCTGCTGTCCATCGACTACGCTTTTCAGCCTCGCCTTAGGTCCCGACTTACCCTGGGCGGACGAGCCTTCCCCAGGAATCCTTAGTCAATCGGTGTAAGGGATTCTCACCCTTATTCGCTACTCACACCGGCATTCTCACTTCTAATCAATCCACTCACTCCTCACGGTATGGCTTCTTCTCAATTAGAACGCTCTCCTACCACATTTCTGTCCTCAGCTTCGGTGTTATGCTTAGCCCCGGTAAATTTTCGGCGCAAAGTCACTCGACTAGTGAGCTGTTACGCACTCTTTGAAGGATGGCTGCTTCTAAGCCAACCTCCTAGCTGTCTGTGCAACTTTACATCCTTTTCCACTTAGCATATACTTTGGGACCTTAGCTGGAGATCTGGGCTGTTTCCCTTTCGACTACGGACCTTATCACCCATAGTCTGACTCCTGATCATATCTTTCTGGCATTCGGAGTTTGATTATACTCAGTACCCCATGCTGGGGCCATCATACATTCAGTGCTCTACCTCCAGAAGACTCTTATCAAGGCTAGCCCTAAAGCTATTTCGGAGAGAACCAGCTATCTCCAGGTTCGATTGGAATTTCACCCCTAACCACAGCTCATCCTCGCACTTTTCAACGTGCGTAGGTTCGGTCCTCCATTTAGTGTTACCTAAACTTCAACCTGGCCATGGCTAGATCACCTGGTTTCGGGTCTATGACTACATACTTTGCGCCCTATTAAGACTCGCTTTCGCTTCGGCTCCATATCTTCTATTTAACCTCGCATGCAATCATAACTCGCCGGTTCATTCTACAAAAGGCACGCTATCACCCTTTAACGGGCTCTAACTTTTTGTAAGCATATGGTTTCAGGTTCTCTTTCACTGCCCCTTCCGGGGTTCTTTTCACCTTTCCCTCACGGTACTGGTTCACTATCGATCACTTGGTAGTATTTAGCCTTGCCAGATGGTCCTGGCGGATTCCAACAGGATTTCTCGTGTCCCGTTGTACTCAGGATTCCACTTTGTGTTGAAGTAATTTCGCCTACGAGGCTTTCACTCTCTTTGACTTACCTTCCCAGGTAATTCGGCTATCACTCGCTCACTCTATTGTGGTCCTACAACCCCGCATCGCTGCGGTTTGGGCTTCTCCCCGTTCGCTCGCCGCTACTAGGGGAATCACTTTTGTTTTCTTTTCCTCTAGGTACTAAGATGTTTCAGTTCCCTAGGTCTGCCTTGTCATGCACTATGTATTTATGCATGCATTTAGTTATCTCTAACTATGGGTTCTCCCATTCGGATACCCCTGACTACGAGTGTTATCCTCTTATCAGGGCTTTTCGCAGATTACCGCGTCCTTCTTCGGCTCCAAGTGTCTAGGCATTCACCATACGCTCTTTCTTCCTTAACCTTACTTTTTTTTCAAGTTTATTCTTGCGTTTTTTTGAAAGTTTCGCTCTTTCTTTTGCTTGTTTTTTGTAAAATCTTTAGTATTACCCACTCCAATAAACAGAAATTCCTTCCATTTATTTTTGTTTGTCTTACTTATCTATCTTGTTTGTTTTCTAATATTATTCAGTTGTCAAAGATCTTTACTACTTAAGAAGTCTTTTCGACCTCTCAAAACTAAACAGTACTGCCTTTTTCAATCCAGCCTTCTTTCTCCTTAGAAAGGAGGTGATCCATCCCCACCTTCCGGTAGGGATACCTTGTTACGACTTCACCCCAATCATCAATCCCACCTTAGGCGACTCCTTCATTGCTGTTAGGTCATCGACTTTGGGTGTTATCAACTCTCGTGGTGTGACGGGCGGTGTGTACAAGGCCCGGGAACGTATTCACCGCGGCATTCTGATCCGCGATTACTAGCGATTCCAGCTTCATGTAGTCGAGTTGCAGACTACAATCCGAACTGAGATCAGCTTTTTGAGATTTGCTTGCCCTTGCGAGTTTGCTTCTCTTTGTACTGACCATTGTAGCACGTGTGTAGCCCAGATCGTAAGGGGCATGATGATTTGACGTCATCCCCACCTTCCTCTAGCTTGTCACTAGCTGTCTTGTTAGAGTCCCCACCTTATATGCTGGCAACTAACAATAGGGGTTGCGCTCGTTGCGGGACTTAACCCAACATCTCACGACACGAGCTGACGACAACCATGCACCACCTGTCTTAGTGTTAACCTCCACTATGCTTCCATAGCTTCGCACTAGATGTCAAGATCTGGTAAGGTTCTTCGCGTTGCTTCGAATTAAACCACATGCTCCACCGCTTGTGCGGGCCCCCGTCAATTCCTTTGAGTTTCACTCTTGCGAGCATACTCCCCAGGCGGAGTACTTAATGCGTTTGCTTCAGCACTGGGTTGCCCCAACACTTAGTACTCATCGTTTACGGCGTGGACTACTAGGGTATCTAATCCTATTTGCTCCCCACGCTTTCGTGCCTCAGTGTCAGTTACAGACCAGAAAGCCGCCTTCGCCACTGGTGTTCCTCCATATATCTACGCATTCCACCGCTACACATGGAATTCCGCTTTCCTCTTCTGTACTCTAGTTATGCAGTTATCATGGCATTATGGAGTTGAGCCCCATTCTTTAACCACAATCTTTCATAACCACCTGCGCACCCTTTACGCCCAATAATTCCGGATAACGCTCGCCACCTACGTATTACCGCGGCTGCTGGCACGTAGTTAGCCGTGGCTTTCTGATAAGGTAATGTCAAGTGCAAAGCATTTCCTCTTTGCAGTTTTCCTCCCTTATAACAGAGATTTACAACCCGAAGGCCTTCTTCTCTCACGCGGCATTGCTCCATCAGGGTTGCCCCCATTGTGGAAAATTCCCTACTGCTGCCTCCCGTAGGAGTCTGGGCCGTGTCTCAGTCCCAGTGTGGCCGTTCACCCTCTCAGGTCGGCTATGCATCGTCGCCTTGGTGAGCTTTTATCTCACCAACTAGCTAATGCACCGCAGGTCCATCCTTTAGTGAAGCTTGAAAGCTTCTTTTAATCTTCCACCATGCGATGGTTGATATTATCTGGTATTAGCAGTCGTTTCCAACTGTTGTCCCAATCTAAAGGGTAGGTTACCTACGTGTTACTCACCCGTTCGCCACTAAGAAAATGATCCAAGTTTAAAATGCAAGCACTTTATTCTTGGTTTTCTTCGTTCGACTTGCATGTATTAGGCATGCCGCCAGCGTTCATCCTGAGCCAGGATCAAACTCTTCATATTAATTTATTGACAGGATAATTGTGTTATCCATTTGTTTTGATTTCCTGACTGAATTGAATTGACAGTTCTGTTTAGTTTTCAAAGATCGTTGCGTTTTATTACTTTCGTTTTTCAACGCCCATATATAATAACAATTTAAACACTATAGGTCAACGCTTTTTTGCTTTTTTTTTGCTTTTTTTAAAAAAAATCGTTTTTTTAAGTTAGATACATCATTCTTACATATAGAAATTTTATTTTAGTTATTATTATATGCTATAATGTTTCTATTGAGGTGAAAAAATTGAGAAATAAAAATAAGAAAAAAAGTCCTATAAATACACTACTGAACATTATAATAATTTTATGTTTGGCTGGAGCTGCTTATTTTGCTGGTAAATATTTTTATGATATTTATCAACAAAAACAAAATGCTTCTGTCGCATTAGTTAAGGCTAATAAAACTTTAAAAACTAAAGAAGATGTTAGAAAGAAAAAGAAAATTGATATTGGAACAGTTTTAGGTGTTTTTAAAGTTGATGGACTAATTGATGAAACTCCAATTATAGAAGGAGATAATCTATATGAGGCAATGGCTCATGGTATTGGACATGTACAGACTACAAGATTACCAGGTACTGGTAATGGTATTATTGCTTTATCTGCACATAGAGAAACATTTTTTAAGCCATTAAAAGATATGAAAATTGGTGATATTATTACTGTTAAAATGCCTTATGGAACTTATAAATATGAAGTAAAAAAATCTATGATAGTAAACCCTGATCAAGGTGCTTTAGTATATAGTGAAGAAAATGTTAATACTGAAAGACTTGCATTAATTACATGTTATCCATTCAGTGCATTTTCAACACCATCACAAAGAATAATATTCTTTGCCGATTTAATTGAATAAAAATATATACTATATAAATAAAAAGGGGCTGTAATGCATTAGCATATATAGTCCCATACAATAAAAGGAAGAATGTTTACTCAATGTAGAGAAAACATTCTTCCTTTTTAGTATAATTGATATATGAATACCGAATTACTCAATAACAATTATGCTTTTAATTATAAACCAGTTCAGCTTATTTTACCACTAGAAGTAGAAGTAATTTCACCAGCTGATGATGTAGTACATTCATTTGTAGAACTAATGAAAGGATTTAATTTATCAAAATACATAACTCGATCATACCATAGAGGTAATCAAGGGTATGATCCTACAATGATGTTACTAGTTATTTTATTTGCATATACTAACCAAATTTATTCTTTAAGAAAAATAGAACAAGCATGTAAAACAGACATACGATTTATGAGTCTTTGTAATATGAAGACTCCATCTCACAATGCTTTCGCAACATTTATAAATGAAAATTTAGTTGATAAAAATATAGAAAATATATTTTATGATATAAATAAATATATTATCTCTTGTGATGATTCAATTGATACTTCAAAACTTTATATAGATGGTACTAAATTTGAAGCCAATGCTAAAAAGACTAGTTTTGTATGGCGTAAAGCTGTTGAAAAATTTCAACAAAAACTATTTACTAATGTTTCAACTTTCATAGTAGAATATAATAAATGTTATGATCAATATTTTCCAGTTAAAAATAAATATAAATCAACATACTTAAAAACAATAGTAGAAGATATTGAAATAAATATAAAAAAACAAAAAATTGAGTTTGTTTATGGAAAAGGATCTAGAAAACACGATTTACAAAGAAAACATGAAAAAATAAATGATTATTATTCAAGATTAGCTAAATATGAAGAACATTTTAAAATATTTGAAAATAGAAACAGTTACTCTAAAACTGATCATGATGCCACTTTCATGCACATGAAATATGATTATTATAACAATACTGGAGTTTTTAAACCAGGGTATAATATCCAAGTAGGAGTTTCAAGTGAATATATAATGGTTGCAGATATATTTCAGTGTGCCAATGATTTGAGAACATTCATTCCATTAATGGATTTGTATAAATCTAAATATAAAAGTTATCCACAGTATCCAGTAGGTGATGCTGGATATGGTAGTTTTGAAAACTATAAATATTGTAAAGAACACAATATGGAATTAACTTTAAAATACCCATTATTCAATAAAGTTAATTTTGATAAAACTTTTGTTAAGAAGAAAAAATATCAAGCTATTAACTTTAAAACATCAGAAAATGGATTCAAAATTTGTCCTGAAAATCAAGAGTTTAATGTTTTAATAAGTGAAAATATAATAGATGTAAATGGCTACGGAAAAAAACAATATAAATATGAATGCACTAAATGTAATGACTGTCCAGTCAAATCAGAATGCACTAAAGCTGCAGGAAATAGAATGATAACAGTTACACCTGAGCTTGAAGAAATGTACAAAAAAGTAAATGAAAACCTTACAGGAGATTTTGGTAGTAACTTAAGAAAACAAAGAAGTATCCAAGCAGAAGGAACATTTGGAATAATTAAACAAGATTATCAATACACTAGAATACATAGAAAAAAGATAGAGAATGTCAAAACTGAGCTTTTACTAATATGTATAGGATATAACATAAAAAAATATCATAATAAAAAAAGCAGAATTAAGCTTAATTGATATATTTAAACTGAATATCGTGATAGGCTTTTTAATAATGCCTTTTTTTATGAAATATACTAATAACTGAACAAATTCTGTATTAAAACTAAAAAAGCTATAATGCATGATTATTAAATCAATGCATTACAGCCCCTTTTTTAATTGTTAAATTTTTATTAGAAATCAAAGTTTTCAATTTCCATATATGATTGTGGATGTTTACACACAGGACATACCTTAGGTGCAACTTTACCTTTATGTTGATGACCACATTTTTTACATACCCAAATTTTTTCTTCTGGTTTAGTAAATACTGATTCATCTTTAACATTGTCAAATAATTGTTGATATCTTTCTTCATGTGTTTTTTCAATTTTTCCAATTAATTCAAATTCTTTAGCTATTTGATCAAATCCTTCTTCTTTTGCATCTTTAGCAAATTGTGCATACATTGATGTCCATTCATAATTTTCACCTTTTACACAATCTAATAAATTTACTTCAGTTGTTGGAATATCTCCACCATGTAAATATTTAAACCATATTTTAGCATGTTCTTTTTCATTATCTGAAGTCATTTGGAATAAATCACCAATTTGTTCATATCCATCTTTTCTTGCTTTTTTTGCATAAAATTCATATTTAACTCTAGCTTTTGATTCACCAGCTAATGCTTCCATTAAATTTTGTTCTGTTTTAGTTCCAGCTAAATCTTTCATATATAATACCTCCCATTTCAATGATTATATTATACCAAATTTAGTAAAATATTGAAAAAGATATGTTAAAGATTTTTACAAAAAAAGAAACTGGCAGATTAAACCAATTTCTTAATTATAATTATTATCTTAAGCCTAATTTAGCAGTACAAGCTGGCCATTGTCCCCAACCTGATGCTTTTTGTAAATAAGACGCTACTTTTATTTGTTGTGCTCTTGATGCATTTTGAGGCATTGATACAGTTACACCAACTTTAGGTGCTACAGATTGCCAAGTAGATGCCATAAACTGTAATCCACCATAAAATCCATTACCTGTATTTGCTGCCCAGTTACCACCAGATTCACACTTAGCTAAATCATCCCATACAGAATCTCCAGATTCATAATTTGTAGAAGATGCTGTAGATTTAGTACCTTTTTCTATTATTTTCTTTTGTCCTTCAACTAAAACTTTAACTGTTTTAGTAGTAGTTTTATCTTTTTTTCCATTTACATATGTTGTAGTTACTTCTTGAACATATTTTTTAGCAATACCTTTTTGCTTAACTTTAGTAGTTCCTGCAGCTAGTTTGCTGTTATTAACATAAGTAGTCGTATAGTCTTTAGTTTTTTCAACTTTTTTGGTTACAGTTTTAACTAAATCTATAACAAAATTATTAGTGTTTGTAAGTAATACCTCTTTAGGTTTATCATATTTAGCAACTTTATAAGAATAATCTGATCCTAATTTAGTTAATTGAGCTTTTTGCTCTTCAAGAAATTCAGCAAGAGTATCTGCATATGTATTATATGTTTTTTTCTCTCCACTTATAGTTGCAGTTATATTTTTTTGCGTTGAAATTTTTACAACTTGATTTTCTTGAACTAATGTATTAAGGTCATCAGCATTCTTTACTTTAATTTCTTCTGCATGAATATTAGTTGATAGTTTGTCTAGTAACATTGAATTAATAAAGTGGTTTGTTTTTTTGGTATATTGTTGTCCATCTAGTATTAATTTGATACTCTTATTTTTACCAAACACTCCTACAAAAATTGCCATAGCAATTAAAACTACTAACATACTAAGTTGAATAATTCTTCTTTTACTTAAGAATTCTTTTACAAAATTTGGTTTTAATGCTTTTTCTTCTAATAAGAATGCCCCATTATTGGATTGATCTTTATTAGATTTATTTTTATTATACTTTGCATTAATTTTAGTTAGCTTAAAATTTTCACTCTTTTTAAATTTATTCAATCGTATCACTTCCATTTCTCAAACATTATACTTCACTATTTTTTAAAGGTAAAGAAAAGACATAAATAAAGCATTTTATATACTGCTTTTGTTCACATCATCTTCAGGGTCTCTATTTTTTGAAAAGTCAAAATTAAAACCTGTTTCTGCCCAAATAATTCCAATAGTAATGATAATACCACCAATTATTAATCCACTT
Organism: Mycoplasma sp. P36-A1; assembly: GCF_049478495.1. NCBI lineage: Bacteria > Bacillati > Mycoplasmatota > Mollicutes > Mycoplasmatales > Mycoplasmataceae > Mycoplasma > Mycoplasma sp. P36-A1. Next base: position 360,522 of record NZ_CP168083.1, on the reverse strand, counting down.
GAAAAAGGTGTACTTCCAAGAACAATTGCAAAAAAAGTTGCAAATAAAGATTCAGTAGAACAAATAATTGCAGTATTTGAAGCTGATACATATTGTTGGGCAACTAAAATTGCACCAAAAGAAATTATTGTTGGGAAGATAGCCATGAATACTATAGGTAATATAGTTGGTTGTAAATTTTCCATAGGAATATTTAAAGGATTACCATCAACTATTAAACTAAATATAAACGATAATACAGTACTTGTTAGTAATTGAAATATTAACAGTGTAATTGGATCTTCATCCTTTACAAAAATATCTGATAATATTATTTGAGCTGCAAATCCAAAAGCACATATTAATGTAAGAAAGTCACCAAATGTTAAATTAAGTTGACTGCTTAAAGAAGTTAATGAGTTTGATAAATTGAAAATATCTATATCAAAGACTAAAAAGAAAAAGCCTATTAGCATTACTATTACACCTTTTAATATGTGTAATGGCGGTTTTTTCTTAAATAAAACCCAACCAATTAATGGTACCCATATTACATTTGTAATTGTTATAAATGCATTCTTAGGTACAGTTGTTTGTGCAAGACCATAATTTTGTGCTGTCATTGCAAAGAAAAAGGCAACACCTATTAATACTCCGTAAATAATACTTTTTTTACTTACTTTGAGCCATTTATTTCTAAATAAAACCATACAAATTATACTAGCAATTCCAAATCTCATGAATTGCATTTGTACTGGACTTATGTATTTATTTGTTACATCTGTAGCAACAAAACCCATACCCCAAAACATTGCTGCTAGAATTAATAAAATATTAGCTTGATAAGTTTTCATACACATTTCCTCCTTATTTTCATTACTATGAATATAACAATAAAACAACAATCTTACAACCCCTTAAGTAAAAATGTTTACAAAACAAGCTAATGTTAAAATTTCAAATTTTAATTAGGCATAAAAAAAAGTGTGAATAATCACACTTTAATATATATATTTATTCTTTAGTAGCTATTACAGAGATTTCTACTCTTACATCTCTTGGAAGTCTAGCAACTTCTACACATTCTCTTGCAGGTTTGTGACCTTCAAAATATTCTCCATACGCTTCATTAATAACAGGGAATTCATTCATATCTTTAATAAAGATAGTTGCTTTAACAACATCAAATTTTGTATAACCAGAATCCTTTAAAATTGCATCAATATTAGCAAGTGATTGTTTTGTTTGTTCAACAATCCCTCCTTCAACTACTTCCATAGTTTCTGGGTTGAATGGTACTTGTCCAGATACATATAAAGTTCCATTAGCTTCTACAGCATGAGAATATGGTCCAATAGCTGCTGGTGCATTATCACTAAAAATAATTTTTTTGCTCATTTTATTCACCTCATAAAGTCCTTTCAGTTTTCAAGACAATGTCTTGTAACTCCATTATACTAAATAAAATGCACATGTTCAACTGCCCAAATATGTATTTGTAAAGAACTGATAAAAGTTTTATACAATGTCATAAAATGATGTTATAATTACTTTGAAAAGAGGTGCATACTGTATGTTAAAGCAGATGTTTAAAATCATCTTATTCTTGTTAATATTGCTTTTGATTAACTTACTAAGTCCTGCTTATACAAATATATTAAATATAGTATTATCAAATTTAACTAATGTTTTTATTGGAGCTGGTATTGCATATATAAGTTATCCACTTGTAGTTAAATTAAAACAATTAGGTGTTAATACTGTAATTTCTAATATTATTACTATACTAGTATTTTTTAGTTTATTTATTGCCATTGGCTTACTAGTATTACCATTACTTTATAGTCATGTAATAAAGTTAATTGAATTAATACAACATTCTTCAACATCTTTATCTTGGATAGATGATTATCCTCAAGTTAAAGAAATATACAACTACATAGAACCTTATTTTGATAAGATAGCACAATCTATTTTAAATTGGATCGCATCAGAAACTTCATCTATAGTTGGAACATCTACAAAGTTGATAACAGACGCCTTTATAATTGTTTGTTTATACATTTATATCCTAATAGATGCTCCTAGAATAATAAAATATATTAAACGAAAATTAGGATATAATACTAAAAGATATAAATTTGTTCAAGAATTAGATGATCAACTTCGATTGTATATTAAAAGTGTAGCTTTAATTATAGCTATTACAGTAGTAGAATATGCAATAGTATATAGTTTAATAGGTCATCCAGACTGGAGAACTTTAGCTGCATTATGTGCTATTGCAAACTTAATACCTTATTTTGGAGGAATAATAGTAAATATAATCGCTTTAATAACAGCTGCATTTGTATCACAAGAGTTGTTTCTTAAAGTTCTAGCTTGTGTTTTAATCTTACCTAATATTGAAGGTAATGTTATCAATCCAATAATACATAAAAAGCGAACAAATATATCGCCTATAATTGTTTTACCTTCTTTGTTTATTGGTAGTGGTATCCTTGGATTCATGGGAATTGTTATTACATTGCCTATTTTAATTTGTATAAAAGTATTTTATAAATACTACGCTAAAGATGTTAAAAATTTTATTAACTATGTTTACGCATCATAATAATAATAATAATAACAACAAAGAGGTGCAATTTGCACCTCTTTGTTATTGTTCTTGTAATTTCATTTTAGCATTCATAACCAATAATTTAACTCTGTTTTCTTGGTTAATTTTACTTGCACTTGTATCATAATCAATTGATGCAAGGTTTGCATATGGGTATTTGTTTTTTATTGATTTAAACATACCACGAGCTACAATATGATTTGGTAAGCAACCAAATGGTTGTGTTGTTATTACATTTTCTACTCCACTTTGGATTAACTCTATTATTTCTGCCGTTAATAACCAACCTTCTCCAACATGAGTACCTTGTCCTAAAAAAGGAGTAGCTAAATTTCTTAAATCTCTAAAATCTAAACTTTTTCTAAAGCGTGTATTAGTAAGTGCTTTATTTATTTTCTTTCTAGGGGCTTCAACATAGTATGATAATAGGTTAAAAATCTTTGCTTTAATCTTAGATCCTCCATACTGTGAAATATCAAAAGATGTTGATTCAAAGGTATATAAAATAAAATCTACAATACCTAAAGTGACAACTTCACAACCTTCACTTATTAAAAAATCTTCTAAGTTATTATTTCCTAATGGTGAATACTTAACATATATTTCTCCAACAATTCCTACTTTAGGCTTTTTTATATTACTAATTTCAATATTTTCATAGCTAGTTATCATTTCTTTAACTATTCTTTGTATATATACATCTGATATCATTTTTTTACTAGCAAAAATATCAATCATATTATCAAGCCATTTATCACTTAACTCTCTTGTTTGATTTTTATTAATTTCATAAGGAATTGTTTGGTTGTGTAAAGACATTAATAAATCGCCAATAGTTAAGGCTTGAATAAGCTTTTTCATTAATGCAATATTCATTTTAAAACCTGAATTACTTTCTAAGTTAGCAGCATTTAATGATATAACTGGTATAAATTCATAACCAGCTTTAGCCAATGCTTGTCTTAGTAAATGAATATAATTACTAGCACGACATCCTCCACCAGTTTGTGTAATTATCAGCGCTATTTTATGAACATCATATTTACCGCTTTTTATAGCATCAAGAAATTGTCCAATAACATATATTGCTGGCACACAAGTATCATTATGGACATACTTATTACCTAGATAGGCAATATTAGCATTGTTATTTTTTAATACTTCTGCTTTATATCCAAATGATTTTAAAGTTGAAGCAAATAAATCAAAATGGAAAGGAGCCATTTGTGGCATTAAAATCGTATATTCTTTTTTCATTTCTTCTGTAAATTCTATTCTTTGTACCATACTATTCCCCCATTACATTTATTAAACTTCTCAATCTAATATTAGCACTACCAACATTAGATATGTCATCTATTTTTATTTGTGTGTATAGTTTATTACTTTCACTTAAAATATTCTTTACTTCATCACTAGTAATAGCATCTATTCCACATCCAAAAGATACTAGTTGTACTAGATTAATATTATCGTATTTTGCAATACTATGCGCTGCATTATACATTCTATTGTGATATGTCCATTGATTTAAAACATTAGTCTTTTTAGTATCATCTAATCTAAAACTATCTTCACTCAAGACAACACAGCCTAAATCATTTATTAATTTATCAATACCATGATTTATTTCCTCATCTATATGATATGGACGACCTGCTAATACTAATGCATTTTTATTATTAGTAATTACATCATTAATAACAGCTTCTCCTTCAACAAAAACTTCATTTCGATACATATTTTGTTTTTCTTTTGCTTTATCATAAGCTATTTTAATATCTTTTTTAGAAAATCCTAATTCTTTTAAACTTTGTTCCATAACTTTAATAAAAGCTTTTTTATTATCTAATGTAATATATGGCATAAAATAATTATGCTTGCTAAGATCTAAGTTAGCTTTTATCAATTCTGGATAACAACCAACAACTGGACAATTATAATGATTTTGTAGATTACAAGATTCATTTTCATTATATGGCATATTAGGATAGAAAATATTCTTAATACCTTTATCTTGTAAATTTATTATATGACCATGTATTATTTTAGCTGGATAACATACTGTATCACTTGGTATTGTATGTTGTCCTTTTTTTATTAGATTCATAGATGTTTTATCACTAACAATTACCTTTGTATTTAACTGATTAAAAAAGCCAATCCAAAAAGGAATATTTTCATACATGTTTAATCCTCTAGGTATTCCTATTACCGAATCATAATCCTTTTGATTATCGATATAAGATTGTAATAATTCATTTTTAAAAGTATACATATTTGCTAGATTACTACTAGTAGTCTTTTTCTTTAATGGTTTAGAACATTTATTATTAGCAATAAAGTTTTCTCCCGTACTAAATTTAGAGACAGTCAAAGAACAATGGTTTGGACATAATTTACAAGTTACATTACTGGCTTTATAGACAAAATCTTTTAAACTTTCATAACTAATAATACTAGAACTTGCTAAGTTTTGTTCTTTAGCTATTAAAGCTGCTCCATATGCTCCCATTAATCCTGCAATTTTTGGTCTGATTACTTCAAAGCCTATTTCATCTTCAAATGCTTTTAAAATAGCATCATTATAAAATGTGCCTCCTTGAACTAAAACTTTAGTACCAAAGTTTTCTTTAAAATCAGTTGCTCTTATTACCTTGTATAAAGCATTTTTAACAACAGAAATTGCTAAAGAAGCTGAAATATCTTCAATACTTACTTGCATAGCTAGTGCTTGTTTTATTCCACTATTCATAAAAACAGTACATCTTGTTCCTAAATCTATTGGTCTTTTAGCATTTTTAGCCATAACTGCAAAATCTTTTACATTATGACCTAATGATGAAGCATAAGTAGAAATAAATGAACCACAACCACTTGAGCATGCCTCATTTAAAACAATAGATGTTATTACTCCATTATCTATTGTAAAATACTTCATATCTTGACCACCAATATCAAGAACAAATTCTACTTCAGGTAAAAAATGTTTAGCTGCTTCATAGTGACAAATAGTTTCTACTTGTCCACCATCAAGTTTAAAGGCATTTTTAATTAGTTGTTCTCCATAACCTGTAGAGTATGCTCCTTTTATCTCTATATCACTATTTAATCGATAAATATTTAGTAATTCCTTTTTGACTATATCTAAAGGATTACCCTCATTATTACCATAATATTCATATAATAATTTATCATCTTGAGATATTAAGACCATTTTAGTTGTAGTACTTCCAGCATCTATACCTAAATAAGCATCACCTTTATAACTCTTGATATCTTTTACTTCAATATTATGATCATGTCTTTTTAAAAACTGTTGATAGTCTTCTTCATCTTTAAATAATGGATCTAAAAATTTTTGAGAATCATCTGCTTTTATATTTTCTAGTCCTTGTAATAAGTCTTTTAAATTAAGTTTTTGTTCAGTATCATAAATAGCACAACCATAGGCTACAAATAATTCAGAATTCTCAGGAATAAAGCTTTCTGTTAAATTTAAAGTTTCATCAAATCTTTTTCTAAGTTGACTACTAAATGTTAATGGTCCTCCTAAATAACAAACCTTACCTTTTATTTCTCTACCTTGAGCTAGACCTATTATTGTTTGATTAACTATTGCTTGATAAACACTTATTGCTACATCTTCTTTAGTAGCTCCTTGATTCAATAAAGGTTGAATATCGTTTTTAGCAAAAACACCACATCTACTTGAAATATCATAAATTTTATTAGCATTGCTTGCTAATTCATTCATCTGACTAACATCCACTTTAATTAATTGTGCCATTTGATCAATAAAAGCTCCTGTACCTCCAGCACAAGTACCATTCATTCTTTGTTCTATATTTCCATTATCTATAAATATTACTTTTGCATCTTCTCCGCCTAATTCAATAATAACAGAGACATCATCATATAATTTATTTACTGCATAAAATGCACAACTAACTTCCTGAATAAAGTTCATCCCAAACTTTTTAGACAAACCAAGTCCTGCACTACCTGTAATATTAAAGTAAACCTCTTCTTCATTGCACTCACTCAAAAAATCACTTATCAATCTACTAAGTGTCTCATTTATTTTAGAATGGTGTCTTTCATACACCTTGTAAATTACTTCTTCATTTTTAATAGCAACTAACTTAATAGTTGTACTTCCCATGTCAACTCCTAAAGTTACATTTGACATCTATTCCACTCCCTAACAAATCATCTTATTATTTTAATTCATTTTCATTTATTTTAGAAAAATTAACATGGCAATAACCACTTGGATTCTTTACTAAATAAGCTTGATGATAATCCTCAGCATGAAAGAAACCATTTTCTAATTCTACTTCTACAACTATTGGTTTATTATACTTAGCTTGTTCATTCATGATAAAATTATCAATTATAGTTTTATCATTAATATCAGTATAATAAACTCCTGTTCTATATGATACACCTACATCATTACCTTGTTTATCTAAACTTGTAGGATCTATTATTCTAAATAGATGTTCTAATATTTTATTTAAGTCAATGATGTTTTCATCATAAAATATTTCTACACCTTCTTTTGCTTGAAAGACTCCTGAACAAACTTCTTCATAAGTAAGCTTGTACTTAGTACCATTCACATAGCCAACACTAGTCTTTTCAACACCTTTTAATCTTCTAAAGTATTCTTCTACTCCCCAAAAGCAGCCACCGGCTACAACTATCCTTTTCATAAACATCCCTCTTTTCTTACTAAATCAATATTTTAACACATATAAATTTTAACATATAGATATTTTATAACTATAATACTAATATAATTCTATATTACTAGTAAACTTGTTTCAAAGATTTAGCTATATATTCTAAAAAACACTAATAATAAAAGAAATGTCGATTTTTTACGGTTTTATCTTTACAAACTTTTCTATTTATTGTATTATATATTTGTCGTTAAAATATGGCGGATGTGGTGAAGTGGTTAACACAACGGTTTGTGGTACCGTCATGCGCGGGTTCGATTCCCGTCATCCGCCCCATATAACAATTTACTCCTTAGTTATAAGGAGTTTTTTTATACTTATACTATATACTATATATATTTATTATAAACTTAGCTTTTGTTAAAATTACGTTTTAAACAAAAAAACTAGCTAAAAGCTAGTTTAATCAAATATTTTTATTTTAAATAATTAAGTTTATATTTCTTGCTTACAGTTCCAAAATAAGCAATAGCAACCAATAATCCACCTGTTAGATTACCAAAGGATGTAGCAAATAAATTGTAGAACATTCCCCCTATTGACAGTGTAGAGCCATGATTTGCTAATAAACTAGAAGTTAGAATAGTCATATTAGCTACACAGTGTTCAAAACCTATAACATTGAAAGCAAATAAGCACCACCAAATCATTATAAGTTTTCCACTTTCACTTTTTAGTTTAATTGAACATAGCACCGCAAGGCAAACAAGAATATTACATAAAATACCTTTACAAAACAAGTTAAAGAAATCACCATGCATTTTTAAATTTGCAGCATGTTGTAATGCATTAGCTGTAGCATCGCTTGTTGCATTTCCTCCAATATGATTTAAGCCTGTTCCTACAAACAAGATACTTAGTAATACTGATCCAATTAAATTACCTAAATAGCATATACTCCATAACTTAATTGTTTCTTTTACTTTTGCTTTTTTACTTAGTAAGGCAACCCCTAACACAAAATTGTTTCCAGTAAACAATTCTGAGCCGGCCATAACAACTAAACTTAATGCAATACCAAAACTAGCTGCCATTGCAATCTTAGTAAAAATAGTATTGCCTAACTGCCCTGAAATACTAAAAATAAGTAAGCAACCAAAGCCTATGAAAAATCCTGCGATAATACTAGCTATAAAAAAATTAAAGGTATTTTTATTACTAGCTTCTAATTTTTCAAGCGCTACACTATTTACATCATCAATTAATGCTTCATACATAATTCTACCTCCCGAAAATATATTCATGTAATTTTACCACTTTTACATATAGTAAAATGTGGACATAATCATGTATAACTTGTGAAATAATGCACATAACGTTATACATTTAAATATTTAACATTTAACTAAGCTAATAATAATAAAAAGGATATAACCATTCAATCATGAAAGGCTATATCCTTTTATTTAATCTAATTCTTCAATTATTAATGTTTCATTGTCCCCAACTACAAGCATTGTTTTTTTACCAGTAGTACTTTCTACATAGGAAATATTACCATTATCATTTACGACATCAAATTTTCCTTTTCGTTCCCAAACAATTTTGCCATCTTTATCTAGTATATAGACATGACGGTTTAATCCACCTGTAAAATTTGATGAGAAGTTTTTAAATTGACGTCTTCCTACTTCAGTATGATTAACATATAAATAACTGCCTACTGCACCAAATAATAGCACAACTACGACAGCAGTAATAATTGCTTTTTTTGCAGTTTTCATAACAATCCTCCATTTATGATATATTTATTAATATAATATACCATATTTATAAATATTTTAAGCTACTTTAGTAATATTTTTTATTAAAAGACATTATCAATAATACAAACTTCTTCATAAGATTTATTTTTAATTAAATATATATGTAGTGTTACACATATATAAATAAAACATAACATTAATTGTAACCATAGTTTTGGTACCATAACCATTGAAAAACACATACCAACAGATAAGAATAAAAATGCTTTTCTTTTATCAGATGCACTAACTCCTTCATCTTCTAAATAACTTTGTAAATAAGCTTTACATAATTTATTAGAATATAAAATATTAAGTGCTTTCTCACTTGTTTTTACAAAACAAATTGATGCTAACAATAAAAATGGTGTTGTTGGTAAAATATGTAGAATTATACCTACTAATCCTATAACAACACAAATAACTCCACAACTAAAAATCATAAATCTTTTCATAAACTACCTACCTAATCTTTAAATATATTTACCTTAAATACATAATAATACATTTCTAATATATAATCAATCTAAATAATAAAACAGTACTTTAAAACAAAAGGCATAAGATTTGTTTTGTAAATAAAATAAGTTTAATATTAAGTTAAATTAAAATATAAGGAGGGAATTATATGCCAGCATTTGCAGATCCATTTTCATTCAATGTTGATAGAAAGATAACAAAGGATGAATTAGTACAAGCCATAAGAGTAGATATTGCCGGAGAATTAGAAGCAATATATCTTTATGATGCACATATACAAGCAACTGATGATATTGTTGTAAAAGAAATATTAGCAGATATTAGAGATGAGGAAAAACTTCATGTAGGACAACTAATGAGATTATTGTCTTATTTAGATCCTGATGGGGCTGTTCATTTCAATGAAGGTCAAGAAGAGGGACAAGAAATGATTGAAAGTTTAGCAAAAACAGCCCTACAAGCTAATACAGTAGGTTCATTAATAGAAGAGTAAGGAGGAATAAGTATGGATTATTTACAAAGAGATGCCGCTAATTTTAGCGATAAGTTATGGAATGATATAGATAGTGCTGTAGTTGAAACTGTTAAAAGCAATCTAAAAGGTCGTCAATTTATTCCAATAACAAACTTAGGAACAGGAATAAGATTTGTTCAAGTTGATCAATATGATCATGAGGAAATATTTGAAGATAATATAGTAAGTACATCAAATCGTAAACTATATGAAATAGTACAACTATATAGTGATTTCTGGCTTAACTGGCGTGACTTAGCTGCTTCTGAAAAAGAGAATTTACCTTTTGATTTATCGCAAGCAAGAGCTGGAGCAGAAACATTAGCTAGAGCTGAAGATAATTTGATTTTTTATGGGAATGAAAAGTTAGATATTCCAGGGCTTATAAATGTTAAAGGTAATAAAGTAATTGAAATAAAAGATTGGTGGGAAGCTGAAAATGCTTTTCTAGATATCGCAAAAGCTGTTACTTATTTAGAAGATAAAGCTCGTTATGGAAATCACACTTTAATAGTAAGTTCTGATTTATATGTAGCATTACAAAGAATACAACCAGGTACTGGTGAAATAGTATTGAAAAGAATATCTAAATTAATTGATCGTAAAGTAATTAAATCAAATGTTTTAAAACCAAAAACAGCATTGTTAGTTGCTGCACAACAACAATATATCGATTTAGTTTTAGGCCAAGATATTTGTTCAAGTTATATTGAATCAGTGGACTTAAACCATCATTTAAGAATAATAGAAACTGTTTTACCTAGAATTAAAGCAGCTGATGCTATTGTAGTATTTAAAGAAAAATAATTTATAAAGATATTATGTATATTTATGCATAATATCTTTTTTATATATTATTAATTAATATTTAGGCAGTTGTTTAGTGTTTATTAAATAATTGTAAAAATATTTACATATAATTAATATTTCTTGACCTTTGATATTGCTTTAACTTGTTTTATTTGTTAATATTAAATTATAAACATATTGAAAGAGGTGATAGTTATGGCAATTTTAGTAATAGATGATGAACATTCCGGCATAAAGGCTACTTGGCATACACTAGAACACCAATTAAATATCTACTTTAACTGATTGAAAAAAATGTATTTTTTTACCATGAATTCAATCATGGTTTTTTTATGCCTTTTAGTCTCATTGTTATTAAACTAATGGAGGACTAAAAATATGAATAACAACACAAATATTTACAATGAATTAACAAAATTATCAACACAAGATATCATTACAAAATACAGTATTGATATCAATGGTTTAAGTGAAAACCAAGTACAAGAATCAATTAGACAATACGGTTTAAACACTGTAAGTTATGGAAAGAAAGAACATATTCTAATAAAATTGATTAAAGAATTTTTTACACCGTTTACAATAGTATTAATAATACTAGCAGTAGTATCTTTTTTTACTGATTATATGTTTGCTGATGTAGGTGAAAGAGATTTAACTGCTGTGCTGATCATTTTAATAATGGTTATTATGAGTGGACTACTAAGTTTTTTTCAAAGTGAAAAATCAAGTAACGCTGCTTCTAAACTTAAAAAGATGGTTAGTATAACTACTAAAGTTAAAAGATCAGAAAAAAATGCTTATGAAACTCCAATGGAAGAAATAGTCAAAAATGATATCATCTATCTAGGTGCAGGTGATATGATACCTGCAGATATGCGTATACTACAATCAAAGGATTTATTTATATCACAATCTGCCTTAACTGGTGAAAGTGCACCTGTTGAAAAAACTAGTAGTGCCTATGAAGTTAAAACAACTGATAATCCATATGATTATGAAAATATGGTTTTCATGGGAAGTAATGTAGTATCAGGAAGTGCAATTGGTATTGTTATCAATGTCGGTTCAAAAACATATTTTGGTGAAATAGCTAAAAATATAACGGTTGCAAAGCCTCAAACCAACTTTGATAAGGGTATCAATTCTGTTTCTTGGTTATTAATTAGATTTATGTTAATAATGGTACCAATTGTATTCTTTATCAACGGTTTTTTTAAGGGAGACTGGCTTAATTCAATGTTATTTGCTTTATCAATTGCTGTAGGATTAACACCTCAAATGCTTCCTATGATTGTTACAACAAACCTATCAAAAGGTAGTGTTAGTCTTGCTAAAGAAGGTACAATTGTTAAAAGTTTAAACAGTGTTCAATCATTTGGAGCAATTGATGTTTTATGCACTGATAAAACTGGAACATTAACACAAGATAAAATAGTTTTAGAATATCATCAAAACCTTCTAGGAGAAGATGATGATTATGTCTTAAAAATGGCTTATTTAAATAGCTATTATCAAACTGGTTTAAATAACTTGATGGATGAAGCTATAATTGAATCTGCAAATAAACAACTTAATGTTGATAAGTATGGATATAAATATACAAAGGTAGATGAAATTCCTTTTGACTTCAACAGACGAAGAATGAGTGTAGTAATTCAAAACTATAATACTGATACATTGCTAGTTACTAAAGGAGCAATTGAAGAGTTACTTTCAATTTCAACAACAGCGTATATTAATAAGAAAGTTGTCACTCTTGATGAAAAAGTTAAAACAAAGGTTATGGATGTTGTTGATAAACTTGGCTCACAAGGATTTAGAGTTATTGGTTTAGCAACAAAGAAAAATCCACCAGCTGAAGAAGAGTTTGAAGTAAAAGATGAAAGTGAAATGACTTTAATTGGTATATTAGCATTTTTAGATCCACCTAAAGAATCAGCTAAAAATGCAATCAAAGCACTTGAATCAAACAATGTTAAAGTTAAAGTTATCACTGGTGATAATGAACTTGTTACTAGAAATGTTTGTAATCAAGTTGGTTTAAGCGCTAGTAAAATATATTATGGAAAAGATATCGAAGATAAAAATGATGATGAATTAAAACAAATAACTGAAGAATATGATATTTTTGTTAAAGTGTCTCCCGATCAAAAAACTAAAATTGTAACTACTATTAAAAATAATGATCATGTAGTTGGTTATATGGGTGATGGAATTAATGATGCTATGGCAATGAAGGCTGCTGATGTTGGAATCTGTGTTGACACTGCAGTTGATATATCAAAAGAATCAGCTGATGTAATCTTATTAGATAAAGATTTAATGGTTTTAGAAAAAGGTATTATGTCTGGTCGTAAAATATTTGGAAATACTATGAAATATATTAAAATAACTGCAAGCTCTAATTTTGGTAATATGTTTTCTGTTTTAGTAGCAACGCTATTTTTACCATTTTTACCAATGCTTCCACTACAAATTTTAATTTTAAACTTAATATATGATATTTCATGTATTTCATTACCTTGGGATAATATGGATTCAGAATATTTAACAACTCCCAAAAGATGGTCAGCAAAAAGTATTAAATCATTTATGATGTGGTTTGGACCAACAAGTTCTATTTTTGATATATTAACCTATTTACTAATGTATTTTGTTATTTGCCCAGCTATTTTAGGAAATACCTTCCATAATCTAAACAATGCTGATCAAGCAATCTTTATTACACTGTTTCATACAGGTTGGTTTATTATGTCATTATGGACACAAACATTTATCATTCATGTCTTAAGAACAGAAAAAGTTCCTTTTATAAAATCTAGTGCCTCACTTATTGTTTTTGTAGTAACAACATTAGGAATAGTACTTGGAACCTATTTAGCTTATTCACCTATAAATGTAGATTTAGAAATGTTACCTTTACCAATATACTACTTTGCTTATTTAATTGTAATAATCATTGGCTATATCTTATTAACATCTCTAGTAAAGTATTTCTATATTAAAAAATTCAAACAACTTTTATAATAAATAAGACTTTTAGAATACTATACATATCAATATTTGAATGTATAATTTATATAACTGTAAATAATTAGAAAATTTCAGATGAGATTTTCTTTTTTATTTGTACTATAATAACTATAAGGCGGTGGTTATTTGAACAGCATTCAAATATTAAAGGATAGTATTTCTAAATTATTGAAACATCCATATGCAAACACAAAATATATAGCACTAGCTAATATATTAACAATGTACATTTTCATACCCTTATTAAGAAAATTAGCTCTAGCTTTAATGAAAATAAGTGGTATAACCTATATTTCATATGACAATATCTTTACTGTATTTAAAAATGTACCTTTATTCAGTATTATCTTTATTGTCTTGTTTATCTTTATATTAATACTTTTATACATTCAATTTTATATAATAATTATTACAATGCAGTATATCAGAAATGATAAATATATCTCATCTACTAAACTACTAACAAGTACAGTATTTGCGATATCTTGTTTAAGTCCAACTAAACTATTATTCACTTTCTTTTATTTACTTATTTTTGTACCTCTTGCAGGATTTAGTTTTTATACTAAATTATTAGCAAATGTAAGAATTCCTGATTTTATTATGGAATTCATTACTACTACAAACAGTATCTATCCAATAGTCTTAGGCTTATTTTACATTTTAGTTTTATATGTAGCTATTAGATTAGTATTAGTACTTCCATTAATGATGCTTGAGAATATTAAGTTAAAAAAAGCAATAAACATTAGTCTTAAGTACACTAAAAAGAAATTATTCTTTTATTTAAAAAATTATATTTTAATATTTGTAACACTATCATTTGCAATGACTTCAATATACTTTATCCTTCTAGCAATACAGTTAGGTTTTGATAATTATTTACCATCTTTTGCATATAATTCATCACTAATAATAATATTTATAATGCAAGGTTTTAACTACTTCTACTGGTTAGTAGGAGTATATTTAACTTTTAGTGTATTCTTTAATCAAATAGAAGAATATAACTTATTAGCACCCCTACTTAATACATCTTCATTTTTTAATAATAATGTTAAATTAAGTAGTGAAACGATCTTTATTACATTTTTTACTATTATTTCACTTTTTTCATTATTCACCTATAATAGTATGTATTTACAAAACGTTTTAAATTCAAAACCTTTAAGCATTTCACATCGTGGTATCAGCAATAAAAAAGGGGTTGAAAATACTATCCAATCCTTTAATAAAGCAATTAAGTATAAACCTGATTATGTAGAAATAGATATACAATTAACTAAGGATGATAAATTTGTTGTTTATCATGATAAAACACTAAAAGGTTTAACAAATAAAAGTACTGAAGTTAGTAGTTTAACTTTAGAACAACTTACAAATACAACTATAAAACAAAATAACTATAAAACAACGATATCTGATTTTGATAGTTACTTAGAAAATGCCAATAAGCATAAACAAAAACTATTAATAGAGTTTAAACTATATGATAGTGATCCAAAGCATTTTGTGAATTTATTTCTTGATAAATATCAGAAAAATATTATTACAAATAATCATCAAATACAGTCGTTAAGCTATGATGCATTAAACTATTTAAATCAAAAGAATAGAACTATTCCAGCTGGATATATAATGATTTTAGAAGTATTAGGACAACCTAAAGATATTGTAGATTTTTATACATTAGAATACTCTACATTAAACAAGCGATTTATTGATGAGATACACGCTAATAACAAGAAGGTTTATGCTTGGACAGTATCAGATGAAGAATCAATGAGTGGCTTAATGTTTCAAAATATTGACGGTATTGTAACTACTGACTTAAAGACACTACAAGAAACAATTGATGGCTTTTATTCGCAAAATTCCTATTCTAAAAAACTTCTATATTACATAATTGGACAAAGTTAAGACTTATCTTTTGTTTATCTTTTGAAAGTCTTTAATTAAAAGTGCATAAGCTACATTATAACTATTTATTTGATATACAATAAAGAAGAACAAAATAAAATAATAAAAGGGAGATCATAATATGGAACCAAAAATGTACTGTTACCAATGTCAGGAAACAGCAAAAAATGAAGCATGTACAATAGCTGGTGTTTGTGGTAAAAAACCAACACTTGCTAATAACATGGATGTATTAAAAAATGCCATTAAAGAAATATCAAAAGTAGTTTTAGAACAAGGCTACAAAGATCAGGAAGCTAAAGAATTTGTAACTCATAGTTTATTTAAATGTATTACAAATGCGAACTTTGATGAAGCAGTATTCACTAATGAAATTGCTAAAGCAAATGAAATATATGAAAGATTAACTGGTAAAAAAGATGCTTTTGTCTTAACAGAAGATTCTTGGAAAACTATTGGTACTCAAAATGAAGAAAATGCCGATTTAAGAGGACTAAAAGAATTTGTCATTACTGGTTTAATGGGTATGGCAGCTTACCATCAACATGCAATTAATTTAGGATTTGATGATGATTCTATACATAATTTTACAGTTGAAATGTTAGCTAAATTAAAAGACACAAAAGATATGAATGAATTAATTACAATGGTTGATAGAACTGGAGAATACGGAGTTAAAGCTATGGCTTTATTAGATAAAGCTCATAATGAAAGCTTAGGAAGTCCAGAAATCACTGAAGTTAAAATTGATGCTGGAACTAGACCTGGTATTTTAATAAGTGGACATGATATGGATGATATGGAACAATTATTAGAACAAAGTAAAGATGCTGGAATTGATATTTATACACACTCAGAAATGTTACCAGCACACTACTATCCTAAATTCAAAAAATATGATCATTTATATGGAAACTATGGTAATGCTTGGTGGAAACAAGTTGAAGAATTTAAAACATTTAATGGTCCAATCTTATTTACAACAAACTGTATTGTACCTTTTAAAGAAACAGAAGAATATGGAAAAAGAATATATACAACAAATGATGCAGGATATCCTGGTTGTATTCATATAAAAGCTGATAAAGATGGTAAAAAAGACTTCTCAGAAATTATTGAACAAGCTAAACAATGTCAACCTCCTCAAGCAATTGAACAAGGAACTATTGTTGGTGGATTTGCACATAATCAAGTTGTAAATTTAATTGATTCAGTAGTAGAAAATGTTAAAAACGGATCTATTAGAAAATTCTTTGTTATGAGTGGTTGTGATGGAAGATTCCCAAGTCGTAAATACTATACAGAATTTGCTGAAGGATTAAAAGATGATACAGTAATTCTAACATCAGGATGTGCTAAATATCGTTATAACAAATTAAACTTAGGTGATATTAATGGTATTCCTAGAGTACTAGATGCAGGACAATGTAATGATTCATATACTTGGGCTGTTGTAGCAATGAAATTAAAAGAAATATTTGAAGCAGATACATTTGAAGATTTACCGATTCAATTCAATATTGCATGGTATGAACAAAAAGCAGTTATTGTATTACTTGCATTAATGCACTTAGGATTTAAAAATATTAAAGTAGGACCTACACTACCTGCATTTGCAACACCAGCACTAGTAGATTTCTTAGTTGCTAATTATGGTTTATCAACTATTGGAACATTAGAAGCTGATTTACAAGCTATCGGATAAATAATATTGGCTCTTTGTCAAATAGGGTGGAATTTTACAATTTGATATATGAGTTATTACAGGATATAACAGAAATGTTGTATCCTTTTTTTATCCTTTATCGCTATACAATTAATAATTCTTGTATCATTATTCTAGTTTTTAATCTTTCAAATCTTCTAAAGCCACAAGATATTGTTTTTAACTTCTTGAATTTAGATATTGTACCTTCTATTATTCCATTATTATACTCAACATCGAAACTATCTTTAATATATTCATAATACTTAATAAAGGTAGATATACAAGTTTTAATTTTATCTGAAGCTAATTTATTAGGCTGATCAATTGTTTTCTTAAACATTTCCATATTATTGTATTTTAAAGAAAATAGTAAATCTTGATATATTTCATAATTATTTTTAAAGTCCTCATTATTCTCGATTAAATAATTTAGAATTGCTTTATTGTTTATAAACTTATAATTAAAGGTTGCATGCTTAAACATCACTTCTGAAAGATTCTCTTTTAACTGTAATATAGGTTTCCAAAAATTTTTGAACTTATTTCTGTTTTTTTCATCTGCATTCATAATTGCAACTCTAGTTTTATTAAAGGCTCTAGTTAAATTCTGATAAATATGAAATCTATCTAATATTATTTTAGCATTAGTAAAGACATTTTTAATGATTTCAATATAAGGTGTATACATATCAATTACAATATATTCAACATTATCAATAGCTTCTTTTGTATAATAGCTAAAATAGTTCTCTAAGTAAGCTTTTTGCCTGTTTTCTACGATATCTAGTAGCTTTCTTTTTTCACCATCCATAATAACAAAGGACATATTGCCATCAGCATCTTTAGTAGATTTAAACTCATCAAAATGAAGTACTTTTGGTAAATAGGATTTAATAGTAGTAGATTTAGCAGCCTCTGCATATGTATCTAATACTCTAAAAACAGAATGTGTAGATACATTATGATCTTTAGCAATATAAGTACAAGTAAGCATATCAGTTAATTTAAGAGCAATAAGATATTTAACTTTATTAGAAATAAAACATCCAGGATTTGTTAGGGTATTAGCAGGAATAAAAGTTTTATTACATTCCATACATTTGTAACGAGTTTTAGTAAGTTTTAAATAAGCATCAAAACCAGAAACCATAGGTAATTTAATAAGAGATACTTTTTTATTATGTACATAAAATTTATTATGAACTTTATTACATTTAGGACAAACATTATCATTAAAAAATAGAATTCCATAAAATACTTTAGAAATATTATCTTTAATTTTTTCATCTTGAAATTTATATATGTTAATATTGGAGTCATTAATTCCAATAATTTCTTTTAATTCTTTATTGTTTTTATTAATTATGTTATTATTAATCATGACATTTATCTCCTTAATTTAGTTTTGTCGCTTAAATTATAACAAAGATAAATGTCTTTTTCTTTATATTAACAATTTAAGGGTGGATAACATTTCAAGTAATCTTGAATTTGTTATTCCACCCTATAAATTATAGAACCATAATATTTTAAGATAAGAAAGCAATTTCTTATCTTTTTTTATTAATATTATCTTTATTGATAAATAGAAAATATACTTTATGCAATGTAATGAAATTGTAAGGTTTTTATCCACAAGATTAATTGACACTCTTTTTATTTATAGTTAAAATTAAATTATCTTATAAATAGGAGTAAACCTAATAAAAGCTAATATAAAGTCTAACATCCTGAATTAAGTATAAAATTAAAAAACAAAGGTATTATTATTCTTTTGCAAAAACAAAAGTAAATATTTCAATTAATACATTAACAGTATTATCTAGTTATCAATAAAGGAAAGAAAACTATGAAATTTAAAGAAATAATAAGTATAGCATTAATGCTTAGTATAGTAATAAGTTGTAATAATAATAAAGAAACAAAAGCCTTTCATAACATTAGTGAAGATCAAAACAAAATTACAGCTCTTTACAACTCAGAATTATATGAACATATAAATATAAACAGTATAGATAAATTTAAAATATACTTTGAACATTATGTTGCTAGTAAGCTTTTAAAAAGAGATGGTGACTTACTTTAAAGGTTTTGATAAATTAGTAAATTTAGATCATGTACTCTATTACTAAAGATGTTAATAATTCATCAATTAAGACAATATATTTTTTAGAAAAAGTCTCTACCAATAATAAAAATACAATTTAAATTTAAAAAACTTAAAAACAAATGATTTTGATACAATAAAACATAATAAACAATAGACAAATACCTTAAAACTGCATAAATGCACTTTGAGGTATTTTATTTATCCAAATTTAATTGTATACAATATAATGAAATTGTAAGGTTTAGCTACATTATACATCTTGAATTTGATAATCTAGAATGATAGACTTTAAGTAGAAAGAACTTATGTCCATCATTTTCAAAAGAAAGGTAGTATTTATATGAAATTTAAACACTTGATTCCTCTATTAATCCTTTTTTTACTTGTAACCTGTTTTACTAACTTTAAAAAAAGTGAATACATTTATAATAATAATGATTCACAACTAAAAATTAGAATACTTAATTACTTAGATACTTTTAATAATAATAAAAGTAAAGAGTATAATAACATCGATCTAGACTTAAAATGATATTATCAGTTAATGAATAACTAGAATATTAAAAATACAGTCTAAAATAGCTATATGAATTATTATAAAAGTGACATTGCCTTTAATTAGCCAAATAAGACTAAATAAGCCATTATATTTAATAATTAACTTTAACTATTAGTAAATAAAAAAAGCAGTCAAATGACCGCTTAATGTATTAAATAACTCTTTTTGCATATGCTGGTTTGTATGTGCTTAGTTTATTTACAATTACTCCTGATTTTGGAGTTGATGCATGAACATACTTTCCAGAACCAATATAAACACCTACATGATATGGAGAACTTTTAGAACCCCAGAACAATAGATCTCCTGGTTGTAGTTTTTTAGTACTTAATTTTACATAACTACCTTTTTTAGTTTGTGAACCAGTTGTACGTCCTATTGATTTAGATACTGTTTTATTATAAACATAACTAGTTAGACCACTACAATCAAAACCTTTAGTAGTAGTTCCACCATAGCGATATTTTTTACCAACTAAAGTTTTAGCTTTAGCAGCAACAGCGCTTCTTTTACCAGTTTTAGAATAATATTTTAATTTTTTTGTTGTTTTACCATTAGATTTATAAGTTCTCTTTGCAAAAGCACCACTAGTTGCTTTTATTTTTTTTGAAAACGTATTGTAATAATAAACTCTTGAAGTTTTAATAGCTTTTTTTCCTTTATAACGATAGTAAGTAGTTAAATATCTTTTACCGCTTTTATAACGAACGATTTTTCTATTAGTTAACTTTCCTGACTTAGAGTAAGTATATCTTTTATACTCTGTAGTTACTTTATTCTTTTTAACAAAAACATATTTATATTTTACTTTCTTATTCGAGTAATATGTTTTTTTAGTTGATGTGACTGTTTTAGCTGAAACACTATTGTTATGTCCTAACATTATTAGAAATGCTAATCCAACTACCATTATCAGTTTCGCATACTTCCTAAAATACATTAAATCTCTCCTTTGAATCAATTTCTCTTTAATTTTGTGAATACATAATACCACTTCTTGTAATATTCCTTTTTCAACGCACCTTCATTTTACATTACATTTTTGTCATGTTTTGTATATCTTTTGTATGAATTATTATGTTGTTTTACTGTTTTTTATTAGTAATTACCTTAGGTATAGGAAACGATAAAAAAACTTGCTTTTTTCAAAATAAAGTATTTTAACAATAAATTAACTTGCATTAAAGTTGCAAATAACATTACATTTTAGTAATGTTTGTCTGAAATATAGCTAATTTATAATGAATACATCTTAATATCGATATAATGTCACTATAAATACACTTATATATTTACAAGTAGTTAATCTTTCACAAAAATTACATTTAATAATAGTTGAATTTGTTTACTGTTAATGTTATATTATAGATTAACTGAAATTTTCATCGTATTCTAACCAGTTAACTAAGTAAAATAAATATAATAAAGGAGGTCCTTTTATTGAATGAATTATTAATCTTTGGTAGTTGTAATATTGATATTATAGCTAAGTCATATCAAAAGATTGTTCCCTTTGATAAAAATCCTGGTATTACCTATTATGGCATGGGTGGAGTTGGACGTAACATCTTTGAAAGCATTTTACGTTTAGGTTTTAAAGCTGACTTTGCAACAAACATTGGTAATGATATGTTTGCAAAAGCAATGATTGATCACCTTGAAAAGCTAGATGGAACTGTTTTTGTAAATGAAGTAGATATGCCAACATCATCTTTTACATCTATATTAGATGAAAATAATGATTACTACTTATCTATAAGTAGTATGGATATCGCAAGCAAGTTTACTACTGAATTATTAAACAGTATTGATTACACTAATTACAAATTAATTGGTGTTGATGCTAATTCTCCTGTTATTTTAGATTTTGTCTTTAATCTAAACAAGACAATATTTGCTGATGCAACTTCAGCTGCAAAAGTTAGTGCTTTTAAACCTTATTTAAATAAATTAGACTATTTAAAATGTACTGATGAAGAATTCACTGCTTTATTCGATACTAATGATAAGCAAGCTGTAAGCTTAAAGTATAAACAAATGCATATTATCATTACAGATAAAGAAAAACCTATTAATTACTATCACAATACTACTCATCAAATATTTAATGTAGAATATGTACAACCTATTTCTACTATTGGTGCTGGAGATTGCTTTAGCGGTGGTTTGCTTTATGCAATCACTAATAACTTAGACATTGCTACTGGTATTAAACTTGGTAGTAAGATGTCTGCATTAACATTACAAGATCAAATAGCTGTTTCAGCTAATATTACACAAAATTTACTTAAGGAGTTATAAAATATGAAAACATATAATAAACTATTAGAATTTACACCTGAAATCAAACAAGCACTTGAAAATAATCAACCTATTGTTGCTTTAGAATCAACTATCATTTCACATGGTATGCCTTATCCACAAAATGTTGAAATGGCTAAAAAATGTGAACAAATAATCAGAGATAATGGAGCAGTTCCTGCAACTATCTGTTTAATGGATGGAAAAATTAAAATTGGACTAAGCGATGCAGATTTAGAAAGACTTGCAACTGAAAAAGGTGTTATCAAAACATCTCGTAAAGACTTTGGTTATGTTTTAAGTCAAAAGAAAATTGGAGCTACTACTGTTGCAACAACAATGTATGCTTCTGAATTAGCTGGAATTAAAGTATTTGCTACTGGTGGAATTGGTGGTGTTCACAGAGGTGCTGAATTAACATTTGATATCTCTGCAGATTTAGAAGAACTTCAAAACACTTCAGTTGCTGTTATCTGTGCTGGAATTAAATCAATCTTAGATTTACCTAAAACATTAGAATATTTAGAAACTGCTGGAGTTGAAGTACTTGGTTATCAAACTGATACTTTACCAGAGTTCTACACTACTGGACGTAATTATTCTGTAAATTACAACATGCAAACTCCAAGTGATATTGCTGCTTTAATTGATTGTAAGTGGACTAGTGGTATGGTTGGTGGAGTAGTTATTACTAATCCTATTCCAACTGAACATGCAATGGATTATGATACAATTAATTCTGCAATTGAAAAAGCTGTAGCTTCAATGAATGAACAAGGTATTAAAGGTTTTGAACAAACACCATTCTTATTAAAAACAGTTAAAGATATTACCGAAGGTAAATCATTAACTGCTAATATTGAATTAGTATATAACAATGCTAAATTAGCTGCTTTAATTGCAGTTGATTATGTTAAAAGAAATAACACAAAAGAAATCTAAAACAAAAAATGGTTGCCTTCATTTGAAGGTAACCATTTTTTTGTTGTTTACTATTTTTCTTCTGAATTATTTTCTTTTTCAATTCTAATCTTATCTTGTTCAATGTTTTTAATATCAGATTCTACATTAGCTGCATCCCTAGCTAATCTTTTTTTATCTCTTTCAATTTTAGCATTATTAATTTCTTCATCTACTTTTTTCATATCAGTTAATAGATTCTTTCTTAAAAAGCCTTTATCTTTATTTCCAAAAGAATTTCTTTTAGTTAATAAATAATAGATACCTGTAACTACAATAGCACCAATTATTATGACAGTATCTTGACCAATTACAAAACCCTTATTAATATTTTCCGGTTGTTTTGCTGTTTTTTCAATTACATTACCTTTTTCATCTACTGCTTTATTATCTTCATTTATATTATCACTAACTGGCATTATACCAACTCTTGCTTCTTTTTCAATGACATCACCATTTTCATCCACAGCTTTAGCTTCATTATTTGTTTGTGTTGTTTCAGCATTGATATTAAATTGCATTACTGTCGTTGAAAAGCCAAACATCAACATTATTGCTACTAAGAAACTTATAATATTCTTCTTCATAAAACTCCTCCTTTTTGATTTCTCATTTAAATATACTCCATTATTATTGAAAAGACAATAATTATCTATCTCTAACTCGATAATTATGAATATAAAGATTATATAATTCACAATTTTAAACATCATGTCAACTAATATAAAAAAAGAGGAAAACTCCTCTTTCTATTTTTCATAAAATGATTTAATCTTAGCTAATGCTTGTTCATAGTCACTGTTATCCATTACTCTTTTAAAGATTGGCATTAATTTATATTTTACAACTGTCTTGTATTCATCAATATTAATACCACGATCTTTTTTCAAGAACAATCCATGATTAATAGTTAGTCCATAATCTTGTAGCTCTTGATTTAGTTCTGTAAAAGTTTTTGCGATAAAACTTGCAAGTTTATGGTCTTCAAACATATGGATAAAGCGATCATTATACATAGCATTCATCTCAAATATTAAATTATTTGATATTTCATAAGGATTAAACATTCCTGGAACATCTCTATAAGTCATTAAAATATAAATATTATCTGGTAAATAATATTTTGTAGGACTGTATGGTACATCTAAAGCACTTTCTTTAGCTCTGTTATTATCTTCCATTAAATATGATATTTCTGCTGCAACATCATCTATATTAATAGAGTGTGCATCTTCAAAAATAATAACAAAATTATCCATTGTATTTTTACGAGCCATCTCAATAAAATTATACAGTAATCCTGTTTTTTCATCCATTAATACTTCATATGTCATATTTTTAGTCATTTTAATATGTAACATATTATCAAGATTACGATCTTCTAGTACTAAATATGCTAGTTTTCTAGCAAAATATGATTTACCTGTACCCCAATCACCAACAATATGTAATGTTTTTTTCATTTCAATTAATCTAAGTGCTTCTTCAAAGTAACCTCTTGTATAAACACTATTAGTAGCTGCTTCAGCTAAAGTATACTTTGATCCCGCTCTTAATTGATCTTCATGAATTAAACCAGCTTCTTTTAATGCAGTTGCCAATTCATTTTTCATTATTAAACATAAATGACCATCTCTAACAATTCCATTAAATAAGTTTGGAGTCCACATACCTTCAACTTTTTTAAGTTTAAACTGTCTTGATATTTTTCGTGCTAAATTTTCTAGTGATTCTTTTACTCTTATACCAACATATTGTTTTTGCAGTTCATAGATAGATATTCCACAATCTTGATTTTTATATATAATATGAAGTAGTTCAATTTCATGAGGGTTAAAAGTTACATTTTCAAAAAATGTTAAATATTCATCTGTTGAAATAAATGAAGGGTAATTTATTAACATACCATTATCATCAGATACTAAAGCTTCATTTATAACTTGTTCAATCATCTCATGAGTTGATTGTTTTTCAACTTGTCTTATCTTGATTCGGTGATTACCATCTTCAATACTCATTGTTTCTTTATTTAGCCACTTAACTGCTCTAACATGTGGAACTTCTTTATTTTTATTGAAACGATAGTTTGATTCTATTATACCTACTGCTCTAACTGATTTAGAATCAACTAAACAAACAGCATCTCCTACTTCCATTTCAAATAAAAACTTTTCAAAGTTTGTCTTATCTTCATTGCTTATATCATGTTGTTCTTTTAAAATGTCAGCTAACATTTCCTTTGGATCAGCAGCATTAAAAACAATACTTAGATCTTTATTAGGTAGTTTATCAATTCCAATTAGATTGTAATCTAACATTCTACGATAATGATTTCCATAATTAAATAAGAAATATTTTCTTAATTGCATATCACTTCTATATATTTTATACATTTTTACATACCCTTTCTATTTTTTCATACTTAAAGAGATTTTAGATGATTTAGGATCTATTTTGATAACAGTTACATCGACAATATCATTTACTGAAACCTTTTCACTTGGATGTTTTATATAACTATTACTTATTTGAGATAAATGTACTAATCCATCATTTTTTAACCCTACATCAACAAACGCTCCAAAATCAACTACATTTCTAACTACTCCTTGTAGCTTCATTCCTACTTCTAAATCATCAATGCTCATTACACTTTTTTTAAGCTGCACTTTTTCTAGCTTTTCTCTAATATCTAGATTTGGGTGTTTTAAAGCATTTAATATACCTTCTATTGTATACTTGTCACTGCCTAATTGTAAAGAAATATTATTCACATCAACATTACTAATTTTTTCTTTAAAACTTTCATCATTTAGTTGTGTTAAATCAAGATTTAAATGTTTTAATAACTCTTTAGTAACTTCATAACTTTCTGGATGAATTGTTGTTTTATCCAATATGTTTTTACCATCTACTATTCTTAAAAATCCAGCTGATTGTTCAAATGCTTTAGGTCCTAATTTGGCAACTTTTTTAAGTTGAACACGACTGTTGAATGGCCCATTATCTAATCTGTATTGCATAATGTTCTTACCAATTGTTTTACTTAATCCAGATATGTGAGCTAATAAATAAGGACTAGCCGTATTTAGATCAACTCCAACATCATTTACTATCTTTTCAACTGTAAAATCTAATTTTTTTTCTAAACTTTTTTGATTTACATCATGTTGATATTGACCAACACCAATTGATTTAGCATCAATTTTTATTAATTCTGAAAGTGGATCTAATAATCGTCTTGCAATAGAGATTGCTGATCTTTTTTCGACTGTTAAATCAGGAAATTCTTCTTGGGCTGTTTTAGATGCTGAATAGACACTTGCTCCAATTTCACTAATAATAGCAAAGCTTGTATCAAGTTTATATTTTTCTATTACCTGTGCTACAAACTGTTCACTTTCACGACTAGCAGTACCATTACCTATAGCAACTACCTCAACTTTATAATCTTTAATCATTTTGGCTAGTTTACTACCTTCTGTTTCATTAAAACCATTTTTAAAAAATGGATAGATGATATCAACATGCAATAAATTTCCTCCTTGATCAATAACAGCAATTTTACAACCTGTTCTTAATCCTGGATCAAATCCTAGTATTACCTTGTTTTTTAATGGTGGTTGTAATAGTAATTGTTCTAGATTTTTAGCAAATAATTCAATTGCATCATCAGAAGCAACTTCTAACTTTTCACTATACATAGCACGATGAATACTTGGAAGTAACAATCTTTTATATCCATCTTCAATACCTTTTAATATTAGTTCTTTATTAAGTCCATCTTTTATTTTCAATGAGTTGTAAATATAGTTAATATTAGCTTGATCGTTTTGTTCTATTTTCATTGTAATTACTTTTTTATTGACACCTCTATTAATCCCTAATAGTCGATGGTTTGCAATTTTAGTAAATTTTTCTGTATAATCATAATAATTTTTAAAAATTCCTTTTTCATCATCATGCTTTTTCTTTTCTGATGTATTTAAAATTGCCTGATCATTAATTCTTTCACTTAATGTTGTTCTAACTTTTGGATTAGCTGTTGCATCAAAAGCGATAATATCCAAAGCATACTCAATTGCTTTTTCAACTGTTTCAACATTTTCATTTAAATAGTTTATAGCTTCTGTTTCAACATTTAAATTAGGGTTGCTTAATAATAGTTTTGCAAGAGGTTCTAAGCCATATTCTTTAGCAATTGCAGCTTTAGTTTTTTTACCTTCTTTAAATGGTTGGTAGATATTTTCAACATCAACTAACCTTTCTGCTTTTAAGATAGATTGTTTTAATTCTGGTGTTAACAATCCTTTTTCATCAATTAATCGTATAACATCTTCTTTTCTTTGAACTAGGTTTTTTGCATATTCATATACTGTTGATATTTCAAATATTTGATTTTCATCTAGTCCTTCGGTCTTTTCTTTACGATATCTTGCGATAAAGGGTATTGTTTGATTGTCACTTAATAAATCAATAACCGTCTCAACTTGAGACGGTTTAATTGCTAATGAAGTGGCAACATCTTTAATAATTATACTTGTTTCCATGATGTTCTCCTCTTTTTATCCATTAAATATTTTTAATATGTCATTAAATGTTACAAAGACAATTAATGCCATTAACAGTGCAAAACTAACACCGATAATACGTGATTCTAATTCTGAGCTAAACTTACGTCTTGTTACAGCTTCAATAATTAATATTAAAATACGTCCACCATCTAGTGCTGGAATTGGTAATAAATTAAAGATTGCTAAGTTCATGCTTAATAGGGCTGTAAAGTTGATTAATCCTACTATACCTGAACTACTATCAATGTCTTTAGTCATTTCAATCATTCCTACTGGACCTGATAGATCATTAACTCCAGCTTTTCCTGTGAATAACATCTTTAAGCTAGTAAAAATACTTTTAGCACCATCAACACTCATGTTAAAACCATTAACAATAATATCTTTTGGATTTTTACTTGCTGCTAACACTGATGGTGAAAAGCCTGCAATATATCTTTCTTCTTCTTTTACATATGCTGGTTTTATATCTAAAGATACATTCTTATTATCTCTTAATACATTCATCGTATATGCTTGTCCTTCTTTATTTAAAGAAGTAAATATACTTAGATCAGAATATGTTGTAATTTTAGTTGTATGTTTATCTTGTTCAATACTAGTAACTAAGTCTCCTGTTTTTAAACCAGCTTTAGCTGCAGGAGAATCATTACTTACAACACCAATAATTGGTTGTGGATTTATCGTATCTTGGGTTGCTGCAATACCACAAAATATTATAAATGCTAAAACAATATTCATAAATGCTCCTGCAAACATGATAATAAATTGTTTTAATCTATTTACTCCTTTTAGCGTTCTTTCTACTGGTAGATTTAAATGAGCTAATTGCTCGTCTTGATCAACATCTTCACCTGCCATTGCTGCAAATCCACCAAGTGGTAACATTCGAATGCTAAATTCTGTTTCTTTACCTTTGTGAGAGAATATTTTAGGTCCAAAACCTAGAGCAAATTCACTTACATAGACATTAAATATCTTAGCTGCAATAAAATGTCCAAATTCATGAACACTAACTAGCACTAATAATATTACTAAAAATTTCAATATCTCCATTAATTTCTCTCCTTATTAATTAAATTCACAACATAACTTCTAGTGGCTGCATCTATCTTTACTAGTTGTTCTAATGTTGGATTTTTGACTACTTTGTGATCTGTTAAAGCTATTTCGACATATTCAACAATATCTAAAAATGGTATTAATTCTAAGAGAAATGCTCTAGTAGCTACTTCTTTTGCGGCATTTAAGACACAAGGATAACTGTGGGCTTTTTTACCTGCTTCAAAGGCTAAGGCTAAACCTTTAAATCTTTGATAATCTACAGGTTCAAATGTTAAATTCATACCATTACTAAAATCAAGTCTACTTTCATTAAAAGATTCTCTATTAGGATAAGCAAAAGCATACTCTATTGGTTGTCTCATATCTGGCATTGATAGTTGTGCTATACAAGAACTATCTTTAAAATCTACCATTGAGTGTACAATGCTTTGTCGATGTATTAAAACTTCTATATTTTCATAATCAATTCCAAATAAGTAATGTGCTTCAATTACTTCTAATCCCTTATTTAACATAGTTGCACTATCAATTGTAATAGAAGCACCCATATTCCAATTAGGATGATTTAAAGCTTCTTGAACAGTTACATTTTCAAGCTCTTGTAATGTTTTATCTCTAAAACTACCACCACTTGCTGTTATTAAAAGTCTTTCAACTTCATGATGTTGTCCATTTTTGATACATTGAAACAATGCACAGTGTTCACTATCTACTGGTAGTATGTATGATAATGGATGGTCTATAAGTAAATCATTAATCAGTTTTCCTGCAACTACCATTGTTTCTTTATTTGCTAAAGCTAAAACTTTGTCATTTTTTATTGTTTCTATAGAAGGTATTAATCCTGCAAAACCTACTATTGCATTTAAAACAATATCATAATCATCATCATTTGTTATTAATTTTACTATTGCATCTTCATCATCATTAAAATATGTATTAGGAAACATTATTCTTAACTCAGAGATTCTATCTGATTTAAGCAATGCTACTTCTTTAATATTAGGAAAAACATTAAGAATTTTTATTAACATATCTACATTTTTACCAATACTTATTTTATTTACTTCATATAAATTTCTATTATCATTTATTAAATCTAGTGCTTGTGTTCCAATAGAACCACTAGCACCTAATATAATTATTTTTTTCAATTAAAACAGTCCCTTCCAAAATACCAATAAAAGACATAAAACTAAAAAGTTTGTTAAATGAGAATCTATTCTATCTAATATACCTCCATGTCCAGGTAACATATTAGAAAAGTCTTTAATATTCATTGTTCTTTTAATTTTAGAAAAGAATAAATCACCTAATTGTCCAGTGATAGCTAAAACTAATGAAAACAATAAAGCCATTGGTATACTATCTATTTGCATTGGCATAATTAAGTACAAGACTAATCCCATTACTAAAGAAGCAACTATACCACCAATAGAACCTTCTATGGTTTTATTAGGTGAAATACGTTCTATTAATTTATGTTTACCAAACAACTTACCGGCCAATAAAGCACCAGTATCACTTGCTGATGTCACAAAAATACTAAACATGATTAAATAAAAACCATCATCATTAGATCTCAGCCACATTGCACTAGTTGTTGTTGCAATTAGATACATCATAAAAGTATAGAGATTAGACATTTCATAATAATCAATATTTTTATCTATTATCATTAATAAGAATATTATTAGTGTCCAAATACCAAACCATGCAATACTAACATTAAATATATCAGTTACTAACACAACAGGCAAGATACTTAAAGTGTATATAATAATTTTAGAAGTTAAACTATACTTTTTCTCTTTAAAAACATCTAAAAATTCATGAATTCCAAAAGCAGCAATAATAATTGCAAGGATTCTAAAGGTATTTACAGAGATAAAGACAACAGGAACGACTACTGCAACAATTAATAGGGCTGTAATTACTCTACTCTTCATCATTCAAACCTCCATAACGTCTATTTCGCTGATAATAGTTATCCAAAGCAATATCTAATTGTGTTTCATTAAAATCTGGCCATAATACATCAGTAAAATAAAATTCACTATAGGCTACTTGCCATAGTAAAAAATTAGATAAGCGCTTTTCTCCACTTGTTCTAATTACAAGATCAACTGGCATCTTCTCCATTAAATTATCATTGAATAAAGATTCATCTATATCATCAATATTCAAACTGTTTTCTATTACTAAACTTGCTATTTTTTTACTAGCTTGAACAATCTCATCTTTAGATCCATAATTTAAGGCAAAAGATAAAGTCATCCCACTATTATTTTTAGTTTTTTCCATCGTTTCATTAATACTTTTTTGCGCATTGCAAGGAATTTCACTAAAGTTTCCAATATATTCTATCTTAATTTGATGTTTCATTAAATCCTTCAAATATGCATCTAAAAAGATTTTTGGTAACTTAAATATATAATTAACCTCATCAGCAGGTCTTTTCCAATTTTCAGTAGAAAATGCATAAACTGTCATTTTCTTTATCCCTCTTTTACTTGCAGCTATAGCAACTTCTTTTACTCTTTTACCACCTTCATAATGACCCTTAATACGTGGTAAATTACGTTGTTTAGCCCATCTGCCATTACCATCTAAAATAACAGCTAAATGTTTTATTTCATTTTTCATATCTTTCACCCTCTTCAAAGTAATTATAACATTTATAATTGTTTTATTAAATGTAATCGAATAAAATTAACTACTGAATACTAAAAAGACAATAATTATCTATAGAAATAACATTTTTTAAAAAGGCATCAAAAAAGTGATAGCAAAACTATCACTTAACAAAAAGGATTCAACTATAAGAATTATTATGTGTAGTATGGTAACTACACTTGTATAATAACAAATTATAATAATAAATATCTTAAGAAAATCATACAATATACTTACATTATTGTAAGATTTATTATTCTATAGCTTTATTAATATCATATTCTTCAGTTAAATTAACTAACCACTTACCTCTTTTAAAACGATGACGTGCAACAATTAATTTAACTAAATCTAAAAATTGAATAATAAAATAATGTACTGGCATGTATAAATGAGCAAATCCTGTTAAAAAGGCTAATGGTAATATAATAACCCAAGTAAAACCAGAGTCCATTAATAATACTGATTTAGTATCTCCACCTGCTCTTAAAACATAGAAATGTGTCGCATTTAAATAATATAGGAATGCAAACCCAGCAGCAACAGCAATCATCCAACGAGCTTTTAAAATAATTTCAACATCAACATTATATAAAGAAGTTACAAAGAATGAACTAGCTAATGCAGCACTACCTAAAAATATTCCAATAGCTGCACTTAGTTTAAACAATCTTGAAGCATCTTTTTTTGCTTTTACAAAATCCCCTTTACCTAAACTATTACCTACTAATATACTTACTGCAACATTCATACCTGACATTCCAACAGTTATTAAATTAATAATAACATTAGATATACTTAAAGCTGCAATATTATCTCTTGTTCTTTGGGTATAAGCAACATTAATTAACTGAAAGCCTAATGCCCAGAAGAATTCATTAGTAATTAAACCATATGCTTTTTGTTTGTAATCTACTAAGACTTTATGATCAAAATGCATAATATCTAATACTTTTGTTTTAATTGGAGTACTTAATTTAATCATAAACCATATAATAACAATTAGTTCAGTTATTCTTGCAACCAATGTAGCAATTGCACTACCTTCAACACCTAAAGCTGGAAATCCTAAATTTCCCTTTATTAGTAAGTAGTTTAAAATTATATTTACTATTACAGCTAGAATAGAAGTATACATTGATATTTTAATCATCCCATAATATTTCAACGAAGCACCAATTGCAGTACTTACAGAATATAATAAGAATGTATACTTAATATACTTAATAAAGTGTAATGCAGCATCAATTGTTTCACTATCATTAGAAAATAAAGTTAAAGGTATTGTAGGAATAAAATGCATCATTAAAAAAAAGACAATTCCTAACATACTTGCAACTAGTAAAGTAACCCTAAAAACCTCAGTTGTCTTTTGATCATTACCCGCTCCTTGATATTGAGCAATAAAAATACCACCTACTGCACAGACACCAAGTAAAACTATTGTATAAATCCAAAATATTTGGTTTGCAATTGATACTCCTGCTATTGAAACAGCATCTAGACTACCAACCATAATATTGTCAATCATTGAAGAAAAAATCATTACAAACTGTTGAATTATACTTGGTAATGCAAGTGCTAAAGCATTGTAATAAAATAACTTATTTTTTCTAAACATATCCTACACCTCCTAAAAAAATATTATAACACACTAATGAAAGATAATACACATAAAATTAACACAATTAAAAAGTGTTTAACTTTATCATTATCAAAACAATATATAATGCTTTTTCGCTACAATATATAATAAAAACTTATAATCGCATAATTGTTGATTATAGTATAATAATAGGCTATAATAATATAAATAAAATTTTGGGAGATGAGTATTATGAAAAAGAAAGTAAATCGTTTCAACTGTGTAGTTAAAGCTAATCAAAAAAACAAATATAAAATAGACATTGATTATGAAACTATGAAAACTAATGTTATTAATTATTTAGACTTAAACGAACTTCTAAAAAAACATGTTCAAAGCCTAGAAAAGCTAAGTTCTTAAGAATGATACTTCATTCTTTTTTTAATGCGATCTCTTAATTATTAAATTATCTATACTTAATATAGCTATATACTTATATGTAACAAAAAAAGCCTTATTACCTTTTTTCAAAATAGAAAAAACGTTACAGACTTAAAGCTATCTATTAACAATATTAATGTTATCACAAATAATATCAAGTAGTCAATTTATATTTAAACAAATAATATTAACTTGTTATTATAATATAATAATAAATTTATCTATAAAACTTAAAAATATCTCTATTTACATATTAATATTACTTAGTAATATTACAACTTGATTTAAAAATGAATAAAAACAAAGAAAGCGCCATTATTTGGCGCTTTGCTTATTTAAATAAATATTATTTTAAGTTAAAGAAAGTTTTAGAACCACTAAATATAGCAGTAGAACCTAAATTATCTTCTATTCTTAATAATTGATTGTACTTAGCAATTCTATCTGTTCTTGAAAGTGAACCAGTTTTGATTTGTCCAGCATTTGTTGCAACTGCAATGTCTGCAATGATTGTATCTTCTGTTTCTCCTGATCTATGAGAGATAACTGTTGTGTAGTTATTTCTTTTAGCAAGTTCAATAGCTTCAAATGTTTCAGTTAAAGTACCAATTTGGTTAACTTTAATTAAAATTGAATTAGCTATATCTTTTTCAATTGCAGATTGTAATTTTTTAGTATTTGTTACTAATAAATCATCTCCTACTAATTGTACTTTAGATCCTAATTTTTCTGTAAGAATTTTCCATCCATCCCAATCGTTTTCATCTAATCCATCTTCAATTGAAATTACAGGGTATTTTTCTACTAAGTTAACATAGAAATCTACTAATTCAGCTGAAGTTAGTTCTTTATTACCTTCACCAGCAAGAATATATTTACCTTTTTCTTTATCATAGAATTCACTTGAAGCAACATCCATACCTAATAAGATATCTTCTCCTGCTTTATATCCTGCTTTTTCAATAGCTTCTAAAATTACAAGAATAGCTTCTTCATTTGATCCAAGATTTGGTGCAAATCCACCTTCATCACCAACACCAGTGTTGTAGTTTTTTTCAGTTAATACTGCTTTAAGACTGTGGAATACTTCTGCACCATATCTTAATGCTTCTTTAAAAGTAGGAGCACCTACTGGTAAGATCATAAACTCTTGAAAGTCAACATTGTTATCAGCATGAGATCCACCATTTAAAATGTTCATCATTGGAACTGGTAATTCTCTTGCATTAAATCCACCTAAGTATTGGTATAATGGTAATCCACTATAAATTGCAGCAACTTTAGCGACTGCCATACTTACACCTAAAATAGCATTTGCTCCAAGTTTACCTTTATTATCTGTTCCATCTAAATCAATCATCAAGTAGTCAATTCCTGCTTGATCACGACAATCTAAACCGATAATTTCATCAGCAATAATATCATTAACATTATCTACTGCTTTAGTTACACCTTTACCACCATAACGTGATTTATCTCCATCTCTTAATTCAACTGCTTCATATTCTCCAGTTGATGCACCACTAGGTACAATAGCAGAGGCAAACTCTCCACTTTCGATTGAAACTTCAACTTCAACTGTTGGATTTCCTCTTGAATCTAATACTTCTCTTGCATATACATCTGTAATAATTGGCATAATGTACTTCCTCTTTCTCTTTATTTATTTTTTATGATTAATGATTCACCAGTCATTTCTGCTGGTTTATCTAAGCCAACATAATCTAAGATCGTTGGCGCGATATCACTTAATCTTCCATCTTTAACACTTACACTTAAATCGGTAACTATTAAATCTACTGGGTTTGTTGAGTGTGCTGTAAACACTTCATTGTCATCAGCACGCATTTTTTCACTGTTTCCATGATCAGCAGTAATTAGCATGACACCACCTAATTTTTCTACTTTATCATAGACACGTTTAACACATTTATCAACGACTTCTAAACTTTTAATAGTAGCCTTTATATCACCTGTATGTCCAACCATATCACCATTAGCATAATTTAAGATTACAACATCATAGTCGTTATCTAATTCTTTAATTAAGGCATCAGTGATTTTTTCAGCCGACATTTCAGGAGCTAAATCATAAGTTGCAACTTTAGGACTGTTAATTAATACTCTTTTGCTATTTTCTAACTCTGGTTTGTTAGTACCATCATACTTGACTAATCCATCAAAGAAAAAAGTTACATGAGCATATTTTTCTGTTTCGGCAATTCTTAGTTGCTTTTTACCATGTTGAGCTAAATAAATACCTAAAGCATTTTTAATCTCAATATTAGGAAAGGCAATAACACCTTTAACACTTTGATCATATTCCATCATAGAAACAAAGAAAATATTATTTAAATTATTTACTATTCCACTCTTATAATCTTTATTTGTTAAAATTGAAGCTAATTGAATTGCTCTATCTGGTCTAAAGTTAATACAAATTATAGCATCGTTATCGCTAATTTGACCATCAACATGCTTATCAAATGCTGGTAATATAAACTCATCATAAGTTTCTTTAGCATAGTTAAACTCTATGTAAGCCATTGGATCGACATAACTTTCACCTTCATGATTAACTAGTACTTCATATACTAGTTCATTACGATCAAATCTTTTATCACGATCCATAGCAAAGTAACGACCACTAATGTCAGCAAGTTGTCCAATTTCATTATTAGACATAAAATCTAATATTTCTTTAGTAAACTTAATTCCTTCATCTCTTAAAGTATCTCTACCATCCAAGAAGGCATGTAAGAATACCTTTTTAACATTTTTATGTTTAGCTAATAATAAAACAGCTTTAATGTGATCAATATGAGAGTGAACTCCACCATCACTTAACAATCCCATTATGTGTAAACCTGAATTATTATCCAAAGCATATTGCATTGCATCATTTATAGCTTCATTGCTATTAAATGAACCATCCTCTATAGCTTTATTAATTCTAGTTAGTGATTGATAAACAATTCTTCCAGCTCCTAAGTTTAAATGTCCCACTTCACTATTACCCATTTGATTAACAGGTAAACCAACATCTAAACCGCTAGCTTTTATTTGAGAATGAGGATATTCTTCTTTTAATCTATCTAAAGTAGGAGTATTAGCTAAATAATATGCATTAGAATCAGAAGGTTTAGCAATACCTACACCATCTAATATGCATAATACAATCGGTTTTTTCATATTTATTTCTCCTATTTTTTAATTATTTGTAATTAATTAAATTAGTGAATGCATCAATTTTTAAACTAGCTCCACCCACTAAAGCACCATCAACATCTGATTGAGCCATATATTCTTTAATATTAGAATCATTAACACTTCCACCATAAATAACTCTTACTTTGTCAGCAAGATCTTCATTATACATTTGTGCTAATACATCTCTTATGTGTGCACAAACATCTTGAGCAATTTTTTCACTAGCACTTTTACCAGTTCCAATAGCCCAGATAGGTTCATACGCTACAACAGTATTAACAATATCTAAGTCCTTACAACATTCTTTTACTTGAGTAGCAATAACACTATCAGTTTCATTATTATCATACTGAGCTTCAGTTTCACCAACACAAATAACTGGTAAAATTACCTTTTCTTGTAATAATTTAGCTTTAGTATTAATAGCATTATCAGTTTCATTATAATATTGTCTTCTTTCAGAATGACCTATAATACAAAAATCAGTTTTAATTTCTTTTAATAAATCAACACTAACCTCTCCAGTATAAGCACCTGATAAGTGATCATTAACATTTTGTGCACCTACTAGAATTTCATTTTTTACAGCGTTAACTGCAGGTATGGCAACAAATTGAGGTGCTACTCCAATTTGTGCACTAGTATCTTTTAATTTATCTAATTGTTGAACAAAAGCAGTACCATCAGCAATAGACATATTCATCTTCCAATTTCCAATAATTATTGGTTGTCTCATTATATCATCTCCTTTGACTACTATTTATCTGCAATAGCTTCTATTCCTGGTAATTTCTTACCTTCCATAAACTCAAGTGAAGCTCCTCCACCAGTCGATACATGACTAAACTTAGAAGCATACCCTAATTTAATAGCAGCAGCAGCACTATCTCCACCACCAATAATAGTAGTAGCATCAATATTAGTTAAAATATCCATTAAACCAATAGTACCATTTGCAAAATTAGATAACTCAAATACACCCATAGGACCATTCCAAATAACAGTCTTAGAATGTTTTAAGATATCTTTAAACATTTCAATTGTTTTAGGACCGATATCTAATCCCATATATCCAGCAGCTATCTTATCGGCATCCACAGTTTTGATTAAAGATGCATCATTAGAAAACTCACTAGTTACAACAATATCAATAGGTAAAACAATTTTATCATTAGCTTTTTCTAAATAAGCTTTAGCATCAGCAATTTTATCTTCTTCAACAACACTATTTCCTATTTCATAACCTTGTGCTTTTAAGAAAGTATAAGCCATACCACCACCAATTAATATTTTATCAGCAATAGTAATTAAATTATTAATTACATCAATTTTATCAGATACTTTTTTACCACCTAAGATAGCAATCATCGGTCTTTTAGGATTATTGATTGCAGAACCAATAAAGTTTAATTCCTTTTCAATTAAAAAACCAATAGCACTATCAACATACTTAGGCACACCAGCAGTTGATGCATGTGCTCTATGGACACTTCCAAAAGCATCACTAACATACAAATCAACTAAACTTGCCCAATACTTAGCTAATTCTTCATCATTTTTAGTTTCTTTATCCAATTCAAAGCGAGTATTTTCCATTAATAAAACTTCACCAGGTTCTAAAGCTCTAATAGCTTCTTCTAATAAAGGTCCTCTAGTACCAGGAACAAATTCAACTGGTTCATTTAATAATTCACTTAATCTTTTAGAAACAACTTTTAAACTTTTACCTTCTTTATCAGCTTCAGTCTTAACCTTACCTAAATGAGAGGCTAGAATAATTCTAGCCCCATTTTCTTTTAAATATTTAATAGTAGGTAAAGCTTGAACAATTCTATTATCATCAGAGATTGATCCATCTTCATTTAAAGGAACATTAAAATCAACTCTTACAAATACTTTTTTTCCATATAAGTCTAAATCTTTAATAGTTTTTTTCATAATTATTCAAACCTCGTATATTATATTTTTATTAATTCTTATAGTTTTGCAAAGTAATTTAAAGTACGTACCATTTGAGATACATAAGAATTTTCATTATCATACCAAGAAGCAACCTTAATTAATGATTTGTCTCCTAATTCTACAACTTTAGTTAAAGTTGAATCAAATAAAGAACCAAATTTCATACCAATAATGTCAGAAGATACAATATCATCAACATTGTAACCATAAGACTCATCAGCAGCAGCTTTCATAGCAGCATTTACTTCTTCAACAGTTGCAGCTTTAGAAACAACAGCAACTAATTCAGTAATAGAACCATCAATTACAGGTACACGTTGAGCAGAACCGTCTAATTTTCCTTTTAATTCAGGAATAACTAAACCAATTGCTTTTGCAGCACCAGTAGAGTTAGGAACGATATTTGCAGCAGCTGCACGTCCACGACGTAAATCACCTTTTTTATGTGGTGCATCTAAAGTATTTTGATCATTAGTATAAGCATGGATAGTAGTCATAAAACCTTTTTCAATTGTAAATGTATCATTTAAAACTTTAGCCATAGGAGCTAAACAGTTAGTTGTACATGATGCAGCAGAAATAACTTTTTCACTTCCATCAAGTGTATTATGATTTACATTATAAACAATAGTTTTAATATTCCCAGTTCCAGGTGCAGAAATAACTACTTTTTTAGCACCAGCTTCAATATGGTAACTTGCTTTTTCCTCAGAAGCAAAGAATCCAGTACATTCTAAAACAATATCAACCCCTAATTCTTTCCAAGGCAAGTTTTTAGGATCACTTTCTGAATATATTTTAGTTTCATGTCCATCAACAACGATACTATTTTCAGTATTAGTTATTGCCCCAGCTTTATATGGTCCATGAGCTGAATCATATTTTAATAAATGTGCTAATTGTTTTGCATCAGTTAAATCATTAATTGCTGCAATTTCAAAATTATTATCCTCAAACATTTGTCTAAACGCTAATCTACCTATTCTTCCAAATCCATTAATTGCTACTTTGATTGCCATCGTAACATCCTCCTAATTATTTTGTATTATTTCTTGTTTCTATATTAACATACTATTAATGCCACAATATGTCTAATAAAAGGCTATTTACCGAGCTTTTATACATACATTTTCCCTACCTAAACACACTGAATTTTTACAGATTTACTATTTAAAAAAGTAATTGGAAACGCTTTTGTAAATATGCTCAATCTAATTTTACCATACTTTTACTTCTTTAAAAAGCCTTTAAGTATCGTTGAATATCTAACCAACTACTTTGTAAGTAGGTTTTCATTAGATAGCTCAGCCATATTTTAGTCATAATTACATTGAATATGCAATTTGACTAGAAGTAAAAATGAATGTGTTTACATTTTTAAAGCACATATTAGCTACTTTTAATAGCTATTTAAAGTAATCATATTTTAACAAAATACGCCCTAAATTATTATTAAATTTTAACTTTACATCTTTTATTATTAGTACTTACTATATAAATACTAATATAGCAATTAAAGCTTTACTATTAATAATACTAATGAAAGTACCTTTCATAAATTAACAATAAAAAAAGTTCACCTAAATATGAACTTTTAAAATAATTCTATTCTACTTTTATAATACAATAAATGGCAATACTTTAAATATGTTTACAATTTATTACCAAGGAAATATAAATAAATCAATTACTCAAAAGTAACTAAAGAGATTTAATAATCTATTATATAGTTTCCCCTTTTAAAATATTAACTATTTTCTTTTTCTCAGTTATAGTCACAATAGTAATTAAATACAAGATCATGCAAATGATTATTAACAGTAGTATACTCCAGTAATAATAATTTATATTAATATCAACACTACTTTTACTTACTCCAATTACTATACAATTACTAAATAATATACTAAAACATAGTAAGAATAATAATTTTGAATACCTTTTATAAACACTATAACCAAATATCTTTTTTATAAATAATAATTTCGCATTCATACTTATATATAAGACAACTTTAAAACTAATTAATATTATGATGATAAATATCATAACTGTAATTAGTAAAATTGTAATCCTTCTAGTATTATTGACTATTACTAATAAATCCTCATATAAATAGTAATCATTATGTAATTGTAAATAGTCTTTATACTTATCAAATGCTTCAATATCAAGCTTATCTAATAATGTTGGCTTATTATCTTGAAGTAGATTATTATTTAATAAAAAGTAATAATAATCTAAATTCTTATTAGCTATATTATTAGAAGTATTACGCAAGATAAGATTATTAATAGTACCATTATTATTCTCTAGTAAGGTATTTGCAAACAAGCCTTTATTTGCATCATAATATTGTACATGACATTTATCATCACTAATTTTTTTATTATCTAGCATACAAAGTCTTTTTTTAATAAATTTTATATTAGTTTTATCTTGACTAGAAACATATAAAATTACAATATCTTTATTATTAAGATAATAATTGCTTACTTGATAATGCTTTAAATAATTATCATTAATATCTATATATGGTGTTGTTTGATATACATCAGTAAATTCATTATCCTCTTCATTATTATTTTTATAAGAATAAACACTTTCTAAGATACTATTATCTAAATAAATTGCATTATTATCATCAATCTTTTTAACATCATTACTTTTTAAATTATCTAGTTCTACAATAACATCAGTAGTATTAAAGCTAACATTAAAATACTCTTTATTTAAAGATAATTTTGATTTATTTTGTAAAGCTAGTTCATTACTATCAGTATTTTTGTTTAAAACAAGTAATAATAAAAGACTCATCGTAGTAATACATATAAGTAAAGAAACATTATAAATGTTTGATAATAATGATAACTGAATTTTGCCTTTAGCATAGAGTAATGGATTTGCTTTTATAATATAGAGATAAATAATACCATTTATAGTAAAGGATATAATAAATGGTAACAGTAAAAAACTTAGTAGTAACATTTTATTATAGATTGGATAATAAAAGATAAAAACACTACTACTTAGCACAACTAAACTGAAATGAAAAATAGTAATAGTCGCATAGTATTTTAAATATATTTGAAGGTTGCTACTAAATATTTTATATACAGCTATACTTTTAAATTGTAGTATATTTATTAAATTAATAGTAATAACATAAAATACTAATATCACAATTAAAATCATTCTGCTTAAGTCGCTTAATAAACCATTAGTAATACTTAATTCACTAATACTAGCATTTATATTATTATCTTGAAGAATTACTAAAACATCATTTATATCCTTAGTATTACTCGTAATAAAGTAGGTATTATTATAATCCTCTAGTTGCTCTAGATTATTCATAACTAGTATATCTTGATTATAACTTTTGTATCTTTTACTTTGATCATAGTTATGTTCAAAGTAATTGTTAGATAATTCTTCATTATTAAAATGACAGTAATAATGAAGTAGCTTATCAATTTTAGAAGTGCAAATATTAAATTCATTGTTTAAACTTACATCAATTAATTTTGAATATTCTTTTTTTGATTTAATAGTAACTATTGCAGCATTATCATTAACATAACCGATTTTAGAAATATTATTTTGATTATGTTGAACTTCAACTACTACAACAATGCTTACACTAATAAACATTAAGACAATAGTAGCAATTAATTGCTTTAACAATTGTTTATTTATCTTCTTCATTTATTACTTATTCCATTGAAC
The DNA here is from genome assembly GCF_049478495.1 of Mycoplasma sp. P36-A1. Classification (NCBI taxonomy): domain Bacteria; kingdom Bacillati; phylum Mycoplasmatota; class Mollicutes; order Mycoplasmatales; family Mycoplasmataceae; genus Mycoplasma; species Mycoplasma sp. P36-A1. The sequence continues at coordinate 317,790 of NZ_CP168083.1, read as the reverse complement.
AGTTTGACTATCTGACACTCTAGCACCATTTATTCCAATATAACTACTTTTATAATGTTGTCTTTTAGTAATTTCATACGTATTGCTTACATACACCATTATTAATAACATAAATATTATCATTAATTTCTTTTTCATAAGAATACCTCCTTTATTATCTATTATATTTATATTAAATAAGTCTTATTCTTAAAAATCATAATAACATTTTAATAATTTGTTGTAAATCTTAGCTAAAGTAAAGCATAATAAAAAAATTCAGAAAATGAAATAATTTCCAAATATTTTCTGAATTTTTATTATTTTTTGTTAGATAGTTATTAGTATATTATTCTAATAAATTAGTATTTTATTATTTGATATTATCTAAACTATATAAAATCGTTTACTGTATATTGCAAAGTTTAACAAAGATATTTATATACTTAAAAATTTAATTGTTATTTTTTGATCTACTATATTTTAGTTTAAGTACAATTATAAAAATACATATAGATAATAAAACTATAATTGTGATAATCTCATTAGCATTTTTACCTGTACTTGGAAGTGATACATCTTCTTTGTTATCTATAACATTACTATTATCAATTTTTTTCCATGATGCATACAATGAAATATCAATATCATTTGTTTTCATCTGCTTTTGTAATTTTATTTTTGAAACTGTTAACTTTTCTCTATCTTCATATTTAACAATACCTTTATTTGCATTTTCTATTGTAGTTGACCAACCTATAAAATGAAATCCTTTTCTTTTAAAGCTGTTTATTGGTAAAGTAATATAATCAGTCGAATTAACATTTAATGAGGTCATTGTTCCATTTCCTTGATTTGCATAGAATGATATATTGATCTTTTTTTTATCCCAAACAGCATGTAACTCTATATCATTGGAAATATTATGTTTGTATTCCTGATTATCATCATAAGAGACAATACCATTTTTAGCATCACTTTTGGAAATAGCCCACCCTATAAAATCACTATCAGTTTTAATGAACTTGCTCTTTTCTAAAAGTATAGTTTCATTAAAGTTAACTTTTATATTAGACATCATTCCTTCTCCACCATTAGGGTTAAAAGAAATATTATAAGTATTTGGTTTCCATGAGGCATATAAAGTGATATTTTTTTCATCTTTATACGTATAATCCTGTTGATCTTGATAACTTATAATGTTATTTTCTGCATTGGTTTTTGAGCTTGACCAACCAATAAACTGGTAACCATCTTTAACAAAACTATTTTTAGAAAGTTTTTTTGTCTCATTTAATTTCATTTCTAATTCTTTCATACTACCTTTTCCAGAATTACTATCAAAATTCAATTTATAAGTAGCTTCTTTCCATGAAGCATATAAGATATTGTCTTTCGTGTTACTTTGTTGAAAATAAGATTCATCCTCATATTGAATGATTTGATTATTAGCATTATCTTTTGAAGTTGCCCAACCTGCAAAAGAATAACCTTTTTTCTCAAAACTATTCTTTGGTAATTTTATTTTTTTAGAATATTCAACATCTACAGAACTCATGTTTCCAAGACCAGTATTTCCATCAAAATTTAAACTATAGGTATTATTTGAAAAATAGGCATATACTTTCATATGCTTAGCTACTAAATCCATATTTGGTTGGTATTCTGTTCCTAATCCATTTTTATTAGAATACCACCCTTTAAAATTTTTACCATCAACTGTTGTATTTGGAATATCTGATGAATTAACCTTTGTTTGATCGGCAACTTTTGCTAGTGTACTTACATCTTCTACCACAAAATTAACATTATATGCTTTTTCATGTGTGTAAATACCTGCCATAGAAGGTTTATATGAAACACTTAACTTTAAAGAATTCCCCCTAAATGTTTTATCAACATTTACCCAATTTGATGTATAACCTTCTCTTTCTTCTATTTCTTTTAAACCAGAGTTAGATAATGTATTTATTCCCTTACCTAAAATTAATCTTTTTATATTTGTACTACTAAACATTGCATATAAATCAACTCTATTATCAATATAAAAACCTGATAGATCGAGCTCTGGTAGAACGTATAAACCACTAAACATTGTAGCCATTATAACTACTTTTTCTGTATTAAATTTATCTCCTAAGTTTAAACTTTCTAATGATCGCATATTTTGAAACATCCCCAACATTGATGTAACATTACTGGTATCAAATTTATCCTTTAAATCTAAACTTTTAAGTTTAAACATATCTTGAAATGCTTGTTGTGTACTTGTAACACTTGACATATCAAATTTTTCACCTAAATCAAGCTCTTCTATTACCTCCATGCCTTTAAAAGTTCTTACAATATCTTTAACTTTAGATGTATCAAATTTTTCTCCTAAGTCTAGATGCTTTAATTTTTTTAAATTTTGAAATAAGTATGTCATTTTATTTGTATTAGAAGTATCAAAGTTTGGTCCTAAATTTAAAAACTCTAGTTCTATGCAGTTGTCAAAAACAGCAGTCATATTTACCGCGTGCGAGGTATCTAAACCATTTAAATCAATACTTTTTACTGTTATAAAATTACTAAACATACTCGATGAATTTTCTGGAAATTTAACACCATCTAATATCTCTATACTTAATATTTTATTCTTGTAATATTTATATTCTAAATTATCTAAAAGCATTTCCGGCATCATACCATCAGTATTTTCTTTAGCACTTATTGTTAGCTTATAATTACTATCTACTACCCAATTAATATTAGCTACATCTCCCGTAGCAATATTAGTACTTACTTGCTTTTGATTATTATATGATTTTACTGTAGTCATATTAAAAATGATAACTATAACTAGTATCAATAGTCCTAAAGTGTATTTTAATGCTTTATTATTATTTTCTTTCATATCGTCTTCCTTCTTTTTTATTATATTTTTCACAGACACATATAAATTTATAATGTCTTTATTTCGTTAAAAAGTATAGCATAGTTTACGAAAAGTGTATATAATTTCTTTAATATTTATTAATTATTTTTTATTTATGTTATTTATTGTTTTTCAAGTGTTAATTTTTTAGTTATATATTATTATTATTTAACTTTTTTGAAAAAAATGAATATTTGATACACTTTTGGCAATTAAAAAAAGAGTAACTTGCGTTACTCTCTAATAATAAAGTTTATGTTTTTTTATGATTATGACAAACTCTAATTTTGATAAAATATGTACAAGTTATTTAAACACTTGTTCTACTACTCTTGATGCTGCTTTTCCATCATCAAATGTATTAAACTCTTGGGCAAATTCTTCTATCTTATTGGCATCTAAATCTGATTTTATATCTTTAATTAGTTGTTGTTCATTTTCTGATATAGGGCCAGGAAGTTTTGATGCATCAAAATAGAATCCTCTTAATGTATTTTTATAATATTCATAGTCATACATATAGAATAATATCTTTCTTCTTAAATTTGAATAATCAAAGAATACTGAAGAATAATCTGTTATTAAGATATCACTTATTACATATAAATAGTTGATATCATTAATTAGTGTACCATTATAGACAAATCCTTTATATTCTGAGAATTTAAATTTACTTGCAATAAAGTAATGTGGTCTAAAAATAATAACATATTCATCTTTTAATTGTTCTTTTAGAAGGTCAAAGTCAATATTTACATCAAATGTATAACCTACACCTTCCTTATATTGATTATCACGCCAAGTTGGTGCATATAATATAACTTTTTTATCTTCAGGAATCTCTAAAATATCCTTTACTTTTTTTACATCATCATTTGTATAGTTATATAAAAAATCATTTCGTGGATATCCCGTTTCATGTACTACCTTCTCTTTATCAAGTGCTTTTAGATTAAATGCACTTGTAATTTTGTCAGTATAGTATTTTGAAGGTGAAGGCATGAAATCATAATTTTCTGCATCTTCTTCATATAACTTTAATAGTTCATTTTTTTTATGAGAAGCATTTTCACCTTCAACTTCTATATCAAACCCGATTCTTTTGAATGGAGTTCCATGCCATGTTTGTACATAAACTTGTCCTTCATTTTTTTCAACATATTCTGTCATTCTGTTATTAGTTATCCAATACTTTGCTTGATATAATGCCTTAAAATAATCTTCACTCATATATTCTATAATTTTTGTTCTTAAAGCTAATTGTTTAATTTTCTTTGCTTTTTCGGTATTTTTAAAAACCCAAACAAAAGTATAATCATCAAATTTAGGATTCTTCATCATTTCTTCATAAATAGCTCTTGGACTATCTGAATAGTATTTTCCTAAATAGGAAATAAAAAGCACTGTTTTGTTGTCAAAATGGATTTCATTTTTATATTTATTCATCCATTGAATTCTTTTCTCTCTTCTTTTACTTCTTATATATGCCCCGTGTTTTTTATATATAATTGTTTCCTTTAAGACTCTTTTTACTTTGTTTTTAATTCTTTTCATTGCTATACCTCGATTGCAAAACTTAATTGATTCTTATTTTTTTGATCCTTTACTACCTTGACCAAATGATTGTAACACATTTGTTTCAAATGAAGTTGTATGTTGTTTTGATTCCCTTTTACGTTTAACTGCAAGCATAATCATTTCATCACATAACTTTGTAAAGTCAATATCTACTTTATCCCATAAATAGAATGCTAAAGAACCAGGTATTGTATTTACTTCATTTAAATATACTGTATTAGTTCTACCATCTATTAAATAATCTATTCTTGTGTCCCCAGCTAAGCTTAAAGCTCTAAAAGCAGCTTTTGACATTTCTTGAATTTCAGTCGTTTTTTCCTCTGAAAGAGGTGCTGGTATTAAACGATTAACACTTGCCATTCCTTCTGATGTTTTAGATCCACCACTTGTTTTTTTGCTTCCGCCACCTTGATACTTATCTTCATATGATAATATTTCATCATTTTGGAATACTTGTTCAATAACTGATGCTTTTTGACTACTATAGTCACCTAATACAGCACAGTTAACTTCAACAAGGTTATCCACTACTTTTTCTACTAGTATTTTAACATCGTATCTATTTGCTTCTCTAATTGCATCAGCTAGTTCATCCTTATTATTAGCCTTAGATATTCCTACAGAACTTCCAAGACTTGCTGGTTTTACAATTACAGGATAAAATAATTTGGTTTCTATTCTTTTTATAATTTCTTCTTCTTGCTCGTAAAACTCATTAGAGTAAAACCAATCAAAATCTACTACTCTAATGTTATTGTCCCTTAATATGTTTTTCATAAAGACTTTATCTTGGCCATTAACTGCACCTTTGCACTCACACCCCGTAAATGTTGCATCTAACATTTCAAACATGCCTTGAATTGTACCATCTTCTCCATTAGTACCGTGTAATACTGGGAAGAAAATATCAATTTGGTACATTTTAGATGGCGTAAACATTTTTTTATTAAAATAATGCATTTCAACATTTAATCCATCTTTTTTTAGTGTAATTTGTGTTCCATTACTTTTAGCTTTTTCTAGATTCTGAAAAGTTTCTACATTACGATAATCATTTGAAAAGTAGAAATCTTTATCTTTACTTATATATATTGGTAATACATTGTATTTTTCTTCATCTAATGCAGCCATTACTTGAGAAGCACTTATTATGCTGATTTCATGTTCAACACTTGCCCCACCAAAGACAACTCCGATATTTAGTTTCATATTACTCACCTCATCTAATTATTATATCAAATACTACATATAAACTCTATCAATTTTAGTAATTGCTAACTGATTATTTGTTTTTTCTTTAATAATATTTATAATAGTTTCATCTTTAGAATAAAATATTATATTTACTTCTTCTAAATAATCGATTTTGTTTATTACTCCATGATATTTTTTTATTTCGTATTCAACCATAGAATGAAATGAGTAAGATACTCTCACTTCAAACCCCTGCATTAATATCGCTTGTTTAATACTTGCATGATCAACGGCACTTTTAACACTGCCACCATATGCTCTTATTAAACCGCCAACTCCAAGCTTGATCCCTCCAAAGTATCTAATGACAATTGCTACAACATTAACTAGATTTTCATATCTTAAAATATCAAGCATAGGCATACCAGCTGTTTTTGAAGGTTCACCATCATCACTTTGATTTTCTATATTTTGATATTCTTTTCTTATTATGTAAGCATATGTGTGATGTACTGCTTTGGGATGTTTGGTTCTGGCCAATTGTATGTATTCTTTTGCCTCTTTTTCATCAACAACTGGATACAACCATGTAATAAATTTTGACTTTTCAATAGTTACTTCATACTCGACCTTTTCTTCTATTATATTTATATTTTCCATACAATAGTACTATTTGATAAGCATACTATCTCCAAATGAAAAGAAGCGATATTCATTCTTGATAGCATGATCATAAGCTTTCATTATTAAGTCTTTTTCTGCAAAGGCACTTACTAGCATCATCAAAGTAGATTTTGGTAAGTGAAAATTAGTAATTTGCATATCAATGACTTTAAATTTATATCCTGGATAGATGAATATATCAGTGTAACCTGATACAGGTTCTATTTTACCATATTTTGTAGCTATTGTTTCTAAAGTTCTTGTGGTTGTTGTACCAACACTTACCACATTATTACCACGTAATATTGCTTTATTGATTATATTGGCATTTTCTTCATCTAAGCTATAAAATTCACTATGCATTGTATGATTAGTTACATCATCAACACTAACTGGTCTAAATGTTCCTAAACCTACATGTAGTGTTACATAAGCAAGCTTTATTCCCTTTTCATTTATTCTTTTCAAAAGTTCTTTAGTAAAATGTAAACCGGCAGTCGGTGCTGCAGCACTGCCACTTACTTTTGAATAAACTGTTTGGTATCTTTCCTGATCTTCAAGTTGTTCTTTAATATATGGTGGCAAAGGCATAGTTCCTAATGCTTCTAGTATTTCTAAAAGTATACCATTATACATTAATTTGAAAACGCATAGTCCTTCTGCTCTTTTTTCAACACATTCCATTTTTAAACTACCATCTCCAAAAGTTAATACAGTGCCTATTTTAATTCTTTTGGCTGGCTTAACTAAACATTCCCATACATCAACACAAGTTTCTTTTAAAAGTAATATTTCAACATGTGCTTTTGTATCTTCTTTTTCTCCAAATAAACGAGCAGGAAGAACTCTGCTATCATTCATTACTAAAACATCGTTTGCATTTAAATGATCTATTATATGATCAAAACTACTATCGCTAAACTCACCACTAGTTCGATCAACCACTAATAGTTTAGAAGAATCTCTTTTTTCTAATGGTGTTTGAGCTATCAGATGTTCCGGTAACTCAAAATTATAATCATCTGTTTTTAACATTTTTATCCCCTGGTATATGATAATTTACTTATTTGCAGAAAATAATATATACCTTTTCCTTTCTATATAAAAAAAGTCATTACATAAGTAACGACTAATATTTTTGTCCTGTTTTTACATTAAAGACTGATGCTGGTTCTAGTCGGCAGACCTTACTACAATCTCCCTTATTATTATAACCTAATCCAAACCAATAATCATTATTTTGTTTAAATTGTTTTACTACAATAGATAAATCATCAGTGTTATGTCTAAATACTTCAATGTGTATATGTGGTCCTGTTGAAGCACCAGTATTTCCAGAAATCCCAATAGTTTCACCTTTTTTAAACTGATTAACATTAACAAAACTACTCATGTGAGCAAACAGCATTGTATAAACATAATCACCTTTTTTAAAGGCTGCAACCATATGAATGCCATAACCACTTCCTCCATTAGCTTTAGCTAAGATAACGCCATTTGATGGCGCAGTTATTTTACTTCCTATAGGAGTTGCAAAGTCTGCACCTGGATGCCATCCTCCACCTGGATAATACCAAGTAGATGCAGAAATAGTTGCTGATTTAGTTGGTTTAGCCCAACTTTTGGATTTATCATTAATCTTACTTAAATCAATGTTATTTAAAGCAGTATTATATGTTGCACTTCCACCACTATTTGAACTAGTATATAAAGTTACTTCTTTTCTTTGAAACTCTAAGTTAAGTTTCTTTTGCTTTTCCTTAATATCTTTTAATCTATCTAAATCAGAACTTAAGTATTGTGTAGTCTCTTCTAATTCTAAAGTTGTTTGTTCTAATGTAATTACATCTTGCATATTTATTTTTTGTATTGCAGACAAACCGTCAACTCGAGTCATTAAATCATCAAGATCTGTTGAACCCATAATGATATCAACGATTTGATTTTCATTTGTAAAGTGTTGCATTAATGCTATACTTTGGCCAACAACTTTATCCAATTTTTTTATCTTAGCCTTATTTTTAGCAACTTTAACTTTAGCTGCTTTAAGTTGTTTCTCTTTTTTTGTAATTAATTCATCATTTCTTTTTATCAAATCAGATAGTTCACCCGCTGTTAAACTACTATCATTAGTTTCTTTATTTAGTTGATCTACTTGACCATTATTATCTGCTTTGTATCTTTCAAAATCAGTACATGCTTGTCTATTTAATTCATAGCTTGATCTTTTAGAACACGTTTCTTCATAAAAATCAAAGTTCTTTTTAAAATCTATTGTTGCATCTATGTTTGCACTTGTTAATATAGTTACAATACATATAATTAAAAATTTCAGTTTAAATATTTTATTCATCAAGTTCACCTCTTGCATATTATAACATTACCAACACAATGATATACATAACATTAACAATACAAAAATATATTTTAACTTTAAAGTGATATAATTAACCTTATATTAACTTTATTAACTAAATGAAAAGCTTTATGTGTTCTCAGTTAGTTATTTAGAGAGGTTATATTTATACATATTGAAATTTACTCTACAAATAGAAAACAACCTATTGTGGTAGATTGTTTGATTTCTTATTCTTAAATGCTTTATAGTCAAATACTATTTTATTTACCAAAAAAGTAATTGGTATTGCTGCAATCATCATTATTAATGATGCATATTTTGAAGAAACTAAATTAGCTTGTACTAAGAAAACTGTTCCTAAACTACTCATTAACAAATTAGGCAAAAAAGTAATTGGAAATGAGACAAAGGTCTTCCATTCTGGTTTTCTTTTAAATGTATACATTGTTGTAGCAAAATAAGAAATAAAAGCAGCCATTAAAAAGGCAATTATATGTGCTATAGAGTAATTTATAATGTTTAATAATATTAAATAAAAGGTGTAATAACAAAAAGTATTAAAAGCGCCTACTAAAACAAAGCGATAAAACTGTCTGTTTAAAAATGGTGTTTTATCTATAACTATCTTACCTATAACAAAGGCACAAATGCATAAAATAAAAGCTAGTGGGTAGCTAACTTCCACATTTACTATTGGTATTGAAAAAAGAATATTATTTATCATTTTCTACTTCCTTTACTTTTTCATTAAAATCTTGTTTATTATAGTCTAAAATGCTATTGTCTTCATCTACAATATATAAAGGTCTATCTTTAACTTCAGTGTATATTAATCCAATATAATAACCCATTACTCCCATTAACATAATTACTATACCAAACATAAATAACATTACACTTATTAATGATGCATATCCATCTACATCTACACCAAAAGCAATAGTTTTAATAACAACATAAAGCAAGAACAAAAAACTTGCAAGCGATACAAATGCACCAATTTTTATAGACACTAATAATGGAACGTTTGAATATAAAGCAAAAGATTCAAATGCATATGAAAATAATCGTTCTATGTTACCAAATTTACTAACTCCTGCATTTCTATCAACAATTTCAACCGGTATAATTCTTGGACTATAACCTAAATACCCAGTCATTCCCTTAAAATAGCGAGTTTTTTCACGCATTCCAGTTATAATATCAATAATTTCTCGATCCATTATTTGAAAGTCCATAGCATCCTTGTGTATTTTAGTTTTAGACATTTTATTAAATAAATCATAATATTTAGTTGCAAGTTTACTTTTTATACCGCCACTTCTATTTGAACGGTATGTTAAAACAAGTTTTTCACCGTTTAACCAATGGAACACTAACTCATTTATAGAAGAAACAGGCATCTGTAGATCTGCATCTATAACAATTGCAGCATCACCTAAGCAAAAATCTAAACCGGCAATCATAGCTGAGTCTTTTCCAAAGTTACGAGAAAAGTTTACTAATTTAACTTTTTTATCTACCTTACTTAAGTCTTCAATTATTTTAACAGTTTTATCTTTAGAACCATCATTTACAAATAAATACTCAAAAGTAACTTTACTTTTATCAAGCTTATCTTCTAACTCTGAATACATTTTTTTTATATTACCTTCTTCATTATAAGAAGGAATAATAATACTTACCATTTTCATATGTTCACCCTTTACACAACTTTCACTTTTTATCATTATATTTTAACATATAAATATATTTTTTCAAATTGTAAAAAATTGAAATGCATGCAACTACTTAACTCAATTTTAAAGGTAGTGAATTTAGTATTCACTACCTTTATTCTAGTCTGTATTTTTTTGCCACATATCATTAATAATATCTTCAACTGAATTTATATTAGTTTTCCAACCAAAATTTTCAAAAGCTTTTTCTGAACTAGCTACTGAGCAGAATAAATCACCTTGTCTTCTTGGTCCAATAATAAACTCAATATTTTTACCAATAGCTTTTTCACTTGCTTTAATAATTTCTAATACTGAAAATCCCTGACTACTTCCTAAATTATAAATACCACTAATGTTATTACTTGCATCACTCATAAGTTTTTTAGCTGCAAGAATATGTGCCTTAGCTAAGTCTTCAACATGAATAAAATCTCTAATACATGTACCATCAATACTTGGATAATCATTTCCATATACTGTAACAGGCATATCTTTATGAACTGCTGTTATAACTTTTGGAATTAGAGTTGTAAATTGTTCAATTTTATATCCCTTTTTATTTCCACCAGCAACATTAAAATATCTAAATATTACATAATTTAATCCATATACTTTTGCATCTTCAATCATTTTTTCACCAAATAGTTTAGTTCGACCATATACATTTACTGGATCTGTTATGTAGTTCTCATCAATTTTATTTGATAAATCTGCATCACCATAAACTGCAGCTGTTGATGAAAAGACAATATCTTTAACATTATATTTTTTCATAGTTTTAAGTAAGTTTAAGGTACCCGCAACATTTACATCATAATATTCATAAGGTTTCTTTGCGCTTTCTTCAACACTTAATTTTGCAGCTAAATGAATTACACAGTCAATTTTATTTACTTTAAAAACTTCATTTAGTTGTTCTTGATCTCTGATATCATATTCATAAAATAATGCTTTTTTATTCACTCCACTTATATGTCCAGTACTTAAATTATCAACAATAATAACTTCTTCATTTTGTTCTATTAATAGATCAGTAATATATCTTCCAATATACCCTGCTCCTCCTGTAACTAATATACTCATAGTTAGTCCCCTTTTTTAGTAATTTTATATATTATACCTTATATGCCTAAAAAAGATACAAACAAGTGCTATTAAACCACCTGCTTGTACCTATAATATTAATAAGTTGAGCCTACAGATACACCAAATACTTCTGTCGGTTGAAGTCTTTGTACAGTAGAGGCATTTCCTTTACTACTATAACCAAGTCCAAACCAATAGTCCTGTGTTTTCTTAAACTCTTTTACTACTGTTGATAAACTAGATGTGTTATGTCTAAATACTTCAACATGGACATGTGGTCCTGTTGAGTTTCCAGTATTACCTGTATATCCAATTACATCACCTTTTTTAAATGAGCTAACACCACTTTTAAACTGTGACATATGACCAAAAATCATTGTATAGACATAGTCTCCTTTTTTAAAGGCAGCAACCATATGATTACCATATCCATTAGCTCCAGTAGCAGTTGCAAGTAACACTCCATCACCAGGAGCTAGTATTTCTGTCCCTACAGGTACTGCAAAGTCAGCACCAGGGTGCCATCCACCACCTGAATAATACCAAGTACCTGCTGATACAGTTCCACTTTTAGTAGGTAATTTCCAACTACTACTAGTATCATTAATCTTTGATAAATCAACATCATTAACCAAGTTATTATATGTTGCTTTACCACCAGAATTACTACCAGAATATAAATCTGCTTCCTGTCTTTGGAATTCTAGTAACAATTTTTCTTGTTTAGCTTTTATTTCTTTAAGTGTTTTCAAATCAGATTTGATATACTTATTATCTTCTACTAATTCTTGATTAGTTTGATCTAATTTAGTAATACTATCTAAATTAGCATTATTAATTGCTTCCATACCATCAATTTTATTTAATAAATCATTTAAACTTGTTGAACCCATAATTACATCAATTACTTTATTTTCATCAGAAGTAACTTGCATTAAAGCTAAAGCATTAGAAACCTCTTTTTCAAGTTTTTTTACTTTTGCTTTATTTGCAGCTATACGTTTCTTTTTAGTTTTGTAAGCAGCTGTTTTCTCTGTTATCAATTCTCTATTAGTATTAAGTAATGCTGTTAGTTCATCTAGTGTCATATCTTTAACGCTATCATCTTCAACAGATTTTTGCATTTTTTCTACTTGTCCATTTCCATCTTTTTTCCATTGATCAAAACCAACACAAGCTTGTTTATTTATTTCATAACTAGCTTTGTTACTACAAAGCTTTTCATAATAGTCTTCATTTTTAGAATAATTTATTTCAGCATTTACATTACTAACATTTATCACAAAACCTAAACTTAGTACAAATGCCATCAATTTGCTTATTGTTTTCATAGTATACACCTCGGTAGTAATTATAACAAATCAAATTGAACAAATTATGTCTATATTATAGTGAACTTATCCTTATAATGTGTACTAACAAAAAAATAATTTTTTACTAACAGTATAGTAATAATAATAAATGCAGGATAACATAGATATCTAATGTCTTTTCTAAGTTGTGAAATATATAACGCAAAAAAAAGAGGCATTTTGCCTCTATTCTGCAATTTCACTATCTTTAAATCTAACTGAGCGAACATCAAATGAGAAGTTATTTTCATAATTTCTGGCTCTAAACTCATAGCAGCCAATTTCTTCATCAATATTTTGCGTAGTAAATGATGTGTTAACCATTTTTTCACCAGTACTTGGATGAGTAAAAGTGAAACTAAAGACATCGCTATTTAAGACATCTTGCAAGTTAATGTAAACATCTAACAAATACTCACTTACATATTCAATATCAAAATCAAAAACATCATAATCAACTGATTTATATGTTTTATTATCAAATCTTGTAGAATACAACCTAAACTCTTCTATTTTATCTTTCTTGATAACATTACCTTCAGCACCAATACCAACATCAAAACGAAGTCTTAATCTTTGTTCGGCAATTTCAAACTCAACAAAAGAAACTGTAGGTTGTCGTTTTAGTTTTAAGTTATCAGCATGATATAATGCAAGTCCACGATCAACTTCACCATCATATTCAATATGACCTTCTTTTAAATAAATGACACGATCACAAAACTCTTTTATTAAAGATTCTGAATGTGATACAAATAAAACTGTTTTACCAGATCGTAATAACTCTTCTGTTTTTGCTCTAGATTTTTTTTGAAAGTTTTTATCCCCAACAGCAAATACTTCATCAATTATAAGTATATCAGCATCAGCATTAACAGCTAGTGCAAAACCTAAACGAGCCGACATACCTGATGAGTAAGTACCCAGTGGCATATCAATATAATCTCCAATATCAGCAAAAGCAATAATATCTTCAATAACATTATCAACATCGGCCTTAGTTAAACCTAATAAAGAACCTTTTAAATAGACATTTTCTCTACCGGTTAATTCCTTATTGAAACCTGCACCAAGTTCAATTAAACTTGCAATCTTACCATTTACTTCTATTTCACCACTAGTTGGAAAGTATATTCCTGATATTATTTTTAGTAAAGTTGATTTACCTGCACCATTTTTTCCAAGTATTCCAACTCTTTCACCTTTAGCAACATTAAATGTTAAACCATTTAATACTCTAAATTCTTTAGTAAAACCTTTTTTAGTAAACAACCAATAAAAGACCATATAGTCTTTTTTGAAGAAACGAAAGATTTTTTTTAAATTTTTAATTTTTATTACGTTAGTCATATTAATCCTCCTAGACAAAATCCGCATAAATTCTTTGTAGTCTATATTGGATATAACATCCTAAAGCAAACATAACAAAGACAATGCTCATGAATATTGCAATACTACTTAAAGGCGGAAATTGGCCTAAGGAAATTGAATATCTAAAAGTGTTAATCAAATGAATAAATGGTGTGTTTTGTAAAAATGTAGCTGCCCATGATGGTAAAAAGCTCATTTTAGGAATATCTTGTAAAACAGACCAGAAAATTGGGACAAAATAGAATTGAATTCTAACAATTGCTTTATAAAGTTCTCTAAAGTCTTTAGAAATTGTATAAAAACCGCTCATTAATAAAGAATAAGCAATACCAAATACTAAAGAAGCTAACAAAGAATATATTAATCCAAAAATATTAATATTAACTCTATAATTAGTTGTGATCATGATAATACCTAAAATAATGGCAAGTAATGTAAAGGTAGTCCATCTTTTAATAAAGATTGCCAATGTTTCAAATGTTGGAATAATTAATATAGGGAATTTAATTTTAGTGAATATATGTTTATTTTTAAGTATACATTTTACTCCACCATTTAAATAATCCGATATTAAATACCAGGCTACAAGACCAGTGTATAAATACACAAGTCTAGGCATTCCTTCAATTTGACCACCAACACCTCTAACTGCAAGCATAAAGAATGTATAAGCCATAAAAAACACAGCATCCCTAAAGACATTCCAATACATCCCTAGTGTTGTTTTCTGTGTTTCTTCTTTTGCACTTGATAATGCAAGATTTAAAATATATCTACTGTTGTTTTTATGTTCTTTAAAAAAATAATTAATTTCTTTTATCATATATAGTAATGCCTCCAATAATATGTACACTGTAATTCTATTATTATATCAAATAATGATTAAAGAGTATATGTCTTATAATTGATTAATTTGTATATATAAAACAAATTCAACTAATAAAGTTTCATCCTAGTTTACGATGAAACTTTATAATATTACTTTTCTCTTTTAATAATAAAATCGATATTTCTTTGTTTAACATCAACTTTATCACAAATTACAGTTACTCTTTGAGCTAAAGCATATGTTTTATTTTTATTTTGGCCACGAAGTTGATGAAATTTATCATCATAAATATAGTGATCATCTTTTAAATTAGAAATATGTACTAATCCTTCTACAGTATTTTCTAGTTCTACAAAAAAGCCAAAACTAGTTACAGAAGTTATAATACCTTCAAATTCTCCACCTACATATTTTACCATGTACTCAGCCATTTTCATATCATTAACTTCACGTTCTGCTTCTATTGCATCACGTTCTTTTGTTGAACTTTTATCAGCTGCTTTTTGTATCTTATCTACAAGTATTTCCATTTCATTACCATTTTTAGGAATGTCCTTATCATATAAGTATTTTCTAAGTAATCTGTGAACTATTAAATCTGGATATCTTCTAATAGGTGAAGTAAAGTGAGTATAATTTTTACTTGCTAGACCAAAGTGTCCTAGATTCATACTATCATAGCGTGCTTTCGACATACTTCTTAATAATAGACGATCTAAAAATAATTGATCACCCTTAGCATTTATTTCATTCAAGACTCTTTGAACATCTAAAGGAGTAATTTTGTCGCCTTTTAATTTTAGTTTAACATCAAAAACACTTGCATAATTTAAGAAATTACTTATCTTATCTGGATTTGGCTCTTCATGAACTCGATAAATGAATGGCAATTCCATATGGTAAATGGCAGAAGCAACGGTTTCATTTGCAATAATCATAAAGTCTTCAATTACTCTTTCACCCTCACCACGTTCTCTAACAATGATTTCTGTAGGTTTACCTTTTTTATCAACTAATATTTTAGGTTCAGGTATTTCAAATTCTAACATACCCCTTTTAATTTTAGTTTTTCTTAGCTTCTTAGATAATTCATGCATTTCAAGTAACATTTGATATATTTCTTGATATTTATCTTGAGTAGCTTTGTTATCGTGCACTAAAATATCATTAACTTCATCATAAGTCATTCGATATTTTGAATTAATAATTGATTCAAATATTTCAAAGTCAATTACTTTTCCTTTATCATTAAACTCCATTTTACAAGTCTGTGTTAATCTATCAACATCTGGTAATAATGAACATATCCCATTTGATAATTGATGTGGTAACATTGGAACAACTCTATCAACAAGATAAACTGATGTCCCTTTAGTATATGCTTCATCATCTAGAGAACTATTTTCAGTTACATAGTGAGATACATCGGCAATACTAACATACAATACACGATTACCCTTTTCATTTATTTCTAAATAAACGGCATCATCTAAATCCTTAGCATCTGCACCATCTATTGTAATAGTTGTTTGATTTCTTAAATCTCTTCTTTTACCTACTACAATATCATTTTCAGTATATGATTTTGCTTCATCAATAGTCTTTTGACTAAATGTTGGATCAAAATCATATTTATATACTACCGATAATATATCAATTCCAATATCATTAATATGACCAATAACATCTTTAATTTTACCAGAAACAATACCTGTGTTTTTATCAACATTAGTAATAACCGCTAATACTTTACTTCCTTCACTAGCACCATTTATGTTCTTTTTACTTATGTTAATTGCAAAATCTAGTGATCCATCATCGGGTGCTACATAAAGTCGACCTTTAAACACCTTAACTTCACCAACTATTATGTTATAACCATGTTCTATAACACGGTAAATAAAGCCTTCTTTATTACTATTATCTTTCTCATTAGTAACTTTTACAAAAACCTTATCTTTGTTGATTCCACCATTTAGGTTATCTCGACTAACAAAAACATCAAAATTTTCAGTACGTACAAAGCCAAAACCTTTACGCTTAATTTCTAAAGTACCAACAATTAAACCTAATCTTTCAGCACTATGAATTTTATCACCTTTAAGTCTAAGTACTTTATTATCATTTTCTAAATCTACCATAGCTTTAAAAATATCATTTAAATCAAAATCTGAATATACCATCTGCACTGTTGCTGCAATATCAGAATAGTTTAACGGTATATAATTATCATCATTAAGCATTTTTAATATCTTATCTTTTATTTCTTCTAACATTCTTTACTACCTCCTAACAAAAAAAGCCCTATGAGGCTTTTAATTAATTAATTAATGCAATGATAACTGGTATAACCATAAATGTCGTACCAAAAACCATAGTTAATCTTTTAAATACTAGTTCTGCACCACGCTCTTTAGTTTGAGCAAAGACATTTACACCTGTACCACTCATAGTACCTGCTGCATTTTCAGACTTTGGTGGCTGCATCATAATAACGACGATTAGAATAGCAGCATTTATTATAAACAATGCGTTTAAGAAACTTACCATGTTTTACATTCCTCCATATCTAGTAATTAAATTATCTCGTTTATCATTGTAACAAGAAAATAGAAAATATGCAAACTAATGCTTAATTTCAACATCTATATTCAAAATATTAAAGCTTACTTATCATTTTGAAATAAAGCATTATATGTATTTTTAGTATTATTATTACTATTAGTTTCAATCAAATCATTATAAATATCTATAAATAATTGATCTTGTTTATTTGAATATCTATTTTTAATATTATTAACTACACTATCTAAATCATAAGAAATATCTCCAAAACAAATTGGTTCTTGCATTATATTAGGTGAACCATAATGTTCTTCTGCAATAGCTTTATCTTCCCAATAACATATAATATTTGAACCACCTGCAAATCCAAAAAACATAATAGAAGAATAGTCAGTTACTAAAACACTACTTCTTTGAATTACTTCTTTAATATTACCATTATATAAATATTTTTTAATGCTATTATATTCATCAGTAAACTGTGTTTCTAACATTTGTGTAGCCTTAGGATGTAATACAAGATTTACTTTTTTATCATTGAAAAATTCATTTTCTTGTACTAATTTTAAGAACGTCAAATATCTATCTATATAAGAACCTTTTCCCAGTGTACCAGTAATATCCCATGGTCTCCATGTTAACATAAAAGTAATATCAGTTTTAGGTTTATTATCTAATTTATAATTTACAAAGTCATCAAAATTTGGTATTCCAGTTAATAATAATTGTTCATCTTTATAATAAGTATTGTCTAAAAATAATTGTTTTTCATATTTAGAACTAACAATAATTTTTTCTGGTGCAAAAGCACCTGTAGATGAATAATATCCTCTGGTAAAGACATTTGTACATAATGATGGTCCATGTTGTAAAAAGACCCTTTTAGATTCAATGATTGCTTTTTTAATATCAGAACTATTATCATATAATCTTCTTTGTATATGACTAGCAGTATCACTAGATATTAAGTATTTTGCTTTGAAAATGTTATAGAATGCTTCTACTGAATTTTTAATAAATACATTATTTGGATATTTATTTTTAATTTCATCATAATTTTCTGCATCGTTAGACATAATATATATATGTTTTAATCCATCGTTTTGTTTCATTGCATATTCAAATAGTAAGAATGCAGATTCTCCCGCACCAAATGCAAATTTTTCAAAATATAAATATCTATCCTTAACTGGTTCTTTTAAAGCAAGCTTCTTACCTTCATTTTCATTTTCATATACTTCTTGCTCTAATCTATCAGTCATAACAAATACTGCTTGCCCATTGTCATTTCTTTTCATGTATACTTCATTATTTGTATTTTTAATTTCAACAGAATTTGTTGCAAAAAGTCTATTTTCTAATAAGTGTTTCCCTCTTTTATTAAATAATGGAACTTTTATATAACTCTCTTTATTACTATCATCAAAACTGTATTGTAAATAGATAGGTATATTTACTTCAGATGTTTCTAGATAATGTTGATATACTAAATCTAAAGGAATCTCACATGTATACGCTATTAAATTTTTGATTGGTTTGAATTTAGTTTTAGTATATAACCTTCTTAGTCTGTAGTTATGTATAAAACTAATATCAAACTCTAGTTGTTTTTTATATCCAATAGTTACTGATGTATGTTCTAATTTATTTTTTGTTTTAATTTTACTACTTACACCTTTTATTATCAGTTTGTCATTTTCTAGTGTTAGTCTATTGATGTTAACAAATGCTTTACTTATTTCCAAAATATAATCTAATTCATTAACAACAGTTTTTAACTTTGAAAAACTAAGATACTTTCTCTTGTCTAAAAAAACAATATACTTATCCTCATCAATTACAATTGTATCGATTAATGTATTTGCATTTTTATCTAATAATTGTATTCTTTCACCATTCAAATCATAAAGAAGGTATTTAGTATTATAGTTAACTCTTAATATTAGGTCTCTGCTTCCATTAAACCTAGTATAATCATGAGTTAAGAAAACTTTCAACATACCATTTATGCCCTTCTCATATTTTATAAAATCACTCATTTTTAATCTCCTTTTTATATACTATTAAATTCTAAATTTGGAATCAATTTTCTTATTTAAATAATTTGTACTTGTAATGCTTGCTACTTTTTTAAAACTTTCATAATCATTATCTATAATACTCTTAAATAATTTATTATTTCGACTATTTCTATTTAGACTATAAGAATAGTATTCTTGATTATTTAATAAATAGTCTTGTAATATATCAAATAAATTCTTCTGTGAGTTATCGTTGTACATATTAAATAATCTAATATAAACAATCATATCAACATTTATAAAAGTAGAGAAAAGATATACTCTATACTTAATTGATACATTATTTATCTCATTATTTATTGCTTTAATTCTTTCATTTAATAATTCTAAAGATATCTCTTGATCATAATTTAAATTATAGTAGTTACCATTAACTCTATTTTGAAGACTAATTGTATTTTTGATAACATTAATTTTACTTGCCTTGTATAGTAAAACCATATTTAAAGTAGTATCTTCATAATATGAAGTTTTTAGTAAATCTTGATTGTTGATTAGTAATTCTTTTTTATATAATTTATTTTGATAGTTAATATCTTTGAAAAATTCATTAGTTTCTTTATTTTCAATAGTTTTACTAGTCTTATAAACAGCGTCATATATATAATTAATTTTATTTGTATCCTTGTTATTTATTAGTGTTTTCCCACTTACTATATCAGCATTATTATTTTCTGCTGAGTTCACTAACAAATTTATAGCATTATTAAACAATCTAGTGTTCATATCTAAATAAAATATATATTTACCAGTGCTGTTTTCAAGACCTTTAATTCTTAATTCTCCAACTTCATTAGTATTTACATAATATTGATTTACTTTTTCATTATCTATTAATTCATCTTTACTATTACTAACATAGATTATTTCTAAGTTAGTATATTCTTGTAGTAATGCTGCCTTAATTGCAGGTAGTGCTTTGTTTTTACTACTATTATTAATTATAATGATTGAAACTTTTGTATCCATAATATTACTATTCGATATATTATTCTCATTATTTATTGTATCAATGTATTGCTTTAAACTTTGTATACTTTTTCCATTACTATTGCTTTTATGTAATACTCTTTTAAGTAATCTTAACACTTTCACTTTAAAGCTTTTTGCATTAGCATTACTTTTATCTTCTTTACTATAGTTATTTAAATTATTATTTTCATTTAACACCTCTAAATAATTAACACTAGTAGTATTATCATTGGTTATGTTTATTGTATTATTATTAATATTTTTAATGCTATGATTAATTTTTTTAATTAGTTG
The DNA here is from genome assembly GCF_049478495.1 of Mycoplasma sp. P36-A1. NCBI lineage: Bacteria > Bacillati > Mycoplasmatota > Mollicutes > Mycoplasmatales > Mycoplasmataceae > Mycoplasma > Mycoplasma sp. P36-A1. Next base: position 296,829 of record NZ_CP168083.1, on the reverse strand, counting down.
AATATTAAATTTAGTTATTTCATCACTTAAATATATTTTTTGTGCACTCGAAATATGGTTAATTACTTTATTTGAGTTTGGTTCTATTTCTACTATATTTTTAAACTTTGAGGTTTTTACTGCTTCAACTAAACTATTATACATTAAACCTTCAGCTATTATTACTATTTTCTCTTCATCCATTTGATTAATAGCATTTATTAGTTGCGTTATTTTATCTTTATCATTTACAAATGATAACATTACACTGTAATTATTGTTGTTTTCACTACTGTCTTTATCTATTGTTGGAATATCTAATAATATATCATTTGAAACTATTCTATTTTCTATGTTAACTTTTTTATTGAAGAAATTATAAACAGTTTCATCAAAATAAATTATCTTTCCATCACTTTCATTTAGTATATTCAGCACTGCTTTCTTATTTGTTTCAAAAGATATTGCAATATCTACTAAATCATAATTAATGCAATGTAGTTTTTTTGAATTTTCGTTGTATTCATTTTTAGCAATCACTATAATTTTAGTATTTGCATCATCTTTAATTACTTTAGAAATAAGGTACATACTTAAATGATCATTTGTAAAATCGTTTAAATCATTAACTAGAAAAGTTATTTCTTTAGTTTTTCTTGTCTCATTGTTTAAACTTAAACTGTTTACAATATTTTGTGTTGAATTACCTGTTTCATAAGGGTAAAACTCTTCTTTCAATTTATTTTGATTAAAATCTTTTAATAGTTTAGGTAGCTGATATAAATCTTGTTCTTCAATTATAATGTGACTGCTTGGTATATATTTTGAAAAATCAAAATAAACTGATCTACTCTCAAAGTATTGTTGTTGATCATATTGGTATAAAAATATAGGTTTATTAAGTAAAGCATAATCTAATACTAAAGATGAATAATCACTAATTAAAGCATCACTAATTAACATCAAATCACTTATTTGATTACAAGAAGAATAATCTAATAAGTCTTTATTTTTATCTATAAGTTGTGACCAATAATGTAATTTTGTAATTATTTGCCATTCTTCACTTGTTTCTTTTTCTAGTTCTTTCTTTAAATTAGTAACATCAAATGGAATTTGATAAGGACCCTTTTCTCTAAAAGTTGGAGCATATAATAGTATTTTTTTATCTAAGGGTAATTCTAGCTTCTTTTTTAATTCTATAATTTCTTCAGTACTATTGTTAAATAAATTATCAACTTTAGCACAGCCTATTTCTTTAACTTCACCTGAAAACAATAGCGAATTTCTTAAAAAAGTATTAGTATAATATGATGACATTGAAATCATTGTATTATATGCATTTGAATAATTAAGTCCATGATTTAAAGAAGTATAATCAAAATCAATAAACATTTTTTTATAAGGAATTCCATGCCATACTGATATCCAGTGCTGTTTAGGACTTATTTTATAAGGAATTCGCATAACACCAGCATCTATTGTGTAATCACTTGTATATCTTAAATATTGTCCAAATCCAGAAAGACCATCGACAATATAATAGCCATCCTTTTTAACAATATCCTGTTCTTGATTACGTGCTAACAAATATAAATTAAAATCATCCTTATAATATTGTATAAATGGGGCAACATCCCCTAAAGCTTTTAAATTCATGTTACTTGGTACTAATATCATATTTTTTTTAAATTGCATCTATATTCCCCTATCATTTTTTATTATTAAATTATATCATATTTTTTAAAGACAATAAAATCTAGTTTTGTATTTGAAATATACAACTAGTGTACAAAAGAGGTGTAAATAATCACACCCCAATTGTTATTTATTTTTATAATTACTTCTTTTATTATTTATTAAGATAAATATAAAGTAGAAAATATTAATAATTACCCCAATTATACTTACAACAATACCAATTTTTTTTATTGTATCATCATATGATATTTTTATCTTGTATGAGCCTTTTTCTAATTTGGCTCCTAAAAAATATCCATTAACAACCTTACTATCTACTTTTTGATTAGGTTTATCATTTTGGATAAGCTCAATTTTAAATCTATCATCATAATATATACTTGTAAATAAATCTCCACTTGTTGGCATATTTATTTCAAACTCATATGAATGATTGTATTCTATTTTATTATTATAAGTTTTAATAAAGTTAGAATTACCTAAATCTTTTTTTGGTACAAAATAAATTTTATAATCACTATATGTATTATTAAAAGCAGTTGCATGCATTCTTAAATAGATAGGTTTATTTAATTTTAAATCATCTGTATCTATCATAAATACAGCTTTTTTATTTGGAAAATCTGTATATTGTGTTTTATTTCTAATACTAGTACAAAATCTTTTAATACATACTCTTTGATATGAAATATTTTCATTTGTTGCTGATGTTTCTATATAGTAAGTACCTTCTTCTTTTATTGTATGCTTTAGTAACTCTATTTTTTGATATGCTGTGTTGTTAGTAGGCATTTTATTTGAAGTTATAAAATACTTATCAGTATTAATACTTCCTATTTTGGTAGAATTGTTATCTGTAGAGTAGTTTGTCAAACCTAATAATCTACCTAAATTCAAGTTGTTGTTATTATCGCTTGCTATATTTAATTTATTAAAACTATAAATATCTTGATCCAATACACCATAAATGAAAGTTCTTGCATTATAATTCTTGTTAGTAGTCAAGTCTTTCTTTACCCCATAGATTGTTCTAAGAATATTATTTCGATAAGTATAGTTTTCTACATAACGATCAGATCCTCTTTTTGATATACTTATATAATCATTAAACAAATCAACACCGTATTGATTGACAATTGATGTATAAAGCATTGGTGCATAATGATTAATTGCTGCCGTCATATTAACATTATTATTTGTACGATAAAAATCTGTCCCTATTTCTTTATCATAAAACTTCTTCATCTTCTTAGTTAATATTTGTTCTTGATAATACACTTTATCTTTATAATAACCAAAATAAGTAAAATTACATATTACTAGTAAGTTTACTAGTAATATTGTAAGTGCTTTTCCTATTTTATTATTAAATAGGTTATTCTTAGATAACAAAATAAACATTACTAGTTGTATTAATAATATATAGATATATATTATTTGTTTAGAGTTCTCTTCAAAATTAAACAATGGATTATTATAAATATATAATCCACATATTATTATTGATACTAAAGAAGAAACTAATTTGAACTTTATTGTTTTATCATTCATCAAATAGTATATATATATAATTATAAATGGTACTAAATATATGTATGCTCTATTTTCATTATATTGCATAATGTTTAGAAAGATTGCTGCATGATTGGATATTAAAAGTATTGCAAGTACAATCCCTAAGTATCTAACAAGTTTATTTTTTAGGTTGAAAATAGTTAATACCCATAAGAATACTATTAAGAAATTTAAACCAAATCCATAGCTACTAATCATCATGTTATTAACTAAATCCGGATGGATAATTGTTTTCAAATCTAGTGTTGATGTAACTCTTCCACCATGCATTATATTATATGCTTGTGGAATAAAAGCTGCGGCACCCATCACTATTCCTATTAAATAACCATATAACATTTTCTTAATTGTTGTATATATTAACTTTTTATCAGCTTGCTTGTGATATAAATACATGATAGCAAATAAAGTTTGTGATACACCAATAGCAATGGCAAAGAAAAAGTTAGTGAAAAAGATACTTGCAATAGTAAATGAGAAAGGAATAGAACTTTTTCCATCAACTATTCTAGTAATAAGATAAAAGGAAACAACAATGATAGGATAATAATAATAAAACATTAAATGAGTTCCAAAGTGAGTTATTAACACTGGACTAGTGGCGACTAGAGTTGAGAAAACATATATTTTTAAATCACTGGTATTATCTTTAGATAACTTTTTCAATGTTATATATGAGAATATATAAGATATTAAAATTGCTAATAATGGTAATATCTTTAAAAAAGTATATGTTGTTACTTTAGGAAATAAAAGAGTTATCAATAAAAACGGATTTAAATAACCATAATAATACAAATTAGCAAAATCTTGAGTAGTACCGTAATTCATAGTAATATTAGGCATTAAATCATGTGTTTTATGAAAATTTTGTCTATAATAGTCAAAAAACTTAACATGTTGAGTTGCAAAATCTGAACCTCGCGCAAGTGTTAAGTTATTTGTATGTAAAAACATAAATATTGATACAATAACAACAATAAATATAGCATGATAAAATAATTGATTTTTTTTCATATAACGTTCCTTTTTTTTATATGAATATATTATATCTAATTAGTTTACTTAATGCAAAAAATATTTTATGCAATTATTTAGATGAAAATTTATAAAATAATTAATTTATTGTTTTTCTATCTTTATTTTTAACTTTTCTGGCCATAATTTATCTTCAAACACATTTTCATAACTTGAATTAATATGGCCAATATCTATTGCCCATTTTCCAAGTTTTGCTAATTCAAATGTTAAAATTGTACCAGCTGGTCCAAGTGATATTAAGAATAGTTCAGATTGGTTATTTTGTATTTCATCTAAGATTCTTGGTAAATCGTCATATGCATTCTTTGGCACGCTATACATATAATTAATTGTTTTTGCATTATCAAATAAAGCATCAATTGCATCAAATCTAGATGATTGACCAGTTATAATTGTTATATCCTTATCATCCCAAATTTTCCTCCATAAATCTACTCCATCTTGCCCCATAGTTAAAAAAAATAATGGTCTAGATACATGAGCATGTCCAAAGACATTATGATTGATTAACATTGGTTTAATTTCAAACCAGATATCCGCATAAACACTTGCCCAATGTAAATCATGATAAACATTAGAGAAACCAATTAGCAAGTTTTCTACTTTTGAATTTAAACAATTTTTTAAATCAACTTGGATATTTTCGCTATTTTTTTGAAACTTTAAATTATAATCATTTCTTAACATAAGTTTAAGTTCCCCATCACCAAATCTAGAAAAACTCAATTTATTCTTTTCAATATACTCAAGAGTCTCTTTCATAGAAAGCTGTTTTTCTTTTAAATATATATTAACCTCTTCATATATTTTTGAAGTTGATGCATTTTTTATTATATCAATTCTCTTTCTATTTTCCTGAAGTTCCCATAAAATCAGGCTATCCTGTTTACTATTATTCAAATTATTATCCTCTAATAATTCTATAATTCTATCCATTTTCAAATTATTTTCCTTAAGTAGTTTACTATTTTTTTTAGTAGAGCTCAAGTATGATTTAAGACTTTTAAACATCAATTTCCAACCCCTTTTTATAAAATGTTGAGACAATATCCCAATGTTTACTAATGCTTGTAAGATTAACAATTTTCTCAATTACTATATTTCCAGTTTTTCTTTTTACCTCTAAAGCAGAAAATGGTTCTAAATATTTTAAAAATACTAAAGACTCTAGCCCTTCAGTATACGCGTCAACTGCAAACCACTGTTCTTCTAAGTAATTATAACCTCCTATTGCAAATAATTGATGGATATCTGTGTTAGAAAATCTATACCTTTTATTAGTTTTATATACCTTAGTATGAAATAAAATAATGTTATACTCATCAGAGTTGTAACCATTTATTGTTTTAATGGCATTTTCACCATCTTCCGTAAATATATCTGGAAGAAAAAATAAGATATTTTCTTTATTATTTGATACTTTTCTCTTATTAATTACATTTTCTTCAAAAAAGAAATCTCTAACAATTCTATTTGAAACTTTTCCGTCTTGATTTGATACCCATTTATTTGCAGATTCAATATTCAACCAGTTACAATTTTGCACATCAAGTCTGTTTTTGAAATATTCATCAAGATCGTTTTTATCTTGAGTAATAAAAGCATCAATACTTTCTAAATCAAAATATGTACCTCTTTCTCGTAGATATTCTTCTTTGTCATATATCCAAAGTATAATAGGTTTTTCACGAACGTAATAATCGAAAAAAATACTAGAATAGTCTGTAACAAGTAAATCAGTAACTGATAAAATTTCAGATGTATCAAGATAATTTGGTATAAATATTGTTTCATCAATTCCATATTCTATCATATCCTTATATGAATTCAAATGAACTTTTAGCAATAATTGATATTCATTAGGTATTGTTTCTTTTAAAATATTATATTGTTCTATTAGCTCACTAGAACTATTATTATCTCCACCATTGAACCCACGCCATGTTGGAGCATATATAGCTATTTTTTTATCATCTTGCAAATTTATAACACTTCCTAATATATCATTCTTATAATATTCCTTATTAGTATTTTGAATTAGGTCAATTCTTGGAGCACCACAGACAGAAGAATATCCATTAAATATTCCAAACATATCATGAGATTCAAGGAGTGATTTTTCGGTAAAATTATTAGGGTGCACAATTAAATCAGATTGAAATAAAGTTCTTTGAACATTCCTATACGCTCCCATATATCCGTCTTTAATATCTTTACCAAGCGTTTTTAAAGGTGTTCCATGCCATGTTTGTAATACTTTTTGGTCATATCTAGCTGCAAACTGTTCTTTTAAAGATGTATTAATGACTATGTATTCTGAAGTTGCAAGATACATAAAATACTCTTCTGAACCAATTAATATAAACTTAATATTTTTAAAATTACTATACCTTTTAACTTGTATATTAGTTTCTAAGCTATCTAAAACCCAAACATGAAAGAATTTACTCTCAGTATCGATTTTTAATAATTCTAAAAAAATTGCATACGGATTATCAGTTAAACCCTGTCCATAAAACGATTCATATAATATAACATCTTTTTGAATATTATATTCTCTATATTTAGTATATACATTAGAGTTTAGATTAGAAACATTTTTATTTAGAAACTTTTCAAATTTATTCATTGTTTATCTCCTCTTTAACAATCAAATCAATGATTCTTTCAGATATATTTGCATTATTAAAACTCAAAAATTTATTTTCAAAATTCTTATTACTCGCGAATACTAATTTATCTAGATTATTTATTGAGAAAAAAAGCTCATTCTCAGAAGTGATGATCTTTCCCGGTAAATTTTTTAAAATAAATTTATCTATTTTAGCAATATTCTTGTCAAAGTTAGATTGATCAGATTGAAAAAAGATAATTGGCTTATTTAATGTAGAATATCCTAAAAAACTTGGACTGTAGTCTGTAACTAATGCTTCTGAGATGTTCATATAATCAGTCATATTACTTAAATTGTAAATTACCCTTCCTCTTTTACCTAAATCTTTATTTGTTATACTACAAGTACTCTTCTTTTCACAAAAAATAACAAAATATACATCGTCATTTGTCATCTTTAATAAGTGCTTGGCTCTAAAAGGAAAAATCACCTTACGCTTGGATTTTTCAAACATATCTAATATAACAACTTTCGAGTTATCTGGGATACCAAATTTTTTTCTGATTAGTATGTTTTCATTTATACTTTTGTTTAAATTATTAAAATATGGAATTGCAGTTTCAAGTATTTTCACGTTAGACTGAAATGCAGATTTAAGACTAAAAGTATTATGCTCTCCTACAGATAATAGAAAATCTATATCATCATATTTTTTTCTAATAATATCTTTTTTAGATTCATGAACACTAATAGTATCATTAACACCTTTCAATGTTATACCATAATTTTCTTCTAATGAAATTATAATCTGTTTATCTTTTTTATAGTAATCTATTAACAAATTATTATCAGTAAATATATATTTGCAGGTTGATAGTTCATACCAAAAATTTTTGCTATTGTATACAACTTGATTGTTCTCCCCATTAATGAACCCAACAGTTGAGCAAAATATGATAGTATTATCAATATTGTTCTTTATTATTTCATCTTTTAATAATTTGTAGTTTTCCATATTTCTAGAATTTATTATGAAAAAAAACTTTTTTTCATTTATTTCTAAATTTTTATACTTTCGCACATATGTCTCATCTAAAAATAATGAATATTCCTTCTTGTTCATAAATCCATTGTTTCTTTTTATTTCAATTTTTAAGTTATTAAACTTTTCGTTTTTATACGGATATAGAATTATTGTTTTTCCCATTAGACGATGTATTTTGTTTTCACCTTCAACACCAAATCTCACTCTAAGTAATTTGGGCTTAGCTAATAAATAGTTTAGTTTTAAATAGACATCAAAACTACTTATATTACTAGTAAAATCATTGTATGCAATTTTAGCTAGAAACTCATTTCTATTGTCTGGATTATCCATTAGATTGATTTTCATTTCGATATTTTCACTATCATTTGAAAAAATCATATATGAGCTTCTTAATATTCTTTTACTAAATATAAGTTTTCGATTAATATTTAAATTAAAATTTAATGTAGCTTCATCAAAAATAATTTTATTTAAGATTGGTTGACTTTTATATTTTTCAATGAATAACTTGCTTCTGTATTCATACATCACATAATTACCATCAGATTTTGTTTCTGTATTGTAAAAATAACTACTGCTATTTTTACTAATTATTTTGTTTTCACCTTCTGTGTCATATACCAAATATCTTCCATTCTTTTCTAATATACTGGTATTTTCAATATCAAAATAATATTTGGAATTTTTTATTTTTTCTGCATATAATATTTCAGATTTTCTACTAATTCCGATATTTGTTTTACCACAACTAATTGCGCCATTTAAGGATAACTTGTAATGATTACTTTTTTTATATACAGATAACGAATCAATCACCAAACTTTCAGTATCTCTAGCTATTAGTATATTATCATCTTCATCATTTGTTAACTTATAAACATTACTGCTACTTACAAAATGCTTTGTAACCCATTTTTTGCAATTTGCTGATTGAAGAATAAAGCTAAAATTTAAACCTTTAATATGAATTTTAATCCTGAATTTAATTGCTTCACAACTATTCAAAATATTATCTATACTTTCAAACGGAATAATCACTTCAAAAAGAGAATAATCATAATTGTAAAAAGGTTTCTCTCTTTTTGGTTGATTTTTCACATATCCCTTTTCGTAAGTAAATTCTTCATCTTTCATAATTTTCACAGATTTTTCAAGTACAATTTTATTATTTGAATTTAGTATTTCTAATTGTGCAGAGTATTTTTTTAAGTCATTTGTGTTTAGAGCAGAGAAATAATTATGAAAAGATATTGTTAATTGGTTATCAATTAAATCAATGTTATTAATAATAGTATTTCTAAAAAAATCTGTTGACTTTGGATGCACATCAAAATTTTGTATTATTCTTGTATATTTGTTCTCCATTGCGAATATATCATTATTTGTTGTTTCTTCAAAATGCAAAACACCTTGATTTTTGTCTAGCTCATAGCTTGAAAGCTCATTAAATTTTTCTTCAAAAATAAGTCCATACTCAATTCTGTTTCTATATGGTAGTTTTACAGTATAATCAATTGACATAAGATTATATAGCTTTTTAGCAAACTCAATAAGTTCTGTTTTATATTTATTGTTTACGTATGGAAAGACCTTAAAATAGATTGGCAAATCTAATGATAAAGATTTAAATAAAAAGTCATCTAAGAACTTACGCTTTATCTGTAATTTATCAATTGAATTAAGAACTAGTGAAATAGCTTTTTTTCTATCTTGAAAATTGACTATATCAACTCTATTTTGAGTTATTGATTGATTACTGTTATCTCTTTCTCTCCAAAGGTATCCAATCTCATATATAATATCTATACTATTTGCAAGATAATGCATGACCATAGTAACAGGAATATCCTCGTATAACATATTTTCTGGAAATTTAAAATTATTTGTTTTATACCAGGAGTGTAGAATTAGCTTGTTCCATGCAGTAGAGTCATATATTAACTCAGGTGTATTTTCAATATTAGTTTTATCTATAGATTTTCTAAATATTTTTTCGTGTAGAGGTGATCTTTTTACTACATTGTGCATAAATCTTTTAACGTTTATAGTAACAAAGTCAGATTTTGTTTTTCTTATCTTCTCAAGCATAATTTTGTATGTGCCATTTGGTATAATATCATCTGAATCAAAGAAAATTATGTATTTACCAACAGATATAGACTCCCCTATATTCCTTGCTGCTCCTAACCCCCTATTTTCTTGCACTATAAGTCTAAACTCATGAAAAGTATTAGCGAAATACTCAGCAATTTCTTTACTTCCATCTGTTGACCCATCATCTATCATTATAACTTCAAATGTATTACTTTGTAATTCTTGTTTAGTCAGACTTTCTAATGCCTCAAATAAAAATTCTTTTACATTATAAAACGGGACTATAATTGAAATTTCCACCATATAACCTTCTCCTTAAAAAATTTTAAAAAACTGAATACTTAAAAAAACACTGTAAATTTACATAAGATTTTTTTTGATATTACTAATTCGATAATAACCCATAACACTTATTAATATGTAAATGGGTATAAATTGTATTAAATATCTAGATCTTCCACCTTCGAATATCAATAAAAACAATAATCCTCCTAAAAATGCAGTTTTACATACTACTAATTTGTTATCAATACAACCTACTTTAAGTGTTGATAAAATCATACCTAATATACCAATAATCCATAAAAATTGCATGTAAAATCTCGAATTTTTTACATTATCTCCATCTGAATAATATGTGTCTCTTAAAAAGGCTTGAACTACATTATTTGACTTCAAATTACTTTTCAAATTTGCTTCGCCACCTAAGCCCCAACTAAAATCTCCTCTTGAAACATTATAATTAAGTTTATTAAATAAAAATTTGATATATCCTAAAAAACCCTTTTCTTTAAGTCTTAGATTTATTTGATCAATTGTATATTCTTTTTTTTGATCATAACTTTTAAAGCTCGCTGTCATATTCACATCTTCTCTATTATACCCACCATTACCTTTTAATCCCATCATAACCCAATGTGTTAATGGTATTTTTTTTTCACTATCATAATCTATAATATCTTGGTTGTATATCTGATTGTTGGCTATTTTAGTAAATGAAAAAAGAAGTGCTAAAAATATAAACACTAAGCATATTTTTTGTTTTGAAGACTTTTTTATATTAAGAAAAAAAACTAAAATAAAAGCAATTACAAAAATTATACCAGTTGGTTTCAATAAATAGGAAAATACACTCAATGCTGAAAGTAAAATAACTAGTAATATCTTATTGTTTATTTTTTCAACACTACCTATACATCCGAACACAAATATTATGATACATGTAATTGATAGTGAAAAGGTATCAGTATAAGGCACTAAAATATGTGGTGATAACATGACAGTTATAGCAAGAGCATAAGTTGAAATATATGAAAATGATTTGTTAAAAATTTTACTAATTCCAAAGAAAAATAATACTACGCCTACATCAATAATAAAAATATTGAATAATTGCCAAAACATCCAAGTATTACCTATTCCAGAATGTATAAAATTACCAAGCTTAGTTACATTGAGCATTATAAAAAAATATAAAGAATTATTTGGATACCTTGACAAGTATCCACTAATAGAAATAGTTTCACCAACTAAAGTATCTTTGACACCTTTAAATATTGCTCCGACATCCCAACCAATAGGAGTAGAAATATTTATAATAATTATTATTTGCAATACTACGGCAATAATAAACAGTTTTATGCTATTTTTCCCAATATCTTTTACAAAAGCATTTTTAAGTTTATTAAAATGATTGATTAAAAACAGTCTACTTTTTTTATTTATAATTAATACTCCAAAAATTATTAATGAGATTATTGTTATAAAGAAAACTAAGGGTGTTAGGTTTTGTATATCAAAAATTGGTGATCTTAATGAAAAATACAACATTAAGATGCTAACAAATAAAAAAGTAATGTTAATAAAACTTGCAAACTTCTCATAAACTCTATTCATCTATTTTACCCTCTTCTTCATAACCATATTTATTAGCTACTATATATAGTGGTCTTTCTTTAACATTATTACTGATGCCTGCAATATATTGACCGAATATTCCAAGTGTTATAAATAAAATACCAAAGAAGAATGTTAGTAATAACATCATTGATGACCATCCACTAACTGTTTTACCAAATATTAGACTAGATATTATATAAATTATAAAAATAAAATCTATCAACAGTGTTAATATTCCCAAATTTGTAACCAATTTTAATGGCTTATCTGAAAAAGATATAATAGCATCATTGGCAAAAGCAAACATTTTAAACAAACCATATTTAGTTTTACCAGCATATCTTTTATCTCTTTCATACTCTACGGCTATTTGTTTAAAGCCTACCCAGCTTACCATTCCTCTTACAAAGCGATTTTTTTCAGGCATTTGTTTTAAAGCTTCTACTACCTTTCGATCCATTAATCTAAAATCACCAGTATTTCTAGGTATTCTTATTTCACTCATTTTATCTAAAAAAGCATAAAACATATAAGCTGAGAGTTTCTTAAATAAAGACTCTCCTTTTCTTTTAGATCTTGTACCATAAACTACATCATATTCTTCTTGCCATTTAGTAATAAATTCAGTTATTACTTCTGGTGGATCTTGTAAGTCTGCATCAATTAAAACAACAGCATCCCCCTTAGCACTATCAATACCAGCACTTACAGCTGCAGAATGGCCAAAATTACGGGAAAAATCTATTATTTTAACTTTGTTATTATCTTTTTGAATATCTAGTAATTTAGGTAATGTATTATCAGTACTACCATCATTTATAAAAATTAATTCATAATCATAGTTATTTAAATTATCCATTACCTTATATAAACGTTTATAACTTTCATCAACTACTGCTTCTTCAAAGTACATTGGTATTACTACACTAATAAGTTTCATTATTTAACACCTTTACATTCATAATTATATGCCGTTTCAATAATGATATTAATATCATCATATTTAGGTATCCAATTTAGATCTTTAACTATCTTTACATTAGAAGCAATCAACTCTGTTGGATCACCACTTCTTCTAGACTCTATTTTATATGGTAGTTTTTTTCCAATAACACTCTCTGTAGCTTTAATTATCTCTAATACAGAGTATCCATGATTATATCCTAGATTATAGAAATTACTTTTTTTAGTTTTGATTAAACTTTCTAAAGCTAGAATATGAGCATCACATAAATCTAATACATGAATATAATCTCTAATACAACTACCATCTTGGGTATCATAATCATTTCCATATACACTTAGATATTCTCTACTACCATTAACTACTTGCATAATAATAGGAATAAGATGCGTTTCAGGATTATGTCTTTCTCCTAATTTTGAGTCTAAACTTGCTCCTGCAACATTAAAGTATCTTAAAACCATATAGTTTATACCATATGCTTGTTCAACCCACTTAACCATTTTTTCCATAGCAAGTTTAGTTTCACCGTAAGCATTTATTGGCTTAGTTTCATACTCTTCTGTAATAGGCATAATTTCATGCATTCCATAGGTTGCAGCAGTTGAAGAGAAAACTATTTTATCAATATTATTCTCTTTCATAGCATCTAATAAAATTTGCATCCCATAAACATTGTTATCGTAATAAGCTAATGGAATACTCATACTATCACTTACTATAGATAATGCTGCAAAGTGCATTACTGCATCTACTTTATATTTTTTAAATATACTATTTAATTTTTCCTTATTTCTTAAATCACAATTTTCAAAGATTGCTCTTTCATCAATTGCATCACTATGTCCTGTTGAAAGATTGTCTATAACTAAAACTTCATAATTATTATCTAATAACATTCTAACTTGATGCGATCCTATATACCCAGCTCCACCTGTAACACATATTAACACTATAAACACCTCATTTATAACAAAATAATTTTCAACTATTATTATAACATACAGTTAAACTTAAATATTAAAAAAGTTTGTTTTTTTGGTTACATCTTTAACAAAAAACTTTAATTAAACTATTATTCTACTATGCATAATGTTAAACTATAAGTTAGAAATTATAATACTTACAAAAGGAGAGAATAGTTTAATGAAGAATTTTAAAAATAAGTATAGTTCTTATCTATTTTTTACAATATTTTTATTTTGTGTTATTGCAATCTTTGGCTATCTAGAATATAGAGGATTAATTTTTGGTGAAGCTAGAGGTGATTTTTTAACGCAACATGTTAGATTTATTGATTATTATAGAGAGACATTTTATAAAACTGGCAACTTATTTCAACCTATTACAATGAATTATGGAACTACTCAAGATTATGCTAATTTATATTATCATGGGTTTTTAAATCCTTACTTAATGTTGTCATTATTAGTGCCTAGTCTAAGTACTTTAACGGTAATAAAATTAATGCAAATTTCAACATTGATCTTAACATATTTATTTTCATATTTGCTATTTAATAGGCTAGGCACTAAATTCTGTACAAATGTTGATAAAATAAAATGGTATTCTTTTATCTTTGCTGTAATTACAGCCTTTAGTGGCTGTGTCTTATGGCATTTTTCGCAACACTTTATGTTTTTCTATTACTTTCCTTTCATTTTTTTATCATATTATGCCTTATGTGATCTAGTAGATGGAAAAGGTATTATTAAATTTATAATCTCTGTTGCTTTAATAATGTATACAAACTTTTTCTTTGCCCTTATTATCGGTTTTACTCAAATAGTATTCATACTGTATTACTTCAATATAAGTAATGCAAGTATTAAACTTAAAACTCTATTATTTAAAACTCTTCTATCCTATGTTTTAGGTATAATGCTTGGAGCTATAGTTTTTATACCAGAAGCATTTGCAATTATAACTAGCAATAGATCTAGTCAAAAACGTAGTAGTATTCCCATAATACTGAATAACTCAAAAAATTTAGCATTTCTAATATTTGATAGTCCTTATAGCCAAGGTATGGGCATAATTACAGCTTTTGCATTTATACTAGGTTTATTAAACTTCAAAAAAAAATATGTATTAATTTTACTTGTTCCTTTAATAATAATATTTTTATCAGGACATTTTAATTATTTATTAAACATCATGCAATATACACATCGTAAAGTCTATATGTATGCCGTTCCATTAGTATTGATATTATTATTTTCAATGATAATTGATAATAAAATTAAATATAAAAATATAAGTTTAATAATTACTATTGTTTTGGCATGTTGTTATGTTTTTGTACCTAGCCTACATACAAATAGGTTTTCAGGTTTAATACTTATTATTCCAATGATACTACAAGCAATTATTTTTTTACTTTTAATAAATAAAGGTGACAAACTTAAGTATTGTATAATATTATTCATTCCATTACTTGCAATATCAACAACTTATGTAAATAGCACAAGGATGAGTAAGAAGGATTTTTATAAAAAAGTTTTAACCAAAAAAGTGGATAATTATTATGACAATAATATTAAGTCAGATTATTATCGTACTTTAAATGTTACAAATATGAATGCTGCAATTAACCATTACAGTCCTATATTGTACTCTTCTGTCTTAACAAAGGATTATGATATCTTTTATAATGAATTTGTAAATTTAGGTCGCAGTACTTTTAGTAATCGTACACAACGTGAAAGATATTATAATAATGATATTTTCAGAAAGTTATTTTCTATTAAACAAGTATATTATTCTAATAAAACATATGATGCAACACCATTTATATATGGAGTAACTAACAATCAAGTTCAATCTGATAAACAACTTTATGATAATAAAAACAATCTAGATCGCATTCTAGCTATTACACAAGATACTTTTGTTGATAGTAATACTAATAATAATAATTACCAGTTTGAAGGCTCTAAGTATCTTATAAAAGAAGGTAGCTTAAACATTGAAAAAGGAAAGAATCAAAGCTTTAATCTTATTTCTACTAAAGGCTTAAAAGATGGTACTCTGTATTTTGAAATGAGCACTAAGAATAAAGTTAATTCTAAACAAGATTTTTGTTTTGATAATGTATGTACTGGTGTTAGACCTGTGAATTTTTATAATGAACCTGCTAATGACACTGTAGTTATTATGGCTAACTCCAATAAGTTTGATAATAAAAATTATGTAGAATTAATAAGTAAACCAACTTGGAATCTTAATGATTACAATAATTATAAGTTATACTTTATTCCTAATAATAAAGTTAAATTAAAAAATGTTATTAATACTACTAACAATCAAGAACACTTTAATGAAAAGTATGAATTTGACTTAAATATGCCTAGTGATGGCTTTATAGCAACATCTATAATATATGATAAGGATTATATCATAAGTGTAAATGATGAAGTAGTCGACACAAGAAAAATTAATGGTCATTTTATTGGAGCAAGTGTTAAAGCTGGTAGTAATAAAATAATTATTACTCTTAAAAGAAATGACTTTACTCTAGGATTAATTATCTCAACTATTGCAGCTATTAGTATTGTGGCACTTGCTATTTATCAAAGTTATAAAAAAAAGGTTGATACTAGAAATAAATAAAGTACAATGTAATACAATTAGTTCAATATATTAAAGTTAAAGTTTATACTAAATAATAGAACTAAATACTATTGTTTTTATTTCTACATTATTTTACATAGTAGCAAATTAAATTATAATAATAATAATTGTATTTATTCGAGTTATTTAAGTTGTAAAATTTAATATTTACTACATATATTACCTATGCAAGATATATTTTGGATTTTCAAAAAAATAAAATTTTTTAGCAGTAAATGATTGCGGTATACTAACATCACCACCTTAAAATTCACTTATTCAGTTATAACAAAATAAATATCTTAAAAACAGACAGAAAAATAGCAGTAATTTTATAAATTCACTGCTATTTTTATTTGTCGAAATAATAATTTTTTGCTTTTACAAAAGAATTAAACTAAAGAATTACGTTTCCTTATACTCAGACCAATTACTATTTAGAAAGTCATTATATAATTTTAATATCTTTTTTGTTTCACTATTCTTATAACATGCTTTTATTCTGTACGGTAATTCAGCACCTTTATTAGATTCAACTATATTTGAAACACTAGGTCTTGTTAATCCCATCTCTAAATTACAATAATACAATTTTGCAAAATCCATATAGATGTTTTCTTTTTTTATACTTTCCATATTTGCAAATCTAGTTATTACATTATTTTCAAAAATAGTATCATTGTTTTTTGTATTAGTATTATTTAAAAAAAATATTAAATCACTAGGCTTAATTTGCATAAAGTCCTTGATATATCTTTTAATACAACTTAAATAAACTATATCATTATTTTCTGTCTCGATTACAAATATATTTATTAGATACATTATAAAATCAAAGACTTTTTCCTCATTTTCATAGTCAATACTCTTCATTAAATCTCTACATTTATTTTCAAAACTAAAATATATGTCTTCATCAATTCCATCTAACAGTTTCATTGGAAAAGTCGGATTAAGTTCCTGAATGAATTTAAGTTTTTTCTCTAATGTTTTTATTCTTTTTTCATTATAGTTGCTATCTATAATTTCTTTAACACACTTTGTGATTTCAATTGCTGTTTCCATAATAAGCATATAACTTATCCTTTCCTTTTTTTATTACATCAATATTATACATAAACAATAACGTTATTGTTTTTTTCAAAGAATCTAAAATAGTACATTGTAATCAATACGATTAACTTTTTAACATAAGTATTACTCAATATTTAAATCTTTAACATCATGTATAGTAGTATTAATAACTATAATATATTCTCTAGATATAAGATAATTCATAGCTTTTTCATATACTTTTTTATATCCTGCAGTTAATCTTTTTTTATCAAACACTTCTAGATTAACGGCTCTAATTAATCCTTCTATATCATAACCAATTCTTGTTTTAGCTGCTATTAGTAGTATTTGTGCTAAATCTTTTATGTTTTTTTCAAATAGATATACATCTTTTCCATGATAAGTTGGTAGACTTGTATCTATCTTTTTAGTTAGTGTTATTATATTAGACTCTTCATATTTGTTATCTTGATTATTTATATATTTATCTTTTTCTTCAGAATAATTATTTATTGTTTGGTTTATAAACTCTAATAGTTTAGCTTTTTCATTGTTATTATCATTAATCCAGCATGTAGAATATATTCTATAATAAGACCATCCTTTTGTTTCTAGTATTTCTTGTCTTAAACGGTCTCTATCTCTTGCTGTCTTTGAAGAATGATATGATTGACCATCACATTCTATTGCTACAATATAATTATCCTTATTTTTAGGATTAACTATAGCTAAATCTATTTTATAATCAGATGCTCCTACTTTAGTATGAACATCAAAGTTGTTCTCTATTAAGTAATTATAGATATTCTCTTCTAAATTTGAATCAAAAGATTTATTATTCTCTACATTAACATTTTCATAACCAATTAATGTTTGTAATCCTTTTTCTGTATAATCCAAGAAATCTCTGAATATTAAACGATTATTGTTATTAGTATCTGTTTTAATATCTATTGATCTAATAGAAGAAAAGATATGCATATACTCTTTAGCTCTTGTAATTGCTACATTTAACCTTCTTTCTCCTCCAACAGAAGTAAGTGGTCCAAAATTCATTTTTATATTTCCATTTAAATCTCTACCATATCCAACACTTAAAATAATAACATCTCTTTCATCACCTTGAACATTTTCTAAATTCTTAATAAAAAAAGCTTCATCTTTGTTTTCATCAAAGAATGTTTCAATTTCAGGATAATTATCTCTAAGTGATATTACTTCATCTTCTATTAGATTAGCTTGTGATATACCAAAAGCAACAATACCTAAAGACTTATGTGGATGATTAATTATATGATCATATACTTTTAAGGCAACTTCTTTTGCTTCATTTACATTTCCAAGCTTACTTTCCCATATTCCATTTTTAACATAGTTAAATGTTACATTACTATTATTGTTTATATTGTTAGAAGGAAAAGTAGTTAATCTTTTTTCATAAAACTTATGATTAGAAAAACTAATCAATGATTCATCTTTACTACGATAATGCCAGTTAAGATAACTGTTAGGTATTTTAGCTGATAATTCATCTAATATTGATTCTAAATCAACAATGTCATCTAATTGATCATCATCATTGTTAGAATTAAAGAAAGCTGATGGTGGCATTTGTTTTGAATCACCTGCAATTACTATTTGTTTACCACGTGCTATTGCAGCAATAGCACTTTCTGTTTTAACTTGTGAAGCCTCATCAAAGATTACTAAATCAAACATGCTCCAATCAGTATTTGTTGAAAAATAAGCACTTACTGATAAAGGAGACATCATCATACAAGGTTTTAATCTTGGTAATAAAGTTGGTAAAGATGCTATCAACTTTCTAGTAGACATCTGTCTTGATTTTTTCAATAGTTCTTTTTTTAATATTTGCATCTCTCCACCACAGTTATTTTCATTAACATTAGGAAGTGCCTTTAACAAGTTTAATCTTATCTTTTCTTTTGATAATTTAAATGTATTTTTATCATTCTCTTTAAAGCTAACTATATCTTGATTTAAGAAACTATGAGATTTATTTCTTAAAAAGTCATATTTAGCTTCTCTTTCTAAAAATAAAAAATAAAACCTTTTCTTAAAGATATTTAAAATATCTTCTTTAAGAAAACAATCTGATTCTATTTTATCTATAAAGTCATTTAAATTATAATTATTCAATAAATGTCTTTTAGATTGAACATAGTCTTTATATTCAACCCAAGTATTAAAATCTAAAGATTTTATAAAGTAAAGCAATTGTTCATCATCATAACTATCAAGATTATCAAAATTATTCTTTATGATTTCACTTGTTACTACAACATTATTACTTGTAGTAATTTTATTATTAACTAAAGATTCAATATTATCCCAATCAATCATTTCATTATTTACAATATTTTCTAATATTTCATTGTAAACAATATATTGATTGTTTACATATACAATATTTTTTAAATTATTAAGCCATAGTATTGTTTGATATAACTCTTCAACTTTTTCAAAATCATAGCCATCTATCTCTAAAGTAGTAGTTATTGATTTGATTAACAATTCTTTATCATTTGTAAGTTTTGCATACTTAGATTTATTATCGTTTCTATTTGCTAAATCCTCTAAGTTTTTTACTAAGATATCATAACTTAATTGCAAATCTTTAGTTAATAACTTATTAGATCTAAAAATATTTTTATAATCACTAGAAAACAATCTTTTAATAAATGATTTATATTCATATTTTAAGATTTTTATAGTCTTTTCAACATCAGCTTTATTAAGAAATTCATCCTCAAATTTTTCATTAATATGTTTTTCAACTGATAATATATGTTCATTAGTTTCATTTAATTCCTTATTAATATCTAGTAGTTTTTCTAAATTACTAATAACATTTATTAGATCTTTATCTAACATAGAATAAGAAGGATTATAGACTCTAGTATTAGCTAGTTCTTTTAAATTATTAAATAGTAATAATAGTTTTTCATCTTCTATTTTAACTTTAAATTCTTTATCTAAGCTATCCTTTGCAATACTAGCTTCAATTAATTGTTGTTGATAGTTTTCAAAAATATTTTTTAATTCTTCTTGCTTGCTCATACTAAAATCAACTTTTAAACTCTTCTAATTATTGTTTAAATGATGTTGTGTATTATCTAGATATGTATTAGCTAATGTCTTTATAGCATCAAAGACACCTTGTATTTGATTGTATGAATAATTAAATATTTTATCATCTATCTTAAAAATGACTAGTTTAGTATTTATGATAGGTGCTAATTTACCATGAACAAAGTAAAAAGACTTTTGTAATTTATGATCTGTAGAATGTAATATATTATCATATTCATTTAAAAAGTTAATATTAACTTGTAATTTATCATAAATCCATGTTTTATCATCTCTTGTTGCATAATCAGATTCTGCAAGATTCATAGTATTTTTTAATTGGGTTCTTATATCTGATTTTTTAGCTTTAATATCATGAAGTATTAAACAAAAATCAGCTAAGTTATTTTTTTCTAACTTTTCATAAACCACATTTAAGGCAGCTTGTTTTTCAGATACAAACAGTATTCTTTTACCTTGACCTAATTGATCTCCTATAATATTAGTAATTGTTTGTGATTTACCAGTACCTGGTGGCCCTTGTAAAACAAAACTATCACCTCTTCGAGCACGTTCAATAGCTTCTTCTTGACTTGAATCAGCATCTAAGATTTGCAATTTTCTTTTTACATCTATATTTTTAATATCTAGTGGTTTATTATAATCTTCATATAATAAATCACCATCTTCATCTATCAATGCATTAATAAATTTACTATTTTTTAGAAGTTCTTTATTAGTCTCTAAATCATTTTGTATTACTAAATTAGTAAAATTAAAAGTATCAATTATAATAGTTTCATCAATACTCCAATTAACTTGTTGACTTATTTTTTGTTTAAACTCTATTACTATTTCACTATAACTACTAAATTCAATATCTTTGTTTAAATCAATCCCAAAATCATCTTTTAATTTCTTGATTATAACTGGATTAATTTTAGCATCATCTGTTTTTATTTTACTAATTATAAATGAAGACTTTCTATTTTCTCTTTCTATTAATATAGGTACAAGTATTAATGGTGATTGTAATGGTTTATCTTTAGTTACATCACTACTTGTCTCATACCAATTCAACATTCCAAATGTCATATATCCTATATTAAAACCAATTTCATCATTTGCTAGTCTTATTTGTTTTCTAAGATATTCTAACTTCTTATTTTGTGTAATTACTTTATCATTAGCTAGTTTATATTTTTCTTCATCTTCATAATTTGCTTTATCAGGTAGAACATTTGAATATTCAATACATTTCTCATCATCTACTAATGCTCTATAAAGAGTACTAATCTCTTCTTCTACTTCAAAGCTTCCTGTCTTACGTTTCTTATAATTCAACATTCTATTTTTCTTTGTTAAATCAAGTAATTTTTTATTCCAATAATCATTCTTTTGTTCAAACAAGTCTAGATTCATATTCTATCCTCCAATATTTATCTTAAAAACATATATTAATAAAGCATTAAAACATGTATATTTATTTTAAAAATAACACAATTCTATATATTAAAATTATATCACAGTATGTAGTTAACTATTAGTAAAACTTTCATTACGTTGCAACTATATTTATTTATCATAGATAATTGTTTTAATGATCTATTTGCTATTGTAAAAAAGAAATATGATATTCATAAAATTTCTAGAAACAATATGAAAGTCTTCAACAGGGAAATGACTTTGTTCAAGTTATTGATGATATAAGAATATATGATAAAGCAGTATTATTAGTACAAAATATTGCTGAAGACTACATAATCTATTTAAACTTTGTGTATATGAACTAAGTAGTTGTTATATAAAAAAGATATTAAAAAGGAATAATTACTGAAAGCTGTAAAACAAAATATGCAATAATAGAAGTAACAAGACATAATACATAAAATATCAAACTTTAAAACTATTTAACATATACTAACTAAAAAATGTCAAAAATGCTTTAAAGGTCATCAAATAGTTATTAATTTATGTAGTTTTAAGTAAGTAAAAGAACCATACTAAATGTCTTAGGTAAGACTATATGGTTCTTTTCCATTTATTTTAACTGTCAAAATTGATTTTATAATATACAGCTTATCTAAAAAAGAATAATCTGCTTGTTAACAAAAGTGAATTATGATTATTAATAAGTATAATTATATACTCAAATTAAGAAAAATCGTGTTTACAACAACTGCAATTGAAAGCTTAATTATCTCATTTATACATTTAGAAAATTCGCTAAAATACGTACATTATTTATTAGTGAAGAAACTTTGTTTAAATTATTATATTTAGCTTAAGATAACTTACAGAAAAATAGAATACACCACAGTAAACTAGGGAATAGTATAATCTAGTTTATAAATTATATTCGAAGGATGTATATATGTTTATCGTTTTAGATCAATAACACAAATTTATATGCTACTCTTAAATTATACTATATTAATTATTAGCACTTTGCATAAATTCCTTAATAAGCTTTTTAAAATTGATAAATTACTTAACAACCAAAAATATAAATAATTTTATTTACTTATTTAGTTAAGTATAATTTTATGTTTTATTTTTTTTTATAATTTTGTAACCATGACTTTCAAGTTTAACAAACTTTTCATTTAGTTTATCAATTATAATATCCATTTGTATTGGCTTTTTAGGATTATCAAAATCAATTTTTTTAGTCCATAATGTAAGTTTTTTATTTTCGGGAATAAAGTATGGATTTGTGTATCCTATTCCATTGTCTAAAATGTCTAGATATATACAAAATGCAATAAATTGCTCATCATTTAAATCAGTAATTTTCTTAACTAGCACAGCATTCCACAGATCATAGTTTTTCCAAATATCTATAGACGAAATATATACAACTAAAATAAATTCTGGTCTTGCCAAACTTAAAGATTGAAGATTATTATAACAATCTTCAATTTTATCCTTGTGTATTTTACCTAAATCATTTGGACTGCAAATTCCATGCTTAATGAAAAAGTATAGAGAGTCTGAGTAATCATATTTACTTTCCAATAATATTTTATGCCACTCTTTAAAAATGTCTTCATAGTTTTGAAGATTTTCTTCGCTATAGCTATCAATATGTAAACTACTAACAATTTCATTATTTTTTTCTCTTACAATAAAATTAATAGTATCGCTTGATTTATTATCTTTTTCCAATCTTAAAGAAAGATTAAGTAACTTTTCTTTACGCTCATGAGAAAAGCTATTATATTTTACATACAAAAATCTATAAAAATCTTGTAGATAACTTGATAACATTTTTTTTTCAAGTTCTAGTTCATTTTCAAAAGTAGCTTCTAGTTCTTCCTCAGTTGAATTTGAAGTAGATTCATATATTAGATATTCTGTAAAATTATCGATATATACTGGTGGATATATTTTATCCCTGTTATTTAATATGTCTTCTAGAACGTTTTTAAGCAAAGTATTATTTTTTATAAATTCAAACAATTCATCATATTTGTCTATATTTTTTACTTGGCCAAATGCCATTTCACCTGTTGATAAGCGTTTTTTTTCAGTTAGTATTGCTTGTAATCTCTCATAATAATTAGGATGAAATAAGTACATATAAATAATAAGCAATTGTTGCTCAGTTTGAACCCTACCTAGTTTTCCCCTAGTAAAAAATTCTAAATTGACATAATCATTAAAATGATAACGATCCCTTAAGTTTCTTTTTTCAGATACAACTAAATTAATAAAAGATTTTGTAATATTACAATTGAAATTTATGCACAAAACTTCAAAATATTTTTCCCAAATATTTGAATAACTTAAGACAAAAGGAAGCTCTATTCTTCTATCAATAATTTTAGATAAAAAATGAGGTTTCTCTTCTATAATTTTTTCATAGTCACCTATGAATAATATTGGTAACCTTCCATTTAAAATATTAAATAAGATATAGGCTTCATTTTGATCGGTTTTTTTAACTCTATCAAAATCATCTAAAACCAATACAATATTATTATATGATAAATTCTTTAAAAAATAGATATACAAATCATCAATTTTAAACTGAAAGAATTTTAATATTGTTATTACTAAACCAAGCAATGAAATTATAATTGTTGCTATAGTTAGTACATTTTCTAAATTTGAACTTTCTATAGTTTCTAGTATTTTCGAATATACTTTTAAACTGAAAAATAAATATAAGACTAATAAACAAAATAAAGCAAATATATTTTTATATTTCTCGATAAAAATCTTTCTAAACGCCTTTGCGATTACGGTGCTATTATCACTTGGTTGCCATAAGTTCAAATATATAAATCTATCTTTAGATTCTTTTTCTACTTTGCTTATAAAAACGCTCTTACCACTTCCCCATTTTCCATTTAAGAAATAAGTCTTTTTCTCAGTAATTAACTTTGCAATTCTTTGTGCTGAAATTTCCGTATTTATTTCATTTAACACAATAAATTTATCATCATTTGATTCACTCATATTTACCTCCATTTTTTAAAAGTGTTTTTCCTACATAAACACAGCTATTTCTCTAAACAAACTTAATAACAGTATATCTTAATATTTTCATTTTATCATACTGCAGTTAAAAACTATACTAAATAAAAAAACTAAGTAGCAATTTGCATTTATTGATATAAAAGTGGACCACAATTCAACTTAATATCAGTTGAAAATACAATTACTGTTTTTTATCATATTACTGAAAACATCAATTTCATAAACAACTTAATTATTATAAGTCAAACAGTTTAAAGAAGTTTTTTGTCCCAAATAATATATTTTTGTCCCGTGATATGTTAAAATGTAAATATATACGAGGTGGCCTACAATGAAAAAGAAAAACATATTAAACTTAATAAAGTATCACTCTGAAAAAAATGAATTGCAATTTAGAAATGAGGCTATAGAAATAGCTAGAAACTTTGATGAAGCTGGTGATTATCAATTATCTGAATATATCATGAGTATGTTGTCTGAAGTTAATACATTTGTTCCACAGACTATGTTTTATGAAAGTGATTATTTAAAAGAAGTAGAACTAAATACAAATCCATTGCCTTTACCTGAAGTTATTGCTGATGATATCAAAGGTATTATCAATGCAGTAAATCATAATGTTGGGATTAATAAGTTTTTATTTGAAGGAGCACCTGGAACTGGAAAAACAGAAACAGTTAAACAAGTTGCTAGACTGCTTGATAGAAAATTATATATGATAGAATTTAGTGAGTTAGTCGATAGCAAATTAGGGCAAACAAACAAAAAT
This sequence comes from Mycoplasma sp. P36-A1, assembly GCF_049478495.1. Lineage (NCBI taxonomy): Bacteria > Bacillati > Mycoplasmatota > Mollicutes > Mycoplasmatales > Mycoplasmataceae > Mycoplasma > Mycoplasma sp. P36-A1. The sequence goes on along the minus strand of NZ_CP168083.1, from coordinate 270,902 downwards.
ATTGTTTCTGTTTTTAGTGAAATTAATAAACTTGCTTATCCATCAAAAGTATTAATTTTATTTGATGAAATAGATGCTATTGCACTTGATAGAATTAACTCAAATGATAATAGAGAGATGGGAAGAGTAACTTCAGCAATCCTGAAAGAATTAGATGGATTAAATAATGAAGTTGTTTTGATTGCAACAACAAATTTATTTGGTAATTTTGATAAAGCTTTAACAAGACGTTTTGATTCGATAATAAGTTTTAATAGATATAATAAAGATGATTTAGTAGCAATAGCTGAAAGTATTTTAAACTCATTATTAAAAACTTTTAAAAATGCTAGAAGAGATATGAAATTGTTTAAAAAAATAATATCTAACATGGATGTAATACCAAATCCTGGAGAGTTAAATAACATTATAAAAGTCTCTCTAGCTTTTAGTGATCCTAATAATCAATATGACTATTTAAGACGTTTATTAAAATCTACTCATAACAAAGATTTATCTTTAAAAGATCTTAAAGAATTAGGTTTTACAACAAGAGAAATTGAAGTTTTAACAGGTATTTCAAAAAGTCAGGTTTCTAGAGAACTGAAAGGAGAATAAAATGAGAAATGATATTTTAAATATGAAAGGAGATTTTGAACAAAAATCAAATGTAGGAAGACCTGGTTCACCTACATTACCTTCTAACACTACTGTTAGCGTTAAAGATCTCCAACAACATATATATTACTTAAATGAAATGGCTAAATACTGGAAGCGTGAAAACCTATTAAATGGATGTCTAGTAAGTGTATATTACACTAGAGTTATTCCTAAAAGTAAACGAACTAATTCTTTTCTTAAATACAAGAGTAACAATGCAAATGATACAATTGTTGGTACAAAATTTTCGAGTGATAAAAATAAACATATCATAACTCATTTTATACCTTATGATGCAATTTCACACTCAATTTTAATTGCTACTATGAGTGCTAAAATTTTACTTAATGAATTCAATGGAAGTATAAATGATTTAGTTTTTAATAATCAAGAAAATTTTAGTAAAATAGATTTTAAAAAATATAATATTTCAAAATCTGTTTTTCAAAGAGTTATTCAAGATACTCCCTTTATTGAAAAATTTGATGTTGAAAAAGCTAATTTTGATACTAAGCATAGTTCAATTGTTACACTATATGACACAGGAGAAAATACAGTAGAATTATTAAAAAAGTATAATATTAATGTATTGAATGAAAGGGTTATTAATAAAACCACTGTATTACTCGATCAACATTATTTAAATGTTTTACTTCAAAAAGCTCCCTATTTAGTTGTTATGGCTGTAGAAAATATCTCTGATTTATCATCAAGTGATTTTTCAAAACCCTTTGAAGTTGATGAAAATATTATACCATCACCTAGAAACGAACCAACAATAGGAGTAATTGATACATTATTTGATACAAGAGTATATTTCCATGAATGGGTAGATTTTCATAATATGGTTGATCCACATATACCAGTAAATGCGGGTGACTACAAACATGGGACTGCAGTTTCATCAATTGTTGTCGATGGTCCTTCAATTAATCCTGAATTAGATGATGGATGTGGAAGATTTAAAGTAAGGCATTTTGGTGTGGCAATCAACAAAGCTTTTAATTCTTTTACAATTATTCGTGCCATTAAAGAAATTGTTGCAGATAATCCTGATATAAAAGTTTGGAATTTATCACTTGGTTCAAATGAAGAAATAAGGGAAAATTTTATATCTGCAGAAGCTTCTATACTAGACCAAATTCAATATGAACATGATATTATATTTGTCATTGCTGGTACAAATAATCTAGAAAAAAATACTAGCAAAAGAATCGGCTCACCAGCTGATTCAATAAATTCTTTAGTAGTAAACTCAGTTGATTCTAATAAAAATCCAGCTGACTATTCAAGAGAAGGAATTGTATTATCTTTTTTTACTAAACCTGATGTTAGCTACTATGGTGGTGGGAATGGCAAACTCATGTATGTATGTGAACCACTTGGAAAGGCATCTGTAGCTGGTACTTCATTTGCAGCACCCTGGATATCTAGAAAATTATCATATTTAATAGATATAATTGGTTTAAGTAGAGAAGTAGCCAAGGCACTTATAGTAGATTCAGCTATAGGATGGGAAAATAGCGATGATAAATCTCTTAAGGGACATGGAGTTGTACCAATAAAAATAAAAGATGTAATTCAGTCATCTTCTGATGAAATTAAATTTGTTGTAGAAGGAATATCTGAAGGGTATGATACTTACAACTATAATTTTCCAGTTCCTATCTATCAAGATAAACATCCATACATAGTAAAAGCCACATTATGTTATTTTCCCAAGTGTTCAAGAAATCAAGGTGTTGATTATACTAATACAGAATTGGATATACAGTTTGGTAGGATTAGTAATGATGGAAAGCTTAAAACTATTAATAATAACAAACAAGGTCTTGAAGAAAAATATTATTATTTACATGAGGATAATGCTAGAAAGTTATTTGGAAAGTGGGAAAATGTAAAACATATTTGTGAATCAATGCCAAAAAATAAAACAAAAGGGAAAAAGGTATACAATAATCCAATGTGGGGTATGAGTATAAAAACAAAAGAACGTCTTAATAAAAAAGATGGTGAGAAAATTCGTTTTGGTGTTGTTGTAACACTAAAAGAAATTAATGGAGTTAATAGAATTGATGATTTTATTCAACAATGTTCCTTTAAAGGTTGGCTTGTTAATAGAATTAATGTTGAGAATCGTATTGATATATATCAAACTTCTGAACAAGAAATACATCTAGAATAGGTAGAAAATTTTTTATTGGCTATAGTAGTATCTAGAAAATTATTTATATTAATGTGTTTTATAAATTTTAAGTTTTAAACTTATTTTATATAGTTTTAATAAAATATCATTTTTAAATTAAAGAAAGACAAAGGTATTTAAACATGACTAAAAAAAGCATATATATTAAAACCCCTAATGAACATAAAAAAAATATAATAATATTATTTTTATTTTTGTTTCTAATTTTTTTTATTGGATATTCAATTTCAATTTCAAGCATATCTCTTTTTTTTAATTTCTTTAATATACTAACTCCATATATACTCCTTTTCTTAACATATATGCTAGTTCATAAAGAAATAAAAGATCAGAATAACAAAAAAATTAAATTTCACTCAATAAGAATAAAATATAATTTGGACAATGTAATATCTAACCTAAATTCATTTATAAATAATTATGAATGCATAGCCGCTTCAGATATTTCGAAAAGAAATATTAGATTAAATATCGAATTAAAAGTTTTTATAAATGACATTGAAGGAATTTTGTCAACTGGTCTAATACAAAATAGTGAAAACAATGAACTTTTAAGCATATTTGACCATATAAAATCATTTCAGTATTATTTATTTACTAATAGTTTGAACTTAAGTGAATATGACATGAGCATTGAAAAAAATTATGAATTTAATGTTATGGAATCTAAGAAAATACTTAAATCTATTGATAAATTTCTTAATTATCCAATCTTAAAAGAAAAAAATCTTTATTAGCATAAAAACAAAATAATTTAAAAAAGACATTTATTAGAGTTTACACTTTCTTGTATATTATCCACACAACTTGAAAACGACTATTGTTAACTGTCTTTTTTAGTTTGACAATATTTTTTAAATTAGTAACTAACTATCTTTGAAATGCTTAAGCATAGAAAAAATTCACAAGTAATTTGTGAGTTTTCTTCCGCACCGAGTGCCATTGAATTTATATAATACTTTAATTAACTCTCAATGTCAAATACTCTAAAAAACCAAATAACACATTTTTCTATATCTTGTATAAAAATACCGATAATTTAGCTCTAATTATTTAGAATTTGCTTGCAATAAAAATAATATATTATGACAGATCAGTTTTATTATATTCACTCATATTTTTAAGATTTTACTTCCATGTAGTACTTATTGTCTTTAACAATAACAGGAATTTCTTGATTTAATATGTCTTTTTCACTAATATCTATAATATCTATATTGTTAATGCTTTGATTTTTAATTTCTAATACTAAATTATCATCAATTTTTGTATTCTTCCAATCACTATTAAAAATACTAATTGTATCTTTAATAAATCCTTCAATACCTTCATTATTTCTTGTTCTATTCTCTATATTGATTCCAAATCTTATAATTTCTTTATTATGCCAGATCTTTAAATTTTTGAATGATTGCATACTCATATTTTTAACTTCATAATAACTATTATTAGCATGTTCTTTTGACATTGATCCTTGGTGTAATACATAATTAAGATCACTAATGATATTTATAATATCTAGAAGTTTTCTTTGGTAATCTAATAAAATATTGATTTTATTTATTGATATTTCATATTGTGCAAAATCACTATTTTTACTATCTTTGAATATATCATTTAGAGCTAAATTCACCTGATTAAGTACTCTTTTAGAATCTCTTCTTAAATTATCAAGTAAAATTATTTTTTGATTTCTAACTTCAGCATTTTTTAATATTTCATATTTAAAATTTACCATTTCCTTTACTTCAGAATAAATAGTTATAATTTCACTTTTTAATTCCCTTTGTTGAAAGGCACTAATTTCTTTAACATCTTTACTAATTTCATTTAATTTAGCACTAATTTCTTGCATATGATATTGACCAACAGCCATCGAAGTAATTGCCATTACATTAGATATTGAAGCGATTTTCTTCAAATCTTTGGGATTAATCTTTACTAGATCCGCATGTCCTTCAATATTACCTTTACCATAGATTCCTTTAAAAGTATCTGGTAAGCTTTTTGATTCCATTAATTGCTGGTTTGTAGGAATAATGACTTTATAAATATTATCTGCGTTAATTTTATTCTTTAAAGCCATATCAGATCCAATACTTGTAAATGCAGGAATAGAAGCCTGTAAAGTGTCTATTACTTTATTATCAGAAATTAATACTAATTTGGATTCATCAAAATCATCATTACTAATTTGTTGGAAATTTAAAATACTTTCTACAGATAAATCTTTTATTTTTTCATCTAATTCTTGACTAGACTTTGTAATAGTTTTATTGTTGTTATTATATAAATATCTTACTAATACAAAGACAATTACAGCGGCAATTAGTAAAAAAAATAATATGTAAGTTACATTATCAGTCATATATTATCCTCCTTTATTTCTTTTGTATTAATATATTCTAACTTAAAAATATCAAAATGAATTTCACAATACATTTTTTATTATTAATCAATTTTCAATATATTAATTGCACTGGCACTAAATTGGTTAATTTGTTTAATTAATTCTTTTGTATTTTTTTCATTATATTCTAATATATATATTTTAGTATATCATAAGGTTAGTTTTCTATTGTTATATATTTATTATGGTTATGTAATATATAACTAATCAAAAACCTTCTTTGGTGTTATTCTCATATACCAAAGAAGGTTTTTATCAATTTATTCAGTTTTTTAGCTATATTTTTTAATATAATAATTATTTTTTTTCTAAAGTACTACTTTTTAAATATATGCTTAATGTTATACCTATTAAAGTTAATATAAATGCTGTAGGTAATAAATAGTTTCCTGTTTTAGGTAATTCTTTATTTGTACTACTAACACTTGTGACACCTTTATCTTTATTATCATCTGTAATAACACTACTTGTTTTTTTCTTAGTATTATATTTTTTAAGTTTTATTGTAGTTTCATTTTTTGTACTGATTTTAAAACTTATTATTTTATTGTCATTTTGATAACCTTCTGGTGCTTTTGTTTCTACAAATTTGTAATTTCCAACTAGTAAACCTTTAACTTTAATTATTCCATTTTCATCTGTAACTAAAGAATCTTTAATAATTTTATTATTTTCATCAAGTATATTAAAAACTGCCCCACTTAAAGTTTCTTTAGTTTCACTATCAAGCTTAGTAATTAAGACACTTCCTTTATATAAAGTATTTTCTTTTGTTAGCTTTATATTTTCTGTTTGTTCACTTTTAATTTCAAAATCAATAGCAGTTGAATCTAGAATATATCCATAAGGTGCTTTTGTTTCAATAAGCTTATACATTCCTAGTTCCATTTTATCAATTATAATTTTACCATCTTTATTAGTAGTAATTTTCTCTTTTAATACTTTACCATGTGCATCTTCTAACCTAAATTCTGCACCTTCAAGCAGGATATTGTTATCTTTACTATCTACTTTAGTCAGTTCAACACCAAAGATTGTACCACTACCACTTCCATCACCACCAATTGCTGGTGTTTTAGCGTTTATAGTTGCATTAATGTCATTAGAACTATTTAAAACTCCATCATTTTCATATATTTTAGAAGAACCACCATCTGTAGTTTTGGTACTATATTTGATATACACCATATCTGTTAGAGTACCAAAACTATATTCAAATCCTGTATCAGACTGACTGGTAATTTCACCTATAGGTCCTAATATTTTTTCATGATTATGATTGTTTGGATCAAATATTGCAACGTTTGCTTTTAATGTATCTTTAAGCAATATTTGATTTTCACCAATTGTATCAGTATATGTAGCATTCTCTATTGTTTTATGATTTGCATTAATTCTTACAACCCAGTGTATTAATGTCTTATCATAAGTATCTCTATATCCCCATTTAGTTAAATTTTCACTAACAGGTGGTAGTGGCAATGGACTAACATGAATTGTATCATTTTCAATCCCATCAATATTCCAATCTATGTCATTATCTCCATCAACAATGACATCATCATGCAACCATATAACTAAGACTTCAAATTTACCATTTTTGAAATTTGGATTCTTTTCAAAGTAATCTGTAAATTTAAGTGTTACAACTTTAGAATTACCATCAAATGTCGCATGTGCCACAATTTCTTTGCCTGCACTATCGAAAATCTCAAATGCTTGATTACCTCTTGCTATTAATTCATCTGGCAAAGTCACTTGCATTGTATCATCTTGTAAAATACTAATTTCATTTGGAATTTCAAATGTATATTCTACTGACATGTTTGCATTTTCTTGATGTGAATTACTCTCATTACCATCTTTATCTAGTAATTTAACTGAAGTTATATACTTTGAATCATAATCCTTTGCTTGAATATTATTTATTGTTAATGTTAAAAATGCAAATACAATTAACATTACTCCAATAAATTTTCCCTCTCTTTTTTTACTACTATTAATTTTCCTTCCCATAAAACCTCTCTTTCTTACATACATTATATAATTTTTTTAATCTAATAGAAAATATTTTTATAATTTATTTTTACAATTCGTAAACATTATAATTAGAGTCAGTTTTTAGTTAATAACAATCTTTTGAATTCATATTTTTTATTTATTAAGTACTTATTTGTAGATTAGGATGAAGATAATATAAGCTATTTTCTACAACAATAAGTTATTTTATTTCTTAATATTTTTTTTTCGAACATAAAAAAAAGACAGTGTTAAAACTCACTGTCCGATGATTATTATACTTTGCAATTATGCAATATCAAGACACTTTTGAATGAATATTTCTAGATTAGAATTATCTGATTCAGCTAATTCTTTATTAAAATCAGCTAGATCATTTTTACCCATTTGTTTAAAAATATATTGATAATCTGCAGTTTTATTTTATATTTATTTACACTGTCCACTTTAAAGGTATCATATATCTTTATCAACTTTAACTTTTTATTTATCAAGGTTATTTAAAGCATATTCAATTTGTTTGTCAGTATATTTTTCATACTTTAATTGTCTTTGTAAGTCTTCTTTTGACATATCCATTAACTTTACATAATTTTTGGCAGCATCTAATGCTTCTTTATTATAATCAGCTTTTACATTTTCAACTGCATATTTAATGAATTCATTTGGTACTTTATCATACTCTAATTGATCTTTTAAATTTTCTTCACTAAATGACATATATTCAATATAGTTTTGAGCTGCTTCTAATGCCTTATTTTTATCTTTTCTTGCTGCTTCATATACATTTTCATAATCTTCACTGTTATTTGTTTCTTCATCTTCTGTTACATCATCATTGATTAATTCTATATCATTTTCTTTTGCTTTGTACTCATCACTTACTATATTACCGTATGATAGCAATGGTATTGCTATTACTATAAACAATAAGGTAATTTTTATTATTTTATTTTTCATTTTAATTATTTATATTTTATGATAATTTATCATAAAACCCTTCCCTCTTTTTAAGCTAAAACTAAACTATTTACTTATTCTTAATTTAATTTTTAACTTCTTTATTGTATCATGCAAAGTGCATAACTTCAACAAATGGTAAACAATCAAGTGTTAGGCTTTTATGATAGATTTGAGTAAAAATTAATGATTTTATTAGCTAATAATTCTGGATTATCAATATTTACTTCATGAGAGGCATTATTTATCAATGCAAATTCACTATTTATAATTTCTTTATGATAACTTTTTGAGCTTTTTAGATTTATTTTATCTTTGGCTCCACATAATACTAAAGTTTTACAGGTTATCTTATCAAGGTTACTTGTAAGATCTAAATCTGCAATTGATTTTGTAAGAGTGATAAAGTCTTTTTTGCTGCACCCTAAACTTATAAATTTATGCTCAGGCATAAATTTAAATACTATGTTTTGTATTTTAAGCATTGTCTTTGGCATTTTATATGGCGTTCCTATTATTATTAATGAGTTTACTTTATTTGGATATTCTTTAGCATATTCTAAAGCTATTATTCCACCTAATGAAAGGCCGCATAAGTTTATTTTACCTTCTAGTTTATTACAATCTTGTTTAAAACTATCATATATATTTTGATAACTTATACTCATGTTATTCTTTATCAAATTTGGACAATGCACTATAATATGATTCTTTTCTAAGATATTTTTTGTTTTTGTCCAACTATCTTTATTTTGGCCTAAACCATGTATTAGTATATTATTCATATATTCCTCCCTTTTTATCTATTATTATATATTTTGTTAAATGCTTTAGCAATATTCAATGTCTTAATCTAATATTCTATTTTTGTATTTCATAATATCTTTAGAAAAAAAAGGACTATAAATCAGCTTTTACTAACTTATTTATAGGCCTTTATATACTATTTTTATCTAATAGACATATCTATGTAATTATTAAGATCATAGAAGTTACCATCAGCATCGATGGCTATTGCTGTTACAGCACCACCACCTTGATTATATCCTATATTTGCTTGTTCTACTCTTACAATATTATTGACACCTTCAATACTGCCTTGAGAGTTTCCACCTTCTATTATAGCTTTCAATTTTAGATATTCTACACTTCCATCTTCCATTATCATGAATAAAGCACTATAAGAACTATTTTGACCTATTCCAATCATTTTACCATCGATAACAGTAGATTTTTTAGTAGTAATATCAATTGAGTAATTATTGTTTTCTAGTTTTTCCATCTTAGAATCATCTTCACTCTTAATTACTCCATATTCTACCATCTGTGCTAGGCTGTCATAATAGTAAACCTTAGCTTTAGAATTTTCAATCTTCACTGAAAAACCATCCAATTCTTTACTTATAATAGAGTATGATACTTCCGGTGTTTTTTTCCCTATATTTTTTTTATTATCAAATGCAACGGCTTTATTTTTACACTTGATCAATTCTGATGATGGTTGTTCTTTTATGATTATTTCAGGTTCTGGTTCTACATAAGTGGTTTTAACTACTACATATGTAATTAGTAATGTAATTAAACATGATATTATTGCTACTATTACTAATTTAAGTTTATTTGACATGGTAGTTCTCTCCTTTTGTTAGTCTTTTTTAGATAAATCTCTTATCATAACTAGATTATAAATTATTCCTACTAAACTAAAACTTGCTACAATATTGTTATTTTTTAAGATACTTACTAAAGCAAAAACTATTTCACTTTCATTATTAAAGATTATTTTTATCAAACTTAGTAATAATGTTTGTATTAAAATTGAAATTATAAGCCAAAATAGTGATACTAATATTACTGTAATTAAAACTTCAAATTGCATTTTAAAAAACGATAAAATTGATATTTCATCTTTGTTTATATCTTTAGTTAGTACTTCTTCTTTATTTTCTAGCACTTCTTTATTCTCCTTTTTTTGATATAATTGACTATTTAGATTTATTTCAGGATTATTCTTATGTAAATATTGATATAGGTTATATAATAAAAATCCTATTAGTAAAATAAAAATTATTATGCACACTATTATTATTAATTTTTCTATAATATCACTCATGTAAGCAGTCCTTTCTTTTTAAAGATAAATATATTATTCATTATCTGTATTTGAGAATATTATATTAGACTTTTATTTTTAATTAAATTGATTTACCTTTAAATAATTATAAATGTGTAAATAATATCATTATCTAATTATTCATTGTATCTTTAATTTCTTTATATCTTTAGTTTCTTTATATCTTTATAAGTAATTAAACACAATATAAAAATAGAAGCATTAAGTTGTATATAACTTTAAGTGCTTCTATTTTATTTACATTATTTAGTTTATTTATAGTCATTTATTATGTATTAGTCTAGATTTTTTATAGCATATGTAATTTGTTTTGATGAATATCCTTCAAACTTTAGTTGAGACTTTAAGCCTTCTGTTGACATACTAGTAAAACTTAAGTAGCTATTAGCTGCATCTAGGGCTTCTTTGTTGTAATCAACATCGACATTCTTTATTGCATAATCAATAGCTTTAGTAGGATATTTTTCAAATTCTAATTGTTTTCTTAATCCTGATTTACTAAAGGCAGTATAGTCTATATATGATTGTGCAGATCCTAAAGCATTTTTACTTTCTCTATCTACTTTAACTTCTTTCTTTTTTTCTACTACCTTTTCTGTTTCTTTTACTTCTTCAACTGCTGGTGTTTCATTTGTTTTTTCTTCTACAATTACTGGTGTATTAGTTTCATTTATTGATTTATCATCATTCATTAAATTTCCTATACCTGAAATTACTACTAATACTGCAATTACTGCAATAATTCGTTTTTTGCTCTTATTGGTTTTCATTAGATTTATGGTTTATATAACACTTTAAACCAATCTCTCCTTTCCTTTTTAGTAAATAAATTTTTCTTAAAACACTTATAAAACAATATATATAATCCCCATTAAATACTTATTCTATTTCTAATTTACCTCCTTATTTATTTTTTAATACATCTTTATATTCGATATGAATATTTTATAAATTTATATGAAAATATTATATCATTTGTATCACATATAATCAACACATAGTAAACAAATATATAACATTTATTTTATTTATTCTTTATATTATAAAAGTTTTTATATACTATCTTGATGCATCTACTAATTATTTAGATTGTTTAATTTTTATTTTTAAATGAAAATAGTAATTAATGATTATTAGTCTATTAATTACTACTTTTTTTTTATATTTCTGTATCTTCTGTTATCATATTCTTATTTGTTGCTAGAAGGATACCAGCACCAACTATTCCACAAATTCCTGCTACAAATCCAAGTAATGAACTAAACATTACTACTAATCCTCCAGCTATTATAAGTAATATCTTACCTGCAAGACTTGATGTTTTTGATTTAAACATTAATATGATTGCTAGTATTAACATAATTCCTGCCATTATTCTAAAGAAACTATCAACTCCCATTGTTGCACTTGCACTTGCATTTTCTTCTATTGCATCCCCTACTATACTCATCATAGTGAATAATGGTGCAATTAGTAATACTATTGATACTATTAAAGAATATATTGCTGTTAATAAGCTTAATTTTTTCATTGTCATTTTTATTTCCTCTTTCTTATTTAATGTTAAGTTCTACTTCTATTTTATCTGTCCAATTATCAAAGAATACTTTATAAACTCCACTTCCTTCTTTGACATAATACATGTATCTAGTTGCACTTTTACCTGGTAAGATATCACCACCCCAATCAATGGTCGTCTTATCATCAAAGTATGCTGATGCATTATCTAATTTGGTTTCACCTTTTGGTCCATATGCTTCATAATAAAACATATTTATCATTCCTTTTTCATTCTTTGTATTTTTTATTTTTAAAGGAATTTTTACAACTTTCTTACCTTTGTTATCACTATAAGCATTAGTATCAACTACTGTTTTTACTTTATCTTTAAAAGTTATTTCAAAGCCATCAAATAGTATCTTATCATTAAAACCATAACTATTTTTTAGATCTGAAACTTCAAACTCAATCTTATTAGAAATATCATAATTTTCACTAGCTAAACCTTTAATTTCGACACTTACATTATCACCATTACTTAGATCCTTAGTTTCAGGTGCTACATATTCTAAATCGTTTAGATTTCCATCAAAATCTGGAAAATCTTTCTTAAACTTTTCCTTATCAACACTAACATTAGCTACACTAGCCTTAGTATTTATTCCAGTATATGTAACATTCATATAAGGTTTTAAATCTATACTTTCTTTACTAGAACATCCACATAAAGCTAGTATTAATACAAATAAACCAATTAATTTTTTCATCTTTCTTTTCTCCTTTACTTGATGCCTTCATTATAGCAAGCCAGAACACTAAAAAAGTATCCTGTCAGGATACTTTGATTTTTCGATTTTTATTTTGTTAAATATCTGATTTATTATTAAGACTATTGTGCTATTTAAAATCATTATTTATAATTTACATATAACATCCAGGCTCCTATTAGGCCACATATACCACTAACAAAGCCAAATATTGCTCCTAGTATTGTTCCAATTAATCCAGTAACTATAATTAATACTTTAGCAATTGTCTTTGCTTTTTTATTAGTTATTAATAAAAATACTCCTAATACAATCATTATCATTGATAGTATTCTAACAAAAGCATCTAATATAAATAATGATTGTGAATCATCACTACTCATAAAATCACCTGATAAAGTTACTAAGATTATTAATGAACTAACTAGCATAATTATAGATACTATAAAAATATATCTTGTTATATATAATGTGATTTTTTCTTGTTTCATTATAAACCTCATTTCAATAAATGTAATAATACTTTAACATTTACCTATCTAAAAATCACTTTATATACAACTTTATCCATTATTTATATATTAAATACTTTCTAGCTAAATAGTTCCACACTAATACAATTATAGATACTATAACTTTTAATATTACATAGTTATATTTAAAAATAAACTCTCCTATATACATTAGTAAAAGTGTTAAAACTAGTCCTATTATAGCTACTATTAAAGTATTAAAAATATCTTTTTGCTGGTTATTACTTTCATAGTTAATAAAAACATATTTAAGAGTGCTTAGATAATTAAAGATAAAAGCTAGGATAAATCCTAAGATATAATATAAAGTTATGATATATGGGTTTGTTGTAGGATAGATAATATTACGGCATATTATAATAGTCATAAAATCAATTATAAAGGCAATTGAACCAATAATGATATATCTTATAAAACCACTTTCTAATAGTTTAGTTATCTTCATACTTATCATCTATTAATCGATGTTGAATATCAATTAATCTCATTTCAAAATCCCTTTTATCTTTAGCAGCAACATTATCAAGTAATAGTCCATTAGTAAACATCAAAAATGATAGCAATAAAATAACTAATCCAAACATTAGTGTAGGAAATCTTAATACTAATTTGGTATCAAAATACTCTATTATTACTGGAACTATAAAGGCTAGTGAAATTGTAAATAATATCGCTGCAATGATACTGAAGAAGGCTAATGGTCGATAGTTTTTAAATAGTTTAAAAATAGTCATAATAACTTTAATACCATCACTATATGTATTTAATTTTGATTCACTTCCTAATGGACGATCTCGATAATCTACTTCTATATTATCTATATATAAATTCTTATCTAAAGTATGAATACTCATTTCTGTTTCTATTTCAAAACCATGAGTAATAACTGGAAAGCTTTTAACATAACGATAACTAAAGGCACGATAACCAGTCATAATATCTTTGATATCACTATTGAATAAGAAATTAATTGTTTTTCTAACTATTTTATTACCTAGATTATGAAAAGCTCTTTTATTTTCACTAAAGTAAGTTGTAGATAAACGATCACCTATAACAATATCATTCTTTTTAGTTAAAATAGAATATACCATTTCATTAGCATATTCACTTGGATAGGTATCATCCCCATCAATCATTAAATAACATTTAGCATCAATATCTCTAAACATTGATCTAATGACATTACCCTTACCCTGTTTAACTTCTTTGACAACAATAGCACCACTTTGTTTAGCAATCAATGCAGTATTATCTGTTGAATTATTGTCATACACATAAACTATTGCTTGTGGTAGTGCTAAAGTAAAATCATCTATTACTTTCTTTATTGTTAGTTCTTCATTATAACATGGTATTAGAATCGCAATTTCTATCATTACAATCTACCTCCTTTTCATTAAATGTCTTTGATAATACAAAACCTAATAAAATTAATGTGCTTAATATATATGGATACGCATAACGATATTCTCCATTAACCGGTGAAGCTATGATTGTTAGATATAAATAGAATATAGGTAAACTAATACATAAATAAATTATTCTATTTTTTCTAATAAAGATATAACATGTTATCATTAGCATCCATATTTGAATTCCTACACTGTATATATCACTTACTAAAGGTATTTTTCTTAGTATTTGCCACTTTTTTATAATATGCATATTATCTTGTTTATTGCTTAGTCTAATTAAGGGTTCCATTTTTAAATCATATTTTTTAAACTTTTTATACTTATTAAAATTACTGCTATGTGCAACTATCCAATAATTATTATGGATAGTGTAATATCTAAAAGTTTGTAAAATGAAAGCTTTACTAGCATTAAGCGGACTTTCTTTTAAATATTTTAAGTAGAGAATAATAAACTCTTTACTATGATTATGATAATAATCATCTTTAAAAGTATTCTTTACTGGATCAGATAAGTAATACTTATAATTTTTAAGCGATTTTTTTAAGTTTATGTATTTATTTAAACTATTTTTTAGATCTTTATTTATACCATGATCATACTTATTTATATAAACCATCTGTTGTAAAGGTAGCGAAAACATTTCTCTTTTACTACCTTCTATTACCCCAATATTAGAATATCCAATACCAGTTATCATTTTAAAAATTATTATGGGTATTATAAAGATAATTAATGTTTCTTTTCTCTTATTTTTTAATAATACTAAACAAGTAATAAAACTAAGATAGATTACATATATAGCATTATTTTTACTAAAAGATAAACTAGAACAAACAATAATAAATATTATTATAAAATAGCCTTTATTATAGTATTTATTGTCTTTTACATAATAAATCATCAATATCGTAAATAACATCATAAATAATGCTAGCCATATATCTTTCCACATAGTACATAAATATAAATAAGTAACAGGATTAAGAACTACTACAATAAATAAGAATACTAAATATTTTTTACTAACCTTTATTTTTATTAAAGTATAGGCAACAAAGGCAAAAATAAGATTACCTATTATTATTTGAAAGATAAAATACATTCCAATACTAAGTTGGTTAAAGCCTAGTTGACTACCTAAATTTATTAATAATCTAATTAATAGAGTCATCATAATAGGATGATGATTACTTAATACTTCATTATTTAATGCTTGATTTAATTGCCATTGACTATCTGATGTCAATATTCCTGGATAGATTAATGAGTATAAACCAAAGCTTATTAATAACATTATTAGTAATAGTTTTAAGGATAACTTTTTAGCATTTCTAGCATTAATAAAATCAAAGTCTCCTTTTATTAGATAATGAAGTATATCTATTATAAAACGATATAAAGGCAAAATTGTTGTTATACTAATAAAACATAAATATAATATTATGTTATTAAATAACTTGTCTATATTAGCTAAAGTAAGTATCATTGCATAATTACTAAAGATAAATAATAAACTGATAATTAATGCAAATATTTTATCCTTACTACTTACATTAGCTAAGTTAGGTTTCTTTTTTGTATTAATCTTATATAAATAATATAAGGCTAAGAAATATGTTGTTGAAAAATAAAGATATTTATCATGATATGCTACTATAATTACTATTATTGAAAGTAGCATTAAGATTAAACAGATCAAATCTTTATTTAAATGATGTCTTTTCATACTCTTTTTGTTTTAGTATTTTTAGCAACATTAGCTTGATATTCTTGGCAAATATAGTTACTTACTAAAATAAATCTTTCTAAATCATTGTTTATAAAACAATCATATACTGTTCTAGCATTGGCATTTTTTAATAGATTAGGATAATAATATTTTTTATTAGCTAATATAAACTCATTGGCTTTAACATATATTTGTTCTTGTTGTTCAACAGTATAAAAGCAAAATTCTCTTAAATATATCATAAGATCATGCTTTAAAAAGTAAGCAAACATTTTATATCTAACTATTTCATTAAAGTTAAACCAACTTCTATTTATAGCATTCATACGTTCACAAAAATTGTCATAACTTTTATGAGTTGTTATTGATGTATAACTACCATAAACACACCATAAATAAACTGTCGTTTTAATAAAACCTATTTTAGGAACTTTAGCATATAGTTTTGAAGTAAATATCTTATCTTCATATAAACCCTTTTCAAAGTATAAATCATACTTTGAAAACACTTCTTTTTTGTATAACTTATTAGTAGCTAGAGTATCTTCATAAATATTAAAACGTTCATCTAAACTTTTATATATTTCATTTCTTTTATATAATTCTAAATGCCAAGGCTCTGTCTTATCACTTTCTAAATAGTGTCTTTGAGTCAGACCAGAAACAACATTTAAATCATTTCTTAAGGCAAATAATAATAAGCTTGATAGGCTTTTTTGTGGTAATAAATCATCAGCATCTAAAAAGAATATATAATTAGATACTGCTTGTTCTATACCATAATTTCTAGCTTTTCCAGGACCATTATTAGTAGTTTTAAACAACCTAATATTTATATTTTTAATTTTGTAACAATTAATAATATCATTTAAACTTTCAACATCATCACTACCATCATCTATTACTATTATTTCGTATAATATAATTCCTTGAATTATTATCGAATCAATACAAGCCTTAATACTTTTGCTAGCATTAAAAGCTGGAATAATAATACTAACACTTGCTTTATCTTGATATTCACTATTGATTATATTAAGATTTTTAGTATTAGTAACTTGATCTTTATATAGAGAAAAGTATTTTTCAGGAAATATAGGTAAACTTTTTACATAGGCCTTAAACTCTTTAATAAGCTTTTTGTGCGTTATATTCTTTTTAGCAGTACTAATTTTATCAATTGCCTTTTCTTCTTTAATATCAATAAATAACTGATTCCATTTATTAAATATTTCATTGTTTTGATAGTTGCTGAACTTTTGCTTTATGTAATTACTATTTAATAATTTATCTGATACAAGTAAGGCATTATATAGTTGTTCATAATCAAGATTATCCACTAAATAACCTGTTTTACTACTAAGTATCATTTCACTTGCTGCTGTAAAAGTGTTAAAAGCAATAACAGGTCTACCATAAGCATATGCTTCTAATATCACATAAGGAAAACCTTCATTTTTAGAAAGTAAAATTAAACCATTGTTTTTACTGAAAATATCTTCCTTATTTTCAACATAACCATGAAATATAATAATATTATTTAATTTTTGTTTATTAACCTTACTTACTAACTCTTCTTTAAGAGGACCATCACCATAAACATTAATAATAATATTACTTTTGTTTGATTTTATTAGCTTTGCAAGTTTAAGCAATGCTAGTGGATTCTTTTCATCACTTAACCTACCAATAAAAGCAAAACTATTATGGGTTTCTTTACTTAAAGGTGTGTATTTCAAATCTATGCTATTATGTTGAAAATCTAGTTTATCAACTACTTCTAGACTAAGATGTTCTCTAATATTATCCTCATTTTTTTTAGATAAAAATAATAATCTTTTGTAGTTATACAGCTTTTGCATATTCAAAGATTTTAAATGAAACTTGTAAACATCTGCATCTATAATAAGTTGAGAATCTCCATGAAACATTAAAATAGTATTTTTATTACGCATCCATCTTTGAAAGTGACGATGAGCACTAAACTGTAGTGAAATAATATATCCTGTGGTATTTTTAAGAAAGTGAACACAAGTACCATGTTGATATGTAGATGATAAAGTATAATCAATATACTTACTATCTAAAATGTAAACTTCACTATTTTTGTTAGCAAACTCTTTCATAGCAATGACAATAATCTTAGCATCATATTTATTCTTATAATATTTAGCCATATTGTTAATGAATGTGTTAAGTCCTCCTATTTCATTTAAATCATTAATTATAAAGATAATATCTTCATGTTTTCTTTCATTAGTATTAAAATTTAAACTTTCTACTATTCTTTTACTACTTTGACCATCTTCTAAAGGATAGAAATGCTGCTTAAGATTATTTTTTATCTTTTTAAAATCATTATTCTTAAATAGTTTATATAAATCATCAATATTATAAATAAGTGATTCTTTACTTACATAGTCTTCTATATTAAATGACAAACCTCTTTTATCTAGATATTCTTGTTTATCATTTTGTAATAAAATGATTGGTCTATTCAAGATTGAATAATCAAATATTACGGAAGAATAGTCACTAATTAACAGATCACTGCATAATAGAATATCTGAAATATTATGATAGTTAGTTAAATTAATAACATTTTTATTTTTAATAGTAATATTACTAAGATAATGCATTTTTATTACTAAAACATATTCATCATTAAAACTATTTAATAAATCATTTAGATTAAAAGGTAATGTTTCATTTTTTATATCCTTAAAAGTAGGAGCATACAAAACAACTTTTTTATCTAGTGGAATATTTAAATTGTTTTTCAATTCATTAATTTCTTCTAGGCTTTTGTTAAATAGTGAATCCATTCTTGAACAACCTAGCATTCTAATCTCTTTATTGTATAACATTGCTTTTCTTAAAAATATTTCTGTATAGTAATTAGAAGATGATATCATTAAATCATAGGCATTAGCGTATAAATTTGCAGATTCTATTTCTGGTGGTAGTTTATCTACAAACATTTTTTTATAAGGTATCCCATGCCATATTGAAACAAAATACTGGTTTTTTCCTTTTCTTTGTCTACTGTTGATACTTCCTGCATCAATAACATATTCTGCAGTATCTCTTAAATATTTACCATATGAACATTGAATATTTACTAGTTGATAATCAAGGCAATCTTGAACATCACAAGGTATATCCTTAACCAGAATATATATATCTAAACTATCTTTATAATAATCAACAAAGTTAATAACATCTCCAATTGCTCTTATGTTATAAGCACTTGGTACTAATAATAGTTTCCTTTTCATTACATCAACTCCTTTGTATTTTAATCTAATATTTATATTTTATATAATTAATGTTATTTATCTTTTGATACCATTTATTATTAACAAAGTTATAGTATCCATAAATAGCTACTAGATATATTAAAGGTAGAAATTGAATTATATATCTTGATCTTCCACCCTCAAATATTAATAGGAATAACAAACAGCCTAAAATACTTACTTTCAAAACTAAAATATAGTAATTATCTTTTTTGGTATAAGCTAGTATTAAACCGACTATTGTAAACAACCATGATAAATGCATTATAAACTTACTATCTTTAATATGTTGGCCATTTGGATAGTAAAAACTTCTTAAAACACTTTGTAGTTTAAAATTAGCTTTCTTTTTTTGTTTTTGTTGTCTACCATCAAAACCATATGCAAAATCACCATCTGCTACGTTGTTTGCAAATTTTTTAAATAAAAACTTTGTGTAATTTAATAGACCATAATTACTTAAACGTTCTTTAATAATTTTTATATTAAATTCTTTTTTGGCTTTTAAGCCCTTTATTGAACCTGTTTTTTTAACATCACTACTGTTATAACCACCACTTTTAGTTAAACCCATCATTATCCAATGTGTTTCTGGAAATTTATCATCAACATTATAGACAATGATGTTTTGCTTTTCTTTAAAGACTGCATAACTTTGATAAGTAACTAAAACAGATAAGAAGAATATAAGTACTAGGCTTAATTTTTTAATATTAATATAGCCAGCTTTAATAATACTTACTACAAAAAAAGCAATAACAACAATAATAGCTGATGGTTTTAATAAGAAGGTAATACTTACAACAATCCCTAATAATATAGTTATAAAGTATCTACGGTATTTAATGCTACTATGAATAATGCTATATAAATAAAGCATTAAACAAGTTAGTGATAATGCCATAATATCTGTATAAGGTATTAATAAATGGGGAGAAAACATCATACTTATAGCTAATAAGTAAGCTACACTATAAGCATACTTTAAATCAAATAGCTTTTTTGTAGCTAAAAATAGTAAGATAATACCTACATCTAAAATTAAGATGTTTAATAATTGCCAATAAATCCAAGTATTACCAGCTGTTTTAATAAATAGATTACCTATACTTGATAATGCATACATAATATAAAAATACATTGAATTGTTATCATATCTAGATAAGTAACTACTTATTCTAGTATTATCACCAGCCATTACATTTTTTACACCCTTAAATATTTGTGCAACATCCCAACCTATTGGTATTGTTGTTAAAAAGATAATAACAATTTGGATAATTATAGCTACAATAAATAGTCCTATACTAATCTTGCTAAGATTATTAATAAAATATTTACTACACCTATCATATCCTTTAACTAAGAAAACTCTGCTTTTATTATTTAAAAGTAAAATACTTATTATTAATAAAAAAATGATTAAAAAGAATAAGAATTCTGAAGTTAAGTTATTTATATTAAATATTGGTGATCTAATAGCAAAGTAGAACATTAAAATACTTATTAGTAAAAATATAATATTGATAAAACTAGTGAATTTTTTTAATATAATGTTCATTAATCTAACTCCTTATTCTTATCTTTTAAAAAACCATAGCTATTACCAATAATGTATAGTGGTCTTTCTTTAACATTGTTACTGATACCTGCAATATATTGACCAAAAATACCTAAAGTAAGAAACAGTACTGCAAAAAAGAATGTTAATAATAACATTAGTGAAGTCCAACCACTTACTGTATTTCCAAAGAATAAACTATACATTATATAAACAACAAATACTAAATCAATTAATAAAGTTATAATTCCAAGACTTGTTATTATTCTTAATGGCTTATCTGAAAAAGATATAATAGCATCATTAGCAAATGCAAACATTTTAAATAAACCATATTTAGTTTTACCAGCATATCTTTTATCTCTTTCATACTCTACGGCTATTTGTTTAAAACCTACCCAGCTTACCATTCCTCTTACAAAGCGGTTTTTTTCAGGCATTTGTTTTAAAGCTTCTACTACCTTTCGATCCATTAATCTAAAATCACCAGTATTTCTAGGTATTCTTATTTCACTCATTTTATCTAAAAAAGCATAAAACATATAAGCTGAGAGTTTCTTAAATAAAGACTCTCCTTTTCTTTTAGATCTTGTACCATAAACTACATCATATCCTTCTTGCCATTTAGTAATAAATTCAGTTATTACTTCTGGTGGATCTTGTAAGTCAGCATCAATTAAAACAACAGCATCACCCTTAGCACTATCAATACCAGCACTTACAGCTGCAGAATGGCCAAAATTACGGGAAAAATCTATTATTTTAACTTTGTTATTATCTTTTTGAATATCTAGTAATTTAGGTAATGTATTATCAGTACTACCATCATTTATAAAAATTAATTCATAATCATAGTTATTTAAATTACTCATTACCTTATATAAACGTTTATAACTTTCATCAACTACTGCTTCTTCAAAGTACATTGGTATTACTACACTAATAAGTTTCATTATTTAACACCTTTACATTCATAATTATATGCCGTTTCAATAATGATATTAATATCATCATATTTAGGTATCCAATTTAAATCTTCTACTATCTTTACATTAGAAGCAATCAACTCTGCTGGATCACCACTTCTTCTAGACTCTATTTTATAAGGTAGTTTTCTTCCAATAACACTTTCTGTAGCTTTAATTATCTCTAATACAGAGTATCCATGATTATATCCTAGATTATAGAAATTACTTTTTTTTGTTTTTATTAAACTTTCTAAAGCTAGAATATGAGCATCACATAAATCTAATACATGAATATAATCTCTAATACAACTACCATCTTGGGTATCATAATCATTTCCATATACACTTAGATATTCTCTACTACCATTAACTACTTGCATAATAATAGGAATAAGATGCGTTTCCGGATTATGTCTTTCTCCTAATTTTGAGTCTAAGCTTGCTCCTGCAACATTAAAGTATCTTAAAACCATATAGTTTATACCATATGCTTGTTCTACCCACTTAAGTATTTTTTCCATAGCAAGTTTAGTTTCACCATAAGCATTTATTGGATTAGTTTCATACTCTTCTGTAATAGGCATAATTTCATGCACTCCATAAGTTGCAGCCGTTGATGATAATACAATATACTCAACATAATGTTCATTCATTATTTCTAATAAAACTTGTAGTCCATATACATTATTATCAAAGTAATATAATGGATTATTAATACTTTCACTTACTATCGAGACTGCTGCAAAGTGCATTACTGCATCTATATCATAGTTGCTAAATATTTCTTTTAAACGATCTCTATCCCTTAAATCACATAACTCTATTAAAGCTCTTTTATCTATAGCATCATAATGTCCAGTTGATAAATTATCTATAACTAAAACTTCATAATTATTATCTAATAACATTCTTACTTGGTGAGAACCAATATAACCAGCTCCACCTGTTACACATACTAGCAAATATATTCCTCCTTTACACACAATGACTTTGTGTTTTATTAATTTTATCATTAAGAAAACTTTATTATGTTACATTAATCTTACAAAAGTCTTACAATTTTCTTCCATTGTATACAATCATTTAGAAGGTTACTGGTAATAATATCTCAGCTATTATTTGTTACATTATTATTAGTGATTTACATGTAAAGAAGAGCTTAACATGTTCTATAAGGTAATAGTAAGAGATACTTGCTAGTTTTATTAATAAACATTTTATATAATATAATTGTAAAAAGAGGTGATTGAATGAATGATTTTGGTAGTCAAATAAAATCATTACGAGTTGATAATGATTTAACACAAGAACAAATGGCTAATATTTTAAATGTTTCTAGACAAGCTGTTTCTAATTGGGAAAACAATAAAAACCTTCCTGATTTAGAAACTATAATATTAATTGCAAATTATTTTGCTATATCGTTAGATGAGTTGATCTTAAAAGATAAGACTATTAATAATTTAACTAAAAAGTTAATAGATGATGGTAATGAAAATAAAAAGGCAAAATTGAACTTAATATCACTTATTATTGGTTTTGCCTTATTAATATTAGGTGTTATAAGTTTTATAATAAAATCAATTAGTGTTGAGTATATTGATGCTCAAGGAATATTACATGAAAACTTTTTCCTAATTATTATTGGCTATATTTTTATTTTTAGTGGTCTAATTACTTTTCTAATTATAGGTATTAAAAATATTAAAAATATCTTTATAAAGTAAAAAAAACAGCTTATATCATTGTGATATGAGCTGTTTTTAAGTATTATTTAAATTCTATTTTAAGTTTAAACATTTTACTTTCTTTTTCAAAACTTGGTGTTATTTTAAACTTATGTAGTTCTATTATTTTTTTACTAATATACATTCCTAAACCACTTCCTGATTTATTAC
This sequence comes from Mycoplasma sp. P36-A1, assembly GCF_049478495.1. Taxonomy (NCBI): domain Bacteria; kingdom Bacillati; phylum Mycoplasmatota; class Mollicutes; order Mycoplasmatales; family Mycoplasmataceae; genus Mycoplasma; species Mycoplasma sp. P36-A1. The sequence goes on along the minus strand of NZ_CP168083.1, from coordinate 246,858 downwards.
GAGATTTATCTTGTCTATAAAATGGTTTAAAAATTAAATTATCTTTAAGAATACTATCATCAAAGTCTTTAGTAATATTAGTAATTTCAAAATAATCTTGATTTGCTGCTATTACTATTTGAGTATTATCATCACAATACTCAATAGCATTTGATATTAAATTAGTTAAAGCTTTAGAGAAAAGACTACCATCTGCTTTAATATTTAAATCATTATCAATATTAACCAATACATCAATATTTTTAGCTTCAATATTGAAATCAAGTTCATCTAATACTAGAGTAACATGTCTTATTATATTAAAATCAGTTATATTTAAGGTTGTATTATAATCATCTAATTTAGATGAAATAATAATTGATTGTATGATTTCTTGCATGTTATTAACTAGTGAGACATTTTTCTTTAAATATGTATCTCGATCTTTATATTTACCAACATTATAAATCATTCCTTCAAGCTGTCCCTTAATTGCTGTTAAAGGTGTTTTTAAATCATGAGAAAGAGTTGCGATATATGCTCTTCTTTCCTCTTCCATAATACGTTCCTTCTCAATATCTGAATAAAGCTTTTCATTTGTCTTTTGTAATTGATTTATATTAGTTTCTAATTCATTTGCAAGTTTTTTAAGACTAATAGATAAATCACCTAATTCATCATCACTTTTAATACTTTGATCTACATTAAAGTCTAGGTTTGTAATTTTTTTAGCATCTTCATTTAATTTTATTATGCCACTACTTAATTTTGAAGATATTAAATTAGACAACAATAAGGCCATGCTAACAGATAATAAACCAAATAATGGTAAGAATAATACTAAGATATTTTGAACTTCCTGAGTAGAGCTTAAAGGCATTATAAAATGAATATATACTAATTCATCATCTATTTTTACTGATGTATCAACTTTAATATAGTTTATTCCATTACGTCCTCTAATATCAATATTTTGATTTGGGACACTTGTACAATACTCTTGAAAGAAACAATTATAAAATTCACCATTTATTTCATATGTAACAATTGCATTACTATGTCTTTTCATAATTTGTAAATTATATTCAAGTTCTTGCATATCGTCACTTTCATTAACTACTCTATTAATTTGAGTATTAAGATTTACTGTTTTATAGTATTTATACAATGTAGGAATACCTGTATAAATCATTATATAAACAATTACACTGAACATTAAAAATACTATTAAAGAAAAATTAAAAGTCTTCTTTCCTAAACGACTATTTTGCCATTTAAAATGTTTTCTAAGATTAAATTTCTTCGAGTTTGTAACCAATTCCAGTCACCGTCTTAATTTTTGATATCCCTGTCTTTTTTCTTATATTTTTAATGTGAGTATCGATTACTCTTGTATCACCATAATAACTATAACCCCATACTTGATCTAGTAATATTTCTCTTGATATTACTTTCCCAACATTATTCATAAGTATTTTAAGTATTTCAAACTCTTTTAAAGTTAATGCTACTTCATTATCTTCCACTAAAACACTGTGACTTGTATCATCAAGCATAATATTATCATATGATATCTTTTTACTTGTTGATTCATTAATAATTGAATTTCTTCTTAATAATGCTTCTATTCTTTTTAGTAAGATATTAAATGAAAATGGCTTTGCAACATAATCATCAACACCTAATTCAAAACCTTTTAATTCATCGTATTCTTCACCTAAAGCAGTCAACATTAATATTTTGACATTCTTATCTTTACCTCTAATAAGTTTAACTAAATTATTACCATCCATAATAGGCATCATAACATCAGTTATTACTAAATCAAAGTCTCCTTCTTTAAAGGCTTCATAACCCTGTTGACCATCATTAGCTCTTTTTACTTCATATCCTTCTTCTTGTAACAACTCTGCAACAATATCTTGAATATTTAAATCATCTTCTACTATTAATATTTTACTCATTAAAATCACTCTTTTCTTTTAAATTTTTTTATTTTTATAATCTGCTTAAACAAGCTTCTACTCTTTTTAAAAATACTCTTGTTGAAAAAGGCTTACAAATATAATCATCAATACCTAGATCAAAACCTTTCAGTTGGGTTTCTTCTTGATCTAAAGCACTTAAAACAATTATCTTTGTCTTAGAATCATATTCTCTAATTCTATCTATAAAACCATATCCATCAATATGTGGCATCATTAAATCAGTAATAACTAAATCAAACAATTCATTTTGATATATATATAATCCTTCGATGCCACTAGAAGCAAACTTCACTTCATAGTTTCTACTTAATAATAATTCTACTACTAACTCTTGTATTTTATAATCATCTTCTACTACTAGAATTTTATACATCTTAACACATCCTTGCATAGTATTATAATACCCACTTTTAGCATTCAAATGTGTGCTTTGTGGGATTGTTGTGAAGTTATTGATTTACACAGAAAAAGCATATTTTACATTTATTTATAAATATTATCTTTAATAATGCAAATAAAGAATGATTTAAGTCATACACTAATTGTGTAATATTATCAAAATATCACTCTCTTCAAAACTGTGTTTTTTATTAATATCATTATATGAAATCGTTAATTATATTTTAGATAATTATCTATTGTTAACACTAAATTATGAAATTGTTATTAGCAAAAAATTATTTTTGTTTATTGTGCACATAGCTTTATTTTAGCTATTATTAGACTTTAATAAATGATAAACTAGTCTTTATAAATTAAATACATTTATAAAAAGGAGAATTATTTAATGAAGAATTTAAATACAAAGTATAGTTCTTATCTATTTTTTACAATATTTTTATTGTGTGTTATTGCGATTTTTGGTTTTTTTGAACATAATGGGCTAATGTTTGGAACAGCTAAAGGTGATTTTTTAACGCAACATGCAAGATTTATTGATTATTATAGAGAGACATTTTATAAAACTGGCAATTTATTTCAACCTATCACAATGAATTATGGAACTACTCAAGATTATGCTAATTTATATTATCATGGATTTTTAAATCCTTATTTAATGTTGTCATTATTAGTTCCTAGTCTAAGCACTTTAACTGTAATAAAATTTATGCAGATTTCTACTTTAGTTCTAACATATTTATTTTCCTATTTACTTTATAATAGACTAGGAAAATACTTTTATGAAGACTCTATTAAAATTAAGTGGTATTGTTTTATCTTTGCAAGTATTACAGCCTTTAGTGGCTGTGTCTTATGGCATTTCTCACATCACTTTATGTTTTTCTATTACTTTCCCTTCATCTTTTTATCATATTATGCCTTATGTGATCTAGTCGATGGAAAAGGCATTATTAAATTTATAATCTCTGTTGCTTTAATACTGTATACAAACTTTTTCTTTGCCCTTATTATTGGCTTTACTCAAATAGTATTTATACTCTATTACTACAATATAAGTAATGCAAGCATTAAACTTAAAACCCTAATTTTTAAAACTATCCTATCCTATGCTTTAGGTGTGATGCTTGCAGCTATAGTATTTATACCAGAAGCCTTTGCAATTATAACTAGTAATAGATCTAGTCAAATACGTAGTAGTGTTCCTATAATAATGAATAGTCCAAAAAGGTTAGTCTTTTTAATATTTGATAGTCCTTATAGTCAAGGTATTGGAATAGTTACGGCATTTACTTTCATATTAGGCTTTCTCAATTTTAAAAAGAAGTATATCTATATTTTACTTGTACCTTTAATAATAATATTTTTATCAGGGCATTTTAATTATTTATTAAATATATTGCAATACACTCATCGCAAAGTGCACATGTATGCTTTACCTTTAGTGCTAATACTATTGTTCTCAATGTTACTTGATAAAAAGACTAAGTACAAAAATATTAGCTTATTCATTACTATCATTCTTGCATTAATGTATGTCTTTATTCCTTATTTACATACTGAACAATTCAGTGGGAAAAAAATTATTATTCCAATGCTTATTCAATTTATTATTTTTTTAATACTCCTTAATAGGTATGATAAATATAAATACAGCCTTTTAATACTTCTACCAATCCTTACTGTTACTAGTACTTATGTTAATAGTAACAGAATTAGTGTAAAAACATTCTATGAAAAAATACTAACTAAAAAAGTTGATAATTATTATGACAATAATATTAAGTCAGATTATTATCGTACTTTAAATGTTACAAATATGAATGCTGCAATTAACCATTACAGTCCTATATTGTACTCTTCTATCTTAACAAAAGATTATGATATGTTTTATAATGAATTTGTAAATTTAGGTCGCAGTACTTTTAGTAATCGTACACAACGTGAAAGATATTATAATAATGATATTTTCAGAAAGTTATTTTCTGTTAAACAAGTATATTATTCTAATAAAACATATGATGCAACACCATTTATATATGGAGTAACTAACAATCAAGTTCAATCTGATAAACAACTTTATGATAATAAAAACAATCTAGATCGCATTTTAGCTATAACACAAGATACTTTTGTTGATAGTAATACTAATAATAATAATTACCAGTTTGAAGGCTCTAAGTATCTTATAAAAGAAGGTAGCTTAAACATTGAAAAAGGAAAGAATCAAAGCTTTAACCTTATTTCTACTAAAGGCTTAGAGAATGGTACTCTGTATTTTGAAATGAGTACTAAAAATAATGTTAATTCTAAACAAAATTTTTGTTTTAGTAATGTGTGTACTGGTGTTAGACCTGTGAATTTTTATAATGAACCTGCAAATGACACTGTAGTTATTATGGCTAGTGCTAGTAAGTTTTCAAACAAAAAATATGTATCTTTGAAAAGTATGTCTCATAAAAAATTAAATAAATATCATAATTATAAATTGTATTTTATTCCTAATAATAAAGTTAAATTGAAAAATGTTATAACTACTACTAACAATCAAGAACACTTTAATGAAAAGTATGAATTTGACTTAAATATGCCTAGTGATGGCTTTCTAGCGACATCTATAATATATGATAAGGATTATATTATAAGTGTAAATGATGAAGTAGTTGACACAAGAAAAATTAATGGTCATTTTATTGGAGCAAGTGTTAAGTCTGGTAATAATAAAATAGTTATTACTCTTAAAAGAAATGACTTTACTCTAGGGTTAATTATCTCAACTATTGCAGCTATTAGTATTGTAGCACTAGTAAGTGTTCAATATTTTAGAACTAAGAAATACCTTTAAATAGTAAAAACTCTATCTTTTATTAAGTTACACGCTTAATATTGATAGAGTTTTCTCTGTTTGAGTATACTGTTTATTTTTTATACAACTTAGACTTCTATAACCACACATACAAATACAGACTTATTGGGAATAAAAAATACTTGTAATTTATATGAATTGACTGCTTACAAAGTTAATTACAATTATAGTGGCATAGCTTAAACGATCATCATCAAATTTTAAACCTTAGTATCAAATAATAATTACTATTAATGTATTGTATTACACTCAAACAGAATATTTTATTAAGGGTACTCATTACAATAATAATACTGTGAAGAATAAGGTTTTTTTGAATACCAGTATTATTTAAATACATTGTATAGCTCTTACTAATTTGATAAAAATATTATATCTGATAAATAAAGTACTTTTGATAAAATACAGTTAATAAATATTAATTACTTAATAAAATTAAATTATAGTTATGTTAGTAAAAATAATATTTATTTTATTAGAAATTTAAATAATCTATATGTAAATTTATGTGTTTAAAGAAGTAATTAAGTGTCTATAATGTGTTATAATATTTTTTAGATATTAGTATTATTTTTGGAGGTATAATTATGAAGACTATTTTTAATATGAAAAATTTTTATGTTTTATTAGGTATAGTATGTGTTGCTTTATCAGTAAACGGTTTTGCTTTAGCTAATAATTTAGGTGAAGGAGGCATTACTGGTGTTACTATGCTTTTATATTACACTTTAAATATTCCAACAGCATATTCAAATTTTATCTTAAATGGTATTCTAATTATTATTGGATTTAAACTATTAGACAAAAAGTTGATTTATCGTACTATTGTTACTGTTATTTTAACTTCTGTTTTTCTAGACTTAACTACAGGTATTGCTTTTAAACTTGAAAATAGTTTAATTGCGTCAATTTTTGCAGGTTTGTTAATGGGTGCTGGTATTGGTTTTATTTACAAAGGAGAATCTACTGGAGCTAGTTCACCTTTAGTTGGTAAATTTGCAGAGAAATATTTGCATATTAATAAAAGCACTACTGTCTTGTTCATGGATATTATTGTTATTATTCCTTCTATATTTATTATTGGTTTGGAAAATTCTTTACTAACATTAGTTTCAGTTTACATTGGAGCTAAAGCAATTGCTTTTATTGTTGAGGGTGCTCAACCAAGTAAGTCAATTATGGTTATATCGAGTCAATATAAAGAGATAGCTCAAAATATAATTGATCATACTAATAAGAGTGTTACTGTATTAGATGGCACAGGATACTACTCTAACAGCAATTATAAAATGCTTTATACAGTTGTTGAGTATGAACAAATGGTTGATGTTATTGATGCTGTTAGAAGCATTGATCCTGAAGCCTTTATGTCTGTCACTAATACTTCTGATGTTTTTGGTAGTAACTTTGCCCATCTACAAGATTATCGTATAAAAAAATCTAAACACTTACAACATTAATACTTACCATATAAATACTGTAACTCTTTTGTATCATTAATAGTTGGCTTACTTATATTATTGTAGCCCATAATCGAGGCATTATTTGATACAACATTTTTAGGATTTCCATTTTTACTTATGTTTACATAGTGACCCATACCTAAAGTATGCCCTAGCTCATGTATATAGGTACTTAATGGATTTTTATCATTTGTTTTAGTAAATCTTGTAACATATACTAATTTCTTAGCGACATTTGTCTTAAATTGGCCTAATACAGTAGCATTATTTACTCGATATATTTTATTTGAAGTTAAAGCTATAATATTAGCCTTATTTTTATTATTTGTAAGCACAAGTTTAAAGTTAGCTTTTTTACCAGTCTTTTTTCCTGTTCGACCTGATACATTGTTAATATTAGTTATTGCCTTTTTAATATATTTCTTTTCTTTAGCATTATAATTATCAGTATATACATAAATATTATTGTTGTTTTTTTTATATATTGCTTGATATAGTTGATAAAATGACTTTCTTTCTACTCTATTATATAAGTATTTAACTAGTTTTGTCTTAGTCTTAATTTTAATTCCTTTTTTATTGTATGAAATTGTAGTAGTTTTATAGTATTGTGAGTATTTATTATAATACTTAATTTGCTTAGATTTAAGCTTTTTATTACTATAATAGGTATATGTCGTTTTCTTGCTGAGTATCTTTTGATTATTATAGTAATTAGAATACTTAGAATTATAAGTGTATACTATTTTTTTAGCTTTACTTACTGTTGTTGTTTTAGTAGTAACTTTAGCTTTAATAACATTATTGTTATTAAGTAAAAAAAACATTGTGATAATAGTTAATAGTTTAATAATAATATTTTTACGTTTCATTTTTTCTCCCTTTATAAAAATAAAAAGAGCCCTAAAAAAGACCCTCATTTATTTCTATATCTGTTTTAATATGATTATGCTTAAACTTATCACTTAATAACTTAATTTGCTTTTAAGTAATTTCTATGTTTTTATTTTACCATAAATGAAATATAAAAACATCACATTTTTTACAGTTTGTTAACAAAGGTCTTATTTACTGTTATGTATTTACTTGATATTATAAACCTTTTTCATTAACTAACTTATAAATATATGCTATTATAGAGTTAGTAAATGGAGGTTTTTTAATGAAATTATTTAAAAATATAAGTGATTGTAGTGAAATATTTAAATATTTTGAAAAAGTTCACATTAATAAGAAGACAATTTTATTTTATGAAAAACAACCAACACAATATTTTTATTATTTAATAAAAGGTAAAGTTACTTTATACTCTAATATTGCAAATGGAAAGAAAAAAATTTTTTTAACATTAGATAGTGATAGTATAATAAATGACTTTGATCAAGCTTATTATAACTTTCCTTATGAAGCTATTGCTTTTGAAGATTGTGAGATTCTTAAAATTAGCCAAGATCATTTATTTTCATTATTTAAACTATATCCACAGTTAGAATTAAATGCTTTAAAACTGCAATCTCATCGTACTAGAAGACTTTATCGTTTATTAAAAAACTCTATATCCATTAATGTTGAAAAAAAGATAGCAGCTAAGCTTTGGAAGTTTGCTAAGGATTATGGCATCAAATCAGATGATGAATATACTCTTATTAATTTTAAAATCAACAATTCTTACCTAGCAGATGTAATTGGTGTTTCAAGAGAAACTGTATCTAGAGCTATTACCTCTTTAGTGGAGCTAGGCTTAGTAAAAATTATTGCTAATAATTACTATGTTAAACAAGATCTACTTCTTGATTATTATCGTAATATAAAAACTAATAAATAAAGCACCTCAATTGAGGTGCTTTATCTAACTATGCTTTTAGTAATCTTCCTGAAGCATTATATCTTCTTGTAACATTACTAGTTCTTCTTCTTTTTGAATTATATGTTTTAACATTTCTTGATGCATTACCACTTTTATTGCTTCTTAAGACACCATTTCTATTGTAGTTATAAGTTGTAATTCTAGTTACTCTTTTTGCAGCAGTTCTATTAGTTACAACTAAACGTTGACGCTTACCATTACTACGATAAGTAGTAATTCTTCTTGTTCTATATACACCTTTACTAAAGTTAGAATCTTGAATTATTCTAATATTACGTCCATTACTTCTTCTTGTTAATTCATAATAAGAGGTTCTACGTTTAGCACTAGTTTGCTTAGTAGTTCTTCTTCTATTTATAACACCATTACTATGATAAGTTCTTAGATCTCTTTCACTCCATACATTATTAACATTAGTATGGTATTTATAGTAATTTCTACTTGCATATCTTAGATTAGTACGTCTTACGACTTGTTCTAATGTTGTTCTTCTACCACTATTATTAAAAGTTGTGATATTACGTGTTCTCCAATTATTATTAGTAGTGCTGAAGTAAGTATATGTTGTTGTTCTAATAATTCTATTACTAGTATTTCTTTGAGTAATACTTGTAATTCTATTACGTGAGTCTCTAACAGTAGTAACTCTGTTTACAGTTGTTGTGCTACCACTGTTATTATTACTATTGTTATTATTGTTATTGTTATTGTTGTTATTGTTATTGTTGTTATTGTTATTGTTGTTATTGTTATTATTATTGTTGTTATTATTTATAACTGTAACTACAGCAACTTTAGTTTCATTCTCATAAGAATAAAATACATTATAACTTCCAACAACTGCAGTATTAACTGATCCAGTCCACTTGATTTGATTAAAATTAATTACAGTTCCACCATATGAAGCATTAACAAAGTTATCAATTGCAGACCATTTAGAATCTTTCTCTATAGTTGTATTTTTAACATTAAGCACTACAGTTTTTTCTCTAACATAAGTATCACTATCTTGAGCAGTATACTGATGCATTAATAAACTACTAGATTCAAAAGTTAAATTTTTATTTAAACCTTTCCATCTACCAGTATACTTTGCATTATCTCTATTTATTGCTGGTAAGTTTACGGCCATCTCAAAACTATTTTGACTTCCTAAAGTTAATGAATCTAAATTGACCATTCCACTAAACATATCAACTTTATTAGATACATTGCTCATGTTCCAATTTTCAATATTTAATGTAATTAAATTGCGCATATTCTTAAAAGTAGAATTTAAACTTTTAACATTAGTTGTATTCCATTTACCTAAATCTAAATTTTTGATAGCACTCATATTTTCAAAGGTATTGTTTAAACTTACAACACTTTGAGTATTTAAATCATTTATCAAAAGACTTTCAAGACTTATCATATTTTTAAATGTATTATCCATTGTTTGAACATTAGAAATATTCCACTTATCAATAGTAATATTTTTAATTTTAGTTACATTTTCAAATGTACTATTTAGACTAGTAACATTTGTTGTATCCCAGTCATTTAGATCAAGTACAGTAATAGAACCTAAATTAGCAAAAGTACTATCCATACTTTTTAAAGAATTAGTATTCCAATTACCGATATTAAGATTAGTAAGAATTGACATGTTTTCAAAAGTATTATTCATGCTTTCAACATTAGTTGTATTCCATCTATCTAAATTTAAACTTGAAACAGATGTTAAATCTTTAAATGTGCTATTTAAACTTTTAACATTACGAGTATTAAGATTATTTAATTGCAAATCACTAATTTTACTCATGTTACTAAATGTGTTATTCATAGTCGTAACATTAACAGTATTCCAATTATTAATATCTAAACTTTTTAAAGAAGTCATATTTTCAAAAGTGCTATCCATATTAGTTAATGAAATCGTATTCCAACTTGAAACACTTATTTCTTCTAATGAACTAGTACCCTTAAAAGTAGCATTCATGTCAGTTACATTACCAATATTCCAATTAGAGATTAATAAATCTTTAAGATTACTCATTCCTTCAAATGCACTATCCATAGATGTAAGGTTAACAATGTTCCAACCTAATAAATTCAAACGTTCCATTGTTTCATTATTTAATAAAAATCTAGAAATTGAAGTTAACCTGTTAACATTCCAGTTTTCTAACCCTGTAACATTAAGCTTAGTTGTATTTTCAAAGAAACCATTAGCACTTGTTAAATTAGAAGTATTAAAATAACCAACATAAATATGTGTTAGTGATGATGCATTTTTAAAGAAATCATTAGCAGTGGTTACTCTACTAAAATCGATATTTTCAAATCCATTAATTGTTTTTAAAGACTTAAAATTTTCAAATATACCATTTGCAAATGCCGTTAAATTAATATTACCTGTAATATTAATTTCTTCTACACTTTCTATCTCATCTTTTGTAAAATGAGTTGAAAATGAACCTGAATTACTTGATATAAAAGTACCACTATCCAGTTTTAATACGTTATCTGATAAAGTAGCTCTTACAGTACCAACAAATGCCTGTTTGCTTCTTTGATTACTTTGATTTACTGTATTTGCCTTTATCATTTTTGAATTTCCACCAACTCCAGCACATAACAATACTGCCACAATTAATACTTTAATCTGTTTTTTATTCATTATTTGTCCCCCTTATAGACACTTCACTTTTAACTTATACACAAGTGATGTGAATATGATATTAAATAATCATAAAATTGTCAAACACGAAGTAAACAGGTAGTTTACTTTAAGAAAAAGAGAACTATAAACTTACTATTAACTAACAAAAACCGCAAAAAATTGCGGTTTCTGAAGACTTTTTATTTAGTTTTACTAATCATTTCACAAAATAGATTTCTAATTTCTTTGCACTCACCTAATGAGTAAGAATTATAATTGCATTTATAATCATCAAATATTTTAATTGTAGACTTAACATCTTTTTGTGCATGAAATCCCTCTACAAACATTAAAGGGTATATTTCTATATCTTTCTCTTTATCTAAGTTTAAGAAACTGATATCATTTGTTCTTAATTGGGATAAAACACAAACTCGAACATTATTTTTAGTTTGTTTATAAAATTCATTTTGAAGGTTTTCATAATCTTTATTACTTGTACTGTTACCATGTCCAATAAATATTATATTTTTATTCTTATCATAAGGTAATATACTAACTAGTTTTGAAAGATCTAGACTATCTAATAAAGGCTTATTTATTTTATAATCTATCTTTGAGTTATCTAATTTACTAATGATACCCTTATAAATATCACCATTACTTAAATTTGTATGTAATATTTCAATTTCTTTTATATTATCTTTTTTTAACATATCTAATATATTATCAAACGTTTCTCTTTTTTTAATTATTCTATTATTTACAATTCTTGAAGTAAATACTTCATATACTTTAGCATGTGGATGAAGTATTTCAACCTCACTTTTAAGCTTAGTATAAGTTTTCTCATTTATTTTTTCATTTGATGTTCCATGATGTACTAATACGATAACTTTATGCATCTTATACACTCCTTAGTCTAGAGTGTTTGCTTTATAATGAACTCCACTCCAGTTTATATTATCTTTAACAATCATTATATCACTGTATTCTACATCTTTTAAGGCCCATTTCTTGTATTCCATAAAACCTGTTCTATCAACAATATAACCTATATGTTCTTTAGGAAGTGAACGATCAATATATTCATTAACATACTTGTAAGTATTTTCAATAACTTTCATTATTGTTTCTTTATTAGTCCATAACATCCAATCCATTGCAAGTCTAGGATTTTTCTTACCAGTTCTACCCATTATAACAAAACGATAATATTTTTCTTTAGATCTTGTCCATGCTCTAGTTGGACAGTTTAAAACACACTCTCCACACCCTATGCATTTACTATGGTCTCTATCAGGACGATTATTTTTCATTTCAATAGCTGAAGTTGCAAGTTTTTGACATTTTTTCTCACACATTCCACAACTGATACAACGATTTAGATTAAATACAGGTAATGCCATACCTAAAATACCAAAATCATGCATTCTTACCTTTTGACAATCATTTAAACATCCTGTTAAGGCAATTTTAAAGTGTAAATCATTTGGAAAGACTAAATCTTCTATCTCTTTTGCAAACTCTGTTGTATTGTATTGAGCTTTAGGACAAACTTCATTCCCAATACAAGCTGCAACATTTCTTGTCCCAGCTGAAGGATAACCATTACTTTTACCATTCGGTTGATTAGTATGCATTGCATCAATAATTGGTTGGATTGCTTTATTACAAGCATCCATATTTTGCCAAGGAATACCTAATATTTCAAACCCTTGTCTAGTTGTAATATGAACTCTACCATTTCCATATTCATTAGCAACTTTAGCAACCTGCATTAATACATCAGCTTCTAATTTTCCACCAGGTATTCTAATTCTTAAAGCCGTTTCATCTCTATTTTTAGTAACACGATAAGCATTTTTAGTTACTAATTTTCTATTGATATCTAAACTCATATATAATCCTCCTAATCCAATAAAGTCTTAGCTTTAGGATATTCAAATACTGGTCCTTCTAAACAAACATAAGTTTCATCTATTTTACAATGACCACATTTCCCTACAGCACATGACATATTTCTTTCAAAACTAACAATGATATCTTCTTCTTTAATACCTAGTTTTAAAATATCTAAAGTAGTAAACTTCATCATTAAAGGAGGTCCTACTACTACAACTTTTACATTATCCTTGTTTACTTTATTAAATAATGATTCTAAGTGATCAGTAACAAAACCTACTAAACATCTTTCATTATCACAGTCTAAAGTCATCATAATATTATTATTTTCTTTAGACCACATATCAATATCATTTTCAAATAGGATTCCATTTTCATCCTTGAATCCCATTAATAAATGAAAATTACTGTTTTTATAAAACTCATTAACTAATGGTCTTACTGGAGCTAAACCTGAACCACCACTTATAACAACAACATCTTTACCTTTTAATTTATCTAAGTCAAAACCATTACCATATGGCCCTCTTAAAAACATATTATTACCAACTTCTAAATCAAATAATTTATCAGTTACCTTACCTACTTTTCTAATTAAAAACTGAATACTATTATTACTAGGATTAATTTTAGTAATTGAGATAGGTGCCTCACCAACCATTGGTAATGAAACTTCAATAAATTGACCAGGATTAGCATCTTTATCAAATTCTACTTCAAATAAATACTCTATTTCTGATTGCTTAAGAATACTTAATATTTTATATGGTTTTGGTAAATATATATTATTCATGATTTTCACCTTCTTTGATGTAATTAGTTAATTTATTAACACTGTTTGCAAATGAGATATGTTCTGGACAAACATCATCACATCTTCCACAACCAACACACATGTTGTAACCAAAGCGTTCTTTAAAATCACTAACTTTATGTAAAACTTTAAAACGCATACGATCTTTTTTATCTAATCTAAAACTATGTCCACCTGCCATATCAGAATAACCATCAACATGACAACTTGCAGCCACTCTTCTTCTTTCACCAACATTTTCATTATCCTGATAAAAAATATCTTGCATAGTAAAACATGTACATGTAGGACAAACAAAGTTACATGCTCCACATGCTATACATCTAGTAGAATATTCATCCCAAATATCTGCATTGATTACTTTTTCTAATTCTACTTTATCTGGAACATTTACTTTGTAGCTATTTATACTTACATGATCATGCATAAAGTCTTTAATGTCTATAACATTTAATAAATCTAAATCTGCATCTTTTATATCTATTTCAACCCCATTGTCTCTAATATTTAAAGCAATATCATAATTATCTGAAATATTAGTAGCAAAATCAACACAATGACAATTATCAAATTCTTCTTTACAACCTACTAAAACAAATTTTAATAATTCTTTCTTTTCTTTATAATAGATATCTTCATATTTATTATATAAGTATATTTGATCAGTTCTCTTTATTGCATGTAAATCACAACTTCTAACAAAAATTAAACTAGGTTTAAGCTTATTAGTTGGTTTAGTATATTCATTTTCAGTAAAATAAAAAATAGTTTCACTTAAAGGTAAAAAGATATCTTTAGCACTGTAATTAGATTTTTTATCAAAACACATTTCACTAAAATTATTAACTTTTTCAAATATAATTGTATCAGTATCTGAAAAGACACCGGCTTTTTCTTGAACTACTGGTCCATATAAATCATATGATTTAGCTATTTTAGCTAAGTAATCATCTAATTCTAAGTATGTAAGTTTACCTGCCATAATTAATTCTCCTTTATTTATCCATATTTCTTGATGCAACTATATACGCACCCGCTAGTAATAAGCCACCAACTATATTACCTGAGGTAGTTGCTAGTAAATTGTAAATCATACCACTGTAAGATACTGTTTCAATATGTGGTGTAAACAAACTAGTAAAAAAGATTGTCATATTTGCAACACTATGTTCAAATCCAGTTGTAATGAAAGCAAACAAACACCACCAAATCATAATTAGTTTACCACTTTCAGATTTAAGCTTAATAGAACATAAAACTGCTAAGCAAACTAGTACATTACATAAAACACCTTTAAAAAATAATTGTATAAAATCACCATTCATTTTTGCACTTGCTGCATTTTGTATTGCCATACCTACACCATTACTAGCAACTCCATCACCAATTTGACCAAGCCCTGCAAGAATAAATATAATACTTAATAATGCTGCTCCTGCTAAGTTACCTAAATAACATAGTACCCATAGTTTAATAACATCCATTAATTTAGCTTTTTTATCAAACAAAGAAACCCCTAAAACAAAGTTATTACCTGTGAATAACTCTGAACCAGCCATTATTACTAGTGATAATGCAACCCCAAAACTAACACCCATTATTAATTTAGTATATGGTGTATTACCTAATTGTCCTGAAATACTAAATATAAGTAAAATACCTAGCCCAACAAAAAAACCAGCTAACATACTAGCTACAAAATAGTTTAATGGTTTTTTCAATCCACTTTTCATTTTATTAGCTGCTGCCTTATTTACATCTTCTATTAACAAATTATACATATAATACCTCCTATTTTATTAAATTCTATCATTATAATAAATAAGGTAAGTGTGAGAATAATCACACTTCATATGTGAATATTCTAACATATAGCTATATAATAACCTTACATATAACACTATAATTTATACTCTATAAATACTTCTATATGTATAAGCCAATATTTATAGTGTATATTTATATACTCATCTTAGATTTATTACTTTTATAGTTTCCTAAGTATTTATATTTAAATAATCTTAACTTAGTTATATTGAAGTTTAAACAATAAATAAGTACAATATAATATAGAGATAAGTATTGATAGAGTGGTTTATAAAGGAGATTTCTTAAATGATTGAAAAGATAATGAGTGGTATTAAAGAATTAGATAAAAAAGCAATTGAGATTGCTAGTATAAGAGTTGATAATTTAGCTAAGCCTTTAGGTAGTTTAGGTAAACTAGAAGATATAAGTATTAAACTAGCAGGTATTACAACTAAAACATATAACAGTGTTGCAAACAAATGTATTATTATCATGTCTTCTGATAATGGTGTTGTTGAAGAAGGTGTTGCTTCAGCACCACAAGCAATTACCCTAGAACAAACTAAGAATTTCATAAAACAAAAAACAGGAGTTGCATCCCTTTCAAAGGTTAATAACACTAAATTAATAGTAGTAGATGTTGGAATTAATTCTGATGAAATTATTCCTGGTGTTTTAAATCGTAAAATTAGTAAAGGAACTAAAAATATATACAAAGAACCAGCCATGACTTATAATCAAGCCCTTACTGCTTTAGAAATTGGTATAGAAGCAGTTAAAATTGCTAAAGATAATAATTTTGATATCATTGGTGTAGGTGAAATGGGTATTGGTAATACCACAACCTCTGCTGCAGTTTTAAAATCACTTTTAAACTGTAGCGTTGAAGATGTTGTTGGTAAAGGTGGCGGTATAACTAATGAATCTTTTGAGAAAAAGAAATTAGTTGTTGAACAAGCTATTAAAATAAATAATTTAAATTTCAATGATCCAATTGATATAGTTGCAAAAGTTGGAGGTTATGATATTGTAGCAATGGCAGGCGTTTATTTAGGTGCTGCATATTATCGTATACCTGTTGTAATTGATGGATATATTTCAGTTGTTGCTGCCTTAGTTGCAAATAGAATTAACCCATTAGTCAAAGACTATTGTTTTGCATCACATAAATCTGAAGAGATAGGTTATAATTTAGCAATTAAGGAATTAGAATTAAGTCCTATGTTAGATTTAAACATGCGCTTAGGTGAAGGAAGTGGCTGTCCAATAGCTTTTTCTGTAATTGAATTTGCTACATCAATGATGAATAACATGGCTACATTTGAAGATGTTGCGATAGATAATGAATATTTAGATGAAGTACGAGATAAAGAATGTTATATAGTATAAAAAAATGCTACTTTTGTAGCATTTTTTTTAACGAGATTTAATCTGAAACTGTTTTGGTGTTATTTTCATTTTACTTTTATAAAAATAGATAAATGAATTAGAATTAGCAAATCCAAGAGTTTTAGCAATAACTGATATTTTAGCATTTTCTGCTACTAACATACTGTTTGCTAGATTAATTTTAACTAAGCTTATATAATCATGAATACTCATGTGATATAAATACTTAAAACCATAAGTTAACTTTTGAACACCAATATAGTACTTGTCAGCTAGTTGTTTTATTGTTAAATAATTACCACAGTTTAAGGTTATCTCATTATGAATTTGTTGAATTATTTCATGATCCGTTGCAGATAAAATAACTCTTTTACCATTTTTCATTTCAAGTGGTATTGTTTTAGATTGTACGGCAGAAATATTATCTTTTGGTATTAGAAAATAAATAATATTCATAATTTGAGCATCTAGATATAATCTAGATACTTTTTTATGTGATATTGTTGTCGATATTTCTTGTAAAATATGTAAAACCTGTACTGGTAAAGGTTTAAATAGTTTATTTAGACCATAGTAATCTAATTCATTAAAGGTGTAATCATAATCAACAAGTTTTTTTTCAAAGAATGGCTTTTTTATTATAATATCAGTCGAATGATAATGACTATTTTTTTGCCACTTCTGTCTACCTTTACGATCTTTTCCATATAATAAAAAACTTGAATAGCTATTTTGATTACTATTATCCTCTTGTCCTAAGAACATTTCTAAATGCAAATATGTTTCACCAATATCATAATCAATCATAATGTCCTCATAAATAGTGAAATCACCTACAAATAATTCATACCAATCAAATATTTTTGCATGTATTATATACTCTTCACTTTTGCTTGGATTAATATATAAATTAAAATGCTCATTTTTATATTGTATATAATTTATTTTACTAAAGAAAGCTTCATAGTATTCTTCTAAGTTGTTACATATCATTTTTATCACCTATATTTATTATACATAAATTAAGTGTAAAAATACATAATTATCATGATTTTATTGCGTATATATATTCTATATGTTAATATCTTATCACCGGTTAGATTAAACTAATTGAATACATTAGATACATAGTATAGAGAAAGAGGTATATATGAAAAAAATATTTTCACTAGCATTTGTTTGCTTAATGCTAGTTTTAACTGGATGTTCAACAACATCAGATCAAACGACAAAAACAGTGAGTACTGTTAAAGGAGATGTAGAGATTCCATCAAATCCTAAAAGAGTAATTGCTGATTATTTTGTAGGTGATCTTTTAGCTTTAGGTGTTACTCCTATTGCATCTACTTATATATATGAGGGAGCAGTCTTTGAAGATAAATTAAAAGATACTCCATCTATTAATGGTAGTGATGCTTATGGAGAATATAATTTAGAAACTATTGCATCTTTAAAACCCGATTTAATAATAACTTATTCAGAAGCTGATTATGATAATTTAAGTAAGATTGCACCTACACTTTTAATTGATTATTTAAATATTACAACACAAGAACGAATTACTTGGACTGCAGATGTTTTAAATAAACAAAAAGAAGGAGAAAAGCTTATTAGTGACTTCAATAATGAAGTTGCTACTTATAAACAAAAACTTATTGATTCAAAGGTATATGATAAAACAATTACTCTTATGGAAACATATGTTAAAGAACTATTTGTTTATGGTAATAAACAAGGACGTGGTGGTGATGTTTTATATGATTTATTAGGATTAAAAGCTACTAAAATTGTACAAGATGAAATAATAAATGGTGAACAATATCGTTCAATTTCTTTGGAGGTTATTGATGATTATGCTAGTGACATGATTATGATTGGTAGTTGGCAAGAAGATCCAATGACTCTTGTTGGTAAAAACAAGGTTTGGTTATCTACTGATGCAGTAAAAAATAATAAAGTTATCACTTATGATTCAAGTGCCTATATTTATCAGGATATTCAATCAACTACTAAACAGTTGAAAGATATCACTAATAGTATTTTAGCTTTATATGAGTAAAATGAAAAAATGGATGATAATTGGTGTTCTAGCTTTACCAATTATCATCTTCTTTTCTTTGAAATTTGGAGCAGCTAATACTTCATGGTCTACTTATTTAAATATTTTAGGTGGCTTTATTAATAAAGGAAACTCATATGAGATTATCATTAATATGCGCTTGCCTAGAATACTTGCAACTGGTATTGTCGGTGCAAGCTTTGCAGTTGCAGGTGCTGCAATGCAAGGTTTAACTAGAAATAAACTTGCAGATGCAAGTATCTTAGGAATTAACTCCGGTGCATCATTTATGCTAGCAATATGTTTTGCTTTAATAAGTCGTAATAACTTTATTATAACAATTATTATGTCTTTTATTGGAGCTGCCTTAGGTTTATTTTTGACATTGAGCTTTTCAACTAATAAATATAGTTCTAACTCAAAAAATTTATTATTAGCTGGAGTTGCTGTATCACTATTCTTCACATCTTTAAGTCAATTTGTTGCAATATATTTTAATATAGGACAAGAACTTACATTTTGGAATGTAGGAGGTAATGCTAATATAGGATATAGTGAACTAATGCTAAGTTTTATTGCTTTTGTTATTGGAATACTTATATTATTCTCTTTAGCAAAAAAACTAACACTATTATCAATAAGTGATGAAGTGGCTACTAGTTTAGGAGTAAATGTTAATAAGACTAAATTTCTAATTTGCATTGGAGCATTACTACTTGCAGGTATGTCCGTAAGTATAGTTGGTAGCATAAGTTTTGTAGGTCTTATAGTACCATATGCTGTATCTAGATTAATAAAGAAAGAAGAATACCAATACATTTTGCCACTATCATGCATTTATGGAGCTAATTTCTTAATAATTATCGATTTGATTGCTAGAAACATTCAACCACCTTATGAAACTCCTTTAGGTATTATCATGTCCATTATTGGAGTTCCTACATTTTTATTTATGGAAAGGAAAATGTACTATGCAAATAAGTAAAAAAAATAAAGTTATTACATTAAGCCTTATCTTAATTGTTGTAACAATAATATCACTATTCATAGGGCAAGGAAACATTAATGTCACAAAGCTTATTAGTGGTGATACTACAAGTAATTTTATATTCTTTCAACTAAGGTTACCTCGTATTATTTGTGCAATACTAATAGGAGTTGGTTTATCAATTGCAGGACTACTACTTCAAACAACTTTAAATAATGATTTAGCTGATTCTAGTATTATTGGTATTAATTCTGGTATCTCATTTTTTGTATTATTATATATAATGTTAAACAATAGTACTAACTTCTTAAGTATTCTAGGAATGCCTTTAGTAGGCATAATAGGTGCTTTAATAAGTATATTTATCTTATTTATCCTAGTTTATGATAAAGATAATGGTATTAATTCAATTCGTATGTGTATTTGTGGAATAGCATTGAACATAGGTTTTCAAGGATTAATTCTCTTTTTTTCAACACAGTTAGACAAACAAAAATTTGCCTATGTACAGCTTTGGAATGCAGGTATTATTACTGGTAATAATTATTTCAAGATTACAATACTTTTTATAGTTATAAGTTTAATAGTAATTTATATTATTAAACATCTAAATGAACTGAACATTTTTATTCTCGGAAAAGAAAGTGCAACTACATTAGGTTTAAACTATCAAAAAATGAGTATTATATTCATATTATTATCTTGTATTTTAAGCGCTTTTGCAATTTCATTTGGAGGATCAATTCCTTTTGTAGGATTACTTGCACCACATATTGCTAAAAAATTAATTGGTAATAATTACAAATACACCTTAGTATGTACCATGTTAATAGGTGCTGCATTAGTTTTAGTTGCAGATGCTTTAGCAAAAATACTAATTAGTAGTACTGAAATACCTACAGGTATTATTATGTCAATAATTGGTGTTCCATATTTTATATACTTATTAAGAAAGGAAAATAGTCAATGAATATAATAGAAGCAAACAATTTAAGCATTAATTATGGTAGTAAAAATATTATTAAAGAACAAAATATTTCTATTCAAGAAAATAAAATTACCGTAATCCTAGGACCTAATGGTTGTGGAAAATCTACTCTATTAAAAAGTATCGCTAGAATTATCCCTATTAACGAAGGTAAGATATATTTAGATAGTCTAGATATGAAAACACAAGATAGTATTGAAATAGCTAAGAAATTAGGCTTTCTTCCACAAATATTAAATAGTCTTGATGGATTGAGTGTAGAAGAATTAGTTAGTTATGGTAGATACCCTCATCAAAAAACAGCTTCTAAATCAGAAAATAGAAAAGCAGTTGCACAAGCTATGAGACTGACAAAGACAAATGAACTTGCTTCAACTAATATCAATAGTTTGTCTGGTGGCCAAAAACAAAGAGTTTGGATTGCCATGGTATTAGCAGCCCAAACTAAAGTAGTACTACTAGATGAACCAACTACTTATCTAGATATTGGATATCAAATTGAAGTTTTAGAGCTTTTAAAATCACTTAATAATAATAACAAGCAAACTATTGTTATGGTCTTACATGACATTAATCATGCTGCTAGATATGCTGATTGGATAATCACTTTAAAAGATGGAAAAGTTTTTAAAGAAGGGACTCCTAAAGATATAATTACCGTTGAAAATATCAAGCACTTATATAATGTAGATTCACAAATAATAATCGATTCTAAGCATGATTGTCCAGTTTGTATATCTTTTGATTTATAAACTTATAATAAAAACAGTAATACATGATTTAAATGTCATGTATTACTGTTTTTTCTATTTCATAGTTTACCATCTACATATTAGATATATTGAAAAAGAGTATTATATACACTTTCAATTACAATAATTCTAATATCTATTTCTTTTTTGTTTAAAAGCTAATAAAGCTACAAATAGTAAAAATAATACCACTATTTGAACAATAGTTTTAGTTCCACTTTTTGGTAAATTTGATTTAGTTGTTTCTGCAGTACTTGCTTTTGTTTTAGGATTTTTAACATTACTATTTTTATCATTACCAGTAGTACTATTATTAATAATTACATTAATAGTAATTTTTGGATTTATTGATAATGTTATTTGGTAAGTTCCTGGCTTATTCATTATATTATTACTTATTATTTTAACTGCAGGATTTTTAATCCACTCTAATTTACTAATATCATAAACTCTAACTTTAGATAACTTTAATAGATTATCGATACTTAAATCTAAATTGTCACTATTTATTTCAAAGCTATAAGCATTAATAATTAAATTATTATCTTTAACATAAGCTGAATCTTTAACTAGAATAACTTTAGTGAATACCGTTTCATTTAAATCACTGTCTATAACTTTGTATTGTACATTATAAACACCAGCAATTTTAGTATTAAGATCACTTTTGTAAGTAACTTTATCATTACTAATAATTCCATCTTCTTTATCACTTACTTTTAAATTTTTCAGATAACTATACTTACTATTTAAAGAAACTTCTTGGTAATTTTCTGTTACAATCTTAGCAGGCTTTCCTTTATCTACAGATTGATTATCTACAGTAACATCTGCTTTTATGATAACTTGTTCACTACCAATAGCTACTTTAATATCATAAGTTCCTGTTTGATTATTAAAACTAGATTTATCTACAACTACTTGATCACTTACTTCTTTATTAGTTTTTTTATCATATACTTTAAGATTACTTTTACTAATAATATTTTGATCATTTAAATCTTTACTATCTAGATCTATATTATTAGCTACTATTATGTAATCAGTTCCCACAGTAACATTCTCACCTTTTACTACTACTAGTTGTTCACTATCTACTTTATTACCATCTTTATCTACTGTAGTATAAGTAACTGGATATACTCCTGGCTTAGTTGTATCAACACTTCCAGTTATTGTTGCTTTAATAGTTCCATCTTCTTTATCACTTACTTCTACATCACTTAAAGTATCATTAGCATTTATTTCTAAGATAGCTGGAATATCTACTATAGGTGCTTCACCTACTTTAACATCCGCTTTTATGATAACTTGTTCACTACCAATAGCTACTTTAATATCATAAGTTCCTGTTTGATTATTAAAACTAGATTTATCTATAACTACTTGATCACTTACTTCTTTATTAGTTTTTTTATCATATACTTTAAGATTACTTTTACTAATAATATTTTGATCATTTAAATCTTTACTATCTAGATCTATATTATTAGCTACTATTATGTAATCAGTTCCCACAGTGATATTCTCACCTTTTACTACTACTAGTTGTTCACTATCAACTTTATTACCATCTTTATCTACTGTAGTATAAGTAACTGGATATACTCCTGCTTTAGTTGTATCGACACTTCCAGTTATTGTTGCTTTGATAGTTCCATCTTCTTTATCACTTACTTCTACATCACTTAAAGTATCATTAGCATTTATTTCTAAGATAGCTGGAATATCTACTATAGGTGCTTCACCTACTTTAACATCCGCTTTTATGATAACTTGTTCACTACCAATAGCTACTTTAATATCATAAGTTCCTGTTTGATTATTAAAACTAGATTTATCTACAACTACTTGATCACTTACTTCTTTATTAGTTTTTTTATCATATACTTTAAGATTACTTTTACTAATAATATTTTGATCATTTAAATCTTTACTATCTAGATCTATATTATTAGCTACTATTATGTAATCAGTTCCCACAGTGACATTCTCACCTTTTACTACTACTAGTTGTTCACTATCAACTTTATTACCATCTTTATCTACTGTAGTATAAGTAACTGGATATACTCCTGGTTTAGTTGTATCAACATTTCCAGTTATTGTTGCTTTGATAGTTCCATCTTCTTTATCACTTACTTCTACATCACTTAAAGTATCATTAGCATTTATTTCTAAGATAGCTGGAATATCTACTATAGGTGCTTCACCTACTTTAACATCCGCTTTTATGATAACTTGTTCACTACCAATAGCTACTTTAATATCATAAGTTCCTGTTTGATTATTAAAACTAGATTTATCTATAACTACTTGATCGCTTACTTCTTTATTAGTTTTTTTATCATATACTTTAAGATTACTTTTACTAATAATATTTTGATCATTTAAATCTTTACTATCTAGATCTATATTATTAGCTACTATTATGTAATCAGTTCCCACAGTGATATTCTCACCTTTTACTACTACTAGTTGTTCACTATCAACTTTATTACCATCTTTATCTACTGTAGTATAAGTAACTGGATATACTCCTGGTTTAGTTGTATCAACACTTCCAGTTATTGTTGCTTTGATAGTTCCATCTTCTTTATCACTTACTTCTACATCACTTAAAGTATCATTAGCATTTATTTCTAAGATAGCTGGAATATCTACTATAGGTGCTTCACCTACTTTAACATCTGCTTTTATGATAACTTGTTCACTACCAATAGCTACTTTAATATCATAAGTTCCTGTTTGATTATTAAAACTAGATTTATCTATAACTACTTGATCACTTACTTCTTTATTAGTTTTTTTATCATATACTTTAAGATTACTTTTACTAATAATATTTTGATCATTTAAATCTTTACTATCTAGATCTATATTATTAGCTACTATTATGTAATCAGTTCCCACAGTAACATTCTCACCTTTTACTACTACTAGTTGTTCACTATCTACTTTATTACCATCTTTATCTACTGTAGTATAAGTAACTGGATATACTCCTGGCTTAGTTGTGTCAACACTTCCAGTTATTGTTGCTTTGATAGTTCCATCTTCTTTATCACTAACACTTAAGTTTGATGTGTTATCAAATTTATCATTTAGATTCAATTCTGTTAGTTGTGGAATGTTAATAGTTGGTAACTCTCCAGTTTCTACATTTGCTGTTATTTCTTTTGTTGTTTGATCATCTAAAGTAAAAGCTATTTTATATGATCCTACTTTCGTATTATAGTCATTTACATTAACAGAAACTGCATCTTTTGTTTCTATCCCTGTTTTTTTATCGTATACTACTAAATTTGCAGCTTTTTTTATCGCAAGTATGTTAGTATCAACCTGTGATGGTCTTAAGTTAAAATCTTGTGCTGATATTATGTAATCAGTACCAATATTTATTTTGTCATCTTTTACAACTACTACCTGTTTATTATTAATGACATTTAAATCACTATCTTTAACTTCATAATCTAAAACATATACTCCTGGTTTAGTTGTATCGACACTACCTGTTATAGTTGGTTTGATACTTCCATCCTCTTTATCATTTATGATTACATTTGTATTATTATCAAAACTATCATTTACATTTATTTGTGTAAACTCTGGGATAGTAACTTCTGGTATTTCTTTTGGATCTACTGTAGCATTGATTTTCAGTATATTTGTAGATTCTATTGGCAGATATATTCCTAATTCATAACTTCCAGGTGATTGATTATATCCATTTAAAAGTATTTCTATCCTATTATTGATTGCTTCACCTGTTTGCTTATTATAGGCTTTGATCTTGGCAGTTTTTATTACATCTTTTCCATCAAGCGAAAAATCTTTCATTCTAACTGTAAAATCATTCGCTTTTAAAATATAGTTATCACCTACAGAGATACTTTTATCTTTAACGACGATAATTTGTGTAAATTCTACTCTATTATTTTCTTTATCAGTTGCACTATAATATGCTTTGTATACACCTGGTACATTTGTATCTATTTTATTGCTCATCTTAGCTGGAATTTCACCATCTTCTTGGTCTTTTGCATTTACTTCATTTAATGTCTCACCTTTATTTATTTCAATATATTTAGGTATTGTAAATTGTGGCATTGCATTATCTTCTACTTTTACATTAGTTATTAAAGTAGTTGTCGGTTCTTTTTCAACAGATATATTTAATGGATATTCTTTTACTTCATTGCTTAAACTAGTGGCATCTACTACTGTTTTCTCATTTAATATACTACCTGTTTTCTTATCATATACTTTAGCTTCTGTATTATTAAGTATATCTTGTTCATTCCAATTAGCCTTATTTTTTGTTGTTGTTTTGTTTGCTGTTAGTATGTAATCATTTCCAACTTCTAGATTAGTATCTTTAACTACTACTACTTTTGTAACACTTACTTTATTTGTATCAGTATCTGTTACTTCATAGTTTAATTTATATACACCAGCTTTTGTAGTATCTACTTGACTCTTTACATTGTCTTCACTAACTTTTATGGCACCATCTTCTTTATCAGTTATTTCTACATCAGCAAGAGGATCAAATTTATCATTTAGATTCACTTCTTGATATAAAGCTGTTTTTATTTCTGGTAAAGTACCTATATCTATGTTAATAATAATACTTATCTTAGTAGTTTTATCTTTAGTTACTAAAGCTTCTATTTCGTATTTATTTTCTTTTTGATTAAATCCTTTAAGATTTATTTCTAATGGTGTTGTTTCCACTACACCTGTTTGCTTATTATATACTTGAATATTGGCATTTTTAATTATCATGTCATTTTCAATGTCTGAATCTCTAGCAAGTATTGTGAAATCATTTGCACTTATAATATATTCATTTCCTATGCTAATTGTATTATCTTTTACAACTATTACTTGATTAGCACTTACTTTGTTTCCATCACTATCAGTTGCAGAGTATATTACTGGATACACTCCAACTTTTGTTGTATCGATTGTTGTATCTATTTTTGCATTTATTTCTTTATCTTCATTATCTATAGCCTTTATTTTTGGTAGTTTATCATTTACATTTAATTGTAAAAATTTATCTAATTCTAAATATGGTGACTTTTTTTGATCTATTGTTACATAAACAGTTGTTTTAATTTTAGGGTTATCTTTTAAAGATACATCTACTGAATAAGTCTTTTCTTCTTCTTTAAGATTTGTTCTATCTACTACAAATTCTTTTGATAATACTTCTGCAGTATTTTTATTATATACTTTAATATCAATGTTTTTTAGTATGTCTTTATCGCTACTTTTAGCAATACTTGTTGTAATGTTAGGGTTGTTTACTACATAGATTTCATCATTATCTATAATAATTGAATCATCTTTTACTACTACGACTTGTGTTGCAAAGCCTTTGTTTTGATCTTTATCTAGCACTTCATAATCTAGTTTATAAACTCCTGCTATTGTAGTGTTCACAGTTCCGATAACAACTACATCATTAACATTCAATGAACCATCTTCTTGATCATCTACTTGAACATTTTCTAAAGGATTAAATTTACTTCCAATAGTTATTTCAGTGTATTCAGCAACTTTTATTGTTGGTGGATTTTTAGGATCTACTGTAATATTAAATTTTATTTGACTAGTTTTATCATTCTCTACATAAGCATTAACTTCATACTTTCCTGCTATTGCAGCATAATCATTAATATTTATGCCTACTTTTTCTTTACTTATCGTTCCATCAAGTTTATTAAATACTTGAATGTTAGCACTTTTAATTATCGCATCAATATCAGTATTAACATCATTTATATCAACAGTATAATCATTAGCCTTTATAATATAATTATTCCCTGAATTAATTTCATTATTTTTAACAACTGCTATTTGATTAGCCTCTACTTCATTACCATCTTTATCACTAGCTTTGTATACTAAATTATAGATTCCAGGTTTATTAATATCAATATCATTTGCTAAGTCTGCTTTTATATCTCCATCTTCTTGATCTTGAGCATAAACATCTTTAAGTGTTTCTCCCATATTAATCTCTAAGAATCTTGATACATTTAGTTTAGGACTTTGTTTATTACTAACAATCATGTTTATCGTTGTTTTAGTTGTAGCTTCTTTATTTAATGATATTTCTATTCCATATGTTCCATTATTCATAGATAAATTATTAGTATTTATACTTAAATCTGCATCTGTTATGTTACCTGTTTTTTTATCATAGACTTTAATTTTTGCTTTATCTATTATTTCTTCATTTGTGGGTAAAGTATCACTGTTATTCATGTTAAATGAATAGGCACTTAATACAAAGTTTTCGCCTTCAATTATAGAATCATCTTTTACTAAGACAACTCTATTTACTGTAACTGTATTACTATCTTTATCTGTATAACTATATTCTAAAGGATACAATCCTGCTTGTTCTGTGTTTACACTGCCTTTTATAGTTGGCTTTAATGAATCTAGAGTATATTCATCTTCTTCATCTTTTACTACTACATCTTTTAATGTATCAAAACTTTCATGTATATTTATTTTAGTATATTCTTCTAAAGTAAGCTTTGGTAATTCGCCTTTATCTGTTGTTACTTTTACTTTATTTGAAATACTTCTATCTCTAGATGTAGTAAATGTTATATATGAATCTCCATATACATCTTTATATTCTTTTCTATCAACACTAAGCGTATTTTCAATTATTTTACCTGTCTTATTTTCAAAAACTGTTGCTTTGGCATTTCTTACAATACTAGTATTACTTTGTTTAAACATACTCTTAGCTTGAGTATAACTTTTTGCATATATAGAATAATCTTTTCCCATTACTAATTCACTACTTGTAATAGTTAATAATTGTTCTGCAATTACTTGATTACCATCTTTATCAATGGCATAGTAAACTATTGGAATAATATTTGCGACACTAGTATCTATATTATTTGTAAGTTTAGCTTCTATATCTCCATCTTCTTTATCTTTAGCTTTGTATACTGGTAAGCTATCATTAACCTTAATTGTTAAAGTTTTAGGAATTGTTAATACTGGTTTTTCTTTACTTATTTCTGTTGTATTTACTGCTAATATTTTAGTCCCTATATTATTTCTTAGTATTACTAAAATAGCTATTATGCTTATACATAAGATATATTTTACTTTTATTATTTTCATACTGTTCTCCCATCTTCTATATGTACTGTATTTATCAAATATAAGTTTAATTGTATACAATTAGTATACTTTTGATTTATATATTTATAAATATAACAATTAAAAAATGATAAAACAATAGTATAAATACAACTAGTATTTATTAATTATTCTCATTAATTATGCTAATTTGTATAATTAATTTTATTTTGGAATTAATATGATATCTTTTATTATTAATATATTAATTATGTGATTATTAATCTTTTTTATCTTTAATAAATTTGAGTAATAAGCGACTTTTAATAGCTAAAAAGATTAAAGTTATTTTAGTATTTATAATTTGTTATTAAGAATTTCATATTAACTTTCTAACAATCTTTTTATTATAAAACGAACTTTAATAGATTTTATTAATTTAGGGTTTTTATTTAAAGAAATACTTATAAATATAATAGCTTTTATAAAACCTTATGGTATAAAGGCTATTTTTTGGGTTAATTAACACTTTATCTGTATAAAAAAAAGACTTTTATTCATCAAAGTATTATATGTACTTTTTATGAACTAAGTCTTGTTTTTTTATTTTATTACTTCTTGTAGTACTTTATCATTAGCTATATCATTTATTTCTACAAAGATAGTTTCTACTATTTTAGCTTGCACTACTATACTTAAATCCTTTTCTTTGCTTAAATTATATTTATTTTTTAATTTCTCAACAGCTTTTTTTGTATCATTTGAATAATAGCCATCTTCTCTTTTACAATCATATCCTAAAGCTTTTAATGCTTTTTGATATGAAATAAGATTTCCATTTACAGTATCATTTTTTAAATCTTTTTCAAAGCTATATGAATAATTTGTTGCTTCAAATACGGCACCTTTAGATACTTTATTTGTCGGCTCTATTCCTTTTTTATTTATAGAGTTTCCTTTGGGTGTAAGCCATTCAGCACTTGTATATTTCAAATATGCCTTATCTGAATATTCAAAGAAATTCTGCATTATTCCTTTTCCAAATGTTGTTTCTCCATAAATAGGTATATTAAGATTTTCGTTCATTGCTGCAGTAAATGCTTCTGCAGCACTTGCGGTATTATTATTTACTAATAATAATATTTTATCGTTTTCATAATAGGCCTTTTCTGTTGTTTTATATTCAAGTATTTCATTATTTTTATCTTTTGTTTTTAAGATTACTTGATCTTTTTTCAAAAACAAGTCAGCTGTTCGTTCTAATGCATCTAAATAGCCACCTGGATTATTTCTTAAATCTAAAATCAATGTTTTTACATTTTTTGCTTTTAAATAGTCTAGGGCTTTTTTTACTTCTACATCAGTAGTTTTTGAAAACTCATCTATTTTTATATAGCCTTTTTTATTTATTACACTATATTGAACACTTGTATCTAATTCAGCTCTAACAGGACTAACTTTAATCTCTTTATTTGATCTTTTTAATGTAATTTCTACTTTAGTACCCGCTTGACCAACTACTAGTGCTTTAATATCTTCACTTTTCATCTTGCTTATATCTTTGTTGTCTATTTTTTCTATAACATCACCAACTTTTATCTTTGCTTTTGAAGCTGGTGAATTAGGATATACTTTTGTAACTAAAGGATATTGACCTGCAGTAAAATATTGAATACCTATACCAACATAGGCTGAGTCCATATTTTCAAAATATTCTTCACTTTGATCACTTTCAATATATTGAGAGTAGTGATCATTATCACTATTTGAATTAGTCATTGCATTTGTTGCAGCTTCTAAGACTTCTTTCTCTCCTTGAAAGTAGTACCAATTTTCTTTTAGAATATTATAATTTTCAATAAATCTTGATAAATATTTATCGTTTGTTTTACTTGAAATTAGTACTGTAGGATTGCTTGCAAATTTAACTAAAAGAATACTATAGATTATTACTACTAATACTATTATTGTAATCTTTTTGTTTTTATTCATTTTCATTATTTCATTCCATTACTTAGGTATTCAACCTCTTTAGCTACATCTAGTCTTTGAAAGATTGGATCTAGTTTTGTAACTGTTATTTCATCGGTAATATCAAATTCATATACACTTTCATAACTTCTATTATCTTCTGTAATATTTAATTGATCTAGAATACTTTGACTTCCATCTAATAAGAATGGTTTTAATAATATTCCTACTTGTCTTAATCCTAATGATAAATTAAGTAGTACTGTTTTTAGTTCATCTTTCTTTGCTTCATCTTTTGCTAAAACCCATGGTTGTGTTTCATCAATATATTTATTTAAAGCAGATACATAATCAAATACTACATGTGATGCTTTATCTACATGATATCTATCCATGTGTTGTTCATATTCTTTGATAGTTTCACTTGCTAGTTGTTTTAGTTTTTCATCATATGGTGTACTCATATCTGTTCTTAAAACACTGCCATCAAAGTATTTTTCTATCATTGAAACAGTTCTGTTTAATAGATTTCCTAAGTTATTAGCTAAATCTGTATTTACACAGCTTACAAATAATTCTGGTGTATATGTTCCATCTTGTCCTAAGACTACTTGAGATAAACAATAATGTCTTAAAGCATCTATACCATATCTTTCAGTTAAAGTTTGTGGTGCTACTACATTACCTTTAGATTTAGACATTTTTCCATCTTTCATTATAAGCCATCCATGAGCATATACTTTATCTGGAAGTCTTAAGCCTAATGCCATCAACATTATTGGCCAATAAATGGTATGGAATCTTACAATTTCTTTACCAACAATTTGTAGTATTTCAGTATCTTGTGACCAGTATTTTTCCATTAATGAATCATCTTCACTTAAATAGCCTAATGCTGTAATATAGTTTGCAAGTGCATCTATCCAAACATATATTACATGACTTGGATCTTCTAAGACTGGAATTCCCCAATCAAAAGATGTTCTTGTTACTGATAAATCTTCTAAACCTGGTTCAATAAAGTTTCTTAGCATTTCTGTTTTTCTAGTTTCTGGTTCTATAAAATCTAGATGATTATCATAATATTCTACTAAACGATCTGCATATTTAGACATTTTAAAGAAATATGTTTCTTCTGTCTTATCTTCTACAGGTCTTCCACAATCAGGACAATTTCCATTTTCATCTAATTGTGCTTCTGTCCAAAACGATTCACAAGGAATACAATATTTACCTGAATATTCTCCTTTATAAATATCGCCTTGTTCTAAAAATATTGAAAAGATTTTTTGAACTGCTTCCATATGTCTTGATTCTGTAGTTCTAATAAAATCATCATTACTTATTCTTAAATCTTTCCATAACTGTTTAATACCAGCTACAATATTATTTGTATATTCTATTGGTGTTACATTTGATTCTTCAGCTTTTCTTTGTATCTTTTCTCCATGTTCATCAGTTCCAGTTAGAAAATGAACATCATAACCTCTTTCTCTTTTATAACGGCAAATACAATCTGAAATGATTGTTGTATAAGCATGTCCAATATGTAAATTATCACTTGGATAATATATTGGTGTTGTTAGATAAAACGTTTTTTTAGTTTCCATGTTATCAATACCTTTCTTTCTTATAAAAAAAGAGCACATCGCTAAGGACGAAATGCTCGTGTTACCACCTTAATTTATAGTTTATTTACTAAACTACCTCAATAAGTAAATAAAAATATCTACTTTGCCTTGTAATGTAGGCAACACAGCATAATTTACTTGATTTCAACTATCCAGCTCCAAGTCCATCTTCCTTATAATTATACATGATCTTTCTCAGCCTTTAGATCTCTCTGTAAATAATAAATTATAAGTACTCTACTTTTCATCGCATTTATTTATATAACTAATTTTATCAAATGGTTAAGAGCAAGTCAATTTATAATAATAAATGAATAAGTTATATTATATAATAAACACAAAAAAGAAGCTGCTAAGCAACTTCTAATTCGTATTTTTCAAAAATCCCTCAATTTTTAAAAACTCTCAATTTTAATTTACATTTAATCCCTCAATTAATTATAAATTTCTCATTTTAATTTTAAACTTTAAAAGAATAATATATCTTTTTTAAACAATTCCCTTTGTTATTATTAAAACATTCCCATTATTTTAATAAGTACATTCTCATTTTCGCATTTTTTCTAAAAACATTCCCACATATTTTTAGAAGTTTAAATTCAGTATTAAATTACTTAATACTTTTAAAGAACATCCCTCGTGTTGTTCTTGTATATATAATACCATATACACAAAATTATGCAATAGCTATTTTAATTATTTTTTAACATAAACTAACTATATACTCATTATTAGTAATGTGAATTTATCAATTATCTATTAATTAGTGAAATAAATATTAAATAAGGCTAAATACTTGAATAATTAGTGTTTTATATTAACACTTGAATAATTAACTATTATTTTAAAGTTAGTTTTATTAATATAAGGTTAATATAGTTAATTACTAAATACTTATGTCTTAATTGTGTCCTGAAGTTTCTTTTATAAAGTTAAGAATATCAACATAAACTTCAATATTGTCTTCTTCATTTAATATTTCATGTTTCATTCCATGATAAAAATGATACTCATTGTTAATATTATATTTATCCATTATATCTACTAATTCATAAAGTTGTTTTGTATTATCTGAAAAGGCATCATCTTTACCAGACATAAATAGATAATTACTTTTTTGCATGTTAGCTATGTTGTTTTCATCTATTGCTTTTACTGTTAATTTTAATAAATCATCAATTGCAGAGTTACTAAATGGTATCCCTGAGTCTTCATCTAATATATATTCATTAATATTATCACTATTATATGATATTCTTTCCTTTAAATCACCAAAGACTAGCTTATTTAATTTAGGACTAATTTTTTTAGAACCAAAGATTTTTTTATTTACTAATCCAATTGCTTTTGCACTTCTTATTAAATTAGATGAAGGATTTAAAGTACCTGTTAGGATTACTCCATTAAAACTGATCTTAGTTTCCATCATTAACACTCTTGTAATTAAAGAACCCATTGAATGACCTAAAACATATAGTGGCAACTTTGAATTATGTGAATATGCATATAAGCATACATCCTCTAAGTCATTTACTAACTTTTCATCACCATTACTTTCGGCAATTACGATTTTATCCTTATGTTTTCTTTCTGGACCATGTCCTTTATGATTATATCCATATACTTCAACCTTGCCATTATTTAAGAATTTAGCAAGTTCTTCATATCTATTAATATGTTCACTTGCACCATGGGCAATTATCAATACTGCTCTTGCATCACTAATGTGCCAATTATTAATTGTAATAGTTTCATTATCTCTATTTTTTATTTGTATATTTTTCATTTTTTTCACCTTTAAATTTCAATAATATTTGTGTTATTATAACATATTTGATACTATTATAAGTATATACACTTTTTTAAATCACATGGAGGTTTTTCTATGACTATTATACACATTATTGTTTGTCTTATTGTAATCATTTTATTATATTTAAATATGAAGTCTATGACAGCATCACTAAAACAAAAAAATTATTTCATGCAATATCATCTAGAAGAGAATGAGTTTATTTATAAAACTGCAATGTCATATAAGATGAAGCTGTTAAAAATAAACCGAATTAGCTTTCTTGTTTCGATAGTTGTAGCTATTATCATTTGTATTTTTAGTAAGTATTATTTAATACTTTTATCTTATGTTATTTTATTTTTAGGTGGTAACTTATTTATAAATCAATATATGATTACAAAATATGGAGAACAATTGAAAAGCATGAATACTCTAGATAGTAATCAAGATGAAAAATTTTCTAAATATGGTTTATTATATAATGATGATAATACAAACTCTTTATGGCATAAATATTTAAATAATCGATATGCTTTAAATAAGAATTATACTAATATCAAACAAATGATTGTCGTGTTTGTATTTTCAATACTTATTTTTGTAACTATAGCTGTAACATCAGATTTTAAGATTGGTTTCTTTAATCCTGATCGTCATGTACAAATAAGTACTGAAACAAATGAACCTGTTGAAAGTACTACTCAACCTTTAAATTCAAAACTTAAATACGAAATTACTAAAAACTATGTTGTTTTATCTTATGATGATAAAGTACATAAAGTTAAAAAAACTGATATTAGTAAAATTACTAAGTTAGATAAATTACCTGTAATTACTAGTAACATTGATGGATATCAAAATTCTGGTATAAACGTTGGTAACTTTAATTTACAAGCATATGCTAAGTCTACTCTTGTGCTTGATAGAAATCATCCACCTTATATTATGATTACTAAAAATGATAAAACTGCCGTATTTATAAATTATACAGATGATGACTTTTTCAATAAATTGAAAGAGAAATAGATCTAAGACTAAAATTAAAATAATATAATTTTCTATCATTAAATATGTGCTATTTTATATTAATCAAAATTAGACATTACAATTAAAGCAAAGATTTTCTAAATGAAAAAACTTGCTTAAAAGAAAGAACAATAAATCATTGAATAATTTATTTCATTAACTGTGATTAATTCTATTGCAGCAACAACAATGTTATAACATTTATTTCAAAATGATAATTGGCAAGTTAAATACATTCTTTCAAATTGTCTGATTATGATAGTAATTGATAACAAAATAAATAATACAAATTATCACTATTTATAACATTAAAAATACTCAAGAATGATTAATTTCATTCTTTTTTTGTCTAAAAAAAGGAATGCTATGCATTCCTTTTAATTAACATACTTATTTAAAAAATTATTGACTTTTTTCATATATTGATAGCTACCTAATACTGATTTTGCTTGTCCATGACCTGCTTTTTTTACTATTAGTTTTTCTTTTTCTACATTTGCAGCATTATATACTTTGTCTAACATTTCAAAAGGAACAAATGTATCCTTATCGCCATGTATAAACATCATAGGTACCTTTGCATTATTAAGTTGGTTTAATGTATTACCATCTTCTAAAAAGTATCCTGCTCTAACTTTTGTAGTAAGAGAAGCAAAATTTATTATAGGAAAACTAGGTAAATTAAATATTGATTTTAATTGATAAGCAAAAATATCATTAATACTACTAAAACCACAGTCTTCAACTATAGCTTTAACATTTGCTGGTAAGTTTTCTCCTGCTGTATTCATTACAGTAGCTCCGCCCATTGAGATACCATATAATACTATTTCTGCATTTTTATTGTTTTTAATTATTTGATCAATCCATACAAGTGCATCTTTTCTTTCATCCCAACCCATTCCAATATAATTGCCTTCACTTTTACCATGTCCTCTTGCATCAGGCAATAAAACATTGTAACCAAAATCATTAAAGTCTGCAGCCGTATAAAACATAGCATTGGCCTGAGACATATATCCATGAAATACTATTACCCATTTATTAGCATTATGATTTTTTACCTGGTAGGCATGTAATTTCAAATTATCTTTAGACATTACACTTACTTCACTATTATTTTGTAAATCATACCATTTTTTACTAGCTTCATAATCAAGCTTTTGACCTTCTATAACATTATTATCTGCACTTAATACCATACTTTTATCGGTATTAGGATTAAGAGCAAGATCATAAAAATAATTACCTATAAAACCACCAGCAATTACTAATAATACTGTAAATATGCTTAAAAAAACTATAATTTTCTTTTTCACATCTATCTCCTTTTTCTTTTAAAGTTACTTAATATTATATACTATTTGATTATATTATTGATATCTTTTTTGATACTTCTTATTATAAAAAATATCTAATCCTTTATTATTAAACACTTTCTAACCTGTATCACACTAGTTTAACCTATCTCATTTATATTCTATTTCTTTTAACCCTATTATTATTCATCTACAAATACTTTATCTATGTCAAGAATAGATTTACAAAAATTGACAAATTAGACAGTAATAGTGACAAATTAGACACATTGTTTATTATTTAATTATTAATTATGATATAATTCAAGAAAAGCAATACTCACTTTATATTTAATTACTAAATATAAGAGCATTACAATAATTGGTAATATGAAAGATATCATCAAACACTATAGTAAGAGGCCTACTATGATTCTTTATACGATGTAAATCAAATTCATGCTTAAGGAGAGAAGAAATATGTTTAAAATAGATATAGATCAAATATCAAACGGTGGCTTTAAAATGGGCCCTGTTAAATTGAATATAGAAAAAGGTGTTTTTTACCATTTAATTGGTAAAAATGGTAGTGGTAAATCTACACTGTTAAATTACATATTTAGATATTATAGAGATAATGTCTCAAATAGTATAGTTTATTGTCCAGATACTTATATTGGCTATACAAATGTTACAATTAATGAAATTGAGAAGATATACAAACTTTCAACTGAAAAATGGGATTATCAAGAATATAAGATACTATATGAAAGTTTATTAGATATTAAAAAAAATAAATATATATCTACTTTATCAACAGGTGAAAAAACAAAACTATTGATTTGTATTTTAATGGCTTTCAAGCCACAATTTATAATATTTGATGAAGCACTTTACAGTTTGGATATTGATTCTAAGGAAAAGATTTTAAACTATCTAAAATTATATTTAGAGAAAAACAATGCTTATTTTATCGGAGTAAGCCATGATACCGAATTAAATCAATATAGTGATCAAATTATCGATATTAAAGAGGTAGTTGCACATGATTAAGCAATACTATAATTCTATTATAAAAGACTTCATACTATCAAGAAAAATAATATTAATCGTATGTATTTTCATGGCAATTAGTTTTTTTGTTCAGGTTTTCATTGAAAAAGATACTAGTATCT
Source organism: Mycoplasma sp. P36-A1 (assembly GCF_049478495.1). NCBI lineage: Bacteria > Bacillati > Mycoplasmatota > Mollicutes > Mycoplasmatales > Mycoplasmataceae > Mycoplasma > Mycoplasma sp. P36-A1. Next base: position 208,930 of record NZ_CP168083.1, on the reverse strand, counting down.
CAACTTTTGGTAAAGGAGTTGTTATATCCCTTACAATATTAAATGTTGGATTGATTCTTTTTGCTTTTAAAAATGAGGAAGAGATTGAATTTGATTACTTAGCTCATTTTTTTGATTTAAACAGGCCTAAAAGGATCATTGCTAAGTATTTATTTTTTCTAATAATTAATTTATTTATACTACTTTTATATTTAGTGTTTAATGTAGATTTTCTAATAATTGGGTTCCTAGTAAATATAATAATTTGTTCTATAACATTATTTACATATTATACCTTTGGAAGTCAGTACCTAATGATTATGGTTATGGTGTTTAGTGGTTTAACTATACTGTTATTTCAATTTTTCCCCATAAGTATTACCAATTTAAGTAATATTAAATTATTAATACCACTAATTGGTATCTCACTATATTTTTTATCATTAATATTTTCTTTAATATTAAATAAGCTTAAAAGGATAAGATCATATGAAACTTAAATTTATTAATAATTATAAAAGAGAGTTATATATAAATAGAAAAGCCTTTATTACATTAATAATTGTTCTATTTTGTTATTTTAACTTCTTTAATAATTTTTCAAATGTTTTAAATGTTAATAGAGATATTACTTATATCTACATATTGTATTCTAGTATTTACTTCAAAAATATTATAGAAGTAACATATTCTATGAATACTAAAAAAATAAACCATTTAATCTATGGAAATGAGTACAATAAATTAAATGCGTATATATTTCATTTCACTAGCATCGCATTAATAATAACGCTATTTAGCTATTTATTTAATCTAAACTTTAATAGTTATATTATCTTATGTATATTCTCATCCATGGTATATCTATTAAGCTTTTTTTTGAAGAGAGTAACTCTATTTGTATGTATATTACTTTATCTACTATTTATGATTAACTATCAAAGTACTTTTACAAATTTATTAAATATTTCTACTTGGTTATTATTTGTAATATTTAGTTACTTATTTGTCTTTATAGTGAAAAAGTATATAAAATATTAGTGTTATGATTCATCTCTTATACCTATTAAAAATAATATCATCTTAAAATGAAGATAAAGTCTTCATTTTTTTAGTTACTATCTAATTTTTGGGTGTATTTACTTGTTTACAAACATCAAAAAAAGGAATAACTATTGTTATCCCTGATTGAATTAGTGCTGAAAAAGTAGCTTAAGTAGCTAGTTAATTATAAAAAAACTCTTAACTTGCCTAAGCAACTTAAGAGCTAATAGTTTTATAATGGAGCGGGTGAAGAGAATCGAACTCTCACAGTCAGCTTGGAAGGCTGAAGTTCTACCATTAAACTACACCCGCATTTGATACCTTTATATTATAGTATTTATATAACGTTTTGTAAACACTTTTCTTTAAAAAAATTGATAAATATCGTTATTTTCACTACTTTTTTCCTCTTTTTAAGAAAAAAACTGATTTTGATAATATTTAGAACAAGTTTTTTCAAAACTTTATTTCAATTATCTTCTCGTAGCTAAATACATAGAGGTATTTTCCACCCTATTTGACAATGAACCATATTTGTTTAAGTAATGATTTAGTATATAAATTTTCTAAATTATAATTGATGCTTTTATAATTAATACCCAAAGAAATTATCATTTATATTTTGAATTAAATGGATATAAAAATGCAGGTAAAATATTATTAGACCAAGTACGAGCAATCGATTCAAATGCTAGAAAAGTAAACCATATTGAAAAGTTAAATAATAATGATTTAAAAGAAGTATTAAAGCCTGCAAGTTTTATATTCCAAGAATAGGTTAGAAGGAAAGTAATTACACTTTTGCCCCTCCCATTGCCCACCGTATGTACGAGTCCTGTATACGGCGTTACATTTGTATTATCCAGAAATGACTTAGATAGTATTCAAGATGATGGTCCAAACATAGTCTATCCTTTTTCTTTATAGATAAGATGTTTAGGTTTAGTATGATATTAACCACATGCACTTCGCATTGACGATACAGTCATAAGCTTAAATTAGCCACTTTGTATATTTCTTCATTATTGAATGCAATGCTTCAACTACTGTAATTAAATAGCCTATTTTACAATATTAGTATCTATACTTGTAAAAGGTTCACTTTTTAATCCTACAGTACTTAAATATATTTTTTTATCTGTTACTGATTGTATTATTGAAAATTCATGGTTATTATCTAATGACTTAATATTAAAGTCATAACTTGGTACTTCTTTGCTAAAAACAATTTCAGTTTCAATAAAGGTATTGTCCTTTTTAATTTTTTTCTTAGAAATTTTATAAAATAATTTTCCTGGATCTTCTTCATCATTTTTTTCAATATATATTAATAAATATTTATTTGCAAAATTAAACATAGAGTTTTTACTATCATCTATTTCTTGAACTTGATCTTTGCTTAATCCTTCATTATCCTCTTCTTCTTTACTAGGTTTTCCAGATGTTAATGAATCCTTTATATCTTGTTTAGTAAAACTAATATAATAAGTTTGATTGTGTTTTAAATTAGTTGGAACTTCAAATAATGAATCATCTTTTAATAATTTGAAAGCTGAGAATGCTATTAAGATTATAAAAGTTATAGCTGTTGTTGTATATATAATTTTTTTCTTTTTCATATTTTTACCTACTTTACCTTTATTAATTTCGAATCATCTATTTCATATATCTCATCTGCAAAACCTTCATGAAATGTTTCATTATGAGTTGTATAGATTATAGATGCATCTTTATTTATTTTTAAATAAGTGTTAAATAATTCAATTGCTAATTTTTGAGATTTCTTATCTAAAGCATCAAATGGTTCATCTAAAATTAAATATTTAGAACTATCCATAACAGCTTGAATAATTCTTAACTTTTGTTTAGTACCTAAAGAGTAATTACGATATTTTTTATGTATAATATCATTCATATTAAAATAATCTACTAATATCTTTATTTTATCTTCAGATGCTATTTTTCTTATTTTAGCTAAATAACATAAATTATCAAATCCACTTAAATTTTTGTTGAATTCAGGATTATTAATACTTACACCAGAACCATTAATAAAATCATAGTCTTTTTTTAAAATATAGTCATCTATTTTTATTATTCCAGAATCTGCAGTAGAATAACCTACAATAAGCTTTAATAGTACACTTTTACCTACCCCATTTGGCCCTTTTATTAATACTTTCTTTCCATTTTCTATAACCATACTAACATTATCTAAAATCATATTATCTTTATATTTTTTACTTAAATTCTCTATTACTATCAAAATATATCCCTCTTTCTTTTGTATATTGTCATAAATATAATGTAAATTAAAACATGTAAAGCAATAAATATTAATATATAAACAAAATCATATATAGCAACACTAGATTTTAATAATATACTAGTACCTATTGTTATATCTGTATATGTTAATAATATAATCAATACGATATTTATATATATAGTATGTATGTACTTATTAAAAATAATAGCTAAATTAATAATATTTGTAATTAAAGAAAAAGCTAAGATTAATTTAAAATAATAATAGAACATAGATACATCATTAAATGTTACTGGCAAATTAGTTACATAATGATAAACTAATAAATGAATGACAAACATTGCAAATATTAATATAAATGAGTTAATGAAATTCATTACATACATTTGTCTTATATTAGCTTTTAATTGTTGTTTATGAATAGAAAACTTTAACAAATCACTATTAGAATTATTTTGATTAATTAAATAATATAGAATTATAATAAAGAATAGTACATAATAGATATGTGTAAAAAATAGATTCTCTACTGTCTCATATTTATTAACAGCAGCACTATTATAAAATAATATATCAACAATGTTTTCAAAGCTAGTAATGTTATTTCCTTCATAAATACGATATCTAATTATAAAAAATACAATTGTTACAATGCACATTAATATGGTATGTTTTTTTATTTTTATCTTCTTATTATTAAAATATAGTATCGTTAATCCTAAAATAAAACAAAGAATCGTGATTAATAAATTATATTTTAAATTATTATAATCTGAATAGTTAAATAAACTGATTTTTAAATTTGTAAAAAATCTTGTTGCAATAAAAATAATTAAAAGCAAGAAATATAAATATTTACCCAATTTTATATTTAATGATATATAGTAATAAAATAGTAATAAACTAATGTTTGTTAAAAAAACAATTGAGGCAAATATTAGCAACGGTATGATTTCATACTCTGAATTCAATAAGGCAAAAAAGATGTTACCTACAGTTATAACAAATAAAAAAAAAGCGACTAATGTAATTTTTTCTCTATACATAAAAATATAATAGTCTATCTTTCTTTTAAATCGATAGATTATCAAATTATGATCAATATTATCTTTACATAGAAAGAATACAAACACTATTAATATTAGTGTAATAAAATAATTATTATAAACATTAATAAAACTAAAATGAGCTTTTAACATATAAAATAATAGTGATATTAATGAAATAATGATACCATATAGCATGGCTTCTTTATATTTCAGCATTTTTTGACCTCCAAAACATAATTATCATACTTATAACAAGAGGAATCAATGCGCCTGAAAGTAGAATAATACTATTTAGATCTGCATAATCAGAATTAGCCATTATTGTACTAGGACTTATATATAATGAAATATCAGGAAATGCATCCATTATTACAAAAGAAAACATAATCAAACCATAATATAATAGAAATGGTGCAAATATAATTTCTTTAATATTTTTTAAGATAAATACTAGTGACTGTGCAAATAAACTATAAGAGAATATAACCATAAAAAACTTTATAAATCCTTCAATCAAATAATATAAATATAAATTATTAGAATAAAAACTTCCACCAAATAAATCTAAAAGGAAACTTTTAGGCAAGCTATTTAAATCATGTATATCTAATGATGTCTCTCCGTTACTTACTACAATCATGAAGATATAAAAGATTAAAAAAGATGTAAATACTGCAGAAGAAATTTTCAAAGCATTTATAGTAATACTTTTTAACATAAATTTAAAATAGCTTTTTTCCCTATATATTATGTAAACATCTATATTATTATATTTTTCAAAATTCAGATAAGCTGATATAGACATAAATAAAGGAATTAGTAATTGAAAAAAATAGAAAGAAAAAATCATATTAAAATCAAATTTTTTATAAGATTGATCTTCAAAAATATATTTAATATATTCTATTGTTCCTTGTTTTAAAAAAGGAGCATCACTCATTTTATTTCTTTCAATAAAATTATTATTATCAAAGACAAAAATATATAACCTTTCAAAAAAACCATTTTCTGACAAATATGTAATAAAAATAAAAGAAGATAAAACGAGGGTTAGTATAATATACACTTTATTATTATCAATAATTTTTTTCATGTTTTATCTCCTTTAAAATAATTAGATTTTATGGATCCCATCTACCAGAAACTTTAGTAATTGGATCAATCATATGCTCTCTTTTGGTTTTTAGCCAAGCATAATAACCTTTTTTCTGAGTAGTACTGAACGTCTTATTCTGCAAGTAATTAAGTAATGATTCTCCTCTGACTGCACCATCACTATTCACAACCCTAAACCATTGTTTGTGCTTAGACTTGCTACTACTTTGCCAATGAACCCATGCAGTTTTCAAAGTATCACTTTTAGTATTTCTTGAAGATGCATATGCCCATGTACTACCAGTTGTTGCAGTAAATGATTGTACTTTCGCATCAACCTTAGCAGAAAACATGAGCGCTAAAACTAATAAAAATGACATAAAAACTAAATTTTTATACTTATTTAATAAAAACATCGTTAATCTCTCCTTTCTTTTGTATTACTATAATATTATCAAATATTTTGTTTGAAGTTCTTAATATTTTCTTAAATTACTATTACATTTATGTAATAGTTGTCACAAAATCTTAATAAATTCACTGCATTCACATAATTAAGTGTTTATTACCTTTTTAACACGATAAAAAAAATTTAGAAATATTTGTTTTAGTTGCTTGGCTAAAAAAATCTAACTTTTGAAATGCTAGTACATAATACTTTTTACAACTAAATATTTCTTTATGATATATACTCATAATATGATTTTAAATTCATGACTTACAATCAACTTAGTGGCTTATATTTTTTATTAAAGTTAGCTTTAAAACATTATAAAGCAATATAGTTGCATCTAGTCGTTACAAAGTTAATAATAAGAGATATAAATAAGGAGGAAATTAATTATGGAAAAAATTTTAATTGCGTATTTTACAACTACAGGAAACACTCAATCTATAGCAGAGGCATTTAATGATGCTATCAAAGATTCAGCTGAGGTAACTCTTGTAGAAATGAGTGATGACTTATCAATTGAAGGATTTGATAAATATATGTTTGGTTCACCTGCACAGGGTACTGAAGTTACAGATGATACTGTATTTGATCCATTCATGGAAAAAAACATTGAAGGATTAAAGAATAAAAAAGTTGCCCTATTTGGTTCATTTGGTTGGGGTGGTGGAGAATACATGACTACTTTTGCTGATAAAATCAAAGCAGATGGTGTTAATGTATTTGATGCTCCATTTACAGTATTAGAAGCTCCTGATCAAGAAGCTATCGATGCAGCAATGGAATATGCTAATAAATTCTTATCATTCTAATAAAAAGAACGTTAAAAATTATAAGTAAATAGTATTAATGATGGTAGGTACAATTTTTTTGTATCTATCTTTCTTTTATACTAACATAAAAGAAAATGTTGTCAAACATTGGATTAACTTCTATCTTACAATTTAAACTTTTACTATATTTGTTAGAAACAGTATTTAGTTTATTTTAAATTTATATATTATTGAATGTATCTTCAAATATATATAAGACTTTATCACTAATTTTTATTATCACAGATCTAAATTATTAGTTTAATATGTAATCTACAATAAACAATCAATTTTCATAGATATTATATTGAATCTTTCTATATTGTTTTTTCTTTTTATACAGATTCTTAAGAAAGATTATGTAGATAAATGCATATTATTATAACAAAAAAAAGCACCTTAAGTGCTTTTTTTTTGTTTATAAGTCCTTCATAACTTTACGTAGTATTCTGAATAGATCACTAGCATCTTCACTTGTGATTTCCATACATTCAGCAACATTATTAGGTACTTCCTTGGCATTTTTTCGTAATGTTAATCCCTTTTTAGTAATACAAACAATTACATTTCTTTCATCAATTTTATCTCTTTCTCTTGAAACATACCCATTTTTTTCTAACTTTTTTAATAGGGGCGTTAAAGTTCCTGAGTCTAAAAATAAAAGTTCTCCTAATTGTTTTACATTCATCTTTTTTCTTTCCCATAATACCATTAATGTTATATACTGTGTATACGTAACACCTAGCCCATCTAGAAATGGTTTATAACGGCGAATAACTTCCTTTGATACAACGTATAAAGGAAAACATATCTGGTTATCGAGCTTTAATTCTTTATACTCCATAAACATACCTACTTCTCTTTAAATTATATTCACACAAATTTATTTTAACATAGTTTTTTAGTATAGAACACACTAAACAGGAACAAAAATAGCACAAAAAGTGTACTAGTGAAATTACTACACTTTATTAATGCACTTTTAACATTCAAACAACAAAAATAGACTTATTGTATACTTTGATTATCCTTAAAATTAATAATAAAATCACAATTGATATTTATAGATTCATTATGTAATAGTAATTATTAAAAAAAAGAGAAATATCATCTAAATGTATTTCTCTTTCAAAGCTTTTGTTTAAAATATTTATCTCTTGATATTTTAATAATATTCTTGTATGTTGCAAAGATGCATACTATCAATGGTATAACCATCATCAAGCCATATAAGTTATTATATGCCAAGATCATTATCAACATTAATTGAAACGATAAAATAATACCATAGCAACTAAATCCAAAAACTAATGCTTGTTTTTTAGAATAAGACACATACTTATTGTACCAAGGAGTTGAAAATAATATTCCTCTTACAAAAAAATAGGCCGCAACTAACACTAGCATATCACCTGCAAATGTATTATATTCAAACTGAAGAAACTTTGATAAAATTGATAAGACAACACCAATTCCAATGTATATAGCATTTATTTTCATATTTATAAGAACCCCTATTTTTATTTTAGATATATTTATATGTTCTTTATAATTATAACAAATTTTTATGAATATACATAGCATAACTAAAACTAATTCATAAATGCATTATTCAATAAATACTGATTATGGTTTACTAATTTAAATAAGTAAACCATAAGAATCTACATACTTAAAATAAGCCTTTTTAAATTCTTTCATTCTCTTTTGTGCAACAGGTATTTCATGATTATTATCCATTATTACTTTATTATTATTGTAGAACATTTTAATACGTTTAAGATTAATGATATACGCAGCATGAGTATGACTAAAATTAAAATGTACTAATTTAGCATTGATATCCTTTACTGTTGAAGAAATATAATATATTTCATTATCAAGTACTAATCTAACCTTTCTATTTACATATTCAATATAGATTATACTATTTATTGGTACTTGCACATATCCAGCAATCGTCTTAAAGGAAACTAAAGTAGAATGATGTGAACTAAAATCTTTAAACCAAGGATTTACAACATCTAATAGATATAAAACTTGTTTTGTGGAAAATGGCTTGATAATGTAATCAAAACTATGCAAATAATTCATATATACTTTAAATAGAGAATAGTCTAAAATAAAAATAAACTTTGTCTTTAAATTATTAGCTTTTTTAAGACCCGTAATTATTTCTATACTATGAGCATTATCAATTTGAATATCTATGAAAGAAAATGAGTAATTACACGTTAAGGAAGCTTCTAAAAAAGTATCACACTCACTAAAATAATCTATTTTAATATCAATATTTTTATCCTTAAAGTATTTCTTAATAGTAGAAGCTAAGTAATTAGTATTATTTTGATTTTTCTGACAAATTGCAATATAGAAAGAGTTCATATATACCTCCAATATAAATGTATTACATTCTATTATACTTTTAGTATATACAATATACAAATTCACAATAATGAGTAAACATATTATTCATGAGCTATTATTTAAAAAATAATACTCATTAGTTACTCCAGCTATTATTAATAATAAAGACATTTATCTATAAATTTTTAATAGAATTACCATATATCTATAGCTTTTAAGCTATTTACTTCCATCTAAGATCCTTTTTATAATAATTATTCTTAGAAAAAATATTATAAATTTAACTCTTACTATAAAAGTTATTATAAATAAATAATATTTATAATAATACATTATTTATGTACTAAATATGTAATGTTTTAGTACTAAATCATACATATTATAGTAAACACAACAACAATAACCTCATATTATATTTAATTGTATAAACTACATTTATTAATTAGACATTTATTCCTATTCTTTAGACAATATTTGTTTTTTTTGTTTTTAGCTATGATATTATGACAATAGTGATAGTTTAATACAAAGAATAATTTATTAAAAAGAATGTTGCTTTGATGTCTATAGTTTCAATAGTTGCACCCTCGCTAATAAGTGCAGATATTGGTGATTTTAACTTTTATGTAAATAAGGAACATAGACAGGCTAAACAAGTAAAAAAAAGAAAAGCTGATAAATCAGCTAGAATTAATATATTAAATAACAAAAATTCTACAGACTACTTTTGGGTGGATATTCATAGAAGTAGTACTGATCAAATAATTGGCTGGAAAAAAATAAATGATAATTCACCTACTGAAACTATATCTTTAAATAGAATATATAGAAATGAAATGCACTACTTACGTGTAGCTAGAGCAAGTGCTGCATTTGATAATGCTCTAAAACTAGCAAAAGGATGGTACTCTCTTGATTTAAGCTAGTATCAAAATATAACCTATCACTAATTATTTTTAAAGGAGTTTAAATATGTTTATCTCTAGAAATATTTTCAAAGTAAATTTACTTATTATTATAATTACATCAACTTATGGATTACTTAATTGGTTTTTCTTTTCCCAATATAGTAATTCAATAGATAGTTTAAGAAGTTTATATTATTCTATAAATTATTTTGGAATAACTTTTAATATATCTAATATAATTTTTATACCTATTATTGCTTTGTTAGCTACTTATAGCTATCTTTTTTTAAGTAATCGTATTCTATTATTCAGTATAGGGAAAAATACACATTACTACAAAAATAGATTCTTTTTAAAAGTAGTAGTAACATTATCCACTAGTCTAATAGTAATAACCACCTATAGTTTAATAGTATTAATCTTTTATCTTATCAATCCAGAAGCAACCTATATTGTAAATGATAGTACTATTTCACTAGTAAAAGATAACACTTTATATAGTAGTATTGAATACTATATATACAGTAACCCTCTAAGAATTTTTATTTTTGAAGCTATTATTTTAGTATTTATCCCCCTATTTATAACTACATTTATGACACTTACAATTCAAGATCTTATACATTCATTTGTTAAGACTATTTTATTATTATTTACTTATATCTTTATATTTTCATTTATCTTATCCTTTTTTATACCTACACAATATAATTTTAATATTATATTTAATTATGAAGTAATAAACAACTTTAAAATATATAAAGTTATCTTTCCCTATTTATATACAATTACAGCAATAGTATTGTTAGAGTATTTTACATATGATATTTAACATATATAAACATTATAAATTATTAGCTTGTATCTTTGCATATGTAACTTCATTACTAGTTGTCACTAATTATTCAGTAAGTGGCTTTACTGACAATTCATATGATATATTTTATATCCTATTCTTAATTGTTAATATAAATATATTGTTTAATTTATTTATCAAAGACTCACTACTATTAAAAGCAACATCTACTATTAATTATCATAAAAATCTATTATGCATTACTATAAAAGAAGAAATATTATTTATACTACAAATAGAATTTTGTATTTTACTAGCAAGCATTAGATATTTAAGTTTTATTCCCTTTATTATTAGTACTATTACATTTATATTACTAATGATAAACATAAAAATAATGTACATACTACTATTACAATTTACTAAACTAATATATATTTTTTTAGTAGTAAATTTTATCATAATAGCATTTCATTTAGTAAGTCGTTATTCACAATATAATTTTAGTGTAATATCAATCTTATATCAATTTGATTTAAGAATTATTTTAGTCTTATTAGTACTATTTCTAATAAATTTATTTATTTTTATAATTACACTAGAAAAAGTAGTAATAAGCAAAAAAGCTAAATCATATCTTTTATATACTGTAACATTTTTAGGAATACTATTAACTTTTAAATATATTAATACCGATAACTCAATTATAGACTTTTTAAAAATATTTGGTGAAAATCCTGATTTAGCTTATATTGAATACAAAAAAGTAACATTTATATATGCTCTAACTTTTATATTATATTTTCCAATAATAAAAGCATTTTTAAATTTCAATGAAAACTATATAAGTATACTTTCATTTAAGTCTACTAGTATTACAAATTTAAATCAAAAGATATATAAATACTTAACTGCAATAGCAATAATATCTACTACAAAATATCTATTTATTATCTTAGTAATAAATATAATATATTTTGATATTTCACATACAAATAATATTATGCTTTATTACTTGTATGAAACAATAATTATTATTTTTATAACATTAATAATCGCAAATATCAGTTTTGACAACAACAATACTAATTCTATAATATTATTTATTCTAATATTATTTCAAGTTTTAAAAATATACTATTTAAATAATTGGTACTTAATACTTATAACCTTGATATTGTTATTTAGCTTTACAAGTTACACTAAAAAATTAAGATAGAAATGGAGTGATAAAATGATTGAATTAATAAATGCTAGTAAAAAATATCGTGGAAGAATTGTTTTAAATAATATCAGTTTAACATTTAATGATAATAAGGCATATGGTATCTCTGGAGTAAATGGCTCAGGAAAAACTCAATTACTAAAAGCAATTTGTGGTTACATTGTATTAAATAGTGGTAGTGTTATGCAAGACAACAATAAAATAAGGAATAAATATAATTTTATACATAATGCAGGAATATTGATTGGCGATCCAGAATTTATACCTGATAAAACTGTTATTGAAAATTTATTATTAATAGCTTCTATTCAAAATAAGTGTGATAAAAAACGTTTATCAGTATTGTTAAAATATTTCAATTTAGAAAGCTTTAAGGATGAACAATACAGTAAACTTTCCTTAGGGAGTAAAAAGAAAATGCTAATAATACAAGCGATTATGGACTATCCTAAAGTGCTAATACTAGATGAGCCATTTAATGCTCTTGATAAAAAAACAAGTGAGAAACTAAGAAGTTTTCTAGTTCACTATAAAAAGAATAATTTATTAATATTAACATCACACAATGAAAATGATTTAGAGATCATATGTGATGAAATATTTGAAATTGAAGAGGGAATGATAATATGAAACTACTGACTATACTTTTATTGTTTATTTTAACCAGCTGCAGCTTTGTAAACATAAATATAGAAAACACAATGATTAATGATTATTGTAATATTGATAAAGTTCCAGATATTGATGATAATCAAGAACTTAAAACAAACCTAAACAATAAATTCTATGATGCTATTAAAGAATATGAATTAATATATGATGAACAAAGCTTAGCTTGTTATAAAAATGATGAACAAATATATGCAAATCACTTTTTCACAAATAAAAGGGCTAAAACTAGTGCTATTTTTATTGGTATTACTTCTAATAGTATCGAAGATATAAACTTAGAAAAGCTAAATAAAGCATTAAAAAAATTTTCAAAACATGAAATAACACTAAAAGATTTAGCTAACATGACTCGTGATACACCACTTGTCTTACATAATAAATGTGTATATTATTTAGAAAAAATAAGTAATGGTTACATTATTACAATAAATTAAAGGAGCCTTTATGTTTAAAATAATATACAACAAAAAAATCTACTTCATCTTTATTTTATTTATAACTGTTATTACATTAATATTCATTATTTCTAATAATATCGATGATAATAAAAGAAGTATTCTTCTTTGTCAAAAGCATGAAATACTAAAATCAAATGAGACTGCCATAAAGAAAAATACCTTTACTAAATATAATGTTGAAACATATACCGATTTGAATTATATTCAAAATAATAATGCAAGTGCTTGTTTTATAAATAATAATAAAACCATTATTTCAAATAAAATAGAATGGAACTACTCTAATATTATTGCTAGTTATTTTTACAATAAAGATCAAAATTTATTAATTTCTGATTTAAAACAAAATTTAAAATCTTTAGATATAGTATTTAAAACAGATGAAATAAATCAAGTAATTGATAAAATTAAAGAAAGTAACTTTGAGAACATTGAAATATCCTATCATGATTTTTCATTCATTCTAAATAAAGAATATAATTTCTATTCTATTAAATATGGTTTAACTCAATATCAAGAAGATTGGCTATAATATACTACTAATACAAAGTGAGGTGTTAATATGAATAAAGTTAGAATTGCTGTTTGCACACAAAACATAGAAATACAAAATAAAATTAAAACTATTATACTAGAATATTATAGAAAGAGAAAAACTACTATTACTCTAGATATTTTTACAAATGGAAATATATTTATTGAAAAAGCATTAAATAAAAATTATAGTTTTATATATTTGGATTTGGATTTTAAAAGAAACAATGGCAAAAAAATAATTGAATCTATTAAGACTATAATCAAAAGTCCAACTTTAATAATATTTATATTAGACTACCATAGTTGCGAGAAAGTCATCTTTCCACTTCAGACCTTTGATATTATTACTAAATCTTTTACAAAGTATGATATTCATCACTCTTTGGATGAATTAAATCATCGACTAAATAACAATTTAAGTATTCATATAAAAAAAATAGTTTTTAAAACAATTTCAGGAATAATTAATGTACCTATTAGTAATATTTACTATATTGAAAGTTCTAATCGAAAAGTAAATATTATCCTAAACTCAACTACATTCTTATTAAATGAAAAAATGAATAGACTGACTACAAAAATGGTAAAACATAATTTCGCAATTCCACATTCTTCTTTCATTGTTAATTTATCTAAAATATCTAGTATTGATAATAATAAAATAACTATGGATAATGGTGATGTTATATTTATAGCACGCACTAGAAAAAAGAGTTTTAAAAAACAATATCTAGAATATATTAAATATCTTGGATACTAACACATTAGCTATATATTATTTATGTATAAATAGATATTTTAATTTTAAAATGACATATTTGTTAATATAAATGACACATTAGACAAGACCACTATTATTATTTTAAATGTTATATATAATTCTAGTAATACTATTTATTTTAAAAAATATATTTTTAATTACAAAATACATATAAAGGAGGCACACAATGAAAAAAAATATAATACTAATTTTTATATTATGTTTAAGTATTTTAATTAAACAGTTTGATAATAACTATGCTGATATACAAAATATTGGTAAAGAAAATAATGAATATGTTTCTGTCTTATTAAAAAGAGGAAATAGCCTTTCTAATTTAATTAATTATGCTGAAAAAAACAGTCTTAATATATCTTATTTATCAATAGAAAATAATGAAACAGTAATTTATCAAATCAAAAATTATGATCCTTATACTACTACTAAAAATAAGTATGATAAAGGATTAAATGATTTTGAAAATAAAGTAAATTTTTTCCAAAGTAATGTTAGAACTGAACAACTAAACAAAGATCATATAGTTAATGGATTTAGATCATATAGTATAACTTCTAAAGATAAAGACTATGATGTTTTAAAAAAGTCTTTAGATGAAGTTGGCTTTGAAGCATATTTAGTACATGTAGTAAAATCAAATGATATCGATTTTATATTTGATGTTATTCTTATATTAGTTATTTCAATATTATTACTTTCTTTTATTATTGAGTACAACAAACAAAAAAAGAAAATAAACATTGAACTGACACCCGTCAAGTAGACAGTGTAAATAATTAAATTCTTAACATTGCAATATAGCTTAAACACAAGTTGTTTGAGTTATATTGTTTTTTCTATCTATATTTTCCCAGTATTTAACCACTTTAGGATTTGGAACGATTGGATAAGTTACAACCACTAAATTATTTTTAATCTGATCTAAAGCTTCATTTCTAACTTCTATTGGTGTTTTATAGTTAAATCTAGGTTGTAATCTTATATTATTATAGAAGTATATGTGTTCAATAATATAATCTTTTAACTCAGATATACTATTTGCTTTATTGTAATCTACCATTTCAGTTTTTAGTATTGCCCAGAATTTCTCGATTGGACCATTATCTATACACCTTCCAACTCGTGACATACTTTGTACCATGTTTTGATCTTCCAACATTCTTTTAAATGCTTTTGATGTGAACTGATAACCTCTATCGCTATGAAACATAGCTTTAGAATTAGGGTTATTATTTATTGCTTCTCTATATGCATCGAATACTAATATATTATCGTTTCTTTCGGATATTTGATATCCAACTATTGTATTATCAAACAAATCTATAATAGCTGCCAAATATAGTTTTAATCCTGTTGATGATATTTTAAACTCAGTAACATCACAACACCATTTTTCATTTGGTAAATTAGTGCTAAAATCTCTGTTCATAATATTTTGTGCAACTACTTCAGGAGTACTTCTAATATATTTTGGTTTAGAGCTCTTTCTAATTTTTGCCTGAAGGTTTGATATTTTCATAATACGATATATTCTTTTAGGATTATAATTTGCGCAAAATTCTCTATTAACCATTGCACACATTATTCTATAACCAAATATATATTTATATTCCTCTTGTTTTTGCTTAATAAACTTATAGATTTCTATATTTTCTATATCTTGCTTTGATTCTGATCTTTTTAACCATTTGTAATAACTACTTCTATTTAGTTTTAATATTTTACAAGTAAATTTAATACTAATTCCTTCACTATAAAATGCCTTTACTAATTCATATTCTATTTCATTTTTCGGCGTGAAAGTAACACGCTCCTTTCTTTCTCTTCTAGCTTTTTTAGAATTTTATTCTCTAGTTCTTTCAATTCCAATTCTCTTTTTAGTCTTGAATTATCACGCTGAAGTAGTTCAATTTCATCTAATTCACTATCATCTTTCTTGCGACCACGATTATCTTTTAAACCATCAACTCCATCCTTTAAATATTTTCTAGTCCAATTGTAAACGTTAGAATAACTAGTTTTATACTTACTAGCAGTATCGATATAATTTAAGCTATTTTCAATACAATATTTTGCAATAGCTAACTTTTGATCATAAGTATATTTATTATTGTCTTTCATATAGACACCATTACTTTCTAAAGGCTTATGAGCCTTTGTTTCTATATGATTATTATACTTATTAATCCAAGATTGTAAAATACTGATTGAGCTTATATTATATTTACCGATGATATCATTTAAAGAACCTAATCCATTAATATAATCATTAATTGCATAATTTTTCAAATCAGTTGAATAAGACTTATTAAATTTATTGGTTATCAATGCTTGTTCACCATTGCTTATATATTTATTTAACCATCTTCTTATAGTGGATTCATTTACAGTTAATCTATACGCAGCATTACTAACTGATTCGACCCCACCAACTATGTCTAATACAGTTTTCATCTTTATCTCAAAACTGAATTTAGCTTTTCTTCCCATAATAAAACACCTCCAAAATATTTAGTGTAATTTGTTTTTTTACACTGTCCACTTTAGAGGTATCATATCACATTTTAAAACTGTATAGTAATTTTACAAATGCTTTTAAATATCTCTACTTAAATCAACTTATATTAACGAGTATTTTATTACTACTTTTGTCATTTTTTCTTATAACATTTATAAAAGTTGATTCTTTCTTATTAATAAGAAAC
This sequence comes from Mycoplasma sp. P36-A1, assembly GCF_049478495.1. Classification (NCBI taxonomy): domain Bacteria; kingdom Bacillati; phylum Mycoplasmatota; class Mollicutes; order Mycoplasmatales; family Mycoplasmataceae; genus Mycoplasma; species Mycoplasma sp. P36-A1. The sequence continues at coordinate 191,785 of NZ_CP168083.1, read as the reverse complement.
TTTGGACTATTTATATTAACACAATGGATTATTGCAATTATATTATGCTATAGCTTAAATAAAAAGTTAAATATTTCTGAATTAAAAGGAAGAGTTAATTTGAAAATTCCTTTTAATATATTTAGGATCTTATCGTTTTTAATTATCATCCTAATTTCAATAACAGGATATCAATTGTTAGGTAATATTGAAGATAGTACTTTATTAGAGTATCAAAAATCTAAATGGAATTTTTCCAAAAATTATGCCAATTTAACTATAAATGATGATTTACTTGGTTCTAATATAACAGTAGACTATCTTAATGATATTTATAAACAGTTCAAAAATAGTTCTTTAGTCTATTTTGATAATAATGAGTTTTCAGACTATGAAACAGAAATGTATGGAGAACTTTCAGCAAACAAAATTAAAGATGTTGAAGTAGATAAGTATTCAGCAATAACCGTAAATAATGAATATTTGAAAATTAATGATTTGTCTATGCATATTAAAAGTAATGATATAAATGTTTTAATTCCTAGTAGTTTATGGAATCAAAAAGATAAAATTATGAAATCTCGATGCATTATCGATAGAAATGATAAAGATGTAAAAATTAAAGATTGTAACGCTACTGAAACTGATGATAAAAACATATTCGTTGGTGCACTATTAGATAATGCAAATACTGGTATGCATAAGGCGATTATAGTAGTATACAGTGATGATTTTATAGAGAATGAAGTAAAAGTAGATTCAAGATTAATTTTTCTTAAGTATGATAGTAATAGTTCCTATGATAAAAATTACACTAATATAATGAATTCAATTAATAATAAAAAAATATTTTCTGAAGATGGCTTATATACAGGCTTATTCAATAAGTCAGTTGAATACAGTCATCTTGAAGATACAATGGCTACAGGACAACTAATTATAACAATTGCTCTTGTAATCTTTCTTTTAGTAATTATTTATTTTATATACAATATTATTAATATTTATATAGGTTCTATGATTAAAGAAATAATGATTAAAAAAACTTCTGGTTATTCACTATTAGCAAGATACCAATCATTACTATTATTTTTAATATTTTGTTTCTTATTAACTACATGGCTAATTTGGCTATATTTACTAATGAGTAAAAGTGGTTCATTGACAGTAAATTACTTATTTTTCATTATTTTTATTAATTTATTAATCATACTTATCTCATATAAAATTGTTAATAAATTAGAAAAAAAGAGCATCTTAAACATTTTAAAAGGAGATAATATATAATGATAGTTTTTAAAAATATATCAAAAGGTTATGACACCCCTATATTTGAAAATATTAGTTTTTCTATAAATAGTGGCGAGTGTGTTGCTTTCACTGGTGAAAGTGGTTGCGGTAAATCAACTATACTTAATATAATTGGTTTACTAGAAAATTATGATAGTGGTGAATATTTATTAATGAATAAGAATGTTAAATCATTTAAAGATAAAAATAAAACAGCTATTATGAAAAATGAAATTGGATATATATTTCAAAACTTTGCTTTAATTGATGATGAAACAGTCTTAAATAATCTAAAGCTATCTATACCAGATAGAAAAAAAAGAAAAAATTGTAATGAAGCAATTGATAAAGTCCTAAATGAAGTTGGTATGTTAGCTTTTAAACAAAAAAAGATCTATACATTATCTGGTGGTGAGCAACAAAGGATTGCAATTGCTCGTATCCTTTTAAAGGATTGTAATATTATTTTAGCTGATGAGCCTACTGGATCATTAGACTCTAAAACAAGAGATGAAATATTAGAGCTGCTTATGAAACTAAGAAATGATCATAAAACAATAATAATTGTAACTCATGATCAGTATGTTGCAAATTGGTGCAATAGAAAATATATATTGAAAAGGTGAATGATATGAAAAAAATTTTAAGTGTGTGTTTACTAATATTAGTTTTAAATTTAGGTTGTTCAAATAATAGTAGTAATACAAAAAATTTGGAAGACTATAAAAAGAAAATTAATGAATTAGAGTTAAAGGTTAATGAAACTAACACCAATAATATTAAAGAAAAATTACAAGATATTAGTGGTTTATCTAATAAAATTATTAATCATAATTTAGATGATGTACCAAAAAATATAGAAGATAAAATAGATATAAAACTAATGCAAATAATCGATTTAACGGCTGAAAGCAAAAAAATGGAGATTACTTTATTTAAAGAATCAGTTACTAAAGTTTTAACAAGTATAAAAGATGATTTAGAAAATGCTACTAAAAATTAATATTATAAAAAGCTAGAATGATATAGAAACATTCTAGTTTTTTTTATGCTATTTTATAATAAGCTTTACATTAATAATTTCATCATAATTTTTAACATTTATATCTGATGGTGTGTTTGGTAAGTCACTTTTCTCATTTATACTTCCAAAATATATTAAATTATATTCATTTACCTTTTCTACAATAAAACTTTCTTCTATGGAGTAATAATCATAGTAATCATAAATATATATGAAATTGTTTTTGCACATTCTATATTTTCAGTATCTGACTGGCTTAAGCAATGGAATTTTTTTTACACTGTCCACTTTAGAGGTATCCTATCATAGTGTCATTGATATTTACAATAAAAAAAAGCTTTTAAACTACCTTGTAGGCAATTATAAAAGCTTTTGTATTTTTAATGGAGCGGGTGAAGAGAATCGAACTCTCACAGTCAGCTTGGAAGGCTGAAGTTCTACCATTAAACTACACCCGCAAATGGCGGTCCAGACGGGACTCGAACCCGCGATCTCCGCTGTGACAGAGCGGCATGTTAACCACTACACCACTGGACCCCTAATGCCTTTATATAATAGCATTTTTAAAAATACTTGTAAAGTTATTTTGCTAAATTTGTGCACTTTTTCAATAAATAAGACGATATTTTAATAATATCGTCTTTTAGTAAATATTTATTTTGCTTTTACTGAAAATCTTAAAGTTGTCTTTAATTTTTCTGGTGCTGTTTTTCTTGGATCACTTAAGTATATTTCTTTGTGATTTAATGAAGATCTTTCTAAATTATTCTTTTCTGCAAATTCTTGCATAATACTAAAAGTTTCTACTTCTGTATCATATGGACCAACATGCAACATTTGAATTGAAAGACCTTCTGTAATTTCTTTTAGTTCTAATTTATCTATATATGAATTTTCAGAATTTTTTAATTTGATTATTTTTTTATAGTCTTCAAACAACTGTTCATTTAAGAAATCTGGTTGTCTTATCATCATTATAGACTTGAAATTATCTTTATTTAACCCTTTAGAAGGATCTTGTAAGGTCCAATAACCTTCTAAAGGAAATACTACATAGTCATAGTAATCTTTTAAATTTTTAGATTTCATTTTTACTGTATATGACATAGAATATAATGCTTTCATTACATCATTAAACTGTTCATTATTAGGATTTCCTAAATATTCTACACAAATATATTTATAAGCTTCAACATCTATTATTTGTGGCTTTTTTTTAGCAATATAAATATCCTTATATTGTTTTTTATAATCTATTTTTTCCATAGTTTTCCCCTATTTATTATGATAGTGATGTATAAATATAAAGTAAGTCAGCTTTTGTAAATTCATGATAGATATCATTTGTTTGCTTAGTATCTATTAATTTATTAATAGATGTATCAAAATCAAAATCGATAATATCGTAATCTACAAGTTTTGTTTTTTCAATCCAACCAAAGAAAGTATCTTTTAAACATTGATTAGCTTTTACTGCTACTTCTTCATCTGTTCCAGTTAAATGGAAGACATTTTTACCAATATTTACAAACTTAATTAGACTAAGTCCTTGTTCAATATCTTTATTTAAAAAGACATCTAAAACATATGGATGAATCAATGCAAGGCCAATTCCATGAGTTATATCAGTAACTGCACTTAAATCATGCTCTATACTATGAACACTCCACTCTCCACCTTTTTTACCTAGACCTGTTACTCCATTTAAGGCATATGTAGCACTAAGCATTACTTGTGCATTTGATTCATAATTATCTGGTTTACTTAAGTAATCACTTCCATAATTAATCAAATTAAGCATCATAGCTTCTGCCATTCTATCTGGAAAACCTTCATCATTATGTGATGTAAAGTAGTTTTCTAATAGATGAGATAATGTATCAGCTAGACCAGCAACTCTTTGTTTTGGTGGTAATGTAGTAAGTTGATTAGGATCTAAGAATGAGAATACTGGAGCTAGTTCAGGATGTCCTATTGACATTTTATCACATGTTTCTGGATTAGTAACAACTCCACCACAATTCATTTCTGATCCTGTTGCTGAAATAGTTAGTATTGTTCCTAGTGGAATAAACTTAGATTCAGTCTTTGCTTTAGAAGGATCTAATATTAAATCCCAAATATCTTGTTTACAGGCTTGTGCTAAAATCATATGTTTAGAATTATCGATTACACTACCCCCACCTACTGCTAGTATAAAATCAATATTATGCTCGTTTATAAGCTTAACACCCTCTCTAACTGTCGTTACTTCAGGATTAGGCTTAATACCTGATAATTCTATAAATTCTATATTATTATCATTTAATAATGTTACAACTTGATCATATAAGCCATTTCTTTTAATACTGCTCATTCCATAAGTTAAAAGAACTTTGTTTCCATATTTTTTTATTTCTGTAGGTAATTTCTCTAACATATCTTGACCAAATACTAGTTCCGTTTTTCTTTGATATACAAAATTATTCATTTTTATTTCCCTCCATTTTATGTTTTAATTGTTCTAATGCTAATATAAAAATAATTCCAACTACAAACCATATTACTTTAAAATTAGATAAACCTAGTGGTGCTAGATTTAAACTTTGTTTTGTAATTTCATCAGTTAAACTTGTTGGTCCAATACATATTGCATATATAGAACCTATCATAAGTCCTACAACAAAGAATACTGATAATGAACGATAATTGTTCAATAAATATTTTACTAATTTTGAAAAGTAAAATAAACCAATAAGCACACCTAAACCAAAAACTATACATATATCTAAACTTTCAAAGTTAAATTTCATAACATTTTTTACTGCAGTAATTATTGGTACATACAAACCAAAGATTAGTAAGAATGTAGATCCAGAGATTCCAGGTAAAACCATAGCACATATTGCTACCATACCCGCTACAAAGATATACAGATATTTAACTATTGAACCTTCTTCTCCTAAATTAACAGCTCCTGCAGTTGAAGAAGATACTAAATAGACAAATAATATTCCAATAATTGTAAGTAAGATTCCTTTGAGACTAATCTTACTCATCAGCTTTTCTTCCTTAACTATAAAAGGAATTGAAACAATTACAAACCCTAGAAATAATGATGTCATCTCATATGGTTTATGTGTTACTTGAGTAGATACTATAGTAATAGCTAGTCCCATACCAACAATCCAACCCATTAATAATTTGATTAAAAACTCGATTCCTTTTTTTCGATCTTCTTTATTTGCTTTTGAAGACATTGAAGAAATTGCATTGACAAAGTCTTCATATTTACCCATTACATAGGCAATAGTCCCACCACTTACACCAGGTACACTATCTGCAATTGCCATTAGGAAACCTGTTATTGTTGTCATCATATCACTTTTTTGATATTTCATTTATTTACCATCCTTTTCAACTATTTATTCTTAATAATTATACACTAAAATAACACTTAAAGCATTCCTTGAAAGATACATTCACATTATGTCTACTTTAAAACTAGTTTAGTTTTTATTAATATAAATACAATAAAGCGAAAATTGAATTCTCTTTAGAGTTTTACAATTTTCGCTTTTTAATATTAAATTATTTTTTAACTAAAAGCTTTATCTATAAGCTTGCGATACAATAAGTAAAATCCGATAGCTAAAACAATTAATAACACTGAGATTACTCCTGCAACTATATTAATATCTAAATTTAGCAAAAAGACACCTGAAATAGTTGCTCCAATCACTATACCTGCAAATAATAATGAACTTAACATTGTTATCCATATTGATTTAGATCTTTTTACTACCATGATATCTGATTCCCACTCTAATGAAGGGAATTTTAAATCGGCACATAAAGGTATAAATGAAAAGGCACAAGTTACTAAAAATACTGAAACGATCATTATTAGCACATATTGAATATTTAAACCAATTACTAGCATTGGTATTACCATGAAAATAAATGATGTTGCAAATTCTAGTATAAAGTGGAATATTACTTTTCCAATAAAGGCACTTTTCATATCGATTGGCATTGATTTTAAAGCTTCTAAGTTATATGCTTCTCTTGAATATGCTGTAGCTGCTCCATTATTAAATAAAGCAAAGAAACTTGTTATACATACTCCAACTAAAAAGACTGCAGGAATAGATATATAATCATTAATTGAAGCAAATACTTCAACACTTTCTTCATCCATAGTAAAGTAGAAGTAACCCATCATTCCTAAATATACTACAACAACAATTAAGTTACCAAATATTGTATTGAAAAAATAGGCACTTGTTTTTATAAGTTGTTTAGCTTCCATAAAGAAAAACCATTTTTTCACACTTCTAGTTTTTACTTCACTAACTTTAAACTTCTTACCCTTACTTCTATAGTAATCTTTTGAGAAACCAATTGCCCCTTTGTAATATATTTTTTCAAAATATAAAATACTTATTGCTCCAACAACAACGGCAATTAGCATATATAATAAATTAATATATTTGTTTACTGTAAATACTTCCATTGCCCATGTTGGATAGAACATAATTTTACTAGTGGTTGACATCATTGAAGTTAGAGCTTTTGCTAACTCTGATGTATCATCTCCAAAACTAGACATGAAAAATGAAATTGACATGTTTAACCCTAGTAAAGCAACTATAAATAAAAAGTATAAGAAATTTCTAGCAATTGTTTTATTCTTTAATTTATTTAAGAAATACAAGATTGTTCCTGCTAATATTAATGAAATATAAGTTGTTATTAATGGTATTGTAATAAGAAATAGCAAAGAAGAAACTATCATCATTAAATCAAATCCGCTAAATCTTATAGCAATAATTATTAATGGAATATAGGCTAAGCCTACAATCATTAAAACACTTTTATATATAGTAATAACTTTAGCAATAACAAAATCTCTACTTTTAATTGGCATAAATAAATAGTTTTCTAAATTTTTATCTAGGTAACATAATGAATAAGTAAATCCAAAAGAAGAAATTAAACTAATTAATGTTAATGCCATTAAGCCTAATCCTAAAGTAAAGTATCCAATATTAATAGGAATATACTTTGCTATAGTATCAGCATTAAACAGTAATGGTGATAAAATTGCTACAAAGACTGCAATTATTGCAATAACAGCTATTAAATTCATTAAAAAACGGTACTTTGGACCTTTTCTAATAAACTTTATGCTTTGCATTTCATTATAAAATATTTTAGACAGTAGCTTTATCATATGAATTTGTAATCTTAAAGAAAATATCTTCAAGACTTTCACTTTCTGGATATTTTGCTTTTAAAGCATCTAGTGTTCCTTGATATATAAATTTACCACCATTTATAATTATAATTTCATCACATAATTTTTCAGCAACTTCTAAGACGTGTGTTGAAAATAAAACAGTATTACCTTTTTCAACATGTTTTTTCATAGAATCTTTTAAGAATCTTGAAGCAACTGGATCTAAACCTGTTAAAGGTTCATCTAATAAAAAAACACTTGGCTCATGAACTAGAGCACCCATAACGATAATTTTTTGTCTCATACCATGAGAATATGAATCAATTAAGTCATTTAGTTTATCACTCATTAAATATTCTTCTGCTAAAGTTGAAATTCTTTCTTTTAAGACACTATCTTCTACTTCATAAACTGTACCAATAAAGTTTAAGTATTCTAAACCAGTAAGTTTTAAAAACATATCTGCATTATCTGGAACATAACCAAATTGTTTTTTAGCTTCTAAAGCTTGTGTCTTAATAGAAAAGCCATTTATAGTAACATCACCTGTAGTTGGCTCTAAGATTCCAGTCATCATTCTTAATGTTGTCGACTTACCAGCACCATTGTGACCAATAAACCCGATAATTTTTCCAGGTTCAATAACCATATTAGTTGGTTGCAAAGCATAATCTTTAGCTCCTGGATATTTTTTAGATAAATCAATAAATTTTATCATTAATCTCTTCCTTTCAATTACAGTCCTATTTCTTGTGCATTTTTAGCTGCTTTAGGAACTGTTACTTTATCTGTAGTAGTTTCAGAAGTTACTTTCAAATCTGTTACATTAACAGCAGTTTGAGCAGCAATTACTTTTACACTACCATTTGTGACTTTAATAGTACTAGCATCTTCAGATACAAATAAATCATATGCTATGTCTAATGTATCAACAGTACTTAAATCAACGTTTTCTAATTCTTTTTTAGCTTCTTCAGCTTCTTCTTTACTTAAACCTTTAGTAAAAAGATCCACATTATCTTTTAACATTTTTTCTATTGAAGCTTTGTCCATAGTTAATTTTATCATATAACCACTTTTACCATCAACATCTGTTTTAGTATACTCACTAGTTTTAGATGAATCAAAAATTTTTGTTATTGTCTTAGCATCAGTAGTACTATTTAAATCAACATCTTCTACTTTTATACTTGAATCTAAAGGTAATTTCATCCAATTTTTTTCAAATAATACATAAACCATTTTATCTTCAATTATAGCTTGTGCACTCATTTTAGCATCTTTACCATCATCATATGAACCATTAATCATCATTTTAAAGTTTTTAATGTCTACTAATCCATTTAAGCTAACACTACCATTAACATCTTCAGGTACTGACATTGATTTTGGTACATTAATTTTAGCACTCATATCAAACTTAGTATTAGTTTCACTCATTTTTTTACTAGCATCTACATAAGTATTAATTGCTGTTTCTTTAACTTGAGGATCGCTACTTCCACCATTGTTACACCCTGTAACCATAAATAGCAATACTAGTCCAATCATATATAATTTTTTCATTTTTATTCTCCTCATTTTTATATTATATTTCCATATTAAGTGTATCACACATATAACACAAAAAGAAAATTTAATCTCTACAATCTATTGATATTATCTATAATATAACATAATTTTAACTCATAAAAAAGAAACTGTGTAAATACAGTTCCTTTTATACATTATATTTTTTTATTAAGTCTTTTATATCTTTACTAAATTCTTCATTATTTAATAAATCAGGTCTATTTTTTATAGTTTTTATTACTGATTGTTCTAAACGCCACTGATTTATATTTTTATGATGACCACTAAGCAAGACATCTGGAACCTTCATTCCATCGTATTCTTGTGGTTTAGTATATTGAGGGTATTCTAATAATCCGTTTTGAAATGAGTCTTCTTCATGAGATTTTTTTTCAATAACACCATCGACTAACCTACCTATTCCATCCATCATTACCATACTAGCTAGTTCACCACTAGTTAATACATAATCTCCAATTGAATATTCATAATCAACATAGCTTCTTATTCTTTCATCATAGCCTTCATAATGACCACAAACAAAGATTAATTCTTCTTCAAGAGCTAACTTATTAGCTTCCTTTTGGGTAAATGGTTTACCAGTAGGACAAACTAAAATTATCTTACTATTATTACTACTATTTGCAAGTAAAGCATCATGTATTGGTTGGACGGTTAAAACCATTCCATTACCACCACCATATGGTGTATCATCAACCTTATGATGTTTATTGGTAGTATAATCACGATAATCTATTATATCTACAGATAAATTATCACTTTCAATTCCTCTTTTAATAATCGAATGATTTTTAAAGCTATGTATTAAATCAGGAAATAATGTTAATACCTTAAATTTCATTAATATAGACCTTCTATATCACTTAAATAAATTTCATTTTTAGCCATATCAACATCAGTTACAATTGCTTTAACAAAGGGAATCATTACCTCATCCTCATTATGTTTAATAATTAATATTTGACTTGCACCTGTATCCATTACTCTAATAACTTTACCAATATTTTCTTTATTATAATTTAAAACATCTAAACCAACCAAGTCAAAGAAATAAAACTCATCTTCTGCTAATTCCATACGATTTTCTTTATTAACTTTTACTTCATATCCTTTATACTTTTCAACATCATTAATATTAAAAATACCAGTAAATTTAACAAGTACCATTCCTTTATGTTCTCTAACAGAATCAATTTTCATTTCTACTGTTTCTCTAGGACCAACTAACAGCAAAATATTACCTTTTTTAAAACGTTCTTCTTTGAAGTCAGTTGTACTTTTAATTTTAACTTCACCTTTAATACCGTGAAAACCAGCAATATATCCAATATTTATATTATCTTGCATCTTAATCCTCCTTTAATTACCCTTATATATAAAATAGGCGATACTCACACTAATAGTGCTTTTTCGCCAAATTTTTAAAATGATTCAAAATCAACTAATATCTTTTTCTTTTCCTCACTAGCTGCTGCACGAACCAATTGTCTAATAGCATTAGCATTACGACCAGACTTTCCAATTAATCTTGGAATTTGTTGTTCGTGAGCAATGATTAGTATTTTAAGTTCATCTTCATTAGCCGTAGGCATAACTTTGACATCAAGACTAGAAGCATCTTCTAGCAATGGTGTTACAATTGTCTTTACGATGCTTACATAATCTTTCATTATTTTTGAAGTTTACTTTCGTGGAATTTTTTCATAATTCCAGCATCAGAGAATAAGTTTCTAACTGTAGTTGTTGGTGCTGCACCGTTTCCTAACCATTTTAAAACTAATTCTTCTTCAATTTTCACTGTTGCAGGAACAGTGTTTGGATCATAAGTTCCTACAGTTTCAATAAATCTACCATCTCTTGGAGATCTTGAATCTGCTGCTACTATACGATAGAATGGTTTTTGTTTTGAACCCATTCTTTTTAATCTAATTTTAACTGCCATATTGTGTACTTCCTTTCTATTTACTATCAGTAATATTTTTACTTTTTTATTATATCTCATTACCATTGTGGTGTCAACCTTTTATGGTTGACACCACATAGATTATTATTAGAAAGTTAGCTTCAAAAAAGTAACTACTTGAAGATTATAGTATTACTTTATAATCATTTATATACTAGTTTATCAAAAAAAAGAAAACACTATCGACATCTTATCAACGTTTACTAGTGTTTTAAAATCACTTCAAGAGTGTTCTTCTATTATAATAGTTTCTTTATTCTATTAGTATATCAGTTAATGAATTTTAAAGTTTTTTAGACAAAAATATTTGATCATTTTTAGTACTGATATCTTTGGAATCTTCACAATTCTGAATCTTTTTCTATTTCTAGAATAATGCTATTTTCTTATTTTATTTATGATATAATATTTCTAGAAAATACTCTGTGGAATTTAAAACTGGAGGTAGATAATTATGTTTAATAATTATAGCCTTCTTTAACTTTTCTAGGGAAGGCTTAAGTTTATAAACTGTAATTTTGAAAATATTACCATTAACATTGGTAGTATTAACATTATTAGTATTACAATTATAATTTTTCTAGTTGTAGTACTTGCAATCGTTTTTGCACTGGTTTATCTTTTTAAAAAAAGAAAAAACATTAGCTAGACCCTACGAAGTTTACTAATGTTTTAAAACCACCACAGAGTATTTTCTGTTTCTATAAATAGTATACTAATATTTATAAGTGTTGTCAATATAACAAGTATAAAAGCTTATATTATGCAAAGTGTAAAGTTAACTTCTACACTTTACTGAATAAAATATTGTCTACTAGATAGTAACCTCTTTTTAAGAGCAGTACTTGCAATCGTTTTTGCACTGGTTTATCTTTTTAAAAAAAGAAAAAAACATTAGCTAGACCCACGAAGTTTACTAATGTTTTAAAACCACCACAGAGTATTTTCTGTTTCTATAAATAGTATACTAATATTTATAAGTGTTGTCAATATAACAAGTATAAAAGCTTATATTATGCAAAGTGTAAAGTTAACTTCTACACTTTACTGAATAAAATATTGTCTACTAGATAGTAACCTCTTTTTAAGAGCAGTACTTGCAATCGTTTTTGCACTGGTTTATCTTTTTAAAAAAAGAAAAAAACATTAGCTAGACCCTCACAAAATTTACTAATGTTTTTAAAAAACCCACAGAGTATTTTCTGTTTCTATAAATAGTATACTAATATTTATAAGCGTTGTCAATAAAACAAGTATAAAAGTTAGTATTATACAAAGTAAAAAGTTAATTTTTGGACAACAATTTAAATAGAAAAATCAATACTTACTTTGTTGCATATATAACTATTAGTATATAATTATAGACCTTTTAACCTTTTCATGATATGTCTTAAATATTCAAACTATTATTCTTTTATAATATAAAAAGCTAAGTATTGTTTTAATAACAAGTGCTTAGCTTTTTAAAATTGAGTATACTTGCCAAAGTTAAGTAATTAGATTTTTATATTCTAATTACTTTTAAAATACTATAAGTTTAATTAGTAATAGTTTACTATTTCTAATTGAAACTATTATAGCAAGATACTTTCTAAAATTAATATGTATTGCTTAAATACTTTAATTATTATATACTCAATTATTTTCTATCATCTATTGTTGTATTTCTTTATACTAAAGTTGCTGTCAAATCTTTATTTTATTTCCAAAATTCTGTTAGTTCATTATTTATTTGAATATGATTTGAGGCTATTAATCGATGGTTCCAATGATATGGCATTAGTGATGCATAGTCGTTTTTTTCAAAACGACTATCTATTAATAATATACTTCCTTTATCGTTATGGTCTCTTATTAATCTTCCTGCAGACTGAATCACTTTATTCATGCCTGGTATTTGATAAGCGTATAAAAAACCACTGCTATTACTCTTATCATAATAATCCTTTAAGAGGTTTTGTTCAAAACTTATCATTGGAAGACCTACTGAAATAATTGCAACCCCTATTAATCGATCACCTTTCAAATCTATCCCTTCTGAAAAAATTCCTCCCATAACGCAAAAGGCAATTATTGGCTTTTCATTATCTTCTTTAAATTTAGCTAAAAACTGTTCTCTTTCGCTTTCTTTCATTTCTTTTGTTTGTTTTATTATTTCAAAGCTTTCATCTTTAAATTGTTCAAAAATATCATTCATATATTTATAAGATGGAAAGAAGAACATATAGTTACCTTTTTTAGTAGTCACATACGATTTTAAGGTGTTTACTAATTGAATGCTGTATTGATTTCTTAATGCATATGTTGTTGCAATTTTTTTATGTATTATTATTTTTTGATTTTCTTGATCAAAGGGGCTAGCAATCAAGTAGTGCAAATCTTCTTTACATCCTCCTAGTATTTCTTTGTAATAGTTTATTGGAGAAAAAGTTGCTGAAAATAAAACACTTGATCTTGCAATAGCTAGCGACTTTGCTAACATCTTATTAGGATGTAAACAAAACTGTTTAATTATTACATTATTATCAATATAACAACATGTAATATAATCATCATTAAAAAATTCAGATATCTTTAAGTAGTTTAGTACCATGAAATATAACTCTAATGGTGTATCATCATCCAAATATTTTTGATTTTCAATTAAATATTTAGATAAAAGATTGCTTAAATCATATAATATAAAGTTTAATTGTTCAAAACTTAAACCATAAGCTGCTTCTTTAGTTGTCTGTGAATCAACTATTTCATATATATAACTTTCAATACTTTCTATTTTTTTATATATTTTTTTATTATTATTAAAATATGTCTTAGCATCTATAAAGCTTTGTAAGTCTATTTCAGATGAATACATCATACGTGATCTATCTACTAAATTATGTGCTTCATCAATCAAAAATATATAATCAGAATTCTTTTGTTCAAAGTATCTTTTTAAGTATACTCTCGGATCAAATAGATAATTATAATCACAGATTACTAAGTCTGCAAACATGGAAACATCTAATGATAATTCAAAAGGACATACCTCATATTCTAGAGCATATTTATGAATAAGATCTTTGTCAAAGATATCATTTTCATTAATTAAATTATATAAAGCAGTATTTAATTTATCATAATAACCATCAGCATATTTACATTTTTCTGGATTACAATCTCTTTTATCTAAAAGACATACCTTATCTTTTGCAGATATTAATACTGTTTTTAATTTTATATCTTGATTTGAAAATTGTTTAATAGCATCTAAAGCCACTTGCCTAGTTATTGTTTTAGCTGTTAAATAAAATATTTTATTACCATAATCATTTCCCATTGCTTTTAAGCTTGGAAATAGTGTTGATAGTGTTTTACCTACACCAGTTGGTGCTTCTACATACAGTTTCCTTGATGCTACTACACTTTTATAAACTGCAATAGATAATTCTTTTTGTCCTTTGCGGTATTGTTCAAAACAAAATTCTATTTCTTTTAAACTATTATTTCTTGTAATACGCCACTCTGTTACAAATTTATGCCATTTAGCATATTCAATTAATAATTCATCCATAAATAGTTTTAATTGTTTATACTCATATACTCTTATAACTTTATCAATCTTTTTTTCAGTTGTTTCATAATATGTTAGTTGAATACTTATTTCTGATAAGTTATTAGAATCTGCAACTATAAATGCATAACACATTGCTTGATACCAATACATATCTAGAATATTATCTTTTATTGCTTCAAATGGTGTTGTTGATGTTTTAATTTCATCTATTATTATTTTGTTATTTTCAGTAATAATCCCATCAGCTCTGCCATCAACAATAAATGGGATGCCATTCATCTCTGTTTGATATTTTAAAAATACTTCACTTTGATAATTACTTCCTGCTTCGCTTTGAATTTTACGATGAATTCGTGCACCTTCTAATGCTGTGTGTTCACTTTGATGTCTATTATCAATATTGCCACTTCTTTTGACTATATCTAATAAATTTCTAATTGATATTCTATTTCGATCAAACATCTTACACCTCCATTATCTACCTTATTTACATTATTCTATTATAATATGATTTATCTATTAATACTATTGCTTTTTTAAGACTAAAATCAGCCATAACTAAAAAAACAAACAATTAATTTTGCTTGCTTTTTCTTTGTTCAAATATCTTTATTAAAAATAAAATTATTTAATGATTATATTTTTCATCTATAATTACAGTTTTATCAAATACTAATGCTAATGAAATTGCTTCTTTTAAAAGACTAATTGAATTAGCTTTAATAACACTTACTATCTTTCCATTTATTGATGTATAAACATATAATGGGAATTTTAACTGTTTTGCTTTAAACCATTCTAATTCACTTCTTACTTTTATATAGTTTGAATTATAACAATTATTATAATTTATGCTGTGTTTTAGTTTATAATTATTTTCTTTACTTTTTAAACTATATTTTATTTTACTAACGCTTTTTTCAAAGATATCATTAATACTATTACCTTTTAAATTAAGCTTACTAATATCTTTCATAATAGCATTCCTTTCTTTATTATATAAAATTATCTAACATGATATAATCTAAGTATTTCTTAAGCTTAGATTTATTTATTTTAATGCTTTTAATGTA
Source organism: Mycoplasma sp. P36-A1 (assembly GCF_049478495.1). Classification (NCBI taxonomy): domain Bacteria; kingdom Bacillati; phylum Mycoplasmatota; class Mollicutes; order Mycoplasmatales; family Mycoplasmataceae; genus Mycoplasma; species Mycoplasma sp. P36-A1. The sequence goes on along the minus strand of NZ_CP168083.1, from coordinate 176,083 downwards.
ATAGAGAATACAATTTTATTATCATAACTTTCAACATCAATACTACCTTTATGAATATTAATTATCTCTTTTGAAATTGCTAATCCTAAACCAGCTCCACCTGTATAGGTTGTTCTTGATTGATCTCCTCTATAAAATGGATCAAAGAATTTTTTTAGTTTTTCTTTAGCTATCGTTTGCCCTTCATTTATCAATAATATTTTTATTATTGAATCGTCTAAATAATCAGTAGACAGTATAATATCTACTGTTGAGTTAGGAAATGCATATGATACAGCATTTGAAAGAATATTATCTAAAGCACGTTGTAATTTATTACTATCAACTTCTACATAAATGTTTTCTTGTATTGTTTGTCTCAACTTTATATTCTTACTTGCAAAAATTGGTATATATTCAAATGATAATTGTTCTAAAAGTAAAGATAAATTAATATTTGTTTTTACTAATGTTTCCATTGATAGACTTAATCTAGATAATTCAAAGAACTCATTTATTAGCGTTTCTAATCTATCACTTTTATCATTTACTATATCAATATATTTATCTCTTACTTCTATTTCTAGTTCCTCTTCTTTAAGCAGTTGTAAATATCCTTTTATAGAAGTTAGTGGTGTTTTAAGATCATGGGCTAAATATACCATTAATTCATTTTTTCTTTCTAATGATTCTGCTGCAATAGCTTTATTAGTATTAATACTTTCATTAATATCATCAATTATTAATTGTAGTTCATTAAGTTCTACTGGCAATTTATGTCTAATTGTATTATCACTTAATAGTTCACTTGTTACTTTTTTTATGTTTTCTATATAAGAAATACATTTGTATAAACTAGTTACAAGAATATAAGAAGTTATTATAAAAAGTGAAAGTGGGCCCGCTACATAAAATATTTTATAATATATATTTTTTAAGATAGTGTATGTCAAAATACTTTTATTGGCTGCATATTGCTGTATTACTGGAGTTATATAATAAATGAATAACAAAAATAGACCTAAAATTATATATGCTCTTATTAATCTTACGATAGTTTTTCTAAGCAGCATTTTTTTGATATTTTCTTGATCCTGTTTGGTATTATTCAATTAAATAGCCTACTCCCCATACAGTTTTTATATATTTTGCATGATTTTTATTATTATCTATTTTTTCTCTTATTCTTGCGATATGTGCCATTATTGTATTATTTGAATTAAAAAACTTTTCTTCCCAAACTACTTTAAAGAGATCTTCTGAAGATACTACTATTCCTTTATTTCTAGCTAGATAATAAAGTATTTTATACTCTATTGGCGTAAGTGGTATAATTTCACCATTTAATTTAACTTTTCTTGATTCATTATTAATTATTAATTCTCTAATTTCAATTACACTATTTGAACTAGCTTCTAAACCAAATGAATTATAATTTTGATTTCTTCTTAAGTGGCTATTTATTCTGGCTAATACTTCTTCTATATTAAATGGCTTGGTTATGTAATCATCTGCTCCAAATGTTAAACCTGTAATCTTATCATTATCTGCATCTAATGCTGTTAACATTATTATAGGGAAGAAATATTTAATTCTTAATCTACTTACTATATTAAAACCATTAATATCCCCTAACATTACATCTAATAATACTATATCTGGTTCAGTTCTTTTTACTTCATCTAAAAAAGATGTTCCATCATAAAAAACTTTTACTTTAAATCCATTTTTTTCTAAAATAGACTTTAATAAATTAGCAATTTCTTGTTCATCATCTACTACATATATTATCCTTTCCATATAAACTCTCCTTGTATAACATTTTATATATATTATAACATTTATCTCATGAACTATTAGTAAATATCATAAATTCGTAAGATTTAACTATAGATATTTTTAGGAACATTAATTTTTAAAGCTAATAATAGACAAGAATTAAATATAAACATAGGAGGAAGTGCAAATGTTAAATCAAATAGTTATAGTTGGAAGGTTAGTTAAGGATCCTGTTACTATTGAAACTAATGATGGAAAAAAATTAGCAAATATTACATTAGCTGTCCAAAGAAATTTTAAGAATTCTGAGGGTAATTACGAAACTGATTTTATTGACTGTGTTTTATGGAAAGGTATTGCAGAGTCAACTAGTAATTATTGTTCAAAAGGAAGTGTCCTAGGTATTAAAGGACGTTTAGTTACTAGTGTTTTTAAGAATAATGAAGGTTTATCGAGAAAAAGTGTCGAGGTCGTTGCTGAAAAGGTAAGTTTTATTGGAAACTCTAACAAGGATGTTTCTACTACTGAATAATTTATAGAATAACGAAAAGAGCCTAGCACCTTAATTTAAATTAAGATACTATGGCTCTTTTCGTCGATTTTAATTACATTGAATTAAAATTAAGTAATGTTTAATATGCTAGGCATAAATACATTCCTCAAATTAGAGTACATTACTGTACTTCTAATACCTATATTATAGCAAATAATATTTGCTATCCCTTTAAATATACTCTAGATATTTTGTTTTAATTATGAATGCTTTTACTTTGCAGTTACTTCATTAGTAAGTTTTCCAGTAGTTAGTATTTCATTGAAGTTATCATATGAAACTTCTACCATATTTTTTAATGCTTCATCAGTATTAGAACCAATATGTGGTGTAATTAAAACTCTAGGATAAAGCTCTACTAATTCATTAACAACTGCATCTTTGATTGGGTTTTCTTTATCAAACTTTTTAAAGAATAATGTTGTTTCATTTGGCATAACATCTGTTCCAAAGCCACTTAATTTATTAGATTTTAAGGCATTTAATATATCTATATTAGATTGTAATTCACCTCTAGCTGTATTAACTAAAATAGCATTATCTTTCATTTTATTTATAAATTCTTCGTTTATATAACCATCATTCTTTCCTGGGAAATATGGCATATGTATTGATACTATATCACTTTGTTTTAGTAGTTGATCATGTTCTACATATGTTGCAAAAGCTTTTGCCTCTTCATTTATGTATGGATCATAAGCTAATACATTAGCTCCAAGTCCTTTAAATAATTTAGCTTCTGTAATTCCAATTTTACCCATTCCTATAATACCTACAGTACAATTTCTAATTTCTTTGCTGTACATTTGAGGTGTTACAATAAAGTTTTTTTCTGAAGTTCTTGCTACTGTATAAGCTAAGTTTCTAACTAGCATCATAGCTAAACCTACAGATAATTCCGCAACTGAATTTGGTGAGTATGCTGGTACTCTTGCTACTTTGATACCTAATTCTTTTGCCGCATTTAAATCTATATGATTAAAACCAACTGTTCTTGTAAATACATATTTAATTCCATTATTTTTCATTATTTCTAAATTTTGTCTATCTGCAACACAATTACTTCTTAGTAATACTGCATCTTGATTTTCAACTGTATTGATATTATCGTGCGTTAATAACTCTTCTAATAATGTTAAATCATAATTGTATTTATTATATTTTTTAAATGTATCTACTTCATTACTTCTTACTCCATAACATACTATTTTAAACATTTGTATTTCCTCCTATTTTTAGAATAAACTTTTACCTACTACTTCAAGAATAACAATCCATACTGGTGTCATAATAACTGCTAATATAGTAGAGATTAACGATGCATTTGAAGCAAGCAATGCTTCTTTATCAAAACTAATTGCATATGCTGCAGCAACTGTTGCTGTTGGAGCTGCCATCATGATAACTACTGTACCTAATGCTGTTGCATCTATTTTTAAGATTCCTGTTGCATTAAGTACTGCAAGACAAATGATATTTATTGCTGGGACTACTATTACTTTAATTACACTGTAATACCAAGATGTTTTATCTTTTGCTGCATCGCTAAATTTAATTGCTCCAAGAGTTGCTCCTATTGATAACCAAGCTAATGGTGATGCTAAACTTGAAAGATATTTCATTGGCTGAAATAACCAAACTGCTGTTTGATCAATTCTTAAAAAGGCAACATTTGAAACGACACCATCTTCACCTGTGATTGCTACTTGAGGTAATGAACCTTGAATAAGCCAAATAATTAATCCTGCAAATGTCGCAATTACTATTGGATTTAAGAACATTGTTTTAATGTTTTTAGCTTCCATTTTTAAACCGCTCATTTTTATGTATCCATATGAATATAAAAATATTCTATAACCTATATTAAAAATTGAACTGTACATTACTCCTAGTGGTCCATAAATTGCTGAAACAATTGGAGTTCCAAAAAATGTTGTTGATCCAAAGATAGTTAAGACTCTTAAAGTATCTTGTTTATCTCCCTTGTATTTAAGAAAGAAAAACTTAGAGATAAATATAAGTAATACATAGACTACTAATCCCCAAATCAATAAGTTCATTCCTTTTGTTAGTTTTTCCCCATCTATATCTTGCATAAATGCAGTAAAAGCTAAACATGGTAATGCAACTGATAGTACTACCTTTGTAAGCGTTTTCGCGAAGGTATCAGTAAATATACCTTTTTTCCTACATAGAAAACCTAGCAGTATAATAAATACTGTTGATGTTATTGCACTAAGTATATCCATGTCAGTTAATGTTGTTTTTATGATTTCTAAAAAATTCATTTTATCTATTCCTCTCAATATTTTTTATAGATACATTATATACCTTTAATTTATAGTTACAATGTTATGTACATGTTATATTTTTCACATAACTTAATACACTATATGTACACTTATTGTTGGTATATTATTATAAGGTTAGAAGCATCACAACTGAACATATATATAGTTAAGAACCATTAATTAGTGCAATTATTAATAAATAATTCTTATATCTTTGTAGACAACATAGGTTTTGTAGTGTATGATATGGGCAAGTGTAAATAGAGGTTGCTTTTAATCAATAGTATCTAAATTTAGTAAGCCAATTACTTTGATGTTTAGAAAAAGGGATTATTAGCCGAAGTTTGAAACATGGCAAGTTTCTTTCTGGTGAATAGTAATAATATATTATTCACTCCCACAATGGTGGAGGCGCTATTCTAAATATTTTACAATATTTTAAGGCGTCTTCACTCAAAGGTGGAGGCGCTATTTCTTTGTATTAAGAAATCAATTGCGCCTTACTAATCATAGTAGGCGCTTTTTATTTATGTCATTTGCACTTAAACTAATAACTCAAAGGAGAGAAAGAAAATGAAAAAACAACATCTTAGTATTATCTTTGCATTAATTATTACTTTCGTATTGGTTGGGTGCTCTAGCAAAAAGGACGATAATAACAGTAACACCACAACAAAAGTATTAACAGTTGGATTAGAATGTGATTATGCACCATACAATTGGACTACTACCAAAGCTAAAAAAACTGATAATGCTATCGCAATTGAAGGTTCAAAAGGATATTGTGAAGGCTATGATATGTGGATGGCTAGACAAATTTCTAAAATTACAGGTTATGAAATAAAAGTTAAAAAAATGAGTTTTGATGGTTTAATTCCAGCATTACAAAGCCATGATATTGATGCGATAATTGCTGGAATGTCACCTACTGATGAAAGAAAAAATACTATTGCTTTTAGTAAAGTTTATTTTAGAGAAAATATTACTATGGGACTTGTAGTTAAAAAAGATAGTAAATATGCTAAAGGAAGTGAACTTTCAGACTTTAAAGGCGCTAATCTATCTGCTCAACAAGGTACTACTCAAGTAAACTTACTAAGTCAAATTAATCCTGATTCTAAAGCAGTTGCACTACCAGATTATAATGCCTTAGTTCAAGCTACTAAATCTGGTAGCATTGATGGTTATTTAGGTGAATTACAAGTTGCACAGCAACATGTTGCTGCAAACAGTGATTTAACTTTAGTAGATCTAACAAATAAATTTAAACTTACAGAAGCTGAAAGCACTGTTGCTATTGGTTTGAGAAAAGATGATACAAAACTTTTAGATACTATTAATAATGCTTTAGCTCAAATTCCAGATGATCAAAGAATAGCTGAAATGGAAAAAATCCAAGCTAATATTGATAACTAAAAACAATTACATCCTACTTATTTATATTAATATTATTAATAATTATAGTAGTACTATTATATTATCTATGTAAAAATATTGAGTTATTTATATATTGTAATTGTATTTTAATTGATAAATAATAGTTAAATAGACTCTTACATTATTGACTTAAATTACACGCGAGTGTATCATGTCACTCAAGTGCAAAAGCTCACAATTGTAAATCCTCTAAAAATTGAGGTCTATTTTAACTTTTGAAACAGCTTATGCTGGTAATATTTTATTATTAATTATAATTGTATTATTAACGCTTAAATATAATATGTAAGGAGTGAAGAGAAATGAAAAAGAATATTTCTATTATCATGACATTAGTAATTTGTTTTATATTAGCGGGGTGTTCAAACAACCATCGTACTACTGAGAGTGATAAAAATCATCTAGACAAGAAAACTTTAACAATCGGTTTAGAATGTGACTTCACTCCTTATAACTGGACTACAACAAGTGCAAAAAAAGGTGAATATAGTCTTCCAATTGATGGCTCTAAGGGTTATTGCGAAGGTTATGATATATATATAGCTCAACAAATAAGTAAACAACTTAATTTAGATATAGTAGTTAAAAAGATGTCTTGGGATGGTGTCATCCCAGCTTTAAAAAGTGGACAAATTGATGCTATTATTGGTGGTATGGCACCAACTACTGAAAGACAAAAAGAAATTGCCTTTTCAAAACCATACTTTACAGATAAAGCAGCAATGGCAATTATAATACCTAAAGATAGTAGTTTAGCTAAAGCTAAGACACTAGCTGATTTTGCTGGTAAAAACATTACTGCTCAACAAGGTACAACACAAGCAAATCACATAAGTGATATAAAAGATAATAAATCAACAGCACTACTACCAGATGTTTCATCATTAGTAGAAGCTGTAAAAGCTAAAACTGTAGATGGATATTTGGCTGATTCTAAAGTTGCTCAAGAACAAGTTGCAGCTAATCCACAACTTATGGCAATAGATGTAAGTAAAGAAATTAATTTAGATCCATCTGAATCTACAGTAGCAATTGGTATATCTAAAGATAATACTGATTTAAAAAATAAAATAAATGGTGTACTTGACTCAATAAGTGAAAAAACAAGAATATCAGTTATGGAGCAGCTACAGCAAGAAATAGGTGAATAACATGGATACGTTAATTCAACAGTTATGGTATTTGCTAAGCAATTACCAAGAACTTTTTATAGAAGGTATTATTAATACACTTCTTATAGCATTATTCGGTACTATTATTGGTATGGTACTAGGGATGATATTACTATTTTTTAGAACATTAGAAGCAACCGACTACGACTCTAAAATAATAATCTTTTTAAAAGCATTTGGTAGAAAACTATCCGCAGCTTATATTGATATAGTGCGTGGTACTCCTATGATGGTTCAGGCAATGATTTTCTTTTATGGCTTTGCCTCTGGGATAAAAATGCCTGTCTTCTATGCAGCAATATTCATAGTATCTTTTAATACTGCTGCATACATTGCAGAAGTAATTAGATCAGGAGTCAATGCATTGGGTAAAGGAAGTTTTGAAGCTGCATATACACTTGGTATGAGCAAATTTCAAACTTTAAGATATGTTGTCTATCCTCAGGTAATTAAAAATAGTTTACCTGCATTGTTAAATGAATTAATAATAAATGTAAAAGACTCTTCTGTATTGTCAGTAATAGGCTTTACTGATTTGTTTTACAATGCAAAGGCCGCAAGTTCTGAAACATATATGACAGTACAAGCTTTTATTTTAGTAGCAATTATATATTTAATTATTACTTTTAGTCTTACAAAAATTATTTCATTAATATCTAAGAAAGTATTTGAAAATGATACAAAACTACTACAAGATACTAATCAAAATCTAGCACCTGAAGTTTCTTTAGGAGGTGCAATCTAATGAGTAATGCAATAATAAATGTTGAAAATTTAGAAAAATCTTTTGATAATAATCAAGTACTATATGATATCAACTTTAATATCAATAAAGGTGAAGTAGTAACTCTTATAGGTGCAAGTGGAAGTGGAAAATCAACGCTATTAAGATGCTTAAATTTATTAGAAAAACCTGATGATGGTAAAATATTTTTTGAAGGTACTAATATATTAGAAAATAAATTAAAAATAAAAGAAGTCTTACCTAAAATGGGGATGGTTTTTCAAAATTTTAATTTATTTGATAATCTTTCAGTTTTAGATAATTGTATGTTAGCTCCTAGATTAGTTAAATCAATATCTAAAGAAGAAAATAGAGCTTTAGCAATGTCATACTTACAAAAAGTTGGAATGGAACGATTTGCCAATATAAATGTAGCTAGTTTGTCAGGCGGTCAAAAGCAAAGAGTTGCAATAGCTAGAGCCTTGTCTATGGAACCAGATATAATGTTATTTGATGAGCCTACTAGTGCTTTAGATCCTGAATCAGTAGGAGAAGTCTTACAAGTAATGAAAGATCTTGCTGATACAGGAATGTCTATGATAGTAGTTACTCACGAGATGAGTTTTGCACAAGAAGTTTCAGACAAAGTATGTTTTATGAATAATGGAAGAATAATTGAAGAAAATATACCTGAAGTGATTTTCACTAATCCTCAACAAATAGAAACAAAATCATTTTTAAGTAGATATTTAGATCGATAAGTAATAAAAAAGTGTCATTTTATAATGGCACTTTTGTGATATTTATTGAATTTTATTTACATTAATTAAAGGCGTTTATAATGTTATCTAAGTTATTATATGATAAGATTTTATTAGAAAAATAATTTGGGGGTAAATAAATGAATTCACTTAGAAAAAACATAATTAAGAAACAAAAGTATGACTTAATAATTAGTCCAATAATTGTTATTATTCTTACTGCAAGCATTGGTCTTTTTCCAATTGTAGCTTATTATTTTAGTAAAATAATAATATTAGAAAATTTAGATAAAAAACAAGGAAATGCATTGAAAGGTATGTTAATATTAACTAGTTTACTAAGTGTAATTTTTATGATAACTTCATTTACATATACCGTTTTTTTAGATTATGAAGTTGTTGCAATCATATGTTTATTAAGTACTTTAATAGCATATTATTACATGAATAAATCTCATAATCAAACATTAGTGTCAAACTCAATAATTACTACTAAAGAAGTAGAAAAATTTATTTAAGGAGAACCAGATATGAATAATGAAACAACAATAAAACTAAATAATGGCTATGAAATTCCAATAATTGGTTATGGTACATTTCAAGCATTTGATCATGAAGTTGAAAAAGGTGTAAAATACGCCTTATTAAATGGCTATAATATGATTGATACAGCTGCAATTTATGAAAATGAAATAGAAGTTGGTATTGGAATTAAAAATAGTGCTCGTACTAGAGAAGAAATCTATGTTACTACAAAGTTATGGAATGATTATCGAGGATACTACTTTACTAAAGTAGCTTTAAATGAATCTTTACAAAGATTAGATTTAGACTATATAGATCTTTACTTAATACATTGGCCAAATCCTAAAAGTTTTAGACATAATTGGCAAGAGATGAATGCAGAAAGCTGGCGTGCTATGGAAGACATGGTTACTGAAGGTAAAATAAAATCTATAGGTGTTTCTAATTTTGAAATACACCATTTAAAAGAGTTAGAAAAAACAGCAAAAATAATGCCTGCTGTTAATCAAGTACGATTAATACCTGGTGCTTTTAAACCAGAACTAGTTGAATACTGTAAAGAAAAAGGAATTGTTTTAGAAGCTTACAGTCCATTTGGACAAGGTGCTTTATTAGATCATCCAATTATTATGAATATTGCAGAAAAATATAATAAAACAACTGCACAAATTTGTCTTAGATGGAGTATTCAAAAAGGATTTATACCACTTCCTAAATCTGTTCATGAAATAAGAATTAAAAGTAATATTGAGATATTTGATTTTAATTTATCTACTGAAGAAATGCATCAACTAGATACAATTGAAGTTGATACTCATGATAATTCCAACAATCCAGATATTATTGATTTTTAAAACAAAAGCAACCGTGAGGTTGCTTTTACCTTTGCTAATTTCCTGAAGTGAATTTTAAGCCAACTATACCTGTAAGCAATAAGAAAACAAATAGTAAACGACTTAAGCTCATGCTTTCTTGAAAGAAAATAACCCCAACTATAACAGCTCCTAGTGCACCTATCCCTGTCCAGATTGCATAAGCAGTTCCCATTGGTAAAGATTTAGTAGCTTGTGAAAGTAAGTAAAAACTAATTGCCATTCCAATAAATGTTGCAATTGAATATGGAATATTAGTAAATCCATGTGATAATTTCAAAAATGTTGCCCATACTACCTCAAAAATCCCTGCTATTATTAAATAGATCCATGCCATGATAACATCTCCTTTTTAAATAAAAAAATCATTCATAATATGTCTTCATAGGCCTACTGACATTATTGTGAATGATTTTACTACCCGGCGGTAGTTATTTATTATTTAATTTATTTCTACCTTTAGATATTATCAACATTTTTACAAATAGTCAATGATTATTTGTGTTTATATTTCATAGACAATTTTTAGATCAATTCATCTAAGTGTTTAGCTAAATCATTTATTATATCATCTAAGTCTTCTAAGCCAATTGAAGCTCTTAATAAACTATCTTTTATGCCACATGCTAATCTATCTTCTAAAGCATATGGAGAATGAGTCATACTTGCTGGATGTTGAATTAAAGATTCAGTATCTCCTAGTGATACAGCTAAAGTAAATACTTCAAGTGAATTTGCTAATTGTTCTGCTGCTGCATAACCACCCTTTAATTCAAATGCAATTAATCCAGAAAACATACTCATCTGTTTTAATGCTATATCATGATTTTGATGTGATTTTAAACCAGGATAATATACCTTTTCAACCGCAGGATGCTTTTCTAAAAACTCAGCAACTTTCATTGCACTTTGGCTATGGCGATCCATTCTTATTGGTAAAGTCTTTAATCCTCTATTTATCAAAAAGGCATCAAATGATGACATTACACTTCCAGTCATATCTTTTAATCCTTCTAAATTACATTTCAGAATAAAGTCTTTATCACCACAAATAATTCCAGCTATTAAATCTCCATGACCATTCAAATATTTGGTTGCCGAGTGAACTATTACATCAATTCCAAATTCTTTTGGTCTTGTGATGTATGGTGTAGCAACTGTGTTATCTACAATTGATAATAATTCATACTTCTTTGCTAAAGTTGCTACAACATTTAAATCAATTATTTTTAATGTTGGGTTTGCTGGTGTTTCACAATATAAAATTTTAGTATTTTCTTTAATTGCACCTTCCAAAGCTTTTTGATCACAAAAATCTACAAAAGTTGTTTCTACTCCAAATTTTGTTAATTGATGCTCAAGTAATGCTCTTGTACAACCATATAATACTTCATCAGCAACTATATGATCTCCTGTTTTTAAAGCTGTCCATAAGGCTGTCGCTATTGCACCCATTCCTGAACTTAATGCTAATGCTGCTTCAGTATTTTCTAAAGATGCCATTTTTTCTTGTAAATATGTTGTTGAAGGATTCCCAAGTCTTGAGTAGATATAACCTTCTTCTTCTAATGCAAATCTTCTTCCACCTTGTTTTGTATCATCAAATATCATTGTTGATGATGCATAAATTGGAAATGTTAAAGTTCCATATTCATTTTCATGTCTTGATGTATGGATTGAGCGTGTCGCAAATCCAAGTTTTTTCTCATTATTCATTTTTAGATGTCCCCTTATTTATAATTTGATTATTATTATTTAAGACCATTCTAACAAAGTATTTTAACTTTGTAAATAGATTTATTATATAAATCTATAACAATTAATTATACATGTGATACAATGAATAAAAACATATTTGTGAAAATATAGTTAAAACTTGGCAATATAAGACTTAATGTCTTTTAAAAGTTTATTTATAGTTAATTTTATTATATAATAATTTATAGGCGGTGACTTACATGCATTTTATTGAAATTATTCAAAATACTATGACTAATAAGGAAATAATAGGAGCAATTAGCTCTACATTATTAATTATTATGCTTGGATATTACCTTAGATACAAGGATATTTTTAGTGATAGAATAGCTAAAACAATGTCAGATATTGCTATGCAAGTTGCTTTACCCTGTATGGCATTTAATGCTTTTATGCAGGACATTAATGATGAAAAAATGAAACAAGGTATCTATCTTCTACTTTGGGGATTTGTTGTTTATTTCTTTTTAATTATTTTTTCTAAAGTTTTATATTTTAAATTTGATAGACAAAAAGAAGATGTTTTAAGAATAATGACCGTTTTTGGTTCCGCAACTTTTTATGGAACACCAATTTGTGCTGCCTTATATGGTCCAATTGGTGTTATGTATAGCTCTATTTATAATATTGGTTATCGTGCTTATTTATATAGTTATGGTGTAATGAAAATGAGTGGTTTAAAATTTGAAAAAAAGAACTTTAAACAGATGGTTGGTAATCCTGTTTTAATTGCAACTATCCTTGGTATGATAATTTGGTGGTTTCAAAATTCAATGCCTCAAATATCAGTTTTAAACCCCGAGAATAATGAGCTTGTTTCATATGGTATTTTAAGAATTGATCAAAGTGCTTATTGGTTATATAAACCAATGACTTATCTTGCTAGTTTAGCATCACCACTTGCTTGGATGTCAATAGGAGCTACTTTAGGATCTATTAGAATTTCTGAAGCTGCCTCAAATAAAATCTCTTGGTTATATACCTTTAATAAATTAATTACAATCCCAATAGTAAGTATCTTTTTATTATTTATTGGAACAGCAATAGGATTATTCCATTTTGATGCTTATGGTATTGGAGTTGTTGTAATTATGGCTGCAACACCTGCTGCTACTATTACTGCATCTCTTGCTATAAGTTATGATAAAGAAGCTTTACTAGCTTCTAATGCAACCCTCATATCGACTGTTGTTGCTGTCATACTGACCCCTGTTTGGATTATACTCATTGATATATTAGCAAATTTACCCTTTTTCAAATAAAAAAACCAACGTGTAATTAATACACGTTGGTTTTTTATTTACTTTATACTGTCATTAATTCTACTTCTTTATTTTTAGCAATTGAATCAATTTCTTTAATATTAGTGTCTGTTAATTTTTGTACATCTTCTTGATATGATGTAATTTCATCTTTTGTTAACTCTTTATCTTTTTTTATTGCATCATTTGCATCTCTTCTAATATTACGAATGGCAATTTTTGCTTCTTCAGCAATTTTATAAACATCTTTAACTAAAACTTTTCTAGTTTCTTCAGTAAGTGGTGGAATATTTAATCTAACATTTTCCCCATCATTTTGTGGATTAATTCCTAAATCAGCTGCATTAATTGCTTTTTCTATTTCTTTTACTAAAGTTTTATCAAATGGTTTAATCAATAATTGACGTCCTTCTGGTACTGAAATAGATGCTACTTGATTTAATGGAGTTGGTGAACCATAATATTCAACTTCAATTCCATCTAACATATTTGGATTAGCTCTTCCTGTTCTTATTTGAACAAGTGCATTTTCAAAACTTTCAATTGATTTGTGCATTTTTTCTTTTGTATTATTTATTACTATTTGACTCATATTTACATCTCCTTTGATATTAAAGTTCCGTCTACTTCACCAGAAACGGCTTTTTTAATATTTCCCTTTTTATTCATATCAAATACTACTAAGTCTATATCATTATCCATACACATAGCTGCAGCAGTAGTATCTATTACTTCTAATCCTTGTTCTAACATTTTCATAAATGTTAGTTTTTCATATTTCTTTGCATCTGGAAATTTGTTTGGGTCTTTGTCATATACACCATCTGTTCCATTTTTGGCCATTAATATTGCATCAGCATTTATTTCTGCAGCTCTTACAGCAGCTGTAGTATCTGTTGAGAAATAAGGTAATCCAGTTCCTCCACCAAAAATAACAATGCGATCTTTTTCTAAATGTCTAATTGCACGTTTTCTAATAAAAGGTTCTGCAACTTGATTAATTTGAAGTGAAGTTTGTACTCTACTATCCACTCCAATACTATCTAAGGCATTTTGAACAGCTAGAGCATTCATGATTGTTGCCAACATACCCATGTAATCTCCACTACTTCTTTCCATACCTATTTGCTCACCAGTTTTACCACGCCAAATGTTTCCACCACCAACTACAACAGCAATTTCGACACCTGTTTCATAAGCTTCTTTTATTTCATGTGCAATTTCGATGATGCAGGCACTGTCTATACCAGTTTTGTCTCCGCCTAATGCTTCACCGCTAAGTTTTAATAAAACTCTCTTATACATTTGTGTTACCTCCAGGTTATATAACTAAACGAAAAGGCACATAAGTGCCTTTAAAAACTATTTAGCGTTTACTTGACTCATTACTTCTTCAGCAAAGTTATCTACTTTTTTCTCAATTCCTTCACCAACAGCATAACGTACCATTTTTACGATAGTTCCATTTAAAGATTTCACAAATTCACCAACTGTTTGATCAGAATTTTTAACAAATACTTGATCAACCAAGCAAATTTCTTTTAGTTGTTTATTTAATTTTCCTTCTACAATTCCAACAAGTACTTTTTCAGGTTTGTTAGCAGTTTTAGGATCATTTTTAGTAATTTCTAATTGTACATGTCTTTCTTTTTCAATAAAATCTGCAGATATTTCATCTCTTGAAATAAATGTAGGATTCATTGCAGCAACATGCATTGCAACGTCTTTAGCACTATCAGCATCTGTAGTTCCATCAATAACAACTAAAGCTCCAATTTTTCCACCCATGTGTGAATAAGCTCCAAATGCAGCATTATCAGCTTTAGTAATAACTTCAAATCTTCTTAAAGTAATTTTTTCTCCAATTGTAGATGTTGCTTCAGCTAAATATTGATTTAATGATTTACCTTCAATTTCAGTTGCCATTGCAGCTTCAACATTAGCAGGTTTAGTTGCTAATAAATGTGTTGCAACATCTGTAATTAAATTAATGAATTGTTCATTTTTAGCAACAAAGTCAGTTTCTGAGTTAATTTCACAGATAACAGCTTCATTTCCATTAACTACTATTTTAGTAAGCCCTTCAGCTGCAACTCTACTCGCTTTTTTTGCAGCTTTTGCAATTCCTTTTTCTCTTAACCAAGTTATACTTGCTTCGATATCTCCATCGTTTGCTTCTAAAGCTTTTTTAGTATCTAAGATACCAGCTCCAGTTATTTCTCTTAATTCTTTAACCATTTGTGCAGTAATTTTCATTTTAGCACGTCCTCCTTATATTTTTAATAAAAAAATGAAGACAAAGCTTCATTTTTGATATATCTTACAGCTTTATGCGAAATTATTTATTTTCGTTTCTGTCGTTGTTATAGTTTCTTCTATTATTGTTATTGTTATAGTTATTATCTCTATTGTTATTATAATTTCTATTTCCTCTGTTGTCGTTGTTATTTCTGTTTGGACGACGATCAGTTGAAGGTTCATCTTTAGTATAAGCTACTTCAAGAGTTCCACCTTTAGATTCAACTACAGCATCAGCCATAGCAGTAATAATAAGTTTAACAGCTCTGATTGCATCATCATTTGCAGGAATTACAAAATCAACATCATCAGGATCGCAGTTAGTATCTACAATACCGAATACAGGGATTTTTAATTTTCTTGCTTCTAATACAGCATTTCTTTCCACTTTAGGATCAACAACGAAAATTGCATCTGGCATTTTTTTCATTTCTTTGATTCCACCTAGGAATTTTTCTAATCTAGCTTGTTCTTTTTTAATTTTAATAACTTCTTTTTTAGGAAGTAAATCGAATGTTCCGTCTTCTTCCATTGTTTCGATTTCTTTAAGTCTATTAATTCTTAATTTAATAGTTTTGAAGTTTGTTAAAGTTCCTCCAAGCCATCTTGTGTTAACAAAGAATGATCCTGATCTTAAAGCTTCTGTTTTTACAGCTTCTTGAGCTTGTTTTTTTGTTCCAACAAATAATACTTTTCCACCTTTTTCAGCAATTGTTTTAATTGCTTTATAAGACTCATCGATTTTTCTTGTTGTTTTTTGTAAGTCGATGATATAAATATCATTTCTTGATGTGTAGATAAATGGAGCCATTTTTGGATTCCATCTTCTTGTTTGGTGACCGAAATGTACACCAGCTTCTAATAATTTTTTCATTGATACTACTGACATGTTTTTAGTTTCCTTTCTTTCTTGAACCTCTACTACTTCTAACTCTATCCAACCCTAAGGCAACAAGGACAAAGAATCCATAGTATGTTTAATAAATTAACCTTATTAATTGTATCATACCTTTTAGCTAATATCAATACTGATATTGATTAAATACACTAGATATTTTTCTTATTTCTTCCTTTAATAATTTTAGATAACTTAATATATTTTTTTGTTTATATTTATAAATAAATATCTAATAAAAAAAGAGCATCTTACTGCTCTTTAATTATTGTATATTAGTTAAAATAATGTGTATGCTCTGGTTCTGGAATTATATTTTTCATTCCATTTACTGTTATTAATAATGTTGAGGTATTGTGTAGTAATGCTGATGTTGTTGGTTGAATCTTACCTGTAACACCTAAAGCAATTAAAAGAGTATTAAATCCAATAATTTCAAAATAATTCTTTTTAACTCTTTGCATCATTCCAACACTTAATTGTCTTAATGCAACTAATTCTTCTAAATCATCTGCAGCAATGGTAATATCTGATACCTCTCTTGCTATCTCAGCACCATCACTTATTGCAATACCAACACTTGAGGCTGATAAAGCAGGTGAATCATTTATTCCATCACCTATCATTACTACTTTTTCACCATTATCAACACATTTTTGAACAAATGTAGCTTTATCATCTGGTAATACCTCAGCATAGAATTCTTTAATTCCAACTTGCTTAGCAATATTTTTAGCTATATGTTCACTATCACCTGTCATCATCACTATTTTATTAAAGCCTAATTCACTTAATTGTTTTATTGTTGAAGCTGCCTCAGCCCTAATTGGATCTTCTATTAAAATGACTGCTGCTAAATATCCATCAATTGCAAGATATAAATGTGAATAAATTGTAGGTAAGTCAGCAAACATTTTATTTTTTCCTTTTGGAATTTTAGTGTTTTCATCCTCAAAAACAAAGTGTTTACTACCTATGATAACATTTACTCCATTGATTGTTGTTCTAATACCATGAGCGACAACATAATCAACTTTAGAATGCATTTCAGCATGCTCAAGATTTTTTCTTTCTGCAGCTTTTACAACTGCTTTTGCCATTGAATGTGGAAAATGTTCTTCTAAACATGCCGATATTCTAAGCATTTCATCACTTGATTTTTCATTAAAAGATATAACATCTACTACATTAGGTATCGCTTTAGTTATTGTCCCTGTTTTATCAAAAACAATTGTAGTTGCTTCGGCCATATTTTCTAGATATATACCACCTTTTACTCTAATACCATGTTTACTTGCTTCTGACATTGCTTCTAAAACAGTAACTGGCATCGCTAATTTTAAAGCGCATGAATAGTCTACCATTAAAACAGCTAATGCCTTAGTTATATTTCTTGTTACAAGATAAACTAAACCTGTTGCTAGAAATGTTACTGGTACTAAGCGATCAGCCATATGTTCTGCTTTACTTTCTTCAACAGATTTTAATTTTTCATTATCCTCAATCATTTTAGATATTCTTTCAAATCTAGATTGTCCTTTACCTTCTCTAACCTCTAATCTTAATTCACCTTCTTCTAATACTGTTCCTGCATAGACAATACTATCTAATCTTTTAAATACAGGTTCAGATTCTCCAGTAAGTGAGGTCTGATTAATAGTTGCTTCTCCTGAAACTACAATACCATCAAATGGAATAACATTACCTGCAGTTACATTAACAATATCTTTTGCCTTAATGTCTGATGGTTCAACTAATATTAAATTTTCATCTTTAACTTGCCAAACCTTGCCAACATTTAAAGTTAGTGATCTAGCCAGATCACCAACAGATTTTTTATGTGTCCACTCTTCTAGTAATTCACCTATATCTAGCATAAACATTATAGAGCTTGCTGTTGGTATATCCTTTCTAATGATTGCCATTGTAATGGCTGTAGCATCTAAAATTGGAACTTCTAGTTTTCCTTTTCTTGCTACAGCAATTCCTGCTTTAATAAAGTCTATTGAACGCAATGCTGTCATAATATTTAGAAATGTTAATGGAATTATCATTAATCCTGGTGTAAAGATAAATACCGATGGAAATATATATTTCATAAATCCACGTAGAGCTACTTTAGTAATTAGCTTTTCTTTATACTGAGTATTTAATTCTCTAGAAGATGAATCTATTATTTCTGCAGGTAATTTTAGACTGCTTATATCTAAACATGCTAATAAATTTTTTATATATGTTTTATCTGATTGATACTTTAAAACAATTGATCCAGTTTGCTCATTTACTTTTATACTTTCTATTTGGTTATTTTGTTCTAAATGAAATACAAGTGCATCAGCATCATTAATACTTAGCTGTTGATTAAGCACTTGAACACGCATACGATTTTTCACATCGTGTTTTATAACATATTTCATGCTGTATTTCTCCTTTCTTGCAAAAATAAGGTAACCAGATGGTTACCTTAAATAACTTATGCTTTATCTTCTACCACTTCATTTTTTGATTCTTTATCGCATTGCTCATTAATAACTTTTGCTTCAGCAACAATATCTTCTGCATTTTCTTGTAGTTTATTAGCTGTTTTAACTACGCAATCTTTAGCTTTCAAAGCCTTAGCAGTTATTTTAGCATAACATTTTTTTGCCTCTTTACTAGTTAATATTTTTACACCACATGTTGCAAAGACTGCTCCTGCTGTAAATAATCCTGATTTAGAATAACTATCTGAATTATGAACTTTATCTGCCATTACCTCACAAGAATCTGTTGTAATGTGTTTTGCTTTTTTAAATACTTTTGACATATTTTAAGTCCTCCTTTATCTCTTATTAAATTACTTAAATAATAAAAGTAATTTCAATTTATTTCATTAAATACATAATACCAAAATACCCTTTTTGATGCTAATATGATACTTTATATTATATTAATTAATATATTAATAATCAATATTACTATTAGTAAAGTTTTTATATCTATTTATTATAATAATATTCTATTTTTTATATTAAAGTTTGTTTACGTTTATATTTAATTAACAATTATTTTAAATGTTAACATTTTATTATTAAAAGGTTATTGTTTTTCATGTTGCATAACTTCTTATTTTCATATCTTTTTATAAAAAATTGCCTTATTATTATTTAAAATTATAAATTAATGTTCTGTAATTCTAGTAATTGTCTAAAACTGTATGTATAATAAAGTTAAATATAAAATCAAAATATAATATCGGGAGAGTACTATGAAAAACACAAGAAAAATCTCACTATATATATTTATCCTTACATTAGCTTTTGCTTTTAGTAATAATATTAGTGCTAGTAGTAAAACTACTTATGGTTATAGTGATAAGACAACTCATTATTACAATAGTAGTAAAACTGTTATTAGTAGTAATAAAAAAACTATCACAAAATATAACTATAATGCAGCTAAATGTAAAGTTTTAAATAATAGTGATAAAGAAGCTACAAAAGTAGTTGGAAACTGTTCACAACTTTCAACTGTTGATGTCTATTTAATTCATAATAATAAAGATTATTTACTTAACACAACTAAGTATGATAAAAACAGTAAAAAAACTGAATATCACGAATATAAGAGAAACAACAATAGGTTAATTACAAATTATCGAAAATACTATTATTATAGTAATGGTAAAATCAGTAAAAAATATAGCTATTACGATGGGAAAAAATTAAAAAGTGATGCAATAGTTTATAATAAGTATTTCTATAAAACATACAATACAGCTGGAAAGTTAACTAGAAAATCTTATTATCGTAATGTTTATACTACAAATGGTAAATCACATACAGTTAGATATACTCATGTTTTATATACATATAATAAAAGTAACAAATTAACTATGAGTAAAGATTACCGCAGAGATGTGAAAACTAATAATAGCACTAGAAGAACTTTTACTAACTATAGAAAAAACGGTAAAAAGTTAAACAGAACTATTTGGTATTATAATAACAATAAGATTACTTCTAGAAGAACTTATACCTATAACAAAAGTGGTCAATTAAAATCTAATAAAAATGGTAATGCATATAGAGTGATTAAAACATATAATGCAAAAGGTAAAACTGCAAGTAATAGAAACTACAAGTACAACAATAAAGGTAAAGCTATCAGATCATAAAAAGTGCTAAATGCACTTTTTTTAATGCTTAAGAAAAGAATATGGCTGTAGCCATATTCTTTATAGTTATAAAATGTACAATTATATTATATTAATTTTCTTAAAGGATTATTTGTAAAGATTCAAATTAGTATTTCATAAAATCTCTTCCATATTGCACACACTCTTCTGTTTGTGTAGCATCTGGAGTGTAATTCATAATTAGAGTTGGTTCATATAAATCAACACCTAATGTCATTACTCTTTCTTCCCAATCTCTCATCCATTGTCCATCTCCCCATCCATAAGATCCAAATAATGCAATCTTTTTCTGTGAAAGTTGTGTTTCAATTGATGAAAACCAAGGTTCAAATTCACTTTCTTCTAAAACTTCATCACCCATTGAAGGACAACCAAATATTACACGATCATACCCTTCTACTGATGGTGATTCTGCACTAGTTGCCAATGTAACATCAGCACTTTCTAAACAACCTTGTTCAATAGCATTTGCCATAATTTCAGTATTACCAGTTCCAGACCAGTAACATATAAGTACTTTTTCCATATTGATCCTCCTAATTTTGCATAACTGAACACAAATCGTGTCCTGAATAAAATAATTCTAAACAATTATCAGTACATCTAGAAAACATTGAAAATAACTTTTGTTTATTTTCTTCTTTATGATAAACTTTCCATGGTCCAATTAATTTGTAGTTTTTACCTTCATGTTCAATAAAACTTTTAACATCATCAACATCATAACCTAGGAAGATACCTATGTCATGTGGAAAGCTATTTTTTTGAAGCTTTTCTTTTAATATTACTAAATTACTTTCTATATTATTACTATATCCTCTTGTAGTTAAAAATTCTGCTACTTCATTTCTTTTCCACACTGTTTCTAAGTGAATTGGACGATAAAGATATAATAATACAAAAGGACCTCTATCTTGAATTATTTCAAGTTTTAAATCATATTGTAATAATAACTCTTGATAATATTTAATGCTATCATCTAAATTATTGTAATCTTTTCGTTTACATGAAAACATTGAAGCTGGTTTTATCTTTTTTAAAGTACATGCTGCAAACCAGAAAATAGCCTCTTCAAACTTTGGATCCATATTTTCATTCCTCTCTCTCTACTGATAAATTAGAATAGTTCTAATCTAATTTAATTATAACAAGTATAAATAGAATGTCAATGCTTTTTATAATAAATATAAATAATAATTATTTATTATACTAATGCAATAACATTCTTAAGATATGATTAAAACTTATTAAGTTTAATGCATTTTGATATATTTTAAGGTTAGGATGTTTTATGATACTTGTAAGTAGTATTAATAAGATAATCGATTGGAGTGAATATAAATGTTAGAATTACCTGAGGTACTAACGGCACAAAAAGATTTAGAAGATACTATATTAAATAAAAGGGTTATAGCAGTTTTGCCACCTACTAACGTAAATGCTTTTGCAGATTTTAATATAGAACCTAGTCTAATAAGTAATTTATTATTAGATAAAAAAGTTATTGGTACAAATGGTTTTGGAATGTATGTAGAAATAATCTTTGAAAATGATTTAATTCTTACTTTAAATGATGGAGTTAATATTAGATATTTAAATAATATGGATAATATTCCAAATAAATACCAGCTATTAATTCGATTTGATGATAACAGTATCCTTTATTTTACTGTTTCATTATATGGACGTATAGCCTTGCATTCAAGTGATTATGATGATGATCAATATATAATAAGCAAGAACAACACAAACATTACTGATGATGCTTTCAATGAACAATATTTTTTAAATATATTAGAAAATAGTAACCCAACAACTAGTGTTAAAGCTTTTTTAACAAATAATAATAAATTTCCAGGTATTGGAAATGGTGTAATTCAGGATGTCTTGTTTAATGCAAAGATTCATCCTAAAAAGAAGTTAGAGTCACTAGATTATAATGAAAAGAAGTTTTTATATGAATCATTAACAAACACTGTAAATGATATGATTTCTAAAAATGGAAGGGATACTGAAAAACGTATATTTGGTAAATATGGTTCCTATAAAACCATTTTATCTAAAAATACAAAGAATAATGAATGTATTGATTGTGGTGGTATTATTGAAAAAAGTCACTTTTTAGGAGGTACTATTTACTATTGCAGTAGATGTCAATCACTATAATAAAAAGCTGTAAGCATGATATTTATATCATTGCTAACAGCTTTTTTAATATTCATTTATTATTTAATACCTTATTTTATTGAAAGAACATGTTTCTTCCACTTAGTTGTAATCCAATCACTAAAATCATTGATAAGTTTCCAACTAGTGATAGAAAAACAATTACAAATCTCACTGTAAAATGTCTGACAAAAAATTGAAAGTAAGCTGGTCTTGTTTTCTTACCTTTAAAGCTTACAGCTGCAATTATAGTAACTATTAGCAATATGATTTGAATTGCTAGTCCTATTTCAAAACCGTAATATTTATTGTTTAAAGCCATAAAGTTTGCTATTGATCCTAATCCTGTTAGTAAAGCTAAAAATGTCATATCCATCAACTCCTTATTTATCTTTTAAATATATTCTACCATCTATTGTTACAGTAGCATTTCCATAATATGATATATGTTCAATTTTTTTACCATTAGTTTTGGCATTTACTTTTATATATCCAAGTTTTTCTATTGCTTGACCTTGTTTTATAGTTAAATCAATATTATCGCCATTTATTAATTCATTATCTAATAAATATTGCACAATAGGTCCAACACTATTTCCAGTAACTGGGTCTTCTTCGATTCCACTTGCTGGTGCAAACATTCTGCCAGCTACATCATAAGTATCATTATTGTTTAAAGCTATGACATGAAATCCAGTGCAGTCAATTAGTGAGCTTAAAGCTATAAGTTTTTCTTTGTTTATAGTAATTTTATCTAAAACTTCTTCACTAATTACTGGTATTATTGCTTTTGGATTACCTGTTGTATAAATTGTAATTGGCAAATCACTTAATAGTTCTGATTCATCAATATTTAAACCTGTACAAACTTGTTTTTTTAACTCATTGATATTTTTAATGTATTCAACACAATCTTGGTGCAAGCCAATTAAATAATCATCTTTTTCTTTTATAACTTCTACATCTTTTATACCAGCTAATGTCTTTAATTTGTAGTTACCTTCACTTATATAGCCTTGTTTAGCTAAAGTATAAAATGATGCTATTGTAGCATGACCACAAATTGGTACTTCACAAGATGTTGTGAAATACCTAATTTGAATTGGTTGATTTTTCGCTAAGTTCATAATAAATGCTGTTTCTGATGCATTAACTTCTTTTGCTATATCTAACATTTGATTATCTTTAAGAAAATAACAATCTAGTACTACTCCAGCCCGATTTCCACTAAATGGAATTTTGGTAAAAGCATCAACTGAAAAAAATCTATATTCCATAATATCACCTCTTTTATATGTTTTATCTCTATTTTTTTAAAAATTAATTATTTATGATTCACATTGCAAATATTACTATACTTACTTATGCCATCATAATCATTACCTATAAATATAATTCCTAAAATAGTTTGAAATACATCTGCTATTTTTAATTTTTGCATGTTAATCAGCTCCTTATATAAATATTATAGTATAAAATTTATATAACAACATTTAATTAAACATCATTTAAAATTACATTTATGTAATATTTTAAAAATATAGCTCTTATTTATAAATCTTTTCGATAGATTAAATCAGTTTGGATATCATCACCGACTTTAAATGGATGTGCTCCAATTTTATAAAAGCCTTGATCACTATAAAAACTTAATGCTGGAATATTATGCTCCCAGACTCCTAACCAAATAAAAATCTTATTAAATTCTTGAGCTTTAGTTATCGAAAAATCTATTAATAGCTTTCCTAAACCATGTCTTTTAAACTCTTTTAGAATGTATAGTCTTTCAATTTCTAAGGCAACTGGATCAAAGACATCGCTTTGAGCTTGTTCTATATTAAGTTTTATATACCCTGATTTTTTTGATCCTACAACTATCCAGTAAAAAAAGCTGTTAGGATTTTCTAATTCTTTTAGTAGTTTTGTTTTATCATATGCTGTTTTTAAATAATCTTGCATGTCTTCATGTGAACAAGTACCATCAAAAGTATCAAAATAACTCTCTTTAGACATTTTAATTAGTTCATCTATTTCACTTAATTGAATCTGTTCTATATATTTTTCCATATTTTTATTTTACTCTATGTTTTATTGCCATTGCATTATTATCAATAACCTCAAAAGAGTATCCTTTCTTCTGATAATGTTCAATTATATCACTTAAAGCATCGACAGTTGTATCTTTTGCACCTGCATCATGCATTAATAGATTTATATGATTCAAGTTATCACAACTAGTTGCTGCTTTTACAATATCCTTTTTCTTAACTAATGCTGCTGTTGCATCATCAGATGAACAATTCCAATCATAATAATCATATCCTTTAATAATTGTTTCTTTTTTTATTTCAGTAAAAGTTTTATCATTAACAAAACTATTAGAACTACCTCCTGCAAACCTAAAACTTTTAACATCTACACCTGTAGCATCTAATACTCTTTTATGTATTTTAGATAGATCACTCATAAATAAATTAACATTATCATACATATCATATTTATGGGCAAAAGAATGTAATCCTATTGCATTTCCTGAGTCTATTATTGCTTTATATCTTTCATCCCCTTGATGATTAATAACAAAGAAAGTTGCTTTGACATTATACTTTTTAAGTATTTCTATTATTTTAGTAGTGTTGTCACTTGGACCATCATCAAATGTTAAATAGATTATTTTTTCATTCTTTCTTTTATTATAATTCTTTTTATCTTTTGTTTTAGCTTTTAATTCTAATAAGTCATATTTAATATTTTCATTTTCTTGTGATACTTCTACATATTTCTTATTAATTGCTTCATAGTCTTTTTTTAATGCTGATACATCATTATTTGCTTTGTTCAATAACAGTATATTAATACTACTAATTAATAATAAAATAATTAGTATACTTAAATATTTGTTCTTTCTTATAAATTTCATATTTTATCCCCCATCATAAAAATATACTCTTATTATAAACCATTATTTAATATTTTTTATATCATTATTGAATATTTATATTTTAAACATATCTAATATGTTACAATATTCCTATAAGGGGGTATTTATTATGATTAGAATAGCAAAATTAAAAGATATTGATACTATTGCAGATTTAATTTTATTAGCTTCTTCTGTATTGTTTGAAGATATCTTGAAAACAAAGAATTTAAAAGCCCAAAAAGCTTTACTTCTTGAATATTTAGAAACACCGGATACTAAATTTTATTATAAGAACATATTAGTTTATGAACTAGATAATAAAATTGTTAGTGCTCTAGTTTTTTATGAAGCTAATGATGAAGCTAAGCTAAATGAAAATATGGAAAAAATTGTAAATAATGGTTATAAGTTTGATATAGAAGCTTATCCTAATACAATATATTTAGATTCTTTAGCAGTAGATTCAGCCTATCGTGGTAAAGGAATTTCTAAAGAATTATTCTTATATGCAATAGATCATGCTGATAAAGATTTATCTTTATTAGTTGAAACATATAAAGAAGATGTTGAAAAGTATTATGAAAGACTTGGTTTTAAAGTAGTAGAACGAGTTAAATTATTTAATGCGGAACTAGATTCTATGGTTTATCATAAAAACAATTAAACTAAAATAATACAATAAAGCAGTTAGAATATTAATTCTAGCTGTTCTTTTTTTGATTAATTTATTAATTATAATAAATTATTTTTGCTTAAATTACACAATTAATGATTCAAAATATCTTATAATTATAGTGGAGGTGATTTCATGGAACAACTAGAAAAATTGAAGTTATATGATCATATAATATGTATTGATTTAAAGTGTTTTTTTGCTTCAGTAGAATGTGTTGATAGAGGTTGGGATCCTTTTAAAAAGAAAATGGTTGTTGCTGATTCATCAAGGGGAAAAGGTAGTATTATTTTAGCTGTATCTCCAGCTTTAAAAGCTTTAGGTATTCCAGGTAGATTAAGAATTTTTGAACTACCTAAAAAATATCGTAAAGAGATTGATATTATTAAACCTAATATGCGTAAATATGTTGATTGTAGTAATAATATCTTAAAGATGTATTTACGTTATTTTAGTAGTGATGATATTCTAGTATACTCAATCGATGAAGTGTTTATAGATGTTACTAGTTATCGAAAACTTTATAATAAATCAACTTATGAAATAGCATTAATGTTGTTACAAAATCTTAGAAATGAATTTGGCTTATATGCTGCTGCTGGTGTTGGTCATAACATGTTACTTGCAAAACTAGCTTTAGATATTGAAGCTAAGCATAATAAAGATTTCATAGCTTGCTGGTCTTATGATGATTTAGAAACTAAGTTATGGCCTATTAAAAATTTAACTGATGTTTGGGGCATTGGAAGAGGTTTAAGTAAACGTTTAAATGACTTAGGTATATCTTCTATGAATGAATTAGCTCACGCTGATATATATAAGCTAGTTAAGCATTTAGGCATTATGGGTGAAGAGTTGTTTTTACATGCTAATGGTATTGATATTTCTAAAGTTCAACATCAACAAAAATTAAGTACTAGAAAAGGTTATAGTGTTGGACAAACATTATTTAAAGATACATCTAAAGCAGAAACACGACAATCTATGCTTGATTTATTAGTTCAAGTCACCACAAGAATGAGACATGATAAAATGGCTAGTAACTTGATTCATATTGCTGTAAGATATGCTTATACTGAAAACCAACCATCTTTTTCAATGCAAAGAAAACTTTCAATCTACACCAATGATTACCGTGTTTTAAAAGATGCTGTTTTAGCTATTTATGATAATCATGTACTTAATGTCAATATTAGAAAAATATCTTTATCTTGTTCTAATATTCAAGAATTTTCAGGAGTTCAATTAAATTTATTTTCTGAAGGTAAAGATATTGATAATGCTGAACTTGATCTTGCATATGATGTTATCAATAATAAATTTGGTAAAAATACTATTATTAAAGCAAGTTTATTAACTGAAGACTCTAGTTTTATAGAGCGTACATCTTTAATTGGTGGCCATAATGCAGAATAGAAATCAAGATTATAAGTTTAGTCCAAGAGGTATTGAAAAATGGCATGCTTTTGCAGCTGTTGTTAGTGGAGATGAACAAAAAGACACAGCAATAGAAATTGTACAAAAGTCTATCAATCTATTTGATGAACATTTAGATGAAATTAATTATATTGTCTTAGAAGCCTTAGAATTAAAACTAGAGGTATCAATAGATTACTTAGAAAATAATGAGTTTAAATTAATTAAAGGTTATATTTCTAAAGTTGATACTTTGAATTCAACCTTGTTCATTAATGATATTATTATTCCTTTAGACTCTATTAGTAGTGTAAGTAAAGTTTAGCTCCTTAAAAACTTGTAATAGTACTTTAAATTATTTAGTAACATCTAAAAAAAGGCTAGTATAATTTTAATTATACTAGCCTTTTCTTTAGCTCTATTTTAGTATCTTTTAGTTTAGATAGATTATTAATTATTATAAATTCAATAAATCTTTAGCTATTTCTTTCCAACCATAATTCTTCAAAGCAAATTCGCTCATTTCATCATTTATATGTGTATTATCTGCATTTAATAAAGTAGTAGCCTTTGCAACTATATTGTCTAACATATCTTTATCAAGCTCTACTGATAATTCATTAATATCTAAGTCAGTTATTTCATTAGCAGCTGTTTCTAATGTTTCTTTAAAACCTGAATGCTTTGTTACTAGTGGGGTAACTTTAGCTGCCATTGCCTCAATTATTACCATTCCAAAAGCTTCAGTGTATATACTAGGGAAAATACTTATTTTTCCATGACATAATATTCTTATAGCATATTTTTGATCAAAATAACCTGTGAATAATGTTGCTTCTCTTAATTTTGATATTTTTGAATAGTATTTTTCTTTGTAGTTTGCATCTTTAAGATTTTCTTTTAATTGATTAAGTATATTGATATCTTCTTGTAATGTGACATTTAATTTTTCATAATTATTAAATAACACTTCTAATTTATCTTGTTCTATCAAGTTTATTATATATTCAATTTTAGATCTTAGAGCTCCAAATCCTACTAAAATAACATTTGTATTAGGATTATTAGCATATAATAATGGTAATCCTAGTATTAAAGGTATAATTCCTTTTTGTTCTAAATATTTGCCTAAATAAATAACTTTCTTTAAATCTTTATTGTATAAAGTATCAAATAACTTATCTTTAATGTTATGTTCGATATCTTTAGCTTCATACATATCATCAACATCATTAAAATTAAAATCGTTATTTTTTACCATTTCCTTTATTTTAAGGGCAACTTTATCATTAAAACCATGATTTTGATCATGTGTTTTTATATATTCAGATAACATTTCTTTTTCTGATTTTTCATCCATATCAAAATATAATTGTTCATCTAATCCTGCTGGTATTACTTTACAATCACTTAAATCAAGATCTTTATAAAACTCTTGCATTGTTTCTTTTGAGTGTTGTGATACTGCAACTAACTGATTACAACTTTTTAATGTTTCTATTGATAGTTTTTCAAGATATTTTGAGTTTGAAATAGCATAGTTCAAGTCACTACCATGTCCAATGATTATATGTTTTGTATCACTTTTAGCATCTTTTATTCCTTTTGAAACATATTGTGGTTGTAAGACTAAATGATTAGAATATGCCTTATCAATTTTTTCATTTTCCATAATATACTTAATACATGATGCATTCATATTTATGTAGTTATCTATATCTTGATCACTTACGGTATGCATTTCTTTGACATCTAAATGCTTGTATTTATCATATACATATACAAGTAGTTCATTTTTAGTATCTGGAATATAAATATCACACTTACCAGGATATTTACTATCTCTATCAAATTCTAAGTTAAAACTAGCCCCATCTTGTCTAAAACATCTATTAATAAAATCATAATCTTCTGGAGTGAATTCTTGGCAGACTAGTACTACATCTTGTCCGACTTCACACATTTTTTTGACTACATTTCTTACATATAAATTACTTCCAGTTCCTGAAAGAACGTATCCATGTACCACCATTACCTTATTCATATTATACCCCTCTCTTTATAAGACTTATTATAACACAATATTAACATATTTACACTTAATGTTAATAATAATTGATTGTTTACTTACAATGTAACTAATGAAATAGGGTATATATTTACTATTAGTGCTTTTTATTAGCTTAAATCAGTCTTTTTTTGCTAATAGTATGATTAGTTGGCTTTTTCTTAAATTAATAAAATAATATAAAAAAGGGTAACAATTGTTACCCTTAATATATTATCTTGCAATGTGAGCTGGATGTCCGTGAGCTTGAATTGCTTGTTTTGTCTTTAATGTATTGAATGCATCTAAGTATTGTTTTACTATTTCTGCACAAACATTATTTCCATAAAATAAGCCTTTTTGTGTATGAATATAGTTATTATCTTCTTTAGTTAAATAACCATCTAAAACAAGTTGTTGTAATTTTGATTTTAGAAAATGTATTTCGCCTATATGTAAATGTTGACTGATATTATCTAAATTAAATTTATTAAACTGCATCATTCCATATAATAAATCTGCTTTTTGCATTTGTTCATTTTCTTCTTTAATAATCATCATCATATCAAAGTTCATATTCATCATTTTATAGTTTGCGATATTACCACCTGAACCTTGTCCAACTGGTATAGTATAACCACCATTATTTCTTATTGTAATATAACGATATTTATCTCTATTTTTTTTAACAAGTTTTGTTAATTCTAATATATCATAATTATTTGTTTCCATCATTTTTTCTACAAAATAGTTATGGAATTCTAAATCATTTGTATCATCAAGTGTTTTATAGTTTGGATTATGTGAAAGAGATGAACCTTTATGTATCATTAGTGAGTAAAATGAAATACTATCTACATCTGTTTCTTGTATTAGTTTTACATCTTCTTCTAGCATTTCTTTTGTTTCTAAATGATAATTATATATTTTGTCTATTGTTACTATTCCTTTGAAGTTGTTTCTTATTTCTTTTAATTTATTAACTACTTCATTCTTATTAAATGTTCTATTGAAATATTTACGTCCTTGAGAATCAAATGTTTGTATACCAATACTTAATCTATTTATTCCACCTTCTTGCATAATTGCAAGCTTATTTAAATCTAGGTTATGTAATGTAGATTCTACTGATATTTCACAATCTGTTTCAACATTAAATAATTCTTTTATTGTTTTTACGATTGCTCTAATTTGTTCTCCTTCAAGTACTGTTGGTGTTCCTCCACCAAAGTAAATGCTTCCAATACTTAACTTTGTAACATTATCTAAGGATGCATATTCTTTTAGTTGTTCTATTACTTTTAAATGATAGTTTAATACATTATCATCTTTTACTGATCTATTCAAATTACAAAATGAACAAATTTTATCACAGTATGGTGTATGTATATACATTGCATGTGATCTTGAATAATCTAATTCTTTTGTTTTAAGTTCAGCAAACAATTCATCTTTTTGCATTCTTTTAGATACTGAATATTCTGAATAGGTTGCTAAGGCATCATGATGTGATTTAAATCTTCTAGATATATCCATAATTAGTTCTCTAACTTTTTATTTGTTAAGCTATAAAATCCAAATAATGAATTATAATCTTCTTGGTTAGGATGATTGGCTGCATCTGCCCATCTAAGCTCTCTTGATTTATCAACAGCATGTCCATGACTTGGATCTAAATTTTTCATCCATTCAATTAATTTTGGGTCAATTGGTCCTTGACAATGCCAGAATGAAATTACTTCATTATTGTTTTCGACTAGTACTTTTTTAATGTTTTCTATGCAATCATAAGCATGCATACTGTTTGGATAAGCTCCTAAAGTAAATATAAATGATACTTTTTTATTGCTTATACTATTAGCAAAGTCTAAAGCTTCTTTATTATATGTTCCTTTGTCTATCCATCCTAATACATATATATGTTCAAAATCAGCTAAAGTAATATCATCTTTTTGATTTATGTCATACATAATTGCTTCATTTGCGTATTCTTTTAATTTTTCAGCTATTTTCTTTGTTGATCCTGTCTTTGACGAATATGCGATAAGTGTTTTCATTTGTTTGTCCTCCTACACGACTTCTATATATTGTTGTCCATTTTTTGAAAAGATATTACAATCTACATCGTATACATCTTTAATTAAGCCTTCATTTAAACAGCTGTTTGAACATTCTGTTTTAACTAGCTTTCCATTTTTCATTACTATAATCTCATCTGCAAACCTGATTGCATGTGTTAAATCATGTAGTACACATACTACTGTGATATTTTGACTTTGATTTAGATTACGTATCATTTTTAATATCTCATACTGGTATTTTAAATCTAAATGATTTGTTGGTTCATCTAAAATTAATATTTCTGGTTCTTGTGCTAGTGCTAAAGCTAAGTATACTCTTTGTCTTTCTCCACCAGATAGTTTAGAAACTTTATTATTTTCTAAGTGTTTAATGTTTGCTTGTACTAATACTTTTTCAATTACTTCATAATCATATGAATCCATTGATTTAAATCTTTTAACATATGGTTGCCTTCCATATGTAACTATTTGTTTAACAGTAAAATCATTACTAATATCTTTAAACTGCATTAAGAAGGCCATTTTTTGCGCTAAATCTTTACGATTATAGCTATCTTTTGTCTTAGAATCAATAAAGATATTTCCTTGTTCAGGTTTTACTAATCCTGCAACAGCTTTAATGGTTGTCGACTTTCCACAACCATTAGGTCCTACTATTGCCGTAAATTTACCTTTAGTTAATTCTATAGATAAATTATCTACTGCTACTTTGTTACCAAATCTAATTGTTAAGTTTTCAATTTTAATCATACTTTTGCTCCCTTATTAATAAGTAGAAGAAGAAACTTGCTCCAATAAATGAGATTATTGTTCCTGCTGGAATTTCAACTGGATTAAAAAACCATTTTTGAAAGCCATCTGCAAACATTGTTAGTGAAGCTCCTATTGTAATTGAAAATGGTAATAGATACTCATGTCTAGATCCAACTATCATTCTACCTATATGTGGAACTACTAAACCAATAAAACCAATAATACCAACTATACTAACTGAAATACTTGCAAGCAATACTGATAGGCTTGCAACTATAAATCTAGTCTGCATTAAATTTTCTCCGATTGTTATTATAGTTGCATCATCTAATAGTAATAAGTTGCACTTTTTAATTAATAGTAGACTTGCAATTAAAGCTAAACTACCATAAATTATCATTAAATACATATCACTAGTGTCTACACTTGCAAATGAACCATTAAGCCATGCTAAAGCATTTTGTATTTTTTCACTATTATAAATTGTAACCATTCCTATTACTGCACCTATTAATGCATTAATTGCAACTCCTGTTAAAACAAGTTTTATAGGACTAAAACCACTTTTAAAAGCAGTTGACATTAGTAGTAAATAGACTGCAAACCCTCCAAGAAAGGCAGCTATTGGCATAATTGGTGCTAATGCAGGATAGACTAACATAATCAGTAAGGCTACTAGAGTAGCCCCTGATTGTATTCCAAGTATTCCACTATCAGCTAGCGGATTTTTCATTACAGCTTGAATTAACACCCCACTTGCAGATAAGCAAGCACCAGCCATCATTGCTACTACTGTTCTTGGAAGTCTAATATCAAATAAAATTGTTTCAAAGCGATCTAAATCATTTATTTGATCTCTATTAAATACGTAAGTAAGAATGTCTTTTATGTTGATACCTGATCCACCAAAACTAAGATTAAAGAAAAAACTAATGATAAAGAATAAAGCTACAACAATAAAGACATTCTTTTTATTCATATGCGTTTTCTACCAATTGCAACATCATTTTTGTTATATTTAAATCAACACTAGGAGAGAATGCATAACTATCATTTCCCATAGCTACTACTTTTTTATTTTTTACTGCATCTAAAGTTTGGAATTTCTTACCTTGAATTGTATCTTCAAATCCAGTAGTTGTTGTTCCCATTTGCATTGAGTGTGTATAATGGAATATTAAATCTGGATTTTCACTTAATAATTTTTCTGAGTTTAAAGCACTTGTTGCTGAAGTTTCAAAGATATTTTTAATTCCTAATGATTTAGCAACTTTACCAAGCATAGCATCGTTTCCAATACTCATATTTTGTCCACCTGCTACTTGTATTAAGGCTACCGATTTAGCTTCTTTATCTTTAACAATAGTTGATATTTTTTCTAAATCAGTAGAAAATTCTGTTACTTTTTCATCTAGTTTCTCATTTGAAATACCAGCTGCTTTCATTGCATCAATAACAATGAACATATCTTGATAGTTACTTTGAGGTAATGCTACTAATTTAATACCATTTTCTTCTAATGTTGAATAATTAGTTGCTGTTGACATCATTGCATCTGAATAAACAAAGTAATCAGGATTCATTTTTACAATTGCTTCAAGATTTAATGTTAAAGCACTACCTAAATTAACAACATTTCCATCACCTTTTTCATATTCAGTAATAGCTACTTGTTTTTCTGTTAAATCTTTATCAAGACTAACAGATTCTGGAGCAGCAGCAACATTTAATCCTAATTGATTAAAAATATTAGCTGTAGTTGTAGTACCAAAAGCCAAAGTAGATTCATTGTTTAAAGACTTGAATACTTCTACAAGATTATCATGTTTTTCTTGATCTTCTGTACTCATTTTTGTTAAATCAAAGTCTAATACACTATCTGGAATCTCGATACTCTTATTTGAAGAACATGCTACAACTGATATTGTTAAAAAACCTAAGCACAGTAATTTAAATATTTTTTTCATTTTTATTTTTTCCACCTTATATATTTATATTTGAATGTACATTATTTGCATTTATAATAATTATAATTAGTTAACTAAAAGTAGTATATAATTTTGAATATAAAGTGTCAAATTAGCATCACTTCTTATTTATAACAGTTTTAAACAATGTTTATAAACAAAACACTCATATAAGTTTTTTGTGTACGATTATTTCTTATTAATATTCATTATAAATAAGAAATACACTCAATTGTATTTATAATTATTATAATTTGGTGTGTTAAATAAATATAAAAAAAGTTAAAAAATTTTTTTCTCATGTTACTTTAAGTCGATACACATAGCAATTAAATGTTAAAATTTACTTTATGATTAATTTTTGATTGTAAAAGTATTGACAGTTAACATACACAGGCATATAATTAGTGTCATATTGAAACGCAATGAAAAGGAAAGTAGTTTTAGTCTAATTACACAGAGAGATCATGGATGCTGAAAGTGATTAAATTAACCTAAAATGAAAATGGCCTTGGAGCTGGATACCGAGTTATGATAACTAAGTGTTATGTAAACTAGGCTATCACGGGAGCACCCGTTATAGTGCTAGAGTATTACCTGTAGACATACAGAGTACTTGATAAGAAAAACATCGTGAGGTGTTTTTAAAGCTAAGGTGGTAACGCGAGACATTCGCCCTTATTTAATTGTAAGGGTAATGTCTCTTTTTTATTACTTGAAAATAGAGCGTGCTCAATATAATTACAAAAAATACATTATATGGAGGATTCAATCATGAGTACAAAAAAACAAAATTTAGAAACAGTAGTAGTATATCAAGGGTTTGAAGGAGACGATCAAAATTCAATAGTTCGTGGTATTCACCCAAGTACAGCATTTAGATTTGATGATGCACAACACGGTGCTGATTTATTTGATTTACAAGCATCAGGTAATATTTATTCAAGACTTACAAACCCTACAAACGATGCCTTAGGTAATTTAGTTGCTGAATTAGAAGGTGGAGTTGGTGGTTTAGCTGTCTCTTCTGGACAAAGCGCATTAACTTTAGCGGTGTTAACTATTGCTAAGGCAGGTGATCATATCTTAGCTTCTAAGAAAATATATGGAGGTTCAACTTCATTACTAGGATATACTTTTAAAAATTTAGGTATTGAAACAACTTTCATTGATCAAGACTTACCTATTGAAGAATTAAATTCTTATGTAAAACCTAATACTAAGATTTTTATTGGTGAAACAATTGGTAATCCTTTAGCAGATGTTTTAGACTTTGATAAATTTGCTAAGTTTACAAAAGATAATGATATTGTCTTTATCGTAGATAATACTTTTGCAACACCAATTCTGTTTAGACCATTAGAACATGGAGCAAATATTGTTGTTCATTCTGCTACTAAATATTTAGGTGGACATGGTAATGCACTTGCTGGAATTGTAGTTGATGGTGGTAACTTTGATTGGACTAAATCAGATAAATACAGTGATTTTACTAAACCTAATGAAGGATACCATGGGTTAGTATTTACAGATGTATTTAAAAATGCTGCATTTATTGCACGTGCTAGAACTCTTGGTTTAAGAGATATTGGAGTTGCAATAAGTCCATTTAATTCTTTCTTAATCTTACAAGGAATTCAAACACTTGCTTTAAGAATCAACAAATCTAGTGAAAATGCTTTAAAGGTTGCTAAATTTTTAGAAGCACATCCTAAAGTTGAATGGGTAAGTTATCCGCTTTTAGAAAGTAGTGTTAACTATGATAAAGCTAAAAAATACTTTGGAGATAAAGCTAGTGGAATATTATCATTTGGAGTAAAAGGTAGTGTTGAAGATGGAAAAACAGTTATTGAAAACACTAAAATTGCAATTCACGCTGTAAATGTTGGAGATGTTAGAACTATCATAACTCACCCTGCTAGTACTACTCATAGACAATTAGATGATCAACAACTAAAAGAAGCTGGTATATCTCAAACTCTAATTAGACTTTCTGTTGGAATTGAAAATGCTGATGATTTAATTGCAGATTTAGCTCAAGCATTGGATTTGATTTAACATGAATACTTTGGAAAGTAAGTCATTAATTTGTGAATCTAAGTTTACTACTAAGAAAAAAATCTTAATTCTTAATTTAATGCCAGATAAAATAACAACTGAAAAACAATTTATTAAAGTTCTTCAACCTAAAAAGAATAAGCTTGATATTACATGGCTTGCAATAGAGAACAAAGTTTTTAAAAATACCTCTAATGAATATATTAAGAACAACTACACTTTTTTCTCTAAAATTAAACAAAATAAGTATGATGGTTTAATTATTACTGGTGCTCCTGTTGAACAAATTGAATTTGAAGATGTTGAATATTATGATCAACTTATAAAAATATTAGACTGGTCTAAAACAAATGTTACCTCTTCTATGTTTATATGTTGGGGTAGTCAAATTGCTCTTAAACATTTTTATAATATCGAAAAAGAAACTTTTGATACTAAGCTTCATGGCGTTTTTAAACATCAATGTATAAATCATCCTTTATTATCTAATCTTAAAACTGAACTATTTGTTCCACATTCTCGATATTCTCAAAGTAATCAAAAGCAAATTATTGAGAATAAAAATCTTACTATTTTATCTAGTTCAAAAGATGCTAATATCCATATTTGTGAAAGTAAGAAACATAATCAAGTGTTTGTAAGTGGTCATATGGAATATGATTATAATACTTTAGAAATAGAATATAATAATGCAATTGCACGTGGTGAAAAACCAGCTATACCGTGTAATTATTATCAAAATAATATAATCAGTACAAGAAATATCATTGATAGTTGGTCTGATAATGCTTTAGTTTTCTTTAAAAACTGGCTTAAATATTATGTAGTCACTGATAATAAAATTACTTTATCAGCATAATTAACTTCTACTTTCCAAAGTAAAATGTTTTATAGTAAAGCAGTGTTTGAGAAAACACTGCTTTTTAATGCCTTTTTTTCTTTGTTTTATTTATGTCAATATTCTTGTATATGTGAAGTATTTAATTTGAATTAAACTTTGAAATGAGTTATTATATTAAAGGATTGTTAATATATTAACTTATATTTAACAGAAATTTATTATGGAGATGTTTATTAATATGGGAATAAGAAATGTTAGATACTGTCAATCTTGTGGCTTGCCATTATATTTTGACAATACTAAAAATGCTACAGAGATTGATGGTAGTATTAATGAGGATTATTGTTGCGATTGTTATCACGAGGGATATTTCATTCATCAAGATATAACTTTAGATGAAATGATTACAATGGCTGCACCAAAAGTATCTAAATATACGCACATACCAATTCAGGATGCAATTAATGCTTTGAAAGTTATGTTGCCCGAATTAACTCGTTGGGCTTAAACTAAATATTATTATATACAAAAAGCTATAAAAATTAATTTTATAGCTTTTTTAGTATAAATTTTCATTTACTATTTACGATGTTTTTGAATATTTTTATTTAGTTTTTCTTTTCTTTTTTCAATCCAAGAATTTGAAGTTGCTTTTACTATATTTTCTGCAAATTCAGCAACATCTTCTCCAGTAATATCATATACATCTCTATTATCTAAAACACCTTCTTCAAACATATTTAAAAGATCATTAAGTGAGTTTAGGGTATTTTCTCCCGTAAAATCACTAAATTCCCATAAATACTTTTCAATTTGCTTATAAACAAAATGATAGTCTTTAGGCAATTTTTCCACTCTAGCTACATATTTCTTATATTCTTTTTTGTCGTGTTTCATTCTCTTAGTTGCTTCGATTAATTCTTTTATCTTTTTCATAACTACACCTCATTTTTGATTATATTAATTTTTTCTGTTATAAAATTCCACTTTTGCCAAAATAATTCTAACTCTTGATAGCCACTTTTGTTTAGTGTGTAAAATTTTCTACTTGGTCCTTTATCTGATTGTTTTTTTTCTATATTAACTAGTTGGTTTTTTTCTAATCGTAATAAAACGGTATAGACTGTTCCTTCAACAATATCATTAAAGCCATAATTATTTAATTTTTTTGTTATTTCATACCCATAGGTTTCTTCTTGACTTATTATTTCTAATACTAATCCTTCTAAAATACCTTTAAGCATTTCTGTTATCTTTTCCATTATTCCACCTACCTTGTTTAACTTAGTACCACTACATTGTATAACTTATTAGATGGCATGTCAACTACTAAGTTATATTAGGTAGAAAAAAACACCATTTCTGGTGTTTAAATATTTTATTCAGTTATTTTATCTAAAGCTAGTTCAAAGACATTTTTTATATCTTGAATGTTTTCTAAGCCTAATGAAATTGGGATCATTCTTTGGCCTTTGTTTACTGGTGGTATAACTGTTTCCAAGTTACCTGTAGTTGTTGAAACTTTTATAAAGTCTAATGAATCTATTAGTTGTTGATGGTTAGATTCTTTTCCTTTTAACAGTAATGTTATATACCCAGCTCCACCATTGTTTAAATATTTAAGATTTCTAGCATTGTGTTTTTGATTTGGTAAAAGTGGATAACATACTTTATCTACTTTTGGATGAAAACTTAAATAGGTTGCTAGCTCTAATGATGATGAACATATTTTTTTCATTCTGATTTCTAAAGTTTCTATTCTTAATAATATTTTGTTTTTTACTTCATCTCTTAAATTATAACCAAGTCTTTTATTTGCTAAAAATATTGCTTTAGCAATAAAGGCTTTTTCTTTATAAACTTCATAAAAGTTTATTTCATCTATATTAGGATCTGTGTGTGTAATAGTTTCAAATTTATTAGTTGCTGCCCAATCGAAATTACAAGCATCCACTATTATTCCCGCTGATAATTCTTTATTTGCAGCAATATATGGGTTTGTATTTTGAATTACAATATTAGCACCGTGTTCTATAGGTTTTATGATATAAGGAGATGCTAAAGTATTATCAATTATTAATGGTATTGAAGCTTCTTTACAAATATCAGAAAACATGTTCATATCACTCACTTCCATACTTGGAAGATTAATTGATGGAATCAATATTAATTTTGTGTTTTCTTTAATTTGTGATTTAATACCTTCTTGACTTGCTTCACTATCAAACACTGTTGTTTCTATTCCTAAACTGTGAAAGACATTTTCAAGTATTGCAAAGACATTTGAAGGTAGTCCATTACTTGCTAGTATATGATCTTTAGTTTTAACTAATGATAACATGCAGGTAATTATAGCTCCTTGAAATGAGTTTAGTGATACTCCTGCCTTACCTTTTTCTAACTTAGAGACTATACAACCTAGTTTATCATTTGTTAAATCACAAACATTTCCTGCATATAGATCTGGATGTATTAAGAGTGTTTCTTTACTATAGTTCATATTACCCCCTCTTTCTAATTAATCCTCTTGTTCTACTATTTGTACTTTTAAACCATCTGGATCTTCAACAAACCAAAATTTTGTAATTTCATTTGGTTTAATTGGTCCACCTATAATTCTTACTCCAGCTAGTCTTAATTTATCTATTAAAGCCGGTGCATCATTACTTTTAAAGCCTACTGAGAATGTACCCCTATTATTTACATCTAGTAGTGCTTTATCTTCTATTAATTCTAGAAGTGTTTCTTGTTGTTTACCTAAAAATATTATATCCATATCTGGCATACTCAAGCGATGACTGATTTCAAGTCCTAGTAGGTCAGTGTAAAAGTAAAGTGATTTTCCCATATCCTTTACATAAACTGTTGTCCATAAAAATTTCATTGTTCTCATTCCTTTCTTGATTCATTTCTAATGTAATTATAAACCTTTTAAAATTATTTATTTACTAATATGCTAATAAATGTATAAATGTAGTATCTCTAAATATAAATTATATATATGACTTGCATTTTTAATATTTTTTTAATTTTATAATAGTTGACTATTGTAATTTTTATCTAAGAAATAAAAAAATCATACCATTACAGTCAATGTAGTTAGTATGATTTTAATATTACAATAAGACATCTGATGCTAGTTTAAGAACTAACATAACCATTACTGATAGCA
Organism: Mycoplasma sp. P36-A1; assembly: GCF_049478495.1. Classification (NCBI taxonomy): domain Bacteria; kingdom Bacillati; phylum Mycoplasmatota; class Mollicutes; order Mycoplasmatales; family Mycoplasmataceae; genus Mycoplasma; species Mycoplasma sp. P36-A1. The sequence goes on along the minus strand of NZ_CP168083.1, from coordinate 135,503 downwards.
TTACTGGTCTAATTATCTTCTCTCCTCCACTAATTGCTAATTTTGATCCTAAGTGATTAGCTACAATATTAACTATTATACATGGTATAACTAACCCTAGATCTAAAAAGCCCCCTGTGATAAATATTATTGATGCACTTAGACTTGTTATTAGGTTAATTATTTTAGCATTTCCACCTGCTTCTAATAAGCTAAGTCCTAACATTGAAAATCCAACAATTAAGAAAGTACCTGCTCCTGGTCCAATAAAACCATCATACAATCCTATTGCAAGACCTAGTATTCCTGATGTAATAAATATTTGTCCTTTGCTTAGTTTTCTATTTTTAGCTTTTTCTGATTTACGGCTAAAGGCCATCATTAGTGCTATAAATGGTAGTACAACTGTAATTATCATCTTTAGTGTCGCATCATCTAAAGTTGTTACTACATATGATCCAATTGATGATCCTAATATTGCTCCAACTATTGCAAATGGTAAAAACCATTTATTAAAGTGACCCGCTTTAATATAATTGTAAGAGGATACTGAAGTTCCTGCTAGTGCTTGTATTTTGTTAGTGCTATAAGATATGTGCATTGGAACTCCTGCTATTAAAAAACCTATCCAGGATAATACACCACCACCACCTGCAATTGAATCGACAAAACCTCCTGCAAAAATAAATGGTAGTACAATAATTAAGGTATTCCAATCAAAATCAATAGTCATTATAAAACCTCCTATGTGTTTATACGATAATTATACATTATATAATTTTTTTAACAGTATAAGTTTCATTATTGATAAATTAAATTTTTCTTTACATTTCTCATGTATTGTTAAGAGTAAAAGCAAATTTTATTTATTTCACTATAATTATATAATATATATCTATATTAATACATTATTATAAAAAGTAGTATCTTATATTAATAAGAATACTACTTTAAATTTAATTCTAAAGCAAATGTTTCTTCTCCATAAATGTACTTATTTGCTTTTAAGATATTTTCTTTATTATTAATATCAACTGTAGAATAATCAATGATATTATTACCTTTTTTAAGTTTAATTATACTGTTATCCTTTGGCTTAGAACTAGTATAGTTTTGTACATGATATTTAGAATCATAAATATTGTATTTTTTTTCAATAAGTAATGATTTTGGTTTAGTATTATCATCATTAATATATTTATCATTAGGGATAAAACGATATGTAACTTTATCATAATATTTATGATCTTTTTTTAATTGTCGGATTGATATTAATATTTGGCCATCCTGCTTATTTGTTTCATCATAATTAACAAGGACATACTTCTTCATGATTTTTGAATGATTATACTGTGTAATTTCTATTTTGTATTCACTATTAATATTCTTAGTTCGATAATGCATTAATATTTGATCATCTAACAAACCATTAGAAAAATTATTAACTTCTTCACTATAAATGTTTTCAATGTAAGTTGTATTATCATAGCTATTTATATTATCACTTACTTTTGCAATTGCTACAAGTAATAAAACTATCACAAGAAATATTCTTTTTTTTCTTTTTGACCACATATTAATTTCTCCTTGCTATATATTATAATAATTATACTATAAGCAAACTTTTTATGCTAGTATATATTTAAATAAATATAATATATAACTCTTTAATTATTATGATTTTTTTAATACCTTGTCCATATTATCAATAAATATTAAATATTATTTTAATATTTATTTTATATTTAGCAAGTAACAGTATATCGATAACTAGCTTTCATTCATTGCATTCTTTATTACTATTTTTATTTAAATAATTAAATTAATTTTATCTTTTGTAGATTAAACTCTTAGTAAAAGAATTGAGTGCTATATGCAAATCTGTGGTTTTACTATTACATAAAAAAGCTGTAGAATATTGATTTACAATCAATAAATACAGCTTTTTATTATTTAAAAATTAAATTCTGTTACTTCATTTCCTTCATTATAAATACTTCCCTTAACATCACTTAATGCAAATACTACGACATTTTCATTACCATTTGGATATAATTTCAATAATGAACGATAATTATCATCTATCATCTTTTGCTTGGCTTTGGGATCTTTATCTAAAATTGCTAGTGCTGAAAGTCTTAGAAATGATCTTTCTAGCTCTGCACTAATTTCAATTCTTGGATTATTAATTAACTGATTAAATACTTCTTTATCTTTACTTGTTGAAATATAAATTTTTCCATTATACTCACATACAGTGTTAAATGGTCTAACTCTAGGTTGTCCATCTTCATTGGTTGCAACATAGAAAAATTCAGCGTCTTGTAAAAAATGTAATACTTGTTCCATATTAGTAGCTCCTTTTTTATTGTTTACTTAATTATATATAATGAAGCTACTAATGTTGATTATTGTGCATTATTATTTATTCTTTTTATCTAAATCTCCTAGAGTATATTATTATTTATATAGGTTGCAATACTAGTTATTAGAATTGCTAATGTAAATGACATACAGATTATTTTTACTATGTCATAGTAGTCATTATGTGTTGATAGTTTATAGCACCAATAACCTATTGTTGCTCCTATTAGATTAACTAGGATATCTTTTATATCAAAGACTCCTAGATTTGTAAACATTTGAACTGTTTCAGCTACTGTGATTATTACTAAAAAGAATAATATAAAGGAGATGAAGTTAGTTTTTCTTAGTGATGGTATTATTATTCCTATTGGAATAAACAACAAAAGATTACCTGCATCTAAAGCCCAAGCTTTTATATCATACCAATTTAAAGAATTTGGCATATACAATGGTATTGAGTTTACACTAAAGTCATAGTGTAATTGACCTTTTGTTAGTAATTGTGCTCTATCAAAAGCAAAGAACATTAGATATATTAATAGTGAAAAATATATAAAAGCTACTACATACATTAATTTTTTTGGTATTCTAATCATTTAAGACCTCTTTAAGTACTCTATCAAAATTTTGATAGGCTATTTTATCTATTTCTTCTTTTGTATATCCTTCTTTATATAATGCATTAATTAAGTTTTGTGAATCTTTTTGATTTTGTAAATCATCAATATAGTATTTAGTTGCATTAACATCAACATCTTCTATTTCATCTAAATAATCCATGTGATCAAAACCTAAGGCAATATAATCTATACCTACTAAGTTTTTAATATAGTTAATATGTTTTATTAATTCATCTATAGTTGGATTATCTTCATTTTCACTTACAAATACACCAAAAGCATTCATACCTATTACACCATTACTTTCTGCAATTTTAATGATAAGTTCATCTGTTAAATTTCTTTTATGATCAACAATATTTCTTACATTTGAATGTGATGCTACTACTGGTTTATTGCTTAATTCTAGTATTTTTAGTGCTGATTTATCACTAGCATGTGATATATCTACTATTACATTTAATTTATTTAACAAGCGAACTAATTTTACACCTTCTTTAGAAAGTCCACTATCTACTTTACAAGCACTAGAACTTGCAAAAGCATTTTCATAATTCCAGGTTAAAGAAACTAGTCTAGCACCATACTGATAAAAAGTATAAAACTCAGAGGCTTTATCTAAATAGTCTAAACCTTCTAGTCCTATTACTGCATTTATTTTATCATTTGTTATATCAGTATAACTATATACTATATTTACATGCTCTTGCGCTTGCTTTAGTGCTTTTGCACCAGCATTTAACATTTCAAGTACTCTTTTTTTAGACTGTGCAGGTTTTTGATCTATCCATAAATTAAAGACACTTAGTTTTACATTACCTTTTTGAAAGTTATTAAGATGATAGTTTTCAAATATATTTTCTTCATTTCTTATTTCATCTACCATTGTAAAATGACTAATTAAGTCTGCATGCATATCATAAATAATAGTTTTTTGATCTTTTTCTTCTAAACTTAATACAGCTTGTAAATCACACTGACTTATTATTGAAACAGGATATGGCTTGTTTTTAAAGTACATATACTGTTCTATAAAGATATTCTTAGCCTCTTTTATGCTGAAACTTTCTATTCCTATTAATAATTCATTTTCATATTCAACATATGATGGTTTACCTATATTTTCAATCTTTGCCTCATAGTAAGAATGTAGTGTTAATTTATTATAAGGAATAAATCTATTTAATGAATTGTACTCTGCAACATTTATTATAGGATTAATATTTGATAGTGTTAAACCACCTTCTTCTTGTGCTTCTTTTTTAAGACTTTCTATTTTATCTTCAAAGATGTGATATCCGCCACCTATTGTTGTATAAAAAGTTTCTTTTAAATCTGTTGTATAACCTTTTAATAAGTATATCTTTTCATTTTTTATTGGTAATACTCTTACACTTGAGCGATATATATTAATGTTATCAATTTCTTTAGTTGAATAATCTATATTATTTAATAGATTATGATCATATAACATCTTTGAAATTCTTTCCATTGGTAATCCTACAATATTAGAATATGATCCTTGTATTGAGATATTTACATATTTGCTTATTGTTTCAATACTTAATGCACCTGCAACATTCATATAATCAGGATTCTCATACAAATACTTAATTATATTTTCATCAGAAATAGTTGAGAATTTTATATATGACTTCTCATAAAAATTTTGATGTTCAATTGGCGTTTGAATATAAACACCACTGATTACTTCTACTATTTGATTTGAATATGACTTGATTATAGAAAAAGCTTCTTCAAAGTTTTTTGGTTTAGTTAATATTTTTTTATTATTGATACAAATTGTATCTGCACATATTAAAATATCTTCCTTACTAACTTGATTAAAAAGTTTTTGGGCTTTTTTGTATGCGACATTCATAATATTTTGTTCTATTGATTCATTTTCATCAAACGATTCATCAATTTCACAACTTATTTGTGTTATTTCAGCATTATACAATCTTAATAGTTGATATCTTGCTTTTGATTTACTTCCTAAGACTAACATTAAATCCCCCCTGACTTATACTAAAATATACTAATCCACTAAAGATAACAACACTTGTTATTAACGCTATATAAAATAGTGGCTTTTTTGTTTTATGTCTATTTTGTTTCATTGATAAGTATCCACCTATAAAACCAAACCCTAATATACAGAGTAAAAGTGTTTTCTCACTTATTCGATATCTATGTTTAATTGCTCTTTGTTTATCGATATAAAATAAAATATAGGTTATGATATTTATTACTAGAAAATATATTAAGAAATATATTTTCATATTACTTACCTAAGCAAAATCTAGAAAACAGTTCATCTAGAAGGCTTTCTTTATATTGTAAACCTAATAGTTCTTGTAAATATTCATAGGCTTCTTCTATATCACTAACTACTAAGTCTGCGGGAACTTGCATTTCTATTGAACTTAGTGCTTGATCAATGCTTGAATTTATTTTATTTAATAATGCTAAGTGTCTTTGATTTGCTAAAAAGAGACTTTCTGAAGTTATATCTATATCTAAATCTAATCTTTCTATCATTTTTGTTTTAAGGTTTTCAATATCTTGATTTAAAGCTGATATTTTTATTCCATCTATTTGAATATTATTAGCTATATCTGTTTTATTTAATACAATCATTACTTTATCTGATTTATCTTTAATTAATTTTTCTTCAAATAAATCTAATTTTGGTTTTGATGCATCTACTACTAATAAAATTAAATCAGCATTATCCATAGTTGTCTTTGCTTTTTTTATACCTATACTTTCTACTATATCAGTAGTGTCTCTTATACCTGCTGTATCTAAAAAGATTAAGTTTATTCCATTAAGTAAGTATTCTGCTTCTAATACATCTCTTGTAGTACCTTCAACATCAGTAACTATTGCTTTATCAGTTTCTAAAAAAGCATTTAATAAGGAGCTTTTCCCAGCATTTGGTAACCCAACAATTGCTACTTTTATCCCATTTTTTATCATATTTGATGTCTTAGAATTTTTTATTATATATTCTATATCTTTTTTGAATTTTAACAGGGCATTTTTTACTTCTTGATTACTTAGTTCTTTAACATCATCATATTCAGGATAGTCAATATTCACTTCTATTACAGCTATTATTTGTAAGAGCTCTTCTTTAAATTGTTGAATTAGATTAGTTGTTTGTTTTGATAATCCTGACATTGCAAGTGTTGCAGCTTTTTCTGTTTTAGCATCTATCATATCATTGATGGCTTCTACTTCGATCATATCAATTCTTCCATGTAAATAAGCTCTTTGTGTAAACTCGCCTGCATTAGCTAAACGAGCACCTTTACTTAATAATAAATTTAATACTTTTCTAGAAATTGCTACACCTCCATGAGTTGATATTTCAACTACATCCTCAGTTGTAAAACTTTTTGGTGCTCTAAAAACACTAACAAGTACTTCATCTATTTTTTCACCATGATCTTTTATGTATCCATAGTGAATGGTATGAGATTCTACTTCTTTTAATGATTTTGTAAATATATTATCGACGATTTCTATGGCTTCATCTCCACTTACTCTAAGCATAGAAATAGCACTTTTCATATTAGGAGTTGCTAAGGCAACTATTGTATCGTTTATCATTTTATCACTTCTTTTCTTTTGTATACTTTTTATTTTAACAAATTTTTGTTTTATAATACATATGTATTATTTTATGAACACTATTTAAAAGAAAAAGGCTAGTAACCAGATGTTATTTAACCTTTTTTTCTTTATGATAATTGTAAATACTACAACATATTAATGCTATAGTTGTTATTGCTATAGCTATTACTAATGCAATATTTAAATGTTTATGCAATGCATGTGTTTGCACATCAAAAATTATACTCATATATCCCCCCGAATAATATTTATATCTATAGTATTATACCATTATATATTAATTATAGTTATCTTTTTAAAGGAAAAAGAACAAAGTTAATCATATTATTTGAAGATATGATTTACTTAGTTCTTTTGTTTTATTTATGATTAGTAGTTGTCGTGTCTTCTTTGATATTTAATTAACATCAATAATAATGCTATTACTGCTAATGCTACTAAAACTAATAATCTGCTATCACCTGTTTTTGGTAAATAAACACTTGATGTTGGAGGTGTTTTATCTACTTTATTTGGTGCAGTTTTTTGAACATTAAATATTTCTAATGTAATTAATTTTGTATTTGCTTTTATACTAAATTTATATTCTTTAGAATCTAATATATAACCTTCTGGAGCTTTTGTTTCTACTAAATAATATTCACCTATATTAAAATCTTTTATTAAAAATACTCCATCTTGGTTAGTTGTTAATTTAGTTTTAATTACTTTGCCATTTTCATCAAATAAGCTAAACTGTGCATCACTTAGGTTTGTTTTATCTTTTTTATCTTTTTTTACTACTCTAAGTGAATGGTTTATTTCTTTATTTGTTATTTGAATTGTTTGATTACTGCTTTCTTTTGCATCTACTTCAAATTTTATTGGATTAGAATTAAGGATATATCCTTCTGGTGCTTTTGTTTCTACAAAATAATATGTACCTGGACTTAAATCATTAACTGCAATTTTTCCACTTTGATCTGTTTTCATATTTTTAATAATGACATTGTGATTTTCATCTTGTAAATCAAAGATTGCTCCAACTAATAATTCTTTTGTTTTTTCATCTCTTTTTTCTAAGACAATGCCACCTTTTACAGCTTTATTACTCATACTTACTTTTACAGCAGCATCATCTAAGTTTTTTATTGAGAATGGTAGTGGTGTTGTATCTAGTTCATATCCTGTTGGTGCTTGAGTTTCTACAAATTGGTAATCACCATATGCTAAATCACTTACTAAGATAATACCATTTTCATCTGTTACTAAATCTTTTTGGATTATTTTTCCATCCTTATCTAAAAGATTAAACACGGCACCTTTTAAGGCTGCTTTTGACTTTTCATCTACTTTTGTTAATTGAACATCACCTTTTATTATTTGATTTGTTAGTCCAACTTTAACTAGTGTTTCATCACCTTTTTTTATTGTGAATGGAATTGGTGTTGTATCTTCTACATATCCTGTTGGTGCTTTTACTTCTACAAATTGATATTCACCATATTTTAAATCTTTAACAATTATTTTTCCATTTTCATCAGTAGTAAGATTGCTTTTTATCACATTTCCATCTTTATCTTGTAATTCAAAAACAGCACCTTGTAATACCTTATTTGTTTCTTTATCTGTTTTAGTAAGCTGTACTGATCCTAATACTAGTTTATTTATCATTGATAAGTTTACTGGTGTTTCCATTCCTTCTTTTACTGTAAATGGAATTGGTGTTGTATCTAAAACATAACCGATTGGTGCTTTTACTTCTACAAATGAATAATTTCCTGTACTTAGTAGTCCTGAATTTATAATTCCATTTATATCCGATACTAAACCTTGTACTACAGTTTTTCCAGCTGAATCTATTATCTTGAATTCTGCTCCTTGTAATGCATCTTTAGTATCTGCATCACTTTTATAAAGTATTGCACTTCCTGCTAATGTAGTTGTTGCATCACTACTATATATCTTAGTACCTGCATACTCCATATAAGCTTTGTTTACTATTTCATCATCAGGTAATGCATTTGGATTATCATAATCTACAGCAAAAGTAATTTTTGTTAAGTCACCTTCATTAATGTCTTTTAGTAATGTATATGATACTGTATTAGTACTTGAATCATAGTTTGCAGCTGAAATATAAGCTGGATCATATTTTATAGTACTTTTATATGTTGTAAACTGTGGTAATGGGTCTGTTATTACTGTTCCTTGTGGAATCGTTCCACTAGAACTAGAAAGTGTTAATGTATACTGTATTTCACCAGATTTACTTGCAAGTGTTTTTTGACTTACTTCTTTTCCTAATTTTATTGCTTGGTATTGATCTTCATCAATAGTTACAGGTACTTTCACTTCAGAAATTTGTTTACCTGAATCTATTTCTTGTGCATCATTATAGCGAACTCCAAATTTTTCTGGAGTCATTAAAGGATCTACATTTAATCCATAAGTTATTACATAAGCATCATCGGATGTTAACTTTCCTAAGTGAACAGATAATGAATTAGTTGTGGTTGTTATATCACTTGCAAAGTTAGATGTAATATATTGAAATTGAGCCGGTGAACCATCTGCATTCCAAGCTACTACTTTATAAATATTTAAGTGTTGTATTGGAGTACTATCTCCTGGAATACCTTGGAATAATGGATCTGCATCATATAGTGTTGTGTCGGCTGGTAACTGATCATTTATTGTAACATCATCATAAGCCTTTCTATTATAATTAACTATTATGATAAATTTATTTGCTTTAGTATTTTGTGCTGTATCTAATAAGTAAGTACCTTGTCCATCAACATCTTTATGTGGCAAACTACTATACTTTGTAAATTGGGGTTGTACTGATGGTTGATTTGGTTTAGTTTCTGAAGTAGCTTTATCACTACTTATAGTATTATCATTTACTATTAAATCAGTATTGAAGTCAACCGTATCACCAACTACACTTGTATCGACAAAATATGGTGAAGTAAATTTCACTTCAAAAGTATATCCTACTGCATTAGATTGATCTATTTTACTAGCATCATACTCTATATTTAAAACATAATTACCTTTTCCATCATCTATATAGGCTGGATTTCCTAGTTTAAATGGATCTCCTATAACTAATTTACTAGCTATTTCACTTGGATCTCTTACGATGTTTTTAGGTATCGTTACCGTAATTTTACCATCTTCATTTAATTTACCAGCTGAACCTGATAGTGTTACTTTTAACTCTACTTGAGAAGTTGATTCTATTGGATTAGAAGCACTAATTGTAACTCCTGGATCATCTCCAGAGACTTTATCTTCTTTATTTGAATTAACTGTTATCTCATTAGCAACAATTGCTTTATCATTATAGCTACCTGAAAGTCGATAATTACCTTTTTTATTACTACTTAAAGTAAAGTTAATTTCATTTGTTTTAGTTATATCTTTACTTTCAATAGTAATACCATCGATTTGATTTAACTTGAAATTTTCTACATTTTGTTTAATACCAGTAACTTTCAACTGGATGTTTTCACTAACAGAGTATTCTAACTTATCTGTTGTTAGCTTAATATCACTTGTTAAATCTTTAGTATCTAAATCCTTAATTGCTAAGATATTACCTGCTTGGGATAGTATCATAAAAGCACTTAAAAATACAAATATAAATTGTTTTATTCTCTTTTTCATTACTTCATCTCCTTTTTAATTCTTCATTTATATTATTTTTCGCCAAAGTTATTATACTCTACACATGGTAAACTTTCATACTCTAAAATACACTTTGAATGTGCAAGTTTCTATATTCTTGTTACAACATTGAAATTATGATATTCTATAATTAGATATTTAAAACTAGTGAGGAGAATTAAAAATGGATAATTTATTTATTCTATTACAGAAAGATAAAAAGATTAAAAGACAATTTGAGATTTTAAAATGTTTGAGCAATAAACAAATTGTTAGCGTTGATGAAATGTCTAAATCTTTACAGATACACCGGGCCACTTTAATTAGAGATATTGAAAATTTAAGATTGTTATTGCCTGAAGAAGTTGTTATTAAACAGGATTTTAGAAAAGGTTATATTATTGAATATCCTGCAAATAATACAATTGATTATTATATTTCACTTTTAGCAAAAAAAACCTTAGTTTATGAGATTATTAATGGTATATTCATTGAAAATAATTTAGATATTATTGACTTAGCTTCTAAATTATATACTTCTGAATCAGTTTTATTAAGATTGATTACTCATATGAATAAGACTTTAAAAACTTATAATATTTCTATTTCTAAACAACGCTTAAAATTTGTTGGTAATGAAGCTGATATACGTACTTTTTTATTTACTTTTTTTAGAACCTTTATGGATTACTATTCTACAGAAACTATAGATGATCTTTATAAGAGGGCATATAATAGTACTAAAGATGGTTTAGCATATACATCACTTCATCAAAATAATGCTAAGATTTATTTGTATACAGTTATTTCTAGAATTAGAATAATTCATAACCATTTTATGAATGTTGAGAAAAAAGTGTTAAAATATATTACTTCATTTGATTCATATGATGTATATCGTACTAACTATTTTCATAATTTAAAACAGTTAAGATTAGATTTTAGTTTAGATGATTTATTTGTACCTGAAGAAGAGGTTGTTTGGGCTTTTCTTGTTTCTTTAGACTGTGTTGTCTATGTAGAAGATAATGATATTGCTGCTAATCAAAATGAATTGTATCGAAAAGATTTTGAAGATGAAAAATGTATTGAAGTATCTTCTTATATTTATTCTGCTATGCTTAATAGTTTTAATTTAAAAAGTATTAATGCTAATGAATTTAAACTTATTAAAGCTTATTTAATTAATAGTAGTTTATTAAGTAAAGTCTCTTTTAATTTTTTGAAGGTATCTATACCATTAAAACAATATATTAAAGATAACTATAAGGACATCTATGAAAAATGGTATTCTATTTTACATGAAGCTCCTGTTGACATATTTGCTTATAAGTATATTGATGATGTTGCATTAACTTTAACTATGTTAAGTATTCCTATTTTAAAAAATCAATCTAAGGGTAGCATTAATATTTTATTTTCTTTTGAAGCAGAGACTGGTTATTCGGCTATTTTAGTAGACGCTACTCAACAATTATTAGTTTCTAATGTCAATGCTCTATATGCTTTTAGCACTGCGCTAACGGCTAAATTTATTGCTGATAATAACATTGATATAGTTGTTACTAATTATAAACATCGTAATGAAGATAAATTGAATGTTGAGATTTTACAACTATCTTATTTACCTACTTTAAATGAATGGAGTATCTTAAAAAATAAAATATTAAGTTTATTAAGATAAATATTAGCTTAAGACACAAAAAAACAAAGGCTTCCCTTATAACCTTTGTTTTTTTAGTTTGTACTATGTTATTTTAATCTAACACTAGTATCATTGATCATCTTAATCCCTAGTAATAAAACTGCAACCTCTAGAAGTGATGGTCTTATAATTATGTTTATTAAACCAACTATGCTGATAATAATACCAAGGACAAAGAATATTAGTTCAATCTTCTTGTCCTCATTCATAAATCATGCTCCTTAATTAGGGCTAAACTATAGTTCTTATTGTCAATATTTTGTATTTTAAATTCTATCTATCTTGTAATTAACACTCTATCTATTGTAGTTTATATATATGAATAATGACTTAGCTAACTGTTAAAGTTCAATTAATATTTTTAATTATTTTGCGTTTTTAGTTAGTTAATAAACTATATGTATATTATTCTTGAATGTGTTCTAAACCATTGGCTATTATTGAGTTCACATGATAATCAGCTAGTGAATAAAACATATGTTTTCCCTGTCGTCTAGATTTAACTAATTTAGATACTCTTAATATTTTAAGTTGATGTGAAACTGCTGATTGTGACATTTCTAGTATTTGTGCTATTTCATGAACACATACTTCCTGCTTAGATAGTAATCCTAATATTCTAATTCTTGTTAAATCTGAAAATACTTTAAAAAAATCTGCTAAGTTATTTGCTAAATCCATATCTAAAAGTTGTTGTTTTATTTCTTCAACTACTATTACTTCACTACTATCTTTGCACACATCCATTTTAACACTCCTTAATCTATTTGTTTATCATTCATAACTCTCATAGCATTTAAAATTGCTACTAAGGCTACTCCAACATCGGCGATTACTGCTTCCCATATTGCTGCCATTCCTAAAACTCCTAATACTAGACATGCTAGTTTGACAACTATTGCTAATGTGATATTTTGCTTTACAATTTTTCTTGTTTTAAGAGCTATTTTTTTAGCAGTTACAATTTTTGATAAATCATCATTCATTATAACTATGTCGGCTGCTTCTATTGCTGCATCACTTCCAACTCCACCCATTGCTATTCCTAAATCTGCTCTAGCAATTACAGGAGCATCATTAATTCCATCTCCGACATATGCTACTTTACCATTACCTTGTTCATTGTGTAGTAACTCTTCTATTTTACTTACTTTTTGATTTGGTAATAGTTGTGCATATACTTTATCTATTCCTACTGAACTAGCAACTTCTTGGGCTATTTTTTCATTATCTCCACTAAGCATTACTAATTCTTTAATTCCATTTTGTTTCATTTGTTTTAGTGCTGATGCACTGTTTTCTTTAACAGTATCTCCAATAAGGATATATCCAGCATATATTTTATTTATTGCAACATACACAATTGTTGATGCAACATCTGCTTCTTTAAATGTAATACTATTATTATATAACAACTTAGCATTACCTGCTAATACTTCTTTACCATTAACTAATGCTTTTACACCTTGTCCTGCAATATCTTGATAATCACTTATAATAGTTGTATCAATATCTTTTTGATAGTATTTTTTTATTGATGCTGCTAATGGATGTGAAGAAAAGGCTTGCGCATTAGCTGTATAGTATAAAACTTCTTCTTTTGAATAGTTATTCATTTCATTAATACTATTTACTTCAAAAACACCTTTTGTTATTGTTCCTGTTTTATCAAATGCTATTGTATCAACATCATATAGTGCTTCTAAATAATTAGCACCTTTTATTAAAATACCATGTTTTGATGCATTACCTATTCCACCAAAGAAGCCAAGTGGAATTGAGATTACTAAGGCACATGGACAAGATATAACTAGAAATACTAATGCTTTATATATCCATGGATTAAAATCTTGTTGTAGTATTAATGGTACTATAAATGCAACTACTGCAGCAAGTGCTACAACTGTTGGTGTATATACTCTTGCAAATTTTGTTATAAAATTTTCTGTTTGTGCTTTATTTGCAGAAGCATTTTCTACTAAATCTAGTATTTTAGAAACCGTAGAATCCGAAAATTGTTTTGTAACTTTTATCTTTAGTAAACCACTTTTATTTACTGAACCACTTAAAACATTAGAATCAATACCAACTTCATAATCCTTACTTTCACCAGTTAAAGCTTTAGTATCTAAGAATGAGTTTCCTTCAATAATAATTCCATCTAGTGGTATTTTTTCTCCTGGTTTTACAACAATAATATCATTAATGTTTACACTTTCTGGATTCACTTTTTCTATCTTTCCATTATGTTCTAAATTTGCATAATCTGGTCTGATGTCCATTAATGAAGTAATATTCTTTCTTGATCTATTAACTGCAAGATCTTGAAAAAATTCTCCTACTTTATAAAAGACCATTATAGAAATCGCTTCGATGTGTTCACCAATTGCAAATGCTGCAATTGTTGCGATACCCATTAAAAAGTTTTCATCTAAATATTGTCTGTTTAGTAAATTTTTTACTAATTTAATTAAAATGTCATATCCAGCTACAATGTAGGCAATTACATAAATTCCTGTTTTTATATTCTCACTAACTGGCATAAATAATGCAATTAGTACTAAAATTATACTCACACCTATACTAATTAAAGGTGTTATATCAAGTTTATCTTCTTCATTACCCTTGCTGTCTGCAAGCGCTAATAAAGTTGCTCCTTCTTCTTGCTTATCAATAACTTCTTTGATTTTATCAATATCTTTTTCATCATATGTTATTTGTAAGATACTTGTTGCAAAGTTTAATGATGCATTTTCTACATTAGGTAGTTTATTTAAACTATCTTCTATTTTAGAAGCACATTCTGGACAATCTAAACCTTCTACTTTATATTTATAAGTCTTAATTGGACTTACAATACTCATGCCCTCTTCTATTTTACTAGATATTTCTAGTATTTGTTTTTCACTCACTGTATTATCATTAGTTGTAATTTTACAACTAGCGAAATTTACTTGTGCATTTGATTCAGGATATTGTTTATTTAACTCATCCTCTATTTTAGCTGCACAACTTGCACAATCTAATCCTTTTACTTTATATTCCATAATTTTCACCTCTTCATATTTATATATGAACAATCATTCATATGTTATTTACATTATATCACTACTACAAGACATGTCAATCAATATAGTTACTTTTAGTAAATTTTTATATTATTTAAAAAAGCTAACATATCTATTAATGATATATTAGCTAAGATATTTTATTTGCATCTAAGAACTATTCTTTTTTTACAAAACAAAGCTACATATTTAGTTTATATGTTCTAAGACTAGATATGTTTTATGATTGTTTTCATCATACTCTATTGTTTTTAAACCTTTGACATATCCATTTACTTTTTGCTCTGTATTTTTCTTTAAGTCTATATTACATATATAGGCTTTAGCTTTTACTGGTAATTCTAAACTTTCATTAAATACTCCTTCAACAAATAAACACTCATCTTTTTTTTCATGTGATTCTACCTTAATAGTAAAATCAATAAGTGCATCTTTAAATATATAGTTTTCTTGACTTGTTTCATTTCCCATTGGAACAAGTAATTCACTATTGAACTTCTTTAAAGTTAAATTTTCTTTTTCATTATTAGAACTTAACTTTGTATCATTTTGTGCTGAACATGAGCATAGAATAATACTTAATGCAATTAATAATATTTTCTTCATAAATATCTCCCTCTATTTAATTCCCTGTACTGATTATACTAAATACATAAAAGATATAGAAATATATTACATTAAAAAAACCATTACTTAAAAAGAATGGCTTGAATATCATTAATTTGTTTTCTTACAGTTAACTATTTAATTGTTGAGATTTTGCACTACTAGTTTTTGAGATGTTAGGTATTAATTTACTCTTGTCATTAGTAGTAAATAATTCTACTCCTACTGTTATTATAGCTAACAATAAAATACTCACTATTAAATTTATTACTTGTTTCTTTTCCATATTAACACCTTCCTTTACATATATTATATAGCTTTTATATGAAAAAAGCTTTCAGATTTTCTTACAATAATCTCTTAAACATTACAATTTTGAAATAATTCCTTATAATATGCTATAATCTTAATATATGAGGTGAATGTATGAAAATTAAAAAGATTGAAAAGGCCATAAATATTTATCATAACAATGAAAATATTTTAGTTTGTCCAATATGTTCAAGCAGTTTAGAAATCGCTGCTAAAAGTCTAATATGTAGCAATAAGCACACTTTTAATTTTAATAAAAAGGGTTACCTTACTTTAAGTAATAAAGTTAATAATGAAATTTATGATCTAACTCTTTTTAATGCTCGAAATACTATAATGAACTCTGGAATGTATAAAGCCTTAGTTGATAAAATAAATGATATTATTATTGAAAACTTTTCTTGCTATGAAAGAATTAATATTTTAGATGCTGGATGTGGCGATGGTTATTTCTTAAATGAAGTTGCGAATTCTTTAAATGATACTAATAGCTATTTAGGATTAGATTTATCTTCTAAAGCTATTGAGGTTGCTACTAATTATGAATCAGATTTGTTATTAATGGTTGCTGATTTAGCAAGAATACCTTTAAAAAATGAAAGTATAGATGTTATTTTAAATATTTTATCACCTGCTAATTATCATGAGTTTTCAAGAATATTAAATAAAGATGGTTTAATTATTAAAGTTGTTCCTAATACTGATTATCTTGTACAATTAAGAGAATTGATTTTTGATGATAAAACATATGATAATGCTAAGATTATTGAGACTTTTAAACAAAATACTACTTTTGTTAATTCATATAATATTAAATATGACTATGCTTTAGATTCTAATTTATTTGATTGTTTAATCAAGATGACTCCTTTAACCAATAATTTAGATACTGCTGCAATTAATCATATCTATGATAATAAATTTACTTATATTACTGTAGATTTATGTATTTTAATAGGTAGAGTCTAAAAAAAGAGCTTAGCAGCTCTTTTTTTTATTTGAAATTCTTACTTATATCATTAACAAATTCATCTTTAGCATTTGCATATTTATTTTGATCATCTGGATATTCAATTGATAATACACTTTTTAAAAATTGATATTTTGATGCTGCTTTTGGATTTTCCATTAAAAATTTTTTAAAAGATAATAATTTATTTATATCTTTAGGATTATCTGATGACATTACTGTTAAACTGTAAAATATATTATTATTGTCATGTTTTATAAAGTAATAGTACTTACCACTACGATGTTTATTACTAAAGACATATTT
This sequence comes from Mycoplasma sp. P36-A1, assembly GCF_049478495.1. Taxonomy (NCBI): domain Bacteria; kingdom Bacillati; phylum Mycoplasmatota; class Mollicutes; order Mycoplasmatales; family Mycoplasmataceae; genus Mycoplasma; species Mycoplasma sp. P36-A1. Next base: position 118,271 of record NZ_CP168083.1, on the reverse strand, counting down.
TTTCTCATTTAAAATAGAAATAATATTATCTATTTCATCAAAACCATCAATTATTGCTAATATATCAATGATTGGCTTTGCACTTGATTTTGGTATAGAGGTTGCTCCTATATGCTCAATTCTTGTAAAATATGTTGGATGCAACTGATTCAATTTCTTTTTTTCTTTTTCAAATTGCTGTGGCCATTCATTATTATATAGTTCTAATTCAAGTGGTAATTCTATTTTAGGATCCATCTTCATAAATTCCTTTCTACTAATAATTTATTTCTAACAATGTTAGACCTTTAGCTGGTGCACTTTCTAAGTTACTTGGCTTATTTTCTAATGTTAATAATAGTTTTGTGTTATCTATTGTTATTTTAGAAGTCGCTACATCAACTAAGTGTGCTGTTATTAGTCTAACCATATTATATAAAAACCCATCAGCATTAATTATTATTTTAATAAAGTAATCATCTTCTTGTATTTTTATACTGTTTATTGTTCTTATTGAAGTTGTAGAAGTTGCTTTTGAACCACAAAAATTCTTAAAATCATGTTTCCCAATTAGTACATTAGCTGCTTCCATCATTTTAATTATATCAAGTTTTTTAGTAATATACCATGATTTTTTCACAAATCTTATGTCATCATTTTTAGAAATCAAGTATTCATATGTCTTGTCCTTGACACCATATCTAACATGAAATTTTTCGTTTTTTTGATTTATTTGTTTTACTACAATATCATTTGGTAAATTTTCATTTACAAATGATTTAAACTCTTTTACATTTATCTGATTTTTTGTTGTTATCATAACATGTTGTGCTAATGCATTTACTTTTGCATCTGTTCTTGATGCCTCTGTTGTTTTAACATCAATTTTCAAGTATTTACTTATTGCTGCATCTAATATATTTTGAATGGTATTTTTATGTTTTTGTCTAGCAAAGCCGCCGTATTCATATCCATCATAGGCTACAATTAATTCATACACAAAAGAAGAACTCAGGCATTGTTGCTGAGCTCGAACTTCTCTTTTTTCTTTTAATTGTTTTGCACGTTTTTGGTCTCTAATTTTCATTGTACATTTCATCAATACGTGCTTGAAGTGTTTCATTATCTAAAAACTCTTCAAAGGTACCTTCATATACAACACAACCAACTGGTGTTATTTCTATTATCTTGTTAGCTAATGTTTCAATAAAGCTCATGTCATGACTTGAGAACATTAATGAACCTTTAAAAGCTGTTAAACCATCATTTACTGCTGTAATTGATTCAAGGTCTAAGTGGTTTGTTGGTTGATCTAAGATAATAGTATTAGATTCAGACAACATTAATTTTGAAAACATCATTCTCATCTTTTCTCCACCTGATAGTACTGAAACTTTTTTTAGTGGTTCATCATGGCTAAATAACATTTTTCCTAAATATCCTCTAACATATGATTCACCTTGTTCTTCACCTGAATATTGTCTTAACCAATCAACTAAATTAAGTGATTTGTCTTCAAAGTAATGAGTATTATCTTTTGGAAAATAATCTTTTTCCGCAGTTATTCCCCATTTTACTGTTCCTGATGTTGCTTCTAATTCACCTGCTAATATTTTAAATATATCTGTAACTAACGCTTCATTTCTTGATTGAAAATATACTTTATCTTTTCCATGAATTGAAAAGTTTACATTTTCAAATTTAGTTTCACCATCTTCAACTAATTTTAAATCAGCTACACTTACTACATCATCACCTAAATTTCTTGAAGCTGGTAATGCTATAAATGGGTATCTTCTTGATGTTGGTTTAATATCATCTAGTGTAATTTTATCTAGTAATTTCTTTCTAGATGTTGCTTGTTTTGATTTAGAAGCATTTGCACTAAATCTTGCAACAAATTCTTGCAATTCTTTGATCTTATCTTCTTTTTTCTTGTTATCATCAGACATCATTCTAGTTGCAAGTGCACTAGATTCTTTCCAGAAATCATAGTTTCCAACATATAATGTTGCTTTTTGAAAATCTATATCTAAAATATGTGTACACACATCATTTAAGAAGTGACGATCATGCGAAACTACAAGTACTGTTTTATCAAAATCTTCGATGAATCTTTCTAGCCATTTAATTGCGTGGAAATCAAGGTGGTTAGTAGGTTCATCTAGTAATAAGATATCTGGATCACCAAATAATGCTTGTGCTAGTAATACTTTTACTTTGTCATCTCCAACTAAGTCTTTCATTAGTTTAGAGTAATCTGTTTCTTTAAGTTGTAATCCATTTAATAGTTTTTCAGCATCAGCTTCTGCTTCCCAACCATTCATATTTGCAAATTTTTCTTCTAAATCTGCTGCTTTATAACCATCTTCTTCACTGAAATCTGGTTTCATATAGATTTCATTTTTTTCTTTCATGATATCATAAAGTTCTTTATGACCCATTATTACAGTATCTAAAACACTATATTCATCATATTCAAAGTGGTTTTGTTTTAAGTATGAAATTCTTTGTCCTTTTTCATAGAAAACATCCCCTTTTGTTGAGTCTATTTCTCCTGCAAGAATTTTTAAAAATGTAGATTTTCCTGCTCCATTTGCACCGATGATTCCATAACAGTTACCATTTGTGAATTTTACTGTTACATTATCGAATAATTTGTCCTCACCAAAAGATAAGGATACGTTTGATACGTTTATCATTAATTAGCACACTCCCTTTTTACAATCAGCATAATTATAACATATCCTTATATCAACTACAATGTATCAATTAGTTTACCATATGTGCAACATCACCGATTTATGTTTCTTTAATTGATAAATAAATATTTTCATTGTTTTATCTTAAAAAAATGCAACAAAAAACCTAATTAAATATTAAATTATTCGATATATTTCAATATTACATTAGGTTTTTTTAGCTCTATAATTCAAAAGCTTTTATAGATGTAAGAGCTTCTATTTTAGTTGTTTCACTAAATCGTTGTATTTTATTTTTGTGATTTGCTTTGTATTGTATGTTGTATGTTTCTAATAGACTTACTAGAACATTTTCACTTTCATAGTCTTTAGCTTCAAATTCTATTTCATAATCTTCTATTCCATTATATTTACTATGATCTAATGCAAATGTACCTTGTTCTGTATGCCATTCTAATCTAGTATTTTTAAGTTGTCCTAAAACTATAATTCCCTTTGAAAGATTTGGTAAATACTCACTTATTCCTTCATCAGGATGTGCTAATATTAAATTATAATCATCACTACTTATATCAAAGTTGTGTTCTAATTGGTCTTTTTCTCTTTTTTCTTTTAAGGTTAACTCATATCCTTTAGGCATTGCGATTCTAATTCTTAACGCTTGTTTTTTAGCTGCTAATTGACGATCTTTGGTATCAAAATAGATGTTTGTTTGTTCTATTTTTTCTGCTTTACTTTTTATGTCTTCTTTTATTAGATTATATTGTTCTTTTGTTAGAAGCATTTTATATTCAATTTCTACATTTTCCATAATTTCACTGACCTCTCTTTTAATTATTGTAACATAACTTATTTTATTAAGGCCTTGTAACTACATTATTTTTATTCCATGTTATAAGTTGTAATACTTTTACTGTTTATTACAATTATTTGATTACCATCTAATTCGACTTTATCATTATCATTTAAAGGTAATTCACTATATAACTTATTTTTCTTATCTATTATATATGTTTTATTATTTATTTCATTTACTGAATAATAGTTATTGAATGTTATTGGTTCTATATCAAAATAGTAACATTTTGTAATTTCATCATCACACTGAAGTTGGCTATCTACATGATATGCATATTTATAAATATTTTTAAAAGTATCTTTCTTTTCTCTATTGGTGTTATAACTTTTTCCTAAATCGAATGTTGAAGTGCTTCTTTTAATATTATTCAATATTCCTGGTTGTCCAAGTCCATAAAATGATGCGATATTTCTACCTAAAAAATCACTTGTATATGATATTACCACATTCTTTTCGGTTAATGTTATCGACTGCAATTTAGATTCATTAGTTTCCATAACCATTACTGTTTCTTTATTATTGTTATCAATATATACAAGAGTGTTAGTTCTTTTTTCTTCATTGTAATCTGATGAAAAGATTATTGTATTGTCTACTACTTCAAAATCGCTAACTAAATTATATTTTCCAAATTCTATTATGCCACTTTCACTAATTTTATATAAATGATTACTCGTTGAAAATAATGAGTAGTCTTCATACTCTCTTATTTGTTGTAATTTCTCTTTTGTTTTTATCACTCTTATTATTTTACAGTTATTGTTTATGATTGCATATACTTCTATTCTATTTGTATTTTGTTTTATAAAGTATTTTGAATCATAAAGATTTCTATTTTCAGCATGTTCATAACTTTGGCAAATATTTGTTAGTTCTTTAGTTTCTATATTGCTTAGTAATGTTGTGCTTTCGTTTAATTGATTTAAATTAATTTCTTCTAGTTTCACATTATCATCACAACATCCTGTTATTAAGATTGTCATTAACAATGCAAGTATTATTTTCTTCATATATACACCTCTTTTAGTAAATTATAAGCTTTATTTTACTGAAAGTAAATGTTTATGTTATATTTAGGTTAATTTTATTCCATAAATATGAAGGTAAGTATTTATAATCATTTGTCTTAGTGCATATTGTTTCGATTATGTTGTCTTTGTGTATTTTCATGTTTTTTGCTTTTAACTATTTTTATTAGTATTATTAGGTAAGATATTAGTAATATTACTAATGTATAGTTATGTGTTATTAATACTATTTTCAAATTTTCAATATAAAACTGTAATCTAAATGGTGGTATAAAACTAATATTATTGATGGTATTGAATGAATTATCATAAGTATCACTAAGACTAATATTATATGTATAATACGCTTGATAGATAATTATTAACAAAATACTTACTATTAATATTATTTTATATCTACTATAATCTTTTAATATTTTTCTTTTTAACTTTTTATCATATCTTTCTAACCTATATATATAATAATATATTACTCCTGCAATTAATATTGAAATTGGTATTGTTAAATTATAGATGTTTATTTGTGAAGCATCAAAACTCTTTATGTTTATTATTATTGGAAATAGTTTATTATTAATACTCATTATTGGACTAACTTTCAAGACTTCAATGCACTTTGATGCAAAATGATGCATAAAATATATTTGATAGATACCTATTATTAAGTAGCAAAATGCTATACTTTGTAGTATTTTATTTTCATTTTTCATAAACTGCTCCTTTGCATTATTGTTAATATATTTACATATTATTATAGAGAAATACCACTAAAATTATATTTATTTAATTTTAGTGGTATTCTTTGTATAACTTAATTTTTTATTATTTTATGTATGATACTTTAGAATCATCTCTATCTGGTGCAATAGGATTATCTTGTTTTGTTTTACCTAATAATATTCCTGTTATTGGAGTAAAGTTATTTGGTATTTTAAGTCTTGTCTTAAATTCTTTTTGGCTTTCACTTGCTAAAAACAAGGTACTTGTAGCTGATATGCATGTTGAATATTTATATGATTCTGCAGCTAGTAAAATATTTTCGGTTGCAAGTCCGCAATCAAACTCTGAAAATTTATTATTCATTTCAGCACTTACTACAATTAAGCATGGTGCATTATATAATAAATCTTCTGAAGGCATTTTACTTATTAATTTTTTTATTGTTTCACCTTTTGTTTTAATTGCAATGTCTTTAGAGTTCACCATACTGTTTAGATCTTCTATTTGTCTTTTTTTTATTTCTTCTAGTACTTTTGGATTTGTAATGACACTAAAATGCCAACTTTGTAAATTTCTAGCACTAGGAGCATATATTCCACTCTCCATTATTGTTTCTAATATGTCTCTATCTATACTTTCATTTGTAAAGCTTCTTATGGTTCTTCTTTTTTGTATTAATTTTATAAATTCGTTTAATTTTTCCATATCTATTACTCCTTTTATGTTATATATTTATCATAAAATAATTATGCTATTCATTCAAATAAATCACTTTATATTTATTTTCATAAGAAAAAAGACCACTTTTTAGTGATCTTCTATTGTATAGTATATATTATTAAACATTGGTAGTTTATTATCCCAATATTTTAAAAATACTTTATTATTAAGTTTTCTATTATAATATTTATTAGTTTGATTTTTTACTAATGAATCATATAAATAAACATTGTTTTCATCATATCCTACAACATTTACATAGTGTTGCCATTTCAGACCTTCTCCAATTAATACTATTATTGGAAAACCTTTATTTAGTCTAGTTTTTAGTTGTTTAAAACTACCTTGATTTAATGTTATTTTAAACCCTTTTTCTTCTAAGTAATTACTAATGCTCTCTGGAAGCACATAACCATTTCCTAGTTTGTATTTCATTTCTTCATATACTTTTTTGGAATTTACTTTTATATTACGTGTTCTTAGATTGTAGGCTGTAGCATAACCTGAACACTCATTATATTCTTGCATAGGAAAGCTACTAATTTTTTCACTTAAAAATGTATTAGAGTATTTTACTTCTATGTTATCTTTTAAAGGAAGTTTTTGCTTATATATATCAAATAGTGTAATATTACTATTTGATACTTTTAAGCCTATTGCTAATAGTAGATTTAATACTAAAAATATAGTTAGTAATATTAATACTCCTCTTTTAAAATATTTCATATAAATGAACTTTTCTAAAAGTTCATTCCTCCAAGCATCTTTTTGATATCTTTCATGTTTTTAGGCATTTTTCCATTACCCATCATACCACTCATTTGTTTCATCATTTTCTTCATGCTTTCATGTTCTTTTAATACTTTATTAATTTCCATATTGTTTGTTCCACTACCTTTAGCAATTCGATCTTTTCTTCTTGCTTTTATCAGTTGTGGATTTTTTCTTTCATATGGTGTCATTGATTGAATTATTGATCTTGTTTTCTTTAATTTAACATTAGCTTTTTCTTCATCTTCATCACTAAGTTTTGGCATTCCAGGAATCATTTTAGCAATTCCTCCTAATGATCCAAGTTTACCTACTTGTTCCATTTGGTTTAACATATCTTCTAAATCAAATGATCCATCCATCATTTTATCTGCTGTTTTCTTTGCGGAATCTTCATCTATTACATTTGATGCTTTTTCGATTAAACTAATAACATCACCCATACCAAGCATTCTGCTTACCATTCTATCTGGGTGGAATGTATCTATTTGATCTAATTTTTCACCAGTACCTATAAATTTAATTGGAACTCCTGTAACATGCTTAATTGATAGTGCAGCTCCACCACGTGAATCTCCATCTAATTTAGTTAGTATTGCCCCGGTAATACCAAGTTGATCATTGTATGATTTAGCAACATTAATTGCATCTTGTCCTGTTAATGAGTCAACTACTAACATTATTTCATCTGGTTTTATTATTTGTTTTAAATCTACTAGTTCTTGCATCAATACTTCATCTAAGTGTAGTCTACCAGCTGTATCGACTATTACTAAATCATTACCATTATTTTTAGCATACTCAAAACCTTCTTTTACAATTTCTCTTGGATCTATTTGACCCATTGAGAATACTGGTACATCAAGTTGTTTACCAACAGTTTCTAATTGATCTATTGCTGCAGGACGATAAACATCGGCTGCAATTAGTAATGGTTTTTTTGAATATTCTTTTCTTAATAAGTTCGCAAGTTTCCCAGTTGTTGTTGTTTTACCTGCTCCTTGTAGTCCAACCATCATTAATACCGTTATACCACTTGATTTAAATTTAATTTCTTCTAATGAATCTCCAAATAAATGTATTAATTCATCGTTTACTATTTTTACAACCATTTGGCTTGGATTAAGTTGATTTATAACATCTTGACCTAAAGCCTTTTCTTTAATGTTTGCGATAAATTCTTTTACAACTTTAAAGTTAACGTCTGCTTCTAATAGTGCTAGTCTAATTTCACGGAACATTTCATCCATGTTATCCTGTGTTAATTTATTATTTCCTCTTATTTTTTTAAGTGAATTTTGAAGTCTATCAGACAGATTTTCAAATGCCATTAAAACACCACCTTTTGTTTATTTTTTTCCTATACATTATATCATTTACAGTTCACATTCACAATGTACAACATTGGTAAGTATCCTGTTTTTTTTAGATTCTTTATAATTAAGCATTGATTATTTTAATATTATATGTTATTATTCTTGTAGACATCATGAGAGATGGAGGGACAGGCCCTATGAAATCTCAGCAGCCTGCATTAAGTAAGGTGCTAAATCCTGCAGAAAGATATTTCTGAAAGATGCTTTAATAAGTAATTTAAAGTAGCTTTCATTCAAAGCTACTTTTTTGATGTCTGTACGAAAACCCTTAAATTAACACTAATAGTTTTCATAAAAACCAGCTAAGGCTGGTTTTTTAATTTTTATTTGTTTGATTATTTATTATGTTATGTGATATTTTGTGATACAACATACTCATTCTACCATTTTTTACTGATGTTTGTTCAAAGGTAAATAATTTACAATCTATTTTCTCGATATATTTATATAGGATAATCATTCCATATGAGAAGCTTATCACACCACTTATTATTAGGTTTAATCCATATGCTCCTTCTTTAAATAAAAGATATGTAATTATACTTGCAAGGATATTTGTTATACAAAATATTTTTGAAATCTTTAAAGCTCCTTTTTGATTATCTAAATACATATTCATCATAATTAGTATTAATATGAATCCATTTAATGTTGTTCCTATTATTACTAATTGTAGTATTGAAGAGTTTAATGAGAAGAATATATTTTGTGATGAATATATCCATATTATTGTTAAAGCTATGATACTTATAACTGATTGTAATCTAAATGTTCTTTCTAATTCATTTAATAGTAGTTTATTAAGATAATTTTTGGTGTGCTCTATCATCTCCAAGGTTCCGCCTTTATTTACAAAAGTTAAAAACTTTCTAAAGACTGGGAAAACTTTACTATTTATTGCCATAAAGAAACTTAAATATGTTGGTATTATGATTAAATATCCGATAAATACTGATGTATCATAGACTATATTTACTCTAAAACTTCCTAGTAGTGTTGTACTATCTTGACTGAACCAATATAAGATATTAGGTATCCACATACCAAGTGTATATAGTAAACTTACATACCTTAGATCTTTATATTTATCAAAACTTTCTAACCATGAATATTCTGCTTCTGTTTTACCATATTTTGTTCTTTTAAATATTGATATTGTTTGAAGTATATTACATAGCGAAATTCCTAATATGAATGATAGTAGCATTATAGCTACTTCATAATCTAATTTGAAATTAAGATTCATATACAGTGATACAAACATTGTTATCGTTGCAATTATCATTCCAACAATTAAAAATAGCACTCCATATTTTGTAATTCCTATTGATGCCATTATTGGTTGTACGGTTAAAAAGTATACAACTTGAAGAAATAATAATAGTATTAGAACATTAGTGACTGGTGTTAACTTTGAAAATGTTAGAAATATTAGCCATAATAATAATGCTATTATTATATTGGTTTTTATTATTCCTATCATATTTGGTTGAATATTGGTTGCATCTTTATTATATAGATTATCTGATAGATGCCTTGAAAATACTGTTTGAAAGAAACTTGTTATCAATTGTCCAAAGACAAAGCTATAAGTTATGCATACAGTAAATAAGTTTACTTCTAAAGTATCAGCTATATGATACTTTAATATAAAGTATCTTATTATTAGTACTGTACTCATAATTGCAAGCCAACTACCTATGTTATTAACTATGGTAAAAGCAAAGATATTAAGTTGCTTTGATGCAAATTTTTCTTTAGTTATTCTTTTTAATGAATACTGATTACCTGCCATTAGTTAACACCTGCTCTTTCATATAAGTCATTTATTGATTTCAACATATCTTTAACATTATAATGGTTTCTGACTCTTTCTTTTCCGGCATCACCCATACTTATTAAAAATTCAGGATTATCATATAAGTATTTTATTTTTTCTGCTTTTTGAGTTGGACTTACTGGATTACAGGCAAAACCACTGCTTCCAATATTATCATCTTTAGTACCACTTTGTATTTCTACACACGAACCTACATCTGTTGTTACTGAAGGAATACCAACTGCCATTCCCTCAAGTATACATAATGGTTGTCCTTCTGAAATACTTGAAAGTAACAATAAATCTATTTTAGGTAGATAGTCTTTTATATCAGCTTCTCCTGTAATTGTAATTTGATTATTTAATTGAAGTGATGTTATTAAATCTAGACATTCTTCATAGTATTCATTATTTTCTTCTGTTGGTCCTATTAATGTTAAATGAAATGGTACTTTTAAGTATCTTAATTGATCACAAGTATAGATCATTGTTTTTATATCTTTTATACTTACAAATCTAATTATTGCTCCTAATTCTATTTTATCCTTATTGAATTGATGTCTTTTGATGTTGGATAACATCTCTACATTTACTCCATTTGGTAGTATTGTAATTTTATTACTTTCTGCTCCTTTTTCTATTTGATATTGGGCATTTTCTTCAAACAACGATGTTATTTGGTTACTTTGATGATAGCTCATTAATGATAGTTGATGGTAAAATTTTATCCATATATCTTTAAATATTACTGGTATCCAATCAAATTGTAAGATGTCTTCTTCTCTTTCTCTTGAGTATATACCATGTTCTGATAGTATTAATGGTATTTGATTAAGATAACTATGATTAGCTGCAAATACTCCTCCATAACCGGTTGATACTGCATGTAAGACATCTACATCGTCTATTTTTGTTTGTATTACTTGCAGTAGTGGACTCATAATATTTTTCCATGTCCAAAAATATTCTATAAATGGTTCTGTTCTGTTTTCTTCTTTGTATATTTGTGTAACTAGTTCATAAAATATTTCACTGTGCAAAAAGTCTTGAGTATAGCCTACTTTACTAGTATCATTTAATAATTTATATATTTCACTATTTATGTTTTTGAACCTCATCCAGTTTTTTAAGAGTTCCTTTTCTAAAGCAGTGATTTTTATTTTGTTTTCTTTTCTAGGATATTCATATTGTACTAGTGGTATTTGAGTTACTTTTTTTATATTACTAGGTAATTCATATTTATTTTTTTGTATTTCTTCTGAAGGAGAAATTGCATAAATATAAAATTCATGTTGGGGCATATTAGTTACTATTTGTTGTATCCAGCTTGATACTCCACCTGTTACATAGGGATAGCATCCTTCTGCGATTATTCCTATTTTCATATTAACGCTCCTTTAGTTCAATTTCTAGTACTGGAATATCTGCATTTATTGCCCATAGATTGTCATTCATTTTTACTATTTCTGCTTTCCCATTTTTAATAACTGGTTCTTTATTATCTTCTACTCTTATTACGAATGAACTTTCTATTGGCATGTTATGTTGATATATTGTAATTATATTATTTTTGGTTATTACATCAAAATCACCACTTAAATATTCTTTTAAATATTTTGTTGCTTCTTCTTGAGTGTAACTTTCCATAAATGGATATCTTGTTTTTATAAATTCTTGCATCTTTTCATACTCACTTGATAGTTCTTTCCAAGTTAGTCCATTAGATCTTTTTAAATCAAATGCATCATCTGGATGAATAAAATGTGATATTACTCCCATATTAGCCGATACATCTACTAAGCTGTATTGGTTATAACCTGTAAATTCATATCCTGATAGTGTTCTTGGAAATAAGAATATATTTTTATATCTATCATGTGCTTCAAACTCTGTTACATAGTTACTTTGTTCTTTGCTTCCAAAATATAATCCAGCTATTGTTTCTAACTTCGGAAATACATTGTTTAGTGCATCTACACCTGTTTCAGATAAAATATTTGAAGGGGCTACATATGTCTTGATGTCAGTTTGTGAAAAGATTTTTTTAAGTGTTGTTTTTAATTCTGTAAGACCTTTTTCCATAGCTTTTTGTGATGTCCAAGGTGTATATCCTAAAGCTTTATCTACAGGATCATCTTTTAATAGTAGTGGTTCATGATTATATCCATGTACACTTAGTTCACTATTCATATTTAATAATAATCTTCCATATTTTATAAGTGTGTGTTTCATCGTTGTAAATATTTCAGATATATTTTCTACTTTATTTTCATAGGTTCCTATTATTGCTCCTGTATACTTGATGTTATACTTCTTGGCAGTATTGTACATATCATTCCACCAATAATCTTCATAAAATTCTGCTACAGGCATTTTTGTTTTACCATCTAAAACATTTGTTTCATTTCCTGGAATTGGTGCTGGAAAGTCATCTATATGCATTACTTTTAAACCGGCATGACCTGTTACAAATGAAGGCATCATTATTCCCATTGTTTGTATTGCTAGTCCTCTTTTTAGTTTGTCATTTATGTTTACATTATTCCAATATATTACTTTACCTTTACCAAAGCTATTCATCCATATTAATGGATTGTTTTGACTATCTATTATTCTAGTAGTTGTCTTACTTAGCTCTACTGCTCTTGTTGAGTAAATAAAGGCATCACTATCAGTATCATCTACATTTGAATACCCTGGATAAATATCGTATTTGAAATCTAGTCCTTGGTTGGTTTCATAACTACCTACCTTGTCTATTCCTGTTATGGTTTTTAGTTTTGAATCCTCTATGTTTAAGATATATTGTAAAAAGATTACTCTACCACCTTTTTCTATATAGTAATACAAGTCACTTATTTCACTTTCTGTCAGAGTGTTTTGACTTAATGCTACAATTGAGTATTCTGGATTAGATATCTTATCTAATCTACTCAAATTTACATTACCGTATTGTATTTTAGCATTTTTTAAGGCGTATTTTATATTTGTTTTGATCTCTTTGTTTTCAGGATATTCTGACTTTGCAAAATATACTTTTTGCTTATCTTGGCTATTTTCTGTTTGTATATCAGTATTATATAGTTTTGATGTTTTTTTAATTGGTGCTGTTTCGGTAAATACATCTTGGTATATTTTATCTGAACGATATAATAATATTGCAGCACTAAAAAAGATTGATACAAACAATACTCCGACAATTATTCTTTTTATTTTATGTTCCATGTTTTACCTCTCTTTCTACAACTAATAACAACCGATGATCTTTTTCTGATAATTTATTTGCTTCATTTGTATTTAGTTCTTTTATACATGTTTTTACTAAATTCCAATCTTTTTGGTACAGTGCAATTTTCATTAAATGGAATTTAGTATAATCATCATGATTATTTGTTTCTAACATATTTAAAGCGATTTTTTTTGCTCTTGTAAATTCTTTACTATTCATTAAAAGTAATAAGTAGTAATTTTTTATTTCTATGTTATCTGGATTATCTTTTACTAATGGTATTATAAAATCATAATAATCATTTACTTTCCTTGTATAGTCTTCTGGATATAATAAATGACTTGATAATAATCTTTGGTATACATCACATATTTTGATTGCTGTATCTAGATTGTTGTTATTATTATCATATTCTGTATATAACTCCGCTAATCTTAAATGATATTTATTTATTAAGTTTACAAACATTGTTGCTGAATAGTGTACTATATCTTTATTTTTACTTTTAAGAGCTGCTTTGATATATTTACCTTCATTTTCTACTCTACCTGAAGCTAATTCTAATAATAGGTGTCTTGCTAATTGTGGATCTTTTAGATTTAGACCATCTATTATAGGTGTAATGTCCTGGTCTAGTTTAGCTCTATATGTTAAATCTGTATAGTTAATGAAATCTTTTATTAATAAATCATCATATTTTTTTAACCATTCTTCATGTATATCGTCTTGATTTATATTCAATAGATACATACCTAAAAATATTCCTAGTACTGGAAATATTATTGCTACTAAAATACTATAACTTACTATATTTCTTGGTATATTTTTATTTTTACTTTTTATCTTGAAGAATAGGAGTATACATATAATATAAATTGTTATTGCTAGATAAATCATAATATAACCTCCTATTTTAGTTTTTATCTTTTAAACCTAGTCTTAAACCATAGATTTTAGTAAACATTGAAAATAAAGTAAAGTGTTCTGAACTTATATTAGCTATGTCTACATCATCTATTGCAATTACATATTTTAATTTGTCATTTTCATAAACTGGTCCTAACAATATTGTTTTAGTATCATTATCTAGTAATGGCACTATTGGTAATCTATCTTCATTCATTAATTCTATTAGTTTATTGCTTATTTCTATTTCTTGTTTTTCTTTATCGCTGATTAAATGTGCTGTTTTCCAATTATCGCTTTGATTATTTTGTTCATATATTACTACATCTTTAAAATCTAGTTCTGAGCTAAGTATTTCTAAAGCTGTTTTTTGTAGATTATTATTTGGTGTTTGTTGAAATGTTGTAAGCATATCAAACATTTTTCCTGTTTGATTATCATATACTAATACTTTGTTTTTTAATTTATCTTTTGTTACATTAAGTTGGTTTATAGCTTTTTTTAATTCGCTATTTTCTAATGACAACTCAAAATTTTCATCTTTATTGTAGGCTTTTTGTTCTACTTTGGCAGTTGCCATTGATCCACAAAGGTATGTTAAAACTACTAATGTTAGTAATTGAAATAAATATGTACTATCCCAAAAATATAGTAACAAATCTTCATGTCTTGTTATACCAAGCAACATTTGAGATGCTAAACTTAAACTTAAAGCTATAATTCCTATATATATCCCATAGTAACTTGCAAAAAATACCACACTTACTAGTAATATGTAATATTCTAATTCTTTTGGTATCTGTGGAATAAGTATAAATAATATTGTAATTATACCTATTATGATTACTATTTCTATTATTTTTCTTTTTGTTGGTTTTACATTATTTTCCATTATTATTCTCCCCTTTTCTAATCTAAATTATCATATATATCATTTGGATTAATGCTGTAATCAAATCCAAGTGATCTTGAATATTTTGCATCCTCTTCTGTTCTAATAATTGTTAATACTTTTACATTGTTTTCTTGAAAATATTTAATCCAATTTAAAGACCACTCATCATTTCTAATTTTATCATTTACAAAATCTTCCCAAAGTATCATATCAACATAGTCTTTGGTATGATTTTTAAAAGTTGTAAATCCCCAGTTTTGAATTAGTATTTTTGTGTTTGTTTCTTTTTTTAATTTTATTAAAAATTGAGCTAAGGCATCTTGCATTTCGTTTTGTTCTTTTTTATGATTGTTTAAATAATCATCAACATCTCCTATTGTATCTAAAAATATACCATCATATATTTTTTCAGAAATATTATCATTTGTAAATTTTATTAAGAAATTTTGAAATTCTTTTATCCTTATATCCATTATTACAGTATTCCATTTTTCTATTTTTATTTGTTTTTCATTGATTAATAAGGCATATTTCATTATTTCATATTCATACTTTGATGGATCATATTCTAATACATCTAAATAACCATACACTTTAGTATTAGAATCTCTAATTTTCTTAATACCTAGATTTGTCCAATTTAGTGGTTCTACAATTACATAATCATATTTTTTTAATTCTGTTATTGCCTCATCTGATTCTATTCCATAATACACTTTAAATAATTCGCTTTTTTGGATATTCATTAATTTATTTTCCTTTTTTGTGTTTGATAGTACAGTCGCTATAAAAATTAAAACTATAACAAGTAAAACAATTGCTATTTGTATATTTTTTCTTCCTGTCATTTCTCACACCTTTTTCTCAATTTTAAAGTTAATACAATGTAAATAATTGGTTATTAGAAAAGTATATTTATTAAGCGTTTTGTCTTAAAAGTAATACTTTATACGATTCTATCACACTATTTTTACACTAACAAACGTAACACGATATTTAATATTTGATGTTTTCTTATTGATTCTAATGTTGCAATTAGTCAATTTTTATTCGAAAACTGTCTATTTATTATTATCGTCTAATTAAGTTCATTTTTTACTTGTTGTTGATATATTATAATTATATTATTTGTATTAAAATAAAAAAAGAAATAACCCTTTAAGCAGATGATTTCTTACTAATTATATATTAACTATTTTAGTTTGTATTTTTAACAATATTATTTATATTGATACTTATCGTATTATTTTTATCTATATTTTAATAATTAACCTTATGTATCTTTTGTGTATTTATAAACACCTTTTTTTAAAATTTTTTCTTATAATAAATTTGTTTAATAATTTTATAACTATCCTATTTATTATTTTTATATTGATGTAAAAAAAAGACAAGAACTTTTTCTTGTCTTTTGATTTTTACTATTATTGCTTATTTTTAATATCTTTTACTGCTAAGTATCCATAAGTCATTGCAGGTCCTAATGTTGCACCGGCACCTGCATATGAATTTCTACCTATTCCACATATACAGTTTCCTGCTCCATATAATCCTTTTATTACTTCATTATTGTTATTAAGTATTTGTCCATGCTCATTTGTTATTACTCCACCATTTGTGTCTAGAGTTCCTGCTGCTAGAATTATAGCATAATATGGTCCTTTATCACTAATTGGGTACATACTTGGATTTTTACTAGTATTTAGTTTGTGCTTTGTATTAGGATTTGTTGGAGGAAATGTTGGATATTCCAAATCGTAATTGCTTTCTCCTCGTTTGAAATCTTTATCTACTCCTGTTCTAGCAAATTCATTGAATCTTTCTACTGTTTCTTTTAAATTTTCATTAAAATCATCATCTAATACATAATCTTTTATTGTATGACCGATATCTCCAATATGTAATGCTAAATGCTCTGATAGTTCATCTATTGTTTCACCACTTAAGACATGTGGTGCATCAGCAATATTGGTTGCACTGTATGGTGGAAAACCTGCCCACATTTCAGCTGTTCTTTGATCGAATATTAAATACATAAATCTATTTGGATAACCTGCATAATTTTCATCAAAAACAAAGTGTTTCATTGTTCGATCATTGTAACCTCTTTTTTCATTCATTACACGTTTTCCAAATTTATTTACTTGTATAACACTATCTCCTACTGTGTAAAACATGTTTGAGCTACCATCTGGATTTGCACGATAAAAGTCTAAGATACTTTGTGCTCTAAATGCATTATTCATATGTCCTAAAGGCAAATTATGCTTTTGTGCTATTTCCACTAAATCTCCAGTGTTTTCTTTAACGGCACATCCACCATAGTGAATACCTGTTTGAAATCTTTCCATTAAATCTTTATTTTTTGAAAAACCACCACTACCAAAGATTACACCTTCTTTTGTTTTAACAATTTGATTGTTTACTACGATTGCTTTAACTTGGTTATTTTCTAGGATAATATCTTCAACTCTTGATTCTAAATGAATTTCTACTTTTTCTTTAATTAAAAAATCATGTAATAGTTTGACTAATCCATTACCCATTTGTGGTTTACTATCTTTATCTAAAGTTACTACACTTCTTCCTCTAATACTTTTATTTTCTACTATATTTTCAACATAATCTGTATATGCTTCATTATTATGATTAATATCTATATCATATTTTAGAACTTTATTTTTTTCTAAGTAATCAATCATTACTTTAGCATTATCTATATATGATAGGATCTTGTTATATTTTGATTCATCTATTCCTAAGAAGTCTAATCCAGGATCATATGTTTCTGGATATGCAATTCTTACAAAATATCTCAAGCAATCTTGTTTATTATCTAGTAGTCCATGTTCGATTTGTTTAAGATTTCCAGGAACCCAAATTCTACCACCTGATCTTTTACTAGTTCCTCCAACTTTGTCTGCTTTTTCAAATATCGCAACTTTAAATCCATCTAGATGTGCTGTAATTGCAGCTGTTAATCCAGCTACACCACTTCCAACAATTGCTATATCTAAATCTGTTGCATAATTTGTTTTGTCGTTTATTTCAGTCTCATTTTCTAGTAAGATAAACAAGCTTTGATCTGCATTGCATACTGGGCAGTTTTGTGGTGGCATTACATCGTTATGTATATAACCACAAACTGAGCATTCCCATTTTTTCATATAGTTTCCTCCTGAATTTAATATAAATTCATTTTATCATAAATGTTCAATCAGTTAATTAAAAATGATAATTATTTATGAAATATATTAAGGAATTATTAATCATCATGCAATAAGACATAAAAAAAAAGCTATATTTACTTTAAATAATGTAAATATAGCTTATTTTGTTCATTATATATTAGCGTAAGTTGTGAGTTACAACATTATGTAAGATAAATTTAATTTCTTTTAACATATTAACACTTCTTTCTTTTCTTCTATAATTAACGTTTTGACTTGTTTGTTATCTTAAGTTATGACTAGCGATATTAGATAAAATACGACGTAACATATTAATACCTTCTTTCTATTTGTAATTTTAGTTGTTTTAATTTTTTTGTAAATATAATTAGATTGATTATTATATAAGAAATATTAATGATTAATTATAATTCACTAATGTTTTTTCTTATACATATATTATAGTACTATTTCTATTTGTAAACAACCCTTAATCTTGTATATACATAATATATTCATACTGCATATATATTTATGTATATTTCTTAATTATTAATTTATATGTTTCTGCAAATAAAAACAGTCTAAATTCAGACTGTTTTTTTGTATTATATTATTTTTTCAAACAGATCTAATCCTGCATTTTCAGCAAATTGTGCTACTAAGCCATATATTATTATAGAACCTAGTGCACTTGTAGTATTACTTCTATCTAAATCAGGTGATATTTCTGCGATATCAAATGATACTACTTTGCCACTACTAGTTAGAAATCTAAATAATTCCATAAATCTATCTGGCATAATTCCCATTGGTTGTGGAGCACTAACTCCTGGAGCAAAGGCTGATGAAAAGACATCTGTACATACTGTTATGTAAATGTGATCTAAATCCTTAATAAATTCTGATAAGATATATTCATTTATTTCTTTTCTTTCCATAGTAACATTTCGTGCAAGTATGTGTTTTGTTCCAACTTCTTCTGCATATTTAAATAGTGCTAGTGTATTTCCACTTTTTTGAACACCTATTGTCATATGATTAAATTTTGCATCTATTTTTTGCATATCATTTCTTATTTGTCTAAACATTGTTCCTGATGTAGACTGTGTTGATGGTCTATTGTCAAAGTGTGCATCAAAGTTAATAAAGCCTATTTTTTCTTTATTAAGGTTTATTGCATTATATACTCCTGACATATTTCCATAACTTACATCATGTCCTCCACCTATGACTATTGGAAAGTAACCTTTTTTAAGCAACTCTGCTACTAATTTACCTAATGCTTTTTGTGAATTTTCTACACTATCTACAAATTTAATGTTACCACCATCGTATAATTTTAATTCTTGTGTGAAAGAACATGGCTTATTACATAAGAAATCTCTTACTATATCTGGGGCATTAGCAGCTCCTCTTTTACCTTTATTAAGAGCTATACCCTCATCTACTTTATAACCTATTATTACAATACTATGGCCTTCTGTTGTTTCTGGGATTTCCTTATCTAAATCTAGTGGCTTAATGTATTGATGCCATCTAAAACTGTAGTAATCTTCTTCACTATCTATTCTTCCATGCCACAATGACATATCAGCTTGTTCATAATATTTATTCATTTTTAACATCCTTTGCAATATTATTTTGAAATCTATATTAATTCTAACATAATATTTTTGTTATTTGTGCTTTTAGACCTGATTATCATATTTATTTCATAATTATAAAAAGGGATGCTATGCATCCCTCATTTTTTAGAATAATCCTACTATTTTTCCTTCTTCTGTTACATCCATAGCTTCTGCTGCTGGAACTTTAGGTAATCCTGGCATTATCATTACTGATCCTGTAAGCACTACTATAAATCCTGCACCTGCTGAAACTTTAAGTTCTTTTATGTGGATATCAAAGTTTTCTGGTCTTCCAAGTATTTTTGGATCGTCTGTTAGACTTGCTGGTGTTTTAGCCATACATATCGGTAACATATCTAATCCATTTTTTCTAAATATTTCTAGTTGTGCTAAAGCTTCTTCACTTAGAATTGCTTTGTTAGCACCATAACATGTTGTTACAATTTTTTGCATTTTTTCTTCAAAAGTATCTTCTAAATCATATACATATTTAAAGTTATTTGGTTCTGAACATTTTTCAACAACGGTTTTGGCTAATTCAAGTCCACCTTCGCTTCCTTTTGCCCATACATCACTTTCTACAACTGTTGCACCTTGTTCTTCAACCCATTTAAATAGAGCTTTAACTTCTGCTTCTGTATCAAATAGGAATTTATTAATTGCTACTACAAATGGTAACCCATAAGCTTCAATTGTTTCCATATGTTTTTTTAGGTTGGCGCAACCTGCAAGCATAGCTTCAACATTTTCTTCTTTCAAGTTATCTTTTGCAACACCACCATGCATTTTTAATGCTCTTACTGTTGCAACTATTACTACACAACTTGGTTGTATATTACCAGTTCTAGATACGATATCAATAAATTTTTCACTACCTAAATCCGCTCCAAATCCTGCTTCTGTTACTACATAATCACTTAGTTTTAATGCCATTTTAGTTGCTATTAATGAGTTAGCTCCATGAGCTATATTAGCAAATGGCCCACCATGAATTAACATTGCATTATTTTCTAGTGTTTGTACTATATTAGGATTCATTGCATCTTTCATTACAACAGCAACTGCTCCTACTGCTTTTAGATCTTTAACTGTAACTGGTCCACCTTTTGAATTATAAGCTACAATTATTTTACCTATTCTATCTTTAAAGTCATTCATATCTGTTGCAAGGCAAAGAATTGCCATTACTTCTGATGCAACTGTAATGTAAAACCCATCTTTTCTTTCTACACCATTAGCTTTTGAACCTTGAGCTATTGTTACTTGTCTTAATGTACGATCATTCATATCGACACATCTTTTCCAAGGTATCATATCTAAATCGATATCTAATTCATTTCCTTGGTGTATATGATTATCTAACATTGCAGCAATCAAGTTGTTTGCTATTCCTATTGCATGCATGTCTCCAGTAAAGTGTAAGTTAATATCTTCCATTGGTACTACTTGTGAATAACCACCACCAGCAGCTCCACCTTTAACACCAAATACTGGACCTAAAGATGGTTCACGGATACATCCCATTGTATTAACATTTATTTTATTTAGTGCTTCTACTAAACCAACTGTAGTAGTTGATTTTCCTTCTCCAGCTGGAGTTGGATTAATTGCAGTTACTAGCACTAATTTTCCATTTTCGTTTTTTTCTAGTTCTTTATTGATTGAAGTATCGATTTTTGCTTTATCGTTACCATATTTTACTAAGTATTTAGAGTCTATTCCTGCTTTTGTTGCGATTTCTTCTATGTCAAGCATTGTTGCAGCTTGTGCGATTTCAATATCAGTTTTTGGCATTTTTCTATCTCCTATAGCATTTTTTCAATTATTTTCATATTTGATTCTACAATATCATGCGCTTTAAATTGCATTGTTGCACATTTTTCTAGAAATTCTTTTGCTGCTTTTTCGTCTTTTAATCCTGAAGCATTAATTTTAACATTTAAGATTGAACAATTCATTCCTGCTTCTAATAAGTACATTCCACTTGCTAGATCACTTATTGCATTTGAATTTCCATTTTCAATTAATTTTGGAACTTCATTTAAAGCATTAAAGGCAATTTCTGCTGCTTCTAAAGGTGCTTTTGTTGCTTCTAAAGTTGCATCCTGTATTGCTTGTGATCTAATTTTTTTATCTTCATCTGTTTCTTTTGCTAGTTTGAAGGCTGCCATTACTTTATTAAAGCTTTCAGTATCTTCATCTACCATTTCCATTAAACGATTATAAGAATTTTCTAGCTTATTGAAAGTATCTTTAAAATCTTGTTGAATTTTTTCATCTAATTCTGAAAATTTCTTTTTATTAATTGTTAAGTGTGCCATCATTCTTGAAAGAGCAACACCTAAATTACTTACATAAGCTGCAACGCTTCCACCACCAGGTGCTGGTGCATCTGAGTCCACTGCTGCTGAAAATTCTGTTAATTTCATATCAATTAATTTCATTGATTTATCCCCTTTATTATAGTATTTGTTGTTCGTATACTACTAAATCTCCACCTTTGAAAACATGTTCTACATGATTTGATCCAAAGTTGTATATTGTGAATTCAATATTTGGTGCATTCATTATAACTATATCAGCTTTTTTACCTACTTTTATAGATCCAATTTCATTGCTTTTTTCAACTGAACATGAACCGTTAGCTATTGCACTATTGTACACTTCTAAAGGTGTCATTGAATATCCTCTAGATGCTATTTGTAGCACTAGTTGCATATTAGCATTTGGACAACTTCCTGGATTGAAGTCAGAGCAGATGGTAACTGCAATACCTTTGTCTATCATTTTTCTAGCTTTTGCATAATCTTTTCCTAAATTAAAAGATGTTGCTGGTAATAAGTTTGCAATTACATTTTGTTCAGCCATTTTATCCATGTCTGCTTCTGATGTTGCCATTAAATGTTCTGCACTTATAGCATTTATTTCTGCTGCTAATGCTGCTCCACCCATTGGTACAACTTCATCAGCATGTATTTTTACTTTAAATCCAAGTTCTTGTGCTTTTACTAATATCTTTCTAGATTGTTCTTTGTTGAACACTGCATCTTCTGTAAATATATCTACATAGTTAGCAAGATCTGTTTCAGCAATTTTTGGTAGCATTTCATTTATTACTAAGTCTACATATCCATCTGGATTGTCTTTAAATTCAGTTGGTATTGCATGTGCTGGCATAAATGTATTTATTACATCTATTGGATGATCTTCATTTATTTTTCTAGCAACTTTAAGTTGTTTCTCTTCTGTTTCTATGTTTAAACCATAGCCACTTTTTGCTTCTACTGTTGTTACTCCATGTAATAACATTACATCAGCAACATGCATTCCTCTTTCATACAGTTCATCAAAGCTTGCATTTCTAGTTGCTTCTACTGTATTTAAGATTCCACCACCTTGTCTTAGTATATCTAGATAACCAACACCTTGAAGTTTTAAATCATATTCGTGTTCTCTTGATCCACCAAAGACTAAATGAGTGTGAGCATCTATTATTCCTGGTAATGCAATATTACCCATTGCATCGAATAATTCTGTTTCTTTTTCAACATATTTTGAATAGTCACCTGTTCCAAGTGCTAGTATTTTATCATTTTTGATTACTATATAGGCATCTTCTAATATTTCACTATTCTTAAGTTCTTCCTTTTTTACGGGAAGAACTTGGTGATCTAGTGTATACAGTTTACCTATGTTATAAATTATTGTCTGCATTATATCATTCCATTTCGCTGTATTATTGTAAATAGTATTCGATAATTTTGTCAGTAGAGAATCCTCTAAGCCCTAAATTTTTTGTTACTATTGCTGTTAATTCATCTAAAGTATAATCTTTAAATTTATCTGTTGTTCTTTCTTTTTCATAGTATGCTGCAATGTCTTCTAAACAATTACGAGGTACTAATCCAATAAACTCTGAACCTGTTACTTCTATATCAAATCTTTTAGCTTCCATTTTAACTGCTTCAAAAGCTCTATACACACTTGTTTGAGTATAATCTGTAACATTCATAGTTACTTGAATAAAGTCTTCCATTTCTGCTGGTCCTGCTTGTATACATTTGTATCCTCCGCCACTATTTCTAATTGCTTTTGCTATGAAAGCACAAGCTGGACGATCTTTTGTTGCACAATCTATATTATACGCTATTAAAGCTGGTCTGCAACCAACAGCTGTAACTCCACCTGTTGGATGAATTTGAGCTTTTCCATAATCTGGAGCCCATTCTGGATCTTTTAATTTTTTTGGCATTCCTTCAAATTCACCTTTACGTATTGTTGGTAATTTTTCTCTTTCTGGTTTAGTTGCAGAGTGAGAATAAAGAAAGACTGGTAAATCATATTTTTCACTTATTTCTTGACCACATTCTTTTGAAAGTTCTACAGCTTCTTCAATGCTCATTTCATTTATAGGTATAAATGGAATTACATCTACTGCACCCATTCTTTTATGTTCTCCTCTTTGAATGTTTAAATCTATTAATTCTAATGCTGTCTTTACTGATTCTACTACTGCATCTTTAACTTTTTGTGGATCACCTATTACTGTAACAACTGTTCTATTATAATTTGCATCTGCATCTACATCAACTAATCTTACTCCATCTTTATTTTTAAAGGCTTCTGTAATTTTTTCGATTTTGCTCATGTCTGTTCCTTCTGAGTAATTTGGTACACATTCTACAATTTTAGCCATTTTATGTTCCCCTTATATTTAAAGTATTTTTATTTATTTCTTTTTGCAATAATTTCTTTTACGAAGTTTCTTGTTGCAATATATGGTAATGTTATGTGATCTTTACCCTTCATTTGATCATTGTATTCTATACAAGTTTCAATTGAAGCTTCATTTCTTGCCCAGTTTCTACGAGCAACTCCACCCATTACATCCCAAAGCATTGCTTCATATAGTATTTCATCAACTCTAGTGCTTCCGTCTAATACCATTCCAAAACCACCGTTTATTGATTTACCAACACCAACTCCACCACCATTATGTAGTGCAACTAGTGACATACCTCTTGCAGCATTTCCAGCAAAACATTGTGTTGCCATTTCTGCCATTATGTTTGAACCATCTTTTATGTTTGAAGTTTCTCTAAATGGTGAATCTGTTCCAGAAACATCATGATGGTCACGTCCTAGCATTACTGGTCCAATTTCACCATTTCTAACCATCTCATTAAATTTACGAGCTATATTTGTTCTACCCCATGCATCTTGATACAAGATACGTGCTTTTGATCCTACAACTAGGTTGTTTTTCTTTCCATCTCTAATCCATTTCCAGTTATCCATATCTTGGAATCGTCTATTAGGATCGATTAAGTCCATTGCAGCTTTGTCTGTTGCATCTAAATCTTCATCTTTTCCTGATAAACAAACCCATCTAAATGGTCCATAACCATAATCAAATAACATTGGTCCTAAGATATCTTCTACATATGATGGCCAGATAAATCCATCAAGGTCATTTACTTTATTTTTTGAAATTTCCATTACACCAGCATCATATACTGCTTTCATGAATGAATTTCCATAATCAAAGAAATATGTTCCTTTTGCAGTAAGATGTTTTATAGCTTCAAAGTGACGAACTAATGATTCATTAACTAGTGTTTTAAATTTCTTATGATCTGTTGCTAGCATTTTTGTTCTATCAGCAAATGATAATTGTACTGGACAATATCCTCCATCATATGGTTCATGACATGAAGTTTGGTCTGATAATAAGTCTATATGAATATTGTTTTCTACAGCATATTCTAATAAGTCTACTACATTACCTAAATATGCAATTGCTAAAGCTTCTTTTTCACTTGTTGCTTTATTAGCAACCTCAAAGGCTTCTTTAGCACTTCTTGTAATTACATCTACCCAACCTTGTTCAAATCTTGTGTTTATTCTTGATTCATCAACTTCAGCTACTAAGGCAACTCCACCTGCAATTTTACCTGCTTTACCTTGAGCACCAGACATTCCACCTAATCCAGAAGTTACAAATAATAGTCCTTCCATGTCTTGAGCACCTTCATGTATTTTACGTGAAGCATTTAAAAGTGTTGAATAAGTTCCATGTACAATTCCTTGTGGTCCAATATACATCCAACCACCTGCAGTCATTTGTCCATAGTTTGCAACTCCTAAAGCGGTAACTCTTTTAAAGTCTTCAGAGTTGTCTTTAAGACCTACCATTAGTCCATTTGTAATTACTACTCTTGGAGCTTTTTCATGTGAGTGGAACAATCCTACTGGATGTCCTGATTCAATAACTAATGTTTGTTCATGTGTCATAACTTTTAAGTATTTTTTAACTAAATTATACTGCATCCAGTTTTGGAATACTTGTCCAGTTTCTCCATAAGTTACTAACTCATATGGATATAAAGCTATGTCAAAGCAAAGGTTGTTGTCAATCATTAATTGAAAGGCTTTACCCTCAGTTGTTGATGCTTCGTATTCTTGAATTGGTTTTGGATAAATTGGTGTTGTTGGTCTAAAACGATAACCATATATTCTTCCTCTTGTCATTAATTCTTCTAAGAATTCTGGTGCAAGTTCTTCGTGATATTCTTCTGGAATATATCTTAATGCATTCATTAAAGCTAATTCAATATCGCTATCACTTAATGTTAATTCACGCATTGGAGCACGTCTTATTCCTTGTTCAAATTGTGGTACTTCTTTAGGTATTTCAGTTAATTTAATTTCCATACCGTTTTCAATTGTTTTGTTTTCAATATTCATGATATTCTTCCTTTCAAATTACACTAAATACTAGTTTTCTAATTCTACTACTTTTTCTACTTCTTCTACTATTTTATTTGAGAATACTAATTCATCTACTTTATTCATATCTGGTTTTAGTAATCTATCTGTTCTCATGAATGATACTTTTTCTCTTACTAAATCATAAGCTACTTTTGTTCCAGCACCTAATGTATCTATTTTACGTAAATCTATTGCTTGACATGCAGTCAAAATTTCCATAGATAATACTGATTGTGCATTGAATAATATTTCTCTTGCTTTTCTTGCTGCAATTGTTCCCATTGAAACGTGATCTTCTTGGTTTTCACATGATGTAATACTATCAACACTTGCTGGATGAGCTAAGACTTTATTTTCACTTACTAATGAAGCTGCTGAGTATTGAATAATCATGAATCCACTATTTAATCCACTTTTCTTAACAAGGAATGAAGGTAAACCATTACTTAATTGGTGGTTAACCATTTTTTCTATTCTTCTTTCTGCAATGTTTGCTATTTCTGATAGCGCTATTCCTAAAAAGTCAAATGGAAGTGCCATTGGTTGACCATGGAAGTTACCACCACTTATTACATCTTCTTCTTCTGGGAAAATTAATGGATTATCAGTTACTGCATTTAATTCAATAGCTACTTTAGATTCTACATAATTTATAGCATCTCTTGAAGCACCATGTATTTGTGGTAGACATCTTAATGAATAAGAATCTTGAACTCTTAATTCACCTTGTCTTGTAATTGATGTACTTCCATCAATTAATTTTAAGAAGTTTCTTGCTGTTGCTAGTTGTCCAATATGACCTCTTGCTTGATGTACTCTTGGATCATAAGCATCTTTAATTCCAGTTAATGCTTCAGCACTTAACATTGCTGAAATATCTGCTAATTTTAGTGTATTTAAAGCATCATATGTTGTAATTGCACCAATAGAAGTTAAACATTGAGTACCATTATTTAATCCTAAACCTTCTTTACTTGAAAGAGTAATTGTTTGTAATCCTGCTGCTTTCATACCGTTTTTACCAGTATATTTTTTACCATTGTAGTATACTTCTCCATATCCTAACATTGGTAGAACCATATGTGATAATGGTGCTAAGTCTCCACTAGCCCCAAGTGATCCTTTTTCTGGAACTAAAGGTATTACATGATTATTTAACATGTCAAGTAATAATTGTACTGTGCTTACTCTAACACCTGAGTTTCCTTTTGCTATTGAGTTAGCTCTTAATAGCATCATACCTCTTACAATTTCTATATCTAAGGGTTTACCTACACCAACAGCGTGTGTAATGATTAAATTTTCTTGTAACTTACTTGTATCTTTCTTACTTATAGCTACTTCACAAAGTGAACCAAATCCTGTAGTAATACCATATCTAATTACATCGTTTTCTACGTAATGTTCTACTAAATCTCTTGATCTTTGCATATTCTTAATTGCTTGATCTGTGAATTCTACCTTTGCATCAAATCTTGCTACTTCAATAAATTCATTTAATGTTAGGTTGTTACCATCAATTTTAATCGTTTTCATTTTATTTTTTCTCCTCTCAAAAAGAAATAATTTGTTTGAGTTCATTATATCCTTATAAAATAATAGTATCAACCTATTGCTTCAGTTAATGCACTATTAATTTTATTAATATTGCCAAAAATTTGTATTATTTATTCTAAATTTTGTTTAAAACATACATTGTAACCGGTTTTAGTTAAAAAAACAGTAATTAGAAAGTAAAATACAGTGTCAAATAAAACTATTGTCTTTTTTGTGAACTCGTGTACTTTTCGCTAAAATTACATTTTTCACATGTTTTTATAGTGTTTTTTGCCTTTTTAGAGACTAGTCAACTAATTTTATAATATTTTTATATAATTTACAAATGCAATATATTATATTTTCTTATTTACAATAATGCAATTAAATTTTATATTATCTATTTCTTATATTTTGTTATTTATATATATTATAGTTATTTCTACTAACAAATATTTATCTTCTATATAATATATTGGTTTAATATTTAAGATTTTTATTTTAGATTTATTTCTAATATTACTGAATTATTCATTTTTATCATCTAATTTGGTTTTAAATACTTTTTTAAAACAAAAAAACATGGCTATATTATTAGCCATGTTTAGTATTTTAATTCTTATTTTTTATGTTTTATACTTTGTTTGTTTCAATTAAATCTACATCTACTGTATTTTTTAAATCATCAAATTTTTCTTTCATTGTTGGATTCTTTTTAACTAGTTTTTTTATTGTTAGATCTTCTGCTTTATTATTTGCAAGTCTTAATTGATTTTCTGAAGTAAGTAAACTTTTTTTAACTTTTTCTAAACTAGCAATTGATTTATCTATGTCTATAATAGCTTTTTCAAAGTTATTACTTGCACTTAGATAATTTTTTTCAAATGCTGATTTAAACGTATTTAGATCAGATTCAAAGTTTGTTACATCGATATTTTGTTGTCTTATTAAATCTAATTCATTTTTGTAGTGTAATGATCTCATTGCAGCATTTCTAAGTAGTGTTATTAGTGGTATAAAGAATTGAGGTCTTATGACATACATTTTATCATACTCAAATGATACATCTACTATGCCTTTGTTATATAAGTCACTATCAGCTTCTAATGTTGATACTAAAACGGCGTATTCACATTTTTTATCTTTTCTATCTTTATCTAATTTTTTGAAGAAATCTTGATTTTTATGTTTACTTGATGTATCGTCTGCTTCATTTTTCATTTCAAACATTATTGAGATTATTTCTGTACCATTTATATCGTTTTCTCTATAGATATAATCTCCTTTACTTCCAGATGCAACATCATTATCTTTATAGAAGTTGGCATTTGGAAATGCACTCATTCTTATACTATTAAACTCATTCTCACAATGTAATTCTAAACTTTCTCCTATCATTTTAGTTGATTGTTTAGCTTTAAAGTCTTTATAAAAGGCTACTTCTTCATTCTTTTGATTTATAACCATTTCATATTTTTCTTTCAATGCGGTTTTATCAAGTTCTATTTTTATATCTTTTAATTGTAATTCACTTTTAAGCTCAATAATTTCTTTTTCTTTACTTGATTGTAAATTTTGTAGTTCAAATTTATTATTATTTTCTATGTCGTTTATTTTGTTTTTTAGTTTTTCCATTTCTTCATTTTTAGAATTAACTGCTTTTTCTTTTTCTGCTTCTTTTGCAGATTCTATTTGTTTTGCTTTTGCTTCAAGTTGAACTATTAATATATCTTTATCTGCGATTTTTTTATCATTTAATGATTGGTTTTTTTCTAATTCTAGTTTGTTGTCATTTAATAAACCATCTATTTTATTATTTAAAGCTACAAGCTCTTTGTCTTTATCAATTATTGCCTGTTTTATTTCTAGTTCTTTTTGCTCATAATATGATTCTGCTTTTGTTTGTAGTTCTTTAATCATATTGTTTTTGGTGTTTATTAATTCATTCATTTCATTTTTAGCATTTGTAACTGCTGCTTCACTGTCTTTTTCTTTTATTAATATTTCACTTTTTAAACTTTCTAAATCTTTATCTTTTTTGGCAAGTTCTTGCTCAAGACTATTCTTAGCTTTTTCTGTGATTAACTCTTTTTCATTTTCATGTTGTTGATCTAGTAGCTTTATTTTTTCTTCTACTTCTTTTGAAAACTCTTTTGTTCGGACTTGTGCTAATATATCTGCATAACCTGCTTCATCAATTGTAAAGCTTTTATGACAGTGTGGACATTTTATTTCGTGCATTATTTAACTCCCCTTCTATATTGTTAATTATAACATTTGATATTGCTGTATTTATGTAATATATATTACTTTATAATTATTGTTTTTACTAGTTCTTTTGTTTAGATTTTAAATTATTATATCTTTAAATTAAGTTGTATTTAATATAAAAATACGTATATTTATATTTATTAAATCTAAACTAATTAGGTTGTTATAAAAAAAGGAGGTAACTATTGTTACCTCCTAGTGATTGACTTAATGTCGTTTAGGATTAATATGATTGTCCATATTTTAAACCGAATACTGAATGTGGTTTAAGTCGACATACATTAGAACAACTACCTACACTTGCATAACCTAGACCAAAATATAAATCTCCATTTGCTCTATAAGTGTTTATAACATTTTTTAATGATTTTCCAGTATGCTTAAATATTTCCATATGTAGATGAGGTCCCGTTGAGTTTCCTGTTGATCCTACATAGGCAACTGTTTGTCCTTGTTTAATTGAAGAACCAAAGTTTGCATATCTACTCATATGTCCATATACAAATGTATATGTATCATTTCCGATTTGGTGTGCTGTTACCATATAGTTTCCATAACCTAATCCATTACCTGTTAATAGTACTACTCCATTTGCAGGTGCTTTGATTGGTGTTCCTGTATTTGCCGCAAGGTCAATACCTGGGTGCCAACCTCCACCAAAGCTTGCTGGATAGTACCATGCTGTTGCAGTTACAACTGCATGTGAAACTGGAATTTGTAGTGTTCCTGATTTACCAACTTGAGCTACTAAATCATTAATATTTAAATTGTTTAACTTGCTATTATAAACTGATTTCTTTTTGTGCTCATCTTCTAACTTCACAAATAAATCTTTTTCTTTTTTACGATATTCAGTTAACATTTCATTTTGTGTTTTTTCATATTCTACTAATTCTTTTTGCTCTTTTTCTAATTGTACTTTTTTCTCTGCTAGAGAGCTTTTAAGTGCACTTAAATCTTTTATTGATTCTGTGTTTGAAAAGTTAATTGCATTTATACCATCCATTTTAGTGAATAAATCATCTAGACTTGCTGAGCTCATTAGAAAATCTATTACAAAATTTTCGCCATTAATTTCTTGCATTAATGCAATTCTAGATTTTATTTCAGCTTCTAATTTTTTGATGTTTTCTTCTGCAATTTTTATTTCTTCATTTGTTCTTGTTACATCTTTTTTCTTTGTTTCTATTAGTGCTGCATTTTTATTGATCGCTTCTAGTAATTTAGAAATATCTCCTTTTATTGAGCTTATTTCACCTTGAATAGACTTTGCTGATGCTTCACTATCTGATTTTTGTTGTTTTAGATAGCTTTCAAATGCAGTACATGTTTTTTTATTAGCGTTAAAACTTGATCTTTTAGCACATAACTTTTGATAGTGAGCTTCATTAGCAGAGAAATCTATTTCTGCATTGACATTGATTAATGATATTGAAGCTGTAAACAAACCTAAAGCTAAAACTGCTTTTACAAATTTCATATGCAACCCCCTATTTGTAAATTTCAGTTATTCTATACTTTTAAATATCTACTTACTGAAATAAGTGATCCTACCATACCTACAACTGCACCTATTACTAATAAACCAAGTGCTACTAGTTCTACTTGAGAAGTTGGAGCAAGTATTAGGCTTGATGATACAAATCCATTGCTATATTCTGCCATTAATTTTTCATAAGCAAATAATGTAGCAACTATTGGTATTATTGAACCAAGTATACCTATTAATATTCCTTCTAATATAAATGGGAATCTAATATATCCATTTGAAGCTCCTACTAGTCTCATTATAGATATTTCATTTTTCCTTGCATAAATAGTAAGTTTAATAGTATTTGAAATTAAGAATACTGCTAGTAATATTAATGCTGACATGAAAAATAACATTACTCCTGAAACTTTATCAAATAGTTCCACTAATTTGTGAATTCCACCTGTTCCATAGTTTACAGATTTTATTCCTTCTATTGCTTGTATTTTCTTTGATATTCCATCATAGTCACTATTTCCTTCAGCTAAGGTAATTTTATAAACGTGTGACATTGGATTATCATCTTTAAATCTTTCATAAATAGAGCCATTTTCTCCAACTGATTGAATATATTTTTCAAATTCAACATCTTTGTGTACAAACTCTACTTTTGAAACGCCATCTATAGCTCTTATTTTATCCCCTAGAGGATCTTTTTTAGTATCGGCATTATAGATATTTTTTTCATCATAACCATTATCAACTAGTGCTCTAATTGTTATGTTTTGTTCAATTGAATCCATCATGCTATTTACATTTAATGATAATACTGAGAATAAGGCAACTAAAACAAGTGTAACTGCTACGGCTGTAATGGCTGAGAATGACATCCAGAAATTACGAAAGATTCCTAGTACTGCATTTTTTAGGTGTCTACCAAGTTTGTAGATTATCATTATATCCACCACCCATCGTATCGTGGCTAATATAACCACTTTCTATTGTTATTGTTCTATGCTTATAAGTATTAACCATTTGTCTATCATGAGTAACCATTACTATTGTTGTTCCTCTATGTGAGATTTCTTCTAATAGGTTCATGATTTCTTTTGATGATTCTGGATCTAGATTACCTGTAGGTTCATCGGCGATTACTACTGCAGGATCATTGATAATTGCACGTGCTATTGCAACACGTTGTTGTTGTCCACCTGAAAGTTCATGTGGAAAGGCTTTTGCTTTTTCTTCTAATCCAACTAATTGTAGTACATTAAGTACTTGTTTTCTAATTTGACTAGGATGTTTCCCAATAACTTCTAAAGCAAATGCAATATTTTCATATACTGTTTTTTTAGGTAGTAATTTGTAATCTTGAAATACTACTCCAATATGTCTTCTATAATGTGGTACTTTTCTATTAGGTAGTTTATTTACCACAATGTTATTGACTTCAACTGTTCCTGAAGTCGGTCTTTCTTCCCTGTATAGCAACTTGATAAAAGTTGATTTCCCAGCCCCAGTAGGTCCGATTACATAAACAAATTCCCCTTTTCCTATAAATAAAGATACGTTGTTTAATGCGTGAACACGACCTTTACGATACATTTTGGTTACGTTTGTAAATTTAATCATTGTATCACCTTCCTTTGCTTGCTCTTAAAACCGAATTTATTACTTCATCTAATTTACCTGATAATACATCACCTGGATTGCTTGATTCATAATTTGAGCGGTGATCTTTTATCATTGAATATGGATGAAATACATAGGTTCTTATTTGTGAACCGAAATTCACATCTTGACTTTCTCCCTTTAACAGTTGCAATTGCTTTTTCTTTTCTTCTAGTTGCTTTTCAACTAGTTTTGCTTTTAAGACTTGTAGTGCTTCTTGTTTATTTTGCAATTGCGAACGTTGATTCTGACTTGTAACAACAATGTTTGTTGGTTTATGACTAATTCTGACTGCAGAATCTGTTGTGTTAACAGATTGTCCTCCAGCACCACTAGATTTGTAAGTATCTATCACTAAATCATTTTCGTTGATTTCTACTGTATCAACATCTTCTAATATTGGTGCAATACTTACCATTGCAAAAGTAGTATGTCGACGATCACCATGATCAAATGGCGAAATTCTTATCAATCGATGTACTCCTTTTTCATTTTTCAGTAGTCCATAGGCATAGATACCTTTAACTTTTAAAGTTATGCTTTTGATTCCCACATCAATAGCATAATTTGCACTTACAATTTCTATTTTAAAACCTTTGTCTTTTGCATAAGCTAAATACATCTTGTACAACATATCTACCCAATCTTGACTTTCTGTTCCACCAGCACCAACATAGATTTCTACCAAAGCATCATTTTTATCATATTCTTCATCTAATAATAGTAATATTTCAAACTTTTCATATTGTTTTTGAAGTTGTAAGATGTTTATATTTAATTCATTTAATATATCAATGTCTTCATCTTCATTATACATTTTCAAGTAGTCTTCTATATCACTTATTAAATTTTTAATATTATGATGTCTAGATAATATATCTTTATTAGCACTAAGAGTTGCTGTTGTGCTTGCTACATGTTTTTGATCTGAATAAAAATTTGGATCTATCATTTGTTCTTCAATTTCTGTTACTTTTTTATTTAGATCATCTAAATAAACATCATCAACCAACAGTTTAAGCTGTTGGTTAATGTGTTTAAGTATTTGTTTTATTTCATAGCTTTCCATCTAATTTACCTTTTAAATGTTAAATTCATCACTGAGAATGTAACATCACGTGAAATTGAGACGAAAAGTTCATCAAATAGCTTATCTCCTTCATCACGGTATTCTTGTACTGGTGATTTTTGAGCATAAGCTCTTAAGTGAATTCCTTCTCTTAATTTAGACATTGTATCTATATGCATCATCCAGTAATTATCAATTACTGAAATTAATATTAATTTTTCGATTTCACGATATTTTGAAGAATTTTGTGATCTTACTTCTAACCATTTAGTTTTAGCTTGATCTTTTAAGTATGCTTTTAACTCATCAAATGATTTATCTTTAATTTCTTCTTTGTTCATTGATTTTGGTTCAAAAATACGTCCTTCTAATGTCGTTACTAAATTATCAATGTTAACTGTACTTGTTTCATAATCGAAATTTTGTCCTACTATAACATCTATTGTATCTTCTATCATTGATAATACTGTATCTTTCATTGCTTCAGCATTAAGAACTTTATCTCTATCTTCATACATTCTATTACGATGTGCACTAATGACATCATCATATTCTAATAAATGTTTTCTTATATCAAAGTTATATCCCTCACCACGTTTTTGAGATCCTTCAATTGCTTTTGATAATATTGGACTTGTTAAGGCTTCATCACCTAAACTTTGATCAAATGTTTCTCTAAGCTTTGGACCAGCAAAACGTAATAATAATTCATCTTCAAATGAAATATAGAACACAGAAGTTCCAGGATCTCCTTGACGACCTGAACGTCCACGTAATTGGTTGTCAATACGTCTTGATTCGTGTCTTTCACTACCTACTACTGCTAAACCACCTAATGCTCTTGTTTCATCTGAAAGTTTAATATCGGTACCACGACCAGCCATATTAGTTGCAATAGTTACTGATTTTACTTGACCTGCTTTAGCAATTATATCGGCTTCTCTTTCGTGATTCTTAGCATTTAAAATTTCATGAGGAATTTTCAATTGTTTTAAAAATTGTGATATTTCTTCTGAAGTTTCAACTGCTACAGTACCAATTAATACTGGTTGACCTTTATCATATCTTTCTTTAACATCATCAGCTAATGCTTTGAATTTTGCTGATTTAGATGCATAAATTCTATCAGGTTGATCTACTCTAATTACTGGTACATTTGTTGGAACTTCAATTACATACATATTGTATGTAGTAGAAAATTCTTCTTCTTCTGTTTTTGCTGTACCAGTCATACCAGCTAATTTATCATAAAGTCTAAAGAAGTTTTGGTAAGTAATTGTTGCCATTGTTTGTGTCTCTTCATTGATTTTGACACCTTCTTTAGCTTCAATTGCTTGATGTAGACCATCAGAATATTGTCTTCCATCCATAATACGTCCAGTAAATGAATCAATAATCATTACTTCTCCATCTCTTACTAAATAATCAACATCGTTGTGCATTATATAATTAGCTTTTAATGCATTATTAATATGGTGTACTAAAGCATTATGTTCTAATTCATATAAGTTATTAATTTTAAAACTTTTTTCAGCTTTTTCAATTCCACTTGCTGTTAGAACTATACTTTTAGTTTTAGCATCTATTTCATAATCATCTGGTTTTAATCCTTTTGCAAAAGTTGTTGCCATTGTATATAACTGTTGCGTATTCATTTGACCACCTGAAATAATTAATGGTGTTCTTGATTCATCAATTAAGATAGAGTCAACTTCATCGACTATGGCAAAGTTTAATCCTCTTAATGCTCTTTGATCTAAGGTTTGCACCATGTTATCTCTTAAATAATCAAATCCTAATTCTGAGTTTGTAGTATATGTAATATCTGCTAAATATGCATCTTTTTTCATATTAGAATTCAATTCTTGTTCATTTAATCCAACACTCAATCCTAACCATGAAAAAACCTGACCCATTTCTTGATAGTCACGCTTAGCAAGGTATTCATTTACTGTAACAATGTGAACTCCTTTACCACTTAATGCATTTAAATAAGCTGGCATTACTGAAGTTAAGGTTTTACCTTCACCTGTTTTCATTTCCGCTATATCCCCAAAGTGCATTACTATTCCACCTACTAGTTGCACAAAGAATGGATAAAGTCCTAATGCTCGTTTACACGCTTCTCTTGAAACGGCAAATGCTTCAACTAAAACATCATCTAGTGTTTCACCCTGTTCTATTCTTAACTTAAATTCTCTTGTTTTATCTTTTAACAATTCATCGCTTAGTGCGCTCATTTCATCCTTTAAAGCATCTACTTCACGAGCGATATTTTCTACTTTAGCGTAGTGTCTTTTTTCCAAGTTAAAAAACTTTTGAAAAAATGAAGCCATCATATCATCTCCTATCTTTTTGATTATAGCATTTTTACTATTTAAAGTTTATGTATACTGTATATACTAAACTATCTTTCTATATTATATTCTTTAATTAAAAATTCCCCTATTAATATTTCAATAAATTACTTTTATAATATAGTTTATATAATAATCATATAAACAAGTGTAAAAATGTTTCTCTTTAATTTTAACATTTATTTTAACACAATGAAATACTTAATAAATAATTGAATGTATTTTTTATAATGATTATATTTTGTATTTATTGTATAGTTGACTATATGTAATTATTTTAGTTTTATTGAATATTTATTGTGTGCTTTTAACATAAATTCACGTACTTTATTATTTTCTTACATATATTTAGTTAAATTTTTATACAATATTAGTGATCGATTATATGATTATTATGTGAATATATAGCAAAAAACAAGCCTTTAGGCTTGTTTAGATATTATAAGTCATATTTTGTGCTTTTTGTTCTATAGCTTCTGAAAAATTCATAACCTGATATATATAAAATCATTCCTGCTATATTTGCAATAATCGGTATATCTACAACATTTACATATTCAATAAGCGTTGTTATGATCATTGGTAAAATCAATATAAAGAAGATATCTTTATTATTAAACTGATTATATGTTACATTTCTTTTCATTTAATTCCCTCACTCAATTATTTTCGTTATAAAACTAGTTTCATATCTCAACTTAACTCTATTCTATTCTATTTTGTTTTAATTTTCAACGATTATTATATATTTTTTTTATATTTTTTTTATTTATTTTACATTTAAACATATAGATACTTTTTTTATAACTATTCTAGACTATATGATAACTAGAACTTCTTTTATGGTTAGTTTTATAAAGATATTATTAAATATTTATTTAATTAATAATATTATTGATAATTTTTATTTATAATCTTGTGACATAATTTTTAAAAATGATTTGTATTTTTTACTACTTATAATGAAGTAATCTTATAGTTTATTTCTTTTATTTTTTTTATACTATTATATATATCATCATTAATATCATTACATAAATAGTATATTTCACCGGTTGTTTTTTCAAAGTGTCTTCCTACTCTACCACATATTTGAATTAGGACTTTCTCATTAAACACTTTTGCATTTGCATCATAGATAATTACATTTACATCTTTTAAAGTTATCCCTCGCTCTAGTACTGTAGTTGTAACTATTATATTATATTTTTTATTTTTAAATTCATTAATTATTTTAGTAATATTACTACTACTATCTATATAAGCTGTTTTTTGTTTTATAATCTTTAATAAGGTATTAATTTTTTTACCTGTTTTTTTTGTTGGTACATAAATTATCATTGGATCATGTTTATGTATCTTTATTATTTTATATATTAGAAGTATGTATCTACTTTTATGACTTTTTAATATTTTAGGTACTGGCATAACTTTTAAATGGTGTCTATGATATATTTTTAGTATTTTAAGGTTCATTTTATAATATTTTGCAGGTACTGTTGCTGAAAGATATATAAATTGTTTTGAACTATTACTTGCAGCCTTTTCTAATTTAAAATTATCTATATAGGGAAAGGCATCTATTTCATCTATAATTAATATATCAAATTCATTATTATATTTTGATAATTGATGGGTTGTTAAAAACACTAGTTGTGCATTGGCTTTATATTGATATCCTCCATAAATTAATCCAAAGTCTTCACTATTAAATACATCCTTTATTCTTGTGTAGAGTTCTATTAGTAGTGCTTTTCTAGGACACGCAAACCCTATTTTCATTTTTTTATTTAAACATACTTTAATTGTTTCAAGTAGCACTTCTGTTTTTCCAGCACCACATACAGCATCAAGTAATACATTTTCATTTTGCATAACATATTTTAATAGTAATTTACTAGAATTAGCTTGATACTGATTTAATTTAAAATCTAATTTATAATTGTATTTCATTTTATCACCTAAATATTATATGTATTTATATAGATAAATCCTAAAAGTTTGATATAAATTATATGATTATAATTTTTTATTATCAATTTGTAAAAATTATATGAATTATTAATGGAAATATTCTATATTCTATATATTATTGCTTCAATAGTTATATAATAAGACTAGAGTTAGAAAAGGAGTTATATATATGATAAAAGTTAATAAAATAAAAGATAATATATATCAAATAAGAATTATTGATACTGCAGAAAAATCATTCCATGGTACTTTGTTTCCAGTTAATGATGGGGTAAGTTATGCTTCTTATTTGATTTTAGATGATAAAGTTACTTTAATAGATACTTTTGAATTAAAATACGCTGATGATGTGATTGTAGAATTAAATAAGTTATTAAATAATCGTATGATTGATAATATTATTATTAATCATGTTGAACCTGATCATTCTGAAAGTTTTCAATTGATTCATGGTATGTATCCTGATGCAAGTGTATATTGCTCTAAGAGTGCTGTTAGGGAAATGCAAGAAAACTTTTTTATGGATGTAGCCTATAACAATGTTGGTTATGGTAATGAAATTTCTACTGGTGAATATACTTTGAGATTTTTTGAAACTCCACAAGTACACTGGCCAGATAATATGTGGACTTATTTAGTTGAAGAACAAATTTTATTTTCAAACGATGCATTTGGTCAATTAATTTGTGATGATGTTTATTCTGATAAAGATATCTCTTTTGAAAAATTATTAGCTTATTCTAAGGAGTATTATGCTAATATTATTTATCCTAATAATCCTGCTGTAAAAAGAACTATTGATAAATTTATTGCTGCTGATTGGCATGTGAAGTTAGTTGCTCCTGGTCATGGTATTATGATTGAAGAACATTTTTGTGATCTAATAGAACAATATCGATATTTATCAAGTGCAAGTAAAGTAAATAAAGCTGTTATTGTTTTTGAAACTATTTGGGGTAATACTAAGTCTGAAGCTTTAGAGATAGAAAAGGTCTTTGCTGCAAATGGCATTGAAACTAAAGTATTTTATTTATCTAAATCAAGAGTTAGTGAAATTATCACTGAGATTGTAGATGCTAAATATTTAGCTTTAGGTACTGGAGTACAAAATAATGGTATATTCCCTATCATCGCTGATTTTGTAGAACGATTAAAAGGATTAAAAGCTACTAATACTCATGTAATTGTATTTGGTGCATATGGTTGGTCTTTTGCACCAATTAAAGAGTTACAACAACGTTTAACTGCTGCAAAGTATCCTGTATTTGAAAGTGTGCCTTGTATTAATTTTAAAATTAATGATGAAAAGAAAAAAGCAATCGAAGATACTATTAATTTATTTATTGAAGAAACTAAATAAATTTATAATACAATTATATTAAAGGGTAGGACATAATGTCCTACCCTTTAAGTATGTTATAAGATTTTGTTCATCATCCGAATCTAAATAATCAAAAGATATAAAATATGAATCTAAAACAATGATGTAAGAAAAATAGGTATATTATAAATGAACTCATCTATATATAGATAAGATTATAATACTTTCATTATCTCTTCTATTAAGATGGATTTAAGTACTTTATAAATATCCAGTTATATTAATCTCTATGAATGATGTAGTATTCTATCTTGTATCTTTATAAGTATATTCTTTCCTACTACTTTTTTATATATAAACTATAAAAAAGTAGATATTCTAAGAATTAATCTGAGTTATATCTACTTTAAAATATATATACTATAATTTTATGAAAGAAGGATAGCTATCCTTTAAATCTAAAGATTGAATATTACCTATTACAGTTCTTTCATGTGTATTTAAATCATATTTTATGAAGTCTCTATTTTCTGTAATATAATGTAATATATTATTTGTTAGATGATATGTTTTAATAGTTGCATCTTCTTTTACTAAATGTGAAGCTACTTTTTCTAATTGATCATTATATAACGTGATTTTATTTATACTATTAATTGATACTAAAAATCTTGATGATTGAAATCTAAAATTATCAACATGTATGTTTTCATCTTTATCTAAATCTAGTACTTTTGTGATATTTCCTGTGAATTTGTTATAGGCTACTATTTCTTTACTATCTTTATCAGAATGCATGCTATAAGCTGAATTGTCTTTGTATATTGAGTATGGTTGAAAACCTATATTTTTAATATCTCTAATATCGGAGTAGGTAATTTTAGTTGTTTTTCTATTTACTTGTATTTTTTTTATATTTTGTGTTTCATTGTTCAAAGCAAATATATAATAATAATTTGAGTCAATATTTGTTTCCATTACATGGTAATCACTTAAATTAAAATTTACATCAATATTCTTGTAGCAATTTTTATTGTGTTGCAAGCTTAATGTATTATTTTGTTCATTTACCTCTACTGCTAAAAAGTGATTATTGTTATAATATACTGTTTCATAACTAAATTTATCACTTAAACATATTTCATAATTTACTATCTGATTATAATTTTTATCGTAATGATATATATTATTTTGATTAGCAAAAAGAAATTTTTTAGTTGTAAGATCTTGTCTTACTATATTAGTTGTTTGTTTATCTTGATTTTTATATTCTATTTCTTTTAATACCTCTAAATTATCATCTGCGACTACTAATCTAGTGTTTTCATCTTCTGTTGTTGCATTATAATAAAATATAAAACTACTCTCATCACTTAAAGATGTTATTGGTTTTTGTCTCATACTGCTACTACTGCATCCTAATACTATAAACATCATTGTAAATAGCACCATTAATTTAATATTCTTTTTTTTCTTCATATCTTCACCCTATTCTTTAAACTACTTAAAATCAGCTATATTAAATAATTAATTAATAATTAACATAATTATTTTATTTTTTTATCTAAATTTTAATAATTCTTTCTAGAATGATTATAACAAATAATTAGTAGTATTCCTAGTATTAATGATATAAAAAAACCATTTTTTATTATTTTTTGTTGAAAAATAATGATTTTTAGATTGTTAATTGTCTATTTGTAAGTTTATTTAAATATAGTAAAATTTATACTGCATTGGTTATTAATCATGCTTTGCAGCGTTGTCTATTATTCATATAAAGTTTATAATTTACTCAATAGAATAGCTGATAAATTGAAAAAGTTTATTATTAAAAGTCTCTTACTTCATTTAGTTTTGCCATTCTTTATCTTTATACTAAGTTTAATTACATAAAATTAATTCGTTTAGTTATTACTCGCTAGTATGTTAGTGAACTTCACAAACATTAGGCAACATCTTTTCAATTTTGTTTGCATATCATTAAAAATATCGTTCATTTAATCACTTCAATCTTATTTTAGGTAAAAAAAAGCAGTCAATACTAAGAGTAACTGTTTTGTGTATGATTATAAAATTATTGAAATCTTGAATAGGTATCAAGATTTCAATAACTGAAATATCTCTATTACTATGAAAAAGATAGTAGTATTTTTCAAATTGTAGATTAGTTTAGTGTTTTATCTTATGAGCAGTGATAACAGTATAACTATATGCATTTACTGTTATAATACAATTATCAATACTTACATACCAGTTTTTACCTTTTCTTGTGATTATTGCATTAGAAAGACTAATTTTTTCTTTGCACCATTCAATTACATTTTCTACATTCAAAGATAAGTTTCTTTTAATTCTAATAACTCCAAGTTCAGTTGTGTGAAGTCTTTCTAAGTTTTCTAGTAATTCATTTTCCATATTTTGATACCTCGTTTTTCATCAAAGTAATTTGTATGTTTTATATCCTTATTGTAACATTCTCATATCAGTACCA
Organism: Mycoplasma sp. P36-A1; assembly: GCF_049478495.1. Lineage (NCBI taxonomy): Bacteria > Bacillati > Mycoplasmatota > Mollicutes > Mycoplasmatales > Mycoplasmataceae > Mycoplasma > Mycoplasma sp. P36-A1. Next base: position 75,531 of record NZ_CP168083.1, on the reverse strand, counting down.
CAATAAACTTTTATGCTAGATAATCTTGTTGAACAGTTCTAACAGTACATCTTATAAATGATTAAGTAAGAATACCTAAAAGTGTGTATTACATATATTAATATCTTTGATTTTTTGTTAGATGATAACTTCTAATAAATACGATGAAGATAAATACATAAAAAAAGAGAGTAATTTCTTACTCTCTAAATTATTAATAACTAAGATTATTTGGGTTTGTTTGAATGACTACCAAGAGCCACCTCCACCTCCACCAAATCCTCCTCCTGAGAATCCGCCGCCACCAAAGCCTCCTCCACCAGAGAAACCACCTGTTCCTTTTCCTGATGTATTTGGCATAAAGTTTGCTGCTGTGTTTAGATTATTTAATGAACTATTTAACATTGAATAAAATAATATGTTATTCATTGGTGTAGTTGATAAATACCAATCTGGTTGAACCATATTTATATTTTCAAAGTTTTTTATCCATTTATCACTTACATTTAGTACATACGCATATGGTAATATGTTATAGAAATATGTTGGATCTTTTTCAACTAGCATTTCTAATTTATCTTTTTGTGCTTGTACTATAAATTCTCTTAAACCATAAATATTTCCTAATAGTTTTGTAGCATAGTCGGTTCTTTTATCCATAAAGGCTACAAAGCCTAATCCAACTACTAATGCTGCAATTACTATTAATGAATACATTAGACTTACTTGAATACTACTCATAAAAAGTAAGAATATAACACTAATAATAATAAATAGTATAACTACTATAATCATATTTCGATTGTTTGTACTTGCATTTTTTACTTCTCTATTTTTAAAGGCTACTAAATATGCTCCATTTAACACTAAAACCATAACAAAAGTAATTGCTCCTATTATCATACTTATAAAAATATCATAATAGTAATTGTTAGTATTTATTGCTGCAAATAGTGCTATTGAAATTGCTAAGATTAAGCCAGCAAATATTTGAATACTAGTTGCTTTGGTATGTCTTAGTTGCTTATCTTCTATGAAGTATGTTTTACCTAAATCATGTTCTACTAATATTTTAGCATTAAAGTATGCTTCTGGCATTTTATCAGTTGACACTGTATCTTCTTCAATAAATAATGCATTAAATAGTGATTGTTCTACTTGCGTTTCACTTTTATCAATATCTTTTACTTTAATAAAATTAAATTTCTTATCCTTTTTTTCTTCTATCTTTAAATATCCTTTAGATGCCCAGTATATAAATAATGATGTTATATCTTTACTTTGTACTGCATTATCTGCTGCATATCCAATTAATAAACTTGACATTCCTTCTGGTGGATAGAAGTTAACTACTGGTATTATTTTATCATCTTTACCATATATTCTAAATAATACTCCTAGTATCGCAACTATTAATACTACTAAACCACCTAATCCTATTTGAGTGGTTGTATAATCTGGATATATAAAATAGCCATTTTCTAAATCTATTAAGACTGTTAAGGCATTTCCAGGATCAATAGTTTTGTCATAAAATCCTGTTATTGTTGTTTTTTCATCATTTAATTCATAGTTAACATCTTCGGCTTTTCCACTCTTTGCTTCTTCTGTAACTCCATAAAATAATGGCTTAGTATTAAATGCCTTTGGCATTTCTACTTTAAAGTCAACATTGTTTATTGGTACACTCCAACCATTTCCTATTAGATTGAAATAAAACATGTTGGTACCACCTAATCCTAAGTCTCTGGTTCTAACATCATAAGAATATTCATATAGTACTGTTCCACTTACATATGTATCTGGATCACCTATTCTTATAGCTACATTATCGCCAGATTCAGTTTCAAAGGGATAATCCTTAACTTGTATATTAGTTATTGGAAAATAGTATTCTTTTGTTTCTCCACCAAAGTTCATTTCATATCTTTGAGGTATTGTTGCATACATACCATGACTTAAAGAATCAAAAGTATACTCTACTTTGTTGGTAACAGTATAAACTCCATCTTCATGTACTTTAACACTTATATCAAAATTATCGATATATTCTGCAGCTTTAGCATTTACTGGGTATAGTATTGTTAGAAAGAATACTATTGCTACAAATACCTTTTTAATGCATCTCATTTTAAAACTCTACTTTAACATTTTGTCTTGCTTCTTCGCTTTGAACTTCATACATTGGTTCTTGAGTGAATTTAAACATTCCAGCTACTACATTGCTTGGGAATGATTCAATTTTAGTATTATAAGTTCTTACTACTCCATTGTAATAACTACGTGCATTAGCGATGTCTGTTTCAACATTGTTAAGTTGATTTTGTAAATCTAAGAAGTTTGTATTTGCTTTTAGTTCTGGATAATTTTCTGCTAAAGCAAATAATCTTCCTAAAGCGTTTTGTATTTCACCTTGTGCTTCTACTTTTGATTCTATTGTAGTTGCATTTACTGCACTATTACGTGCTTTAATAACATTTTCAAATGTTTGATTTTCATGTTTTGCATAACCTTTTACTGTTTCTACTAAGTTTGGTATTAAATCATATCTTTTTTGTAAATATACATCCATTGTTGAGAATGCTTCTTGAACTTGGTTTTTCAATGCCACCAATCCATTATAAATTGATACTCCATATATTGCAATTAAGACTATAATTGCAAGTATTATTAATATTACATACATATATTTTCCTCCTACGTTTTTTATAATTATACCATTTTTTTTATTTTTATTCTTTATAATAGCTTATATACAAGCTGTATGACTTATTATTTACATAAAAAAACAGGATTAAAATCCTGTTTTATTTGTCATCTTTTTTATTAAAAAAAGAAAAGTTATAGTTCAATAATTGATCTTCTTCTAGTTTTAAGTCTTTAGGTAAAGACATTTTACTTTTACTTAAGTCTGAGTAATTTACAACATTAATTTCTTTAGAGTTGATACAGTACATATTTGTCGAAGTTAATGATGGAACTACTCCATCACAAATGTTTGATAGTAATGTAACTTTGTTGTTATTATCTATTTTCATTAATCCAATTTCACTATTTACATCAATTATTGGATTATTACTTTCTTCATTACTTTCACTTGATACAACACCATATGTTACCATTGTTGAGCCATCTTCTATTTTCAAACTATCAAAGATGAATGTTTCATCTGAAGCTATTTGTTCTAAATCAATTAGTTCATTTTCTTTTACTTCTGATATTTTAACTATATTATCTTCTAAGTTTTCAATTATTACATTCACTTTTTCACTATTAACTAAAATATTTGATATTGTTGTTTCATCATCAAATTCATATAGTTTTGTTTCTGTTGTTTCTGATAATTTTCTTTTAGATAATATTGATGAATATTCGCCATCTTTATTTTCTGAATCATAAACATAGTAAAGTGTATCATTGTCTATTTTAGTTAGTATAATTGCTTCATCTAGCTCATAGTCTTGTACTTTTTGATAATCTGAATCTAATTTTCGTAGTATTTTTTTACTTTGTTGTCCTGTACTTACTGAAGATATAGTTAAATATGTATTATCATTATCAAAATTAATACTTTCAATAATCCAATTGCCTTTTAAATCATCACATGGATTAATTGTTTTAGCACTACCATCTTCTTTATATACTTGTAAAATACAACTAAATTCATCTACTACTATACTATTGTCAGAGTTATTAAACTTAGTATTCTTGTATACTCCATGTTTTAGGTTTGCATATTCTTTTACTTCACTATTGTAGTAAAGTTTAGCATCATTTATTTTTTGTAGTGAGTCTTCACTACTTTCTTTCTTGAATACTACCATGCCTATATCATCTACACTATTAGCTGTGCCCCCACATGCAGTTAATAATAATAACAGTAATGATAATATTATCTTTTTATTTTTTAGCAATTTGCATTCCTACTGTATTTAATCCAGTGTGAACTCCTACTGTAGGGACTAGAGTCTTTTGAACTACTGTATTATTTGGATATCTTGTATTTATATCTTTAAGTATCATTTCGCTTGCTTCTTGTGCATCAAATTGTGCAAGTAAAATTATATAATCTTTTAAATCTTTTACTTCTGCTAACATTAAGTCTACCATTTTTTTATAAGCTTTTTTTGATGTTCTTACTTTATCAGCAATCATCATTTTTCCACCATCATCATTATTAAGTTGTAGTATTGGTTTTATTTGTAACATTCCACCAATTTTGGCTGCTGTTGCAGACATTCTACCACTTTTACTTAAGTGATTTAGATCATCTACTATTAACATAGTTTTTGAAAGTGCTAAATCTTCTTGAACATGGTTTATTGCAACAATTGGTTGCATGTCATGATTTTCAATTAAATCTCTTACTTTTAATAGTGAATTTAGTTGTGAATATCCAACACTTTTTGAGTCTATAACATGTAATTCAAAGTTTAATAATTCTGCTTGAGCCTTAAAGTTTTCTTGTGTTTTTGATAATCCTGATGCTATGCCTGAAAAGATTGCTCTTTCATAGCCATCATTTTTAAGTTTTTTTATAAGATCTTCCATTAAGCCTGGACTTGGTTGTGATGTTGATGTTTGTTTATTTAATTCTAATGCATTATATAAATTATCTATATCTAGGTTAACACCTTCTTGGTAATCTTTATTATCAATAATGATATTTAATGGTAAAAAATATAATCCTAGTTCTTTTGCTTCCTTTTCACTTAAAAATGAAGCACTATCTATAATAAATGCTGTTTTTCTCATTGTTATTCCCCCTATTTTTATTATTTAAGCATTGAAATATCTACTATTTGTAATCCTACTGAATCTAATCCAACATGAACTCCAATTGTTGGTGAAAGGTTATATCTTTCTATTTCTAATTCTGGATATACTTCATGTACTATTTTCTCTAGCTCTTTTGCTACATCTTTACCATAGAAATCTGCTATTAAAACAACACTATTGTTTAGATTAAAAGGTTTAAGTGTTAACTCTACCATTTTTTTCAAGGCTTTTTTTTCTGTTCTAACCTTTTCCACTGAATCTATTTGTCCATCTTTTTCTAAAACGAGTTTAAGTATTGGTTTTATTTTTAACATACTTCCAAGTGCTGCTGCAGCTGGTGTAATTCTACCACCTCTACTTAAATGAAATAAGTCCCCAACTGAAACTGTAGTCAATGATTTTAAAGCTTCACTTTCTTGAACATACTTTATAGCTTCTTCAATTTCCATTTTATCTTCTTCTATTAATTTTCTTGCTTTAATTAAAGGATATTTAGAGGCATTACCAACACTTTTAGAATCTATATTATATACTTTAAAACCATCTTCTTTTGCAGTATTAATAACATTTTCTTGTGTTTTTGATAATCCTGATGCTATTCCAGAAAATACAGCTTGATCATATCCCTCACTTTTAAGTTGTTCTACTAACTGTATCACTTCTCCAGGACTAGGTTGTGATGTTGAAACATTTCTTTTGTTTTCAATTGCTTCTTTAAGCATATCTAAGTCTAATGTTTTTCCTTCTAAATAGTCCTCTCCCTCAATTATTACATGTAATGGCATATAATGAAATCCTAATTTATTTGCTTCTTCTTCTGTCAAAAAAGATGAGCTATCAAGTATGTATGCAGTTTTCTTCATTTTTTAATTCTCCTTATCTTTAATAAATATGTTTTTAATTTTATTTATTATATTTAATATTGGTCGATAGTTTTTTGAAATCATTCCCGTTTTCTCGACAAATAATTCTATTATCACTGCTATTACTATTAACATTGCAAGTGATACTCTTTTATTTATTAGATAAATATAAGATACTTGTGAAAAGTAAAAGGTAATAGTGTATATTGTTAATACTGTTTTTAATTGTGTTAAATTCATTTTGTACATTAGTGTATGATGCAGATGTTCTTTGTCTGGTGTTGAAAAGGAAACACCTTTTAATCTTCTTCTAATTATCGATAAAAATGTATCTAGTATTGGGATAGCTAAGATGAATATAGCTGGTCCTAGTGTTAAAAAGGCTGATGATTTAAATCCTAATAAGGAAATTGTTGCAATCATAAATCCTAGAAAGAGAGCTCCGGTGTCTCCCATAAAAATACTAGCTGGATAAAAGTTATAATAGAGAAAGCCTATTACTGAGCCTAAAAGTAGAAGAGATATTAAAACGATATCTTCTCTACCAAGAATAAAGGCCATCATTGCAAAGGTAGATAAGATAATTGTGCATACTCCTGCACATAATCCATCTAATCCATCTATTAAGTTAACTGCATTAGTTATTCCTATAATCCATAATATTGTTATGAATGTTGAGAGCAATCCAAAATTGATGACAAATCCACCAGGTATATTAATATGACCTATTCTTATTTGTCCATAAAAGACTACTACTAATGTTGCAACTATTTGAAATAATAGTTTATTTCTTGCACTCATTTCTACCATATCATCTATAACACCACTTAAAGCTATGATAAAACCACCCATTAGCATTGCCATAATTGCTCGATCACCTTTTACGGTAAAAAGACAACCAATCATAAAGGCACTATAAATAGCAAGTCCTCCTAAACGTGGGGTTACTTTTGTATGTACTCTTCTAGCACCAGGTTTATCTACTATCCATAATTCTTTAGCTACTATTTTTACTACTGGAACTAATAATAGTGATGAAATAAGGGCTATTGCAAATCCTATGACATATGTACTTAACATGTAATCTTTCCTTTAATCAAAATATGGTTTTCTTTTTCCTTCATAAACATCAAATACTATATCAAGTTCTTTTATATCGTTTTTAAATGATAATGCTGGTAATTGTTCTCTTTTAAAGAAGTCTACATCATCAGTTTCAATTAATATATTGTCTACTTTATCTATAATTTTTGCACTAATATAAATAGCATACTCACTTACTGAAGTAGCATGAACTTTCGAGCGGTTAAATATTGCTAAAAGATCTTGAACTTCAACATTATAACCACTTTCTTGTAATACTTCTTCTATACCATTTATACTCAAATTCTTGAATACTTCACACCAGCCTCCTGGTATAGAGTATTTCTGTTCTTTTATTTCTCTTACTAATAAATACTTACCTTCTTTTTCTACTATTACCCTAACACTAACATTAGGTGTTGGATAAATATCTTTAACATAGTAATTATCTCTATCTAAATTAATGTTTTGATAATCTTCTAACATTTGTTTAGATACCTTTTCTATTTCATCGTAATTTTCTAATGCATATGGATCTTGAGAAAAAGTCTTACCAATTTTAGCAATAGCTTGCATTCTTAAGATATATTCTATCATTTCCATTATTAATTATTAAAGGCATCAGGTAAGTCATTTTCTAATAATACATAACTACCTGGCTTTCTGACTTTATTCATAACATTAAAGGCATCATATATTTTATTAACAACATATACATTTTTCATGTTAAAGCCAGTTTCTTCTAAACCATCATATATTGGTTTAGTTTGTTTTCTTCCTACTAAAATTACGATATCTGCTTTTGATTTAAAATACTCTCCAAAACTTTTATTATAGTATTCTTGCTTATCACCTAAATCTATCATTCCAGGTGTAATTACTATTCTTTGACCTGGCATCATTTCTAAAACATCTAATGACATTTTACTTGATACTGGATTTGAGTTAAAAGCATTATCTATAATTGTAAAGTCTTTTTGTTTTTTTACTTCTAATCTATTAGGAATATAATTTAATTGCTTTATAGCAATAATTAATTCTTTAACTGCAATATCAAAGTGAATTCCTATAGCAATTGCTGCTAATATATTATATATATTATGTCTTCCTAGCAATCTAGTTTCAAAGTGAATATCTTCATTATTTATTGCAACATCAAATGAAGTTCCATCTTTAGAATACTTTATATTTTTAGCCATAATATCTGCTTCATTATCAATTCCATACCATATTTGTTTAGCTTTACTTGTGATATTATATTCTCTTATAAATTTCTCATCTTTATTTAAAACGACTAAGCCATTAGCATCCATTAACTCTACCATCTGCATTTTTTCTTGAATGATATTTTCTTGCGTTTTAAATGTTGCTAGGTGTGCTTGTCCAATTGATGTAACTATACCTATTTGTGGTTTAACAAAATTAAACAATTCTGTTATTTCACCAACTTTATCAGCACCCATTTCACAAACAAATATCTCATGTATTGGTTGTAAATAATTATTAATTGTTATTGAGATTCCTAATGGTGTATTAAAACTAGCTGGTGTAACTAATGAGTAGTATTTTTTTGATAATATCTCATTAATAATGTTTTTACTACTAGTTTTTCCATAACTTCCTGTAATTCCTATTTTAGTAAGATTGTTATAAGAAAATAGCTTATCTTGCGCTTTTTTCATAAAACGCTTTTTAAAAGTATTTTCTATTGGATAATTAATTATTGCTACTAAAGATATTACATGCATTTGATATAAATTAAAGATAAACATTAAGAATATTAATAGAAAATAATTACTTTTAATAAAGTACAAAAGGATAATAAATAATATATATAATATTATCCATGTGAAAATTTGTCTTTTAACCCTATTAGTATAAACTAAAGGTTTTATTACTGTTTTATATTTATTTTTATTTGTTTGATTAATTACCTGAATTGCAATAACACTTGCGATGCAAAAAGTTCTTACTTCAAGTGAGAATGGTGGTATTGAAAGTATAGCAATGATAAACCATGTAACCATAATATATAATGGATATGTTTTAGTAACATTTGCTTTTTCCCACTGTCTAAGTCTTACAAGTTCATATCTATTTTGTTGAAACATATGTAATGCTTGCAACATAAACCTTACTACTAATACTGTATAAGTGATTAGGGCAAGAATTGTTAAAATAAATAATATCATTATTTATCATCTTCCTTTCCTAAAAATTCCAACATATCTTTATTAAATCTATCGATATTTTCTAAATATGCATAGTGTGTAGCATTTTGATAAATTTTAAGCGTTGCATTGTGCATCTTATCTTCCATCACTTTTGCCATCCACACAGGTGTTGCATCATCATTAGATCCAAATATTAGTAAGACTGGGCATGTTATTTTACCTAAATATGATTCTAAATCTTCATTTACAGCATTCTTTAAAATACCTTTCATCACTGGTGAAGAATTTTTATAATCTTCACTTCCTGCATTATCCATTGCCTCTTGAATATAATATTTTATAAAGGGCACATTTTTAAATATTTTAAAGAATTTGTATGTATAAACTCTAAAGTAATACAATGGTGTTTTTTTATCAATTAGACCTGCAGCTCCTGTTAACACCATTTCCTTTACAGGATTTTTTCGTGCTGCATACTTTATAGCTATTCTACATCCAAATGAATGTCCTATAATAATTGGATTGTCTATATTATTTATTTTCACAAATTCTTCTAAAAAATTTGTATAATCATCTATTGTATATGCCTTTGATGGTTCATCGCTATGACCAAACCCAGGCAAATCTATATTGTATACATGATATTGGTCTTTTAAACCTGCAACTATTGAATACATCATTTCTAAGTTTTGACCCCAACCATGCATTAATATTACTGGTTGTCCATGACCTATTTCTTCATAGTTAATTATCATATTATCTATCGTAACTTCCATATAACTCTACCTTTCTATATTTTAAGTTTTCTTATCTATTATAACATGTTTTATAATTTCAATGCTACATACATTTATAATTAATTGCCTAGTGTCCTTTTTAAAATCTTCTATTTATCTTATTATTATATTAATAACTAAAACTCACAACAAGAACAAAAAAACACTATCTAATCATTAACTTTTTTACACATAGTTAATTTCTATAACTATATTGAAATATACAAGTTAAACGTATTCTTTATTATACAATTATAATAGTTGCACAATTTCATGTTTTACAAGTTAATTAACAAACTAATATAGCATATTGTGAAAATTTGGTTTATAATGTTATTAGTTAAATAATTAGTTTATAGGAGGACATATTATGATTAATACAAAAAGATTAGTAGATAACTTTTTAAGTTATATTCAAATCGATAGTGAATCTGGAAATGAAAAAGAAATGTGCGATTATCTAGCAAAACAACTTATGGAGTTAGGTTTTGAAGTAATTATTGATAATGCTGGTGAAAAAATTGGTTCTAATGGATACAATGTTTTTGCTAAAATGGCTGGAGATAGTTCTAAAAAACCATTATTATTATCTGCTCACTTAGATACAGTAACTCCTGGTAATGGAATTAAACCTATTATTGATGGTGATTTAATTCATACTGATGGAAGTACTATTCTTGGTGGAGATGATAAAGCTGGAGCTGCAATAATTGTTGAATGTATGCAAACAATTGTTGAGAATAATTTATCATCTAGACCTGTAGAAGCTGTTTTTTCTATCTTTGAAGAAGGTGGACTTAAAGGAGCTAAGAACTTTGATACTACTCAATTAACTGCTCAAGAAGGTGTTGTTATTGACTCTGGTGGTCCAATTGGAACTATCATTACAAAAGCGCCTGCTCAAGATGCTTTTAAAGTTTTAATTCATGGTAAACCTGCTCATGCTGGTCTTGCACCTGAAGAAGGTATAAGTGCAATTCAAATTGCTGCTAAAGCTTTAGAAAACATGAATTTATATCGTATAGATGAAGAAACTACTGCAAACTTTGGTTATATTTGTGGTGGTGGTGCTACTAACATCATTACTGACTTAGTTGAACTAAGAGGTGAAACTAGATCTTTAAGTATTCCTAAATTAGAAAAACAAACTGATTCTATGATTAAAGCTTTAGAGGATGCTGCTATTGCTTTAGGTGGAACTACTGATATTGAAGTTACAAGAAATTATGATCCATTAGTAATTGATGAATCTTCTAATATTGTTGTTGAACTTCAAAAAGCTTTTAAAGCTAATAATTTAGAACCTTTACTTAAATCTACTGGTGGTGGTAGTGATACAAATGTCTACTATGCTGGTGGAATTAATTGTGTAAATATTTCATGTGGTATGGACAAAGTGCATACTACTGAAGAAAAAATATCTATTTTAGACATGGAAAATACTGCAAAATCATTATTTACTTTATTAACTCAATAATAGTTAAATAATCGAGTAGATACTAATCAGTCTTTTAATTAGATCACTCACATACCACCATACATACCATTCGGTATACGGCGGTTACAATTTTTTTATATGTTACCTTTGATTATATAGTTAGTTTAGATTTAAGTAACCTAAATTTTCTAAATACTCGTTGGTTAATGAACGACTTAATATAGGACTGTTGGATATTCTCCACAGTCCTTTTCTTGTATTTGCATATTACCCTGCCTTACCTTTGGGTATACCTAATTTCACAAGATTATTAAACTTTGTTTTGTTTGGCAAACTCATCCAATTTATAATACCTTATATGATCATGTTCTTCGAGTCAAGATTTTGTCTAGAACTTTCTTTTGTTGAGACTTGCGACTTTCTCCATGTTTTCGACTAGTGGTTTGTAGTTACAAACCACTTCAGTAAACTTTCATCACATAGTTAAATGACATGTTCCTCACACACAAAAAAGCCAATATTCTTTCTGTATTACGGCTTTTTTTGTGTTATTTTATATATTCACATCTGACATTTAAGTTACTATTATATGTAAAATTATCGATACTATAGGCTTTTATATTGAACCTATCTTTATTAAAATCATTAATATTAAATGCATCTTTATTAAAATCATTAATATTAAATGCATCATTAAAACTTAATATATCCAGATTAAATATTGAATCAACAAGAAATACTTTTGTATATATTGTAATTGATATATATACACCTTATACTGAAGTAATTAAAAATATCTTTCCCATGCTAAAATAACATTCGATAGATTTCATATTTATCAGAATTTAACTAGAGCCTTTAATAAAACTAGAGTTGTAATTATGAATGCAGATGAAAAAAATAGAAATAAGTTCAAAAATTTTTGAAAACCTATATTACAGTTAAAAAAGAATCTTTCATAAGTGATGTTTAAGCATGCAACCTTTAATTATAAGTTTACAAACAATAAAGCAATTCTAAATTATTTAATCGAGAATAATGAGGACTTTAAAAATAATTATGAAATATATCAAGATTTACTATTTTCTTTAAAATATAATAATATGGAAATTTTTAAGAAAACAATTGATCAGCCTAATAAATTAGCTTAAGATAAAATTAAAACTTGTATATCTACCTTTATTAAGTATTTTGAATATATAAAAGATAGTTTCAGTATTAAGTATAATAATGGAATAATAGAAGGTACAATATCTAAATTCAAGAAGTTAAAAAAAATATCTTGTGGCTTTAGAAGATTTGAAAGATTAAAGACTAGAATAATGATACAAGAATTATTAATTGTATAGAAAAAGCATAAAAAAAAGGGGCTGTAATGCATTAGCATATATAGTCCTATACAATAAAAGGAAGAATGTTTACTCAATGTAGAGAAAACATTCTTCCTTTTTAGTATAATTGATATATGAATACCGAATTACTCAATAACAATTATGCTTTTAATTATAAACCAGTTCAGCTTATTTTACCACTAGAAGTAGAAGTAATTTCACCAGCTGATGATGTAGTACATTCATTTGTAGAACTAATGAAAGGATTTAATTTATCAAAATACATAACTCGATCATACCATAGAGGTAATCAAGGGTATGATCCTACAATGATGTTACTAGTTATTTTATTTGCATATACTAACCAAATTTATTCTTTAAGAAAAATAGAACAAGCATGTAAAACAGACATACGATTTATGAGTCTTTGTAATATGAAGACTCCATCTCACAATGCTTTCGCAACATTTATAAATGAAAATTTAGTTGATAAAAATATAGAAAATATATTTTATGATATAAATAAATATATTATCTCTTGTGATGATTCAATTGATACTTCAAAACTTTATATAGATGGTACTAAATTTGAAGCCAATGCTAAAAAGACTAGTTTTGTATGGCGTAAAGCTGTTGAAAAATTTCAACAAAAACTATTTACTAATGTTTCAACTTTCATAGTAGAATATAATAAATGTTATGATCAATATTTTCCAGTTAAAAATAAATATAAATCAACATACTTAAAAACAATAGTAGAAGATATTGAAATAAATATAAAAAAACAAAAAATTGAGTTTGTTTATGGAAAAGGATCTAGAAAACACGATTTACAAAGAAAACATGAAAAAATAAATGATTATTATTCAAGATTAGCTAAATATGAAGAACATTTTAAAATATTTGAAAATAGAAACAGTTACTCTAAAACTGATCATGATGCCACTTTCATGCACATGAAATATGATTATTATAACAATACTGGAGTTTTTAAACCAGGGTATAATATCCAAGTAGGAGTTTCAAGTGAATATATAATGGTTGCAGATATATTTCAGTGTGCCAATGATTTGAGAACATTCATTCCATTAATGGATTTGTATAAATCTAAATATAAAAGTTATCCACAGTATCCAGTAGGTGATGCTGGATATGGTAGTTTTGAAAACTATAAATATTGTAAAGAACACAATATGGAATTAACTTTAAAATACCCATTATTCAATAAAGTTAATTTTGATAAAACTTTTGTTAAGAAGAAAAAATATCAAGCTATTAACTTTAAAACATCAGAAAATGGATTCAAAATTTGTCCTGAAAATCAAGAGTTTAATGTTTTAATAAGTGAAAATATAATAGATGTAAATGGCTACGGAAAAAAACAATATAAATATGAATGCACTAAATGTAATGACTGTCCAGTCAAATCAGAATGCACTAAAGCTGCAGGAAATAGAATGATAACAGTTACACCTGAGCTTGAAGAAATGTACAAAAAAGTAAATGAAAACCTTACAGGAGATTTTGGTAGTAACTTAAGAAAACAAAGAAGTATCCAAGCAGAAGGAACATTTGGAATAATTAAACAAGATTATCAATACACTAGAATACATAGAAAAAAGATAGAGAATGTCAAAACTGAGCTTTTACTAATATGTATAGGATATAACATAAAAAAATATCATAATAAAAAAAGCAGAATTAAGCTTAATTGATATATTTAAACTTAATATCGTGATAGGCTTTTTAATAATGCCTTTTTTTATGAAATATACTAATAACTGAACAAATTCTGTATTAAAACTAAAAAAGCTATAATGCATGATTATTAAATCAATGCATTACAGCTCCTTTTACTAACTCATGTATCAAATAGTAAAACTTCATCCTATTGACAAAGAGCCATTAAATTTATAGAAAATTATACAATCTTTAGTAAATATATGTTGAGTTGTACTGTACTAAAAAAGTTAATTGTGTTTTTAAAGTTGTATAATTTGCTAGCTTTTATTTAGTAGCTAATTGTTCTACTAATTTTGGTAATACTTCAAATAAGTCTCCTACGATTGCAACGTGTGCTACATCAAAGATTGGTGCATATTTATCTTTGTTTATTGCTATGATAAAGTCTGCTTTGTCCATTCCTGCTGTATGTTGTACCGCTCCTGAGATTCCACATGCTATGTATACTTGTGGTCTTACTGTTTTCCCTGTTTGTCCTACTTGGTTTGGTTTGCTTATCCAGCCTGCATCTACTGCTGCTCTTGATCCTGCTACCACTCCACCTATTTTATCTGCTACTTCTTGTAGTACATTGAATCCTTCTGCGCTTCCTACTCCACGCCCTCCTGAGATGATTATTTCTGCTTTTGAAATATCTACTCCTTCATGTACTCTTGCTACAAATTCTAATACTTCTTCATTGATGTCTGCTTTTGTTAGTTTCGCATCAAATTCGATTATTTCTCCAGCTTTATTGTAATCTGGTTCGTTTTTATTCATTACTCCTGGTCTTACTGTTGCCATTTGTGGTCTATGATCTGGACATATTATTGTTCCAAATAAGTTCCCTCCAAATGCTGGTCTTGTTATCCATAGTAATTTGTTTCCTTCATCTTCTGGATCTACTTCGATTATTGTTGCATCTGCTGTTAATCCTGTTTGTATTCTTGCTGCTACTCTTGGTCCTAAATCTCTTCCTAGTGTAGTTGCTCCTATGAATAATCCATCTGGCTTATATTCTTTTATTATTGCTGCCATTGCTTTTGTATATGGTTCTGGTACAAAGATATCTAATGTTTCATCATCTACTACTATTACTTTGTCTGCTCCATATGCTATTACTTCTGTTGCTAATTCTTTTACTTTGTTTCCTAGTAATATTCCCACTACTTTATATCCGTCTGTTCTTTTTACTAGTTTTGTTGCTTCACTGATTAATTCTAATGATACATCAGCGATTTTTCCTTCTTTTTGTTCTATAAAGACATAATAGTCTTTTGCTAATTCTATATCGTACATCAAGCAATCCTCCTAAATAAAGTGTCTTTCTGCAAGCTCAGCTTTGATTAGGGCTGCTGCTTCTGTAGCTGTTCCTTCAAATGGTTGCGCTTTAGCACTTGCTTCTTTTGTAAATGTTTTTCTTACTTTTGTTGGTGATCCTTTTAACCCGATATTTGCTAAATCTACTTCGATATCTGCTAAAGTCCATTTTACTATTTCGGCTTCATATGCATCAACTATTCCTGCTGTATGCATATATCTTGGTTTGTTCATTTCTTGTAATGCTGTTATTAAACATGGTAGTTGCACTTTTACTACTTGATATCCATCTTCAAATTGTCTATGTACTGTGATATCTGTGTCGCTTATTGCTTCTACTTTTTCTACGTATGTTACGTGAGGTATGTGTAATTTCTCTGCTGATTGTGGTCCTACTTGTGCTGTATCTCCATCTATTGCTTGTCTACCAGCTATTATTAAATCGTAATCTAATTTTGCTAATGCTCCTGCTAATGTTGATGATGTTGCCCATGTATCCGCTCCTGCAAACTTTCCATCTGATACTAATATTGCCATGTCTGCTCCCATTGCTAGGGCTTCTCTTAACATGATATCTGCTTGGGGTGGTCCCATTGTTAAGACTGTTACACATGCTCCGTTTTGATCTTTTATTTTTAGTGCTTCTTCTAATCCAGCTCTATCATCTGGATTCATTATACTTTTTACACCATCTCTTATTAGTGTACCTGTTTCATAATTAATTTTAATTTCTGTTGTATCAGGTACTTGTTTTAATAATACTACGATATTCATCAAGTCTACCTCCTGTTATTTTAATAAAGCTGCTGAGATTACCATTCTTTGTACCTCAGAAGTTCCTTCATAGATTTCTGTTATTTTTGCATCTCTCATCATTCTTTCTACTGGATATTCTCTTGTATATCCATATCCTCCGAATAATTGGACAGCTTTTGTTGTTACTTCCATTGCTGTTTCTGCCGCAAATAATTTTGCCATTGCTGCTTCTGTTGTGTATGGTAATTTCATACTTTTTGCAGTTGCTGCTTTATATACTAACAGTCTTGATGCTTCTATTTTTGTGTTCATATCTGCTAATTGGAATTGTGTATTTTGGAATGCTGATATTGCTCTTTTGAACTGTTTTCTTTCTTTTGTATATTTTACAGTTTCATCTAGTGCTCCTTGCGCTATTCCTAGTGCTTGTGCTGCTATTCCTATACGTCCACCATCTAGTGTTTTCATTGCAATTCCAAATCCTTTTCCTACTTTTCCTAGTAAGTTTTCTTTTGGTATTCTGCAATCTTTCATTATTAATTCTGTTGTTGCTGATGCTCTTATTCCTAGTTTTTCTTCTTTTTTACCAATTGAGAATCCTGGAGTTGTTGCTTCAACTATAAATGCTGAAATCCCTCTTGTTCCAATTGATTTGTCTGTCATTGCTATGATGATATATATATCGGCAACTCCACCATTAGTTATGAAGATTTTTGATCCGTTTAATACGTATTCGTCTCCTTCAAGTACTGCTGTTGTTTGTTGTCCTGATGCATCTGTTCCTGCGTTTGGTTCTGTTAATCCAAATGCTCCTAATTTACTACCATTTGCTAATGGTACTAAATATTTTTGCTTTTGTTCTTCTGTTCCAAACATATAAATTGGACTTGCACATAGTGAAGTATGAGCTGAGACGATTACTCCTGTTGTTCCACAATATTTTGATAATGTTTCAACACACATTGCATATTCTAAATCTGTTGCTCCTGCTCCTCCATATTCTTTTGGGAATGGAATCCCCATAAATCCGTATTTTTTTAATAATTCAACTGTTTCAGTTGGAAATCTTTCTTCTTCATCGATTGCTGCAGCAATTGGTTCTACTTCTTCCTGCGCAAATTTTTCAAATAGTTCTAAAAACAGTTCTTGTTTTTTAGTTAAAGTAAAGTCCATTATTTCTATCCTTTCTTTGGTGGCATAAGTGTAGCAGTCCCCTCGATCACTACAACTCCATCTTGATTAGTACATTTTGTTGTAAATTTAACGATATTTTTTTCAGTAAGCATTTCACTTACTTCTACTGTTGCAGTAATTGTATCGTTAAAATATACTGGTCTTTTAAATTTCATATTATTTTCCATGAAAATAGTACCAGGTCCAGGCATTTGCATACCGAACACTGTTGAAATTAAAGATCCACATAACATACCGTGGGCAATTCTTGCTTTAAACATTGAGTTTTTTGCATATTCATCGTTGATATGTGCAGGGTTTAAATCTCCACATACACCAGCGAAAGTGTAAACATCACTTTCTGTGATTGTTTTTGTGAAACTAGCATTCATTCCTAGTTCTAACATATCTATTGTATAAGACATGATTATTCACTCCATTCTTTCTTAATATAAACCAGTTACGTAGTAAAATGCAATTACAACTACTACTGAAATAATTGGTGCTACTATAGTGTTAAACGCAATATCTTTATATGATTCTTTGTGAGTTAAATGAGTAACTGTTAATAATGTAATTACTGCCCCACAATGAGGTAAACTATCTAAACATCCTGCTGCTAATAAAACGACACGGTGAACTACTTCTGCTGGGATTCCATAAGTGTTCATTAAAGTTAGGAATTCATCACCAAATGTTTCTAATGCTAATGCAGTACCTGCTGATGATGATCCTACAACTGCAGCTAAACATGTTGTAGCTAAAGCCATTTGTGCTAATGGTAAGATTGGTAATCCAATTAATAGTGTTTTTAATGTTGCAAAACCTGGCATTAATTTGATAACTCCACCATAACCATTTTCTGAACCTGTATTGAAAATTGGAAGTAATGATCCAACTGTTCCTTCTGTTAATGTTTGGTTTACATTTGAAATGTATTTTTTGTAAACGATTAATCCTAAAATTGTTGAGATTGAAATTGATGCTGTAATTGGCCAAATTGGGTTAACTACTTTTAATGCTGCATCCATATCTACTGGATATTGTCCTGTGAAATATTCAATCATATTTGGTTGGAAGAACCACCAAGTAAAGAAATAATTTAAGATAAATACTAAGATCATTGGTAAGAAACTCATAAATACTGAAGGAAGTTTGCTATCTTCTTCATGTAATACGATATGATCATTATGTTCTCCATATCCTTCTGAAACTGCTTCAGCTTGTTTTGCTCTTCTTGTTAAGTACCACATACCTAATCCAAATACTACTAATGCTGCTATTATACCAAGTATAGGTGCTGCATAGATTGTTGTTCCTAAGTATTTTGTCGGGATTGCATTAATTGATTGTGGTGTACCTGGTAATGCTGTCATTGTAAATGTAAATCCACCTAATGCAATTGTTGGTGCGATTAATCTTTTTGGAATATCTGCTTTTCTAAATAGCTCTACTGCTATTGGATAAACTGCAAATACTACTACGAATAAGCTTACTCCACCATAAGTTAGTATTGCTGTTGCTAATACTACAATTAAGATGGCTTTTTTATCATCAATATATTTTGTTAATGACATTGCAACTACTTTAGCTGCTCCACTGTTACCCATTATTTTCCCAAATATTGATCCTACTAAGAACAATGGGAAATATGATTTAACAAATGATACTAATGAAGGCATAAAGTCTTCAGTTAATGAATAAAGTGGGTTTGTTCCAGTTGCAATAAATGCCGTTATCATTGCAAGTACTGGAGCAATCATGATTACACTCATACCTTTGTATGCAAAATACATTAGTGATAGTAGAGATAATACAATAATTACTACGCCTAAAATGTCCATGTTTAATCCTCCTATTTAAGTTTTAGGTTCATTTTATCTTCATTGAAGATTGATGAATCCATGATTTTTAAGTTTTCGCTGACTACTGGTCTAAAATCCATTTCTTGTAGTACATCTTTTTCTAAGTCCATTCCTGGAGCAATTTCGATTAATCTTAATTTTTTGTTTTCTCTATCTAAATCGAAGACAGCTCTTTCTGTTACATACAATACTTCTAAATTATTATCTATTGCATATTGACTTGAGAATGTAATTTGTTCCACATTTTCAATGAATTTCTTTGTGTGTCCTATTTCGTTTATTTTTAATTCATTGTTTTCTACTGTTAATTTTGCTCCTGCTTTAAATGTTCCACAGAATATTACTTTTTTAGCGTTTTGTGAAATATTAATGAAACCACCTGCACCTGCAATTTTAGGGCCAAATTTTGATACATTTAAGTTTCCATATTGATCTGTTTGTGCTAATCCTAAGAACGTACAATCAATTCCATTACCATCGTAAAAGTCAAATTGATAGTTTTGAGTTAAGATCATTTCTGGACACATACTTGCTCCAAAGTCTAATCCACCTTGTGGCACTCCACCAATAATTCCTGGCTCAACTGTTGGTGTAAAGTGTTCTTCTACACCTTCTTCATTTAAGACATTTGCTACCATCTCTGGAATTCCTATTCCATAATTTAAAACAGCATCAGATTTTGATAATTCCATTGCTGCTCTTCTAGCAATAATTTTTCTATCTGATAATTTTACTGTTGGTAGTTTAATTTCTTTACCTGAGTTTTTTACAAATTCTTCATTATAATCTGTATGGAATGTTTGCATTTGATATTCTGGATTAGTTGCAACTACAACATAATCAACTAAAATTCCTGGAACAACAACTGTTTTTGGATCAAATGTTTCATCTACAACAGCTTCAACTTGAACAATTACTATTCCTCCATTATTTTTAGCCGCTTGAGCCATTGATAAACTATCAGTAATTAATGGTTCTTTAGCAAAACTAATGTTTCCTTTTTTATCAGCATAAGTTCCTCTTATTAAAGCTACATCTGCATTAAATGAGCTGTATTTTAATAATTCACTACCATCATCATCAATAAATAATTTAACTAAATCATCTTTACACTCTTTGTTTAGTTTACCACCCTCAATTCGTGGATCTACAAATGTGTTAAGTCCTACCTTTGAAACTATAAATGGCACTTTTGCTGCACTTGTTCTAATTAATCTTGCCATTATTCCTTGAGGGAAGTTATAAGCAGCAATTTTATTTTCAAATACAAGCTTAGTGATTTTTGGTGAAAGACCATAATGTCCTCCAATAGTTCTTTTTACTAGACCTTCGTGTGCTAAGTGATTTAATCCTTTATCTTTTCCATCACCTACACCAGCACAAAAGATTAATTCTAAGTCTTTTGGGCTTTGTTTTTCTAAGTAATTTTTTTCTATTTCTAGAAGTAATTCTTCTGGAACTCCCGAACCAATAAATCCACTTACCATTACTGTAGCTTCATTTTTAATAAGGCTTGCAATTTTACTACTTGCAATTATCTCCATTTTTTTATCATCCTTTCAATCAGCATTTCTTCTGCTAACTTTATTATAGGATTTGCAACTCTATAATTAAAATATATAAATTTTATAATTAACTTCAAAAATATTTATTTTCATTGTATACTTAATTTATGATATAATAGAAAAAGGTGACTAAAAATGATAGATTTACAAAAACTGTATTATTTTGTTGGTATTGTTGACAGTGATTTAAAGCTTTCTAAAGCCAGCAAACATTTAAATATTTCTCAACCTTCATTAAGTATGACTATTGATTATTTAGAAGAAAGATTTCATGAGAAATTATTAGTAAAGGAAAAAAATAAGTTTGTACGTTTAACTTTAGCTGGAGAAAAACTTTATAAAAAATCAAAAGATTTACTAGAAAATGCTAATCAAATGGTTATTGATATTGAAGATGCTGATTATTTATCAGGACATTTATCAATTGCTATTCCTCCAGTTACACAACCAATTGTAACTCCAAAAGTTATTCCTCAATTCAAAAAAAAATATCCTAACATTGATGTTACAATCTACGAAGAAGGTGCATTTATTGGGCGAAATAGGCTATTAGAAGGCGAATTAGACTTTGGATTTTTAACTTTATTTTTATCAGAAGATGAGTTTGATTCCTTTGTTATTTATGATAGTGACTTAGTTTGTATGTTAAGAAATGATCATCCATTAGCTAGTAAAAATGTCATTTCTACTAAAGATATTGCAGCTTATCAATTGATTGGTTTAAATGAAACATTTACTCTTTATAAGATGATTGATGTCTATTTTAATAATCATGGATCTAAGCCAAATTACTTTCAAACTACTTCTAGATGGGATTATGCTTTAGAGATTGTTTCTAATAATCCAGAGTATAATTTTCTTACTATTTTACCACTTCCACTTTCTAAAATTTATAATAATGATGACATGACTTATATTAAATTTTTTGATAAATTTAAGTGGCAAGTAAACTTATCATATAATAAAAATAAACTTTTAAGACCAGAGTGTTTACTGTTTATTGACTTTGTGAAAAAATTCTTTAATAGTTCACAAGACAAATAAATACCATATCTTAACACTCGTATAACACCATTTAGTATTTATTAATCTTATGAATTTATAAAAAAAATCAATAAATAGCATTAGTATAATTTACTTTTGTTGTTTATTGATTTTCTATATAAGTTTAGTTGATAGACTTTAGTTAATAAATAATTGTCAAATGGTATTTTTTTATAATTTTCCTTTATTTTTTTATACAAATCTCTCTAGATATATACATAATGAATAAAAAATGTACTTATTTATTGAAAATAATAATATGTATTATAAATTAATCATATAAAAAAATCACGTTTTTACGTGATTTTCTTTGTGTTTATCCTTGAGTATATTTAAATAATAGGTAAATAATTACTGCTATCATTATAAGAAGAACTGTATTTATTACCATATCTATTGTAGATCTTTTCTTCTTTTTTTTCGTTCCTTTTTCTAAATCACTTAAATCTAATGTTTTAGTTGACATAGAATTTTCATCATTTGGTCCTAATGCCATGCTTAAAGTATCACTTAATCTTTCATTATTTCTTTTTGTGTTACTCATTATTGTATTTTCTGTATCTATTTGAGGTTGGGTATTGATTATTTGTGTATCATTAGTATGATGACCTTGATCATTATCATCATTTATATGAGTATCTTCATATTCTGCTTCATGTGAAAGTGATTCCATTTGTGAATTTAAATGTTTAAATAGATCTTGTGTATCTTGTATTTCTATTTCATCAGTAATATCATCATCTTGCTCTTGATTATTTGTAAAGAATTTTGAAAACATTAATGTATCATCTAAGTTTTGGGGTTCTTCTATAGTATCAGTTTCTGGTATTTTAACTTCTGGTTCTTCTATTTCTGCTTCTATTTCTGCTACTTCTTCTTTTTCTACTGCTTGTTGTTCTCTTGATGCTATACCTTGTCTAATTTGATCTAAGAAGTTTTCATTTTCTCTTGTAAAGTCTGTTACTACATCATAGTTAACGATATCCTCGTTATTATTAACTTTATCAAATTCATCTTTTAAATCAGTTGGCTTAGTATCTGGAATTGTTTCTATTTCATCTTTTACTATTAATGAAGAATTATCTCTTTCTTGAGAAATTGATTTAGGTTCTATTATTTCTATATCATCTTTTTCTTTAAGATCACTATAGTTAACTTCTTTAGCATCTACACTTTTTACAGAAATGCTGTTTTCTCTTAAATTCTCATATAGCTTTCTAGAATTAGCTTCAAAACTGAATGCACCTTTTTGTTTATTTGAATTTGTTGGTTGATTTTTATCAACAATTATTACTTCATCTAAATCAATAGGTTGTTCTTTTTCACTATTTCTATTTGAAATTTGATTTTTAGCAATTTCTTCTTTTATATTTTCTACACTATATTTAGGATCATTATTTTTGATGCTTTCTTTTAGTTCTGATACTGAAATTACCCTATCGAAAGGATTATCTGTATTTGTTTTCTTGGTACCTCTTAGCTCATCAAAGTACTGACTTGCATCATTGGTTACCTTTTTATCTTCTGCTTTCTTTTCTTCTACACCAAGCATTTTTTGATATTCGGCATCACTTTTAACTCTACTTTTAGCCAATTTCATCACCTCTTATATTGATTTTACTTGCAATCTCTTTTATTTTTCTAAGTCGATGGTTCATACCCGATTTAGATATATTTTCATTTGTTATGTCATTATATATTTCACATAATTCATTTAAACTTGCATCTGGGTTTTCTAATCTTACTTTAGCAATTAATCGAAGCTTTTCTTCTAGTGCATCCAATCCTATTGTTTTTTCTATATTACTTATCATTTCAATTTGTTGGTTTGCTGCTTTTTGAACTTTTTGTTCATTTGCTACATCCATATTATTCATTCTATTTAAAGAATTAATAAAATCTCTTTGTAGTCTAACATCTTCATAATGAAATGTCGAGCTTGTGGCTCCTATATAATTTAAAAAATCAACTATTTCCCTTGATGATTTTAAATATAGCACATAATTTTTTCTTCTTTGTGTCATTTTAAAGTTAATATCTAAAGGATAACGGCCTTTATTAAGCTGTTCTATCATTTTCAACAAATTTAATAAATGCTCTTTATCATTTGATTGTATTTCTAAGTGATAATTTGAGTTTTGTGGTGAGTTAACTGATCCTGCTGCTACAAAGCTACCTGCTAAATAAGCTTTATGACAACCTTCATTTTTTAAGTACTCTTTTGCAATTACATCTGTAAAGGTAAATCCGTCCATCAATTTTAAATCATCTAATATCATTAAGGCTTTATCTACAATTTTTAAGGTATAAACATTTCCTTTATTTAACTTCATTTTTTTTGACACTATAATCTGTGTTTCTATCTTATATACTTGTTTAAGTATTTCGTATATATACTTAATTATTGTGACATTTTCAAATGATATATTGACACTTACACCACTTTTATTTATTCCAAGTGTGCTATTAAGTTTTATTATAGCACTAATAAATGCCTTTTTACAACTTTCATCTAAATCATTTTGACAAAGTTCTATTTTTACGTCTCTTGAAAAAGACATGAAATATCCTCTCCTAGTAATTTCTTTATTTTTTTGGGACTATGCATTATTTTATTTTCTTCATCTATTTTTGCAATATCATATTCTATAATTTTTATTCTCTTATCAATTTTCTCTTTATTATAAATTACTGGATATGCTTTTTTATGTGAGTATCGTTCTAGAGCTTCTTGACTAATCTTTTGATTATTCACTATTATAACATCTATTCCAAGAAAACCTAAATGGTTATTGATTGATTCAACATAATCACTTAGTTTATAATTATCTGTTTCTCCAGGCTGTGACATTAGATTTGCAAAATATATTTTTCTTGCTCGTGATCGATACAGTGCTCTTCGTATTTCAGGGATAATTAAATTTGGAATTAAAGATGTATATAATGAACCGATACTATATATTATTATATCGGCTTTGCGAATAGCTAAAACAGCTTCTCTTGTTGCAATAACATTATTTACATACTCTATTCGCTTTATTTTTTGACCTATTTTTCCAATTTGTTTTTCGCCTACTACTTCTTGATTATTTTCTAATGTGGCCTTTATATCTACTACTTGGCTTGTACTAGGTATTATATTACCTCTAACATTGAATATCTCTGATAGACTCTCTATTGTTTTTATCAAATTACAATCAGTAGATTGATAAAGACCAGCTATCATTATATTCCCTAATGAGTGGCCACTTAATCCACCTTTATCAAAACGATATGATAACATTTTATCCATGTCAGATGGTGCATTAGACAATGCTAATAATACATTTCTGATATCCCCAACTGCTGGCATGTTTAATTCTTCTTTTAATGTTCCAGTACTACCACCATTATCTGCAACTGTAACTATACAATCAATTCTTAATCTTTCTAAATCTTTTATTCCTTTTACAAAGTGTGATAAACCTGAGCCACCACCAATACATACAACATTTAATATACTAGGTGTTTTTCTTCGCATTTCGATGATCTGTTAAGACACTATAACTTTTTTCATAATGTCTTGCTAAGTAATTAGCAATTGTAACTGAACGATGTTGACCTCCAGTACAACCAATACCAATTACTAAGTAACTTCTATTTGTATTTTTTTGTTGTTGTATGCAATAATCTAAAAATGGAATAAGTATATTTAAAAATTCAGTTGTTTGTGGTTGTTTTAAAACATAATTGTATACCTCTTTATTATTACCTGTTAATTCTTTTAATGCTGGAATATAATATGGATTTGGTAAAAATCTAACATCAAAAGCATAATCTAGATCATTTGGTATACCATGTTTATATCCAAAAGATACAAAATCTATAATAAATCGAGGATCAATCATTTTATCAAAAGACCTTTTTAGTTTATTTCTAAATTCATCTACAGTTAAATCAGTCGTTTCAATTATTATTGTTGCAAATTGTTTAAATATGCTTAGCATTTCTTCTTCTTGTTTTATAGCATGTTCTAATGACTCATTCAGTACTGTTAATGGGTGTTTTTTTCTAGTTAGTTGATATCTTTTTATTAATTCTTTTTTGGAAACATCTAAATATACTATTTTAAATTTTAACCAATCTAAACCACCTAATCTATCTAATTGTGCTTTTACTTGATCTTCTGTTAGTAATAGTGTGTTAATACTTATTGAGTACTTAAGATATTTTGAATTACAATTCAAATCTACCATAACTTCATATAAGCTATTTATTGGTAAGTTATCTATTGTATAATATCCTGCACTTTCAAAATAGCGATTTGCTGTAGTTTTACCAGCACCACTCAATCCTACTACTATGATTAGCTCTTTTACATCCATATTGACCCTCCTAGTTCTTGTTATCTATATTTTATCATATTATATAATAAAAAAGAGTGTTGCCACTCTTTTGTTGTAATAATTATTATCTTCTTTTTTCTTTAATTCTTGCAGATTTACCTGATCTTTCTCTTAAGTAGAATAATTTATTACGTCTAACTTTACCACGTTTAATAACTTCAATTTTTTCAATTTTTGGTGAATGTATTGGGAAAGTTCTTTCTACACCTACACCGTTTGAAATTTTTCTAACTGTATAAGTTTCTGCGATTCCTCCACCTTGACGTTTAATAACTACACCTTCAAAGACCTGAACTCTTTCACGAGTACCTTCAATGATTCTTACGTGTACTTTTACACTGTCTCCAGAGTTAAATTCTGGAAGATCTGTTTTAAGTTGTTTTTTTGTTAATTCTTTTACAATTCCTAAATTCATTTGCTTCACGCTCCATCTGTATGTTAATTGCTTCTGTGAATATACTATATATAGCCAGCGCACAAAAGATTACCTTTTATAATAAGGCTCTATTATTTTACCTTATATTATTAATATTTGCAATACTCTACTTATGAAAAACGTTTATTTTTTAATATAAGGGCCGCCTTATATTTATAGATTTCTTTTACTATTGAGCTATCTACTTCATATTTGCCTTTACCTAAAACTAAACTATCTCTTATTTTAAGGTTGATGTCTATTATATCTAAGTATTTTACATTACACTCTTTATTATATTCTTTTTCTAAATTAATATTTATTGCTACTATCCAATTTTCTATTGCTTTAAAAAATTCATTACTTTCTAAGTTATCTAAATCTTGTAATTTAGGAATATCTTTTTCTAACCAAAGTAAAAGGTCATCTTCTTCTTTTATTAGATAGGGATTTTCTAATATATCTTCCATAAATTCTTCTTTAGTACTTATTATTTCAAATAACTTATCAAATACTTCTCTAGTTATAGCTCCTGCCTTTAGATTTTCAAGCTCTTTTATATTATTTGAAAATAAGTCTAGATATATTTGTTTTAATGCTACTGCTTTATAATCTTCTTTATCTATAACTTCAAAGCTCATTTGTATACTTCCTTTCTAGTTTATCTTTTTAAAGTATCCATCAAAATATTGTACATATTGATTTTTATATAAATTAATTTTTTGTTGTTCATCTATTATTTCATTATATTCTTCTTCAACACCAATTGGACCATTATATATTTCTACAAAGCCATTCATATCTTCTTCATCGCCCACTACATATAATCCTTCTTCTATATCATACCCTACTTTATACATTGCTTCTTTAATATCATGTTGTGGATTTAAGCTTTCATATAATTCTTTACCACTATTATAACCTAAGTCTTTAATTTGATCTAATGTAAGTAGAAGTCCTCCTTCAAGCATAACTTTAAAGTCTTTTTTTATGTAAACATAACCATAACTATAGATCATTCTTGAATCAAAGAGTTCATTGTTATTCTTTACCAAATCTAAATAGACATCTTCACTTAAAGCAAGAATATAATATTCATTTTCTTTAATTGTTCCAGGTTCATACTCACCTGCTTTTATTCCAATTTCTTTAATTTTTTCTAGTAAATCAGTATTAATATATTTAATTGTTAATTCTTCATCAATTATTTCTAAATTCTTGTTGTGTATTTCATTTATTATATTGATTAATTCATCATTTGTAATATTACTATCTAGCTGTGTTTTTATATTATCTAGAAACCAACTTGGAGGATTTTCATTAATTTCCTCTAATATTTGTTCAACTTTATATATCATATAATCACTTTTCACTTGATATCCTCCTACATTTATTTATATTTATTATACTATAGATTTTGCACAGTTGCTTGCTTATGCAAAAGAATATTTATTTTATATCATTTTTTGTGTGCTCTTTTATTTTTATTGTATATGTAATTTCTGTAAAAATGTACAATAAATTATTATTTTTTCAAATATATGTTTATTTGTTTGTTTTTTCACAAGTTATAGTCGTGTTTGTTGTTGATTTAGCATTAGTTAATTGCTATTATTGTTTTATAAATACACTAAATATTTGAAATGTGTATAATGAATTAATTTTATGTACAAGTACGAAAGGTGGAGAACACAAATGGAAAAAATAATAGTAATTGGCGCAAATCATGCGGGGACTTTTGCAATAAATACAATGCTTGATAGTAAAAAAGATATTGACCTTGTGGTTTATGATAAAAATGACAATATTTCATTTTTAGGTTGTGGTATGGCATTATGGATTGGTAATGTAATTGATAAACCGGATGGATTATTTTATGCAACTCCTGAAGTTTTAGCAGAAAGAGGTGCTAAAATCAACATGAAACATGAACTTGTTAAAGTTGATTTTGAGAACAAGGAAGTTGTTGTTAAGGACTTAGCTACTCAACAATTAAAAACTGATAGTTATGATAAGTTAATCTTAGGTCTTGGATCTTGGCCAATTTTACCTAACATTAAAGGAATAGATTTAGAAAATGTTTTTTATGCTAAGATATATCAAAATGCTATTGATGTAATTGAAAAGTTAAAGGATCCAAATATTAAACGTGTTGCTGTTGTCGGTGCTGGTTATATTGGTGTTGAGTTAGTAGAAGCTTTTAAAGAAAATGGTAAAGAAATTATTTTGATTAATGATCAAAATGTTTTAAATAATTATTATGATGTTGAATTCCAAGATATGATGAAAAATAATCTTACAGACAATGGAATAAAACTATCTCTTGGTGAGTTTGTAACTGAAATTAAAGGTGTAGATAATAAAGTTACATCTGTAGTTACAGATAAGAATGAGTATGATGTTGATATGGTTTTAATGTCAATTGGATTTAAACCTAATACAGATTTACTTAAGTCTACTAATATAGAGCTTGCATCTAATGGTGCAGTTGTTGTTAATGATCAACAACAATCTAGTATAAATGATGTTTTTGCAATCGGTGACTGTGCTAATATTTATTCTAATGCAACTAACTCACAAGAATATATTGCTCTTGCTACAAATGCAGTAAGAACTGGTATTGTTTCAGGTTACAATGCTGTTGGTATTCCTGTACACATGCAAGGTGTTCAAGGAAGCAATGCCATCCATATATATGGATTAACTATGGCTTCTACTGGTATTAGTGAAGAAGTTGCTCTTAAAAAAGGTATTGCAGTTGATCAGGTTACTGTTGAAGAGTGGATTAAGCCTGAATTTATGCCTGACAATCATAAAGTTAAATTAAAAGTAATCTGGGAAAAAGATAGTAAAAGAATTATTGGGGCTCAAATGGCAAGTGAATATGATATTACTCTTGCTTTACATTTCTTCTCTTTAGCAATTCAGCAACAATATACTATTGATAAACTTGCTTTAACTGATTTATTTTTCTTACCACACTTTAATCAGCCTGCAAATTTTATTACTAAAGCTGGCTTAGTAGCTTTAACTAAGTTATAAAAAAAAAGCTGTAATGCATTGATTTAATAATCATGCATTATAGCTTTTTTAGTTTTAATACAGAATTTGTTCTATTATTAGTATATTTCATATAAAAGGCATTATTAAAAAGCCTATCGCGATATTCAGTTTAAATATATCAATTAAGCTTAATTCTGCTTTTTTTATTCTGCTAATTTTTTCTTCATATTTCCCCTTATAATATCCAATATAGTATTATTATAAAACTATTATTCCTTTTTTTGAGAATTTATCTATTTTAATTTTTATGAGATATAGATTTGCTTATTAATGACAAATTAGACAGTATGAGTGACAAATTAGACAGTCTATCTATTATTTTATAATAAATTATATTATAGTTTTAGTTAAAAGAGGAGGGCACAACTCTATATTTAATTGATAATTAATTTAATTTTTTTAAAAAAAGAGAGAGAATATGAAAATGAAAAAAAGTCTTGTACTATTGTTAATGATGGCTCTTATATTTACTTTTGGTGGTAATAGTGTAAGTGCTACAACGAATAGAAATATAAAATAGAAAAAGAATCTATCGGGTGGTGTAGGCAACATATATTATTGGTTTCACTCATCAGTACCAGCGAGTTATAAAACAAGAACTCATAATTCAGCAAATAATTGGATATATACAGGTTTTG
Source organism: Mycoplasma sp. P36-A1 (assembly GCF_049478495.1). NCBI lineage: Bacteria > Bacillati > Mycoplasmatota > Mollicutes > Mycoplasmatales > Mycoplasmataceae > Mycoplasma > Mycoplasma sp. P36-A1. The sequence continues at coordinate 45,162 of NZ_CP168083.1, read as the reverse complement.
GTGCTAATCCAATATATATGTATCATGCTTCTAATAATAAGAATACAAAAATTGATATGTATGCTGGTTATAAGGGGGAAAATGGTGTGTTGGGAACTACAGTAAGTTATATAAATCAAACTGCTATGCCTGCAAAGGATAAGGATAAGAAAAATTGGCATTGGGGGAAAATAACATTGAATAGAACATATTTAGAATCAAACTCTAATGCAAACAAACAGCGTGTAATAATACACAAAATGGGACATGTTATGGGGCTAAAAGATATTAATAAAACAAGCTCAATTATGCATTATGACAGCAGAGGAGGAATGAAAGTTACAAAAGATGCTCACAATGCAATTAATCAAAAATATTAATATAAGGAGGTAAGGTTATGAAGAAAAAAGTTACTGCACTACTTACAATAGCATTCATAGCTATATTATCAGTTACATATTTAACTACCAAAAATAAGGAAAGTGACAAAAGTCTTAAAAACGATGTAGAAAGAAAATATGTATATGAATTTGATGTAGAAAATTCTTATGTATATGACGGTACACCAAAAACTTTATATAAAAAAGCAGATTTAGTAGTGATAGGTACTATTAAAAATGAAGAAAACACAGAGGTAGCTGAAGATGGAAATATTGCAACTAACTATGATATAAAAATAGAAGAAGTTGTAAAAGGAAAATATAAAAAACAAGATATTGTATTAAATAATGCAGGTGGAGAAGTTCAATTGGATGAATATTTAAATGAAGCAGGAGATTCTATAAAAAATAAATCATTCTATAAAGAACCAACTTCTGAAGAATTAAAACAATATGTTAAAGTTACTAGTGAAGATGATGCAATGATTAAGAACAATGAAAGAAGATTATTCTTTATTTCATACGATAAAAAGTTAAAAAAATATTACATTCTAAATAATTCTGCGGGAGCTCTGTTATCAACAGCAAATGGAAAAGCAAGAAGTGGTGATCTTGATAAATTTATAAATATTAATGAAGATACTGTAAAAGTAGCTGTAAGTGATTTAAAATAATTGAATCAATGAGAAAATCAAAAATATCGGGCAAATTGATAGTTAGATTATTAACTTGCCTTTTTAATTATTTAAAAATATTTTGTAAATTTTATAGTATGGTGGCAAATATGAATATTTCAAAATATGTTGAAAATCTCTAAAAATAAAACTAACTGGTATAGAAGAAGAATTAATAAATATGGTAAAATAATAAATTTAGCAAAAAACAACGTTATTTCATATAGTGGAAATAGCCCATCAGTTAAATATATAGCTACTAGTGGACTTATAAGAAAGTATTATGTTGATGAACTAGGAAATGATGTTACAAAAGATTTTTACATGGAATCAGTCTTTCTAGTTATTAAAAATATACTACTTCCAAATGAAGTTTCTTTTGTAATAGAGTACCTGGAAAATTGTGTATGTATTGAATTATTAAATGAATTAATTAAATATATGGTAACTAATTATGAGGATTTTAATAGACAGTCCCTACATTTAGTACATTCACATTTATACATTCATATTTATATTGTTTTTTTCCGTAGCCATTTACATCTATTATACTTTCATTTACTAAAACATTAAAAACGTGATTTTCAGGACAAATTTTGAATTCATTTTCTGATGTTTTAAAGATAATTCCATATTGTGTTCTTTACAATATTTATAATTTTCAAAACTACCATATCCAGCATCACCTACTAGATACTGTGGATAACTTTTATATTTAGATTTATACAAATCCATTAATGGAATGAATGTTCTCAAATCATTGGCACACTGAAATATATCTGCAACCATTATATATTCACTTGAAACTCCTACTTGGATATCATACCCTGGTTGAAAAAACTCCAGTATTGTTATAATAATCATATTTCATGTGCATGAAAGTGGCATCATGATCATTTTTAGAGTAACTGTTTCTATTTTCAAATATTTTAAAATGTTTTTCATATTTAGCTAATCTTGAATAATAATCATTTATGTTTTCATGTTTTCTTTGTAAATCTCCTTTTCTAGATCCTTTTCCATAAACAAACTCAATTTTTTGTTTTTTTATATTTATTTCAATATCTTCTATTATTGTTTTTAAGTATGTTGATTTATATTTATTTTTAACTGGAAAATATTGATCATAACATTTATTATATTCTACTATGAAAGTTGAAACATTAGTAAATAGTTTTTGTTGAAATTTTTCAACTGCTTTATGCCATACAAAACTAGTCTTTTTAGCATTGGATTCAAATTTAGTACCATCTATATAAAGTTTTGAAGTATCAATTGAATCATCACAAGAGATAATATATTTATTTATATCATAAAATATATTTTCTATATTTTTATCAACTAAATTTTCATTTATAAATGTTGCAAAAGCATTATGAGATGGAGTCTTTATATTACATAGACTCATAAATCGTATGTCTGTTTTACATGCTTGTTCTATTTTTCTTAAAGAATAAATTCGGTATTCATATATCAATTATCCTAAAAAGGAAGAATGTTTTCTCTATATTGAGTAAACATTCTTCCTTTTATTGTATAGGACTATATACGCTAATGCATTACGGCCCCTTTTTATTCAGCAAATTCTAATGCTATTTTCATCATTTCATTAAATGCTTCTTGTCTTTGAATTGAAGTTGTTTCTTTGTGTGTTACTAAATTGTCTGAAATAGTTAATAAACATGCTGCTTTTTTATTAGAATATTTTGCATTTGCAAATAATGCAAATGATTCCATTTCTACACATACTGCATTATGTTCTTTGTAGATGTCATTAAACTCAGCTGCTTCAGCTCTGTAGAAAACATCACTAGAATGTATAGTAGCTTCTTTTACTTGTATATCTAATTTACTTGCATATTCTTTTGCTCTATCATTTAGTTCTGAACTTGCTTGCATGTATTCTTCATTGTATTTAAAGGCTACTTTTGCAAATGATGACTCTGACCAAGCTTTGTCTACAAGAACTACATCAAATAAATCTAATTTATCTGTATATGCCCCTGCTGATCCTATTCTGATTATATTTTCAACATTATATGTATTGTATAGTTCAAATGAATAAATACCAATTGATGGCATTCCCATTCCTGAACCCATTACTGATATTTCTTTTCCATTATAAGTTCCTGTGTATCCAAGCATTCCTCTTACTGCATTAAATTGCTCTACGTTTTCTAAAAATGTATCTGCAATGTACTTAGCTCTTAATGGATCTCCTGGCATTAATACTGTTTTTGCTATTTTAGCTGTTGGATTAATATGTGGTGTATTTTTAAGTTCACTCATATAAAGACCTCATCTTTCTATATTTTTGTATATATTATAGCATATCTTTGTTTATATAACCCTATCTTAATAACATGTTATGTCATATTTTTAAAATTTATAATGCTATTTTTTATTTTTTTGTACTTTGCTATTGTTTTTAATTCTAGTTAAAGTTAACTAACTATTTAATAACATTTCTTATTTCAAGGCATAAATTTTTCACTAAATGTTTACCGCATTTACACAACAGATTGCAATAAATAGTCTATAATACTATTTGTAAGGAACATTAGCCTTACAATATTCTTCATAAATTCCCCCAGTAGAAAGGACACCATTCCCAAGGTGTCTTTTTTCATTTTTTAGTATAAAGCAAATTATTTTTTTAATTTATACTTATACGATATAATATAGTTGTAAGGAACATAATACCTTACAATATTCTTCATAAATTCCCCCAGTTTACTTGAGAGGCCCTCAAGGGCTTCTCATTTAATTTATATTTTGGCGGAATTGTAGTTAATTATATTAGCTACAAAAAAAAGAGCTTTGACTTACTTGTTTCAAGAAAAGTTAAGGCTCTTTTTATTTGTTATATAAACTATTTAATTAAATTTAAATCATATTTCATATTTAAAACTCTAGTTACTGATTGATCTATTTGATCAATTGATATTTCTTCTTTTTCGATTGCTTTAATAATATATGGTATTTGTTGTTTATAGTGTGATGTCATTACCATATCATTACCTGCCTGTATTGCTTTTAGTGCTGCTTTTTCTTGAGAAACAAATTCAGCAATTCCTGCCATATCTAAATCATCTGTCATTATTACTTTATCAAAGTTTAGTTCATTTCTAAGTATATCATGTACTTTTGAAGATATAGAAGCTGGTTGTGTTGAATCAATAGCATTAACTATATTATGAGATACTAATATACTATCTGCTTGTGCATTAATACCAGCTATGAATGGTAAAAAATCTGATTTTCTAAATGTTTTTAATTTTTTTGAATCAGTTACTATCTCTACATGACTATCTTTATTGTTACCATATCCTGGAAAATGTTTCAATGTACTACCCATTTGATTTTCTTTCATTGTTTCTACAACAACTTTAGCATATTCACTTGTTTTTTTCGCATTTAAACCAATTGTTCTATCATATATAAATGCATCACTATCTGTTGCAACATCTACTACAGGTGCAAGATTTAAGTTTATCCCAACTGATTTTAGTAATTGACTTTTTGCAATTGTATCTTCTTTTATAGCTTTCATTCCATTTTCTTTATAAAGTGTTTGTGGAGATTTAAACGCTTTTTCTACAAGTTTAGAATAACTTAATCTAGAAACTGTACCCCCTTCTTCATCTATACCAATAAGCATAGGAATATCTAATTCTTTTTGTAAGGCTTTATTTGATTTAGTTAAGCTATCAAGTGTTTTATTTTCTAGATTATCACTAAAAATAACCATACCACCTAAGTGATACTTTTTAGCATCTTCTATAGCATTTTCAACTGGCATCCTTACTATAAAAAGCTGTCCAATTTTCTCTTTTAGAGTCATCTTATCTAATATCTCATTAACTCTTATCTCTTTTTGGGTTTTTACTGGTTCTATTTTATCGTCTTCTTTTTTAACATTATTACTAGAACATGCACTTATTAGTAGCAATAATACTAGAGTTGTTATTATTTTTTTCATTAGTCTAACAATCTTGTAGATTGTTCATCACTAATAACAGTTACATTTTTATGTGTAAATAAATTAGATACCATTATTTCTGTAGATTCATATCCTTCAAAGAACTCTTTAATTGTTTCATCAATTCCGTCTTCGCTTGCTAATACATATATCTCTTTTGCATTTAGAATATTTGCATAACCTATATCAAATATTTTTTCATATTTATTATCATTTAAAGATGATAAGTCTGTTTTAACATCTTCTATATTTAATAATTGTAACTTATCTTCAAAAGCAATGTCTTTGTAGTTAATTGTAATATCACCTTTTTTATTCATTTCTACAATAACAATATCTAAATCTATTTGATTATTATTTTCATTTAGATATTCAATCTGGAATGGTTCTAAATCTTGATAATATTTATTAAATCCTGTATTAGGTTGTTCATTAATAAAATTATTTAAAGCATAAAATACTACTTGTTTAGAATTCAATTGTTCATTTTCTAATTGAACTTTTAATAATTTTATTAAAGCTTCAATATTAATACCATGACCTATTCCTACTTTTAGATATTCATTTTCTTTTAAATCGTCTGTTTTATCCAGTATAAAACCTACCATTACATCTGCTATTTGATCTTTTGTTTCTACTTCTATTAATTTCATCTTATTCTCCTTTTAGTTATTTTCTATATAATTGTAAACGGCTCCAATCATACCAGAGTCATTTTTATTTTTTGTTAGTCTTATTTCTAAATTATGATATTGTACAAGTGATATCTTTAAATAATTAGCAATAGTATTGTTTAACATTGTTTTATTTGCTAATCCTCCTCCGACTATTACTTGATCAAGATCTATTATAGTATTTACATTATCTATTAATTTTGATAAATAATGACTTTGTATCTCCATTATTTTATTTGCTAATGCATCATTCTCACTCAAAGCATTATAATAAAGAAATCCATTAATATTATCACAATTTAGTTTTGAATATGGATATTCTTTTTGGTAGTAATTAATTAAATTTTTAATTCCTTTTAAAGAAACTATAGTTTCAGCACAACCTCTTTTTCCACATCCGCATAAAAAGTTATATTTTTCATCTATTTTTAAGTGTCCTATTTCACTACTCATTCCCCTATTTCCAAGTATAACTTTATTATTTATAACAATAGCTCCGCCTAAGCCTGTTCCAATTGTAATTATCAAATAATTATTATTTTTATTTAATTTACTATTATATATTTCAGCTATTGCTGCAGCATTACCATCATTGATTCCTATTGTGTTTAAATTTGTATATTCTTTCATTATTTGATTAATATTAATATCTTTGATATTAATATTAGGCATTTCACTTATAAACCCATCTTTTTTTATAAATCCAGGAACTGTTATGCCAATTCCTTCATACTCATTGTTAATATTGTTTTCATTTACTATTTTTGCAATTTCCAAAAGTAATTCTTCACTGTATTTTTGTGTATCGATAATTATCTTTTTAAAAAGTTCTAAATTATTATTGAAAAAACCTATTTTTGTGTTTGTTCCGCCTATATCAATTCCAATATATTGCATTTTTTACCTCCATTATAATCATAATTATAACATATATCTATTTTTAGTTATGGTGAGTTGTTGTCTAATTATAGAGTATCACCATTTTTTCTTTTTCTATTTTTATAAGTATAACAATATTATATAATCATCTATTAAAGATCATAACAAACATATTATAGAAATACTTACTTATTTAAGTTTATAATATCACTAAACTCTTCTATAAATTTATGATAGCTTTTAATGTATATAGCATATTAAAGCTTTGTAAGACTTATTTCTACTTTACATTTAACTTTACACATACTTTTTGTTATTTTTTATACAATTGTTTTTATAGAAAATATGCGTTATAATAAAGTATGGAGTGATAATGATGCAAACAATAAAATTACAAATTATTGAACCAATTGGTATTCATGCAAAAATTGCAGCAAACATTGTAAATGTAGCCAGTCATTTTAATAGTGATATAACTATTATTTGTGATAATAAAAGTGCTAATTTAAAATCTATTTTAAATATTCTTGCATTAGGTATTGCTAATGGTCAAAATATTGAAATTACCATTGATGGTTCTGATGAATATGAGGCAGCTCATAGTATTACTGAATTTTTTATTGAAAAACAAATAGCTAAAGTTATATATTATTAGTTTTAATATATATTAAAAAAAAGAATTATAGTTGTCTTTACTTAGACAATTATAATTCTTTTTTTATTTGTTGCTTCTATTACAAATAGACTAGCTTTTATTCCTGTTAATGCCACACGGTCTTTTAGAAACATATCATTTGTTTTTATTTCTAGTAAGTTTTCTTCTAATATTTTTACTAGTTGTTCTCTATCAAATCCATTGTGTATTCTTTCATTTTTAACTTTGTTATTTATAACATAATCTATTATTATTAAGTGTCCATCATCATTTAGTCTTCTTGATAATGATTCAAGACACTTCTTGGTATCTTTTATGTGTAAAAGTGTCTGTATCACAAATATATAATCAAACTTTTGACTATCTTTTTCTATATTTAAATAGTTATAATTATTTGTTTTCACATTAACTATATTAAAATTTTTTATTTTTTCATCTATTACTTTTAACATACATTCTGAAATATCATTTAAAGTTATTGACTCAAATTCATTAATTAAAGATAATCCTACTAGTCCTGTTCCACTACCTACTTCAAGTGCTGTTTTAGACTTTGTATCATTTAGTAGTGATTTGATTTTGTATGATATTTGATTTGCGATATAAACTCTTTCTGAATTATCATAATTAGTTGACATTGCATCAAATAATTGTCTTGTTATATCTTGATCCATATTTATTCCTTTACTTTCTTTTTCTTTCTAAAACTCAGGTTAGTTGAATTCATAATTGTTGCACTGACAAAAGATGTTATTGGTAGTGTTGCTAAAATACCAAAGCTTCCTACTATTGGTTGAAATAGCTCTAAAATGAACTCTTCTCTATTTATTAATACCATTATATCTGTTTGATATGTTAGCATTGTTATTACATTTATAAAGCTTGAACCTATATATGCTAAGATTAGTGTATTTACCATGGTTCCATTTATATCTTTACCTATATTGTTTCCTGATTTTATTAATTGTGCTGTACTCATATCAGGATTTGTTTCTTTTAATTCTGCTATTGAAGCTGCTATTGATACTCCAATATCCATTACTGCACCTAACGATCCTATGATTATCATTGAGAAAGTAATTGCTTTAAAGTCTAGTTGATGCTCTCCTAATGTTGCTGATAAAAAGAACATATCTTCTGAGCCTATTCCACTTAGGAATAAGAATCCTTCTGTTGCAAACATTATTAAGGCTGATACAAATAATCCTGCAATTATACCTATACCTGCTGATAGTGATTTTTTACTTGGACCATATACTATTATCATTGTTACTATTACTATGAATAAGCAAGCTAAAGTACACCATAGGTATACATTCATTCTTGATAATACTGCCGGTAGAAATACTAAAAATAAGGCTGCAAGTGTGAATCCTAATGATATTACGGTATTAAAACCTTTAAACCTAGCATATATAATTACTGCAATTAAAAATACTACTACAAATATTATAAAGTTTGGTAAACGGACAAAGTCATAAAATGAATAATTAACATTATCATACATTGTTCCACCATGGTTTAGTATTACTTTATCTCCAGCAAACACTCTTCCTAGTTTATCTGCTGCATATCTATCCATTAAACCTGTTTGTTCTTTTCCATCTTCATCTAAAAATGTAAAGAATACTCCTGAGTCATTATTTTCTTTTACTTCTTTTACTTCTGCTCTTACAAAATTAACATCTTGATCATTAGGCACAAAGTACATGTCTTTACTTGTATATTTATATGCTGCAAATAATATTATTACTGCTAACACTCCTGTTATTAATTTTATTATTGTTTCTTTTTTCATTATTTCCCTCCAAGTTACTATTTAATACATTATATCATAAAGTTGAGTTTCATGATTTGTAGTTTTTTTAGTAATATTGATAGAAATAATTTAGTTTAATTAGTAATATTTTTAAATAATTTACTATATCTTTATTTTGTAGTAACTAAGTAAATTATTTATTAAATATGTTAGTGTCAGTAGTAATGCTAGAATTGCATTACTATATATTAATAATATAACAGTAATAAATATTGGAATACCTAATATAACATTTCTATTTGCTTTTTTGGTAATATCACTATAATATTTATCTAGTTTTTCAATATTTGTTTCAGTATTAGGGGTATTAGTTATCAGTTTTAGTTTTTCAAAAAAATTATAATTTTTACATATTGAATGATGTTTCATTAATAAGTCTATTACAATTGGAATTTGCATTATCAATACTATTACTAATATCAAGTACTCTTGTTGTAAATCCATTATTTTCTTTTGTATTTAATTATTGTTGAAATGATTATTACTATAACTGCTATTACTGTTGCTAATACTTTATTTTTATTGTTAATTTTCATTAGTCATTCTCCATTTATTTAAATATTACTTCAAATAATTTTACTTATGTAAATATTATTCTATTTGTTATTTATATTTAATATTCTATCTGCTTTTTTTATGGTTGTTTTGATTAAATCTCATCCTCTCTATTTTTTTATTCTTCTATCTTTTTATTTGCTTTGATTTATATTATTCCCAAAAGTTTTGAATCTTAATTGTATATATCTATAATTTACTATATTTTTAAATATAAGTAAACACTATCAATATATAATAAATATTTATTTGTTTTTAAGTTTACTGTCAGTTGAAAAATAAAATGCACAATTACAAATCATGCATTTTATCTTTTATTTAAGGTAATCTAGGACTATTTGTGTAAATACTGCTACTGATGTTTTTAATGATTCATCATTCCACTCAAAGTATGGATTATGTGCTATTGGTTTTGGTTTACCTGTTTCTGATATTCCTACATAGATAAATGTACTTGGTACTTTTTCTCCAAGATATGAAAAATCTTCTCCACCCATTTTTGGTTCTTCTAGTTTTATTAGATCTTCTTTATTTATAATTTTACTAATTGAGTTATTGGCAAGTTCTGTCAGTTCTTTATTATTTATTACTGCTGGAAATTCTTTTATATACTCAAACTCATAAGTACAATCTGTTGCTAGTGCTTGTCCTTGTAATATTTTATCCATTGCTATTTGCATTTCATTTATAACATTTTGATCAAATGCTCTAATTGTTCCTTCTATTTCTATGGTATTTGGAATTACATTAAAAATATCTCCACCATGAAATTTAGTTATTGATAAGACTGCTGGATATAATGTATTTATATATCTACTTCTTATATTTTGCATTAGTGTGATTACATTGGCTCCAATTACTATTGGATCAACACTCAAATGAGGTGTAGCCGCATGCCCTCCTCTACCTACTATCTTTATTTTAAATCTATCTGTTGCTGACATCATTGCTCCAATTTTAGTTATTACTTGTCCTCTGTTAGCTAATGACTCTAAATGTATTCCAACTGCAGCATCTACTTTTGGATTTTCTAGTATTCCAAGTTCAATCATTTGTTTTGCTCCACCATCTTTTTCTTCAGCCGGCTGAAACATCAATTTTACATTTCCATGTAATTCATCTTTTAAATTGTTTAATACCATTGCAGCTCCCAATAAACCTGCAACATGTCCATCATGCCCACACGCATGCATTATCCCTGATATTTTTGATTTATAATCTACATTTGCTAATTCATCTATTTCTAATGCATCCATATCTGCTCTTAATAATATTGTCTTACCTGGATATTTACCCTTTATTAATCCTACTACACCTGTCTCAAACAATTTATGGTTTTCTATCGATAATTTATTTAATGTTTCTATAATTATTTTTTGTGTTTTGTATTCTTGCATTCCTAGTTCAGGATGCATATGTATTTCTCTTCTAATTTTAGAATAGTCTTGATAATATTTATTTATGATTGTTTGTACATCTTTCATTTTGTTCTCCTTACTTTTTTAGGAATTTTACTATTATTTTATTAAATTTTAGTGTATTTTTTCTTAAATAATGCTATGATTTCAATAGTATTACTTATTGTAAATATTTATTTTAATTATTATTATTACCTGGGAAATTTTTTAATTTCAAGTATTGACTATTTCCTTTAATAGTGCATTATGTAATAATTAAACAATTAAATTATCATCTATTTATAATAATTTAGTATCTATTTATAACTAAATTGGAGTGTTTATATGATTGTTAATATTAATAACAATAAATTATTGAATATTAGTTACAGTAGCTTACAAGCTTTATATTGGATGTTATTTTGTTCTTTATCTGCTTTTGCTTCTATTTTTCTTTTAGCAAATAATCTTGAAAATAATCAAATAGGAATAATTTTAGCTAGTTGTAATATAATAAGTGCTGTTTCACAACCTATTCTAAGTAAAATCATTAATAGTAAATGTAGATTGACTTTGAAGAGCTTACTATTATATTCTAGTATTCTTCTTTTCTTTTGTACTTTGTTGATGATAATATTTAATGATAATCTAGTTATTAAACTAATTGCTTATATTTTGGCTTTTATCTTAATATATAGTATTCAACCTTTTGTTAATGCATTAGGATTTGATTATGCTAACAGTGGTCATGAAGTTAATTTTGGATTTTCTAGGGCAATTGGTTCTTTAGCATTTGCAGTAGCTTCATTTATAATTGGTAACTTAATTGCTATATATACTATAAATATTTTTGCTTATATTATTTTATTTGAAGTCATTATATTCTGCTTAATTATTTATATTTTGCCAAATCAAGTACATACTGTTGAAAAAACAACTATTCATTCTAAAAATTTCTTTGCTACTTATCCTCAAGTTACATTGGTATTAATCGGAACTATGTTTTTGTTTATATTTCACACTTTTATTGTTTCCTATTTAAGCCAGATAGTCTCTGTTTTTAATGGTGATAGTTCTACTGTTGGTACTCTTTTAACTATTGCAGCTATTAGTGAATTACCCGCTATGATCTTTTATGAGAAACTACTCAAATATAAAAATAGCCAGTTTTGGATGTTTTTATCTGCAGTATTCTATTTAATTAGAAGTATAATTATTTATACTGCAATTTCTATTGCAATGGTTGGAGCATCTCAATTATTACAATCTTTAAGTTTTGCATTATTTACTGCTTCTTCTGCTTATTATATTAATTCTGTTTTAAAACCTGATGATAGAATTTTTGGACAAACAATATTAATGGTTTCTATTACTGTTGGGTGTGTCTTTGGTAATCTAATTGGTGGACAGTTACTATTATCATATGGTGTTTCTACTATGTTATTAGTGGGAATTATTGCTTCAACTTTAGCTGTTGTTTTTATTGGAATTGGATGTAATAAGAGATTTTATAAGCAAAAATAAAAGAATAACAAGGACAAGTTTTAATTGTCTTTGTTATTCTTTTTTCTTATATTTATTTTTTTATTTATAGCTGCTTTTTAATAATTGATTGTTTATTACTTGATGCTACTAAGTATATTTGAATTATTATTATTATAGATTGTACTATGAATAGGCTAAAGAAATAAGGTTCTGTTTTAAAATAAAATAAACTTACGCCTTCACTATATTCTATTTTAAAGTTAAATAATATTTCTAGATATGTACATATTATTACTAATAAACCTAAGCTTGCAAGTATATTTAATGCATTTATATAGTTCGTATTTTTATTAATGTCACTTTTCTTTTGGTTAATATATAATTCATAAATATTTGTTGTAATTATAGTTATAACTAATATTAAGTTTAGTGATATGAATAACATGAAAAGTTTGTTATTGTATAATTCTATATTTGAATATGAAAACATATTTAACTTTGAACTGTAAAATAGATATGTTATATATAATGTTACAAAGGCTAGTATTGTTAATATTAAGTTTTTCTTTTTCATATAAGTCCCCCTTAAAATTTTATTATTTTAAAATTGTGTGTTCTAGCAATATTTAACCATCCTCTTGCTTTACCTTTTTTTGTTGCATCACCAATATAATTATTAGTGTGTTGTGCAATTGTTAAATACCCTTTTTTCTTATTCTTAGCTACTATGTATGCTACATGATCCCATCCACCATCTCTTCCAGAGTCATATGCAATTACATTTCCTTCTTTTGCATAATTTTCTATATTATTCCATTTAAAATTTTTAACAAAATTTTTACTTTGTTTTTTAGTTGACCAGTAATGAACAAAAGTATTAGCGTTTATCCAACTTACCGATTTTGTATAACTATATTTGTAAATTTTACTACCACCTTTTCTAATAATTTTTCTTTTAGACTTTACCCACCAACCCATATTTCTACTTCCGTTAACTTCTTGTTTAATTTTTCCACCTCTATTTAATACATACGATACAAAATTAGTGCAATCATATTTTTCAACCTTAACATTTTCTCTATACCAAACATTTCCATTCCTCTTTGCAAATTTTACCGCCTCATTAATATTATATTTATTAGCTTTATAAATTATAGAGTCACTATTATTGTTTTGTTCATTATCAGGAACAATGCTACTTATTTCTTGTAGTATGTCAGTGTTTTCAACGACATTATTTATTTCAATGTTATGATTATAAGCATCTGTTAATTCTTTTATTTCAGAATCTACTTTTTTATTTTCATATATATCAAAAAATGTTGATACTTCGTTATTTTTCAACTCAATATCTTTTAGTTCTTGTGTAGTAAAATTATTACTATTGATATATTCATCATATGCTACAGAGTATAAATTGTTTAGTTTTTCTGGATCATTATTAGTAACATCTATATTAAGTTTAGACAAATATTCACTATTTTGATTGTTGAACTTTAGTAAGGCTTCTTCATTATTTTTAAAATGACAATAGTCTGTTACTTTAGTATTATCATTTAAAGTTAATGTATCACCTGAAACAACTTCACCATACATACTATGATTACAATCACTACTTACTTCTTGTAGTTTATTATTTAAGTCAGAATATGTATATAGATTGATTGTATTAAATGATTGTTGATAAAGTTCACTATTATTTTTAAAACTTAGAACATAAATACCTTCATCTTTAATTATATTAGTTAATTCTTGTTCTATGTTATTATTATCTATCTTTATTTTAGAAGAATTATCTATATTTTCTAATTTAGTTATATCAATATTATCATTTTTAAGTTCTTCAATAAGACTATTATAGTCATAAAGATAGTTGTATTCATCTATTTTACTTAAATTATCTGATGTAACTTTAAAATAAGATATTTGATAATCATTTAGCTTACTAATATTTATTGTATTATCTTCGTTTATAAAGATTGATGGTAATATATCGTTTAAAGTTTTATCTTTTAATTTAAAACTATTTATCCTAGTATCTTCATAATGTTGGTTACCAATAAAAGTTTTAAATGAGGTAGTACTTAACTCTGTAGGATCAATATTAGTATCAGTAAAGTTATTTTGGCTAATGTTAATATCTTTTTTAGCTAAAAAGGCTTTATATAATAAATTATCTAAGTATGATATATTATTGTTACTTAAATTTAATGATTGTAATTGATTAATAAAATTATCAGTTAATTTTATGTCTGTCAATGCATTATTAGCTAGGTTAATTGTTTTTAATTTAGTTAAGTTATTGATATTATCTGCTATGTAATTCAAATTACAGTTATTTAATTTTAGATTATTTAAATACATGAGATTTTCAATACTACTATCTATTTCAAAAATATTTATATTGTTTAAATCAATACTTTTTAGACCTTTTAATTTAGTTATATCACTCATACTTAATGTTTCATTATCATTAGTATTGTTTAGGATTAGATTATCTACAGTATATAAATCTTCATAAAAGATATTTGTATAATCTTTGAAATATGAATCTTTTATATATTTATTTACTGTTGTATTATTAATTATTTTATTTAAGTCAATATTTTTTAAATCATGAAAGGTTGTTACTTCAGTAATTGGCTCTACTTCATATGTATCAACAGTATTTTCTAAATGATTATCTGCTACAAAGTTATCAAAATCACTCTCACTTAGATATTCATCATCATATGCTGGTTCAGCTGCTTCTGCTTGATTTTCTATAAGCAAATCACTATCTGTAAATTGAAATTTTTCAGTTGAAGTTAATGTGTTTTTATCGTATTTATACACTTCAAGTTTATCTTTTTTGTTATTTTGATAACTACTTAACCATAGAATATTAGAATTTTCATCTATTCTTTTTACTTTATCTATCTGATTATTCATATATGAAATTTCTAGAATTTTTTTACTGTTATTTGTATTATATTGTTCTAGTTTAATCTTAATACCAGATTTATCGAAGTAAAGTGCTTCTATTAAAATAGATTTTGTATTATATAATTCACTTTTTTCTAAATAGTTTTCGTCTTGATTATAGTAATCTTTTTTATATACTTTGTTATTGGTATTGTAATAATATATATTAATTATTTTACCTTCTGCTGAGCAGCTAGTCTTTGTATCTATTTGATCATTTTTATATTTAATAAATGTTGTTTTCTTTCCATTATTATCATATAACGTTTCGTTTAACTTAGTGTTCACTTCAGCACCTGTATTATTTAGATCACTACTTATATTATTAGCAGTGGTATTATAATAGGTTCTAACTCTTAAATATGTTCCATATTTAGAATAGTTTATTTCTTTTTCTTTTCTACCATTATCATAGTATTTTATGTAGTAGCTTCTTATTCTATTATCACTATTACCTATATACATGATATCTTCTTTTACTTTACCATTATCATAATAGTTTGTGAGTGTTTTTAATGAACCATCTACTTGTTGTTCATATGTTCGATATTCTGTTTTAACTCCTTTTGTATTATAGATAGTACTTGCTAGTAAAATATTAGGATTAGTTCCTTTGTAAGTACGATACATACTTTTTATATTGTTTTTATAATTTTGATATTCTGTATTGTTTAGCCAGTTTGTTCCTTCACTATTAAAGTTTGCGACGTTTGTCACATAGTTAGGATCTTTACCTGCCCAGTATTTTCTTTGTTTATTAACATTTTTACTATCTTGAGTATATGTTGTAGTATAAATATAGTACTTACCACTTGCATCATAGTTACTTGAATTTTCTCTATGATTAGTAGCTTTTGTATTACCATTGTAATCTAGTTTATAATCTACTGTTTTATCTTGGCGATATCTTGTAGTATAAGTTTGTAGTAAATACTTTGTATCTACTGTTCCTTTCTTTTCCCATTTGTAGGTTCTTTCGTATTCTCTTACATTACTTCCTTTCGTATAAAATGTTTGTTTACGATTCATTTGCGATACTTGCACATCAAAAGCATACCATCGCTCTTCTGATTTAATTTTTTTGGTTGATGCAGTTTAACATGTTCTTTGTATTAGTCTACCAGCACTATTATACTTATCAGTTCTAGTACTTGTACTATCACATAACTTGTTACTTGATCTTATTCTTGGATCAGCTTTTGATTCATTACTATACTGATCAAGCATCTGATCATACTCTGGTTGAGTATAATCTGTATACGGTCTAGCATAGGTGTTTTCTTCTGCAGCATTAATCCCATTGAATAGTAATACATTTAATAGGATAACTATGTATATAATTTTCTTTTTCATGATCATATCTTCTTTCATATTAGAATGGATAAAGCTATAATCAAATACGTATTTGTTACATATTATGATAGTACATTGTTTATTATTTTTAAATTGTGTTAACTAAATATTAACATTAGCTTATTTGATGTTTAACATAAAAAATATGTTGATTAGTTAAGTTTATAGTAGTTTGTTTTATCTAGAATTTAGTATTATATTTTGTGATATTAGTGCAATCAATGTAAGTGAAGCAATGATAAATAAGATAACCGATAATGTATTACCCATTGCTTTAGAGTGGCAAAATAGACCATTAAATACTGTATATCTATTAATCTTTATTGATTATATTCAATATAATGTAAAGGATAGTAATATGTTTAATTATGTACCTAAAACGGAAAAATTATGTATGCTACCAATACAATAGAAAGTTTAAAAAGCGCATTTAGAAAGTTAACTAAAACACGTAAATTATTCTCTAGTTATTCAAGTTTATTTAAATCATTATATGTAAGCGTCAAAACAAATACATACTTGCAAACTCAAAATGAGCACTTAACTCGATATTTGAATTAAGTGCTCATTTTGTTGGTCTTTTAAAAATATAATAGCTCTTTGACAACATGATCATATATGATAATATATAAGAAAGAGTAGATACTAAATAAAAAAGTATCTACTCTATATTCAACTATCTTGAAGATAGCACTTTACACAAAAATTCTAAACTCCATCGTATTTATGATAATTCAAGTAATTCTGTATTATAATTAGTCATGACAAAAGTCTCCTTATTAATTTATTTTGTTTCTCAGCGTTATTTTAACAAGGAATATGATTTTTGTCTTTTTTATGAAATAGAAAAAGCACTATAATATTATACTTAGGTTGATAGTACCCTCTAATGAATATTATAGTGCCTTCTTTTTTTATGCTGGTCCTAGTGGTAGTCCTAGTTAGAAGAATATTAAGAACATTATTATCCATAGTAGTCCAAATACGATTGAATATGGTAACATGCTTGATATTATTGTTCCCATTCCTATGTCTTTTTTGTATTTACTTGCAAATCCTACTACCATTGGAAAGTATGGAAATAGCGGTGAGATTGGATTTGTTATTGAATCTCCTATTCTGTAGGCCATTTGTGTTGCAGCTGGATCTTATCCTAGTAACATGAACATTGGTATAAATATTGGTGCTAACATTGCCCATTTTGCACTTGCACTTCCGATAAATAGGTTTACTATTCCACAGAATACTATGAAACTTACAAATAATGGTCCACCTGTTAGTCCGATGTTTTTTAGAAAGTCTGCACCTTTTACTGCTAGTATTATTCCTATGTTACTTTGGTTGAATAATGCTATAAACTGTGATGCTGCAAATGCTAATAGGATGTATCCACCCATTTCTGATAGCGATTTTTCTATTAATCTTACTGCATCTGAACTCTTTTTTATTAGTTTTGAACTTATACCATATAATAGACCTGGTATGAAGAATAATAGTGTTATTAAGGGTACTATTCCACTCATAAATGGGGCATCACTTTCTAGTAGTGATCCTGTTGATCCTACCATGAATGGTTTTCCATTAATCGGTATGAAACATAATGCTATTATTATTGCTACATAGATTAAAATAGCGATATAAGCTTTTTTTAATGCCTTTTTTTCTACTGATGTTATTTCAGTTAGATTATGATTTTCATTATCTGCAATGTATGTATCTTTTTCAAATCTGGGTGCTACTATTTTTTCTGTTACTAGTGTACCTGCAATTGTTAAGACAAATGTTGAGGCTGCTAAGAAGTACCAGTTCATTGTTGCTGATAGTGTTATATCTGGATCTATTGTTTGTGCTGCTGGTAATGTAAATGATGCTAGTAGTACATCTAATAAGTTTACGACTAAGTTTGCAGAAAATCCGGCTGCTACACCTGCAAATGCTGCAAAGATTCCTACTATTGGACTACGTCTTGTTGATAGAAACATGATTGCTGCAAGAGGTGGAAGGATTATAAATCCTGCATCACCTGCGGCATTTGCACAAATTCCGATAAAAAAGACCATGAATGTTAGTAGTTGTTTAGGTAATCCTAATATACTACTTCTCATTGCGGTTTCCATAAATTTAGTTTTTTCAGCTATACCTGCTCCTATCATTACGACAAGTACTAATCCTAATGGTGGAAAGTTTTGAAAGTTTCCTACAAAACTACCTAGATATATTTTTAGTTGGTTTACTGAAAGTAGGTTCATTGCTGTTAGTGTTTCTTTTGTTCCTGGATGTACTACTGATATATTGGCATTTGACATGAATAGTGACACTATCATGATTATTCCACATAGTATAAAGAATATCATTACTGGATCTGGTAGTTTATTTCCTATTTTTTCTATACCATTTAAGAACTTACTGAATAATCCGATTTTTTTTATTTCTTTTGTTTTTTCTGGCATTTTAATCTTCCTTTCTACTTAGATAGTCTATTGCTATTTGTGCTAGTGCTGCACTTGATATTTTTAAAGCATCATCATTCCATTGAAATTCTGGATGGTGATGTACTGGTGCTGGTTTGTCTTCTTCAGCTATTCCTACAAATAGAAATGAACTTGGTACTTTTTCACATAAATATGCAAAGTCTTCTCCACCCATATTTGGTTCTGGTAGATCTTCTACGTTATCTTTTCCAATTATTTTTGCAACTGAATTTCTTGCTAATTCTGTCATTGCTTTATCATTAATAACTGCTGGATAGATTTTTTTATAGTTTAATTCATATGTACTATTGTTAGCGATCGCTTGTCCTTTTAATATATTTTCCATTATTATTGGAACTTGTTCTCTTACTTCTTTATCAAATGATCTTACTGTTCCTTCTAATACTACTTCTTGTGGAATTACGTTAAAGGCATCACCACCGTGGATTGTACAAGTTGATATTACTACTGGTAATAGTGGATTTATTTTTCTTGAAACGATATTTTGTACTTCAGTTATTGTATTTGCAGCTATTACTACTGGATCAATACAATATTGAGGCATGGCCGCATGGCCACCCTTACCTATTATTTTTATTTCGAATTGATCTGGTGCTGCCATCATTGGACCGTCTTTTACGTATACTTTTCCTTTAGGAATTGGTCCCCAAAGATGTACGCCAAATGCAGCATCTACTTTTGGATTTTCTAAGACTCCTAATGCGATCATTTGTTCTGCTCCACCTTCTTTTTCTTCACCAGGTTGAAACATTAGTTTTACGTTTCCATTAAAGGTCTCTTTTAAATCATTTAAGATCATAGCAGTTCCAAGTAACCCTGCAACATGTCCATCATGTCCATAGCATGCATTAAGCCTTTAACTTTTGATTTATATTCAACATTTGCTTGTTCATCTACTTCTAGTGCATCCATATCTGCTCTTAGTAGTACTGTTTTTCCTTTACCTTTTCCTTTGATTAGTCCTACTACTCCTGTGTTAAAACTTTCATAGTATTCTATTCCTAAGTTATCTAAGGTTTCTTTTATTAGTTTTGATGTTTTATATTCTTCATATCCTGTTTCTGGATTTTGATGAATTGTTCTTCTGATTGATGCATACTTTTCAAAATATTTGTCTGCGATTGATTTTATACTTTCCATTACTATCAACTCCTATTTTTAATTTAGTTCATATTACTCCCTTACTATTTTTTTCACAAGTGTAATTATGTATATTTCATGTACTGTCAACAATTATTTTTGTATTATTTATATAACTATATAATTATATTGTGTTTTATAACTTTCTTAACTTTTTACTTACATTTTGTATAAACTAAAATGTTTTTTTATATTTTAAGGTTGATAGGCATAAAAAAATACTATTCAATGTGGTTGTTGAATAGTATTTTTAGTTTAAATGTCTAATTCTAGTTGCATTATCGCATCTCTAATATCAGCTGCTGCTTCAAAGTCTAATGCTTTAGCTGCATCTTTCATTTCTTCTTTTAATTTATTGATAAATGCTTCTTTTTCTTTTGGATTCATATTTTTATATTTTTTGCTTACATCTGTTTCTGTATCTTCAACATCTTTTCCGCGTATATTTTCTCGTATTGCTTTTTTTATTGTTTTTGGTATGATATTGTGTTCTTTGTTATAGGCATCCTGAATACTTCGTCTTCTTTGTGTTTCATCGATTGCTTCTTTCATACTATCACTTATTTTGTATCCATACATTATAACGCGACCATTACTGTTTCTAGCTGTTCGACCTATTATTTGAATTAGTGATCTTTTTGATCTTAAGAATCCTTCTTTATCGGCATCTAATATACATGTAAGTGATACTTCTGGAATGTCTAATCCTTCTCTTAATAGGTTTATTCCTATTAAAACATCATATTTTCCTGCTCTTAAATCATTTATTATTTCTATTCTTTCTAATGATTTTACTTCATGATGTAAATGGGCTACTTTTAATCCTTTTTCTTTTAAGTATCTTGCTAGTTCTTCAGCCATTTTAACTGTCATTGTTATTATTAATGTTCGTTCATCTTTTTCTATTTGTTGTTGTATTTCATCATATATATCTTCAACCTGTCCAACTGGATTTCTTACTTCTACCATTGGGTCTAGTAAACCTGTTGGTCTTATTATTTGTTGAACAACTTCATGATTTACATTTTCTAATTCAAAATCTCCTGGTGTTGCCGATACATATATTTTTTGATTTGTCTTTTCTAAAAATTCATCAAATCTTAATGGTCTATTGTCTAAAGCACTTTCTAATCTAAAACCATAATCAACTAGTGTTTGTTTTCTAGATCTATCTCCATTATACATCCCCCTAATTTGTGGTAACATGACATGCGATTCATCTATTATTGTTATAAAATCTTCTTTAAAAAAGTCTAGTAATGTATATGGAGATTCACCTTGATCACGTAAATCCATATGTCTTGAATAGTTTTCAATTCCAGGACACATACCATATTCTTTTAATAGTTCTATATCATGGGTACATCTTTGCTCTAATCTTTGCTTCTCAAGCATTTTTCCTTCGCTTTCAAAGTAATTTAGTCTTTGTGCTAATTCGGCTTCTATTCTTTTAACTGCTTCTTGCATTCTTTCTTTACTTGTAGCATAACCATGTGCTGGGAAAACTCTCAATGTTTTATATGATTCTATCTTTTTCTGGTTTATTTTATCTAACATTGCAATTGATTCAATTTCATCTCCAAACATTTCTACGCGATAAAAAAAGGTATCAGCCCAACTTGGAAAGATATCAACTATATCTCCTCGTAGTCTAAATGTTCCTGGTGCTGGTTCCACATCATTACGTTTATATTGACGATCCACTAAATTATTAACTATTTCTTTTCTGGTAATTTCATCACCTTCTCTAAAGGTATATACCATAGATTCATATTCAGATGGTTCACTTGCACCATAAATACATGCTACACTTGCAACTACTATTGTATCATTTCTTGAAAGTGCTGAGTTTATTGCTGACCCTCTTAGCATTTCTATTTCTGAGTTTGATTTTGTTGTTTTATCTATATATGTATCAGTTCCTGGTTTATAAGCTTCTGGTTGATAAAAATCAAAATAACTTATAAAATATTCGACTCTATTATCTGGAAAAAATTCTTTTAATTCACTATATAATTGACCAGCTAATGTTTTATTATGTGCCAACATCAATACTGGTTTATTTAAATTTTTTATGACATTTGAAATTGTAAATGTTTTCCCTGTACCAGTTGCACCTAATAGTACCTGTTCTTTTTTGCCCTCATTTATTCCTTTTGTAAGTTCTTCTATAGCTTGAACTTGATCTCCCATTGGTTTGTAGTCTGATACAAGATTATATTTTTCCATTTTCTCATTCCCTTCTATATTTTTATACTTATTATTATATCATTATCTATACTACATTATACACTTATGGCTTTTGTGTTTAGTTTATTTATATTATTATCCTAAAATAAAAAAATAATCGTATTTATTTCCTTATTTTAGGATATGTCTTTCATTTCATGAATTTGATTGTATGCTAGGTTATAGTTTCTGTTATATAATCACTTTTCTATTTTTTTATTGTATATTTCCATATTTTTATACAGTTTAAATTTGATTACTTGTACTTTGCTTGAAAATATAATGTACAGCATTTAAAATTGAAAAGGTGTATAGTTCAAGACATATTTATTGAATATTAGTAATATCTATAATTATTTACATTAATTGAATTTATTATATTTATAGAATTGTGAGTATTTAAGTTAAAATGTTAGCGGTATGTGAATTATTTAGGATATTTCCTTGGTAATAATTCACAATTGAAGTGTTTATTGTTATAATTAAATGAGAGGTGATTAGATGAAAATTAATGCAGTTGTGCTTGCAGCAGGTGCAGGTACAAGAATGAAGTCTCGCTATCCAAAAGTCATTCATAATGTTTTGGATAAACCGATGATTTTGCATGTTATAGATAATTTAAAAAAGGCTAATGTTTCTGATATTATTTCAGTTATTGGATTTCAATCTGAAATGGTTAAGGATGTAGTTTTAGATAAGAGTAAGTATGTTTATCAGACTGAACAACTTGGTACTGGACATGCTGTTATGATGGCAAAAGAATTATTAGAAGATGTTGATGGAATTACTATTGTAATTTGTGGAGATACTCCACTTATATCTAGTTCTACTATTGAACAGTTAATTAAGTATCATGTAGAGAAAGAAAATAAGGCTACTATACTTACTGGTTCTTTAGAAGATGCTTTATCATATGGAAGAATTATTCGTGATAAAGATGATAATGTTCAAGCAATTGTTGAATGTAAGGATGCAACTCCTCAACAATTAAGAATATCTGAATTTAATACTGGTACATATATTTTTGATAATAAAGAATTGTTTAAAGCTTTATCTTTAATAGGAAATAGTAATGCTCAAAATGAATATTACTTAACTGATGTAATATCTATTATGTATGAAAACAACTTAAAAGTTGATGGTTTAATACTTCATGATTTAGAACAAACTATTGGTATTAACGATCGAAAAACTTTATCTTTTGCAGCTTTAATGTTACAAACACGTATTAATGAGTTTCATATGTGTAATGGTGTTACTATAGTAGATCCTAAAAATACTTATATTGGTAATGATGTAACAATTGGAATGGATACAATAATTTATCCAAATACTATGATTTATGGTAATACTGTTATTGGAGAAGATTGTTATATAGGTCCTGATACATATATAGAGAATTCAGTTATCGGTGATCATAACTCAATAGAGTTTTCACATATAACTGATACTGAAATTAAGAATAATGTTAAGATTGGTCCATTTGCCCGAATGAGAGCAAATGTAGTTATAGAAGATGATTGTAAGATTGGTAATTTTGTAGAGTTTAAGTCTACTACTTTTAGCAAGGGTAGTAAATCTGCTCATTTATCTTACATTGGTGATGCTACTGTTGGTAAAAATACAAACGTTGGTTGTGGAGTAATCACAGTAAATTATGATGGTGCTAAAAAGCATCAAACAATAGTTGGTAATGACTGTTTCCTTGGTTGCAATGCAAATTTAATTGCACCTGTTAATATTGGAGATGGTTCATTTATAGCAGCTGGTACTACAGTAACTGATAATGTTCCAGTTGATAGTTTAGCAATTGGTCGAAAACGACAAATTAACAAAGAAGGTTATTTTTCTAAGGAAAAATAATTAAAAAAATTTAGGAGGATTTATTCACAATGTTAGAGGACACTTTAATTTTTTCATTAACTAGAAGTAAGGAGTTAGCACAAGAGGTTTGTACAATTCTTGGTTTAGAAGCTGGTCTAGTAGATGTTCATAAGTTTGCAGATGGAGAGACACTTATTGAATTAGGTCAATCTGTTCGTGGTAAAAATATTTATATCATTCAATCTACTAGTAATCCTGTCAATGAGTCATTGATGGAACTTTTAATTATGATGGATGCTTGTAAAAGAGCTAGTGCAAAATCAATAAATGTTATTATGCCTTATTATGGGTATTCAAGACAAGATCGTAAAGCGAAACCAAGACAACCAATTACATCTAGATTAGTAGCTGATATGCTACAAACTGCTGGTGCAGATAGAGTTGTTACATTCGATCTACATGCTCCACAAATTCAAGGATTCTTTACTATTCCAATTGATGATATTTATGGATTACCTTTATTAGCTACTCACTTTACAAAAATGGCTGAGACAGAAGACTTAGTTGTTGTATCTCCTGATCATGGTGGTACTACTAGAGCTCGTAGCTTAGCAAAAATACTTAATTGCCCTATTGCAATTATTGACAAAAGAAGACCAAAACCAAATGTTATGGAAGTAATGAACATTATTGGTGATGTTAAAGGAAAGACTGCAATTTTGATTGATGATATGATTGACACAGCTGGTACTATTTGTGCTGGTGCTAAAGCAATTAAAGATTTAGGAGCAACTAAAGTTTATGCTTGTTGTACACATGCTGTTTTATCTGGACCTGCTATTCAAAGACTAGAAGAATCTGTAATTGAATATATTGTCACTACAAATACAATTGAATTAAGTGGCGAAAAACAAATTGATAAAATACAAGTATTAAGTGTTGCACCAATTATTGCTGCTGTAATTGATCATATTGTTCAGGCAAAACCTGTTAGTTTAGCAGTTAAAATTGGTTAAATGAAATTAATTGTAGGACTAGGAAATCCTGGTAAAGAGTATGAAAATACTCGACATAATGCTGGATTTCTAGTAGTTGATAGTATTTGTAAAAAATTGGATATTTCTTTAGATAAAGAAAAGTTCAATGGATTATATTATCAAGGATTTGTCAATAATGAAAAGGTTATAATACTTAAGCCTCTTACTTACATGAATCTAAGTGGAGAATGTCTTATTAAATTTGCAGATTATTTTGATATAAATGATGAAGATATTTTAGTTATTTATGATGATATGGATACTGAAGTTGGTAAAATTAGACTTAGAGCTAAAGGTTCTAGTGGTGGACAAAGAGGTATGAAAAATATTATCCAACATTTTAAAACAGAGCAAATTTCAAGAATACGCGTCGGTATTGGTAAGAAAACAATTCCAGATGTAAAAGATTATGTCCTATCAAAATTTAGAGAAGAAGAGATTGATATATTATCAGTTGCAATTAATACTGCAAGTGATGCTGCTATTGATTTTTGTTCTGAAAGTTTTGATTTAGTAATGAATAAATTTAATAATAAAATCTAAAAAGAAGACTAGTAATTTATAATTACTAGTTTTCTTTTTTCATTTTATAGTTTTTTTAATATACTATGCTTTGTGATTTAGTGGAAAAATGCTATTATTAATATTAGAGAAGGAGGTAATTATGCGTCGAATTAAAAAAATAGTACGTTATATAAAGGATAATTTTCCTTTAAGAATCATTAAGACATGTATAGGTTTTTTCATTAGTTTAATTACTGCTCCCCTATTTGGTATTGATTCATTTTTTGCAGGAGTTGGTTCTTTAAAAACTATGCAACAATCAATTTATTTATCAATTAATGAAATACTAAATCAAACCTTTGCAAACATTATTGGGGTAGTTTTTGCAATTGTCTTTTCTTTACTTTTTGGTATTAATGCTTTTAGTGTTAGCATCGCTATCTTTTGCTTATTTTTAGTAATTAAACATACTAATATTCAAGAAACTTATTTAACTGCAGCATTTGTCTTATTTTCTATACTGTATTTATCAAATAATATGGAATCACTATTTGATCGTTCATTTATTAGAATTGTTGCAAATATCTATGGTATGTTTGTTGCTTTATTAGTTAATATTATTCTTTTTAGACCAAAAAAAGGCGATGATTTAAATAAGGTTGTAAAATATTTAAACAGGTTTATACATATTTATATGGCTAATGATCAAGATGAATATTCAGCTTTAGCTATAAATTCTTATCTTAGTGACCTTAAAGATGAACGTGATATTATTAAAAAAGAATTAAAGTTGAGATTTATATCAAAAAGTAGAAAAAATATGTTGTTAGAAAGACTTAAAGAAGTCGAACTTGTTTTATCTCAGGTAGATGTTATAGTTGAACTACCTTTACTTTCTCCAGATTTAAGAGATGAGATAATTCCTGTTCTTAAACAATTAGATTTTATTCGTCATTACGAACAAGATAAATCTAAAATTCCAAATATACGAGATCAGATAAGAAAAATATATTTAAACAATACATCTAAATATGACTTCTTTTCAAATTCAAGTTTTCTAGCCTCATTAAATGATTATTTAAACAAACTATATGAATATTAATATCCTTATATTTCTTGTACATAAAATTAAAGTAGAGATAAATTAAAAAGTTGTAACACATTATACAATTTGTACTGTGTTACAACTTTTTTTTGTTATTTTAATTTGATTATTGGAAATATCTTTTTAATAATCCTTGTAAAGCTTTACCATGTCTAGCTTCATCTTTAGAGATTTCATGAACTGTATCATGGATTGCATCTAAGTTTAGTTGTTTTGCTTTTTTAGCAATTTCCCATCTTAATTCGCATGCTCCATTTTCACCATGAATCATTTTGTTTAAGTTTTCTTTAGTAGTACTGAAAATTTTGTCTTGAGCTAACTCTTCAAATTTTGCAGCGTGATCTGCTTCTTCCCATGCTATTTGTCTTAAAACTTCACCAATTTCAGGATATCCTTCTCTATATGCAACACGTGCCATAGCTAAGTACATTCCAACTTCAGTTACTTCTGCATCAAAGCAGCTTAATAATCCTGCATAAATTTCAGCATCTACACCTTTAGCTGAACCTAATTCATGTTCTTGAGCCCATACTAAATTTTCTTCATCTATTTCAACTTCTACAAATTTTTCTGGTCCTACACCGCATAATTCGCATTTATGGTTTGTGTCTTGAATATGACCACAAACTGTACATTTATATTTTTTCATTTTCTATACCTCCCGTTTTAACTACCTTAATTATACGAAACTTTACACAAAAAAGCAATATATTCTAAAAAATTTAACTGTATTATAACATTGTGACTATTATGTGGCGTTTTTGTTTATAAGGATATTCTATGTATTGGTAGTAAAAATTAGAAAAAGAAGGTATATTAGCATATGCTAATTTGGTTCTATAATTTATAGGGTGGAATAACAAATTCAAGTATTACTTGAAATGTTATCCACCCTTAAATTGTTAATATAAAGAAAAAGACATTTATCTTTGTTATAATTTAAGCGACAAAACTAAATTAAGGAGATAAATGTCATGATTAATAATAACATAATTAATAAAAACAATAAAGAATTAAAAGAAATTATTGGAATTAAAGACTCCAATATTAACATATATAAATTTCAAGATGAAAAAATTAAAGATAATATTTCTAAAGTTTTTTATGGAATTCTATTTTTTAATGATAATGTTTGTCCTAAATGTAATAAAGTTCATAATAAATTTTATGTACATAATAAAAAAGTATCTCTTATTAAATTACCTATGGTTTCTGGTTTTGATGCTTATTTAAAGCTTACTAAAACTCGTTACAAATGTATGGAATGTAATAAAACTTTTATTCCTGCTAATACTCTAACAAATCCTGGATGTTTTATTTCTAATAAAGTTAAATATCTTATTGCTCTTAAATTAACTGATATGCTTACTTGTACTTATATTGCTAAAGATCATAATGTATCTACACATTCTGTTTTTAGAGTATTAGATACTTATGCAGAGGCTGCTAAATCTACTACTATTAAATCCTATTTACCAAAAGTACTTCATTTTGATGAGTTTAAATCTACTAAAGATGCTGATGGCAATATGTCCTTTGTTATTATGGACGGTGAAAAAAGAAAGCTACTAGATATCGTAGAAAACAGGCAAAAAGCTTACTTAGAGAACTATTTTAGCTACTATACAAAAGAAGCTATTGATAATGTTGAATATATTGTAATTGATATGTATACACCTTATATTGAAATCATTAAAAATGTCTTTACTAATGCTAAAATAATATTAGATAGATTTCATATTTATCAGAATTTAACTAGAGCCTTTAATAAAACTAGAGTTGCAATTATGAATGCAGATGAAAAAAACAGAAATAAGTTCAAAAATTTTTGGAAACCTATATTACAGTTAAAAGAGAATCTTTCAGAAGTGATGTTTAAGCATGCAACCTTTAATTATAAGTTTACAAACAATAAAGCAATTATAAATTATTTAATCGAGAATAATGAGGACTTTAAAAATAATTATGAAATATATCAAGATTTACTATTTTCTTTAAAATACAATAATATGGAAATGTTTAAGAAAACAATTGATCAGCCTAATAAATTAGCTTCAGATAAAATTAAAACTTGTATATCTACCTTTATTAAGTATTATGAATATATTAAAGATAGTTTCGATGTTGAGTATAATAATGGAATAATAGAAGGTACAATATCTAAATTCAAGAAGTTAAAAACAATATCTTGCGGGTTTAGAAGATTTGAAAGATTAAAAACTAGAATAATGATACAAGAATTATTAATTGTATAGCGATAAAGGATAAAAAAAGGATACAACATTTCTGTTATATCCTGTACTAACTCATATATCAAATTGTAAAATTCCACCCTATTTGACAAAGAGCCGCTAATTTACCTTCTTATACTACCTATTGTCCTGTTAAATATTCTATTATCATATTCTCAAAAAACATACACTCTTCTTTATATTTTTCTTTATCTACTTTAATTCCGATTGTAATATTTGATAAATAACCATATAAGCTTCTATAAATTAATTTTGCTGTTTCTTTACTATCAATAGTTTGTTTCTTAAATTCTTTAGTTTTTTCACCTAAATCAATTAACATTTTTATTTCATTTATAAATGCTATATGCATATCATCAGAATCAACATCACTTAAAGGTGTTTTTAAACGATAGCTTAAATAAATTCTTACTTGTGTTATAAATAAAAAGTCAGTCATATGGCTATAATAACTTTCAAAGTTTCTTTGAAGTAGTGATCTCATATTTTCTGTTGCTGATAAATCTTCATTATACAGTAAATGAAAATCTGGATCTACCTCTTTTGTTATTTTTGTCATTAGATAATATAATAAATCGGTTTTTGATTCGAAAT
Organism: Mycoplasma sp. P36-A1; assembly: GCF_049478495.1. Lineage (NCBI taxonomy): Bacteria > Bacillati > Mycoplasmatota > Mollicutes > Mycoplasmatales > Mycoplasmataceae > Mycoplasma > Mycoplasma sp. P36-A1. The sequence continues at coordinate 15,189 of NZ_CP168083.1, read as the reverse complement.
AATTATAAATTGTTCTACGTGTAATATTACATGCTTCAGCTATATCATTCATTGATGTTGAAGATATCCCTCTTTCAAGGAACATCTTATATGCTTTATCTATAATATTCTTTTTACGCTTTGATTTTGTGCGTGATAATTTTTCTAAATCCATTAGTCTATTATCTCCTTTTTCTCTATAATTTCATACATTTCTGCTGCGTTTTCTTTTTTTACTTTTTCTTCAACTTTTAATACTTTTAAAATTAGTTTATAATCTCCAAATCTAATTTCTAAGTTATCGTTTTCTTCTACTATTGTTGATGGTTTCGCAACTTTATCGTTTATTTTCACTCGTTTTTTTTCAACTATTTCTTTTGCTACAGCTCTTCTTTTTATAATTCTGCTTACTTGTAGGAATTTATCAATTCTCACTATAATAACTCCAGTGTCTTATCTATATTTTCAACAGCTTTTTCTTTTCCATATAATTCTATAACTGTTGGTAAATCTGCACCACTTTTTTTACTTGAAACAGCAAGTCTTATTGGCATAAATAATCCTTTTCCTTTTGCTCCTACTTCTTTTCCTACTGCTTTAATATCTGCTTTTAATTTTTCTTCATGGAAGTCTTCTTCAGATAATATTTTTTCCTTAAAGGCTGTTAATACAGCTGTTGCATTGACTTCAGTTAAAAATGCTATATCTTCTTCACTTAAACTATGTGCATCAAAGAATGGTTGCACTAAAGGTACTATTTCTGCTGCATAGTGTAATTGAGGTTTAAATAAAGTAATAATTAGTTGTTTCCATTCTGTACTCTTTTCAGATAAATCGAAAGCTTTTTCAATGTATGGTAAGACAAAATTATATGTATCTTCTTCAGATTCTGCCTTTATATATTCATTATCAATCCAATGTAGTTTCTTTTTATCAAACATTGATGGTGATTTTGATAATCTTTTTTCATCAAACATTTCAATAATTTGTTCTTCAGTGAATATTTCTTCTTCTATTTCTGGTGACCAACCTAATAAAATAAAGAAGTTGAATAATGCTTCAGCTTTATAACCTTCTTCACGATATTGACTAACAAATTGCATAATTGTTTCATCACGTTTAGATAATTTTTTTCTATCTTCATTAACAATTAATGTTAAATGACCAAATTGAGGCGCTTCAGCTTTTAATGCTTCATAAATCATTAATTGTTTTGGAGTATTTGATATGTGTTCTTCACCTCTGAATACATGTGAAATCTCCATTAACAAATCATCAATAACTACTGCAAAGTTATATGTTGCTATTCCATTTGATTTAATAATAACCCAATCTGAAATATCTTTTCCTGTAAATGATACATCTCCTCTTACAATATCATTCCATTTATATTCTGCTTCTTGATCAACTGCAAATCTAATGGCAGGTTTTCTTCCTTCAGCTTTGTATGCATCTTTTTGTTCTTGTGTTAAATTTTTACAAGTACCTTCATATCTAAATGAAAATTGTCCTTCTTTTTCTTGTCTAGCACGACTTTCATCTAATTCTTCTGTAGTACAATAACATTCATATGCTAAACCTGCATCTACTAATTTTTGAGCATACTCTCTGTACAAATCAAGTCTTTCTGTTTGTCTATATGGTCCGTATTTACCTGGATTAATAGGTGACTCATCAGGAATTATACCAAGCCAAGCTAAGTTATCTAATTGACTTGCTTCACCATTCTCAATATTTCTTTCAATATCTGTATCTTCTAATCTAAATATAAAGTCTCCTTTATGATGTTTTGCATAAACATAATTAAATAATGCTGTTCTAGCACCACCTATGTGTAAATGTCCTGTTGGACTTGGTGCATATCTTACTCTTACTCTTCTCATCTTAAAACTCCTTTATCTCCAATAATTTCTTCTAATTTTTTTATCGTATACGTATGCTGAAACTACTCCTGCTAATAATCCAAAGAAATGACCAGCTAAGCTTACTCCCGGTGTTAAAGATATTAGTACGTTAATTAATATCACCGGACCATATGCTCTTAATAAGTCATTATAGCCTTGTTTACTAAGTTTATATGCATAATATAGTAATATTCCAAATAATCCATAAACTGCTCCAGAAGCACCAATTACGATAGTATCTGTAAAGAATGTTACTCCTAAACCACTAACTATTGCTGCAATGAAATAAGCTATGATTGCAAATTTTTCACTAGTAAATCTTATTACTGGATCTGCTAATGAATATAGTGCTAACATGTTCATTCCCAAGTGTATTAAGTCAGCATGTGCAAATGCATATGTGATTATTCTATACCATTGGTTTTCTCCTAATACAAATGGGCCATATGCCCCTAATGTTAAATAAGTATACTGACTTTGGCTAACACCTGATGCTGCATAACTTGAACTAGCCATCATCATAATTGCATATACTACAATATTTAATGCTATGATAATTATAAATTTATTGTTTCTCTCCATTTTTTACAAGTAGCGTTACTGCTTGTGCTACTATCCCTTCCCTTCTTCCAACGAAGCCAATTTTTTCTCCTCTTGTAGCTTTAATATTAAGTAAATCATTTTCTATCTCTAATACTTTACATATATTAGTTTTCATCATGTCAGAGTACTTTTTTATCTTTGGTTTCTCCACTAATATTAATGTATCAATATTACATATTGAATAATTCACTTGTTTCATATAAGCAACAACTTCTTTAAGCATTTCTAATGAACTTCTATTTTTATTTGAATTATCTTCATCACTAAACCAGGTTCCTAAATCGCCTTTGCCTAATGCTCCAATAATAGATTCAGTAATTGCATGAACTAATATATCTCCATCGCTATGAGCAACTGTACCTAAATCTGATTCAATTTCTACCCCACCTAGTATAAGCTTTTCATTACTTAAAAGTTGATGTATGTCAGTCGATTGACCAATTCTAATATTCATAGTTATCTCACCCCTTACTGCTAAATATATTGTACATTAATTGTGTAAATAATTAAATACAATAATGTATAAATTTAGTGAATCTTTTAAGTTCATATCAATTTTTTTTACTATTCTATTTAATATGATATTATTTCTTGAATTATACGTATTTTCTAATAGTTATAGACATTAATACAATTATATTTATTTATATACTCTACTAATTATAATGTGTAAATTCTATACATTTAACTATTTATTTACATAAAAAAACCTCACTATTTCTAGTAAGGTTTTAAGCTTATAACTCTATTTTTGTTACTCCACCCATATAAGGAATTAATGCTTCAGGTATAGTTACTGTACCATCTTCATTTTGGTAATTTTCTATTAATGCTGCAAATGTTCTTCCAACAGCTAATCCTGATCCATTTAATGTATGAAGGAATTCAGCTTTTTTCATATCATCTGTTTTAAATTTTAAATTCATTCTACGTGCTTGGAAGTCTTCGCAATTTGAACAACTGCTGATTTCTCTATATGTATCAAAACCTGGCATCCATACTTCAATATCATTTGTTTGTGCTGCTCCAAATCCCATATCTCCTGTACAAAGTGTAATAACTCTGTATGGTAATTTTAATGCTTTTAAAATATTTTCTGCATAGTCAGTTAATGTATCTAATGCTTCATATGATTTATCTGGATGAGCATACATAACCATTTCTACTTTATTAAATTGATGTTGTCTGATAAGCCCTCTTGTATCTCTACCAGCTGATCCTGCTTCTCTTCTGAAACAAGGAGTAACTCCTGTAAATTTCTTTGGTAATTCTGGATTAATTAATGTTTCTCCAGCATTATAGTTTGTAAATGGAACTTCAGATGTCGGAATTAACCAGTAGTCTGTATCATTTACTCCAAACATATCTTCTTCGAATTTTGGTAATTGTCCTGTATTAAACATTGTTTTTGTATTTACCATATATGGTGGAACATATTCAGTAAAACCATGTTTTGTTGTATGGAAATCTATCATAAAGTTATATAAAGCTCTTTCTAATCTAGCACCTTGTCCTTTTAATATCGCAAATCTACTTCCTGTAAGTTTTGCAGCTCTTTCAAAATCAACTATATCTAATGCTTCTGCAACTTCATAATGTGGTTTTGCTTTAAAATCGAACTTTGTTCTTTCCATAACTTCTCTTAGTAAAACGTTGTCATCTTCATCTAATCCAACCGGAACTGTTTCACGTGGAACATTTGGTGTATTTGCCATTATCTCAAATATTTTTAAATCTAAATCCTTTACTTGATCATCTATTGATTTAATATCATCTGCATAGTGATCTACTGTTGCCATTATTTCAGTGACATCTTCGTTATTTCTTTTCATCTCTCCAATTTTCTTTGAAGTCTCGTTTCTTAGAGCCTTATATTCTTCTACTTTGTTAAGTAGTACTCTTCTTTCCTCATCGTATTTTACTACATCTTTAAGATTACTATAATCTTGACCTCTTGTATTTAATTTCGCAATTAAACCATCTACATTTTCTCTAACTAATTTAATATCTAACATTTTCTTATCCTCCTATGTTTTTTTTACAAAAAAAGACTTCCTCGTCTAGGGACGAAGAAGTCGTGGTACCACCCTAATTTATTGTTTCACGTGAAACAGTGAAACAAACTCAAACGTTAACGGTGTCTAGCCGTGAATGAATACTAACTTAAGTTTTCATCATTCAACTCCTTGGTTGATTTCAATAATTGTATTACTAGTTTACACCATACACTAGCTCTCTTTAAATACTTAATTACTTACTTATCCAGATCATTGCTTTTTTTATTTCTTGCAAGTATTATAGAACACTAAAATACTAAAGTCAATGATAAAAGAAATAATTTTTATTTTTAGTCATATATTAAGCAATTATCATTAATTTTATTTATTTATACATGCATATTGATATAATTCTTTAATATAATTTATTTTTTAAAAATTGTTTTTACCATTGATATTGATGCATGAGTTAATGCTTGTGGATACTTTTTGAAATTCTTGAGTGAACCTGTAAGCGAATCCTCATGCTTTACATACACATATTTTATATCAGTTGATATGTAAATACTTTTTGTTTTTGGATATATTTCACTAAAAAGATAAATATCCTCAAACATTAATTCTGAATTAAATCTAATATTATTATCTATTAGAAGTGATCTTTTAACAGGTTTATTCCAGGACCATGATTGTGATAAATATAAATATGGACTTTCTTTTATTGTTGTAAGTTTATCTTTTTTTGCGAAATTCCATACTTTTTTTCTTTTACCAAAATTTGTTTCAAAAACACTAAATATATATAAGTCTGGTTTATATTTATTTAAATCTAATGCTGCTTTTTCAAATGAATATTTATTATAAATAAAATCATCAGCATCAACAAACCATATATATTCATGCTTTGCATGCTCTATACCTAGATTTCTTGCAGCACCATGTCCTTGATTTATTATATCAAATATTGTCATATCTATATTAGCATGTTTCTCTTTGAATTTGGTAATAAGTTTTAATGTATTATCTGTTGAACCATCATTAATTATAATTATTTCATAATCTATGAATGTTTGATCTGCAATACTATTTAAGGCTCTTAGAACAAATTTTTCTGAATTATATGCTGGTATTATAATACTAAGCATTTTAAATTTTCCTTTCTATAAAGGGAATATACAATGTATATTCCCTAACTTTAATATATTAAATAATTATACAATTTCTTTTGTTTCTTCTAAGTTTTCACTATCTTCTTCTACTTCTGGAGAAGCTTGAACAATACTTACTGTTGATACTGTATGACCTTCATCAACTTTAATTATTCTTACACCAATACTATTTCTTCCTATAGTGTTAACTTGTTCTAATGATACTCTAATCACAATTCCAGAACTAGTAGAGATTATAGCATCTTCATTACCATAAACAGCTCTTAAATCGATTAAATTACCATTTTTCTCTGTAATATTAAGGGTTTTAACTCCTTTTGCACCTCTGTTTGATTTTCTATACTCTTCAACATCAGATAATTTACCATAGCCATTTTCACTCATTACTAATATTTTATTTCCTTCAAGTGATGTTGCTAAACCTACTACCTTGTTGTCACCTTCTAAGTTTATTCCTCTAACACCTGCTGCAGTTCTACCCATAATTCTTATTTGATCTTCATCAAATCTTACTAATTTACCATTGGTAGATCCAATATAGATTTCAGCTTTTCCATCTGTTAATTTAACCCCAAACAGTTCATCATCTTCTTTTAGTGATATTGCTATTTTACCTGATTGTCTAATTGAGTCAAATTCTGATAATTTAGTTCTTTTTACTGTACCATTTTTAGTAGCTAAAAACATATAACGATCTTCTTCTGAATCTTTAACACTCATTAATGTTAATATTGATTCATCTTCATCTAATTGAAGTAAATTGACTATTGGTAGACCTTTTGCTGTTCTAGTAAATTCTGGTACTTGATAACCTTTTATTCTATACACTTTACCTTTATTTGAAAATGCAAATAAGAAATCATGTGTTGATAATGTTATTATTTGATCTACATCATCACCTTCATTAGTGCTCATTCCTTTAATACCTCTTCCTCCCCTATTTTGGATTCTGTAAGTATCTTCTGGAAGTCTTTTTATATAACCATTAGTTGTCATTGTAATAATGATATCTTCTTGTGGTATTAAATCTTCATCTTCTAAATCAAATGAACCAGCAATGATTTCACTTCTTCTTTTATCAGCAAATTTATTTCTAATCTCTTCTAATTCTTCACCAATTATTTCTAAAACGCGGTAATGATTATCTAAGATATCTTGTAAATATGCCATTGTCTTATGTAACTCTGTTAATTCTAATTCCAGTTTTTCTCTTGCTAATCCTGTTAATCTAGCAAGTCTCATATCTAAAATAGCTTTGGTTTGAGCTTCACTTAGTCCAAATTCTGCTGATAATTGACTTGTTGCTTCAGCATCATTTGCTGAACCTCTTATTATAGAAATAACTCTATCAATATTATCTAAAGCTATTTTTAATCCTTCTAAAATGTGAGCTCTATCAGCTGCTTTTTTCAATCTGAATTTTGTTCTTCTTACAATTACTTCTATTTGATGATCTAGATATAGTTTAAGCATTGGTTTTAAGCCTAATAGTTCTGGCTTACCATTTACTAATGATAAAGCATTTACATTAAATGAAGCTTGTAATGATGTCAATTTATAAAGTTGATTTAACAAAACTTCAGCATTAACATCTTTTCTAAGTTCAATAACAATTCTAATACCATTTCTATTTGATTCATCTCTTAAATCAGTTATACCTTCTATTCTTTTTTCACGTGCTAAATCGGCTATTTTTTCTACTAAACTAGCTTTGTTAACTTGATATGGAATTTCTGTAACTACAATTCGTTTCTTACCATTTTTCATTTCTTCTATATCAGTAACTGAACGCATTATAATTGGTCCACGACCTGTTTCAAATGCTTTTCGTATTCCTGATTTACCTAATATTAAAGCACCTGTTGGAAAATCAGGTCCAAATATATATTTTTCATGAAGTTCATTAGTAGTTATTTCTGGATCATCCATTAATGCTTTGATAGCATCAATAAGCTCACCTAAGTTATGAGGTGGAATATTGGTTGCCATACCTACAGCTATTCCTGATGCACCATTTGCTAATAGATTTGGATATCTTGAAGGCATTACTGATGGTTCTTTTTCTCTTGCATCAAAATTATCAACGAAATCTACGGTATCTTCATTTATATTTTCAACTAATGCCATTGCTATTTTAGACATTTTTGCTTCAGTATAACGCATTGCTGCTGCTTCATCACCATCTATAGATCCAAAGTTTCCATGACCATTTACTAATGGATATCTAAAACTAAAGTCTTGAGCCATTCTAACCATTGCATCATATACACTACTATCACCATGTGGGTGATACTTACCTAAAACTTCACCGACTACTGTAGCACTTTTACGATATTGTTTATCAGCATATAGTCCTATAGCATTCATTGCAAAAATAATACGTCTATGGACTGGTTTTAATCCATCTCTAACATCTGGTAGTGCACGAGCAACTATTACTGACATTGCATAATCTAGAAATGAAGTTCTCATTTCATTTGAAATATTAATACCAATTACTTTATCATATTCTTTTTCTTTTTCTACAGACTCATCTGTTTGAGTTTCTAGTTGTTCATCTACATTTTCATTATTTTTATTTTCTTCCATGATTAGCCTCCTAGATATCTAAATTTTTAACATACACTGCATTATTTTGAATGAATTCTCTTCTAGGCAGCACATCATCTCCCATTAACATTTCAAATACTTTATCAGCTTCTAGCGCATCATCTAAAGTAACTTGTAATAAAATTCTATGTTCTGGATTCATTGTAGTATCCCATAATTGTTCAGGGTTCATTTCTCCTAACCCTTTATATCTTTGTAAATTAATTTTTTGATTTAAATTAAAATTATTTTTAAGACTATCCATTTCATCATCACTATATGCATATTCAACTTTGCTACCTTGCTCTAATTTATAAAGTGGAGGTTGTGCAATATATAAATATCCATGTTCTATTAATGGTCTCATAAAACGATAGAAAAATGTAAGCATTAAAGTTCTAATATGACTTCCATCTACATCAGCATCTGTCATAATTACAATTTTATGGTATCTAGCTTTTTCTATATCAAACTCATCACTTATACCAGTTCCAAGAGCAGTAATCATTGATCTAATTTCAGCATTAGCAAAAACTTTATCAATACGAGCTTTTTCTACATTTAAAACTTTTCCTCTTAATGGTAAAATTGCTTGTGTTCTTGAATCTCTACCTTGTTTTGCACTACCACCAGCACTATTACCTTCGACTATATATAGTTCACATTCTGCAGCATTTTTACTTGAGCAGTCAGCTAATTTTCCTGGTAAACTAGAAATTTCAAGCGCACTTTTTCTACGTGTTAGTTCTCTAGCTTTTTTTGCAGCAACTCTAGCTTGTTGGGCTGTTACTGATTTTTCAACTATTTGTTTAGCAACTGCTGGATTTTCTAATAAAAAGGCAGCCATTGCATCACCAAATACTTTACTTGTAATACCTCTAACTTCTGTATTACCTAATTTAGTTTTAGTTTGACCTTCATATTGAGGATTAGGATGCTTAATTGAAACAATTGCAGTTAATCCTTCTTTTGTATCATCTTGAGAAATACTGTCATCATTTGTTTTTATTAAATTATTAGTTCTAGCATAATTATTAATTACACGGGCTAAAGCCATTCTAAACCCATCTTCATGTGTTCCACCCTCATATGTATTAATATTATTACAGAAGCTATATAGATTAGTAGAGTATGTTGTATTGTACTGTAAAGCCACTTCAACAACTATTCCTTGTTCTTCAACCTCTACATATATAACATTTTCAAAAAGTGCTTCTTTATTTTTGTTTAAGTATTCAACATATTGTTTAATTCCACCTTCATAGTGAAAAGTTTCTGATTTTTCTTCTTCTCTATCATCACTTAAAACAATTTTTATACCTTTGTTTAAGAAAGCTAATTGATTTACTCTTTCTCTTAATATTTCATATTCATAAACAGTAGTTTCAGTAAAGATTGTTGGATCTGCTTTAAACGATACAACAGTACCAGTTTTATCATAGCCACTATCAATTATTTTCAAATCTTCAACCGGTTCTCCACCATTGACAAATTTTTGATAATATTTGTTACCATCTCTATAAACAGTTACATCTAAATATTCAGATAATGCATTTACAACACTTGCACCTACACCATGAAGTCCACCTGAAACTTTATAACCGCCTCCACCAAATTTACCACCTGCATGTAAAATAGTATAAACAGTCTCTACAGTAGATTTTCCAGTTTTATCGTTTAAATCAGTTGGAATACCTCTACCATCATCTGTAACAGTAATTATGTTATCTTTACCAATTGTGATTGTAATTATAGATGCAAACCCAGCAAGTGCTTCATCTATTGAATTATCGACAATTTCCCATACTAAGTGGTGTAAACCTCTAGAAGAAGTTGTACCTATATACATTCCTGGACGTTTTCTGACCGCCTCTAAACCCTCTAATACTTGAATGTCACTTGCATCATAATGATTATCTTGACTCATATTAAGCCTCCTTTACTAATCCCTGTTCAATATAAAATAATTTTGAATTATTAATTATATCTTTTTCTAAAGCATCAACATTTGTTGATGTTATAAATGTCTGTATATTCTTATTTAAATACTTTATTAAATTTGTTTGTCTTGTATCATCTAATTCAGATAACACATCATCTAATAATAGTATTGGATACTCTTTTGTTTTGTCATAAATAAAGTCGACTAAAGCTAATTTGATTGCTAAAATCACACTTCTTTGTTCACCTTGAGATGCGTATATAGAAACATTTTTACTATCTAGATACACTATAAAATCATCCCTGTGAATACCAATATTACTAACTTGCATAGTAATATCTTTATCTCTATTTTTTAATAATAATTCTTTAAAATTGGTTTCCGTATTTAGATTTGATAAAAGCTTTATTTTTATAGATTGTGATTTATTACTAATTTCATTATATTTTTGATTAATGAAATAACTAAGTTCACTAATAAACTTCTTTCTTTGCTTATAAATACTTAAAGCATATTGTTCCATTAAAGTATCAAGTGCATCTAATATATAAAAATCAACCTTACTACTTTTCAGTAAAATATTTCTTTGTTTTAGAATTTGCTGATACGTACTAAGATCATTTAGATATTTTGGATATATTTTTGATAGTTCAATATCCATCATCTTTCTTCTATTGCTTGGTCCACCTTTGAGCAACTGTAAATCTTCAGGAACAAATAAAACTGCATTTAATAAGCCAATTACATCTTTAAATTTAGTTTGTGAATTATTATTAATGCTAATATTTTTTTTATCATTAACATAAGAAAAATATATATTGTAATTAAAACTATGTTTTTTAAAACTACCAGATACATAAAAGTCTTTGTGATCATAGTTGCTAATGTAATTTAGTTTACTTGTTTTAAAACTTTTAGTAATTGAAAGTAAATAAATAGCTTCAAGTAAATTTGTTTTACCTTGTCCATTTTTTCCAATGAATAAATTAATATTCTCACTAAAAACTAATCTATCATTAACTAAATTTCTAAAGTTTTGATATTCTAAATTATTTAAAATCATTCGATTATAAATTCATCATCTAAGACAATAATTACATCTGAAGGATATAGTTTTCTCCCTCTTCTTGATTCCTCTTCATTATTTACTAAAACAGGATAATCAGCTAAAAAATATTTAGCTTCTCCACCACTTCCTATAATAGACTCATTTTTAAGTAATTGAGTTAATGTAATATATTCTGTATTAATTTTTACTTTTTTCATATAATCATTCCTTATTAAAAATATGTATAAAATACTAAACTAGAAACTTTAGTATATGTATAATATTATACCATATTTTAGCTTTATTTTCAAATTATTGTATAGTTTATATCATAGTAAAAAGCCTTTAAAATAAAGGCTTTCTTAAGTTGTATTAATAATTATGTTTATTAATAAATATAATAAAATTAAAGCTAATAACCTATCACAAAGTTAGGCTATTTACTGTATATTATTTTAGTATACTTAAAATTTGTTGAAGATTGTCTATTTCATAGGTAGCTTTGAAATCAGTTGTATTTTCAATGATATTTGGATTATACCAACATGTATCTATACCTGAATCAATACCACCTTTAATATCAGATTGTAAACTATCTCCAATCATTAACGTACTTTTTTTATCAAAATTCTTAATGTTAGTAAAGCAATATTCAAAGAAATTAATATCCGGTTTATTAAAGCCTATTTCTTGGGAAATAAATAAGTCATTAAAGTAATTTATCATTTTACTTTTTACCAGTCTAGAATATTGAGTTTTACCTACACCGTTTGTAGCCGCATATATTTCATATTTTTCATTTAAATTTTGTAGTAACTGCATTGCACCTGGAATTACATAAGCAGCATCTTGTAATTGTAAACGATAATAATCATCTACCTCTTTACCATCTACTTTGATATTATATCTTAAAAAAAATTCTTCAAATCTTAATTTTAAAACTTGTTTTTGATCTATTAAATTTTTTTCAAACATACTCCAATATTTGTGATTTATAGTATTATAAATAGCATATTTTTTTTCATCAAAATCTAAGTTATATTTTAACATAACATTTTTAATTCCATGATACTCTGCTTTATGAAAATCTAAAAGAGTATCATCTAAATCAAATAATAGAAATTTATATTTTTTCATTTTTTCTCCTTTGTATTATATTAATTAAAACTACCATTAAATATAACACGTATTTTAGCCTTATATAAGAATATTATAAATATTTAATAGTATGAGAGCTTTATATCATAAATTAAGCAATATTAAGTGCTTAATTACAAATAATGATATTTCAAAATAAAAAGTAACCCGAAGGTTACATTATTAATATGTTTTGATTGGTAAAATTAGTTGAATAGATGTTGCATCATCATTTTCATTTGTAATAATAAAGGGACTCATTGATCCATTAAAATGGAATATAACATCTTCACTATTAAAAGATTTTAAAGCCTCTGAAACATATTTAGAATTGAAAGATAATATAATTGGTTCCCCTTCAAATTTCACAATATCAACATTTTCTTTGATAGAACCTAATTCTTGAGATTTAGAAGATATTGTTAGCTTATCCATATTTCCATCTATTGTTACTGTGTAATTAGATTGCAATGACATTATAGTTGCTCGATCTAATGCACTTTCAATATGCTTTTTATTTAATTCCATTACTGTTCCAAAAGAAGATGGTAATAGTTTTGAAACATCTGGATAATTACCAGATATCAATCTAGATTGAACTATTATTTTTCCTAAATCAAATAAAATTCTTTGTTGATTAATATAAACTTTACATTCTTGTTTATCTAAAAGTAGTTTAGCTACTTCATTTAGACATTTTGAAGGTACTGTGATTTTAAACTCAAATAAATTTTCTAATTTAATGTCTTTTTTTGCAAGTCTAAAACTATCAGTAGCAACACAAGTTAATATACTTCCATTACTAGACATATTAACACCTGTCAATACAGGTCTAATTTCTTCACTGCTTGTAGCAAAAACAGTTTCACTAATAATAGACTTTAACATACTTGATTCTAGGTTTAAATTATCTCCATTCATTGCAAAATCAATAATAGGATAATTATCAGTACTAATACCATTAATCTTAAATTCACTATTATTACTTTTTACAAGTAACATAGTTTCATCTATTAATTCTAATTCTAAATATTCATCATCAATTTTTCTTGTAATATCTACAATAAATTTTGGAATTACAATACTACCTGTATTTATAATTTCTAAATCATTATCAATAATACATTTAATAGTTATATCTGAATCACTACCAATTAAAGTTAAAGATGTATCTTCTAATTTAAAATAGATACCATTTAACGAATGTACCGGTGATTTAGAATTAACTACATGATTTACTTTACTTAAGCCACTTAAAAAAGTACTTGTTTTAATTCTCATTTTCATAAATTTATTTACCTCCAGGTGTATGTATATATAATATTTTATTAAATAATAATAATAAAGGGGCTAATTTTTTGTGGATAACTAGCTATATCCCTTTTATTATAGCAAAAAACTATGTGGATAAACAGTGGATAACTATGTGTATAGATACCTAAGTTTTCAACAATTCCTTAATATCTTCAATAGCCCCAATATATTCAGCATCATTTGTATCAATGAATTTTTTTATCTTATTGTATCCAGACATTATTGTACTATGATCTCTATTACCATAACAGTCTCCTATTTTTTCAAAAGGCATATCTAATAATGTACGGCATAAATAAAAGGCAATGTGTCTTGGAGTTACTAATGCTTTTAATCTAGATTTTCCAATTATATCTTTTTTATTTAAATTATAATATTTAGAAATAGTATTTAAAATATCATCTTTATTAATAATCTTATCTACTGCAATTGGTTCTATATTTCCAAGAGCACTCTTAACAAAATCCATTGAAAAGCTTTCAGCATTAATATCTATACATAATAACATAATAGTAGTTAAAGCACCTTCTAAACCTCTTACATCCTTAGAAAAGTTATTTGCTATATACTCTAAGGCCTCATCAGTAATAATATCAGCAGCACAATCTCTACCTAAATCCGTTTTTTGGTGATATTCAAGTTTAGATCTTAATATTTGAATACTAGTTTCTACATCTAAAGGATCAATACGTACTGTTAAACCTTGACTAAATCTAGAAATCATACGATCAGTCATACCATCTAACTCACCTGGACTAACATCACTAGTAATAACAATCTGTTTGTTTTTTTCATATAAATTATTATATATATTAAAGAAACTTTCCGTTGTTTTCTCTTTAGATTTTAACATTTGAATATCATCTATAATTAAAAGATCGATATTTTGATATTTATGATCAAACCAGTTTTGATCATAAATCTTATCAGTTTCTTTTTTACTTATCAATTTTTGAAAGTCATTAATTAAAGTATTACTTGAAACATACAAAGGTCGCATATTAGGTTTATCTGATTTAATTTGATTACCAATTGCTGTAACTAGGTGTGTTTTTCCCATTCCAGGATTACCATAAATAAACAATGGATTATAAGCAGTACCTGGAGCAGAAGCAACTGCACTACTAGCCCTTCTAGCAACTCTATTATTAGTACCAACAACAAAATTATCAAAACGATACTCTTTATTTAAATCATCTATATAGCTAGGCGTTGCTTCTTCAATTATGACACTAGAGCCAATATGTTCAATATCATCTTCAGTGATAAATTTTATTTTATAATTAGAACTAGCTACTTCCTGCAAGTAAGACTCAATTGTTGTTTTAAATTGCTTGGCAGTTGCTACAGCTATTGCATCTTCTAATACTACATATGCATATTCATTATCTAATTTATGAAGAGTAGTAGGTTCTAATATTTCTTTGAATGTAAAACTAGATATTTCATCAGAATTTTTTAAATTTTCTAAGGTTTGATACCAAATAGCATCAAGATTAGTAGACAT